>CACCLU010000001.1 GCA_902546975.1 uncultured Alphaproteobacteria bacterium
CCTAAAGTGATTGATTCCAAACTATTGTATTTTATTAAGAATAATATTGATTTAATTGATAAAAGCACAAATTATAAAAAGTTTTTGGATTTGAGAAATTTTCACAAAAAAACTATAAGATTAAAATAATTGGATAATTATAAAACAATTGTTGAGATTGGATCCTTTTCAATTAAGACAATTATATATTTTGAGCTCGATAAAGAATTTTCGATTATTGGAACGGGAAAAACTAGATCAAGAGGATATACAGGTGAAGAGATTGAAAATTTCGATGATTTTATCGAGTCAATTAAGAATTCAATAGTTCAAGCTGAAAAACAAGCAAATTACATTATTAAAGATGCTTACATTCTTGTTACAAATCAAAATGTTCATATTAAGAAAACCCAAAAGGATCTTAATTTAAATGGAGATGTTGTCGAAAAAAATGATTTGAGAAAAATTTCTAAAATTAAAATCGATAAAAATCAAAATTATCATTATAATCTCTATACTTCACATTATCTTATAGATGATAAATTAATTACTGATAATCCTATTGGTTTAAACTGTAATAAATTATCTATAATCTCTTTGGTTTCAATGATAGACACCAAATATGTCAATCTTTTAAACAATATATTTCAAAAATTACACATTAAAATTTTAAATTTTTTAGACTCAACTACTTCTTATTATTTTTATTTAAAAAATAAATCTAAATCTAAAACAAATGTTGTTCTTATAGATTTTGGTTTTAATTATATAAATATTGTTTTTTTTAATTTACCAAGAATATTCATTCTTCTTTTTGTTCCTCTAAAATTAAGTATATGTGATTTTTTTATTTTGTATCCTAAGTCGTCTATAATAGAGAGAACTGCGGTCAAATTTTGAACATTGTGTTCTCCTAATAGATTGGTTGATAAATTTTTAAATAAGATTTTTTTACCTATTAAAAAATTAAAATATGACCTTTTATTAGTCAAATTTATCAATTGGTAACTATAATTTGCATCCGAATTTGAACCGAACGTTTTTATATTTCCAGAATATTTTTTTAATGGGGATAAAAAATAATCATCGTTATTAATAAAAATTTTAGAGTCTTTTTTACTTTGTCTATAAATATATTTTTTAATTTTTGATTTAAAATTTGAATATGATTTATAAAAATCTATATGCTCTCTATCGACATTTAAATATAAGAGATATTTTGGATTTAACTTAAATACTGTTCCATCACTTTCATCTGCTTCAACAACAACGTATTTACTATTAGTAAGGTAGATATTTTGACCAAAATTCTGCATAATTCCCCCGGAAATCACAGTTGGATTTAGACCTGCACAAACTAATAAATGACCTAAAAAAGATGTTGTTGAAGTTTTTCCATGTGATCCAGATACTACAATTGTAAATTTATCTCTACAAATAAGCTGGAGAAGTTTAGATCTATTATAGCAAGGTATTTTATTTTTTTTTGCCTCTTTAATTTCAGGATTATTTTTAATTGCAGTGGAGTAAAATATTACTTCTCTATCTTTAATGTTTGAGATTTTATGGCCAATATAAACAGGTATTTTATTTTTTTCTAAGTTAATAGTATTAGCGTTGTAAGTAATATCACTACCCGTGATGTCCACATTATTTTTTTTTAAGTAAATAGCTAGAGCACTCATACCAATGCCATTTATACCAATAATATGTACTTTGATTGAAGATAGATCTGAAAATTTCATCTTGTAATATAACAAATTATTTTTTTGATAGAATGAGGATTAATAAGTGGATTGAAATAAAATTGACTAGTTAATTTTTTTTTATTTGGAATGTAAAAATTTTTTTGACTAATATCATGGGAGAGAAAATAATCTAAATTAAATTTTTGATGTTGATCTCTTGATATTAAATGAGGAATAAAATAAACATTATTAGTATAATACAAGATTTCATTTACAGAACCTGAGCCGGATCTTGAAAGTATTATATCGTATTCCTGTGGATTCAAATCATCTTTAAAGGAAAAGAATTCACAATTATTTTTATCTAAAAGTTCTGAATATTTTTTTTTTAAAACTTTTATTTGAAACTCAGGTATTTGAATAAAGAATTTAATGTTTTTTAAATATTCCCTGTTAAAATTTGTTATTTCTTTTAGCATAATATTATTCAAATCTAATGAACCAGCACTGCCACCTATTAGCAAAACATTTATAAAGTTATGATCGAGTTTTTCTCTAAATTTATTTTTATTAATAAAAAAATTACCAACAAATATTTCCTTACTACGCATATTGTCTTTTGGAAATGAAATAAATGCATTTTTAGCAATAAAATAGTTTATCTTATTTGCTAATCCATATATTACATTCTGCTCATGAATATAAATTTTATTAAAACATAAAAGAAAAATATTAAATAATTTTGAAATTATCAAAACGGGAGTTGTAATAAAGCCACCAAAACCTATCAAAACTATTCTCCTATTAGATAAAAATACAAAGGATACTTTTAATAATAAATTAAGAATAAAAAAAAATCTATTTTTTGATTTTAAAATAATTTTATTTATTTTATTACTTTCAATTTTTCCTAAATATTTTTGTCCTATTTCATTTGTAATAAAAAGAATATTATTTGGATCTTTTATAAGACTTAAGTTATTTATATAAGCTAGTGCAGGTAAGATATGACCACCAGAAGATCCTGCTATCACGATATATTTAATCTTTTTCAATAACTATTTCTTTCAATACTTTATTTGTTTCAATATCTACAATTTGAAAAATTGCTTTGTTATCTTTAACTAATTTTTGTTGATATTGATTTTCATTAATCAAATAAACATCATTTAAGCCAATATTTTTATTTATAGTAATTGTTTTATTATTGTTATTACTCATTTTATAGAAAACACCAAAAATAATTGCTATTATCCCTGCAATTATTAATAAGCCTTGAATTATAACTAAACTAATTAGAATTTTTTTTTTTAACATATATCCAATGATTAAATCTTATAATTACAAAGATTTTAAAATAGAAATATTATACGAGGATAGCTATATAGCAATATTAAATAAACCCTCTGGGCTTTTAACACATAAAAAAAACGGTTTAGATAATAGCCCTAACTTACAGGAAAGTCTTAATGACCAATTTAAAATAGATGATAACGAGTATTTAAAGGAGGGGATTGTTCATCGTCTTGATAAAGATACAAGTGGCGTTATAGTTATAACTAAAAATCATAATTCAAAAAATAAATTTAAGGAAATGTTTAAAAATAGAAATATAAAAAAAAATTATCTTGCTTTTACATATGGTGTGCTTAATCAAAGGCAAGTTGAAATCAACAAAAATATATCTAGGAATAAAATTCAAAGGACAAAGTTTAATGTATCAGACAATCTTGGAAAACAAGCAATCACAAAAGTTTCTAACATTAAAACTTTTCATGGTTCAATTAGTCTTCTAAATTGTGAAATTATAACTGGTAGAACTCATCAAATTAGAGTGCATCTTTTGAGTTTGGGACTACCAATTGTTGGTGATAAAGATTATAAGCTAAATAAAGAGGAAAAATTTCGATTAACAAATATGGCTACTAGTCAAAAAGATTGTATTTTATTATTTCCACGACAAGCATTACACTCCCATAAAATAGAATTTGATCATCCAATTATAGAAAAACATATTAAAATTACTTGTGATTTACCTGATGACATGAGAGATTTAAAAACAAATTTGCAATGAATATTGAAAATAAAAATTTACTACCTGTTATTACCTCTGAAAATGACGTTTATCCATATTTAAAAAAAATTAATCAGTTTCCTATTTTGACAGATGAAGAAGAAAAAAGGCTTGCATTAGATTGGCTTAAAAATGGCGATACAAAAGCTGCTCAAAAGCTTGTGACAAGTCATTTAAGACTAGTCGCAAAAATAGCTATGGGCTATAAAGGTTATGGTTTACCGTTATTTGATTTAATTTCTGAGGGTAATTTAGGACTTATTCAAGCCATAAGGAAATTTGATCCTGAAAAAGGTTTTAGGTTAGCTACTTATGCAATATGGTGGATTAGAGCTTCTATTCAGGAGTATGTCTTACATAGTTGGTCTCTTGTTAAAATAGGAACTACTGCAGCCCAAAAAAAACTTTTTTTTAATCTTCGAAGACTTAGGAATCAACTTAAAAAATATGAAGATGGTTACCTTACTAATGATCAAATTAAATCTATTTCTAATGATCTTGGAGTAACTGAAGAGGAAGTAAAGCAAATGGAAGGAAGAGTATTTAATCAAGATTTCTCTTTAAACACCCCCTTAAATGATGAAAATGACTCAGAATGGATTGATCAAGTAGAAGATGAAACAATTGATACTGTATCAAAAGTTGAACAAGGTGATGAATTAAAAAAAAGAAAAGCGCTTTATAATCAAGCTGTAAGAAAACTTGAACCAAGAGAAATAGAAATATTAACTGCAAGACGATTAGATGAAGAGCCTAAGACATTAGAGGACCTTAGTCAGAAATATTCAATAAGCAGAGAAAGGGTAAGGCAAATAGAGAATAAAGCAATTAAAAAACTTCAAGAAGAAATTAAAATAATTTCAGATCAGAAACTTTTAACTAAATCTAAAATTACCTAATAATTGTTTGATTTCTTTCAGGCCCTAATGAAATAATTTTTATTGGAATACTTAAGTACTCTTCAATGTATGAAATAAATTTTTTTAGATTTTCAGGTAAGTTTTCAAAATTACTTAAGTCTTTGATTTCGCCCCAACTTGAAAATGACTCAAAGTCATTATCGTCTAAAGACAATGACTCCAAAATGACACTATCACTAAAATTTACCTCCTCATATTTTTTTGAATTATAACTCTTACATACCTTGATTTCTGAGAGATTATTTAATACATCAGCTTTAGTTATACAAAGTTCATCTACACGATTTATTTCACAGCTATACTTTAAAGATACTAAATCAAGCCAACCACACCTTCTTTTTCTTTTTGTTACTGTGCCAATTTCAACACCTTTCTCGGCTATATAATCTCCAACATTATCAAATAATTCAGATGGGAATGGCCCATTGCCAACTCTAGTAGCATAAGCTTTAAATATACCAACAGTTTTATAATCAACCTGCATTGCTGAACCAATAACAATATTTGATGAAACAGTGTTTGATGAAGTTACAAAGGGGTAAGAGCCATGATCTAAATCAAGAAGTGCCCCTTGAGCACCTTCAAATAATATTTTTTTATTTTTAAATTCTTTTTTGATAAAAGAATTATCAACAATTAATTCTTTAACTGATTCATAAAAACTCAATAAGTCTTGGATTGTTTTATCAATATTAATTTTACTTTCATCAAAACTTTCAAGTATTGGGTCATAAAACTTCTTAATTGTCTCTAATTTTTCTTCAATTATATTTTTAGATTTTAAATCGTATAGTTTAATACTCTTTCTTCCAACTTTATCTTGGTATGCAGGCCCAATGCCTTTAGAAGTGGTTCCAATTTTTTTTTCGTTTTTTAAAATTAATTCATTAATTTTATCAAGTTGCTTATGATATTCTAAGATAAGAGATATGTTTGAAGATAAAAATATCTTAGGACTCTCAATCGTCTTAATAATTTGACCATACTCATTATAAAAATGAATAGGATCAAGAACAACACCTTGACCTAAATAACAAACTTTGCCACGAATTATGCCAGATGGGATAAGATTTAATTTATATGTAGTACCATCAACAATAACAGTATGGCCCGCGTTATTACCGCCTTGATATCTTACAACCAAATCAAATTCTTCTGATAGATAATCGACTATCTTGCCCTTGCCCTCATCGCCCCATTGAAGTCCTATAACAGCTTTGTTCATTAAATTAGTTCAGCAATGTAATCAACATTGCATGAGAAACCAAAACCCTCAATTTTTTTTTTATTTTTTTTATATTTATAGCCACCACCTTGGGCTAATATTTTTTTTGTGGAATTTGAATAAACATAAAAAAAAATATCCTGATGGTAGTCTTGAGAAAAAAAGTCTTTTTCTAAATTTAATTCAAAAGGAGCATCAATTTTTTTTTTAAAAATATTGACAAATTTAGATATATTATTTTTATGGCTCATAATGTCTAGAAGGTAACTTTTATTTTTTGATATTTTTGGATCAGTAAAAACATAAGTGTAATTTGTTTTAATAATTTTTCTTAGAAACTTATCTAAGATCTGTAAAGCCTCTGTGAAAGAGTCATTTTTAGATAAATTAATAATTTCAACACCATGTTGTCTAAACTGCTTAATATTATCTCTGTTCATTTTATCTTTTTTAAAAACATCTCCCATGTAATATAGAAAGTGTTTAGATTTTGAGTCGTGAGTCAAAATTGTGTTAATAACCTGACCTGTAATATCTGAACGAAGAGTTACATCTGACAATGACTTTAAAGATTTATTTTCAACTACAGATGTAAAAATTCTTGAAAATTTTCTGTTAGAACTTACAATTTTAGTAAATAAGTTATCCAAACTTTCATATTTTTTTGCTGTAAGTGAGTATTTTGTGTCAAAAGAATTAACAAGCATCTGAGATTACTTTAATTATTTGTTTTTTTAATTTATTAAGAGTAATTACTTTTATATTTCTTTTATGATATTGCAAGTTCACTCTTAGTAGTGGCTCTGTTCCTGAAGGACGAATATTGTAATAAATATCTAAATTTTTTAGTAAAAAATTTAATTTCTTATAAATACTCTCTTGATTTAAGTAAAATCTTTCGCGATCTATTTTTTGATTTATATTCAATTCTTCAAGTAAATCGATACCATTTCTCAATTCTGATAACTTTTTCTTTTCTTTTAATATTAAAGTGAGCAATCTAATGGCTGTTGCCATACCATCGCCAATTAAAATGTCATCTTTAAATATAAAATGTCCGGATGGTTCGCCTCCAAAAAAATGTTTATTATCTTGAATTTCCTTTAAAATATTTTTATCACCAACTTTTACTCGTTTTAATTTAAGACCTAATTTTTTTAAGGCTATATCAAGACCATGATTTGCAACTTCGTTAGTGATTAAAACAGAACCTTTTTTTATTTTTTTTTTATGTAAGTAGTGTTTGGCAAAAATAAAAATTATTTCCTCTCCATTTAATACATTACCTTTTTCATCAATAATAATAACTCTATCACCATCTCCATCTAAACAAATTCCGATATCACATCTTTTTTTTTTAACTAAATCTGATGCTTTATAAGGAAATAAAGAGCCACAGTTTTGATTAATATTTGTACCAGAGGGGTTATTGCCAATAGTGTGTAAGTCTAAACCTAATTCAAACAAAACCTCTGGCGCTACCTTATAGGATGCTCCATTTGCACAATCTAACGTTACTTTTAATTGGCTATAATTAAGATTTCTATCTGCACTATGTTTAAGTGCTTCGGAATATCTTCCTAATGCATTTTTGAGTCTTATAGCTTTACCATAATTTGACTGTTTTATTTTAAAATTATCAAAGTCATAGTTAAAAAATAAATCTTCAATTTTATTTTCCTCCTCTGGTGAAATTTTTAAACCTTGACCGGAAAAGAATTTTAGTCCGTTATCTCTGTATGGATTATGAGATGCCGTAATCATTACTGAAAAATCTGCTCTCAAGGATTTACCTAAAACTGTAAGAGCCGGTGTGGGTAAAGGCCCTACCAAAATTACTTCTATTCCCATTGATAAAAAACCCGATGTTAAAGCTGGTTCAAATATATATCCGGATAATCGAGTGTCTTTATTGATAACGACTCTTGAGATTGAATTTTTCTTTCTCAAAACAAGTGATGAGGCTTTAGCAAGTTT
This sequence comes from uncultured Alphaproteobacteria bacterium, assembly GCA_902546975.1. Lineage (GTDB taxonomy): Bacteria > Pseudomonadota > Alphaproteobacteria > HIMB59 > HIMB59 > HIMB59. Next base: position 7,864 of record CACCLU010000001.1, read on the forward strand.
AAGCACGTTTTCAGGTGTCAGAGGATACTTACCTACTTCGCCTCTGATCCCGTCAGTACCAAATAATCTCATAAGAGGTATTTAATATTGGACTTATCGTTAATTTGGAAGAGGAAAATCTTGATCTTTTGTAAAAGATGGTAAAGGGCCTTTATTGGCAACTTCTTTTTTATTATCTGAGCTGTCATCAGAGCTATCGGAGGATAAATCGTCATCCCTTTTTGGTTTAATTCCCTTTATTAAGTTTTTAATTTCTTCGCCAGTTAGAGTCTCATATTCTAAAAGTCCTTTAGCTATAATATGAAGATCCTTAATATTTTCCGTAAGTATTTTTCTAGCTTTTGACTCTGCATCTTCTACGAGGTTTATAACTTCTTGGTCAATGATTCTTGCAGTTTCCTCAGAAATATTTTTAGACTGTGTAACAGAGTGGCCTAAAAATACTTCCTCCTGATTGCCAGTATATCTCACCCTTCCCAACTTATCACTATAGCCCATTTGCGTTACCATCGCTCTAGCCAAGTTTGTAACCTGTTGAATATCACCAGCAGCCCCTGAACCTATTTTTTCAGGACCAAATATTAACTCTTCAGAAATTCGCGCTGCCACTGTAACCACTAATTTATCTAAATATTCATCTTTACGATGAATTACTTTATCTTGCTCAGGGACGCTCATAACAAAACCTAAAGCCCTACCCGTCGGAATAATTGATGATTTATATATTGGATCGGCGTGCTTACAATGTAAGTTTGCTAAAGCATGTCCAGCTTCGTGGTAAGCTATTACTTCCTTCTCACTATCTGAAATTATTTTTGATTTATTTTGTGTTCCAAGCATTACTTTGTCTTTTGCATCTTCAAAATCATCCATTGTGACAATTTTTTTATTTTTTCTAGCTGCTATAAGTGCAGCTTCGTTAACAATGTTTGCTAAATCAGCACCAGAGAAACCAGGAGTTGACCTAGCAATAGCTATAGTTTTAACAGATTTATCCATTTTAATTTTTCTTGTATGTACTTTTAAAATTTTATCTCTTCCAATAATGTCAGGGGCAGGAACTACCACTTGCCTATCAAATCTTCCTGGTCTTAATAAAGCGGGGTCAAGAACATCTGGTCTATTAGTTGCCGCAACAATAATCACTCCTTCATTAGCTTCAAAACCATCCATTTCAACAAGAAGCTGATTGAGGGTTTGCTCTCTCTCATCATTACCACCACCTAATCCAGCACCTCTGTGCCTTCCAACAGCATCTATTTCATCAATAAATATAATACATGGTGCATTTTTCTTACCTTGTTCAAACATATCTCTAACTCTACTAGCTCCAACACCTACAAACATCTCTACAAAATCTGATCCAGAAATCGAGAAAAATGGCACTCCAGCTTCGCCAGCTATTGCTCTAGCAAGAAGAGTCTTTCCAGTGCCAGGTGGTCCAACCAAAAGAGCACCTTTTGGTATCTTAGCACCCAGTCTTTGAAACTTCTGGGGATCTTTTAAAAAAGATACAACTTCTTCTAACTCTTGTTTGGCCTCATCAATACCTGCAACGTCATTAAAAGTGACTCTTTGTTTATTTTCATTAAGTAACTTTGCTTTTGATCTTCCAAATCCTAGTGCTCCTCCACCCTTACCTGATTGCATTTGACGCATAAAAAATATCCAAACACCGATTAAAAGTAACATTGGAAACCAAGAGACAAATATACTTAGTAGGGGGTGCATACCAGATTGTTCAGGTTTTGCATTAATAGCAACCTGATTATCATTAAGAGTTTCAATTAAATTGGGATCCCTAGGGGCGTATGTTGAAAAGTCAACGCCATCCATAGTTTGACCAAAAATATTATTTCCCTGAATCTCAACAGATTTAATTTCACCATTCTGAGCTTTATCTAATAATGTTGAATATGTGTATGTAACTGAGGAATAATCTCTTTGAGAGTTTTTAAATACATTGAACAATCCAAGCAAAATTAGGCTTATTATGATCCAGACAAAAATATTTTTTGAAAAATTTTTCATATATTTAATATAGTTAGTGTTACATACGTTTAAAGTACTAAGTAAGATTTATACATGATTTTTTATTAAAGACACCAATTTTCCCTGAAAATACTGACATTTCTCTATTATTTATAAGGTGTGCTTTAAGTGTTTTAACAAAATTTCTTATGTTTTCATCACGAATTTGCCTCTTTAATAAATGACGGTACTCGTAGTAAAAAGATTGTACTGTAAAAAACTTAAGAATCTCATTCAACTGATTGAATTTTTCTATGTCTATTTCAAAAATTTTATTCCGTTTTCTCTTAAAAAAATTTTGGTGTAAGTGATTTAAATAAAATATTTTTGAGAAAGTAATTCTTTCACTATTAATTTGTTTAAAAAGTTTTCTTAAATATAAATAATTTCTAATTTTGTTTCTCGTATATTCTAATTCCAAATTGCTCCTATCCTCAAACCAAACCAATCTATTTTTATTAGCATGTCTTTTAATCTGTTTTTTTGAGTATTTCTTTAATGGGCGATGTAATTTGATTTCATTATATTTTTGAATAAAAATATTTGATAATCCAAATGTGCTTGATTGCTGAATTTTTCTCATAAAAAATGTTTCATTTAGATCATCAAGATGATGACCTAAAAATATATCCTCAATATTTCTTTTTCTTGAAAATTTTAATAAAAAACTAAATCTTGCAGATCTAGATTTTTCTTGAAAACCACTTAATTTATCCTTAGTTGGTAATTTTTTTATAAAAATATTTTTAGTTGCAAGTTTATAATACTTAATAAATTGTTTAATTTCATATTTCGCCTCAGATCTTTTTTGATGATCGAAAATTAAATAATATATATTTTTATTATTAAAATGTTTCGATTTTATTATTAGATCAAATAAAACTGTACTATCTAAGCCACATGAAAGAGAAATTAATATTTTCTTATTAGCGCTTATATTATTTTGAAGATACTTTTTTATACTTAGTGAAGGCAATATTTATTTAGTCAATAATTAAACCACAATTTTTTTCAATTTGAAGTGATTTAGCAGAGTCAATCACATCTTTACTTTCTGTGTAAGTATTTGAAAAAATTAGATCTTCCATTATTAAACAACCATTTTCTTGATCTCCAATACTAAAGAGTGACTTTCCAAGCCAAAAATAATTTTCAGACTTAAATTTAGAGAATGATGAGAAATCTCTGTGCCTTATTCCAAAATATTTTACAGCTTCAATTATTTCATTTTCCATAAAATAAGTCCTTCCAAGAAGATAATAAGTTTCAGCTAGGTATTCATCTTGATCTGTGTTTGAATTAATTATCAACAGTAAACTTTCAATAGCAGACTTATTATCAAAACTTGCAAAGCTTGCTTTTGCATTACTTAACTCTTCCTTAACGTTAATTATTGGCCTATTTAGCTCTAATTCTCTCTCCTTAATCAACTTGTCAAGATCATTAAGCATTGGAATATTTACCTCTGATATAGATTTTATTTCTATTTCTTCTAGTTCCTCTTTCTCAAGACTTAATGAAGAAATTGTTTCATCAGAGACCTCATTGGGAATATCTTTTAACTCTACCTCATCTCCCTCAAGATCAGATAAGCTAATTTGTCCTAATAATTGATTATCTTGTGAGTTTTCTACAATATTTGAAGAGCTCTCTTCTATATTTAATTGATCAGATGTACCAATGATCCTTTTTTCGTTAGAGTCAGATGATGTGTATAAGGAGTAAAGGTTACTGACATCATCTTTAATATCCGATATTTGTTTTTCTAATGAAGCAATACTTTTAGAAATATCATTGATTAGTATTTTTAATTCTTCTAAGTTATTTTTTTCACTTGTGTTAGAATTTTTGCCAAGTGATGACTCATTTTTATAAACAAATTTTTGAAGATCAATTATATCATTTTTTATTCTGTCTAATTCGACAGACACCTGATTATGATTTTCGGAACTTGCTTGGTTACTTGAAAAGAAAAGAAAAAAAATAACCAAAATTTTAATTATTTTTTTCATATTTGTTTCAGGTGCCCTAAAAAAGAGCACCTTAATGAAATTTTTAATTAATTACTTACTATTGTAACGCCGCGTCTATTTTGACTGTAAGCGGTTTCATCAGATCCAATAACTTCTGGTCTTTCTTTACCCCAACTTACATATTCCATTCTATTGGTGTCAATTCCTGCTTGGGCTAAATAAGAGTATACAGAAAATGCTCTTTTATCTCCTAGAGCCAAGTTGTACTCACGAGTACCTCTTTCATCAGCATGGCCTTCAACAGTTATGTTAGTGTCTGGGTATTGCATTAACCAAGCTGCTTGTGCATCAAGTGTAGCTTGCGCATCAACGGTTAGTTCTGAGCTATCAAATTCAAAGAACACTCTGTCACCCACGTTAACAATCAGATCTTCTTGAGTGCCAGCTGTAATTTCACCACCTGATGATGAACTCGAACTAGCTGATGCTGCGTCAACGTCTCCACCTTGTTCAGTCTTAGTAGCAGCACATGAAGCAAGGAAAAAACCCGCAACAATAAGCATAAACAATTTTTTTAACATTATTATAAATCTCCGCGTAAATATATTCTTACTATAGTTATGGTAAATAAACACTGAATTTTTTGGAAATCAAGATAATTCTTATTTTAAATTAATTATATTTTGTTGATTTCTATAGAATTTTTACAATAAAGGTGACCAAGCTGGGTCGCTTCCATCCCTTGGAGTCGGTATGATCCTCTCATTGTATCCTGTAATATCTATAAAATGTATTGTTACTTCCCCACCAGTTCCATCAAGATTTGACCTTTTTTGCCTATGAAATATTAAATATCTACCATTTGGGGACCAAGCAGGAGACTCTAAAGCAAAATCCCTAACAATCACTCTTTCATTGTTTCCATTTACATCCATAACACCTATATGGAAATTCCCCTGTGTTAACTTGGTAAAAGCTATCAAGTCACCTCTTGGAGACCAAACTGGGTTTCCATACACACCTCTACCTTTTGAAATTCTTTTTATGTTATCGCCATTCTTATCCATAATGAATAATTGGGGACTTCCACCACGATCAGAATTAAAAACAATTTTTTTTCCATCGGGAGAGAAAGAGGGTGATGTATCAATTCCAGAGTCGTTTGTTAATCTTGAGCGAGATCGAGTGTTTAGATCCATTAAATATATTTCTGAATTTGCTGCATTGTTAGGATCTGAAAAAGACATTACTACACTTTGGCTATCTGGTGAAAATCTCGGTGCAAAAGTCATTCCAGGAAAATCTCCAACGATTTCTCTTTCACCTGTTTTAAGATTGTAAATATAAACTCTTGGAAGATTATTTTTGTATTCCATATATGTTATTAATTGTTTATTTGGTGCAAAGCGAGGAGTTAATACCATATTTTTTCCATCTGTTAAAAATTGATGACTATCTATATGTCCATCTTGATCCATGATTGCTAGTCTTTTTACTCTTTGATCTAAAGGGCCAATTTCAGAAACATAAACAATCCTAGTATCAAAATAACCTGTTTCACCAGTAATCCTCTCATAAACAATGTCGCTTACTGTATGACCCACTCTTCTTATCAAATTTTCATCGGGTATAGTTAGTTGTAATTTTTCTATTTCTTTTGCATTGAAGACATCATAAAGCCTCATTCGTAGTCTGATTCCTTTGTCAGTTTTACTGACATCTGCGCTTAATAAAAATTGTGCTTTAATTAATTTCCAGTCTTCAAAACGTGGGACTTTTTCGACTAAATTGTCAGATTGGATATAAAGATCCTCATTTACAGTGTAAAAAAGTCCAGAATTTGTAAGGTTATTTGAAATTATTTGTCTTAGTGTGTTTCCGTATCTAGCTGTGTCTGAGTCAGCACCAAAAATCTGTGTTATGGCTATTGGAGTAGGTTCAACTTTTCCTTGAGAAATAGTTACTTCCAAAGCAGCGTTTGCATTAAAAGAAAAAAATAAAACTATAAGAATTTTTTTTATCACAAGAATATTTCTAACCGATTACTCAATAGTTATCTTAGATTGTTATTAATCAAACATCCAGCTGAAATCAAAAGTAAAATTAATTTCTTTCCACTCTTCATACTTATCTACAGGTAGTAAAAGTGGGCTACATTCAGGATTATTCACTGCTCTCATTGCAGCTTCTGCAGCGGTTCTAAATGATGGATCATTTAATTTTTCCTTATTAACCACTCTGGAACTTTTGACGGTTCTATCAGGGTTGACTTCAATATAAATTACTGGTTTTAAATTTTCTAAATTAGATACGCCAGCATTTAAATTTAAACACTGTATCATTTGTTGCTCGAATGCATCAAATTCATCTAATGTCATTTTAGGACCAACTTTTTCAGTAAAAACCTCGTCTTGTTTTTCTTCTGTCGTTTCCTGTTCTTTCTTAAACTCTTTATCTTGATTTTCTAGATCTTTAAGAACAGTGCTTACATTGAAAGTTTTCTTTTCAGGCTTTTTCTTGACAACAATCTCAATTTCTTTTTTTGGTTCAGGTATTTCTTTAGGTTCAGGTTTTTGTTTTAATTTAATCTCAAAATCATTTTCAATTGGCGGAGGTGTCTCCTCTTCTGGTTTTTTAATTTCAGGTTTTACTTTCTCATCAATGATAAATTCATTTGTTTTGTCTGCAGAGTTATCAACTAATACTTCTTCATTAGTTTCTTGAACTATTGGTTCAATTGACTCTTGAGATGTTATTTCTTTTATATCTGGCTCTTTAGCCTCAGTTTCGTTCTGTTTTGGAGTCTCCTCTTGAAATGTTGGAACAATTTCATTTATCTCCTCGACAAATTCAGGTGCAGCTGTCTCTTCTTCAATAATGAACATTTCAACTGGTAAAATCATTGGAATATCACTTATTTTTTTTTCAAAAGTAAAATTTATCATTGGTATCAAAATTAGTAGATGTAATAGAAAAGAGAATATTTGAAAATAAAAATCACTTTTTTTGTAACTGAAATTTTCAATGAATAAGATTAAGTTCCTAAAAGGATTAAATAGTGAAATAGTAAACACTTAACTTGGTTTTTTCGTTACAAGAGCAATTTTTAGAAAACCAGATGTGTTCAGCGCACCAAGAACCTTCATTACTTCTCCATAATTAATTGTGGTATCAGCTCTTAAAAAAATTCTTATGTCAGTATTTGAACCTGCAATAGTTTTAACTTTCAATATTAACTCATCAAAAGGTATTAATTCTTCACCTAAGTAAATTTCATTATTTTCATTAATTGAGATTTCAAGTGGTTCCTTTTGTGCATCTAAAGAATTAGCCTCAACTTTTGGCAAATTAACTGGAACACCCACAGTTAGAAGGGGAGCTGTGACCATAAACACAATAAGTAAAACCAACATAACATCAACCATCGGAGTAACATTTATATTAGATACAGGTCGATGTTTTTTTCTCATATAATTAATTAACTTGGCGTGAAATTATATTAACTAAGTCCTTCCCAAAACTCTCAGCCTCTGACAAATAGTTATCAATTTTAGAAGTTATGAGGTTGTAGTAAGCGGTTGAGGGGATAGCAACGAAAAGGCCCAAAGCAGTCACAAATAAAGCCTCTGCTATACCGGGTGCAACTACAGCGAGATTAGTATTTTGAGCAATTGCTATTGCTTGAAAACTATTCATAATTCCCCAAACTGTTCCAAATAATCCTATAAAAGGTGCTACAGATCCAGAGGAAGCCAAAAAAGACAATCCTTTATTTAAGTTTGTATCTTCAACGGCAATACTTAAATCAAGAGATGTATAGAGTCTTTGAATGAAAGCCGAGTCTATTTTATTTTTCTGAATTCGAGATTTTTCATATTCATTCATAATATTTCTAAATATATTTGAAAAACTTTCTTGATCAAATTCGTCAATTTGTTTGTATAGTTCATCTAAAGACACCCCAGACCAAAAATGGTTTTCAAATTTTTTTGATATTTTCTTAAGTTTATTTATTAATAAGATTTTTTGAATGATTGTCTTCCAAGATTGAATTGAAAAAATCACTAGCAATATTATTACAAATTTTACAACCCAGTCAGATTTTAGAAACATTCCCATCATTGAAAAATCTACCGAACCTTCTAGGGATGCTAAGTTGACTACTTCTTCCATTAATTATTCTTCATCAATTAAATTTTTATTTTTAAGTTCTACAGAGACTTTCTCAAAATCATCTGAATGTACCATTATCCAAAAACCAGGTCTATTTTTTTCACATAATGCAATAACTGGAGTCTTTTTTTCCTTGTCTGCTAAAGATTTTGTATCATCCCATAATTTAATAGCTGTATGTTTAGCTCTTAATTTACACTCAATGAATAAATTATCGTGAATTACATCTGAATGAGTAACTTTTGAATTAATCCCACTAAGGGCATTTCTCAGGCCTCCAAAAAACTTTGCTACAAGTCTTTCCCTATTTTTCCAAGCTTTATCAGGCATTATTAACCTCTAGAAGTTCACTATCAAAATCAAGATTTGAAAAACAATTTTGAACATCATCGTTATCCTCTAACTCATCATTTAATTTAATAAGCTTGTCAAGCTCTTCCTTTTTTTCAATTTTTACAGTTAAATTTGGCTTCCAAATAATATTTGCACTTTCAATGTCAAAGTTTTTATCTACTAGTATTTTCTCAAAAGATGCTAATTCCTCAAAGGAAGAATAAAGATATGTTACATCGTCATCTGTATTATAGTCCTCTAAACCATGGTCAAGTAAATCCTCCAGTGCACTATCATCTATTTCTTTTTTGATTTGTATTTCTCCTACTTTATTAAAATTAAAACTCACACTTCCTGTCTCCCCCAAATTCCCCCCATTCTTTGAAAAAATAGATCTAATTTCTGAAGCTGTTCTGTTTTTATTGTCTGTTAAGGCCTCGACTATAAATGCCGTTCCAAATGGACCATACCCCTCATAGCGAACTTCTGAATAATCAGAAGCTTCAGTATTATTTTTATTAATAGCTCTATCTACATTATCCTTTGGCATATTTACACTTCGAGCATTTGTTATTGCTAGTCTCAATCTTGGATTGGACTCTGGGTCAGTTCCTCCAATCTTCACTGCTATTTGAATTTCTCTTCCTATTTTTGCAAATTGTTTTGCTCTTTTTTTGTCTTGAGCACCTTTACGATATTGAATATTTTTAAATTTTGAATGTCCTGCCATGAGCTAAGATAATAAATTACTATCCAAAACTCCACCTATTTGAATAGATTGAATTGAATTCGTGTCTCCCTCTTTTGTAGTGATAACTGCTCCAGAAATGGTGGCTAATCCCTCTGCGGGTTCTAATCTATGTGAGTTCGATCCGGTTCTCATTCTTTTGATAGCGTTTTCTTTTTTCATACCAATAACAGAATTATAATCTCCTGTCATGCCAATATCAGTTTGAAAACAAGTGCCTTTTTCTAATACCCTAGCGTCTGAGGTTGGAATATGAACATGAGTCCCATATATAGCTGTAAATTTTCCATCATAATTTTGAGCTATTCCATTTTTTTCAGATGTCACCTCAGCATGTACCTCTAAAAAAGAATAATCTATTTCATGATCATTAATAATAGATAAAAGTTGTGTATCAATAGAATGAAAAGGGTTACTTAAGGGAAGGTCAATGAATGTTTGACCATGAACTTGGCTTACCAATATTCTTTTTCCATTTTTATGAGTAAAAATTTTAAACCCCCTACCAGGAGATCCAACTTCGAAATTTAAAGGTCTGATAATATTATGATCTGGATTTTGATCCATATATTCTATGATCTCTTTTTGTTTCCAAGCATGATTTCCTAAAGTGATAGCGTCAGCCCCCCAACTTGTAAGCTCTTCGTAAATTTTTCCTGTAAGTCCATAACCACCAGCTGAATTTTCTGCATTAATTATTGTAAAGCTAATTTTGAATTGATCTTGGATCTTTTTTAAATTTTCTTTTAGAGCTGTTCTTCCTGTTCTACCAACAACATCTCCTATCACTAAAAAATTCATAAAGAATAGATTTTTTGTTCTGAACAAATATAATCTACTTTTTGATCAAAACTCTCCTGAAAATTGATGTTAGTTTTTTGAATTTCAAAAGCAGCTAAAATAGTTTTTAAATTTCCTTTTTTTTTCAATTCTTCAATAGTTCTATCAAAAAAACCTCCTCCATAGCCTACCCTGAAACCTTTTTCATTAAATGCAGAGCACGATGCAATAATTATATCAGGATCTAATGTCTTTTCACCCTTAGGTTCCATAATACCACCAAAACCTTTTTCCAAATTTGGACTATAAGGATTATATTCAAAATACTTTAAAGAAGATCCTTTTGATGTTACTTTGGGAAGTAAACATTTGATATTTTTATTTATTAAATCATCAGAAATTCTCAATACATCTACTTCATTTTTATATGGATAAAATAAGCCAACAGAACTATTAGGATTAATTTTTTCTATTAAATCTAATATTTTTGAATTTATTTTATTGGAAAAAATATCCAAATCCGAAGTGTTTAGTTGCATTCTTAGTTCCAAGTGATGTTTTCGAATTTGTTTTTTATTCAATGATTATATTATCATTTAGTTTTTTGAAAATTTGCTCAATGTCAGATTTTAGATGATTATTTTCATTCTGTAATTCTTGAATACGACTCTCATAAAATAATTTCTTATTTAAAGAGTCTTGTAATATTTTTTCTTTTTTCAAAACATCTTCCATGGATTTAAGATAGGCAATAAGTGTAGATGTTAAAAAAGGCACATTCTCTTTCTTCTCATCATCTATGAGTTTACTAATTGAAGAAGCGATCTCTTTTACTGTCTCAACATTATCATCGGAACATTGTATTTTTAGCGGTCTTCCTCCAATTGTTAGAGTTAAATTAACCATCTATATCTATTGAACCCAGTAATTCCTCAATTTTATTAGTTGCTTGATCAATAAGTTGAGATTTTTCAGATAACTCAAGTTTGTTATTTTCTAATTCGGTTATTAATTCTGACTCTCTTCTCTCTAAATATTCTATCTTAGCTTTTAATTCTTGTTTCTCATTTATTAGTTCTTGGTTATTAATTTTATAATTCTGAAGTTTTGATGCAATTTGCTCAATTTTTTGAAGTATTTGTTGTTGAAATTCGTTCATACTTTAATTATTAGTTATTAAGAAAAGTTATTCCATTGAAAAATTATACTAAATTAGCAAACTGTATCAGATTTTTATCAATTGATGCGGTAGAAAAAGCAAAATCTGGTCATCCTGGTATGCCCATGGGAATGGCTGACATTGCCACAGTGCTCTTTCACGATTTTCTTATTCATAATCCCAAGGATCCGAACTGGTTACTTAGAGATCGATTCGTTTTATCTAATGGACATGGTTCGATGTTGCTTTACTCACTTTTATACCTCACCGGTTATAAAAAAATAACAATCTCTCAAATTAAAAATTTTAGACAATTGGGCTACATTACAGCGGGACATCCTGAATATGAACCAGATGCTGGAATAGAAATAACGACCGGTCCTCTTGGACAAGGTATTTCGAATGCAGTAGGAATGGCCATAGCCCTTAAAAAGCTTTCAAAAGAGAAAAAATTATTTAAAACCCCAAAGGTATATGTTTTTTGTGGTGATGGGTGTTTAATGGAAGGAATTAGTCAAGAGGCAATAAGCTTAGCAGGTCACTTAAAACTTAATAATTTGATACTAATTTATGATAACAACAACATTAGTATCGATGGATCCACAGACCTAGCTTTTAGCGATAATACAAACCTTAGATTTAAGTCGGTAAATTGGGAGGTGCATAGCGGAAAAGGTCATGATCATAAAAATATTTATAAACTTTTACAAAAAGCACAAGTATCAAAAGCCCCTTGTTTGCTAAACTTTAAAACAACAATTGGATTTGGTTCTCCAAATAAATCTGCAAAAGCATCATCACACGGTTCACCCTTAGGTTCAGAGGAGGTGAAATTAACTAGAAGTAAATTATTTTGGGATGAAAAACCTTTTCAAATTCCAGATAAACTTTTAAAGATTTGGCGAAATTCATCCACCAATAATTTACAAATATACAAAAAAACTAAATCAATATCTCACACAAATTTTTCAAATAAAGACATAGATAAGTTATTTAATAAAATAGAGACAGATTTGAAAAATTTTAAATCTGATCAGGCTACTAGAAAATCCTCTGAAGCAATATTACATTATTTTAAAGAAGATCATCCGATACTCGGAGGCTCTGCAGACTTAACAGGCTCCAATAATACCAAAGGTAAACAAATGTCTGTTCTGGATAGCATGAACACAGCAGGACAATATATCCATTATGGTGTAAGAGAGCATGGTATGGCTGCAATAATGAATGGTATTGCTGCTACCAAAATTTACAAAACATATTCAGGAACTTTTTTGAGCTTTGCTGATTATATGAAGCCAAGTCTTCGTCTAGCTGCACTAATGAAAATTAATCCTATACAAGTTTTCACACACGACTCTATTGGATTAGGTGAAGATGGACCTACTCATCAACCTATTGAACAAATTAATATGTTAAGACTCATTCCAAATAGTTATGTTTTCAGACCCTGCGATCTTAAAGAAACAATTGTATGTTGGAGAGAGGCCTTAAAAATTAATGATGCACCTTCATTTATCTGTCTTTCAAGGCAAAATCTGCCACAAATTTCAAATAAAAAATTAGACTCAAAAAAATTTAAAGGTGCTTACGTTATATATGGTCCAAAAATTAATAATGATATTACTATTATAGCTACTGGTTCAGAGGTATCTCTAGCTGTCAACATTGCAGTAAGAATTAGAGGTGCTGGTATTATTGCAAAAGTCATTTCAATGCCATCAACATCTGTTTTTGAAAAGCAGTCAAAAACTTTTAAAAATAATTTATTAAAATCAAAATCTAGTGAAACTTTTATAATTGAAGCTGGATCAACAATGTATTGGAATAAGTACACAAAATATGAAAATATATTTGGATTAGATAATTTTGGTGCTAGTGCACCCGGGAATGAAGTTTTTCGAAAATTTGGTTTAACAACAGAAACTGTATCTAGTAAAATAATTAGGAAAATTAGAACAAAATGAAAAAAAAAGTAGCAATTAATGGTTTTGGTAGAATAGGCAGACTTGTTTATAGAGCATTTTTGGAGAGATTAAATGAATTTAGAGATCAATATGAAATAAGTTATATAAACGACTTAGCTGATATTGACTCAAATATTCACTTACTTAAATATGATAGTATCCATGGACCTCTCAATAAGGAAATTAATAAAGTTTCCGATGAACAATTTTCAATAGAGGAAAATACGGTAACTGTTACATCTGAGAGGAACCCTATTGATTTGAAATGGCAAGATAAGAAAGTCGACATTATTTTAGAGTGCACGGGTGTTTTTGCATCTAAGGAAAAGGCAATGTCTCATATCGAAAGCGGAGCTAGTAAAGTTATAGTTTCTGCTCCATGTTCTGGTGCTGATATAACGGTTGTACAAGGAGTTAACAACGAAAATATTAATATTGATCATCAAATAATCTCTAATGCCTCTTGTACAACTAATTGTCTTGCGCCTATTGCTTTTGTAATAGATCAAGAGTTTGAAATTGAAAATGGATACATGACAACTATTCACTCTTATACAGGAGATCAAAATACAGTAGACACGTTTCATAAAGATCTTAGAAGAGCAAGAGCAGCATCAACTAACATTATACCAACAAGCACAGGTGCAGCAAAAGCTGTCGGTCTCGTTCTTCCTCATTTAAATGGAAAATTAGATGGCACAGCTATAAGAGTCCCAACGCCAAATGTATCTCTAGTAGATTTTAAATTTAACACGAAAAAAAATATCACAATTGAAAATTTAAATAATAAATTCCAAGAATATGCAAATGGCTCTCTTAAAGGTATTTTAGGAGTGGACACAGACCCTAAAGTATCGAGTGATTATAATCATGACGCAAGGAGTTCTATTTTAGATTTAAGTGAAACAACAACGGTGTCAGATAATTTTGGTAGAGTATTGACTTGGTATGATAACGAGTGGGGATTTTCAAATAGAATGCTTGAGACAACAGCTCAAGTGTGTAATTTATAGGAACTATTATGAAAGTAACAAATACTACAAGAAAAATTATATCAAACTACACTCACGAAAATATTGGAGTGAGATCAAATCTTATGAAAATTTTGGGACATGGAAAGTTAGGTGGAACTGGAAGAATGATAATTTTACCTGTCGATCAAGGTTTTGAACACGGGCCCGATAGAAGTTTTGCTGTAAATTCCCCAGCTTACGATCCAAACTATCATCACCAACTTGCAATAGATGCTGGTTTATCAGCTTATGCTGCTCCTCTTGGTTTACTTCAAACAAGTTCTGGAAATTATAATGGTCAAATTCCTACTATATTGAAAATTAATAGCTCAAATACTCTTGCAACATCTCTTGATCAAGCTGTTACTGGGAGTGTAAATGATGCATTAAAATTAGGATGTGCTGCAATAGGTTTTACAATTTACCCTGGGTCTGATCATAATTTTGAATTAATGGAAGAATTTAAAAGACTTAGTTTCGAGGCTAAAGAAAAAGGTCTTGCTGTGGTTTTATGGGCTTATGCGAGAGGTTCAAAGATTAGCAAAAAAGGTGAAACAGCAATGAACATAATTTCATATGCAGCACACATGTCTGCTCTATTGGGGGCAAATATTATAAAAGTAAAACTTCCTAGTGATTTTTTAGAAGAAGATCCAACTAAAAAAGCATTTGAAGATAATAATATACCTATAAGCACTTTAAAAGATCGTGTGGCTCATATCAAAAAAGTTGCATTTGATGGAAAACGCTTAGTAGTATTTTCGGGTGGGGATGCAAAAGATGATCAAGCTTTAATGGATGAGGTGCTTGCAATTCACCAGGGAGATGGAAACGGCTCAATTATTGGAAGAAATTGTTTTCAAAGATCTAGAGTAGATGCCTTGGCTTTATTAGAGCGAATGATTCAAATTTATAAATCTAAATGAAAATTAATGCTAACGACTTAAAGATAGGAAATATAATTCAACATAATAATTCGCTTTGGAAAGTGGCTAAATTATCCCATACACAACCTGGAAAAGGAGGGGCATATATTCAAGCTGAGTTGAAAAATATTTCAAACCAGTCAAAATTAAATGAGAGATTTAGAAGTTCAGAGTCTGTTGAAAAAATTCGTGCTGAAGAGATAGATCATCAATTTTTATTTCGTAGTGGAGAGGATTTTACATTTATGAATAACCAAACCTATGAGCAAATAGTTATGAATATTAGTCAAGTGAATGAAAATACAGCAAAATTTCTTGAAGATGGAATGGAAGTCTCTATTGAGTTTTATGATGAAAAACCAATGAACGTTAATCCTCCTGAGAGTCTTACTGTACAAATAGCCGAAACTGAGGCAGTTGTTAAAGGACAAACAGCATCTTCATCATATAAACCAGCATTGTTAACTAACGGTGTAAGAGTTACTGTTCCACCTCATATTGAAACGGGTGACAAAATTAGAATAAACACGTCTGAATTAACTTACATAGAAAAAGCAAAATAATTTTTTCTATGGCTATTGTCCCACCAGTAATTGTTGTTATGGAAAAGGCATGTAGGAATGCTGCTAAATCTTTAATAAGAGATTTTGGAGAGCTTGAGAAACTTCAAATTTCTAAAAAAGATAAAAATGATTTTGTATCCTCTGCAGATATTAGAGCATCTGAAAGTATCAGTTATACTTTGGGAAAAGATAGACCTGATTTTCTTCAAATTGATGAGGAGACTTTTAATGCTGAAGATTTAGATAAGCTTAAAGGTGATACTCCTGTTTTTATCTCAGACCCACTTGACGGAACAAAAAATTTCATACATGGAAATGGTTACTTTGCAGTAACCATTGGATTGATGCAAAAAGGAGAGATTATTGCTGGTGTTACATATAACCCAATTTTGAATGAATTATTTTGGGCTCATAAGGGTTCTGGATCTTGGATTAACAACCAAAGGCTCAGGGTTTCCCAAAGAGATAAGTTAGATGGATGTATGTTTACATCTGGTGTGCAAATCAAGCATGAAGATATTCTTGAAAAAGGCATTGCTCAAATAGGATCGCTTCAAAGGAAAACAAGTGTCAGAATCCTTGGTTCTTCAGCTCTTGATTTAGCGAATGTGGCATCAGGAAAATTTGATGGATTTTGGTCATTAAGATTAAATCTTTGGGATATCGTAGCAGGTATTATTTTAGTAAATGAGGCTGGTGGGATATGCCTAAATGAAAAAGGTAATGTTTTTGATCCCTTAAATGATGAAAGTTTAATAGCCTCTAGTGCTGCCATTAGCGGCGAATTGCTGAAAAGCCTATAAATATTTACTTGATTTTTTAACCTTTGATCTCTATTTTCTCATAACCATGAAACAAAAAATACATCCTGATTACCATGAAATTACTGTAGAACGTACTGACGGATCAACTTATAAGACGAGATCTACTTGGGGTAAAGCTGGCGATACTATGAAGCTTGAAATTGACCCATTATCTCACCCTGCTTGGAGTCAAGGATCTGGAAAAATGGTTGACTCAGGTGGAAGAGTTGCACGTTTTAAAAATAAATATAAGTCATTTAATATTTAATATTTTAACAAGACCATGTCTGACAATAAACCTTTAATGCCCTTAGCTACGGCCGTATGGTTGGTAGACAATACTGCTTTAAGTTTTTTCCAAATATCTCAATTCTGTCAATTACATGAGCTAGAAGTTCAAAGTATTGCAGATGGTGAGGATGCTTATCGTATGCAAGGATTAAACCCTATAGCCAGTGGTCAATTAACTATGGATGAGATTAAACGTTGTGAGGGAGATCATTCACTTGAACTGCAATTGCAAAATAAAAAATCTGAGTCCATTCAATCGAGCGTTAAAACAAAAAAATACTTACCATTATCAGTAAGACAAGAAAGACCTAAGGCTATAGCTTGGCTAATTCGTGAGTATGGACAAATACTAACAGATACGCAAATAGCTAAACTTACAAGTTCTACTAAGCCTACTGTTGCTAATATAAGGGCTGGTAATCAATCTCAACCAATTACAGAATTTAGAAACCCCACTGATCTTGGTTTATGTACTTATGAAGAGCTCGAAGCACTAGTTGAAAAAGGTCAGCGAAAAGCAGAACGCGAGAGAAAAGCAAAAGAAAAGGCAGAAAAATTACAGTCTACTACTGCTTAGTGAAGAATAAATAAACATCTCCTAATCTTATACCAAATTTTTTCATAGTAGCTTTATTGAATACATTTTTTTCATCTTGCATAATCATCCAATCATCAAATTTTACATTCATTATTCCATCACCATACTTGAGTTTTAATGTGTAATGCCAATTTAAAGCATTTCCTGAGCTTTCACCTAAGGCTACACCTATAATATCAGCAGAAATTCCTTCGTAAGTATTTTCACCAGTTTTTTTAATTTCCCATCTTCTGAATTCTTCCTCTCCATCATCATAGAGGAAGGTCTCATTGAGAATAAAATTATCTTCCTGTTGAATACCTTCCATTTCAACAGTAAACTGTCGTCTTACCTTTCCAAGTCTATCAATAAAAAGACCGCTAGCTGTTGTTTTTCCTAAAAAATACTCTTCTATTTTAAATATTGGTTTTTTGTTGGCAAAGTCTTCAAGTTTCATGTTATTGCACCCACTGACAAATATTAATAAAATACTCGCTATTAATACATTTCTCATACACACAATCAATACGCTCATTAATAAAAGTAGATCTTTAACAGATTTAATTTACTTATTGATAAAATCTATTTGATATACATCAATAGTTTTTGCTTTAAAACCTCCTGAACAATATGATAAGTAAAAATTCCACATTCTTTTGAAATCTTCAGAGTAACCTAAATTTTTTATTATATCCCATTTATTGTTAAAATTTTTTCTCCACATCTCAAGTGTTTGATAATAACTATCCGCCATTTGATTTTTAATTTGGAAGTCGAATTTTTTTTGATTAGCTATTTTTTCTAAAGCTTTTACTGATGCTAACATTCCACCAGGAAAAATATATTTTTGAATAAAATCAATTTTTCGAGTATACCTCTCAAAGAAATCTTCAAAGATTACAATAGTTTGCATTGAAAAGACCCCCGATGGTTTTAACAAGTCTTTAATTTTTTCAAAATAAGTTTGCCAATATTGTATTCCAACAGCCTCAAACATTTCAATGGAGTAGATTCTAGAATATTCTCCTTGATGTTCTCTGTAATCTTTATATATGACATTTAGCTTATTTTCTAAATGATGTTCTCTAATTTTTGTTTTTACAAATTCGTATTGCTCTTTTGAGATAGTTAAAGTATCGATTTTGATATTAGGGAATTTTGAAATTAAATAAAAAGCAAAACTTCCCCATCCAGACCCAATTTCTAAAACATGATCACCTGGTCTAGGTTGATTACCCTCAATAAGACTTTCAAATTTATTTTTTTGTGCCTCAGATAACGTTTCCAAGCCTGTTTTAAAAAAACCTGAAGAATAAGTTAAAGTATCATCCAGCCACTCCAAATAGAAGTCATTACCAAGATCATAGTGAGCATGAATATTTTTTTTACTCTGAAATAATGAGTTTTTAGTTTTATTCATATATTTTTTTGATAAAAATCTGTAAAACTTAGATCCACTCATTTCGTTACCAAAAGCTCTTTCATTTAGTGCACCAAATTCTAAGAATTTACTTAAATCGTCTGCTTCAAATTTCTTTTTTATATAAGCTTCACCAAGTCCGACTGAACCACGAAAATATAAATCCCATATCATAGAGATACGACTAATTGTTAAATGCACTGAAGGACCCTCTAATTCACCGTAAAACTCATAAGATTTTCCCTTAACATTTAAAGTCAAAGATCCATATCTGATTTTAGAACAAACTTTTTTTATATATCTATCAATAAACAAGATTTTACCTAATTTTAACTAATCTAAGTATAGATTATCTTTTATTCTATTGGAATATTTAAAGAATTTACTTTTTTTTAAAAAAAGCTTGATTGCCTGATAGTGAATAAGAGTAATTGTTTTTACACTCCCAAAAATATTTAAAATTAAAAACAAAATAAAATTATAAAAAGTTATTTCTTTTAAATTTAAATCAATAGAGGCATAAAATATTTGCTCCTTTTTAAGGTTAAATTGATTAATATTACAAAAAAAATGGTTTTTTCTTTTATTTTTTGAAGAAATCTTATAAATGCAGTCCATTTCAATAAATGGTGACACATACATATTTTTTTTAAACTCTTTATCTTTAAATTTGTTCAAAGTTAAATAATGAACTTGGTCTCCAAATGTATTTTTCACTTCATATATGATCGACTTAACTTTATTTTTACTATCAAGATATAAATAAAAGCTAATAGGGTTAAAAGAATAACCAACAATTGATGGGATACATATAAATTGAATACTATTAAAAACAATATTGTGTTTTTCAGCAACATTTTTTGCAAAATCATATAAACTCTTTTTTTTATTTCTAAATCCGTGCTGTTTATAAAAAATTGAAAAAAAGTTAAATCTATTTAGAGATATAAATGGATGGATGTTTATTGTGTTACTTAGATTTATACTTAAGTAAGGTGCATTATATTGAAAAAAATTATCAGTATCCCTAGTTCTTTTATGAATTATTTTACCTATTCCAAAACAATGAGAAGAAATTAATTCCATTGCACTCTTGATGTATCCGCATTTTTAAACTCCTTTAAATCTATATTTAACCTTTTACAAACTTTTATAGCAGATTGAATACCGTCTTCATGAAAACCATAACCAAGATAACTACCAACATAATAAGAATTCTCATAGCCTTGAATTTGTGAAATATTTTTTTGAGCACTAAGAGTTTTAGGTGAGAATATTGGATGTTCGTAAATTGTTTGATAGTGATTCTGATTTTGATCCTGATTTAGAGAGACAAAGAAATTGTCATTAGTTTCTAGTGGTTGCAATTTATTCATCCAATAACTTAAAGTACATTTATTATTTAAATTCGTATGAAAATTCCAACTTGACCAAGCTTTTAAATGAGTTGGCATAAGAGAGTTATTTTGATGCAATTGTGCTAAATTTTTTTGAAAATCAAATTCATTTAAAACCTCATGCTCTTTCTGATGTATTTTATCTAAAAGAGGAAAAAAATGGTTTGGAGGACATGCAAATATTATAATGTCAAAAACAGATTTTTTTCCTTCAAAGAAAATTTCAATCTTATCATTTCTTGAAATTTTTTGAATTCTACATGACTTTTTGATTTTAAATTTTGCAGATTTAATTAATAAATTGATATATTGTTTAGAACCATTTCTTATTGTTTTCCATTGTGGTCTATCCGTGAAATTAAACAATTTGTGATTTTGAAAAAAATTAATAATACTTTTTAATGGCTGATTAAGAGAGTCTTGATCGGGAGTTGACCAAATACTTGAAATTAAAGGAACAAGATGGAAATTAATAAATTCATCAGAGTAATTTTTTGTTTTAAGAAAATCTCTAATTGAAATATCTGATGTAATATTTTTTTTTTGATAAACTTTATAAAAAATAATGATGTCTTTTAACATTTTGTAGAATTTTAAATTAAAAAAATTTTTACGATCTGCAAATAATGCACTTAAACTTCCTCCCCCGTACTCAAATTTGTTTTCCTCATTAAGAAAACTAAAGGACATATTGCTATTAACAGTTTCGACTTTGAGAAGATCAAAAAATTTTGTTAAATTTGGGTATGTCAGTTCATTGTAGACAATAAAACCTGTATCTATTGGTATAGTATTTCCGTTACTATCTTTGACTTCTCTTGTATTTGCATGCCCACCTAAATAATCATTTTTCTCAAATAGTGTTACATCAAAATATTCTTGTGAAAAATATGCTGTAGATAATCCCGCTATACCAGATCCAATTATAGCTACGCTTTTTTTCAAATTATGATTTCGTTTGTTGATAAGCATCAAGTGCTCTGTTACGAGACTCTTTCAAATCAACGATTGGATTAACATATTTTTTTTCTTTGACTAAACTATCTAATAATTTTTTATCTAAATATGGCTCAAATACTGTTTTTGATGAATTAAATATTTTTAATTGTGGAATATACTTCAAGATAAATTTAGCCTGTGGATCGAACTTTTCTGACTGAAGCACAGGATTAAATACACGAAAATACGGGGAGGCATCTGCGCCACAGCCTGCTATCCACTGCCATCCAGCTGCATTACTAGCTTCATCATAATCTAGTAAACTTTTTTGAAAATACCGCTCACCTAATGTCCAGTTTAATAATAAATTTTTCACAAGAAAACTTCCAACAACCATTCTAAGCCTATTATGCATCCATCCCTCTTCATAAATTTGACTCATTGCAGCGTCTACAAGAGGTATGCCTGTTTTACCCTCAGTCCATAGTGCAAAATCTTTTTTACTACTTCTCCATGGGAATTTTTTAAATTTAGGGTTAATCGGTTTAGTTGATAAATCTTCAGAATAATACAACAATGAATAAGAAAATTCTCGCCAGCCAATTTCTGATAAATAAGTATTTACAGCATTATTAGATTTTTTTGAATTTTGGATTTTTTCAATTATTACTCGCGGGGATATCTCTCCAAATCTTAAGTGTGGAGATATTCTTGATGTTTGGTCAAAATCAGGCCTATTTCTATTTACATCATATTTATCTATATGAGAAGAAATGTAAGTCTCAATTTTTTCCAAAGCTGCATCCTCTCCTGGACTCCAATAATTATTAAACTTCTCATACCAACTTCTATTAGATAAAAAATTGATTTTAGTTTTTTCATTGTGTTTAAATGATTTGATTGATGTATTTTTTTGATAAGAAAATTTCTTGTTCAAATAAACTTTAAAAGCAGTTTTCCAATAAGGAGTAAAAACTTTAAAGAACTGACCAGAGTTATTTTGTACTTCCCAAGGCTCATTAAGTAAGTGTGAATTAAAAGTTTCAACATGAATTTTTTTATTTTTAAAAAAACTTTTTATCTCAGTGTCTCTTTTAATAGATTGGTCTGAGTAGAGCCTATTCCAAATTAATGATGAAATTTTGTATTTTTCAATTAGGTGTGAGAGATTTTTTTTCGCTTCACCATCAGTTATAATAAGCTTTACATTAAATTTTTGTTCTAAATTCTTGGAATGCAGATGAAGAGTTTTGTTTAACCACCATTGACCAGCATCTCCAGTGGCTTCCTTTTCAATGTCATCATAAATATAAACAAGTAATGCTGGGGATTTTTGTTTCGATATAAATTCCAGACAAGGATTATCAGTAATCCTAAAGTCTCTTCTCAGCCAATATAAAGTTCTAT
Source organism: uncultured Alphaproteobacteria bacterium (assembly GCA_902546975.1). Lineage (GTDB taxonomy): Bacteria > Pseudomonadota > Alphaproteobacteria > HIMB59 > HIMB59 > HIMB59. Next base: position 30,364 of record CACCLU010000001.1, read on the forward strand.
TTTCGATGATAAAATAATAACAAAATTATTTACTATGAGGAGGCATTTTCTTTTCTACAAACCAAACATGCTGTTTCAAAACAGGGTCATACTTTCTCTGGCGAAGTTTGTCAGAAACTTTCAATCCTTTAGTGGGTTTACGTACAATATATTTTGTGCCAGTTTCAGGTTTTTCTTCAGGTATTAACTGTTTAAGTTGGTATGTAGACTTTTTAGCCATTGGCGTAAACTAAACTAATTTTGAATTTGGTCAACATTGATATTTAATGAAATTAAAGAACTTTTTTCCAATGTTCTCGCTTATCTTTGAGAGAACGTCTCTTTTTTTCTGTCATATTATCAAAACAGATGGAACATGAATATCCTTCTTCATATTTAGGAGATTTTCTCTCTCTTGGAGTTAAAGGCATGTTACACCCGTAACAAAGCTTACTCGTACCTTGAGAAAGTTGCTTGTTCAAAGATACTCTGTAGTCAAAAACAAAGCATTCACCCTTCCATGAGTCAGCAGATGTGGTTTCAAAATATTTTAATATTCCTCCTTTAAGTTGATATGTCTCAATACCATATTTTTCCATTAAAGGTCCTGCTTTTTCACATCTAATACCACCTGTACAATAAATACCAACTTTTTTATTCTGAAATTTTTCTTTGTTATTCTTTATATAATTTTTGAAATCTTTAAATGTTTCAATTTTAGGGTTGATAGCATTTTTATAATGACCAATTTTAAATTCATAATCATTTCTTGTATCAAGAATTTCTACATTTTTATCATTGGCAAATCTATCCCAATCTCTTGGTTCAATAAACTTAGATTTTTTAATGTCTGAAATTTTTAATCCAAAATCAGATGTAACTATTTCCTTTTTAAGTTTAATTTTAAACTCGTTGAAAATTCTTTGGCCATTAAAGTCTGATAATTTTATATTTTCTTTAGTGACTCCTAAAGACATTAAATAGTCGATAATTTTTTTTTCTAATTTTGAAGAGACTACTATTGTACCATTTAAACCCTCTTCACTGACAATAATCGAACCTTTTATTTGTTTTAAAAGAAAGTGTAAATTTAACCTCTCTTTTAATAATCTGGGATTGGATACGTTAAAGAAACTATAAAACGCAATGACTCTCATTAGTATGTTTTATAACAAATGTATAGATTGATCAAATAAGGCGTTTAAATTACTTTGATTTTATTAGTAAATTGATTTTCAAATTTAACTAACTGAGGCATAAATTTAAACCAAGCATCTTTCAAAGCTTCTACAAATTTTTCAGTAGACTCTGGGTCATGACATGGAGTAGGAGTTATTCTTATTCTCTCAGTTCCTTTTGGGACTGTTGGATAATTAATAGGCTGAACATAAACCTGGTGCTCATTTAAAAGAAAATCACTAATCTCTTTACATAATTTGCTATCTCCAATTAATACTGGGATTATATGTGAACCTGAGTCTAAAAAAGGAATACCTGCGGTTCGTAGTTCTTTTTTAACAAAATCAACATTCTCAAAGAATGAAGATCGAATTTCATCGTTTTTCTTTACTTGTCTAATGCTCTCTAGACTTCCAGCAGCTACTGCTGGGCACATGGATGTTGTGAAAATAAATCCTTTTGAAAAACTTCTAACAAAATCAATTATTGTCTCAGTCGAGGCTATGTAACCTCCAGCTAGACCAAATGCTTTTGCCAATGTTCCATTGATAATATCAATATGCTCAGATAATCCTTTTTGATCTGCTACACCTGCTGCATTGGGACCGTATAAACCTACAGCATGAACTTCATCTAAGTATATTAATGCTCCATTATCCTGAGCAACCTGAATAATATCTTCTAGTGGTGCAAAATCAGCTTCCATTGAATAGACAGACTCCAAGACGATAATTTTTGGTCGAGAAAAATCCACTCCCTTTAGAATGTCCTTTAGGTGTTTTACATCGTTATGACGATAAATAGCTTTTTCTTTTTTACTTGTACGAATTCCCTCTATAAGTGATGCGTGATTTAGTTCATCACTTAAAACTAAACAATTATCAAAAGCAGATATAATAGACTTTAGTGCAGACTCATTAGCACTATATCCAGAATTAAATGCTAGAGCTCTTTCTTTTTTATGTAAGAGTGCGATTTCTTTTTCGAGTTGAATATGGAAATTAGTAGTACCTGATATATTCCTTGTTCCTCCGCTTCCCGCTCCTAACTTTTCAGCAGCAGATTGCATTGCGGAAATAACTTCTTTGTTCTGGCTCATGCCTAAGTAATCATTTGAACACCAGACATCAATCTCTTCGGTTTGACCATTACTATGTCTTGTAGCTTTGGGATACTGTCCGGCTTTTCTTTCTATGTTGTTAAATACTCTATAGTGTCCTTCATCCTTAATTTTATCAATTTCAGATTGAAGGGTGCTTAAATAATTAGATTTCCAATTGTGATTTTTCACAAATATTAATGTATTTTTTACTAATCTAAAAGATACTGCAATAAAGACGCATAAAGCCTCTAATTAGGGGCTTTTTGTCCTATTTATCCTAGGAATTACTTCTTTGCCAATCAGTTCAATAGATTTGATTAAATTTTCATGGGTAATATCAGCTATATCCATTTGAAATTGGAATCTATCAATACCTCCAAGGGCTTGACTATGTCTGATAATCTTTTCAGCGACCTGATCAGGATCGCCTAAAACTATAGCTCCTAATGGACCAATTTGATTGTCAAATTGGTCTCTCGTCACAGGACCCCAACCTCTTTCTTTTCCAATTTTTGTGAACATTTTATGATAACCCTCGTAATACAAATCTATTGCTTCATCCATACTATTTGCGACATATCCCAGTGAATGAAGTCCTACGGAGAGTTTTTCTGGGGGGTGTCCTGCTTCTTTACCCGCCTGTCGATAAATATCTACCAAAGGCCTAAAGCGATGAGTATTGCCTCCAATTATGGCAATCATTAGAGGTAAGCCCATTGAACCTGCTCTTGCAAAAGATTGAGGTGTGCCACCAACACCTAACCAAATTGGGACAGGGTTTTGAATAGGCCTTGGATAAATAGGTAAATTATTTATCGAAGGTCTAAATTTACCAGACCAACTAACAAATTCATTTTCTCTAATTTTTAAAAGCAAACCGAGCTTTTCAATAAACAATTCATCATAATCTTTGAAATCCAAACCAAACAATGGAAAGGCCTCAGAAAATGATCCTCTTCCAGCTACCATTTCTGCTCTACCTCCGGATATCAGATCAAGAGTAGACAAGTTTTGAAATACACGAACAGGATCTGCTGCACTTAAAACAGTTACAGCACTTATTAGCTTAATATTTTTTGTTTGTGCTGCAGCTGCAGCTAATATCATAAATGGTGCTGAGTCTAAAAATTCTTTTCTATGATGCTCTCCTATCCCAAATGAATTTAATCCAACTTCATCTGCAAAAATAATTCTATCAATAACATTATTGATGGCTTTAACACTATCTGAGCCCTCTCTTTTATCTGCAAAACTGTCTATACCGATTTCCAAGGTGTTCTTCTAAAATTTTTCAGTGTTTGTTCTAATTTCAATTTCCCATGACCAAGCTTTTTTATCCTGTAAATAAAAATTTAGGTATTGTTTTGCAATTTCATCAGGGTGTATCATTTGATAATTTCCAACTAGTTCTTTACCTATTCCTCCATCTATAACGAAATGACCTATATGAATATTTTGTGGGTGCAGCTCTCTTGCCAAAGATTGTGCTAAGCCTCTCAAACCAAACTTTCCCATAGCAAAAGACGCAGATTTGGCAAAACCCTTTACACTTGCAGATGATCCAGTGAAAAAAATATTACCTTTTCCTATTTTTAACATTCTTTTGACTGATTCATGCGCTACTAGAAAAGCCCCATAACTATTTACTTTTATAGATTGAAGCATTTCATCAGGATCGTATTCAATAAAAGGTTTTACAATTCTAAGAGATGGATTATAGATAACAATTTCTGGAGTACCTATTATTGAGTCAGTCTGCAAAAATAAATTTTGAACACTTTTATTTTCCGTTGAGTCACACTTAAAAACTAAAGCGTCGATCTCTTTTTTTAAACTGTCAAGTTTGTCTATGTTTCTGGCAGCAAGTACGATTTTCATCCCCTTTGAATTAAATGCTCTAGCCAAAGAAGCACTTAAACCTGATCCTGCTCCGACAATTAAAACTGCTTTTTGTGACATAATTTCAAACGTTATTTAGCTATAACATATTTTGAAATAAATACATATTGACCAATAAGTCTCGCTTAAATTGTATTAGCGTTGATTATTTGTTATTTCTTAATGTCATCAATGGTTATGAAAAAGATTGTTTTATTATCAAGAAAAAGTTTTCTCGCTAAAATTCAGACTCACATTGCGGAAATAGAAATTAATAAAATACAAAAAAATATAATTGATACGCATTACTCATCAAGCGTTGGTGACACGGACATGTCAGCTAAAGCTTGGGAACAACATGGATTTGGAATATTTACAAATTCACTCTCAAAAAAATTAATCTTAAAAGATGCAGATGTGGTAGTTCATTCATTCAAAGATCTTCCTGTTAAAAATCTTAATAAGACCTCTTTTATTTGTCTCAAAAGAGATGATCCAAGAGATGTTATTCTTATTAAAAAGACTTCATTAAATAAAAAAAAATTAGTTATAGGGACATCCTCTCCTAGAAGAAAATATTATTTAAAAAAATTAAGAGAGTTTTTACCCTTTGAAGAATTGAAGCCATTCAACATTAGGGGAAACTTACCATCTAGGCTGGAAAAAATATTAAATTCCTCAAAAGAGGATGGGGTGTTTATGGCTAAAGCTGCTATAGATAGAATTTTTAAATATGGAGAAAAAATTAATAAAAAAGATTATAGAAATTTTAAATTGAAATTTAAAAAGTTTGAGAAGATAATTTTACCAATTTCTGAATTTCCTAGTGCGGCAGCACAAGGATGCATTGCTTTGGAATATAGGAGAGATGATCGAAAAACAGAAAAAATATTGAAAAAAATTAATCATTTACCTTCGTTAGATGATTGTCAAAGAGAGAGAAAATATTTATACAAATGGGGAGGTGGTTGCAATTTAGATGTAGGTGTAACTATTGAAAATATCCTAAATGAAAAAATCTTATTTGCACAAGGGAAAGATAATCAAACAAAAAAATATTTTAAAGAAAAAAAATATCTAAATAACAAAAAAGTTAAAAAAGTTAAAAATATATTTCCTTCAAGCTTATCAAAATATCAAATGTTTCAGAGAAAATTGCATGAATTTAATAAAACAGTAAAAAATAAAAATGTTTTGGCCACAAGATCAGAATTTAAAGAGTATAAATCTTTGAAAAGTGTATCAAATCTTATAACTTCCGGCGTAAGTTCTTGGAAAAAAATAAGTAAAATGGGCATTCTTGTAAATTCTTCTCTCGATAGTTTTGGTGAAAATTATCGAGAAACTGAAAATTTTTATAAAGATAATCAAAAACCTACTTATAAACTTACATATGAAGGAAATATGCTAAATAAAAAATTCCCTGTTATATCACACTATAGTTTAGTCCCTTTGATTAATGACAATACGATTGATAATTTGTTTGTAGCGGAGAGTTTTTATTGGATGAGCTTCTCTGCGTTTAAATTAGCTATACAACTAAGACCAGAAATACTAAATAAGCGTAATTCGTGTGGACCTGGTCAAACGTATCTTCAAATTTCTAAATTTATTCCTAAAAATCAATTAAATGTATATCTTACTTATGATGATTTTAAAAATTTTGAACTTAAATGATTAAAAATTATTTCCCTATTGATCAGTCTAAATCTCTTAAAAAGAAAATTTTAATTCAACCTTTATTTGTGGATCAAAAGGTAAAAAATTCAAAGGAAATTAAAGGATTAGGTGATAATAAGAGTTGGTCATCTTCATCTATAATTAAGGTAATTGAAAAGGATTTAAAAAAAGGTATCAATAATTTTCTACTTTTTATCGTTCCAAATAAAAAACAAAAAAATCCGGAGGATTTTAGCTTTCACTATGAAGTTATAAAAAAAATTAAAGATTATTTTGGAAAAGATATAGTTTTACTTATAGATACATGCTTATGCTCAATAACTGTTGATGGGCATTGTGGAGTTACTCATAAAAAATCAATTGATCTTAATAAGACACATTACTCTTTAGGATTAGCGGCAAATACATATCTTGAGGCGGGAGCTGATATAATTGCACCAAGTGACATGATGAAAAATACGACTAAATATTTGAGAAAAATATTTGTTCAAAATGGTTTTTCAAATTCTCAAATAATGAGTTACTCAACAAAATTTAAAAGTCACTTCTACGGCCCTTTTAGAGATGTTGCAAAATCATCACCACAGGGATTTGATCGGTCATCATATCAATTACCTGTTGAAGACAAAGCAAAGGCGATTAAAAGCTCAATTAGTAATGCAGCTCAAGGTGCAAATTATTTAATGGTTAAGCCTGGAATGACTTCAATAGATTTAATAAGAGATATAAAAAAGGAGACACTGCTTCCCACGGGTGCGTACCAAGTAAGTGGTGAGTATGCTAGTCTACAAATGCTCAGCAAAGCTAAATTTGGCAATTATGTTGATTTGCTCCTAGAGTCTTTAACGGTACTCAAAAGAGCTCAAGCAGATTTTATTATTACTTATGGAGCTAGAGATATTGCAAAATACCTATAACAAAAATTTTTTTAATGCCTTAAATAAAGTTGAACAAAAAATTCCTCCAATTTGGTTTATGAGACAGGCTGGTCGATATCATCAGCATTACAGAAAATTAAAAGAAAAATATTCTTTTGAACAATTATGTAAAGAGCCTGAGCTTGCTTGTGAGGTAACTCTTGGACCTATTGTTGAATTCGATTTTGATGCTGCAATATTGTTTAGTGATATTCTTTTTCCTTTAGATTATTTAGGTATGAGTTTGAAGTTTAATCCTGGACCAATATTTGAAAAAAATTTAAGTTCAAAAATGATATCCGAATTTAATATTGATGAATTTGAAAGTTTTATAGATTTTCAGAATATATCTCTAAAATATATTAGAAATGAACTATCAAATCATAAATCTTTAATTGGATTTACTGGTGGACCTGTAACCTTATACCATTTTGCAACGAGGAATAATCCTGTATCACAAACACTATTTCAACAAACCCTGCCCGTTTTAGAAATGTTAATACAAAAAAATATACAAATTCAGTTACGAAATGACATTGATTTGTTAATGATATTTGATACTGAAGCTAATAAACTAAATGATAAAGATTTTGATGAATTCGTTATTCCTTTTTTAGTTAAAATTTCAAATAGTTATCCAAATAAAATTGGATATTTCACTAAAGAAATTTCTCAAACTAAATTTAATAAATTACAAAATTTAAAAAATTTAAAACTCACAGTTTTAGGAACTAATTTGGAGGTTTTCACTGAATTACCAAAGACACATTTATCTTTACAGGGGAATTTTTCAAATGATTTATTAGCTATGGAGGACACTAAATCCTTTTCTGATTATATTGATAAATATATTGAGAAATGCTTACAGAGTGAGCCATCTCATAGATCTGGGTGGATTGCTAGCCTCGATCACGGTGTAAAAAAAACTACTCCTGAGGCTAATGTTCATTTATTCATAGAAAAGATAAGAACTAAGTTATCATAAAAATCGTAATGTTTTTCAATGGCTTCATTTAAAGGTAATAAACTCTTCGTTCATGGCTCTGGTCTTAAGACAGGCATTTTGATCACAAATTTAGGAACTCCAGATGAACCAACTAAGTCATCTTTAAAGACTTATCTAAAACAATTTCTATCAGATGAACGTGTCATAGAAACACCAAAAGCTATTTGGTGGCCTATTCTCAATGGAATAGTTTTAAATACTCGACCAGCGAAGTCAGCTAAAAATTACAAATCTGTTTGGACAGAGGAAGGTTCACCTCTTTTATTCCACACAAAAAACCAATTATCGAAAATAAAAGAATTTATTAATAAGAAATATCAAAATATCGTATTTGATATTGGAATGCGTTATGGGAATCCTAGCATCTCTAAGGGTTTAAATAATCTTAGAAATCAAAATTGTGATCGTATTATTATTTTACCTTTATACCCTCAATATTGTGCGGCTACAACGGGCTCAACGTTTGATGCTGTTGCAGAAGAATTAAAAAGTTGGCGTTGGGTACCATCTCTTCGTTTTATTGGAGGATATTACGAAAATGAACTTTATATTAAAGCTCTAAAAAATAGCATTGAAGAATTTTGGACTAAAAATTCAAAACCAAAAAAAATCATATTTAGCTATCATGGTGTCCCAAAAAAATATTTAGATAAAGGGGATCCGTATCATTGTTTTTGCAGAAAAACTACTAGGCTGGTGGCAGAGACCATGGGCTTACCAGAGGAAAGTTATATGACCACATTTCAATCTAGATTTGGACCAGCAGAATGGCTTCAACCTTACACAGATAAAACTATAGAGAGCTTAGCAAAAAATGGTACAGACCACATTCATGTTATAAGTCCTGCTTTTTCCTCAGATTGTCTCGAGACAATAGAAGAACTTAACGAGGAAAATAGAGAAATATTCATGGAAAATGGTGGAAAGCAATTTGGATATATTCCTTGTCTAAATGATCGGGAAGATCATATACTCCTACTCACTTCGTTGATAGAAAACGAACTACATGGGTGGGCATGAGTGATCAAATAAAAAATCAACAAACTAAAGCAGAAAAGTGGTTTCGAGAACTTCGAAATCAAATGGTTGGATCAATACAAAAGCTTGATGGGTCTGAATTTATAGAAAAAGAGTGGCAAAGACCTGGTGGTGGTGGAGGTTTGATGTCCCTACTAAAAGGAGAAATATTTGAAAAAGTAGGAGTAAATATTTCAACAGTGCATGGTAATTTTAGTGAAGAATTTAAAAAATCAATGCCGGGAACCGAAGAGGATCCAAGCTTTTGGGCCAGTGGTATCTCAGTCGTAGCTCACATGAAAAACCCGAAAATTGCTGCAGCTCATTTTAACACTAGGTACATAACTACAAAAGGAAAACAGTGGTTTGGTGGTGGTTGTGATTTAACCCCTGCAATACCTGAAAAATTAGAAACAGATAATTTTCATCAAGGTCTCCAACGAACATGTGATCAACATAATTCAACTTATTATGAAAAATTTAAAAAACAATGTGATGAATACTTTTATTTAGAGCATCGAAAAGAGAGTAGAGGTATAGGAGGGATTTTTTTTGATTATATCAATACAGACTTTGATAAGGATTTATCATTTATAAAAGATGTTGGGCAATTCTTTGTTAATTTTGTAATTGAAAACTCAAAAAGAAAAAAAGATTTTAACTTTAGTCAAGATGACTTAGATGCTCTTTCAAAAAAAAGATCTCGTTACGTAGAATTTAATTTGCTTTATGATAGAGGGACATTATTTGGATTAAAAACCGGTGGTAATATTGATGCTATATTAATGTCAATGCCCCCTGAGGCTAAATGGTAACAAAATGTATGAGTTATTAAAAATTTTACATATCATATCTTTTGTATCATGGTTTGCAGGGTTATTTTATTTACCAAGACTTTTTGTTTATCATGTAGAAAACATAACCAATCCTGAAATGAATAATGTATTTCAAAAAATGGAATATAAATTGCTAAAAATTATAATGAACCCAGCAATGATATTGACTTGGGTATTTGGTATAGCCCTTATCCATTATGTAGGTTTTGAATTATGGCTTTTTTTGAAAATTATATTAGTTCTTATTCTCTCTGCATTTCATATGTATTTAGGTAAGATTAGAAAAAGTTTAGAGAGTAATTTTAGAGACTATACCTCAAAATATCTAAGAATTATCAATGAAGTGCCTACTGTTCTTCTCATTTTAATTGTAATACTTGTAGTTGTAAGACCTTTTTAATTTTATGGATCTTACCCAAGGGGATATAAAAAAACAATTAATAGGTATGGCTGTTCCAGCAGGAACAGGTCTTTTGTTTTATACTCTGTACAATGTTGTAGATACTTTTTATGCAGGTCTTATAAGCACAGAGGCTATTGCAGGCTTATCAATATCTTACCCCTTGTATTTTATTTTATTAGCCTTCGCTGTAGGTTTTGGACAAGGCACCACAGCTCTTGTCTCAATAGCTATTGGCAAAAAAAAATTTAATGAGGCAATTAAGATCCATACTCAAGCTTTAGTTATCACTTTATTGATTTCTATAGCCATTGGATTTACAACCTTTCTATTATCTAGACCTGTATTTTTATATTTTGGGGCAGAAGGTATTTTTCTTAACAATGGTCTAAGATACATAAAAGTACTCTCAATTGGTGCTCCAATTTTTATTGTTTCTTTTGTTGTTAATTCTCTTTTATATGCACAAGGAGATACGAAAAAAAATAGAAATGCATTAATCATAAGCTTTTTTATTAATTTAATATTTAGTCCTTTCTTATCTTTAGGTTATGGTCCTTTTCCTGCATTGGGAACTCTCGGCATAGCTCTAGCAACAGTCATATCTCAACTATTTCATTTTTTCTTTTTAAGCTATTATGCTATTCGCAGTCCTTTGTTTAAGTATTTCAATTACAATTATATATGGCTAGAATCTAAATTCGTATTAAGAATTCTAAGACAATCTATACCCTCTAGTATGAATATGTTCATGATTGCAGTTGGTTTCTTCATAATGCAAAAGTTTGTTACAAGTTATGGTGCCTCAGCTAGTGCAGCTTATGGTATAGCTTTAAGAATTGAGCAAATTATTTTATTACCTGCCATAGGATTTAGTAGTGCTTTATTAAGTATGGTAGGACAAAATTTTGGTTCGAAGAATTTTGATAGAATTTATGAAGCTTTTTTAATTTCATTAAAGTTATCTTTGACAATGATGATTTTTGGAGCATTAGTGCTTATATTTGCGGGTGAAAGGATTGCTAGTTTTTTTTCAAGAGACAGTGAAGTGATAATTATAGCTGGTAGTTACTTGTTTATGGTAGCTTTTTTGGCATTTATATATCAAGTTATTGATAGGTGTGACTCTGTACTCTCTGGTTTAAGAAAACCTTCTGTAAATGTGTTCTACACTTTTATTAGATTGGTATTTCTTCCCCCATTTGTAATTTATTTATTTTCTGAGACTCTTGAAAAAGGCCTAATTGGTATTTGGTGGGCTATATTTTTTACAAACTTACTAGGCTCAGTGTTTGTTTTTTTTCATATGAAATATTTATTTAAAAAAGAGTCCAGTATCTTAATAAATTAACTAAAATCTTTCAGGTCTTCCAAATGCTTACTAAGAGCTTTTGTAGATAATTGTATTTCATAGATAAATAACACTATAGCTATTGAAAATATCAATATCCCTAAACCAAAAAAGTTTAAGGCTAAGTCATAAATCTTGATATAGCTAAAAAAAATAGATATTAAATTCAGCAAAAAGCTGATTCCAGAGAGGGTTTGAACTGACCTTACTAATGTTAAACGGGTTGTAAGTACTTTAATTTGATCTAAGTGATGTTGAACCACATTGCTAGTTGGTCTATTTGTAATTATTGTGTCATGGATCTTTCTGATTAATGAGGCAAGAGAAGTATATCTATTACCAAACGATATCATCATTAACGGTATAGCTGGAAACAAAAGTGCAGGATAAAGTGTTGTGAAGCTTGGCATACTATTAATGGAGCAGTTTGTTATAACTAGGAGGGAATAACTAAGTATCTATGTCAACACGGAGTTAATCGAAACTTTTAAAACTGCTCCTAATAAAATTATACATATAATAATTTAAAAAACTCGTGTTATGATTGCATAACAACTATGCAACTTACTGACAGCTGATGAAATAATTTATAAATAAAAATTAATTATCAAATTATTTCCAAGAAAATAATAGATAAGGTAAGTATAAGTAAATAAAGAATAATTATTATATTAACTAACTTCCAAACTTGTTTGTTCAAAAAATATAATCTTAGTGATTGAGCACCATAGCCTAAAAAATAAAAAAAAATAAATGACGCTAGACTTGCACCTAATCCAAATAAAATCTTGTCAGAAATAGTTAGAAAATTTTTTGATAAATTTCCTAAAATAAAAACAGTGTCTGAGTAAACGTGTGGATTTAAAAAAGTAAAGGCAAGTGTCTGAAGGGCTATTTTTAACTTTGATGTTTGCGTGTGTTTTTGTGAAAGTACAATATCATGTTTAAATGTTTTTATTTTTGACCATATAAAATTTAAAAGAAAGAGGACAAGCCCTATAGATAATAATAAATTGATCAGGTCATTAATGAAATTTTTAATAAAGTGAAATATGAAAATTCCAAAAAAAATCAATAAGAAATCACCAACTATACATATTGAAGTTACTAAAAAAATATTATTTTTTTTTATACCTTGCTCTATAACAAATAAATTTTGTGCACCTATAGCAAGTATTAAACTTAAACCTGTTGAAAAACCAAAAATAAACTCGTTCATGACAATTTTGCACAGTTTATATACTTTACACCTAAAATCTATTTAGTAAGTTTGTGTCATGAAAGTTTTTGTTGGTGGAGTATTTTTTGCTTTAATATTTATTTTTGTTGTAACTGATGGTTTTGTAAAAATTAGTCTACCTCTGTAAACCTTCTTCTTTTACCACTACTCCACTCATCACTAAATTTTAAAGTCCCTAAGTGTAATGGTATTTTTTCTTTAACAATTAAATTATTTTCCGAAAATTCAAAAAAAGATTTATGAAGATAGCGAAACTCAAGCAAATGATTCATAATTCCAAAGTTTATGTCTTTAATCACATTAGGATCTACATTCTGGTTTGAAATAAAAACATAATCATTATCTGCGGGAAAATTTAAAATTGAACGAAGCGATAAATTAGAGGGACGATTGAGTAAATCTGATTTTTTAATAATTGCATATTGAAATTGATTTTGTTCAATTTTTTTAATTATTTCATCAACGCTATCATCGAGGCGTGTATTGCATTCTAATGTGTTGGAGCCACCATAACTATGAGATATTTCAAGTTCCCTGTCCAATACTTTGCAAATACTTTTAGCTAGAATATATTCTGTTCCCAATGTAGAACGAACCATGATTGTCAAAGAAATATCTTGAGAAAGGGCATACAATAAATTCGTTTTAAGAAATAATATTACAATAAAAGAAAATATTACTTTTAAATACATAGATTACTTTTAACATAAAACATTCTAAATTGTTAAATAGAATTAAATGCCAAATTTTTCAACTATTGCATTAATAGCTTGTTTTGCATACGCCATTGAAAGTATTTTTGGTTTTGGTGGTACGATAATCTTTCTGGGAATTAGTGGATTTTTCTTTGACTTTAATTCTTTGTTAAAGCTTGCAATGATTGTTGGGCTATCCTCCGGTTTAGCTGTTTTAATTCAATCATACAAATATGTCTCTTTAAATCATCTGATCAAAATTTTAATTTATACAATTCCTGGTGCATTAATTGGAACATATTTTATCAGTTATTTTGCATCAGATATTTTAATAAAAATATTTGCAATAATTTTAATTATTTATGGATGTTTCAACTTATTCTTTCCTGATATCAGGTTTCCTAAATTCTTGAAAAATTTTTTTGTAATTCTAGGTGGATTTATTCAAGGAATTTATACTATTGGAGGACCATTTGTATTAATGGGGTATAAAGATTATTTCTCCTCAAAACAAGAGTTGCGATCAACTATGGCTGGATATTTTTTTATTATAAACTCTTTGAGAGCAATATTTTTTATGTTTTTGGGAGGAAGCTATTTAGAGATAGTGAAAATATACTATCCAATAGCTCTTTTAGTTATGTTAAGTGTTTGGCTGGGTTATTTTATACATAAACAAATACCGGAAATCCTATTTAAAAAACTTATTATTATTGCTATCACTTTGATAGGAGTATTGATTTTATTTACAAAATGATCGACTGGGAACCATATGGACCTATTTATTCTGTAGCTCCTGGAATAAAAAAAATAAAAGACCTTCCAATTATTGAATATGATGAGCATGAAGAAAGATATTTAAGTTTGAAAAAAAAATGTAAAGAAAATATTTTTATTGATGATTATTTTACAAAAGAAATTGATATATCTGTATGCGAGAAGTTAAATTCTATATTAAAAAAAGAATACCCATCCAAAAACTCTAACTTTAATAACTTTGTAGAACTTGGCTATAATCTTCAAGAGGATATAGCCATTTTTCACAGATGTAACAAACTTATAGCTTTACATGTTTCATTTCCCTCTGTTTGGGTGCCTAAAGAAAAAATTGGTCTTAGTTTTGCTCAAATCCATCAACCTGTACCAGGTATGGAAAATTTTTTAAAAAATGAGGATAAATATGTTCAGATGATGATTGAAGCAACAACTCCTATTATAAGATATGTTTGGGGAGAGCATTATGGTTATTATTTATGTGAGCATGAACCTTTGCAAGAAAGTGTAAAAGTGATGCACACAGAAAGACAGACTTTCATTGGAATTCCAGAGAGTGATATTGGTATTTTCTTAATTCGAAAGAAAGTGATGTTTTATGATGACACATCAAATGATTTTAAGGAATGGTATAAAAGGCAAGTCAGATCTATGACAGAGGATCAAAAAATTTATAAGATAAAAAGAATCTGAGTCGATACTAGCGATCGAAAAAATTAATATATTTGAAGGTAATCAGATTACTGTTCCTGATTTCCCTCAGCTGGAGCATTTGGATCTGTAAGGCGCTCTAATTCGGCTAACTCTTCTGCTTCTCTTTTTGCTTCTCTTTTAGCCTTTTTAGCAGCAAGTTTTTCTTGGCGCTTACGCTCTTTCTCCATAGCTCTTTCACCAGCTTTTGATTTATAGTCAAAGTGAAGTCCCATAAAAAGATTATATCAGAATTTTTTTGATACTAAAGTTTCACTTCACTGAATATTTATTAATTTAGAACTCTTTTTAAAAGATTAATCCAATTTAAATGTGAAATTTTAATCATTAAGTTTTCATTAAAACCCTGTGAAATTAATAGAGCGATTAATTTATGCATACCTAAAACACTATCTAGATCTTTTGGCATCATTGCACCGTCAAAATCTGAGCCAAATCCAACTTTATCATCTCCCAAATAGTCAATAAGGTACTTAAAATGATCAACTATTATTTGTAAATCTGTATCAGAAACCATTTTTCCATCTTTCCTTAAAAAAGCTGGGGCAAAATTAACTCCAACCATCCCTTGAGTTTCTTTGATTGCATCTAATTGCTTATTTGTAAGGTTTCTAGAATGTGGGCAAATCTGATGAGCATTGCTATGCGTGGCTACTAGGGGCGAATTTGAATATTTTGCTATATCCCAAAAGCCTTTTTCATTTAAATGAGAGGTGTCAATTAACATATTTAGTGAATTACAATTTTTTATAAGTTCTATTCCTATTTCGGTTAAACCATCTCCAATATCTGGTGAAGTTGGAAAAGCAAAGGGAACGCCCTCTGCAAAAATAGTAGGTCTTGACCAAACTGGCCCAATGGATCTGAGACCAGCTCGAAATAAAGTTTCGAGATTATAAAAATTTTTATCTATACATTCTGCACCCTCTATATGCATTACTACAGATAATTGATCATCATGTTTAAACGAGGTTTCCAAATCCTTGCCAGATAAACAAATCTTAACTTTATTTTTTGAGTTTCTTTCGATTTTTGAAAGGATAGACAATTGATTTAAAACAACTGGTAATGCATCGTTTACGTCTACGGGTCTTGGAAGTGGTAATAAATACTCATCTTTCTCCATATCTTTATAGTTGACCAACTTATCAGAATGAGAGATATCTTGTTCTGGGGTAGGAACATAGATGGCGCATAAGCCTCCTTTAAAATTAGCTTGGTTCATTCGAGGAAGATCTAAATGTCCCTCATTATCTCCATCGATAAAATCAAGATAGGAGTCAGGTTTGTTCTTTAAAAATAGTCTAAATAATACATCATTATGGCCATCAAAAATTTTATAATCCATGTCATAAATTTATCATTTTTTTTGTTACTTAGACTACATGCAAATTAAAAATATTTAATGAATTTGTTTGAAGTCTCATAAATAGACATCTGCTGTCTATATTTAGCAAAAGTAAAACTTCTTTTTAAACCTATATATATGTAAGAAAGGAAATAAAATTATGAATAAAATTTTTGGATTTACAGAAAGATCTTTAAAGTTCTGGTTATCTCTTTTTAGTAAAAAAGAAGACAGTATTATAAATTTTTGTAAGGTTGAGTATGGCACAGATTGGCAATGGGCTTACTCCGAGTATCAAAGAAATCAATCATTTCCAAATAGCTTAAAAGAGGCTGCCTAATGAGCAATCTATTTAAATCAATTAGAAAAATAATTATTAATGGAAAAAATGACCAAAAATCAAAGTCTCACAAAGAAGAGGTATATTTATCTCAAGCTATCGACATGATTGATCTTGAAAGAAGACAAAAAGAGATAAATAGAAGATTTATTAGAAAATTTTAAAAAGCCCTATCTAGGGCTTTTTGCCTAGCCTAACACCCAAATTTCAATAGCTACAAATATAAAAAGTCCAGCAAATATTAAATTGACAATATTTTTAGGTCTATTGAAGTAATTTGAAAACTTTTTTATACCAAAAAAGTGGCCGATAATTGAATAATTCATTGCTGAAATAAAAAAACTACCTGATGCAAAAATTAGAGCGATACTAAAATTTAGGTTTTCACTGAATTGTAAAGTTGCTAGAGCAGACCAAAATGCGAAAGCTTTGGGATTGGTATAAGCAACAATTATTGCTTTCTTCATGCTGTTTAAAAAATTTCTTTCATTGGATAGTTTTATGAGTTGATTTTCAGAGCTAAAGTATTGGCTGCCAATTTGATATGCTAAATAAATCATATAAAGACTAGCTAAGATCTTTAAAACAATAAAACCCCAACCCATTAAATTTGAAATTAGAAAAGAAATACCTGTTGTAGCAAGTAAGCACCAAGTAAAAGAACCAATAGCAGTACCAACTGCAGCACCCCAAATTTGTTTTTTCTGTCCACTAATTCCAACGGATGCCACAAAAAAAGTATTAGGTCCTGGCAAAAACACAGCAAAATAAAATATTATCCATCCGGATAATAAAGCCATTACAACTTCATTCATCTTATACTTTTTTAATGATTAAGAATTTGACTTAAGAAAAGTTTAGTTCGATCACTTTTTGGGTTATTAAAGAATTCATCTGGGGATGCTTGTTCAACAATTCTTCCCTCATCCATAAAAATCATTTGATCAGCAACAGTTTTTGCAAATCCCATCTCATGAGTAACAACTAACATAGTCATACCCTCTTCAGCTAATTGTATCATCACATCCAAAACCTCTTTAATCATTTCAGGATCAAGAGCCGAGGTAGGCTCATCAAATAACATGATATCTGGGTTCATCGCGAGAGATCTCGCAATAGCCACACGCTGTTGCTGACCACCTGATAATTGCCCAGGAAACTTTTCAGCTTGTTCAGGAATTTTTACCTTTTCCAAGTATGACATGGCGATTTCTTCAGCTTCTTTTTTAGGCATTTTTTTAACCCAAATTGGAGCCAAAGAAATATTATCCAAAACTGATAAGTGAGGAAAAAGATTAAACTGTTGAAAAACCATTCCAACGTTCTTTCTAATTAAATCAATATTTTTGAGGTCATTAGTAAGCTCAGTTCCATGAACTACAATTTTACCTTCTTGATGTGCTTCAAGACGATTAATACAACGGATCATAGTTGATTTACCGGAGCCACTGGGACCACAAATCACAATTTTTTGACCTTTATCAACAGATAAATCAATATCTTTGAGAACGTGAAAGTCATCATACCACTTATTGACTTTTTCTAGCTGGATTACTTGCTCTGTCATTTTAACTATTATCCGTCTTCAATTTCTTTTCTAAATATAAACTATACCTCGACATGCCAAAGCAGAATATAAAGAAAACTAGAGAAATAAAAACATAAACCTCGTAATGTAATTTTGCCCAATCAATGTCTGCAACTGCCGCTCTTCCCACACCAAGTAAATCAAATAAACCAATAATTAAAACAAGTGAAGTATCTTTAAAAAGACCTATGCATGTATTAACTATAGGTGGAATTGAAATTTTTAAAGCTTGAGGAAGAATAATTTTTCTAGTGCTTTGCCAATATGTCAATCCTAGAGATTGAGCAGCTTCTAATTGTCCTTTGGGTATGGCTTGTAATCCTCCTCTTATTGCCTCTGCCATGTATGCGGATTGAAATAAGGTAACAGCAACCAAAGCCCTCAATAAATTATCAGGACGGACACCTTCTGGTAAAAAGAGAGGTAACATTACATTAGCTGTAAATAGCAATGTAATTAAAGGAACACCCCTAATAAATTCAATAAAAATTATACAAATAGTTTTTATTACTGGCATTTTAGATCTTCGACCTAAAGCCAAAATAATGCTTAAGGGAAATGCTAATAGAATGCCCGTTACTCCTAAAAATAAAGTAACAAGAAGTCCTCCCCATTTACTAGTTCCAACAACATCTAAACCAGCCCCACCATATAAAAGGAAATACCCAATGAATGGAAATAAAAAAGTAAAATAAATAAAATACTTTCTGAAAGGTAAATTATCAAAAAATATTCCAACTAAGGCAAAAGGTAATAAGCCATAAACTAAATTAACTCTCCAAGCTTCCTCAACAGGGTAAAATCCATAAATAAACTGATGAAATCTTACTATAATAATTGCCCAGCAAGCCCCATGTTGGCCAGGTTCAATATTTTTTGAACAGAAAGTCCTGTCTGTTATTTTTTCACCTCTAAAATTATTAACAAAATCAGCCTCGAATATTGTCCAATTTAAAAAGAAAGAAGACACTTCATAGATGAAATAAATAGAAAGTATTGTAATTATTCCGTTAATCCATGATGAGAAAAGATTATTTCTACACCATGAGTAGTATTTATTATGTGTAAATGAAATAGAACTACTCATGCGTTACCTTTAAATTGAACAGCTTTATTATAAATATTCATAAATAACGAAATTGTTAAGCTTATAGTTAAATATGTGATCATCACCATTGACATAATTTCAATCGCTTTACCGGTTTGATTTAGAGATATACCACCAAAACCATGAACTAAATCTGCATAACCAATTGCAATTCCTAAAGATGAGTTCTTAGTAAGATTTAAATATTGTGAGGTCAAAGGTGGAATAATCACTCGTAAAGCCTGAGGTATGACAATCAATCTTAAAACTAAGTTGTTTTTTAAACCTAAAGCTTGTGATGCCTCTCTTTGCCCTTTAGAAACAGCCATTATACCAGATCTAACTGTTTCAGAAATGAATGCTGCAGTATAAATTGAAAGACCTAATAGCATTCCCATGAATTCAGGTCTAACAACCATACCTCCTTTGAAGTTAAAACCTTTTAAAATAGGATGATCAAAATCTAATGGCATACCCATGATATAGTAAAAAATTATTGGTGTAAAAATTATTAATGCAGAGTTAACATAAAATATTGGATATTGCTTTCCTGTCTGGTCTTGTTTTTTCTTAAAATATTTTTTTAGAAAAATTGTGAATATTATTGCAATAACAAAACTCCATGCAACTATTGAAAATCCATCTTTAAAAATTGGAGATGGGGAGTATATGCCTCTATTAGTAATATAAAAAGTATCAAAAAGCACTAAAGCCTGTTTAATCTTGGGAAGGTAAAGTAGAATTGTGTAATATAATATAATTTGTAAAAGCACCGGTACATTTCTTGTAAACTCTACATATACGTAAGCAATATTTCTAAATAACCAGTTGCTTGAAAGTCTGATTATGCCAACAAGAAAACCAAGTATAGTGGCAAGAAAACATCCACATATTGAGATCATAAGAGTATTTATTAAACCAACTAAATAGGCCCTAAAGTGAGTACTTTCACTTGTATAAGGAATAAGCCTAATACTAATATCGTATCCAGCTGACATATTTAAAAAACCAAAACCGGTTCCGATGCCTCTTTTTTCTAAATTATAAGCAGTTTGTTGCGTAATAAGATAAATAATTAAAGCGAATATGCCGATTATGAGAGTTTGAACAACTAATGATCTAATTTTTTCATCAAAAATTAGTTTTCTTAAAAAACTATTAGACATATTTTTAATTTATTATTCTTTGAAATTTTCGGGCTATTATTTTAAATAGCCCGAAAAAAATAGATTTTATCTAAATGGAGGTGCGTAAAGAATACCACCATCTTTATAGAGAGCGTTTAAACCTCTGGCTATATTAATAGGTGTGTTTACACCAATATGCTTTTCAAAACTCTCTGAGTAGTTACCAACTTGTTTGATGATATTGTAAGCCCAATCATCATCTAAGCCTAACCAAGCTCCATAACCAGCACCAGTATCTCCTACTTTTGAAACACCAAGTAATCTTAAAGTTTCTGGATCTTTTGAGTTTTTCATTTCATCAACATTATCTGAAGTAATGCCTTTTTCTTCTGCGATAATCATAGCATTCAGTGACCATCTTACGATGTCAGCCCATTCACTATCACCGTGTCTTACTGAAGGGCCAAGAGGCTCTTTAGAAATAATTTCTGGTAATACCATATGAGCAGAAGGGTCTGGATATCCAGCTCTACTTGCATACAAACCAGATGCGTCAGTGGTATAGATATCACATCTACCAGCTAAGTAAGCAGCATCAGCTTCAGAATTTGTTTCAACAGGAATTGGCTCATAAGACATGTCGTTAGCTTTGAAATAATCAGCTAAGTTCATTTCAGTTGTTGTACCAACCTGAATACAAACAGATGCACCGTCTAATTCAGTTGCACTTGAAACGCCAAGATCTTTTCTAACCATAAAACCTTGTCCATCATAATAGTTAACACCAACAAATTCTAAACCAAGCTCAACATCTCTTTGCAGAGTCCATGTTGTGTTTCTAGAAAGCATATCGATTTCACCAGATTGAAGAACAGTGAAACGTACTTTTGATGTGGTTGGAACGAATTCTACTGCATTAGCATCTCCGAAAACAGCAGCTGCAACAGCACGACATACGTCAACGTCAATACCTTCCCACACACCAGCGTCATTTGGGTTACCAAAACCAGCAAGACCAGTGTTGGAACCACACATTAGTTTTCCTCTTTCTTTAACAATATCAAGTGTGCTTCCGTGACTTCCAGCTATTGCTGTAGAAACACCTAGAGTTAAAACAAGAGAAATAAACAACGATTTAATTTTTGTCATCGTTTCCTCCTTATATATATAAGCCTCGGCAGTATAGACCTATCTGATGCGAAACTAAAATATAAAAATGCTATGAATTTCTTGCGTTTTTTGGATAAATTTAGAAAAAAATATAAATCTTTAACTTAATCTTGGTTGAACAAGTCTCTAGTAAAAATCTTGTCTTGTACATCATTTAGCTCTGAATGGCTTCTATTGCAAAGAATTAAATCAGCATCTTTTTTGAATAATTCTAAATCTTGATAAACCTCTGAATTGAAAAATAGTTTGTCTTTGATTAGAGGTTCGTAGACTATTACTCTTATACCTTTAGCTTTAACTCTTTTCATAATGCCTTGCATACTTGACTCTCTTATATTATCTGATCCCTCTTTCATAATGAGTTTATAAACACCAACAGTTTTAGGTTTTAATTTTGCAATCTCTAAACCAATGAAATCTTTTCGCATTGAATTTGACTCTATAATTGCCTCCATAATTTTTTGGGGGACTTTATCAAAGTTTGCTAATAATTGTTTTGTATCTTTTGGTAAACAGTATCCCCCGTATCCAAATGAGGGATTATTATAAAAATCCCCTATCCTAGGATCTAGACTTACAGCTTTAATAATCTCTTTTGTATTTAAACCTTTTGACATTGCAAATGAGTCTAGCTCATTAAAGAATGTTACTCGCATTGCTAAATAGGCATTAGAAAATAATTTTGATGACTCTGCTTCTGTAGAGTTTGTGTAAATAGTATGAACATCTCTATTTAGAGATGCCTCTATTAACAATTTTGCAAACTCTTTTCCTTTTTCAGAATGCGAGCCGATAACAATTCTTGAAGGATAAAGACTGTCATTTAAAGCTCTTCCCTCTCTTAAAAATTCAGGCACAAAAATAATTTCAAGTCCAGGGAATTTCTTTTGCACTTTATTTATATAACCAACTGGAATTGTAGATCGAACAATTACAGTTGGGTTTGATTTAGAATTTTGAATACTTTCTAATGATTCTTCTATTGAGGAAGTATTAAATTTATTTGTCTCAATGTCATAATTTGTTGATGTGGCTATAATCACAAAGTCAAAATTATCAATTTCAGCAGGAAAGCTCTCTGCTGATTTTAAATTTAATTTTTTAGAAGATAAATATTCAGATACATCTTTATCTTCTATAGGTGAAATACCCTTTATTAGGTTATTTGATTTTGAGATATCTAAATCAAAGCAGGTAACTTCATTATGTTGTGATAAAAGGACAGCGTTTGCTGTACCCACATATCCAAGCCCTACTACTAATATTTTCAACATTTTTAAATTATTATAAATTTATTATTGAACAATGAATTTTTTATTAAGATTGAGCAATTAATGCGACACATAGGCTTAAAAATAACAGGGAAATTCTAATTTTTTTATCTTAAATAGGTTAAAATTTAAAAAGATATTGGTATATTGTATACCAGTTTTTTTGGGAAAGGATCCAAAGTTAGATGTCAGATATAGAAATAGCAAGAGCTGCTAAAAAAATTCACATAAGAGACGTTGCTTCTAAAGTAAATATTCCTGAGGAAAATCTCATACCTTATGGACATGATGCAGCAAAAATAAATTTTGATTTTATTGAAAAAAGTCAATCTAACCCTGATGGAAAATTAATATTAGTAACCGCAATTAATCCAACACCAGCAGGTGAAGGCAAAACAACTACTTCTGTTGGTTTAAACGATGGTTTAAATAAAATTGGAAAAAAATCAATTGTTTGTCTAAGAGAACCTAGCCTAGGTCCATGTTTTGGTATGAAGGGTGGCGCTGCCGGAGGCGGATATGCTCAGGTTGTACCTATGGAAGAAATTAATCTTCACTTCACGGGCGACTTTCATGCAATCACTGCAGCTCACAATCTATTATCATCATTAATTGATAATCATATTTATTGGGGAAATGAATTACAAATAGACCAAAGAAGAATTACATGGGGTCGAGTTGTTGATTTAGGTGATAGGTCTTTAAGAAAAGTAAATGTCAATCTTGGAGGTGTTTCAAATGGATTTCCAAGAGAAGATAAATTTGACATAACAGTTGCAAGTGAAATCATGGCTATTTTTTGTTTAGCGAATGATATTAACGATCTTCAAAAAAGAATAGGTGATATTATAATTGCATATAAAAGAGACAAAACTCCAATTTACGCACGAGATATAAAAGCTGATGGCCCAATGACTGTTTTATTAAAAAACGCTTTAATGCCGAATTTAGTTCAAACACTTGAAAACAATCCAGCAATTATTCACGGTGGCCCTTTTGCGAACATCGCTCATGGTTGCAATACTGTAATCGCAACAAAAACAGGTTTAAAACTTGCTGATTATGTTGTAACCGAAGCTGGATTTGGTGCAGACTTAGGTGCTGAAAAATTTTTAGACATCAAATGTCGTAAGGCAGGATTAACACCTAGCGTAGTCGTCATTGTTGCTACTGTGAGAGCATTGAAATCACACGGAGGTGTGGAAAAAGCAGACCTTAATAATGAAAATGTTGATGCAGTTGAGAAAGGTTTTGAAAATTTACAACGACATATCGAAAATATTCAATCTTTTGGGCTACAAACAATTGTAGCTATCAATAGTTTTACTCTTGATACAGAAGCAGAGGGCAAAGTTATTACAGATGGTTGTGAAAAAATGGGAGTAAAAGCAATCCTTTGTTCGCACTGGGCAAATGGTGGTGATGGCACTTTAGAATTGGCTGAAGAGGTAGTAAAAATTAGTGAGTCTAGTGATCCATCTAAATTTAAGTTTATGTATGAAGATAACGTATCTTTAGAAGAAAAAATTCGCTCTGTTGCACAAAAAATTTATAGAGCCGATGATATTGTGATAGATAAGTCTGTCAGTGATCAACTCAAAGGATTTGAAGAGAGTGGGTATGGAAACCTTCCTATTTGCATTGCTAAAACACAATATAGTTTTTCAACAAACCCCTCTTTAAGAGGTGCCCCGAATGGCTTCACAGTTCCAGTAAGAGAGGTAAGGCTATCAGCTGGAGCGGGATTTATAGTTGTTGTAACTGGTCAAATTATGACAATGCCAGGTCTACCTAAAGTGCCTAGTGCTAATTCGATAATGTTAGATGAAAAAGGATTAATTCAAGGTCTTTTTTAATTAATCAATTTAATTCTCTATACCCCATTTATGGGGTATATTAATCTTATGTACTCTAAAACAACTAATGGGGTTACAGTAACTGTAACACCCTATTTTTTAGACGATCAATCATCCCCCCAAGAAAGCCATTTTGTTTGGGCATACCAGGTTAATATTAAAAACTCTGGAAATACCTCTATCAGACTAAATCACAGAAATTGGTTAATCATTGATGCAAATGGTAAAATTATTAATGTTCAAGGTGAAGGAGTCGTGGGAGAATTCCCAACAATTATGCCTGGAGAGTCATTTGAGTACACAAGCGGTACTCCGTTAAAAACTAACAACGGTATTATGCAGGGCTTCTATTTAGTCTCTCAAGATAATGGTGAAAAGCTAAAAATAGATATACCTGCGTTTTCTCTGGATAGCCCTTATAATAAAAAAAACGTTCATTAAAAAAACGTCAAAATGTTTAATCTTAAACCTATAGCACTGGTAAGCGGAACAGTTACATGCGCTGTTGGTTTTTTTTTATTTATACCTCTGATAGCTGAAATTATTTATGAGAGTGAGTCATGGCAATCATATGCTGTTCCAATATTACTTTATTTAATTGTTGGAGGCTCTCTAGTAATTACAAATAGAAATGTTGATTTAAAAATATCTCTGAAAGAAGCATTTATAATTACGGTATTGTCATGGCTATTGTTGACTTTTTTATGTGCTGTGCCTTTTTTATACACTGAAGTAAATTTGGGGATTGTTGATGCCTTATTTGAGTCTATGAGTGGTGTGACTACAACAGGGGCAACTACCCTTAGCAACTTAGAGTCACTACCTAAAGGAATTTTAATTTGGAGAGCATTTTTACAGTGGCTTGGTGGCATTGGTATAGTTGTAATAGCTTTATTTATATTGCCATTTCTAAGAATTGGAGGAATGCAATTATTTCATTTAGAGGGAGATGATCCTTATGACAAGTCTCTTCCAAAGATATCGTCTGTAATAAAGAAAATATTTGTTATTTACTCAACGCTCACTGTCACTCTGATATTTCTTTACTACATATGTGGAATGATGCCATTTGATGCCATTTCTCACAGTTTTACAACAATTTCTACAGGTGGTTTTTCTACTTATGATAATTCTTTTGCTTTTTTTAATAATAATAAAATTCTTTTAATAGCAATAATTTTTATGATTTTAGGGAGCCTTCCTTTTTTAGTAATTGTACAAACTTCGAAAAAAAATTTATTTGCTATATTAAAAGATCAACAAGTTAGAGTTTTTATATTAATTTTATTTATAGCTATTGTACTAATTTTCTATCTAGCAAATAATTTTATAGCTGGAAATTATTTCAATAAAATAATTGCAGTGTCTTTTAATACAATATCTATTATTTCAGGAACTGGTTATACAAGTGAAAATTTTGAAAATTGGGGTAATTATGCATCTGTTTTATTTCTTATACTAATGTTTATTGGTGGATGTGCTGGATCAACTACCGGAGGTTTAAAAGTTTTTAGATTTCAAATTTTATTCAAATATATAAACATACATTTAAAAAAAATGCTTAAACCTCACTCAATAATTGCGAGTCGATTTAATGGAAAAAAAATTAATGAAACTACGTATGAATCAGTAATGAGTTTTTTCTTTCTATATATTTTAACTTTTTTTACCTCTGCATTGTTACTATCTTTTAGTGGGCTTGACTTTTTAACTTGTATATCAGCAGCTGCATCTACAATATCTAATGTTGGTCCAGGACTTGGACCAATCATTGGTCCAGATGGAAATTATGGAATTTTAGACAGTTATTCGAAAATAGTATTAATTGCAACTATGTTCTTAGGAAGATTAGAGCTACTCACAATCTTAGTTCTAATTCTTCCATCATTCTGGAAAGATTAGTTACATTCCTGATACTTTTTGATTAATACTTTTTAGACTATTGGAGATAATATTTTTATTTAAATTTTCGGTATCTTTTATTGAAAAACTTCCCTCTAAGTCACCATATTCTATAGAATTAATCTTATAAATTTTTCTTTTATTTAATAACTCATTGGTTTCCAAAAATTCAATACCTATATTTATTTCAAATCTATAGTATTCATCTTTTTTGATTTTATTTATTTCAATAGAGGTAACATTGATACTTAAATTTCCCTCGAAACCATCAACCTTAACGTTATTATTAAACCAGTCTCTTACTAATTTTTTTGTAGTTTCTACCTCTGGACCCTCTTGAATATTTGTGAACTTTAAATTCTTTGAAACTGCATTAAATATAACATTTTCAAAATTAATACTCTCAGATTTAATGAATTGCTCACTATTCATTTCACATCCAATTAATAAGACAAATAAAATTAGTACTAAATGCTTAGCCATTTAAGAATACCTTTTTGAGCTACAAGTCTATTTTTTGCTTGATTAAGCACGATAGACTTTTTACCTTTAATTACGTCTTCAGTCACTTCAGAGCCAACTTTGGCTGGAAGACAATGCATAAATACTGAGTTTTTGTTAGTGATAGACATGATTTTATTATTTACTTGAAATTTACTTAATAATTTTTCTTTATCCTCTTTATCATTCATAGAAGTAAAAACATCAGTCATTATACAATTTGCTCTTGAAATAATACTTTCATCGATCTCGAAATGAAAATTTGTATTTTCATTTTTGTTGAAAAAATCTTTATTTTGTAAATATATTTTTTTATCTGTAAACACATCAATCTTAGTATTTTTAGTAAAAGATATAACCTCTATCAAGCTGAATAAAACGTTATTCATATCTCCCATCCAAATAATATTTAAATCATCAATTGTACCGAAATTTTCTTTTAATGTATAAAGATCTGAAATAGCCTGGCAAGGATGAGATATATTTGATAGAGCATTTATAATAGGTTTTTTGAAAAAATTATATGCTAATTCTAACTTATTATGATCAGTTGTTCTGAAAATAAGGTAATCGAGATAACAGGACATAACTTCAAATGTGTCCTCGTAAGACTCAAATCTATTAAGATTTAACTCATCAAATCTAATATCAATATAATTTCCATTGAGTTGATTAATACCCACTTTAAAAGACAGCCTAGTTCTCGTTGAATTTTTTTCAAAAATTAGTCCAATATTTTTGTTCGAAAGTAAATTTTCATTTGAAGTATTTAATTCTATTGAGTATTGCATTATATCATCAAAATCTTTTTGTTTTAAATCAGATATATGCAAGAGCTTTTTCATTTTAAAAAGGAAACTTATACATGAATAAAGGTAATAAATTCAAATCAAAATTATATTAATTGTTATTTTTTTCGATGTATATTGATTGACTTGGAAAGGCAAAATTTAAACCAATTTTTTCGACACTTTTCTTGATATTCATTGCTAATTCTTCTTTTATCTCTAAGTATTTATCCCAATCCTTTGTAGAGGTAAAACATATAACTAGTATATCAATAGAGCTATCATTAAATTTTTCTAGTCTAACAAATGACTTATACTCATTATTGACCATAAAGTTATCATTATTTTTCAAGTAAGTTGAGATTGACTCAGTTAGTTTTTTAATTTGATCTAAAGTTGAATTGTATTCAAGTCCAATTGTCCAGTTTACTCTTCTATAACTTCTGTTGGTATAGTTCAATATTGGTGCTTCAGCAAAAATATAATTTGGGATAGTAATTGGTGTAGAGTCAAACTTTCTAATTAGCGTAGATCTAAATCCAATTTGTTCAACAACACCATCTGTGTGTCCAGGAACTTTAATTACATCCCCAATTTGAAATCTTTTTTCCATCAGAATCATTATACCAGAAATTAAATTTTTAAATAAATCTTGAGCTCCTAATGCAACAGCTACTCCTAGTAAACCAAGTCCAGCTATGATTGGTCCAACTTTAATACCCCAAGTTTCAAGTAAAGCTGCAATACCAAAAAAAATTACTAAATATTTTAATGAATTTATTATCCAATCTACCAAAGCTTTTGAAAGACTCTTTTCCAGTTTTTGAAAAAAAACAGAAAAAGGAATTAGTAATCGATGCATAAACCAAAAAACAAAAATTGTGGCAAATGAATTATTAATTTTTAAAAAATAAAATCCTAAGTTTGAATTTTTATCAAAATTTGCAGATAAAATAAAAAAAATAATTACAATTGGTAAAAATTTACATGGGGGAATTAAAGCATCAAATAATTTATCATCAATTGTATTACCTGTTTTTTTTACGAAAGTTTTTAATCTGTTTACAATAAAATTTGCAATATAACTATTGAACAAAATAGAAACTAATATTAGAAAGAAAAATAAAAAAAACTGACTTAATTGAATACCAAACAAAACGTTATTGAAAAAGGTTAACATATTTGTTTGTATAGAATTTAAAAATTCCATGAATGACCACACTACTTTAATTTATTTGAATAGACCATAAATAATGATATTGGCAAATAGAAAATAAAACTGTACCAACTTAAAAAAAAATTACCTGTTATCATAAATGGAAACAAGTAAATTATAATTGAACACTGAATGGAATAAATACCAAAGGTTTTTTCTGAATATTCGTTTAACTTTACTAATAATGCTGATTTATATATGAAGTAGGACAAAACAGAAAAAACACATAAAAAACCAAACAAACCTATCTCAGCTAAAAGCTGAAATGTAATACTGTGTGGGTGTGTACTGCAACTCCACTTTGAGACATTATAATATGACTCAGCACATTCAAATCTAAAATTATTAGGCCCAACCCCAATTAATGGATTTTCAATAAACATTTTCCATGAACTTAAGTACATTGATAAATACTGGTTAATTTCATAATCAGTACTGGTGAGATAAATTATGAAATTTTGTTGAATTCTTTCAGATGTTTCAGATATTAAAAAAGGAAATAAAAACAAAAGGATAATTACAAAAAGAATAATAAGTATTTTCGAAAAAGAAATTTTGTTAATTAGAAAAATTAATATAAAAAATAAATATATAAAAAGCATTATAAATGCTGCTCTTTCTCCTGAAAATATGATAGCAAATCCAATCAAACAAAAAATGCAAAAAAAAAATAGTTGATATTTTTTTAAATACTCTTTTTCTAAAAAGTAAATACCGACTAATATAGGCAATACATAAACTAAATATCTTCCTAATAGCCATCTTGTACCAAATAATCCTGCAATCCTTCCACTTATTGATGAATAACCTAAGATATTTGAACCATTAATTATTTCATAAATAGCATCAAGAGATAAAATAGCACAAGTGGTAATTCCGAATATGAAAAATAATTTTCTAGTCTTCTTATCACCGTCAAATAAAATAATTAATGATAAGGTATATAAAATACATACAAAATAAAGAGCTGAGGACTCAAAAGAATGTAATTTATAATTAGATAAAAATGAACTAAGTATAATTATAAGATAAAAAATAATAAAAAAAATAGATGGTATAAAATATTTATAAATCAATCTATTTAATTTTCTAAAATTAAAAATTAAGTTATATAATACAAAAACTCCGCAAATTACATTTGGAAGAAAAAGACCTGTAACAAATGAGGGAAAAAATAAAGAAATAAAAATTTTATTCGATATATCTAAAATTTTATTTTTCATCTTTATATAAATAATTTATATGTTCATTTAATAATATTTTTTTTAATGACTTGATGTTGTTTGATTTATATGAATCATAAATTTCAGAATATAACTTAATAAAATGCTTATGATGGATTTTTGTTTCAAGAGATTGGTAAATTGATTTTATTGAGGATTGCACTGATGCCTTATCTATTAGTAATTCCTCATATAACTTTTCACCATCTCTAAGCCCAACCGTTTTAATTTCAATATCACCAGATCCATTTTTTTTTATTGTTTTTCCTGAAAATTGAATCATAAACTTAGCTAAATCATATAATTTTATAGGATCTCCCATATCTAATAAAAAAACTTCTCCTCCTTTTGATATTTTTATTGTATTTAGGACTAAATTTGCTGCTTCTTCAATTGTCATAAAATATCTTATTATTTTTTTGTGTGTTAATGTAAGTGGAAGATTGTTATCAATTTGATATTGAAAAACTGGTTTAACTGATCCAGAGCTATTAATGACATTTCCAAAACGAACAGAGCAAAAGTTTGTTTTATGTTTACCCTTATTATTCAAATAAATAAGAGCTAGTTCAGCAAGTCTTTTTGATGCACCCATAATGTTGGTAGGTCTCACAGCTTTATCAGAAGAAATTAAACAGAAATTTTTTACATTGGAGTTGATTGATAATTTCATAAAATCAAATGTGTCTAAAAAATTATTTTTTATTGCTGAGAAAATATTTTTTTCAAGCAATGGAACGTGCTTATAAGCAGCTGCATGGAAAATAATTTCAACTTTATTCTCATGTAAAATTTTTTTTATTTCACTTTTATTATTGAAATTTATTAAGTTAAAAATAATATTTTTTCTACTAGGTAAATCATTTGATAGTTTATAAAGATTATATTCAGAGTGATCTATGACAATTAATTTTTTGAAGTTTGTTTTTAAAAGTTGAAAAACGATATTAGATCCAATTGACCCTCCAGCTCCAGATATTAAAATAGATTTATTTGTGTAAATGTTGCCTAAAGAATTAATTTTATTTTTTCTTTTAAAGAAATAATTAAAGTCAAAATACGAGCTAGTAATGATCTCATTATTTTTTGTTAAGATCTTTTGAACAAGAATATTATTTTGAATTATAAAGCTTCTAATTAAATTTCTTGATTTTCTAAATATGACATCGTTATGAATTAAGATGATATTAAAACTTAATTTTTTATAAATATTTGCGAAATCATCAGACTGTAAAATTTCTATACCATTAATTATTCTCTTTTTATTGATTTTTTTATCATCAACAAAACAAACTATTTTTACATATGATGAAAGAGCATTAAAACTATTTGCATTAAATCCAAAAACAATAGCTCTTTTTTGATTGGGTAATAAACGAGTTTGAAAAAATTTGGCAATTAAAATTCTATTTATTAGCAGTAAAAAGAAAAAAAATGTTGGAAATATAAGTATTAATGATCTCGGAATAAAATCTTGATCTTGA
The DNA here is from genome assembly GCA_902546975.1 of uncultured Alphaproteobacteria bacterium. Classification (GTDB taxonomy): domain Bacteria; phylum Pseudomonadota; class Alphaproteobacteria; order HIMB59; family HIMB59; genus HIMB59. The sequence continues at coordinate 62,030 of CACCLU010000001.1, forward strand.
TTTAAAGCATAAATTGCAATTAAAGCACCAAAAATAATATAAATTTTGAAATATAATTGATAAGAATTGGGGTTAAAGTATCTAAAATATTGCTTATATATTTTAAAAAAAAAGAATAACGATAAATAAATTAATGTAGAAATTATTAATACATTTTTTATAAGGTATATATTAATAAAATATTCAATTCTTAAAAAATATGAAAAATATAATGATATATTTAATAATAAAATATCGTTTATTAATATAATAAACACTCTCCAAAAAGGATCTATTTTATTTTTTATCAAGTTGTCGATCATTTACAGTAGTTTTCGTAAAAGTTTTTTTTGTATTGTATACTTTCTTTTGCTCTACTTTTTTTTAAAAAGATAGATTTAAATATCAATATTATAGTTTTTATAATTATATAGCATTCTAATTTTAAGCTGGAGTTTTTTACGTAAATAACATCATAATTAAATTTTTTGTTCCAATTGGTACTGTCTTTAACTTTAATTTGTGCAAGACCTGAAAGACCTGGTTTTATTGTCAATCTTAGCTTATGTCTTTCTTTATAATGATCATTAAACTCTATATACAATGGCCTAGGTCCTATTAAAGACATATCATTAAATAAAATATTTATTAGTTGGGGCAGTTCATCTATTTTCGATAGTCTTAATATTTTTCCTAGTTTTGTAACTCTCATTTCTCCTTTTTTAAATTTCATAGTTTGAAATTTAATAATTTTTATTTGTTTTTTTAGAATTCCTGATCTCTTCTGAATAAAAAATGGACTTTGAAAATCTATCAAAATAATCAGTAATAAAATAATTGCTAGAAATGGAAAGAGTGTAATTAATAAACAAATTGATACAATGAGGTCAAAAAATCTTTTATAAAAAAAAAACATTAATTTAAAATCAAATTCTCTAGAGAGTCATAAACTTCTTTAGGGTTGAATTTTTTAGTTACAAACTTTCTACCTTCAATTCCAAGTTTTTTACAAATTTCCTCGTTTTTCAATAAATACTCAATTTTTGCCACCAAATCATCAAAATCATTCAAATTAAATGTTAATCCATTAAGATTATTTATAAGAGATGATTTTAATCCAAAAATATTAGAACCAATTACAGGCAATTCGCACGCACTTGACTCGATTACAACATTTCCAAATCCCTCTCTTCTACTTGGTATGCAAAAAATATTAGATATATTATAAATTTCTTCTGCATTTGAAGTGTGTGGCAAATACAAAATATCACTACTATTAATAAACTTATCAATATTCATTTCATCTTTACCTACTAATAATAGTAAGATTTTAGAGTGTCTAAATTTTAGTTTTTCAAAAGCTTGTATTAATTCATAAATACCTTTGTTTTTGTCCATTCTACCTAAATAAAGAATAACTTTTCTATCTGGTGGAATTTGATATTTATTTTTTAAATTCAACCTAGTATCAAGATCATATTTATAAAACTTATTTACATCTACACCTTTAATTGAGCCATTGTTAATAAGGTAGAAATTTTTATTAGGAAATGCATTATCAATAAAAAAATCAATTTGATTTTTACTATCAAATATAATTTTATTTGAAAAATAAATATTTACTCTATCTAAAATTTTAAAAAGTTTTTTTTTTATTCCAAGCATATTACCCCAAACTATTCCTGTGTATATATGGTATCTATTTATATCTGATAATAATATTTTCAAAAATATTCCATAAATGATTGATTTAGGTGTTACAGTTACTATTATGTCTGGCTTACTTCTGAAACAGTATAAAAATGCGATAAATAATGAATAGATATCTGATAATAATGATATTTTTCTTTTAATTGGAATTTGTATGGTTTTTAAATTATTGGATAATTCATTTTTATTTTTAAAATTTGTCATGAGTGTCAAATCGTTTTTAATACCTATCTTTTCAAGAAAATCTAACAAAAATGTATCTACAAAGTGCTGACTAGAGGATATGAACAATATTTTTTTTTTGGGATTAGTACTCATTAAAACTTAAATTGCTAGTCAGTTTATCAAATATATTAAACTATATATTTAGTTAAATTTATCAAAATTTTTTGTATTTAAAAATGCTAATAGTATATAAATAATTTTAAAATTTTATCAATTTCTCATTTATAGCTTTTCAATAAGAATTTTATTAAAGCAAAAAGTTGAGCGAAAATAATAAAAATGAAAAATAAAGGAATTTTTAAATATAAACTAAAAAAAATCTTTTGAAGGTGAGAATGCATCAATGTCTTTTTTGAAGTTAATCTCGTATATATACTTTTGTTATTATTATTGTTTACTAATTTAATGTTTAAACGATATATATTAAATTTATTTATGAGCATATTAATCCACAAAAAATAATCTTCACAATAATAAGTTTCTTTAAAAAAAAAATTGTTTTTCTCTAAGATTACTGAACTTGTAGTAATTTGATTCTTAAATAGCATCGATATTAAATTTAATTTAATGAGTTTTCTATCCTGAATGACAGATGACTCGTTTAAGCTACATAACATATTAATGTTTGGGTACTTATTAAAAATGTCTATTTGAAATTTAATTTTGTCATGATGCCAGTAATCATCACTATCTAAAAATGCAATATATTTAGTAATAGATTTTTTAATACCTAAATTCCTTGAAAATCCCGGTCCCTTGTTAGAAGAGTTTTTATAAAGAGAAATATTTTTAAATTTTTTTTTAAATTTACCTACAATTTCTGATAACTCATTAAAGTCTTTGCTATCATCATCAATTAAGATTATCTCAGAGATCTTATGTATATGACTTTGATTTAAAATAGAATTTATTGATAAATCAACATATTTAGACGAATTAAAACATGGTATTATTACAGTGATCAAATTTTAGATATTTTTTTTCCAAACATAGTTATTTATGTAATTATAATAACTCGTTACAATCTTAACTATTTTATCTGAAACATTATCTACATCGTAGTCTGATACAATTTTTGATTTCTCACTATTTAACATAACTTTTATTGCATTTTCTGCATTTTTTATATCCAAACTATTCATTATTGTACCACCTTCTTCCATTCCTTCAGGTCTTTCGTGATTTTTTCTTAAATTTATTGCATTAAAATTACATATTGATGCTTCTTCAGTGATAGAGCCACTATCAGATAGTACGAAAAATGAATTTATCTGTAAAAACATATAGTCTGTGTAATTAAAGGGTTTACAAAATTTAATATTTGCAATTTTAAAGTTTTTTAAATCCAATTTTTTTTGAGTACGTGGATGTGTTGATACGACAATTTTTTTTCGATACTTTATACTGATCATTTTTAAAATTTTTAATATCTTTTGAATATTATTTTCATCATCAATATTTTCCGATCTGTGAAAAGAAACTAACACGTAGTTTTCTTTTTTTAGATTTAACTTATTTAATATTTTAGATCTAAATATTTTATTTCTATATTTTTGGAAAACCTCTTTAAGTGGGCTACCAACTTTTATTACCCTATCCCCAGAAATATTTTCTTTAATTAAATACTCTCTCGAAATAGCACTATAAGTTAAATTTATGTCAGAGATATGATCAACTATTTTTCTATTGATTTCCTCTGGAACAACCTGATCGAAGCATCTATTTCCAGCCTCCATATGAAAAATAGGAATTTTATAGTTTTTTGCTACTATTGAAGAAAGTGTGCTATTTGTATCACCTAAAATAAAAAAAATATCAGGTTTTATTTTCCTAATAATTTTATCAATCATTATACAAATAGAAAAAGTTCTTTGTGAAAAAGTTAATTTTTTATCCAAATCTAAATTTATTACTTTTCCTTTTATATCTAAATCTAAAAATATATTTGAATTTAAATTTTTATTATAATTTTGTTGCGTATTAACAATATAGCTTAAAAAAAATTTATCAAATTTTTCTAAAATACAGGATAATCTAATAATCTCAGGTCTAGTGCCAACAACTGTAAGAATCTTTAGTTTCATGAAAATGTATCTGGTAAATCTATATTAAAAATTTCATTAGACCATACTAAGACAATTAATTCTTTTTTTCCAATTTTTTTAATTGAATGTATTTCACCAGGTATAGTTCTTATAATCTGTGGACTTTTTTCTGATAAAATTGTTTTTCTCTTTATTTTTGAAAAAATGTTGGTTGATAAATATTCAGCTCTTCCTGATATCACTAAAAATATTTCACACTTTAAATTATGATAATGATTACCTCGTTTAATATTATTTAATGAGGTAAAATATGATATTTGACCAAAATCTTTACTTTTAAAAACCTCAGAAAAATTTCCTCTTTTGTCATAATTTGTTTTAATTTTTTGAATAATTTTATTTTTTGGCAGATATGTAACAAAAGTTGAATACAAAATTTTTTCAAATAAATTTTTAGGTCTGTAAATATAATTTTTTAGTAATGAATTGTTTATTATTTTTAATTTTTCAGCAATAGATGACACTCTTACTTTAAATTGATGAGGTCTTAAAATATTAACTTTAGAAGATTTTTTTCTTGAAGAAATTATATCCATAAATTGATTTATTAATTTATCTATATGAATAATTTCTAAAAATGGATTTTCTTTAGATATATTTATACTTATTCCCCTAGCTATGTTAAAACAAAAAGTAGCTATAACTGAATTATAGTTAGGTTTTGCATATTTACCAATTACATGAGGAATTCTAAAAATATATAAATTTACCTTATTACTCTGAGAACACTTTATTAATAACTCTTCAGCTTTTTTTTTTGAAAGTGTATATTGTTCTAAAGTTTTATTTCGCTTTTTTTGATTTTTATCGATGTGAGCAGTTGAAGCATAAATTATTGTAATATCTTTATTTATTAACGATAAATGTTTACAGATTTTGTCAGTAAAAATATAATTATCTTTAAATTGAATTTTTTTTTTTGGCCTATTTACTCCAGCTAAGTGAACTAAATAATCTGCTTTAATTAATTCTGCTTTAATTGATTTATCAGAAGAGCGATGACTAATTGTTTTAAAATTATAATTTTTGTATTGAAAAATTAAGGCTTGTAATAAATTTTTACCAATAAATCCTTTAGATCCAGTGATTAAAATATTATTTTTCATTTGGAAATTTTTTTTATTACTTCAAAAGCCTCTGCATACTCTAATCCTACTTCAGAACCTCTACACTGATGAAAATTAAGTATTGATTTCCAAGATCGAGAGTGAGGATATTGTCTCATTTCCTTTTTATAAAATTCCAAAGCCCTTTTTTTGATATTTATATATTTTGAAATATCTAAATAATAGTTTGGGGAGAATAATTTGCCTATATTTTTATTGCTCCAATTAGTTGAAGAAACAACCTCATATGTCATAAATTCAAAATATTTTTTTTTGACCGTATATGGTCTTAAAGCAGTGTATGTGGCTTCAAAAGCTACTCTATGATCAGAATTCAAATCTCCAGAATGATTTGATAAAATAATATCTGGTTTATAATGATTTATATATTTACTAATTAACTTAACTAAATCTAATATATCTAAATTATGCATTCTTAGATTTTCAAAATTTAGAAAATCACATATTTCAAATTTTAAATATTTAGAACATCTCTCAGCCATATTTTTTCTATTATTTATTTCAGTAATTATTTTTTTTGTTCTAAGATCTTTTTTTGCATACCTTGCTGTTACACCCTCAGATAAATATAAAACAAAAACTTTATTACCAAGTTTTACATGATTTGATATATAGCCAGCGCAGCCAAGAATCTCATCATCAGGATGTGCTGAAATTATTAAAATTCTTTTCATAATAAAAATTAAATATATATACTATAAATTGAAATGAAACTCTCGAAATATCAAGGTAAAATAAAAAAACAATCAGTATCTGGTATTCACTTAAATACCAGATTAAGTATTAACTCAAAATATTCATCAAACGATCTTATTTCTTGGCAATACAATAAGATAAAATTCAGGAAAAATTCAAATATTTTAGATTTAGGCTGTGGGAATGGCGCACAAGCTGAATTTCTTGTAAATAAAATTGGTGAAGAAAATTTGATACACTGTGTAGATCTATCAAAAAAATCTATAAATATACTTAATAACAAGATTAATGGAAAAAAAATTAAAACTTATGTAAAGGATATGGATAAAATCAATAAATTTTTTTTCGAAAAAATAGACATTTTTCATTCATCCTACTCGCTTTATTACTCTTCAAATCCAAAGAAAATATTAGATTATTGCTATAAATTACTTAATCCCTCTGGAAAGTTTATAGTAACTGTTCCAAGCTATCCTCACACTATGGTTGAAGATGTAAATTCGATAAAAAAAATTCCAAAAAATGTTGATGAGTCTCTGAATTTTTATAAAAAATTTTTAAAAAAATATTTTAATAATAAATTTAAAATGACAAAAGTTTATAATTTCAAAAATGAACTAGTTATCCCGAGATTTAATGACTATCTTAAAATGTATAAAGCAACAACTTATTACGACGAGACAATTGTCAAAGACCTAAAAATATTAGTTGAGAATAAAATAAATAAATATGGTAATTATAAAGTTAATAAAAATGCCAAACTTCTGATTGCTAAAAAAACTTAGATTTAAAATATCTAATAACTTCTAAAAAGAACCATTGTAAAAACCAAATGTGATAAAAAATGAAACTTCCTCTTGACTCCTTAGCAATATTTTTTTTTATTTTATAAACTCTGAATATGTAATGAAATAAATCTTCATAGTTTATATGATCGTACTGCTTATAATTTAGACTTCTAGCTAATGCTTTTTTTGCTACACATAATCTTATCCCATTATTATTTAATTTAAATGAGTGTATTAGATCTTCATCAAAAGCTTTTCCTTTATATTTGTAATAATTTTCTAATATTAAATTTTTTTTTCTGTGCAATATGCATCCCCCAGGTAACCACTTAGTAATCAAAAGCTTATTATCATATTCTTCATAATGCCTATGAAACCATGTATCCCAGAATTTCATACTTCTCTCTCTCTTGATAAAGTAATTTAAAAAAAAAATTTTAAAAAAAGAAACATTATAATTCAAATCGGTAGAGTATTTTGGCGAAACACAATGTAATTTTTTATTATTTAAGGCTAAAACTAGTTCATTTAGACAATGTTTATCTAAAATGATATCTGCATCTAGTTGCAAAATTAACTCATTAATAGCATTTTTAAAACCAAAGATTCTTTGTGAAACTTGAGATGCATGTTCATGAACTAAAATTTTTACGCATTTATGAAAATTAATATTATTAATTTTATGATAAAAGTTTTTAGGTATAACAACAATTATCTCATCAGGAATTAAACTACCACATAATAATTTTTCGATAGTATTGTTTAAAAAGCTTTCGCCTATTGTTGGAATGACTACAGAAATTTTGTTCAAATTTATGAATTTATTCTGAAGAATGAATTAATGAAATTGCTGGAATATTTTCTGAGAGAATTACTAAATATTTTTTATAATAAACCATGTCTCTAATTCTTTTGTTAATTGGTAACTGGACTATGTCCTTATTTTTTTTATTGAAAAAGAAAATGGACATATCTCCTTCAAATGAATTGTTACCCATTGATCCAGTTATGTAGCTATATTGATTACATATATTGCTAAATGCTTTATCACATTTATCTATTTCTGAAATACCGATTGAAGGAGTAAAGTAAATATGAGGTTCCTCATAACCAAATTCAGAATGAGATTTTTTTAATGGTGCTAATTTTTTTGACTCTTCATTATAGTGTTCGCCATATGAAGCATAAGGCCAGCCGTAATTCAGTATCTTGTTATTTAATTTTACTATATTCACTTCATCTCCTCCCTTTGGGCCATGCTCTGAGGAAAGTATGATTCTTTCATCATTATCATAGTAGAGACCCTGAACATTTCTATGCCCTTTTGAGATTACTCTAGTTTCCAAGGTATTTAAGTTGATAATAATATTTTTTCCAAAATACCCAATATCATCAAATAATTTTTCGAAATTTGAAAATGAGCCATATGAGAATATCAAACTATCTTTTTCATAACTTATAATCCTTCCACCAGCAGCATGAGGGTTGAACCTTTCAGACTCTAGGATACAAAGATCGTTGTTAGAAAAATTCAAATTTTCAAATTTTAATTTTTTTGTTCCTAATTCTGCGAATGCAATATTTAAATTATAACAATTATCGGTCAACTCATTTGTATATGAAACATATAGTATGTCATTTTTTACTAATATGTCTTTTACACCAAACTTACTTGGAATGAAGTTCTTAAAACCAGAAATAATTTGATGCAAGTTACTTTGTAAGTACTCAATTTCAAGACCATTATCAAAATTTATTAAGTATATGTATCTTGAATTTCCTGATAAAAATAAAATTTTTTCATCATATGTATCTATATAACCTAATGGTTTTTCAGATTGATTACCGCGTTTTACGAGTGGAAGATAAAAATCATCAATTATGAATTGCTCTGAAACTTGCCCATAAATTGGTTCGTTTACGAGATTATCCTTGTCGGCATAATTATTTTTATTTTTGTTTCCAGAGCTAAATCTATTTTCTGAATTTTCAGATATTATCTCTGTATATGGCAGTTTATTAGATACAATTTTAAATTTCTGTTTATTGAAATTACCTATTGACTCTTCAATCCATTCATTTTCTATTCTAGTTAAATTTTTGATTTCATTAAATAAATAAGCATTTTCTTTTTCTAAAACTTTTATTTTTATATCTTTTTCTCTATGAGGATATAGCGTTTTTCTTAAAATATTCTTTGCATCTTGTGGAATTAATTTTTTTATTGTTGTAAAACTATTACTGTCCCCAATAGATTTAGAAAAAACAAAGTAAAAAAATAAAAAAGCTAACAATACCGGAATTGACAACAAAATTAATTTTTTCTTGTTCATATTTGTTAAAGAGATATATTTAAAAGTTAGCACATATTATTATATTATCAAAATATTTAAAAAATTATTTTTCTGCATTAACTAATTTGTTATTTTCATATAAAAAATATTTTGAACTACTATTTGATATAGGAATTTTTCTAGGAATGAAAATATATTTTTCTTCATTAATTTCAAGGTCGCTTGTTTTTAGATAAAAATCTTCAAGATAAAGTTTCATAAGATAATTCAAATCAAATTTTGCAGAGGGCGTATTTATACTTGTTTGTATATTAGATAGCTGTAAACCTATAAACGATCTATCGTGGGAACCAAGGCATTCATTATAGTAACCTCTAAACCTAGACTCCCATAATCCAATGCTTTCTAGTGTTGTTGGCATATTAAAAATAAATTTATTGAGAAATTTATAAAGGTATTGAGTTTCAAAAATTGTTCCATCAACATTAAATCTATATTTCCAAAATGTATTTTTTGGTTGCTTACTTGCTTTCCAATATAAATATTTGTAATTTTCTATTTGATATTTATTTAAATTTTTTTCAATGTTTTCATCTTTAAATTTGAAATTTGATGTTAATCTCATTGTATATTTTTTTGGAGATAACGATATTGTTTCGAAAATTTTTTCATGAATGAAAACATTTTTATAAAACACTTGATCATCAGTAGAGAGAATAAAAAATGGAGATTTTGAATTTGATATAATTTTCAATAGTATATCTTTGAAATCATCATAATATCTTCTTAACCAACTAAACTTAAGGTACCATAATAGATTAAAAGGTCTAAAAAGATCAAAATAATTAAATGAACTATTATTTTTCCCTCTTTTATATACTTTTATAAAATCATTCCATTTTAAAAAAAGTTTTTCATATGACTCATCATGAATTGGATCATAATGATAAACTATATTTATAGGCAATTTTAGATAAGGATAATAGTCTATGGCTGATTTGATAAAAGCATCAAGTTGAAAAGCTCTTTTATAGGTGAATACAACTATAGTAGTATTTTTCATCACGGTAAATTGTATCTATTAAAAGGTTCATAATAATTAAAAATTTTTTTTCGTAATAAATTAACTTCATTAATTAAATTTTGATTTTTTGGAAGATTTTCTAATGTTTTCAAAAAACTCTCAATATTATCTAAATCGATGATAAATTTATCATTATAATAAAATAGAGGATCTCTAGTAGTACCTTTACCATATGACAAATAAAAAAATATTAAATTATTATGTATCAATTCAAATATTGTTGATGTGCCCCTATAAATAACTATATCTACATTTTTTACGATCTCTTCTAAATTTAATTTAGTGATGTACTTATCATAAATTTTAATTTTATCACTATATGAGTAAAAAGGATGTAGCTTAATTTTTATATTTAAATTAGAAAACTTATATGAGTCAATAAATTTTAAAAAGATGTCTACTTCATCATCAATAGCCTCTGGTATCAATAGAATATTCTTTAATGATTTATTAATTTTAATGTTTTCATAAATTCTATGCGGGTTATTTTTTTTTGAACCTATGATTTTTAATTTGTGATTTAATAAATTTAGTTCACTAGAAATGATATTATTCATTTCTTTACCAACAGTTAAGATTTCACCTGGTTGGAAATTATATGGTAAATTTAAATAAGGCGAATTTTTTTTTAAAAATGTATGCAAATAAGCATATGAGTTTAATTTTTTTTTATTTAAATAGAAAAAAATAAGGATTTCCCAAGGATGACCCTCGAAGGTAGTTATTATATTTTCAAAACTATAAAAATTAATATTTTTTTTCAAAACTTCAAATATTAACAAATTACAATATGAGTCATATTCCATATAACTCAAGGATAAATATTTTGAAAGATTTTGATCATCAAAAATATTCTTATATTCATCCTTATATAGAACTCTGAAAGAGATTATAAAAAGATCTAAAATAATTTTAATTTGACTAAGTAGGTTAGTTTTAAAAAAATTTGGTGAAATTTTTGAACTTTTCAATTCATTATCTAAATGGGTTATATATTGAGAAACACTTTTTTTGTTATAATCTTCATCAAATAAACTTCCAAAAATATAATCTGTGTTTTTCTGACAATCATAATGAGAAATAATTAAATTTCTTTTTTCAAAATACCTTGTTTTATCATAAAGATTGCTATTAAATTTATTAATAAAAAAATTAAAAAAAATTTTTGAAGTAGTGATTATTAAATTAATAATATTTTTGAAAATTATAAAGTACAAACTTTTTTTTTTAAGTTTTAAACTATTATGGGAATTAAAAAAAAACCTTGAAGATAATAATTTATAATCTTTGTATTTAAAATTGTTAATAAAATTCGATTGATTAGACAATATTTTTAATTTCTGTAAATTTATTTAGGGAATGTCTATTACTTATATTTCCATATCCGTATGAAGCATAAAAAAATTTTACACCTGCTGCCTTTGCTGCCTCTTTATCAAAAGCACTATCCCCAATAAATATTGTATTTTTATAGGAAGACTCAGCTTTTTTGATTGCATAAAAAATTTGGTCGGGATATGGCTTAGACTTAATATTTAAATCTGGTGTATTTATGCTGTTAAAATAGTTTAAATAATCTTTTAATATTAATTTTGTTCTTTCCATATTTTTTGATGTTATAATCGATAACTTATAATTTTTTTTAATTAAATATTTAAGTGTAGATTTTACTCCAGGATAAAATTTAATTTTATTTAAATTTTTTTTTGAATTTTTTTCATACTCAATTTTAATTTTTGAAATCAAATTATAATCGTTAATACCGATTTTTTTTAAAATTTCCTCAAAAGGTAATCCTATAAATTCATAATAATCAGAAAAATTTTGTTTGAGGTTTAATAAATTTTTAACATGGCTCCAAGAATTTTCCATATTATTCCTTGAATCAATTAATACACCGTCTAAATCAAAGATAATTAAATTATTTGTATTTTTTGTAAAATTCATCTTTGGTCATTAATTTTCTGGCAGCTAAAATATTTTTTTTTACATCAACAGAAAATGAGTCACCAACTAGTTTAAAAGTACCAATTAATTGATTATTTTCAATTGCTCTCATTAATTCTATTGACTCAATTTTTTCCAAATATCCTCTTTTAAATTTAGCGAAATCAATAAGACTTTTTCTTTTAAAACTTATAATCGATAGATGTTTTTTTAGGTATTTTGCTCCAAATTTGAAAAAATAAGGACAATTGCTTCTTGAAAAATATACTACTCTATTTTTTGAAGAAACAACTTTAACTATATTTTTATCACTTTTACTGGGTTTTATATTTAAATAGGGCACTACAATATCAAATTTTTTATTTTTTTGATGAAATGATATTAATTTATCTATGTGATTAGGATTAATCAAAGGCTCATCACCTTGTATATCTACATATAAATCAGCATTTATTTTCTTTGCAACTTCAGCAATTCTTTCAGTTCCATTTTTATGCGTCTTAGATGTCATCATGCATTTACCACCAAACCTTAAAATCTCTTTCTTTATTTCTTTATTGTCTGTGCAAACTATAACATCATCAAGTTTTTTACTTAACATCGCTCTTTTCATAGTATGTACAATCATTGGCATACCTTTGATATCTAAAAGGGCTTTTTCTTTTAATCTTGTTGATTTAAGTCTTGCAGGTATAAGTCCAATTATTTTTTTTTTCATTGTCTTTTAAATAAAGTATTAGCAGTTTTATTTTCTTTACCAAAATTTTCTATATCTGATAAAAGAAAGTTTTTATCTCTCATAAAATTCTCAACTTTGTCTATATTATTTTGAAAATCATCGATCTCAATTAAAATTTCTTTAATTGAATTATAGTGATTACATATCCCATTTAATATATTCATTTCATTTCCATCAACATCAATCTTAATATAATCAGGTTTAGGAAAGTTAAATTCATTAATTAAATTATTGACTGAAAGAGTTGTAGATCTAAATGAATTTATATATTTGGTTTGATTAAAATTATCTAATAAATTTAACATTGAATTTGCACCACCATCTACGTCATCTCCCAAAACAAAGTTTCCTATACTTTTATTATTAGATAATGGCAAAGGAAAAATTGTAATAGAATTATTTAAATTATTTAACTTTAAATTTTCATACAGAATATTTAAATTTTTAAATGACGGCTCAAAAGATATTACATTTAAGGATTTGTTTAATAATTTTGCATATATTGTGTAGACACCAACATTAGATCCAATATCCCAAAAACATTTATCTTTTTCAAATTTTTCAATCCAATTTAATGTTTTAGGCTCTTTTGTGGAAAAACTTTTTGCTCGATAATCTGTTATATCATTTGTTATTAGAAATTTAATATTCACTCTATTATGATTAACTAATTTTACATATTTTAATTTTAATATTTTAAAGAAAATATAATTTTTAATTTTATTTACTCTAAAATTAATTGATTTGAAAATCCTATCCATGGTATATATCAAAATCATTTAGTTGATATTTAAAAATTACAGGTCTACAAAACAATAATTTTGATTTTATTTTTACAAATTTAATTAATTTATCTTTTTTTACTACTTTGATTTCTAGGGTATTAAGATAATTACACTTATAGCTTAATATATCAATTAATTCATTATCTATTCCATAAAGCTCGATTTTAAAAGGGATAGGAAAATTATTTACATTATTGAATATTAATTTGAATTCATTGACATCATCGAATCTTGTTTGCGGAATATACTCATTAAAAAAAAATGAAGTAGGCATAAGTGATTTTATGGTATTGCTATCATCAAGGTAGGCAGCATTGTGATTACCATGCATGTAATTCCAAACTGAATACTTATTTTTGTAACCAACATAACCTCTTTCAGTGACAAAAATATTATTATCAGAAAGATAATCAAGATTATCTAATTTGTGGAAAACAAAAAAAGAACCAAACCCATTTAAATTATATTTAGAAAAATTTATTTTTATACTTTGTAAGTCATCTAAAACAAAATTTAATTTTTTTAAAAATTTTCCATCATAGTTGTAAATATATATTTCAATATTATCTTTTTGTTTTAAATTTGGTAAGATATGTGAGCCTATATTCATAAGAGCAAATTGAGTTTGAAAATCTTTTATATTTGACCAATAAAAAAAATCACTAACCGATTTATTTTTTTTAGGTGGTGTAACATACAAATTTGGGCGTATTTTAAATAAATTTCTTATTTTATAGGCATAATTGTTTGAATAAATTTTATTCATTTTTGTTTTTAACTTTTGAACCAAAATTCTTTCTTCTCTTTTTGAATTTTAAACCTGTCTCCACCATATACATATTCTATAGGTGGGTGGGTGTGCTCTAGCGATAATGAATGATAATCTGTGGAAAAATTAAAATAAATAGGAATACCACCATGTCTTGTTGATTTAAAAATTAATACTTCATTATTTTCATAATATTTTGAAATATCAAAATAATTAACAGTATTTGTATAGCATTTTAAATTAGCAATATTTTCTTTTTTATTGTTAATAATACTTACGGTAAATTCTGATTTTATTGGCTCATTAAATAAATTAACTAAGTAAAAAAAAGATCTTACGTTATTAGAAAATTGAGTCATTGGATTACAACTAACTAGTGAAATATTTTTTTGTGTAATAGAATAAGGTATCTCTCCTTGATATGATGCAGACGAGTGCTTGGATTGAATTGATATGTTTGATCTCCAGGTTGGTTCTGAATTCATATAAATACTATCTTGAAAGATATCTTGGTTCCTATCAAATAACCCTAGAAAAAAAGATTGTTTTCCATATTTTTCATTAAGTTCATTTAATTTATAAGATTTGATTTCATAAGGAAAAATTGAATCATATTCAATAATTTCCCATTTATTATTTTTAACAAAAAAGATTTTAATATATTTTTTTTTAATACTATTTTTATAAAAACTTTTCATTGGGGCTTGATTAAAGATATCTATTTTACTATTTAAATTTTTATCAATACTATTTAGTAAAAAGAAATAATTCATGATTAATCTAAGTAAAAACTTTTTTCTATGTAATTCAAACCATTTGGTCCTTTATGAAAAAGTAAGTCAATAATAGATAAATTAGATAAAAATTTATTTTTTTCAGTGTAGTCAATTGGTTTATATTTTATATATTTAACATCTAAATCTTTAAATAATTTTGAATTCTCAATATAAGACTTGGATCCTAGTGGGGAAATATATGAAATTTCGTTATAATAATTAATAATGTTGTAAATTAAATCTGCTTTTGAGCCTCGGATATCTAAATCTGAGGCTAATTCATAATTAAAACTAAATTTTAGATAAGAACAAATTTCATTTAATAGATCTAAGTTTAAATCAATGAGATATTCATATTTCTTGGTATATATTTTTTCTAATATTGAATATACAGAGTCAAAATATTTATGATTATTATAGTTATGAAAAATTTTTGATAAGTGTTTTCTAATAAAATCAGAATTGTAATCTACCTTCACTTGATTTATTTTTTGAGCAAATTTTCCTTTTGACATTACTGGTATAGTTAACCATTCACTTTTATTGGAATTTGATATCAAATTTCTTTGTTGCCATGATCTCTTATCAAATTGAACATTATCTAATATAATAAACTTATCGGATTTGATTATAAGGTAAAAATATCCTAACCAGGGAGCAAAATGAGGCTGCATTATAGATAGCATATTTAATTTTTATTTATGCCAATAGCAAGAGCTATACCCTCAGATCCATAATTATTTCCATTATAAAACATAAAATATTTGTTGTTCTCTTTTATAACACTGAAGTATTCCATCATTTCGCTATCAAAACTTGTATTACTTTTTTTAAATTTAATAACTTTATCCTTTCTTTGCCAGTTAATTGCATCATTTGACTCTGCATATCCCAGTTTATAATTTTTGCCTTTAGATGAAAAAAACATTTTCCATTTATTATTATCTCTAAACACAAATGGTCTTGCTAAAGCATTTTCAGATCTATTTTTAAAATTTATACAAACATCATTTTTATATTTCCAAGAAAAACCGTCGTTTGAATATGCTATTTTAATATTATATCTTGGCAAATTTTTATTTATCCATTTAGTGCCAGAAACATAATACATTAAATATTTGTTATTAACTTTAATAACCCATGGGGCAGTATTTAAATATGGATTGTATGAATTCCTTTCGATTATAGGGGCCTCTGACCATCTCTTAAAAGTTTTCCCATTATCTTCACTTATCGCCAGCCCGCCAAATAAATGCATTCTTACAGTCGATCCTGGATTCCATCCAATATAAAAAAGACCTAAAGTGTTTGGTTTTAGCTTTATTAAACATGATGGTGTTACTCCGTTATCATCAAAGGTTCCGAGCTTACCCGGTGATAAAATTGGTTTGGAGTTTTTTGAAATTATCTTAAAATTTTTATTGATATCAATAGTAACCGAACAAATATGAGATTGATTTTTATAGTTTCTTCCAGAGAAGAAAATTCTATAAATACCTTTCTTCAACTTAAATGGAGTTGGTATCATAGCGTGGGACCTAGAAAAAAATTTTTTTTTATCAGGCTTAATTACCAAACCTTTTTTCTCCCAAATTACATTTTCCATTAAATTTTATTTTTTATAAACTTTGCTTGTCTTGAATTTCCGTCAAGTATTTTAGATGGTTCTTCCAGTACCACAGAATTGTCTTTTATATCACTCATAATCTTGGAGCACATACCAATTAAACAATCATTACCAATAGAAATAAAATCTTTAAATGATGAATTAACTCCAATAAAGCATCTTTCGCCTATACTTACATGACCAGATATAACATTGTGTGAAGAGATATAAGTGTGATTACCTATTTTAGAATTATGACCTATATGGTTACCAGCCCAAATCATGACATTGTTACCAATGTTGACGTTATCTTGGATTGTTTGATTTTCCTGAATAAAACAATTTTCTCCAAAAATTACGTTAGAACCTTGATAAATTTTATCAGATATATAAGAAACAAATTTAAAATTATGTTTTTTTAGATCTAGATAAATTCTCTGTCTGTTTTTATTTAGATTTGTATAACTAATTGCTATATGTAATTTTATATCTTTTGAACTATACTCAGTAATAAGTTCTGATGTTGTTATGATTTTTTTTTTTAAAAAACTATTTTCTTTAAACTTGTCATCATCAACGACGTAGCCTAAAATATCAAATTTATTCTCTTTTTGAAAATAATATGACACCATTTGAGAAATTTCACCATTTCCAAATATAAAAATTTTATTAGTATCCATATAATTATAAGACTGGTAAGATTGCTGAAAATCTTCCTTTGTTAAAATCTATTTTTTTGCCAGGATCCACTTCTGTAACTTTATGTAAAAGATCGTATTTAAATATTGCTAAATAACCTTGTTTATGTGATTCAAAAATATCTATCTCTTGATTTTTTATTTTAAAAACAGTTGATCCTGTTTTATAGTCCTTTCCAGGTTCACTGAGATTTAGTATCAAACCAATTTCTTGTGGCATTAATGGATGAGAATGATAATCAAAATGCCCTCCTCCAACAGGATAGTGAATTAATTGCGGTCGAAATCCTTTTTCAGAGCTAGTCTTGCCAAATTTGAATTTTTTATTGGTAATAGATAAATAAAAAAATTTTAATTTTTCAAAAATATCTGAAGTACAAGAAAAAATATAGTCATTCTTTTTATCAAAAGTTGAGATACAATAACTGTCGAATGTATGCTTAGTATTTGAATTTATAGGATTTACATCTCTTCTAACAAAAGATATTTCAGAGTTTAATCTATCTAAATTTGAGCTTTGAATTGTTTTTCTATAATTTATTACTTTTTGTTGGATTTCTGAGCAATAATTACTTTCTAAAAAATTTTTAATTATAAATATCTTCTCATCCATAACTGATTGGTAAATACTATTAAAATCAGATTTTTTGGTGATTTCTCTATAATTTCTTGTCAATATCATTTTTTAATATCAATATCTTTCCAAAAAATTGGATCACCTGATTTTATATTTTTTTTTACTCTAAAATCAGTAACTAAAGATATGTACTTAGCATCAATACCCACTGGAGGAGAGTCCAAAAAAAGATTGGAAGAGCTAACTTTACTACCATATTTAATATTTTTTTTTGCAAATATTCCTTTTCTTCTAGATGTTTGTCTTTCTTTATGTAAAAATAATTTTTCATTAGATCCAAGAGATTTTTTTGTATTCTTCAAATCTTCAACATAGTTTTTTAATTCTTTTGGCTCCAGTGCATATTTATGATCAGGTCCTATGAATTTTTTATTTATAGTAAAATGTTTTTCAAACACCTCTGCGCCAAGAGTTAAAGCTGCAATTGCAGAAACATTATCTAAAGTGTGATCAGAATATCCTATTTTATCATTAGGAAATATGCTTTTGTAAAGCTTAATAACATTCACATTTGCATCACTGTGCTGAGATGGGTAAATTGAAGAACACTGCATGATTGTCAACTTAGATTTATTAATTTTTTTTAAATAATTAATTGAACTTATTATATCACCAAGATCTGCCATACCAGTTGATATATAAAGATTTTTATCAATTGTGCCTAATTTCGACAATAGGTTAAAATTTGTTAATTCTGATGATGCAACTTTTAAATGAGAAATATTAATTTTTTTCAAAAAGCTAAAGCTTTTATCATCAAAAAATGAACAACAAAATGAAATTTTTTTTTTTCGTGAATATTTTATTAAATCAGGTAACCATTTTTGATTTAATTCAATTGATTTAAATATTTTATAAAGATTTGATTTTTTATTACTATATAAACTGTCAGCTTTAAAAAGCTGAAACTTTACAATATTAGCTTTACTAAAAACTGCAGCATCAATTAACTCTTTAGCCATGCTAAAACTCTGTTGGTGGTTTGATCCTGCTTCAGCAATAACAGTAGTCATAATTAAGAAGAGTTTATTTATTAATCTTATTTTAGTAAATGGTAAATTCTTTCAAAACCTTTATTATCAATTAAATTATTACAATTAAGGTGTAAATTTCTACGAAACTCATAATTAATGAATTTTTTAAATAAGTAATCAAAATTATTTAAAAATATTTGCTCTTTAATAAATATATTGGATCTTTGTTTTTTTAAATATTTGTTCAGTAGATTGTCATCTTTACTAGATTCTACAATAATAGAGGGTGTTCTTGTGTAAATGGCCTCGTATTTCGAAAGTCCACTGGATAAAATAGATAAGTCTGACCAAAAAAAATATTTGTATATATCATTAGATTTAATGAGTGAAACATTGTGTTTATTCAATAAATTTTTCTTAATTAGAGAAGATTTAGAAAACTTTCCAACTAAAATTTTTACATCTAATTTTTGATTTTCAAAACTATCAAGTTTTTTAATAATTTTTGTTGATAAATTCCTTAAATCAGAGCCACCAAAAGAAATTAATATTCGTCTTGTCTCTTTATTAATTTTTTTTTTTATATATTTTTGTTTATTTGGAACTAGAAAATATTTCAATCCATTATAAAAATTTTTTTTTCTAGAATAATTAAATAAGTACGGAATTATGAAAGAAATATTTTTTCCTTTTTCAATATTTTTGTTAATTGAATATTTATCAAAAGAGTCAAAAACAATTATTTTTTTTTTTGGAGCAATGCCTTTTATAAAAACTAAAAATTCTTTATTGTCTTTTAAAAAATTTCTGTTAGTTACATCAACTATTAATTGATTAGATAATTTTGATAATTTAAATACAGAACTCTTTTCATTTTTAAAATTACAAACATTAATCAACTTACATTTCTTATTTTTTTTATTTAAAAGTTTTTTTAGTAAAGATAATCTTTTTTCATGACCATATCCATATTCATAACTCGAAATGAAAATGAGTAAATATTCATATATCATAAAATATTACTAATATTTTTATTGTTTAATATTTTTATTTTAAATGGTGAGTCTTTTTGAGTTAAAGAATTTGTTGGATCATAATAATAGGATTTGACATTATGGTAATTTGCCATAATTGATGCAGAAGAAAATGGAATTGAAATAACAATATTAGATTTATTGATTAATTTGTATGGTGAAATATTATTTTTAACAAATTGCACATTTTTAAGATTAGATATTTTATTTGTATAATCAGAATAATTTTTTGAAATATAAGGGTTGAATCTTTTTTCCTTAATTAAAATAAGCGTGCTCTGGTCAAATAATTCGATCAAATCATTATAAAATTGGATACAATTTTTATCGTTATAATAATCATCTATATCATGTAAACAATAATCTATATAGTTTTCATACTTTATTGGTTGTACGTTAAAGATTGATATAATTTTCTTAAATTTTCTATTAACTTTTATATCGTGTGCACCATCAGAAAAGGAGACTGGCTTTTTAATAATAATATATTTGTGTTTATTAAAATTTCTAAAATGATTAGCATGTGTGTTATTCCAAAAAATATAATTTGACCAAGTCATAGATTTATAACCAAAAGGAAACCTATTTCGAAAATTATTTTTCTTGAATTTAAAATAATTTGTCGAATAAAAATAAAAATAGACTTTTGAGTCAACGATTTTATTGTATGACCATAATGGTCTTGATAAATAATCACTATTGTTAAATAAGATCATATCATATGGAGAGTCATATAGATTACTTAATAAATTAATGAAATGCTCTTTCATAAGTATCATATTAAAGTCATACTTTTTTATAAAAATTTTAAAAAAATATGAGCAATAATCTTTTAATGATTTCATTAAAAAGAAGAATTTTGATTTTTTATTTTTAAATATAAAAGGATATCTAGAGTATCTTATTTCTATATTTTTAAATTTTTTATTATTTTGAAAATTATTATTAGAATGAACTAAAAGAACTGATCGAAAATTTTTACCTTGAACAAAATTTTCGTATATCCATGTTACTACATTTTCAGTATTTGAATTGAAAGTGAAATTTCCATCAGCTAATGAATTTAAGAAAAATATTTTATCGTATTTACTTTTATCTGATAAATTATAGTTTTTATTAAAAAAAAAATAATTGAATATACTTAAAAGTTCAAAGGTGCCACTTAGAAAAAATCTTATCTTATAAATAAACCATAATATTTTCGAAATTAAAAAGTTAATTTTAAAATAGTTTAAATCTTTTATATGTTGAATTATTACATTAGGAGCTGGAAAAAAAATATATTTACCTAATCCATAAGAAAATAATAAATATTGATTAAATTGTTTATTTAAAATTTTATTCAAAATAGTAGATTTAATAAAAAGATTTTTATATTTTAAATCATAATTTTCTAATATTTTGATTGGTGGAGTATTAAAATAATTTTCAAAATCATATTTTAATTTTTCTACAAGTTGTATTTTTTTCTCTTTTTTTAAATTTGAGTATCCTTTATTTTTAAATTTGTAAATAATTGAAATCAAATACTTTTATTTCCAGTATGTTTTGTTCTTTTTCAATTTCTTGAAGTTTTTTTTTAATGGATCAATACGAAATATTTTGAAAATTGTACCTATTGGTATTACTAAAATTAAATATATTATTAGTGTTATTATTTTATTCATATTAATCTAATTCAAAAGACTCTATATATTTTTTATCAATTTTATCATTGGTATGATCTTTAGTTATTATGAAATTTCCTAACATAAGGATATCAATACCAGTATTAATAAAACAATTATATGCATCTGAAGGTGACTCGACGATAGGCTCACCGCGAATATTAAATGAAGTATTTATTAACACTGGACAATCGGTAATCTCATAAAAATCTCTGATTAAATTATAAAATTCAGTATTTATTTCAGGATGAACGGTCTGAACTCTTGCACTTCCATCTACATGTGTAATACCAGGGAGAGGCGAAATATTATTTTTTAGCTTTTCTCTCCAATTATCAGAATTAGGTGCCTCTTTGTGGCCCTTTACATGAGCTGTAAATAACATATAGGGAGATTTTTCATTTTTATCATTGCTATGCAGTTCAAAAAAATAATTAAATTTGTCGTACATAACAGCTGGAGCGAATGGCCTAAAGTTTTCTCTAAATTTTATTTTAATGTTTAATTTTTCCTGAATATCGTTTGTTAGAGGATTAGCTAATATGCTTCTATTTCCTAAGGCTCTTGGACCAAATTCCATTTTTCCAAAGAACCTACCAACTACTTTATTTCTTGATAAATACATTGCAATTTTTTTTGACAATAAATCATTTTCAAAAAATTTATATTTAATTTTATTTTTTTCTAAAAATTTTTTTATTTCTTGATTATTGTAAAAGCTACCTAAAAGGGATCCTGCTTGATAATCTAGTGCACTAGTAGATAAAATATTTTTTTTATTATCTTTTAAATGATGCCATGCATTTAAAGCACAGCCCAAACTTCCACCTGAGTCTCCTGAGGCTGGTTGTATCCAAATATTTTCAAATCCAGAATTGTTTAAAATTTTTGAATTTGCTACACAATTTAATGCTACGCCACCGGCTAAACATAGGTTCTTTTCCTTTGTTATTTTGTAAGTAAAATTTACAATTTTAATCAGTATAATTTCTAATACTTTTTGAACAGATGAAGCAATGTCCATATAAAATTTAGTCAACTCTGACTCAGATTTTCTTCGAGGATTTTGAAAAAGCTGTTCAAAAAAGTTGTTTATCATATTTTCATTTAAATCGTAATCAAAGTATTTCATATTTAACAAAAAAGACCCGTCATCTTTTATATCAATCATATTATTTAAAATTTTATTCAAAAAAGTTGGTTCACCATATGGGGCTAATCCCATAAGTTTATATTCTCCAGAATTAACCTTAAATCCACAATAGTGTGTAAATGCCGAATAAAATAATCCAAGTGAATGAGGAAAATTTATTTTTTTCAACATGCTAATTTTATTATCTTTACCTTGGCCGACTCCTAGTGTTGTCCATTCTCCAACACCGTCCATTGAAACTATAGCTGAACTTAGGAATGGAGAGGGGTAATAAGCACTTGACATATGTGAAATATGATGTGGGCAGAAAAAAATATCTTTGCTGTAATTTAAATAATTTCTTAATTTTGATTTAAAATTTAAATTTTTACTCAGCCATTCTGGAAATACTTTATTATAGGATGAGTAACCTTTTGGAAAATTAGCAATATAAGAAGCTAACAATCTTGTAAATTTTATTGAGGGTTTTTCGTAATAAGCAACTAAATCAATATCTTGAATATCCAAATTCGCACTTCTGAGACAAAATTCTAAAGCATTAAAAGGAAAATTTTTATCATGTTTAATTCTAGTAAATCTTTCTTCTTCTGCAGCAGAAAATATTTTACCATTTTTTAAAATTGAAACAGAACTTGAATGATAAAAAGCAGAAATACCTAAAATATTCATTATTAATTAATAATTTTATTTAGGTTATTTTTATAATTATTTAAATCAAATGATTGAAAAAATTTTAAGGAACTTTCATTACTTATAATAAATTTCTCGTTTAATTTAGAAATTTGCTCTATTTTCAATTTTATATTCTCGAAATAATTAATCTGTTTAGATTGAATATATTTAGATAAACCAATAGATAATACTGCTGCCTCATATATGTTTTGTAACTCAATAAAATTATAAAACATAGAATTGCGAGATTGAGTACCAAATTTTATTGACTCTCTAAAATACCAATACATTGTAAATTTTCTTCTATCATATATTTGATTTTCTTTAGGCAATTTATTCATATGAAAACTAATTTTGTCTTTTATTTTATTAAGACAATCTTTTATATCAATATTTTTAAAATTGAAAATTGAGTCTAAATCATTAGTTAGATTTAAATTTTTAAATATATTTTCTCTTTTTTCCTTATCTAGAAATAGGTTTCCATCGATTGTTAAACCATCAAATGAGTTATGTAAATGTAAAAAATTAAAAATATGCTGACATATTGTTATTATAAATAATTCTGGAAATTTTCCATAATAAAAATTTTTATAGTTATCAATATTTTTAAGAAAATTAATATGTACAAATATCGGGTGTTTATTATAGCTTTCAATAGCATCAAATAGTTCATCATCTACACCACTTAAAATTTCAATACTTTGTGAACCATTATTATTTGCTTTTAAATTTATATTTTGAACTTGATTTTTTAAATCAATTTTCTTTTCAGATTGTATCTGAAAGTATTCATTAAAATTTTTATCATTGCCTAAACTATATTCGGGATTAAATAAGATATTTTTGATTTTAGCCCTGTAAGAGTCAACAATTTCTCCATTATTAAGTATATTAGATAGTTTATTTGATAGTTCTAAATGACCAGATTTTGTTAGATGACAATGATCAAAAAAATTTTTGTTTTCTAGCGATCTTATATCAATGCTATCAAGAGAAAAGTTTGATACTATTTTTTTTATAATATTTCTAAAATTCTCATTTATTTTGTAATTATTAATATCCTCATCATTGGAGAGTAATAAATACTTATCAGATTTAGATTTTTCATTAATTTTTTTATATATAATTGAAATGTTATAAAAAATTATTTCTTTTCTTATATTTTCCTCTTTTGACAAGATTTTGAGATTTTTTAAAGAAACTTGGTAATTACCTAATTTGGCCTCATTAACAGCATAATTATTTGCTATTGCATAATATAACTCGAAGCTATAGTTGAATGAAATTTTATCATTCAAAATTTGAAGATATAGTTCATTACATTTTTTGTATTCACCTTCTTCAGCTAATTGAAAAGCTTTTTTTAATTTATCATGTTTGAAATTTAAAAAATTTGAACTTTTATCTAAAAGATTATAATAACTATAATATGCAAAATTCCCTTTTGCTAGTCCAGGATGAAAAAAATAATTAGAGTCAGGAACTATAATAATTATTTTGATTTTTTTTGAGTTAGCAAAATTAATAATTTTTTTTATATTTTTTTCAAAATCTCTTTCTGTTTCAGGCTTATGAATTAAATTATCAAAATTATTATTCCAATCGTTAAAAATTATTTTATTTGTATTTAAAGATTTTTTTTTTGTAAATAAATTTAATTGATTTGATTTTTTTTGAACTTCAGTAGCTATTGAGTCACAAATACCTATGTTTAAAATTATATAATCTAAATCTTTAATATTGTTTTTTTTTAAAAATTTTAATGCATCAGCTGAGCCAAAACCGTGGAGTGATGAATTATAAATCGTACTTTCTTTCCTCCAAATTCTGTGATTTGATAAGATAAATGGAAAAGTATATTCATAACATCCAATTGTCATACTTGTAGAGTCACCTAAAATTAAGATATTTTTAATGCTCATTAAAAAAGAGGATAGACATCATCTTTACTATTTATGTCTTTTGATTTTTTTTGGCCAGTTTTATTTAATAAATAAAATGATGAATATAATAGATATAATACTTTTTCACTGATTTTTTTTTTGGTGAACGAAAATTTTAATAATTTATATATTAACATATGTATCTCTTAATGTTTTCAGCTATTAAATGATTGCCATAATCATTTATATGGCCATCTTCAAAAAAGGGACTTTGACTATTTTTTTTAAATTCTAATTCTAAGTCTAGAAAATCTATTTTTAGTTTTTGCATTATATCGATTGTTTTTAATCTAGGTATTTTATAATTTATTAATTCGTTATTATTATCACTATTAAAATATTCTTCTTTTGACATATTTACTATTACTAGTAATTGTACTTTCAAGTCATCACAAAGTGCTTTAATTTTTTTAAAAATATATTCGCTAATATAATACATATCTTTATAAAAAGGCTGATTCCAAGCTTTAAAAATTGGGTCAATATAATCAACATAATCATGACTTTCACTTGAAATATTATTTTGATATTCGTTAAATTCTTTATTGAATTTTAAATATCCTCCAAATAGTTTTCTGAACAATTTAATTTTTGAAATGTAATTAATCTTTTTTTCATAAACTTCACCATTTTGACTTAATAAAAAATGTGGTCTGATGTAGCCATTTACATAATTATTTATTGTTCTCAGTAAGGCCCATGGATATTGTTCAATTATAACTTGATCTGGATTGAATTTTTTTATCTCATTTCTTAAAAAAAAATATATTTGATCAATTCCAAGACTACAATGTCCAAAATTAATAAATTCTTGATCCAAATAATTATCATTTAATAAATTTGAATACCTTTTATTTACATCTATAGCAGCTCCCCATGTATGAGAGCCTCCAATACATAAATTTCTCCTATGTCTTTTTTTTAAATTAAATTCATTATCTCTAACTCCAAAGCTATTATGCTCAACTAATATCTCTTTATTGCTTTGAGGAAAAAATATACTACTTTTAAAATTTTTTTTTCCCCAAAAGCCATATATATTATGGTATTCATAAAAAGATATAGTGGACATTATTTTTTTTGCAAAATGTGATTATTAATTTTATATAAAGACTTATTTTTTTTCATTAGTGAAATTATATCATCTAAGCTAAAAATCGTATTAACTGGATATAATGTTTTATAAATTTTCGAAATCAAATTAAAATCCTCTTTTGTGTCTAGGGTAAATCTATATTTTTGTAAATTAACTTTATTTTTATAATTACTTTTAACAAAATATTCTGAACTTTTGATATATGTAGTAACATGCTCCCTGTCATAAGCTTTTGTTGCTTTATTGTGAGATATGTAAAGTGAGTTGAAAGTAAAAATCTCTGCCTCCATTCCAAGAGGATAACTTCTTGATATAGCATTTGACAAGTAATCAATATCTTTTTTTTTAATGAATTCTTTAATTAGAGTATCTATTATTAATGGGTCAATTAAAGGACAATCAGAGGTAACTCTGATTATATAATCATATTTCATTTTTTTTGCTGCTAAATAGTGCCTGGAGAGTACATCCGTTTCTGATCCAACTATATAATTAATATTAAGTTTTTTTGCAAGATTCACTATTGCATAGTCATCTTCAGAGTCAGCAATAGCCAAGCACATATCGTCCACTAGCTTTGCATTTTTAAGACGTGATATTAATATTTCAAGTATTGATGTGTTATTAATTTTTTTAAGAATTTTTCCTTTTAATCTTTTTGAATTATACCTACATTGAACAATAATTCCAACTCGCATCATAAATTATAAATTTTGTGAATTGTATTTATAACTTTTGACTGGTTTTTTTTTGTAAGAGAAAAATAACAAGGAAGGCTTAAGGCATGATTAAAATAATCAATAGAATTTTGGATATTTTTTGTGCTATATCCTCTATTTTTAAAGTAAAGATGTAATGGAATTGGAATATAATGGACCTGAGTAATAATTTTTTGTTTTCTTAATAAAAACATAATTTCGTTTTTACTTAGCTTTGTATTTTTAAAATCTAGTCTCACAACAAAAAGGTGATTACTTGAATTTTTTGTATAGGGTTGTATTGGTATACAAGTTTTAGAGTCAATTTTCTCTCTATAGGTTTGTACTATATTATCTCTAGATTTAAGAAACTGATTAATTTTGCTTAGTTGACTAATTCCCAACGCACTTTGAATGTCATTTAACCTATAATGAAATCCAAGCTCACTCATCTCATAATACCATAAGTTTCTTCTCCCTTTTGTATAAGCTTGACTCTTGTCTTCGAAAACACCATTATTTTTGTTGATTCCGTGACTTCTTAACCTTAAAAGTCGTTTATAAAGCGATTTATTATTTGTCGTTATCATTCCTCCTTCGGCAGTAGCTATAGTTTTAACTGGATGAGTTGAAAAAACACAAATATCTGAATATTTACACGATCCAACTTTTTTTCCATCATCGTATTTTGAACCTAAAGCGTGCGCTGCATCTTCTAAAATCTTAAAACCAAACCTTGAGCTCAAATTTTTAATTTTTTTCATATCACAAGGAAGACCAGCAAAATGAACTGGGATGACTAATTTAATTTTCTTTTTATTTTTTTTTAAAATTTCTTCTAATTTTTCAATTGATATATTAATTGTTTTTGAGTCTATATCACAAAAAATAGGCTCTGAACCTAAATGCAAGCCAGCACTAACTGTTGATACAAATGTAATGGGCGAGGTTACAAATTTATCAAATTTAGTCAGACCCAAAGCTAATGCTGATACATGCAAGCCAGCTGAACAACTGCTTACTGAAACCGCATACTTTGAACCAACATAATTAGCAAATGTCTGTTCATATTTTTCAACAACTGGTCCTTGGGTAAGGTTATTACTTTTTAATACCTTAATTACTGACTTTATATCTTTATTATCTATGAAATGTTTGCCATAAGGAATATTTTTCATTTAGATATTACCATAATTGTGATTTTTAAAGAATATAGTAAATTGATCCTCAATACTTGGAATATTAATATTTAATTCGCTTTTCAATTTACTATTATCTAAAGACATATTTTGAGGTCTTTGCACAAGCTTTTTTTCCTCTAAAAGTATTGGCCTTATAAGTTTTATATCAAAGTCAAAATATTTTGCTAATAAAATTCCAAAGTCATATTTTGTAATAGTTTCATTACTAGATACATTGTATATCCCAGATTTATTTTTTTTCAAAAGAAGGAGAATATAATCAAGTAACAAAAAAAATGATATAGGCGTGAATGTGACGTTTTTAAATAATTCTATATTTTTGTTATTTTTTAAGTTTAATTTAATTATATCAATAAAAGATTTTTTAAAAACAGAACTACCACAAAAAAAATTTGATCTAATTATAAGTGAATTCTCATTATTCTCTGAAACGCATTCCTCTGCTTTAAGTTTTGTTTCACTATAAACATTAAGAGGTTTTGTTTTATCAGACTCTGTGAAAGAACAATCGTTTTTATCAAATAAGTGGTCTGTAGACATTTGTACAAAAAGTATATTTTGAGATTTAGCTATTTTTGATAGATTCTTTGCTATACCAACATTCAATTTATCAGCTGCAATAGGATTTTCTTCACAAATCTCTACGTTAGTTAATCCTGCAAAATTAAATATTATATTAGGTCTTATCCTTTCAATTAAATTAGAAGTTTCATATTCTGAAACTAGATTTAACTTAAAATAATCTACGTTTTTTTCCTGATAATAAAAATTTTCATAAAATGTTGATGAAATTTTATAATTTTTTTTGTTTAGATACTTTACAGAATTGTAACCCAACAACCCTGAGCCACCAGCAATAAATATTTTATTCAAATTTATCTAATTGATTAGCTATTCCAATCGTTTTGAAAAAGCATATTAGCTTCATCGCTTTTAAGTTGACTTAAAAATTTTGAGAAATTTTGGAATTGTGTTGTAACAATATCAGCTCCACATTTTATGGCCTCTGAAATTACTTGGGGTTGTCTTATTGAACCAACTAAAATTTGAGATGATTTATTTAAGTTATTCTTTTCAATCAAATTTTTAACATCATATATTATGCTTTTTGGATCAATGTCCTCATCAGTCATTTTCCCCCAAAAGTATGATATATATGAACATCCCATATTAGCTGCGACAACGCCTTGCATAAAACCTGTTACACATGTTGCGTTTACCTTAATGCCTCTTTTAATAAGTTCACTTATAACAAAACAGTTGTCATTACTAAATGGCACTTTGATTTTTAAACTTACATTACTGGAAAAGGAATTCTGATACTCTTCTGCCTCTTCAATCATTTTTGATGGATCAGTATTGAACAATTGAAATGAAAGTGAAAAGTCATTGAGCTTAGAAATTTCTTTGTGTATTAATGAAAGTAAATCTAAATAAGAAATATTTTTTTCCTTCATTATCTTCTTACAAAAAGACAAATTTGTAGTTATACCAGAAATAACACCTAAATTATTTATTTGATTAAATTCTGCTATATCAGCACCATCAAAATAGAGTTTCATGATTTAGATTAATAACCTCAATAGAGATTTTTTACAAGGATTTATTTAAAATTTTATTAAACCAATAAATAGCAATTACATAACACAAAAGAGCTGAAGGAAAATTATTTTTGAAACGGTATCTAATTATTCTAAATAAAATTATCGACATATGTAATAATGAGATCGTTTCAAAATCCTCAATTTTAGTTTTATAATAATTTTTAATATATCTAAAATTTATATTTTCTGTGTCTGAAATTAAATGCTCTATATTGAAGTTATTATCAAAGTAAAATAAGTCAATATTTTCTAAATCTTTCCATTTTTCATAATTAGCTATTATAGATTGACATATCTTACCAATGTCAAAGAGGATATTAGTCTTATATAAAAAGTTAGAATTTGATTTATAATCCATTACAGCTCCTAGTGGGTCAATAAAATAAATTTTTTTATTTGAGACAAGAATATTTTCTAATGTTAAATCACCGTGAATAATTGTTTTATAATCTAGATCGAATTTGTCTGCTAATGGGTTATAAAATTTATCTTTTTTATTAAGAAATTTTTTAATATAAAAATCAAGATTTTCGTGAGACTCACCATTTATTTTAATTCTTTTTTTACTCAATATTTCTTGTCCAAGTTTATTATTATTTAAAAAGTTTGCTGAGGGCTTTACTTTTGAAGTTAATAAAACTTCTAGTAAATTTAAATCTTTTAAATTTTTTTCTGTGTTTTTTTTGTGAAAAGAGTTAATCAAATTAATTGAACGTTTGAATAAAGTATGGCCTATTGTTTTATTTTTAACGATATCCGACAAAAACTCTGCATCCCTGATATACTCGTAATCTAAATAAACAAATTCATTATTTTTGTTAAATTCATAGATTTTAGGTACCTGAAGTTTTGACTCTTCTGCTTTTTTAAACCATTCAAATTGTCCCTTTAAAACTGCTTCACCTCTCTCATATTCAATGTTGTTTCTAACTAATTTTTTTACAAAGGGTTTTTTAGCAGGCATTAAATAAGTTTCTGCATATGAGCCCCCTAAAAATTTTTTTAATGGCGAAATTAAAGTGTCATCGATCATTTTAGTGTTAATTGGCTTATTTCTTTTTGATTGTATTGCAACTGCAGTCTTGTAATTTGGATTACTAGGTTTGTTATCGTTAATTATAACCCTAGTCCCTCCCGATACTCCCAAGATAAGATGATGGTAATTTACTTTAAGTTGGTACAACTGTTCATTAATAGAGTCTCTCTCAGACTCAGTTCTTGCAGACATAATTACTATACATGAACCCTGTTCGTATTCTTTTTTTAAATATTTTATATTTTCTTTTATCGGTGTTACCGGATATGTATAAGATGATTTGTTACTGTGAAAACCTTTATCATGTTTAAATAAAACACCGTCAATATCAAAAATTATTGTTTTTGACTCTGGATAAAATGTTGTTTCTGAATAGCTATTTATAAACTTTGAGATTTGATACGGAGTTCCTATAGGATAAGCAAATTTTGTATTAGCTATAATAAATTTTTTATTCTTCTTAATTAAGCGATCATATACTTTGGAAATATAAAATTCTTTTTTTCCAATATCTCCAACTTTATCATTGTCGCTAATCATTTTTTTTGACTCTTTAATGTAATCGACAATATTAGAAAAAAAATATGAAGCAATAATACCTTTGGCTCCTTTTTTAGCTAAAATAGGGTCTTTTTCTTTTATTGATAAAATATTTCCATTAGTATCTAAATCTAGATAGCTCCATTCGGGCTTGATGCTATTTGTTTCAGCAACATTTATTATTCCTGTAATATTTTTATCTTTCTTGGTTTCTAAAATTTTGTTAAAGAGAGAGTTACTATCAAAATAATGGTCGCAATCATTAAATATTACAGAACAATCATTATCAATTTTTTTTGCAGCAAGATAAGCAGTTTCAGCGGGACCAGATGTTATCTTATCAATTGTAATTATATTAATTTCTTGACCAAATATAGCTTTAAGTTGTTTTGACATAAAATAATTTTTATCGTGCTCATCAAGTATAACAAAATAAAAGTCTTTCTTAGAAACAAGTCCTTTAGTAATGAATGGGTGATAAGATTTAATTGACCATTCAATCATTGATTTATCCAGAATATTCACAAGGGGTTTAGGTAACGATTTTTCTCCTGGATAATCTTTTAACCTTAAACCAGCTCCAGCAGCAAGAGTAATTATCTTCAGAGGTAACATAAAGCTAATTAACTAATTTTTCCTATTTTTATTTTAGAAACAGGATAATAATTGGATATTTTATTGATAAGCATTTTTTTTATTTTAATTTTTAATTTAGAAATTAAATTTAAATCATAAAAAAATATAAAACTATTATTATGTTTTGTTTTTTTAATTTTGTATATCCAAGTATCTGGCCAACTATTTATAATATTTGCAATATTATCATCATCAATATTGAAATTAAGAAGAGATAAATATTTTTTCCTTAAAGGAAAAACATGTTTATATCTAGAATTCGAGTGAAGAAGCAAATTATCATTATCCCAGCTCAGAGGTATAAATCTTGCTCCAGCTTTTCCGTACTCATCATGTGCATGTCCTAGATCAGAATAGACAAATAAAGAATTCTTAGGAAACATACTATACCAACTGAACAGATTCTTGTGAATTCCACCATAAAAGAAATCTATTGGCAAATATGCTCTTGAGTAAGGCGAAATATTAAATGTTTTACTAGAGAGTTTATTTTTTAGATTTACAACTAAAAAATGATCGTCAAAATAAATTGCTTTTCCATTTAAGAAAGTTTGTACTCTTGAAGCGAATAAATATTTTTTTGATGACATAATATTTAAAATTTTTAAGATTTTTGATGAATTTATTATCCAAGATCCTGAGTTTAGATAAATAATAAAATCGTAATTTTTTTTTTTTGCCACTTTTCCGGAGTTTATAATTGAATTAAATAATCTAATCGAACCAATATTTTGAAAATAGTAACTTTTTAAATTTTTATCAATATTTGGAACGCTAGCTTCAGTTATTCCATCAAAATAATTACTATAATTAATTTTCTTATGTAAACTATTTTTTTTTGTAATAGTTAGATTTGTGAAAATTTTGTGGTTCTTAAAATTTTTTTTAACTAAATAAGATGATATTATTGCATCATCAACAGCTTCATGACAGCTTATAGAGAAAAAAATTTTTAAAGATTTAATTTTATCCATTTACGAAGATATTCTCTAGTCATCCAGTCATTGTTGTTTTCTGAGCTGTAACTGAAACCTTTTTTTACTTTCTTTCCATCTTGTATCATTCTTTTTTTAATTCTTTTTGATAGAAATTCATCATGAGGTATTATTTTAAAAAAATCTTTAAATTCGTATGTAGTGTAAGAGTCATCTTTACTGATCATTTGTTCATGAATTTTTTCACCAGGTCTTATTCCTATAATTTTTATTCTAGATTTAGGTGATATTGTCTTAGCTATATCTACAATTTTCATAGAGGGAATTTTTTTAACATATATTTCTCCACCCAGAGATTGGTATATAGCTTTCCATACAAGCTCTACACCATCATCAAGTGAAATCATAAAACGAGTCATGTCCGGATCAGTAATAGGTAATGAATTTTTTGATTTTTGATTAAGAAAAAAAGGAATTATTGAGCCTCTAGAACCCATAACATTTCCATATCTCACTACTGAAAAGGCAGTTTTATTTTTATTTTCAGAAAAATTACTAGATACAAATAATTTATCAGAAGCTAATTTAGTAGCACCATATAAATTTATTGGATTACAAGCTTTATCTGTCGAGAGAGCTACAACTTTTTTTACGTTATTAACAATACTAGACTCGATTATGTTAATAGCACCTTGTATGTTAGTCTTTATTGCTTCGATAGGGTTTTTTCTCGGCAGAGGTAACGATTTTTGTAGCTGCTGCATGAACAACAATATCAACACCTTTAGAACTTTTAATTAATTTTTCTTTATCTCTAACATCGCCAATTATAAATTTAACTAAAGATTTATCTTTGGGCATTAAAATATTATTTAAATCCCATTGTTTCATTTCATCTCTTGAAAAAATAATAACTTGTTTAGGTTTAAATTTTGAAATAGTTTTAAATAGGAAATGTTTACCAAAAGAGCCAGTGCCCCCAGTAACCATAATAATTTTGTTTTTAAAAAAGTTATACACTATTAAATATTATAAATAATAATGGAAAATAAATTAATTTTACCAAAAGTCATTAATAAAAATAAGGCAATTAAATTTTTTATTGACAATGATATGAAATTTATTGTTGATGAATATACTTCTTCAAAAAAAAACAAATATCTTTAAACCAAACATTTTAGACTTATACTATATTTATAAAATAATCACTCTTAATAAAAGACTTTCGGTATTAGAGTATGGGTGTGGCTGGTCAAGTCTTGTTATATCCCAAGCACTTAAAAATAATAAGACTAAATATTCAATTCTTACAGAGAAACTTAGAAAGAATAATAAATTTGAATTGCATATATTTGATAATTATAAAAATTTCTTAAATATTACAAAAAAAAATTTTAAAAGATACTTACCTAAAAACTCAAATGCAAAATTTTTTTTCTCCAAATGCCTAATTAGTACACATAAAGGGTGTTACTCATCTATTTACCAAAAAAAAATAAAAATGAATCCAGATTTAATATATTTAGATGGTCCTAGTCAGTTTGGATTAATTGAAAATAAAAAAATATCTTTTAATACAAATATCAAAGATTTTATGCCGATGAGCGCAGATATACTTAAATATGAGTTTTTTTTGGTACCAGGGACAATAATTATTATCGATGGAAGAGGTGCAAATGTAATTTTTTTAAGAAAAATGCTCAAAAGAGATTGGAAATACAAGTATAACAAAAGCATTGATCAGCATTATTTACTTTTATCAGACAAATCTATAGGCAAACACAATGATAAATTATTTTCATTTTGGAATTCTTAAAATTTTTTTTAGTGAAAGTAATAAATATTTACTATTTTTAACTTTGTTATAATTATTTACATTTGAATAAATTAAAAAATTACTTAGTTTTTTCTTGAACTCTTCATCTTTTAAAAATTTAGTATTTGTGTAATAACTAATTGCATTTTTACATGATTTAACATTATTAACTACTCTACATAAATTCGACATAGAGTACCAACTTTGAGCAAAGAGTATGACAGGTTTTTTAAATCTCAGTGAGTCAGAACCAATTGAGCCAGTAATCGTTGAGTTTAAGAATGACTTTTTTACAAGGGCATCTGAAGAAAAAGATGTTTTTACAAAATATACATTTTTTAATTTAAGTAATTTTGAATAAAAATTAATGTTTCTAGAATTAAACTTCCTTAAATCTGGAAATAAATCGATTTGCCTTGGGTGTTCTTTTACATATATCACGGTATCTTTATCAACACTCATAGATAATATTTTAATCGCCTTGTATTGATCAAAATACTTTCCACCCTCTGGAAGAGTAGATCTTTCTGGCTGAAAATGTAAACCAAAAAAAATAAATTTAGAATTTAAATTGGGTTCTATAGAAATATTGTCTAAAAACTTATTAATTAATTGATATTTTCTAATAAAACTAATTTTATAGTAAATTTTTTTTAAAAATGAAATTTTACTATAATAAAAAATACTTTCAGTCGTCTTTATTTTAAAGAGATCTAAAGTCTCTTGATAAATAATTTTAAGAGAAAATTCTAGAAATACAAATAATTCTAGTAAAAAGATATTATGATTTTTTTTTTAGAGATCTTTTATTTAAAAGGTTTGAGCGTTGTTTCCAAATTGAAATATTTTTATCTTTAAAGTAATTATTTATTTTTAATAAACTATTTTTATTATTTGAATGTATTTTAATCAGATGAATTGGTTTTATGTCTTTTTTTAAGATGTAACAATTGGTAATATCTGTCCTGTGAAGAATAAGTAATTTTATTTTTAATATTTTTGCAATTAAATATACTACAAATTGAATTGGGAAATGAGGTGTACTATCAAAAAAAGACTATATTTATTTTTTTTTTTTTGAAAAAATCAAAAAAAAAATACAAATGAGATAAATAGAAATTTTTAATTTCTTTTTCCGAAATTTTTTTTATTGTCACCCTGGTTATTAATTGCTCGAGAGTTGCTTTATTTTGTCTATATAATTTTTGAAAAGATATATTTCTTTTTGAATTATATGTATTTATTTGGTACAAATCTTTTTCAATAAATTGTCTACCTATATTTAAATTTAATTTATTGGTGCTTAGTGAACCTGCAATTTTAATATTTTTATAATTATTAAGGTCTATGAAAACTTTCTCTATAACTTTATTTTCCAATCCAAAAACAAAAAAATTAATCAAATTCACCCAATTTCTTTTTTAGTATTTGTAAATCAATTTTTGTATCTAGGTTTATAGATCTACTAATTGGTATTTCAATAAAACCAACACTAGTACCATAGATAGATTTTTTTTCTAACAGTGTCCTTCTCTTAATTGCATAAATTAATCCATTTCTAAAATAAATATTTTCATATTGTTGCCTTTGAAAATAATTATTTTTTTTAATTGGTTCTAACTTATTTTTGTTTAGTTTATACATAACATTTGGAGAAATGCCTTTATATTTTGAAATTGAGATTACAGAGTCAAATTTTTGATTTCTAATTAATCTCAATGCAGAGTCTAAATCTGATTTTACTCTTAGTGGTGATGTTGGCTGTAACAAAAGTATTACATCGTAGCGAATTTTTTTGAAGTAGTTCTAATTTATTGAGTGAGTAAACAATAGTGTTATAAATATCGGATTTATCGCCAGATAAATATTTGGGTCTTAGAAAAGGAATTGAAAGGCCTGTTTTTTCAGAAATTTTTTTTATTTTAGGGCTATCTGTTGAAACAAATGTATAATCTATTAAACGGTGTTTTTTTGAGAAATTTATAGTGTAATTAATTAAATTTATATTTTTAATTTTTATAATATTTTTGTTTGGAATACCTTTTGAGCCAGACCTAGCTGGTATGATCGATAAAACTTTCAAGTTATTTTTTAATACCCCAAATCAAAAAAGCCTGTCCATATCCCTCTTCACAAAGCCAAGGATTAAAAAATTTCTTAGTTTTTTTTTCTTCCATCAACAATTTTATCAAATTCACTTAAAATTATTTTTTCAATATTTTTATCAAGTGTAGTGAATGGAAATGATTTAGAATAAGATATCATTGGTAAAGGATATACGCCATAGACACAAATTTTATTTAAATATCTTTTTAGAATTGGTAAATACTTTTTAGAATTAAAATTATTTCTGAATATTTTTAATTTTTTGTCTTTTTTTGATTGTACTTTAAAAATATATTTTAAAATTTCATTAATAAAATTATATTTTGATTGAATATTAAGGTCCTTATAGTCTGGAACAATATATGCTAAAAATAAACCTCCTTTTTTTAATATATTTATTTGCTGTAAAATTGGTTCGTTAATGTTTTTGAAATGTTCTAATAAGCCTATCGAAAAAACAATATCGAATTTTTTTTATTAATTTTAAAATTTTTTAATAATTTATTATAAAATGTAGCATGATGTTTATTTTTTTTAAAAATTTTTTTTGAAATATCTACTGCTTTTTTCGAAGAGTCTAATAAATATGTATTATAATCAGCTTCTGCAAAATATGAACTCATTGTCCCTCTTCCTGCACCGATTTCAATTACATCTTTTCCTTTGATTTTATTTTTTTTAATAATATCGTTAAATAATAACCATAATTTTCTAAATGAGTATTGTGTTTGGTTAATTGGGTTTGATTTCGTCCAATATTCTGCATTACTATCTTTTGAAATTTTCCAGTTATAATCAAATTCTTTTACTGATCCTTGATATTTCATATTATTTTTAATTCTTTCAATAGATTTTCAACAACTATTTCTTCTGTGATCTTCATCTCATTTTGTGTGCAGCCTCCAATATGCGGTGTAAAAAGTATATTTAAATCACTGTTTTCTCTCATTAAATATTTAATTTTATTTGCATTAAAATCCTCTTTTAAAACATCTAAGCCTAAGCCTGATAAAACACCTTTTTTTAAAGCGTTAAAAAGAGATGCCTCATCAACAAATTCTCCCCTGGAAGTATTAATAAATAATGGATTTTTTTTTGACATATTTATTAACTTTTTACTAACAAAATTATAATTATCCTCAGACTCAGAGATATGAAGAGAAATAATATCAGATAATTTAAATATACTTTCAATATTTTTTTTTAAATTTATGTATTTTGGATATTTATTTATCTTTTTTATATCATATGCAATTACATTCATATTGAAAGATTTCGATAATTTTGCAACCATCTTACCTATTCTTCCAAGACCTATTATTCCAATAGTTAGTCCACTCAAACTATCTCCAGTATAATTATACCTTGAATAAATTTTATTGAGTTTTGTATTATAAAAAGATTTATGTATATTTCTTTTCAGAGATAAAATTAAAGCTATTGTTAATTCAGCAGTTGATGTAATTTTTTTTAAAGACTTATCAGAGGATTTTAATTTTATTATTTTAATATTTCTTAATTTACAAATTTTTTGATCAATATGAGTAATGCTCGTTGTAGGACTGACAATAATTTTTAAGTTGATAAATTTTGATAAAAATTTTTTATCAATTTTCTCATTTAATTTAACAAATAAAATTTCGCTTTTTTTTTTTGAGTCAATACTTTTTGAATTATCAGAATAAATTACATTACCTACTGTTTTTAATTTTTTAAGAGCCTTTGAAGAAAAAAGCTTTCCTTCGTTAAAATAAATATTCATAGACTTAAATCTTTTTAAATTTTAGTTTTACTATTTTTTGCACAATTTTTTTTGCTGATTTACCGTCGCCATAAATCTTTGAAACATTATATTTTGATTTTTTTAATTGTTTTTTAACTGCTTTAATGATTTCTTTTTTTGAATTTTTAATTTCAATAACGTTTTTTGCTCTTTCCCTATTTCTCTGCCTATCTCCTATTAAAACAACGGGCGTGCCTAAATATGAGCCCT
This sequence comes from uncultured Alphaproteobacteria bacterium, assembly GCA_902546975.1. GTDB lineage: Bacteria > Pseudomonadota > Alphaproteobacteria > HIMB59 > HIMB59 > HIMB59. The sequence goes on from CACCLU010000001.1 coordinate 101,103, forward strand.
CACGCAAAAAAGAAGATGAGTTACCAACGGCACAAATACAATTTTTTAATAATTTTAAAAAATCCTCTGGAGCAAAATTTCTAAAAAAATGAAATCCATCATATTTAAAAGTTTCTTTAAATTCTCTTATAGCTTTAGATATATCATTTGATCCAGCATCAATATTTGGCCACAATACAATTTTTTGAATGTTAAAAACCTTCATTGAATCAAGTAAATTTTTCATTTGATTATATCCATCTCCATAACTTGTAGTAACGGGATGTTGCAATATAAGAATAAAAGGCAGGCTCCAGTTTATATCATCACCTGTCCCACCATATTTTTTATTCAGCGGCAAATTGAGGTCATTATTTTTTATTAAATCTATTGATGGACAGCCATACATTGCAATTTTATTTTTATCTATTCCCATATTAATCAACCTTTTTTGAGATTTTTTTGTAGATGGAAAATGAAAATCAGCAAGGTTTGATATAGAATTTCTTACTTTATCATCAATATTACCAGATATCTCTCCGCCTTGAATGTGAACTAAAAATATATTCATGTAACTTGATGCAATAGCTGTGGCAATTGTTTCAAATCTATCAGCAAAAGTTATGACAGCATCTGAATTTAGCTCGTTAAGAGCGTTACTTATTTCAATAACAGCTAAACCAGTTGATTTTGATTGCGATAGCAAATCATACCCAGCAATATTAAAATTTAATTTTTTATGAATTTTAAAACCGTCTTTCTCAATAATGTCTACAGCATTACCAAATTGGTATAGTAACAATGAGCCACCTGCAATAATTTGAAGGTTGATATTTTTGTGATCTTTTAATTCAAATAATATGGGTTTAATTCTGCCATAACTAGCTCTGTTAGTAATCACGACTGTAATATTTTTTTTATTTTGATACATCATTTAATGAAATGAATTCATATTTTTTAATGTTACGTTTCAATCTCTTATTAATTATTTTTTCAAAATATTTAGGTGATAAACCATATCCCTCAGGTTTTAGAGATCCTATATCATCTATAGTAATAATAGAACCTTTTGGAAGATTTTTATTTATAATCATTGATTTTCCAAAAATTTTTTTAGTTTCTTTAGTTTTTTTTGAAAGTTTATTCTTATTTAACTCAAATAATTTAGCTTTTTCAATAAACCTCGCACCCTCAACAAGTTTTTTAAAATCTTCTATAGTGATGCTTGATAAGGTATCTGGACCAAACATTCTTTTATCAAAAACCACGTGCGCTTCTATAATCTCGGCACCAAGCATTATAGCCATCAAAGAGGAGTAAATATTTCCTGAATGATCTGATAAGCCAACTGGTACATTGTATTTTTTTTTGAGATATCCAATTTGATTTAATCCGAGTCTCTCTGGGGGGCATGGATATTCAGAAGTGCAATGTAAAATTGAAATATTCTTTTTTTGTTTAGAACAAATCTTAAATGCCTCGTCAATTTCTTTATTATTACTTAAACCTGTGGAGAGAATTATTTTATTTTTTTTATTTTTAATTAATTTTGATAACATTAAAAAATTTGATAGTTCACCTGAGGGCACTTTAATGATATTTGCACCTATTTTTGATAAGACTTCAATTGAATGGTCAGAAAAAATGGAACAAATAAATTTTAAACCAACATCTTCACAATGCCTTTTGATTTGCATCCATTGATCTTGATTAAACTCAATCCTTTTCCAATAATCAAATCTTGATTTATCTTGACTTGAAAAATTAACTCTAAATTTTTCATATTTTGAACTTTCAAACTCTGCAAAATGCATTTGAAATTTTATTGCATCTACACCAGTATTTTTTAGAGAGTCAATATATGAATGAACTAATCCGATACTTCCATCATGTGCTTGAGCTAATTCTGCGATAATCAAAGTTTTACTTTTATTTTTTTTCATCTAAATTAAATATCCTGTCACAATAATTGAGCACAGCTTTATTATGAGTAATAAACAATATTGTAATATTATTATTTTTCGCATATTTTTTTAAATTCTGTAACACTATTTTCTCTGTTTTATTATCTAATGAGTTTGTAGACTCATCAAAAATAACAATCTTTGGATTATTATATAGGGCTCTAGCTATACCAATTCTCTGTATTTGACCACCTGATAATTTTGACCCCCTTTCACCAACTATAAAATTATGTTTTTTTTTAAGTTTATTAACAAAAATATCACTGTTTGAAATTTTTAGTACATTTTTAAGTTGATGATCATTAGTCTTATCTGACATTTTTATTTCTGAATTAAAAATAATATTGTTATGTATTGTTGTATCAAACAAATAAATATTTTGAGGCACATAAGATAACTCAGCAATATAATTTTTATTAAAATTCAAAATCTTACCGTCAATAATTATTTGACCTTTTTGCGGTCTAATCAAACCTAATAATAAATCAACCAAAGTTGTCTTTCCTGTGCCTGTTTTACCTATAACTCCAATAATAATACCTAGGTCTATTTTTAAATTAAAATTTTTAAAAATAAATTTATTTGACCTGGGGTACTTAAAGCTTAAATTCTTCATTTCCAAATATTTATTTACGTTTAAGGCGCTTTTTTGCGATTTTTTTGCCACTTTATTCATTTCAAATTTTAAATTCTTTAAATCATTTTTTAAATTTTCAAATGCTGGTTTATTTGACTTTATTTGAGTGTAAGAGGAATAAATTCCATTTAATGATGGTATAAGTCTTAATCCTGCTAGAGCAAAAACTGATAGTGTAGTTACAATACTATTAAAACTTTGATCGTTGTAGCTTGTTAAAAAAATAATTGCCAAAATTAATGAGCCTATCAAAATAAATTGAAAAAAATAAATAGGCAAAGTTGCAAGAGTGCTAATATAGACTTGACTATTAGCTAAACTTTTTGCTGAATTTAAAAATTTTTTAATAAAAAAATTTGCTTTGTTATAAAGTATAATTTCCTTAATATTTTCAAAACCCTCATTTATAGATTTAATTCTTATTTTATTTTGAAGGGTTATATTTTCACCATTTTTAATTATTTTTTTTGTGAATAATTAAATTAAGTAACACATAAAAAATAGATATAACTGAAAATGCAATTATTGATATTATTGGATTATAGATAAGTAGGCCAACTGTGATAAAAAATACTAGCGAAGTTTTTGAAATTAGTACCATCATACCTTGTATTGTACCCCCAGTGATTCTACTAGTTTCTAAAATAATTTTTGATATTAAATCATTACTATTTTTATCATTAAAAAAAATGAGATCTTTATTCAAGTAATATTTAAATAAATTAGCAGTAAAATGTACTGATAAGCTCTGTGAAAATTTTATAAGTACAAAATTAGTAAAAATATTCATTATAGTTGTAATAAAAAAAAATAGAAAAATTATAAGTCCAAAATGTAAAATAAATGTTTGATAACCATCTGACCCTAAATAATTAGATATAAGTTGTATATTTTTATCAAAATAAAATTCTTTATTTGATATTAAACCTATGAATGGAGCTATAGACAAGATGCTCACAGTTTCTATTAGAGATGATAAAATAATTAATAATTGTAATAGAAATAGAGTTAATTTCTGTTTACCATTTAGTATTTTGAATAGAAAAAAAAAATTATTAAGCATTATAAATTTTATGCTCGAAAAATTTTCTTATAATCAGGTTTAAATCTACCTCTTGTGTCTATTATAAGGTTTGATCTTTTTTTTATAAAGTCATAATTGTATTGATCATGATCAGTTAAAATCACAACTAGATCAAATAATTTTATATTTTCATTAATTTTTTGCACAATTTGTAATTTATTTGGCACTATATTATCAAAATTTTTTACGTACGGGTCATTAACATATACAGAAGATTTGAATTTAGTAAGTATTTCAAAAATTTTCCAAAATGGAGACTCTCTTGTATCACCAATATTTTTTTTATAAGCAACGCCCAACAAAAGAATTTTTGAATTAGAGAAGTTTTTTCCTTTAGAATTTAGACAATAATTAATTTTTTCTAAAACATAATAAGGCATACTATCGTTTATTTGCGCCGAAAGTTCGGTGAAACGTGTATTAAATTCAAACTCTTTGGCTTTCCAAGTTAGGTAATAAGGATCAATTGGTATGCAATGCCCCCCTAAACCTGGTCCAGGGTAAAAAGGCTGAAAGCCGAATGGTTTTGTTTTTGCTGCATCTATAGTTTCGTAAATATCGATATTCATTTTATCAGCAAGTATTTTTAATTCATTTATTAATCCAATATTTACTGATCTATAAATGTTTTCTAAAAGTTTGGTAAACTCCGCTGTTTTAATATCAGAAACTGTATGTGTTTTTTCACATACTGATTTATATAAAAGTTTTGCGAGACTAAGGCAATTTTTTGAAAATCCACTTATAATCTTGGTTGTATTTGACAAATCGTAATTTTTATTACCCGGATCTTCCCTTTCCGGAGAAAATGAAAGAAAAATGTCTTTACCTACTTTAAATTTATTTTGGTTTATAAGTGGTAAGAAATGTTCTTCAGTAGTTCCAGGATATGATGTGCTCTGGAAACAAATTAAAGAATTTTTTTTTAATTTACTACCAATAAAATTAATAGTCTGTTTTAAATTTGATAAGTCTGGTGTTTTATTAATAGTCAATGGGGTTGGAACACAAATTATTAAAACATCACAAGCTTTTATTTCCGAGTAGTTATCATAAAAATCAATATTTAGATTTTTAAAATCAAATTTTTCATTATTTAAATGATTGATATTTTTTTTTAGCTTTAAAACTATAGATTTATTTAAATCTATACCAATTGATTTAAAACCACTTTTGGCAAAATTTATTAAGCAAGGTAATCCAACATAGCCTAAACCTATCACACAAATTTTTGCTTTTTTTCTAATTATTTTATTTTTTAATATTTGTGACATGGCTTATAGAACAAATTAGAATAACATAAAAAAAGCCGTTATAGTGTAATTATAACGGCTTTATGAATTGAATTTTTATAATTTAATATTATTTTTTTACATCATCCCAGGCATGCCACCACCCATGCCGCCCATGCCGCCCATGCCGCCCATGTCTGGCATTGCAGGAGCTGATGACTTATCTTCTGGCTTGTCTGTAATCATTGCTTCTGTTGTAGTTAACAAGGCTGCGACTGAGACAGCATCAATTAATGCAGTTCTGACGACTTTAGTTGGATCAACAATACCAGCTTTAACTAAGTCACAGAATTTACCAGATTGTGCATCAAAACCATGAGAATTGTCTTTACTCTCTAGAACTTTACCAGCAATAACAGCACCATCAAAACCTGAGTTCTGTGCTATTTGTTTTAGAGGAGCAGAAAGAGCTTTTCTAACAATATCTATACCATATCTTTGATCGTCATTATCCACTTTCAAATTTTTAAGTACACTTGTTGCGTATAAAAGAGCTGTACCACCTCCAGGTAATATTCCCTCTTCTACAGCAGCCCTAGTTGCATGCATAGCATCCTCAACTCTGTCCTTCTTTTCTTTAACTTCAACCTCGGATGCACCACCAACTTTTATAACAGCTACACCCCCAGCAAGTTTTGCAAGTCTTTCTTGAAGCTTTTCTTTATCATAATCAGAAGTTGTTTCTTCAATTTGTTTTCTAATTTGATCACATCTTGCCTCAATATCTTTTTTCTTACCTGCTCCACCAACGATGGTTGAATTTTCTTTATCAACAACAACTCTTTTGGCTTTACCTAACATATCCATAGTAACTGACTCAAGTTTAATACCTAAATCCTCACTGATAACTTGGCCACCAGTTAATATAGCAATGTCTTCTAGCATGGCTTTTCTTCTATCTCCAAAACCTGGAGCTTTAACAGCAGCTATTTTTAATCCACCCCTTAGTTTATTTACAACTAAAGTTGCTAATGCTTCGCCTTCAACATCCTCAGAGATAATGAGCAAAGGTTTGGTTGACTGAACAACTGACTCCAACAGTGGTAACATTGGTTGAAGACTTGCTAGCTTTTTTTCGTGCAAAAGGATTAAACAATCCTCCATTTCTGCTTTCATTTTATCCGCATTAGTTACGAAATAAGGACTTAAGTAGCCTCTATCAAACATCATACCCTCGACAACATCTAATTCAGTGTCAAGGCTTTTTGCTTCTTCAACTGTGATTACACCCTCTTTCCCAACTTTTTGCATTGCCTCAGAAATCATTCCGCCAACTTCACCATCGCCATTTGAAGCAATAGTGCCAACTTGTTGTACTTCTTTATCTGACTTTACAATTTTAGAGTTTTTTTGAAGCTCAGAGATAATAGCATCTGTAGCAGCATCCATACCTCTTTTTAAATCCATTGGATTTAATCCAGCAGCCACTGCTTTCATTCCTTCTGTAGCTAATGCTTGACATAGTACTGTCGATGTTGTTGTTCCATCACCAGCAGAGTCATTTGTTTTGTTAGCTACTTCTTTAATCATTTGTGCGCCCATATTTTCAAATTTATCGGCTAGTTCGATTTCTTTTGCAACCGTTACTCCATCTTTTGTTGTTCTAGGCGAACCAAAAGATTTATCAATTACAACATTTCTTCCTTTAGGTCCTAATGTTACTTTAACCGCATCTGCTAAAATGTTTATGCCTTTTAGCATTTTCGCTCTAGCATCTGTACCAAATTGAATTAATTTTGCTGACATTTATAAAATACCTTTCAATTACTTCTCAATAATTCCCATGATGTCTGACTCCTTCATAATTAAGAGTTCTTTACCATCAATTTTTACTTCTGTACCAGACCATTTACCAAACAAAATTCTGTCACCTTTTTTTACATCTAAAGCAACTACTTGTCCGTTTTCATTTCTAGCACCACCACCTACGGATACAACTTTTCCTTCCATTGGCTTTTCTTGAGCAGTATCAGGAATAATGATACCGCCTTTTGTACGATCTTCTTGTTCGACTCTCTCAACCAAGACTCTATCGTGTAAGGGTTTTAAATTCATATTTGTACCTCTATATCTAAAATTTAGTTTTTAGCACTCACTTTTATAGAGTGCTAAACTTTATATGTAAATGGTAAATAAATTTCTGGTTTCAAGTTGAAATAGCCAAAAATCATTAAAAATATTGAAATTTCTCTTTAATTGAATGATTATCCTAATATGCAAAATAGCTTAAATTTAAGCACTACAGAGATCATCATCATGATTCCCAATTTTTTTCGAAAGATCGGCTATTAATTTTGTTTGAAAATAATCTTGTTAAACAATTGGTGCTTATAGGAGGTGGGCACGCAAATGTACAAATTTTAAAGAAATTATGTATGAACAGGATAAAAGGATTGCATACAATTTTAATTAGTGAGCATTTTGAAGCTACTTACTCAGGGATGACACCTGGGTATATTCATAAAGATTTTAGCATAGAAGAAATAAGCATTGATCTTCAAAGACTATGCTTTAATGCAGGAGCAACTTTTATAAAAGATAAAGTAATAAAGTTAGAAACTAACCATAAAAAAGTAGTATTAAAAAATTTTCCATCAATTAACTATAATTTATTATCAATTAATACTGGTTCTATATCAAATACAAAAGGAATAAAAATAGAAAAATTATCTAAATGTTTTTTTTGTAAAACCTATTAGCTCGCTAGTAAATAACTTGAGTCAGATTGATCAAATTATAAATAATAAAAAAAATAGAATTTCAATTATTGGTGGAGGTGTAGCATCTTATGAGTTAGCTTTCAGCTTATTAAGAAGATATAAAGATAATTTAGAAATAAATATTTTTGGAAAAAATATTTTAAAAGAAAAAAATTTAAATCATAAAACAAAAAAAAACCTAAAGAAAATTTCATCCGATTTAGGTATTAAAGAATATGTAGGAGAAGTTGTTTCTATAACTGAAAATCATTTAGTGCTAAATAGCGGAGAAAAATTTGATAGTGATTTAAATTTACTTTCATCTGGTGCTAATATTGAAACATGGCTCTTTGAGAGCAATCTAGATAAAGATAAAAATGGATTTATAGTCGTAGATAATAATCTTCTATCTACAAGTGATAAAAATATATTCGTTACAGGTGATGCCTGTACAGTGGAGGATAACATTAGACCTAAATCAGGTGTAATGGCGGTCCGTCAGGGACAAATTTTAAAAGAAAATGTTTTTTCGAAATTAACTGGTATGCCTTTAATAAAATTTAAAGCACAAAAAAACTGGTTATATTTAATTGGTACTCATAAAAATAAAGCTTTATTGAATTATTTTTTCTTATCTTTTCATGGCCGATGGTGCTGGAAGCTTAAAGAGTGGATTGATAGAAGGTTTATTAACAAATTTAAATTTACTTATAATTCAAATATGTCTTTTAGAAATTTTGAATTAGAGAAGCCAACGGTCATTAAGATGTATTGCCAGGGTTGTGGCTCTAAAGTATCAAAAAATACCTTAATTAATTTTTTAAATGAGGATAATTCACACAGTGATTTACCTGACTCATCAATAATAAATACTAATTCTTCATCTTTATTACAAAGTATAGATCACATAAAGTTATTTACATCACTAAACCCTTTTGATTTTGGAATTATTAGCTATCTGCATTCTCAAAATGATATTTTATCAAGTGGTGGTTCTGTAAAAACTATAAGTGTTTCACAGGCCCTGCCCTTTTCTGAAGGCATTATAGAAAGTTTTTTCATGGAATATTTTATGAAAGGTATTAAATCAGAAGCCATAAAAGATGGTTCAATTATTGCATCAGGACACAGCTATCAATCAAAAGAACCTGGTATTACAATCACAATGAATGGCTCATATGAAAAACAAATTACAAAAAGCCAAGCAAAAGAGAATGAACTGATATATCTTTCAAAACCTTTAGGCACAGGATATCTCTTAGCTGCTTATTTTAATAATTCAGAACTTTTATCAAGTTTTGATTTTCAAAAATTGATGATATGGATGAAAAAAGGAAATAAAAAAATATCAGAAATATCAAAAAGTTTTAAAAGCAAAATTACAACAGATATAAGTGGTTTTGGATTAGCATCACATTTATCAGATATTTGTAAATTTTCAGGATTATCTGCTGAAATAAAACTCAATGAAGAAATACTTATTAATAAAAATATTGAGATTTTAAATAAATTTAAAAGTACAGGTTTTGAAAATAATTATTCATCCTCAGTAAATGAAATCTCAATATCTGATAATAATAAATTACAAAACATACTTTATGATCCTCAAACAAATGGGCCTCTTTTAATATCTATTGAGAAAGAGGATCAAATTAAATTTGAAAAAGAGTTTCAATCAGTAATTGGATTTAGTCCTATATTGATAGGACAGTTTAAAAAGTTCAAAAAAAAATTAATTAATGTGATAAATTAATCGATGTTTATTTTTTAAATTTTTTTTTGAATAAAATAATCATAACTATTAGAAAAGCTATAAAACCAAGAGGAATTAAGTATTCTGGCTGGACTATTAAAGAAAGGCTTAACTCTGTTTTGTTTATAAATATTTCTTCTAACCCTTGACCTATACTACCAAAGATAAATGACCATGGGGCCAGCCCAAACAAAGTAGTAAAAAAAAACTTTTTATTGTTTGCACCAAGACCTGCTAAAATAAGGTTTTGTATGAAAAAAGGAGCTGCGGGAACAATACGAATTAATGTCATTAACTCTAAATCGTTTTTATTGAAATAATTTTCAATATAGGAGTATTTATTCAAAAATTTATTTTTAATAAAGTCCGAGAAAAAATTTTTTGATATTATGAAAATTCCAAAAGCACCAAGTGTTCCACCAATTAAAGATATTGTTCCACCTATCCATGTTCCAAATAAGAAACCATTTATCATTGATAATAAGGAAACAAATGGAAAATTACACAAAATTAAAAAGCTATATAAAATTAAAAATGTAAATATTGAGAATAAGTAGTTCTGAGATATAAAGTTTTGAATAAAGTCCAAATTATAGAAAAAAGTTTCAAGTTGAAAAAAGTCTTTATTTAAAAAATATGTAATCCATATAATTAGAAAAAATATTAGTAAAAATAAAATTGATATTTTTTTTGATAATTTCACTAGATAAGTAACATTTCTAGTGATGGTAAAATTGAATTTAATTGAAATCCTAAAGATTGAATAGAGCCATTAAAGATTAAAATACCTGTTACAAGCAAAATAATACCAGTAATAAATTGAAAATAACGAATATATTTATTTAAAAAACTTGTCATGATCAATATTTTACTCATCATTAATCCGACGATTATAAAAGGAACCGCCAAACCAATTGAATAAAAAGACAATAATATAATTCCATTAATACTATCTTTAATAGCAACAGCTAATACAGAACCTAAAATTGGTCCAATGCATGGACTCCAGCCAAATGCAAAAGCAACTCCAATTATAAATGGAAAAAAATGATTATTTTGAAAACCTTGTAAATGGAACTTACGCTCAAAATCTAAAAAAGGAATTTTAATTATTCCAATAAAATATAGTCCCAAAATAACTATTAATATTCCTGATATAAAATTTAGTTGTTTTTTAAAATCAAAAAATATGTCACTCAAAAAATCAATAGAGGCACCCATGATTATAAAAACAAAAGAAAAACCTAGAGTAAATAATAGAATATGAGGTAATAACTTCAGTGTGTTCGCTGCTGATGAATTTTGTAAATCTGCAAAAGATTTGCCGACGATATATGATATAAATCCTGGAACTATGGGCAGAACACAAGGCGAGAGAAAACTGAGAATACCAGCTAAAAAAGCTATAGTTAGAGGGATATCTTGAACCATGAAATTATAGTAACATTATACTATTCATACAATAACACAGATGTTTGATCGCCAAATTCAAAATTTCACCCAAAAGCCCTTAATAATAATAGCTAAACTTTTTTTAAAGTTTTTAAAACCTAATCAAATGACAATATTAGGTTTCATATTAGGTTTTTTTATGTGTATTTTAATTTTTTTTCAGTTCTATTTTGCTGCACTAGCACTTTTACTTTTGAACAGATTTTGTGATGGCTTAGATGGAACAATGGCCAGACTAACAACCCCCACTCCTTTGGGTGGATATTTAGATATTGTCAGTGACTTCACAATTTATTCTGGTTTTGTTTTAGCATTTGGTTTCAGTAATAGTAGTTACACAACTTTATCAATGATTTTACTTTTTTTGTACATAGGTACGGGTACAACATTTCTTGCAAAAGCTGCAATTCAAACTCAATTAGATAAAATTTCAGAGACTAATGATGCTATTGAAGGATTACCAAAAAGTTTTCATTACACATCCGGATTAGTTGAAGGTACAGAAACAATAATTTTCATGGTTTTTTGTCTCTTATTTCCAAATTTTTTTATTTTAATATCTATTATTTTTGGGATTTTATGCTTTATAACTTTTATATCTAGGGTTATTGTTTGTTACGTTGAATTTAATTTATAAAAGTTAAATAAGCTTCCATAAACATTTTTGATATAGTCATAGTAATTATAAAAAAAGATAATTTTGACAAAATTCTTATTATTCTTCCAAGTTCAAAACCTGCATAATAAGCTTCAAATATATCAAAGTTATTGAAAAACCTCTTATTTACAAAGTTTTTAAGTAAAAAAAATAATTTTGCTAATGGTCTTACGACTACGAAATTTCCAATTATAGAAAATACGATAACAATTACTAAACTTACATTCATTGCAAAGGACCAAATAATTAGTGACCCAATCCAGTATCCTAAAAATAGTAACCTCTCCTTTTGCTGAGGGTGAGTATAAACTTGAAAGAAATTCATTTTATTTTAATCCATCTAAAGCCATTTCACTTGCAATATTGGATGCTAAAATCAAGTTTTTTTGTGATTTTTCTAAGATAAATTTTGTGCGTGATTTTATTTTTTTTAGAAGGTCATCTACAATTTTTTCATCTGGTTCGAGATCTTCTTTAATACTAATTCTTGAACCTAATATAATTACGCCACCAGCGTTGGCACAATAATCAGGACAATATAATATACCTTTGTTATATAATTCTTTTTCTATATCAATATTGTCAAGTTGATTATTTGCTGATCCAGTAATCATTGATATTTTATTATTTGCAAAATTTAAAAACTGCTTATTCAAATCACCTCCTCCTGCACAAGGAGAGTAAATGTCAATTTTTTCAAAGGATGTATCTTGGAGTTGACTACAAAATTTATAACCATCTCTCTCAATCAAATCTTTTTTATGCTCTAAGTCAGAAATTTCAATATTTGCACCGTCTTTTTTACACAAAGAAGCAATTCTAGATCCCGTCTTACCATATCCTTTGATAAATATATTTTTATTTACTAATGAGTCTTGTCCGAATTTAAATTCGACACAACCTAACATTGAGTAATAAACACCTAATGCGGTACCTAATCCGGAGTCAGAGCCTATGGGGTTACAAACATGATCTGAGTATTCTCTAAATCCTCTTAAGTCCTCATCAACCGTTCCCATATCTCCAGCTGTTATATAAGTACCATTTAGTTTGTTTAAAACTTCTCCAAATAAACTATATGCATCTTTTTTATTTATTTTAGAATGTATAGTTGCTTTCCCACCACCAAAGGGAAGTTCAGCCAAAGAATTCTTGTATGTCATTGCTTCAGCTAATTTTAAAACATCTTCTTCTTGTTTATTAAAATCTTGATAATTGAAATATCTACATCCACCCAAGGCAGGGCCTCTTTTAGTATTATGAATAGCAATTACTGAGTAAAAATTAAACTTATCCTCCTCAGCATAAACAACTCTTTCAAATCCATCTTTTGGTTTGTCTTTAATATTTAAAGTCATTACTACTTATATAATCAATTATTTTAAGGTCTCCTTCTAAAAAATCATATTCACGAATATCCTTGATTTCAATCCATTTTAGTTCTTTATGAAAATTATTTAAAACCTTACCACTGAAATTATTGACTAAATAAAAATATATGAATACCTTTTTTTTCAAGTCTTTATAATCAAAATTATAACTTATCAGTTCCTCATAATTTATTATGTTAATTGATAACTCTTCATTTATTTCTCTAATTAAGGCCTCTTCTTTAGTCTCATCATTTTTGATTTTACCTCCAGGAAATTCCCATTTTAATGGATGATCCTTAAAGTTTGGTCTTTGACATATTAAAAGTTTATTATTTTGAAGTATTAAGCCTGCTACAACTTTTATTTGTTCAATTATCATATTTTGTTTTAGCAATATAAATTCCAATCAGGATTAATGTACTTCCAAAAAATTGGATCAATGTTAATTTTTCTTGGAAAAAAAGGTACGCCAGCAAGGTTGCGGCAATAGGTTGTATCAAAAGACTTAAAGACGATAAGGAAGCAGATAAAAATGCTAGAGAGTAAGCTATAAAAGATTGTCCGATGAATTGGCATACAAAACCTAACAAAAATAGAATTGCTATCGCGTAAAAAGACTTTGGAACTAAACTTTGTTCAAAAAATATAGCAACTAAAAGTAAAATAATTGCACTTACACATCCTGAAAAAAACATAATCGTACTTGAATTTAAATTTTTTCTTAATTGGCTAATAGTAAGAATATAACAACCATACCAAATTGCAGTTAGAACACCTAAAAGATCTCCCAAAAATTGTGATTTATACAATTGAAAACTTTCACCTAATAACAAAGTCATACCACTCATCGAAATAAATATGGCAATAAAAAAAAACTTAGAAAATTTTTCTTTAAGAAATATTAAAGAAAATAAAATTACAACAATTGGAGCTAAATTAGATAAAAATGTTGCCTTAGAAACTGTGGTAAGCTTGATAGACAAGTGCCAACAAATTAAATCTAATGAAAAAAAGACACCTGAAATAAAAATAATCAAAAATTTATTTTTTAAAACAGGAAAGTTTACTTTTTCAATAATTTTCAGTGACCCAAACATTAAAAAAAAAGGAAGGCTCACGAATATTCTAAAAAAAGCTGTCATTATTGGATCAACCTCTGAGAGTCGAACAAATATAGGAGAAAAAGCAATACTTACTGCGCCTATAATCAGTATAAGAAAAGGATTAATTTTTAAATTAGGCAAAAACTTCTTCGGATTTTTCTTTTTCTATAATTGGAAAATGGATAATTGCAGAAAATAGAGAAATTACTATCGCCATTATCCAAGCTATATCGAGTGAGCCATAAATATCTATAACTAAACCACCTATAAAAGAGCCAAGAAATGCTCCTGCTTGATGGGAAACCATTACAATCCCAAATAAAGTCGAAAGGTATCTTGTGCCAAATCTATTTGAAACAATTCCTGAAGTCGGTGGAACAGTTGATAACCATAAAAGACCAATACAACAACTGAAGGCTATAATTGTGAAATTGTTTGTAGGCAAAATTAATAATAAAAAAATTACTATGCTTCTTACAAAATAAATAAACGATAATATATATTTTTTTTTAATAATGCCTGAAACCTTTCCTGAAATTAAAGTACCAATCATATTAAATAACCCAATTAAAGTAAGTCCTGTTGCAGCTATTGTAGTTTCTAAACCTTTAATTTTTGCAAAAACTGGAAGATAGTTTGAAATTAAAGCTACATGTAAGCCACAAACAAAAAATCCTAAAATAAGATAGTTATAACTTTTATCCTTAAAGGCTTTTTTTATGACATCTGATATTTTTCTTTTTGTAAATTCTTTCTTATCTTTTTTTTGAGGCTTAGGTAAAAGAAATATAAATGAAAGAGGAATTATGAACAGAAAAAACATAGATGTAATTTGAAAAGAAAAACTCCATTTAAAGGTTGTGACTAAAAATTGGTTAATAGGTGTAAATATAAACATCCCTGTTGCAGCAAGAGACATAAGTATTCCTGTAACTGTGCTTTGTGTTTTATCATCCTCAAAATATTTTGAGACTCCTCCAATTATAACTGGTACAGAAATAACACCAGCTGAAATACCTCCAATTATGCCAATACCAAATAAAAAATGTAATGGGTGGATCGCTGAAGAAGCAACATAGAAACTAAGAGAGACACCAAAGAAACCAAAACAAAGAGTTTTTACATAACCCTTTTGTTCAGCAAATGCACCTGCAATGGGTGACATAGCTCCCCAAAGCAAATTAAAAAGACCATATGTTAGACCTATAATTGAAGCACTAAAAACAGTGGAACTTAAAAGATCTGGGACATATATCCCTAGAGACATTCTAAATCCATTTCCAACTGACAGTATTAATCCAGCAACTAAAACTAATAGAATTGTTCTCATTTGCTTAAAATATATGAATCATATCAAAAAAATATGTTTATTTTTGAGGTTAAATATCTATTATACGCCGTCATGGGTTATCCTAAAAAACACAGAGGCAGAAGAAAAATCGGTTCACGAAAAAGAAGAGCTAAAAGAAGAGCTAAAAAGAAATAGTATTTTCAATTATTATAATTTATCCCTGATATTTTATGGTTGTTTTAAACAGAAGAAGATTTATATCAATACTTATTGGTGGATGCTTTGTTGGATATAAACCTTTAGTTGCGATGGAAAAATTAATTCTTTCAGATGAGGAATGGAAAATAAGATTATCAGAGGAGGAGTATTATATTTTGAGGCAGCATGGAACTGAACGACCCGGGTTTAGCGTACTTAACAATGAAAAAAGGAAAGGTACCTACCATTGTGCAGGATGTGAATTACCACTATTTTCTTCGGATATGAAATATGATAGCGGAACTGGCTGGCCTTCATTTTTTGATTATCTTCCTAATGCTTTGGGTTTTAAAACAGATTTTAAATTGGTGTTTCCACGAAAAGAATATCACTGTGCTAAATGTGGTGGGCATCACGGACACGTCTTCAAAGATGGTCCAGAACCTACAGGTTTAAGATACTGTAATAACGGTATAGCTTTAAACTTTATTCCAGATTAATTTTTTTTAATTAGCAAATACGTTAAAGAAATAGCAAGTGCTATCTTTAAAAGTTCACTGTAAATAAATGGGTATAAGCCTGCGTTTATAGATTTCTCTAGTCCTATGAAGTTTGATAAGTGGGCAATACCACAAACAAAAATAATTAACGCGCCTATAAAAATAGATAAAATAATTTTTATTAAATTTTTATTGAAAAGGTTTTTTGAAAAATATGCTATTACAAATGAAGCTAAAATCATTCCATAAAGAAATCCAAATGTTGGAGACATGACATAACCAAAACCTCCACCAGCAGCAAAGATGGGAAGACCAATAAGTCCAAGAATAACGTATGAAATAGTTGCATAAAACCCAACCATACCCATTGAGGCAGCAATAAAATATACAACAAAGGTTTGTAGCGTCATCGGCACAGGATAGAAAGGAATACTAATTTTACTAGAAACTGATAAGAGAATAATTCCCAAAAGAGAAAATACTATTTTGGATAAATTACTTTGAGCGTACTGACTTAAAATTGTTATATTTTTATTTTCCATATTAATTATTTATAATTTTGAGGTGATTTGTGCAATAATTATAATTGGCCTCTAATCAATTCTTTTAATTTCAATAAATCCTTATTAAATAATCTAATACCCTCAGCTAATTTAAAAGATGCCATCTGATTTTCATTTAAATGCCAACGAAATGAGCTTTCATTCACATTAATTCTCTCAATATCTAATGAAGATGAGTTTTCTTTTGATAATTTAAGTTTAATTTCATCATCATTTTGGCTTAACTCCTCTAAAAGAGTTGGACTAATTGTTAATTTATCACAACCAGCTAAATTAATTATTTCATCCTTATTTCTAAATGATGCTGCCATAACAACAGTGTTATAATTAAATTTTTTAAAATAATTAAAAATCTTCTCAACACTCTCAACACCTGGGTCATTTGATGAGTCATATTCCTTTTGTGTATTTGATTTAAACCAGTCAAGTATCCTTCCCACAAATGGTGAAATTAAGAATGCTCCTGCTTCTGCACAAGCTATTGCTTGTGTTAATGAAAAAATGAGTGTGCAATTACAAGATATTCCCTCTGCCTCTAATTTTTTTACTGCTTGTATTCCTTCCCATGTGCCTGCAATTTTAATTAATATTCTATTCTTGGGGACGCCTGATTGCTCATAGCTATTAATTATTTGCTTTGCCCTTTCAACAGTAGCTTCAGTATTAAAAGATAAATCAGAGTCAACCTCTGTAGAAACATACCCTGCCACGATTTTGGTTAATTCTATACCAAAAGCAATGGTTAGTTGATCAGCAATATAATTAATTTGATCCTCAGTTTGAGAAAATTTTCTACTTTTTGAATTACTTATTACTTCATCAACCAGTTTTTTGTATTTGTTTGATTGAACAGCTTTAAATATTAAAGATGGATTGGTAGTGCAGTCATCTGGGTTAAATTTTTGAATGCTGTCAATATCTCCCGTGTCTGCAACAACTGATGAGAATTTTTTAAGTCTATCTAATTGAGATACCATGAAAATAAATATTCTTTCTTAACGATTGTTTAAGCTATATATTAATTGCACTTCTTATGCAAAAAAAAATAATTATTTGTGGATTAGCAGATATCCAAGAGTGTGTTGATAAATTCAGCCCAGATAAAATGCTTACCATTATTAATAAAAATTTTGAGCCTGAAACCCCATCAGGTATGGATAAAAATAGACACTTGAAAATGTTAATTGATGATATTTCTGAGCCAAGAGAGGGATTTATATTACCTGAGAAACATCATACTCAAGAGTTATTAGATTTCACAGATGATTGGGATAAAACCAAACCTATTTTAGTCCATTGTCATATGGGTATAAGTCGATCTACCGCAACAAGTTTAGGCATAGCCGCAAAATACTCCCCTGAAAATATTGAGCTTATAATTGAAAACTTAAAAGAAATTGCACCACACGCTAGCCCTAATAAGATTATGATGAGATATTATGATGAAATATTGGGTTTAGATAACAGACTCTATGGTTCAGTTCCGTACTTTGACCCTGAGCCGATAGAAGAAAGTAGAATAGTAGAGTTAAATTTTTAGCTAATTAAATGAATAATAGTTGTGAAGTATGTAAAAAAAAGATTGTGGAGCCTTTATATTGGGTTGATCCTAAGTTTTATGATATCCCAAAAAAAGTATTTTTGTGTGATGCCAAATGTTCACTAATTTATTACAAGAAGATTAAAAAATTATTTAAAAATCAATAAATTCAATACATTTAGCTGTGCAAATTTTGCACAGCTAAGTTCTATTATCTGCAATTTGACTTTAGAAAAAAAATTAGTATAAAACACCAATTAAAAACTAGCTCCATCCTTATTCCTATCCTTACTTATTCCTCCGGGGCTAGTTTTTATAATCTCTCAAATTAACATATTAAACTTAAACTTTATTATAATATTTTATTAATATAATTTTTTAATATGAGTGATCATTATATATTCTGGGATCTCGAAACAACAGGTCGTAATGATAAATTTAATCAAATAACACAAGTTGGCGCTGTGTTAACTAATAATAAATTTGAAGTTAAAGACAAATTAGAAATACATAGTAAGTTAAGAGAGGGAAAATGGTTCGAGCCAGGTGCTTTAATAACAACTGGGGTAGATCCAACTAGTTTAATACAAAATAATTACCCTAATTATTATGAAGCTAGTGCTCAAATGTATGAAACATTTCAGCAATGGTCATCCTCATCAGCCATTTTTGTAGGTTTCAATAACATAAATTTTGATGAACCTTTTTTACGACAGGCACTTTATCAAAACTTATTACCTGAAATTTATATGACTGTAACTAACAATAATGTGCGTATGGATGTTTTCGATATATTAAGATTAGTTTCAGTTTATAGCCCTGAACATATTAAATTTAATACTGACGATCAAGGATATCCAATACTTAAATTAGATGAAATTTCTAAACTAAATAATATTTCAATAAACTATGATGCAGGTCCTCATGATGCTGTTTTTGATAGCTTAATCACATTGGAACTTAATAAGATATTAAATATAAGGTGTCCAAAGATTTGGAATTCTGCATATGAATTTCGACATAGAGACACTCCTAAGAGATTCATGCTAGATAATTTAGTTTTTACAAACACGACCTTTTGGGGAAGAAGACCCACAATCAAAGCTCAAACTTTAATTGGAGGTATTCCATCAAGAAATCATCACTATTTAGTTTATAATTTGCTTTTTGATCCTGTTAAAATCATAGAATTAGAAGATAAAGATTTAATTAAGAAAATGAACGATGGGGCTAAAAGAATTTGTGAAGTTTTTGATGGGTCAAAGTCGAAAACACTTTTAAATGAGAGTTATTCATTCAAAGATAATAAATATGCAGAAATAGGAGTAGATGAACTAAGAAAAAGAGCAAATTTTATTAAAAAAAATGAAGAGTTTTGCTCTCGTCTTATTAAACTTCATCTTTCAAATCAAAAAGAATGGCCTGAGCCATTTAATGTTGAAGATAGAATATTTGAGAGTTTCCCATCACATCAAGATAAGAAATTAATGATTGATTTTCATATCGCGCCTAACGATAAGAAATATGAAATTGCAAAACAATTCAAAGATGACCGATATAAAGAAATAGCTGTACGAATTTTATATGAAATAGCCCCCCACACTCTGCCTGAAAATGATAAAAGAAATTATGAATTTGAAATTAAAGAGCGTTTTAATGATGATGACAAATCTAAATGGAATTCTAAAAATAAAATTCTCTCTAGTTTAGAGACCGACCTAGATAAAATGATTATAGATGAAGATGAAAAAATTCAGTTTAAACAAAAAGTTATAACATTTTTAAATAATGAATCTGCAAAATGGAATTAAGATTAATTTCGAGTTAGATATTCTTTGATATATTGTCCATAATCAGACTTGATTAATTTTTCTGCAATATCATTTAAGTTACTTTTGTTTATAAAGCCTTGTTCGTACGAAGCTATTTCATAGGAGCCAATTTTTACATCGTTATTTTGTTCATATAATTTTACTTTTTGTGCTGCCTCTAGAAGAGCCTTTGCATTACCAGTATCATGCCAAACAATTGAGTCATCTAAAATTTCTAAAGCAAGTTTTTTTTCAGATAAATATATTTTAATTAAATCAGTTATTTCTAATTCACCTCTGTTTGATGGTTTGAGTGTTTTTGCAAAATTTGAAGCTTCGGAGTCAAAAAAATATAAACCAGGAATAATCAAATTACTTTTAGGCTTTGATGGTTTTTCTTCAATGCCAACAATATTTTTATTTTTATCTAATTCAATAACACCAAATTTTTCTGGATCTGGAACTGGCAATCCAAATACACTTCCGCCGTTCTCTAGCATCTTTAGAAGAGCAGAATTTGCATAGTCAAAATAATTTTTTCCAAGAAAAACATTATCACTTAATGCTAAAACTGATGGGCTGCTTTCTAAAAATTTTTCAGCAATTAAGTAAGCATCTGCTATCCCCCTTTGAATATTTTGGACTTCATATGTAAAATTAAGACCAACTACTGATCCTGTTCCAAATGTTTTTTTGAATATTGTAAGGTCGTCCTCTTGAACAATAAATAATATATCTTTAATTCCTAATCTTACTAAAGTCTCGAGTGGGTAATAAATCATAGGTTTATCGTAAAGAGGTAACAAAGGTTTTGAGGCAGGTATTGATGCGGGCATTAATCTTGTACCCTTACCAGCAGCAAGAATAATACCTTTAGTTTTCATATCCAGCCAAATGATTTAACTAAAAAAGCTATCGGAATAATCATACATATAAACGTAATTAAAATTATATTTAGTTTTGTGCTATCTCTTACAGAGCTTATAAGGTCTCTATGAGAAATAAAATTTATTAATTTATTTTGATCATCTACTACTGGTAGGTGCCTGATGTTATTTTCTCCCATAATTTTTATTGCAATTTCTGAGGAGGTTTTTAAGTCCACAGTTATAATTTCTGATGTCATAATATCTGATGCTGTGACCAAATCTGGATCTCTGCCGTCTTTGACACATTTTCTGACTATGTCTCTTTCTGAAACAACACCAAGTAATATTTTTTGCTCATTCAGTATAGGAACAGCCCCTATATTTTTTATATCCATACTATCTGCAATTTCACTTACTATAGACTCAGGACCAAAAAATATATATTCATCATTAAGTTTAATTTTTTTAATATCCTTAATGCTTGGCATTACAGCATTATATAGGCATTGGAGGATTTAAATAAATTAAGCGTATTGAAGCACTTTTAGGTCTTCAAAAACTTTAATTTTTCAATTATTGTTGCAAAATAAAATGTTTAGATTTTTTAACTCAAGAAAATGGTTTTTATGGGCTTGGGCAGGCTCAGCCGCCATATTAGGTAGTCTTTGGGTGCAAGTAGAAATTGATGTCAGGATTAATGAGTGGTTTGGTACTTTCTATGATATGATTCAAAAAGCACTAGCTGAGCCAAATTCAATTACAATTGAAGAATATTGGGCGGGCTTACTATCTTTTATAACACTTGCAGGTATATATGTGGCTATTGCAGTTTTGGTAAGTTTTTTTACTGCACATTTCTTATTTAGATGGAGAACTGCTATGGTTGAGTGGTATCACAGTGTTTATAACTATGCCCGTACAATCGAAGGTGCTGCTCAAAGAGTTCAAGAGGACACCATTAAGTTTGGTAGAATTATGGAAGGTCTTGGAACAAGCTTAATTGAGTCAGTGATGATAATTGTACAATTCCTTCCAATCTTATTAGGGCTTAGTGCTGGTATTCCGATATTCTTTTTTGGCGATTGGGAATATGGTTTAGTTGTTGGTGCATTAATTTGGTCAGTTGGTGGAACAGTTTTTTTAATACTCCTTGGAATAATTCTCAGACTTGTTGGTGTAGAATATGATTTACAAAAACAAGAGGCAGCTTACAGAAAAGTTTTAGTTATTGCCGAAGATGATGAAACTATTCGTCCAAAAACAATAGAGGAATTATTTGATGATGTAAGAAAAATTCATTTTCTCTCATATATTCGGTACTTGTACTTTAATATTGGTAGAATTGCTTATTTGCAGGCTAATGTTTTAAGTGCTTATGTATTTTTAGCTCCTGCAATTGTTGCAGGTATTATTACCCTTGGTGTTATGCAACAAATTATTCGTGCTTTTGGCAGGGTTGAGGGATCAATGCAGTACTTGTTAAAATCATGGCCAACAATTATTGAGCTTGCAAGTGTTTACAAAAGATTAAGAGAATTTGAGAGAAAACTTAGGTCTACGACAGATACTGCCAAGGTGTCTGAATAAATATTTTAGACATTACATAGATAGAACTCAGAGTAATTAAAACAATGATAATCCAAACCCATCTATTGTTCTTATCGTAGTTTTCGCCATTTTTATTCGGATCTGCCATAATATTTAAATATAATAATTATTTATTAAAATCAATTATGCTTTTTTAAGTATCTTGTTCTGTTTACAACAGCATAATTTTTAAAAAGTTTCTGAGCGAGTAAGTTACTTTTTTCTACACCTTTGATTATCAGATCAAGATTTTTTTCTTTTGCTATTTCTTCAATTTTGTTCATTAATGCTCTAGCAACACCAATTTTTCTAAAATCTTGTAAAACGTACAAGACGTCCAATACTATATTCTTCTCATAATAAGTTTCGTTGATTTTAGCTACAACAATTCCCATAAATTTATCCTCGTTTTTTGCAGCAAACGCAAAATAATCATCGCGAAATATGCATGTCCAAAATAAGCTGAAATTTACTTCTTCAAACTGAAAAGAATTTGATGATGCACTTTCATTAATGATTTCTTTCCAACTATTAAGGTGAATTTCTTTAGGTTTTTCAATAGTGAACATTCACTATTAATCTAACAATTAATTTCAATCATTTACATAATTATTCAATAAAAGCTTGATCTTAGGTGGATAAGTCTTATCTGTATACTAATGTTTGAAAATTTAATGAAGTATTTTGAGTCAGTGAAGGCAAGAGATCCTGCTGCAACTTCATTGTTACTAGTGATATTAACCTATCCTGGTGTAAAAGCTGTTTTCTTCCATCGTATAGCAAATTTTATCTGGTCACTAAATTTGAAATTATTAGGAAGAATGATCTCACAATTATCAAGATTTTTAACTGGTATTGAAATTCATCCTGCTGCTAAAATTGGAAAAAATTTTTTTATTGATCATGGAATGGGAGTTGTTATCGGAGAAACTGCTGAAATAGGAGATAATGTAACTATCTATCATGGTGTCACATTGGGAGGAATCATGCCTGCTGTTAAATCATCAGAACAAGTTGGTGTGAAACGTCATCCTACTCTTGAAGACGATGTGATTGTTGGCTCTGGGGCACAGATATTAGGACCAATAATTATAAAAAGTTGTGCTCGAATTGGATCTAATGCTGTTGTAACTAAAGATGTCCCAATAGGGGGAATAATGGTTGGCATACCCGCAAAAAATGTTCAATCTAAATCAAAAAAAACAGATAATACTTTTGCGCCATATGCCGTTACAAAAAAGTAACTATTTATATATTCAAAATTAATTTGCATGATTATGTTTCAAATGTTTAAATAACTAATTGTTGGAGGGCAGAGTGTTTATATAAATAATAAAAATTTCTTGAAAATCCTCTTTAAAATATGTCTGAAATAAAAATTCAAATTAAAAACTTATATAAAATTTTTGGTAAAAACCCAAAGTCTGCGCTAGAGCAAGTAAAAGATGGTGTCAATAAAGATGAACTATTAGAAAAACACAATCATGTTTTAGGTTTAAAAGATATAAATTTGGATATTAAAGAAAAATCAATTCAAGTTGTAATGGGCCTTTCTGGTTCAGGTAAGTCTACATTAATAAGACATATAAATAGATTAATAGAACCTACAGACGGCAGTGTAGTTGTTGATGATGAAAATGTTTTAAAAATGAATGATGAAAATTTAAGAAATTTCAGAAGAACAAAAACTGCTATGGTATTCCAGCGTTTTGCTTTGTTGCCACATAAGACAGTTTTAGAAAATACAATGTTTGGTCTTCATATTCAAAATATTGATGAAAAAGAGGCAAATACTAAGGCACGAAGATGGATTGATCGTGTTGGGTTATCTGGATATGAGGAAAAATATCCTCAACATTTATCTGGTGGCATGCAACAACGTGTTGGACTCGCAAGAGCTCTTACTAACGATGGGGAGATCTTGCTTATGGATGAAGCTTTTAGCGCTCTTGACCCCCTAATTAGAAAAGATATGCAAGATATTTTGTTGGAGCTACAAGACGAACTTCATAAAACAGTTGTATTTATTACTCATGACCTAGATGAAGCTTTAAAAATTGGGGATCGTATTGCAATATTAAAAGATGGTATAATGGATCAAGAGGGTATCCCCGCAGATATTTTATTAAGTCCAAAGACACAATATGTAAAAGATTTTGTTGAGGACGTAAACAGAGCTAGGGTAATTAAAGCAAAACACATTATGTCAGAATTAAATGGGCAAGACAGAGATAACGCTATGTTTGTAGATCAAGATGATTTTATCGATAGATTTATTGATAAAGTTATATCTGATAAGCCAAATTGCCTGATAGTCAAAAATAAAAATAATGACGATATAGGCTATTTATCAACAAAAAGACTCTCTGAAATACTAAAAAGATAGCTAAATAAACAATTTTCTTTTTTTTTGCGGCAATTAGCTTCCATTTTTTAGGATTTTTTCACTGTTAATGCAATATAGGAATGTTATCTTAGACTCTTATATCAGGGAGGATGTAATGAACTCTATTAAAAAAATACTTCTGAGCTCAGTTCTATTATTTGGAATTAACTCAGTTGCAAAAGCTGATTGTGGGACAATCACAATAGCTGAAATGAACTGGGCATCCGCCGAAATGTTTGCCCACGTTGATAAATTAATATTAGAAAATGCTTATGGGTGTGATGTTGAGCTTGTTCCTGGAGATACAATGCCTACAGCTACATCAATGATGGAAAAAGGCGAGCCAGATATTGCTCCTGAATTATGGATCAATTCTGTTCGTATTGCTTTAGATGCAGCAACTGCTGAAGGAAGACTTCACTATGCTGCTGAAGTATTATCAGACACTGGTGAAGAAGGATGGTGGATACCTCAGTACTTAGCTGATGCAAACCCTGATATCGTCACAGTTGAAGATGCTTTAGCAAGACCTGATTTATTTCCTCACCCAGAAGGAGATGGCGCTGCTCTTTATACCTGTCCATCAGGTTGGAACTGCCAAATAAGTACTGGTAACTTATTCCAAGCTTATGACGGTGAAGGCAAAGGGTTTAGCCTTGTAGATCCTGGCTCAGGTGGAGCTCTTGCTGGTTCTATTGCTGAAGCTTATGAAAAAGGTGAAGGATGGTTAGGCTATTACTGGGCACCTACAGCTATTTTAGGTAAGTATCCAATGAAGAAGTTAGACTTTGGTGTACCTCATGACTTTGATGAGTGGAGCACTTGTACCTCTCAAGAGGGTTGTGCTGACCCACAAAAAAACTCATGGGTTGTTTCATCAGTGTTTACTGTAGTTACAGATAACTTCAAAAACTCATCTGGTCCAGGAATGGATTATATCAAAAAGAGAGCATTACCTAACTCAGTTGTAAACGAACTATTAGCATGGAAAGATGACAATCAAGCATCTGGTGAAGATACTGCTATCTATTTCCTAGAAAACTATGGTGAGTGGAAAAATTGGGTTCCATTTGATGTTCAATTAGACATCTTAAACGCATTATAAAAATCATTTTATTCAGAAGTGGGCTTTTGCCCACTTCTTGATTTTAAGCCGCTTATTTTATGGAAAAATTTTTTCTTTCTGAATTTCCTGAGTTAAGTCGAGAAACACTTCGATTTATTAAAAAGGGTTTCGATGCATCCTATAGAGCTTTTTCCAGAGAATATGGCGATACTATTGAAGCTGTATTTGATCCAGTATTGTATTTTTTAGTCTGGTTTGAAAAATTATTACAAAATTCACCTTGGCCCATAGTTCTAATTTGTTTTTTAGCTATAATTTATTTTGGTAGTAGAAAAATATCAGTCACTATAGGTTCTTTATTTGCTTTTCTTTTAATTGGAATTTTTGGAATGTGGGAAGACACCATGTCAACTGTAAGTATTATTGGTGTTTGCACTCTGCTATCTATAGGGATTGGTATTCCGGTTGGTGTGCTGATGGCAAAATCAGAACGCGCTCAAAGGATCTGTACTCCAATTTTGGACGTTATGCAGACGATGCCAAGCTTTGTGTACTTAATACCTGTCGTTATGTTATTAGGTATTGGCAAAATACCAGGCTTGTTAGCCGTCGTAATTTATGCCATACCGCCAATTATAAGACTCACTAACTTAGGAATAAGAGAAGTCGATAGCGAAGTGTTAGAAGCAGCAGATGCTTTTGGAGCCAACCCTAGACAAAAATTATTTCAAATTCAGCTGCCATTAGCTCTTCCAACAATTTTTGCTGGAATCAACCAAACTATCATGATGGCACTAGCGATGGTTGTTATTGCTTCTATGATTGGTGTCAAAGGTCTTGGACAACCAGTTTTAAAAGCCATTACAAACCAATATTTTGCAATGGGTCTTTTTAATGGTTTAGCGATTGTAGCTTTAGCTATTATTTTTGATAGAGTTTCACAATCATTTGGTCACCGTATTCAACAACATAGAAGTGGTGCAAGAGAGTAAATAAGAAATTAAGTTATTACCTAATAAAATCTTTAAATTTTTTATTAATTAATCAATATGTTAAATAAAAGTCTTGTAGGTGTATTTTTTATAACTTTTATTTATCTACTAGCAATATTTTTAAAGCAACCCTTAGAATATGTCTTTAATTTACAGTTTTTACCATTAAGTCTTTTATCACTGATTTTGGGAATGTTTTTTTTTAATATATTCTCTTTATCTTCTAATATTGTTGAAGGTCGAGAATTTATTAAGAAAAATATACTTCAATTAGCAATTATCTTATTGGGTATAAAGATAAGTTTGGCTCAGTTATGGAGAGTCAGTATTGAGTCGATATTTGTAATAATAATAACAATATTTTTGATTTTTCTTACATATGTTTTGATAAAAAAAATTTGGCCAACTCAAAAAGGCATATCAAAATTATTAGCAATCGGTACATCCATTTGTGGTGTCACAGCTATTATGGCTTCCTCAACGATATTAAAATCAAAGGATCAAGAAGTAGCCGTGGCTATACTAATAGTGGTTTTATGGGGAAGTATAGCTGTATTAACATATCCTTTTTTTTGTGGAGTTATTTTTTTTGACAGACTTAGCTAAAGGCATTTTTTTAGGCGTTAGTATTCATGATACAAGTCAAGTTTTAGCAGCTGCTATGGTTCATAGTGATTTACATCCAAATCAAAAGACTTTAGAAATCGCTACAATAACAAAAATAATTAGAAATTTATTTCTATTAGCTTTGATACCAATATTAATTTTTTTTAATAAAAGTTCGAAAAATAATAAAAATAAAAGTCAATCTATCTTTGTTAGAATATTTGATTCAATTCCGCTTTTTGTAGTGGGTTTTATTTTATTTGCAACCTTTCGCTCATTTATGGACTTATACTTTTTTGATAATGAGAAATGGATAGAATTTTTAGTAATACTTGAAAAATTAATTTCAATTCTATTTGGCCTAGCTCTTACAGCCCTTGGAGCCTCTATTGATTTGAGAAAAATCTTTAATCAAGGGTATGCTGCTATATTAATTGGTATGACTTTTAGCTTTGTATCTTTTGTATCAGTAACATTCTTAATATTTATTTTAGGGCTAAATGTCTTATAGAAATAATATCATTGCTTTGTAGCAAGAATACATATTAACTACATTGAATTTTATGGCCCAATTAATTGCTAAAAGTGCGAGACTTCGCTCTACACCTTACACCAAAAGAATTGAGGAATATGGTGTACAATCATACACAGTTTATAATCACATGCTTTTACCTGCATCATTTAAAGGTATAGAGGAAGATAGTAGGCACCTAAAAAAAAATGTTCAACTCTGGGATGTATCTGGCGAGAGACAAGTTCAAATTCACGGACCTGATGCAGCTAAACTTACACAATTAATTACGTGTAGAGATTTATCTGAGGCAAAAGATTATCTTTGCTATTACGCTCCAATTATTGATGACAAAGGTAAAATTATTAATGATCCACTGATAATGAAAGTTGG
This sequence comes from uncultured Alphaproteobacteria bacterium, assembly GCA_902546975.1. Lineage (GTDB taxonomy): Bacteria > Pseudomonadota > Alphaproteobacteria > HIMB59 > HIMB59 > HIMB59. Next base: position 129,410 of record CACCLU010000001.1, read on the forward strand.
TGAAAAAACATGGTGGCTATCAATAGCAGATACAGATGTGCTTCTTTATGCAAAAGGAATTGCAATAGGTATGAACCTTGACGTTGAGATTACTGAACCCAATGTTAACATTCTTGCAGTTCAGGGGCCAAAATCATTTGAGCTTATGTCAAGAGTGTTTAAAGACATAGATAAATTAAAATTTTTCAATTTCAAAAGATTTGATTTTCAAAATCATAAATTTTTAATTGCAAGATCAGGTTGGTCCAAACAAGGTGGATTTGAAATTTATGTAGATCATGATGAAATCGGCCTAGATCTTTATGATACCCTTATGTCTAAAGGTGAAGATTTAGATGTAAGACCAGGTTGTCCAAATTTAATTGAAAGGATAGAGGGTGGTCTATTATCATTTGGAAATGATATGAATATGAATGATACCCCACTAGAATGTGGTTTGGGTTCTTTTGTTTCTTTCAATCCCAAGATAGATTATTTAGGAAAAGCTGAGTTAGAAAAACAGCACCAAGAGGGAATCAAGAGATCTTTAATTGGTTTAAAACTTAAACTCGATAAAATTGAAATTACAAAAGCTTTACCTTTAAAAATTGGTACTAATATAATAGGTGAACTAAGAGCCGCATGCTTTAGTCCAGATTTTGGCTGTTGTCTTGGAATAGCGATGGTTCAAACCCAATATCAAAGTTTAGAAAAAAAACAGACACTTCTTGTTGATGGCGAAGAGGTTGAGTCTGTAATGACTAACCTCCCCTTTAATAAATAATAATTGCTTTTTTAAACTAAAAGTTTAAATAGTCTCGGGTGTTAAATATCGTTTATAGTTCTTGGGCTCTATTTACAGGTTTTGGATTCATTATGCTTGCCCATTCTTTGCAAGGAACCTTGTTAAATATTAATGCCGTATTATTTAATTTTTCTGATTTTGAAATTGGATATGTCTTTACAGGTTATTTTATAGGCTATTTAGCTAGCTCATATATTTGTCCGAAAATAATAAAAAATGTAGGACATATAAGAGTGTTTGCAGCATTCGCATCCATTGCCTCCATTACAATTTTATTTCATTGGATTTATGTTCAACCGTATTTTTGGTTTTTTTTAAGATTACTCACAGGGTTTTCATTGGCAGCAATATATATAGTTTGTGAAAGTTGGCTAAATGATCGTGCTGATAATAAAACAAGGGGGAAGCTTATAGGATTTTACATGGTGATATTATACCTCTCAACTAGTGGAGGTGGTTTGCTAATAAATCTAAATGAGACTACTGAGGCACACTTATATATTCTAACATCTTTATTAATTTCTTTTGCTTTAGTTCCAATTTTGCTTACTAAAAAATCAGCACCAGAATTTTCTACACCTAAGTTCATATCTCTAAAAGATCTATATAAAAATTCTCCCATGTCTTTTATTGGTTCTTTTGGTATTGGTATGATATATGGAGCATCATTTGGATTAATAGCAGTCTTTGGAGCTAAGTTAGGCTTAAGTATTTTTCAAATTTCTATACTTGTTTTTGTAAATACTTTCATTGGAGCTTTATTTCAGTATCCGGTTGGTAAACTATCGGATACATTTGATAGAAGAATAATTTTACTGATATTAAATATCATTGCTTTGGTTTCATCTATTTGTGTAATTATTTTTGGATCTTTTTCATTTAATATTCTTTTATTATTTGTTGGAATACATTCAGCTGTATCTCTTCCTTACTATGCAGTTGTTATTTCTCACCTAAATGATTTTTTAGAAAAGGATGAGGTTGTTTCTGCTAGCTCAACTCTGACATTAGTTAATGCATTAGGTTTAGTTTTAGGGCCAATTATCGTCTCTGGATTTATGTCTTATTTTGATGCCTATGGATTGTTTTATTATTGTGCAATAGTTTATGTTTTTCTGGCACTATTTACCTATCAAAGAGTAAGAGTTGGAAGAACTAGTGAAATTTATGATGAGAATACACCATCAATGATTGTGCCTCGCACCACTTCCGCAATAGGAATGCAAACTGCTACTGAACAAATGATTAGTAAAATTGATGAAAAAGAGTAATTTTTTAATTGATGGATTTCGAAGCCAAGATAGCTGAATTAGGTCTTTTTATACCAAAACCTGCCAAACCTGCAGGGAGTTATAAACCCTGTGTTATTGTTGATAATATTGCATATATATCTGGTCAAGGCCCATTACTTGAGGATGGGTCTTTTGCAAAAGGAAAAGTTGGGGCTGATGTTGATTTAGAGACTGCTCAAAATCACGCTAGGCTATGTGGATTAGCTATCTTATCTGCTTTAAAAAATGAAATAGGATCAATTAATAAAGTAGATCAATTAATAAAACTGACAGGTTTTGTAAATTGTATTGAGAGCTTCACACAGCAACCTTTAGTAATCAATGGTTGCTCAAATATGATGAAAGATATATTTGGTGAGACTGGTGTTCATGCTCGAGCTGCAGTAGGAGTTAATTCTTTACCTCTAGGTTTTACGGTAGAAATTGAGGCAATTTTTAAAATCAAGAGTTAATTTCTTAATTGACAATTAATTAAATTTAGCAAAATATTTAATCATTAATACTTGGGGATTGAATTATGGATTTTCATTTTGAAAACAATACTATTAAGATAATTCATCAAAATAAGACATTTCATTTGCATCCCATTTGGTTAAGAGAAAGACTACCGGGTGAAAGATATTTTGATTTAGATACTAATCAAAGATTATATGAGCCATCCTCTATTGACCTAAAATTGAAAATTATTAGTTGCAAATTATCAGATCACAAACTTGATGTTGAATTTAATGATGGGGCAAAAGGTCAATATCGTTTAAATGATCTTTTGATTGAAATGGATGAAGAAAAAAATAAAAGAGGACCCTTACCAAAAAGAATTTTATGGAATTCTCAACTAGAAGTTATACCTCAGGCTATTTTTGAAGAAAATATGGTTGAAAAAGAGTCTATGTATAATCTTCTTATAGATTTTTATAAATATGGATTTGTTATTATTAAAAATGTACCAACTGAAAGTAAGTATTTATTAAAATTTGTAAATTCAATAGGCCCAGTTAAGGTCACAAATTTTGGAGAATTTTTTGATGTAATGTCTAAACCAAATCCAAATGACTTAGCCTATAAACCTATTGCATTACCGCCTCATACTGATAATCCTTACAGAAAACCTGAAGCACCTGGGATACAGTTCTTGCACTGTTTAAAAAATGAAGTAAGTGGTGGTTTTTCTACTCTTGTTGATGGTTTTTCAGTTGCAGAATATATTAAATTAAATGAGCCAGAAGCATTTAAGTCTCTAACCAAAACAAATTTACGTTACCGATTTCAAGATAAAGATATAATTTTAGAAAATTGGGGAGAGTTAATTGAATTAGACAAGGATGGCGACTATAAACAAGTCAGGTATAGCACCAGAGTTGATTACGTGCCACCTTTAGAAAATGAAAAATTAGAGAGTTTTTACAAAGCGAGAAAATTATTAGGAGATTTATACACTTCATCTAACTTCGAGATAAAATTTAAGCTCTCACCAGGAGATGTCATGATGTTTGATAATCACAGACTTCTCCATGGAAGAACCTCTTATGACTCGAGTGAGGGAGCTAGACATTTACAAGGTTGTTATCTAGAATTTGACTCAACTGATGGAAAATTGAGACATTTACATGAAAAATATTATCTAAGTGAGACAAATTTATGACTGAGAAAAATGTAAAATTCAAACATATGAAAGATGGAGATAAAGAAGATTATCTATTGCTCCAAAAATATGAGGAAAAGTATGTTTCTTTGACATATGAAAGAATAATCGAGGAACTTACAAGACAAGGAAAAAATACTATGGAGGGTTACAAGATAACAAGATTAGATCATGGTCTACAATCAGCTACTAGAGCTTATAATGATGGAGCTGACATTGACTGGATTGTTGGTGCCTTACTTCATGATATTGGAGATGGGCTTGCCCCTCAAAATCACGATAGGTTTTCTGCTGAAGTTATAAGACCTTATGTAAGAGATGAAATAACATGGGTGATTGAGCATCATGGAATTTTTCAAATGATCTACTATGCTCATCACTATGGATGGGATAAAAATGCTAGAGATAAATTTAAAGATAATATTTATTTCCAAACTTGTGCAGATTTTTGTGAAAGATGGGATCAAAAATCTTTTGATCCCGAATATGAAAATAAAGATCTAGATTTTTTTAAACCTATGATTAAAGAGGTATTTAGCAGACCTCCCTACAAAGATGAATATATCAAAAAAAATGAAGTTTTAGGTTTACCAAAAGTTTAAATCTATAAATCTAGATAATTTTAAGTAAGTATATATTGTCATGAGAATTTTCTTGATAACTTTGAGTATTTTACTCACAAGCATAGGGAGCATTATGGCGAAAAACTTATATAACTTTAGTATTCAAGATATTGATGGAAATACAGTTAATCTTGATAAATTTAAAGGTAAACCCATTCTTCTTGTTAATACGGCTAGTAGATGTGGTTTCACAAAACAATACGCTAATCTATCCAATCTTCATCGTGAGTATTTTAAAAAGAATTTAGTAATTATTGGAACTCCTTCTAATAGTTTTCATCAAGAGCTGAGTAATAATGAGGAAGTTAAAGAATTTTGTTTAGTTAATTATGAAACCAAATTTATTATATCAGAAATTATTAGTGTTGTTGGTGAAAATGCCCATCCGATATACAGTTGGATGACATCAGAGTATAACGAAACTCCAAAATGGAATTTTTATAAGTATCTCTTTGATGGAGAAGGTCAATTAGTTAAAAGTTGGTCCTCTATGACCAAACCTGACAGTTCGAAAATTACAAGCTTAATTGATGAGTTAATATAGAAAAAGGGGCACATAATGTGCCCCTTTTTTAGGAGTACTATAAATAAGATTATTTAAATTCTGGGTAAGCGACTGTTGTTAATTCAGCACTATCTAAACCAGATGCTTCGGTCTCTTCTGATACTCTTAAGCCTACAGTTCCTTTTAGAATATAAAAGAATACGCCACTTAAAGGTACAACTAAGACAGCTGCAGCAACAATTCCTATTAATTGCACTAGGAAATCGCCGCTACCAAAAATACCTACGGCCAATGTTCCCCAAATACCTGCAACTAAGTGTGCTGATATTGCACCGACAACATCATCGATTTTCATTTTGTCGAGCATTGGGATAGCGATAGTACAAAGAATACCACCTATTGCACCAACAATCATAGATAAGAAGTGGTTGCTTAAATCTGGACCTGCAGTAATAGCAACAAGACCTGCTATAGCACCATTCAATGCAATAGATAGATCAATTTTTTTATACAATAGCTGTGATAAAATAATTGCAGCAACAACACCACCACATGCAGCAATATTTGTGTTTACAACAACAATTGACATTGCAGAAGCATCAGCGGCACTACCAAGTGCTAATTGAGATCCACCGTTAAATCCAAACCATCCAAACCAAAGGATGAAGGTTCCTAGACATGCTAAAGGCATGTTTGCACCAGCGATTGGAGAGATCTTTCCATCTGCACCATATTTTCCAGCTCTAGGACCAAGAATTAAACAGCCAGTTAAAGCTGCCCATCCGCCGACTGAGTGAACAATAGTCGATCCAGCAAAATCAGAAAAGCCCATTTCTGTAAGCCATCCACCGCCCCAGGTCCAAGAACCATAGATTGGGTAAATAATTCCTGTCATAAATGCTGCAAATATCATAAATGGCCATACTTTAATTCTTTCAGCACATGCTCCAGATACAATTGAAATTGCTGTAGCACAGAACACCATTTGGAAGAACCAATCTGATGCTAAAGAGTAACCACCCTCTTCAGTTGCAGCTGTTAAATCATCAGCAGTATCGTAAAACATACCACCTAATGAACCTATCCAACCTGAAACATCTACATACATTAAACTGTAACCGATTAAATAAAACATTATTCCTGCAATTGAGTATAAAGCTATATTTTTTAATAAAATTGCTGATGTGTTTTTTTTACGAACAAATCCAGCTTCTAACATGGCAAAACCTAATGCCATGAACATCACTAAGACTCCACTAAAAACAAATAAAAATGTATTAAATACAAAGGCTGTTTCAGCAGATACTTCCGCACTTGCAACTCCAGAGAAAAGCAAAGTAGGGATTAAGAAAGTTAATATTTTTTTCATTGGATCTCCTTATTTAATTGCCTCAGCGCCTCGTTCTCCTGTACGTATTCGGACAACTTCTTGCACTTCAGTTACAAAAATTTTTCCATCTCCAATTTTTCCTGATTTAACTGCTTCAGAAATTGTTGTGATGACTTTTTCGACGTCTGCAGAATCTACTAAAACCTCTGCTCGAGATTTAGGAAGAAAATGTACCTCATATTCTGCGCCTCGGTACAGTTCGGTATGACCCTTCTGGCGCCCATATCCTTTAGCCTCAACAATAGTTAAACCTTGGATGTCCACACCTGTGAGTGCTTGTCTCAAAGCTTCAACTTTATCGGGCTTGATAATTGCTGTTATTAGTTTCATAAATACCTCTCTTATTTTTGAGTTGAGAAACTTATAAATACTGAATCAAAAAAAAAATAATGCTAAGAAGTTAATGAAACTATGCAACTTGTGAATATCCCAGATTGTCCAATAAAATCAGTCATATTGGTAAAAAAACATCAATAAATACGATTAAAATAATTAAAGGAGCAAGACTAAATCTTAAATCAATAAGCAAGTGTTTGTGACTTAAAGAGGATTCTTCCAATCAACTTTATAAATTGCTTCATTCCTTCTAAGATTAGGTAATGTAAACGGACCATCATAAGTAGCTTTAATAGCGGGTCCAATTACTTCAATTTTATCAGTAATTAAATCACTTTTTAAAACATCTCGGTGTTTATAAAAATTTTTATCTGAAGCAAAACCAGAATATCTAATTACTGCAAAATAACCTGGCTTAATTGAAGAAATTTTTACTGAATTATCTGATGGTAAAGGTATTTCATTTGGTTTGTATTTACTTGGTAAATAAAATTGCATAACGTACTCGTTTTCAATTTGAGTAACATTCACTGGTGTGGTCATTGAAATTTTTTCACCTTTTTTATTATTGCCAGAAATATAATTAAAAAGTTTTCGAAATCCATTATTTTGATTAGTGTATTGGGTTTGAACTACTAGACGCTCCTCATAAAATCTAATTTCATACTTATCAGTCTGATGAACTACTTTATAAGGCGATTCATTATAGGCCATCAAGTCTTGTACCACGAGTAATGTAAATAGTAAGTATTTAATCATTTAAAATTTGCATTTCTTTATCAGAGACTCCCCATAATCTGTCATCTATGGGTATCCATCCTTTAATAGAAGATTTATTGTCCTCAGGTATACTTACTTTCACCATTGTTTCTTTTACCTCTAACAAGTTTACAATTTTTGGTGCAAGTATTACTCCTTTTTGAATAGTCATCCAAGACTCAGGGTCATAAGATTTCAATGCATACAACTCAATATCCTTTAGTATTAGCAAGGTTCTTTTTTTAGATAACTGATTGTGAGCGATCCAACCTTGTATTCCATTAAATAATTCAATGCGGTACCAGTCTGTATAAGAACTCCAACTATTTCTAAACTCTTCAATAACCTTTACAGGCATATTCTCCTCTGTAAGGAGAAACTTCTCAGTTTGTTTATTCAAATCTTGATTTTCTGGATAGTGACGTAGCCAAGACTCATCATGGGCAAGCGATTTATAATATGGAATATGTTTATCAGAATATGCAGTTAATGGGAGTACCAGAAACAAAAGCACTAACCTGATCATTAATTTATCTTTGTGAATTTTGCCAATTTGGATGGGTATAAGGTTGTAGATTTGATGGAGCTAAAAGAGGTCTTCCCAAGATATGATCTGAGGCTTTCTCACCCGTCATTATAGATGGAGCATTAAGATTGCCATTACATATCTGAGGAAAAATTGATGAGTCTGCAAGAAATAAATTTGAAAAACCCTTTACTTTGCAATCGTTTAGAACGACAGAAGAAGGGTCATCTTCTTTTCCAATCTTGCAGGTACCACATGGATGATAAGCACTTTCACAATTATTTTTTATAAATTCGTCGAGACCTTCATCCGAAACAACGTCATCACCAGGTTGAATTTCATCTCCTTTAAAAGGAACTAGGGCCTCTTGACTCAGTATCTCTCTACTAAGTCTAAGTGATTTTCTAAAGTTTGGAAAATCATCTTCATGAGACATGTAATTGAATTTTATAGTTGGTGAATCAAATGGGTCACTAGATTTTAATTTTACAAAACCTCTAGATTTTGAACGCATTGGCCCTACATGCAATTGAAAACCGTGGCCTTCGCTAGGCGCCTTTCCGTCATATCTAATTGCGACTGGAAGAAAATGAAATTGTATATCAGGATATTGTATGTTTTTATCAGAGCGAATGAAACCAAGAGTTTCAAATTGGTTTGTTGCACCTGGCCCACTTTTAAGAAACATCCATTGCATGCCGATAAGTAATTTAGAAAAAGGATTTAAATATTTATTTAGTGTTACTGGTTGTAAACATTTAACTTGAAAATAAACTTCTAAATGATCTTGTAAGTTTTTACCAACACCTGGTAAGTTTTTTATAACCTTGATCCCCAAATTATTTAAATCATTGCCCTCTCCAATACCCGATCTTTGAAGAATTGTTGGACTATTGATAGCGCCAGCTGATAAAACAACACCAATATTTGCACTAAAGGTTTTTTTTTGGCCCCGATGGAATACTTCAACTCCCTTAGCTTTGTCTTCTTGAAAAATTATTTTATCGACTAGAACCTTTGTTATGAGTTGTACATTTTTTTTCGCTAATGCAGGCTTTAAATAAGCTTTTGCTGTTGAAAAACGAGAGCCTTTCCAAACGGTCATATCAGCTGGTCCAAAACCCTCCTGTCGAAAGCCATTGTAGTCATCAGTGTAGGTGTATCCCGCCTGCTCGGTAGCTTTTACAAAAGCATTGTGTAATGGGTTATCTCTTTTGCCATGAGTTATGTTTAGAGGACCTGATTTTCCTCTAAACTCTGAATTGCCTCCATGGCTTGCTTCCATTCTTTGAAAATATGGAAGGACATCGGGATAATCCCAACCTTTTGCTCCACTTTCAGCCCACTCATTATAGTCACCAGCGTTTCCTCTGACATAAATCATTCCGTTAATTGATGAAGATCCTCCAATAACCTTTCCTCTGGGGCAAACGAGAGACCTACCATTTAAAGTAGGTTCAGGTTCTGCCTTGTAGCCCCAATCGAATTTTTTCATATTCATTGGGTATGAGAGAGCTGCAGGCATTTGTATAAAAGGACTGTTGTCATTTCCTCCAAATTCTAATACCAGAATTTTTAATTGAGGGTTTTCCCCAAGTCTATATGCTATTGTAGATCCCGCTGATCCTGAGCCAATTACAATATAATCAGGGTTTTCAAAATTACTCATCTAATCAAAATTAATTATTAATTTAATCTAAATATAAAGATTTAATTTTATGTTAATATGAAATTATGAATAGTAAAGCCATCTAGAAATGAATGATAATAATTTAAAAATTATTCAAGTCAGTGACCTACATTTTTTAAAAGACGGTGAGACTATGTATGGCGCTAATCCGGTCAATAGATTTAGGGCTTTTATAAATGATGTTAATAAAAACCAAAGAAATGCTGATTTAGTTGTAATAACAGGAGACATTGCCCATAACGGCATTAAAGAAAGCTATCAACTGTTCAAAGAGGAATTGGAGAGACTTGACTTACCTTCAGTGATTATGATTGGAAATCACGATAATCGTGAAGTAGTTAAGGCAGAACTATCAAGTGTGACTAAAATTGATGATGATGGATTTATTCAATCCTCAATAGAAATCAAAAATCATAAATTAATATTTTGTGACACAGTGTGGGACAATGAAAATATAAATAATATTCACGAAGGTTATTACTGTCTCAAAAGATTTAATTGGCTCGAAAAAGAGATTTTATCTTTTAAGTCTAATTCAAATATAATTTTTATGCATCATAACCCAATGAATGTTTTCATGAAATCGATGGATAACTATTCTTTTAATGATAAAGACCAAGAAATTATTGCTAAATTCTTAGACAAATACTCATCTAAAATTAAATATTTATTTTTTGGTCACGGTCATAGACCATTAAGTGGAAAATGGAAAAACGTACCCTACGCCAGCTTGAGGGGATTGTTACATGCAAGAGAGTTAGACTTTGATAGTGATGTTGAAAATTTTAAAATGGAAGAGCCTAGCTATGGTATAATCTTTGTTAATGAAAATAATTTGACTTTCCACATTCATGATTTCATGAATAAGGGAAAGATTTATGAAGGTGATGAAAATTATTTGGGTTTTCCAAACATAGATTAAGTTAGCTTCTTCCTCTACTCCCATGTTTTAAATAAACATTTTTTGCAAGTATTTTATGCTCTTGTGATTTGCGAATATCAAAAATTTTTTTTCTAGCATACTGAGCAGTTTCTTTAACATTTATAATTTCTTTTTGAAACTCATTATCGAACAAATTTACGTTCAAACTTTTTTTTGGGGGATTTTGAAAAAAAGCAGGTGGAAAATTTTTTACTTTAGGAATTTGTGACTTAATAAATTTAGCGAGTGGATCTTGATCCATAGCTTGCTTATAAGGGTTATACATCCTAATAGTATTGATACCGGTTGTCCCAGACTGCATTTGTATTTGACTGTAATGAATTCCAGATTCAAAGTCTGTAAACAATGCTGCTAAGCGTGGAGCAAAATATCTCCAATCAAGCCATAAATTATAAGAAGCAAATGAAGCTAACATTGCTCTCATTCTAAAATTAATCCATCCATAATTCCTTAGATAAATCATACACGCATCGATAAAATGAACTCCGGTCTTACCTTCAATCCAAGCCTCTAATTTCTCTTCATCTTTTTCACGTATTTGATCATACACAGGAATAAAGCTCGTATGTTCAATTGATGGCTGATCCTCTAATTTTTGAATAAAATGCGATCTCCAATGTAACCTGGATAAAAATGAATTTATAGATTTAGCAAAATTTTTATTGGTATGTTTTATTTGATCTCTTTTTTTTGTAGCCTCTTGAAAAACTGCGCGGTGTGAAATTGTACCGTAGGTTAAATGAGTTGATAATCTTGAGCAGCTTTTTTCAGCAGTTATTGGGCTAGACATCTCAAATTGATAATTTTCACCTCTTTTATTCAAAAAAGACTGAAGTAATTTTTCTGCTTCAACAGATCCACCCTTTTGCCTATATGGACATGGTGTTGAATCATAAAAAAATTTTGGTAATTCATGGTTTGTTAATTCTAAATTAACTGATTGTTTTATGATGGGAAAATTAGAATTTTTAATAATCTCGTTTCTAAAATTTTTAGCCCATTGGTTTCTATCATGTTGTCCTCTTTTAACGCCTGGGTAAGAGCACTCAATCCAATCAATTTTATTTTGAAAAAAAAATTTTTTTAATTTTTTATCTCTTTGGTAAGTCCATTGAATACCTGTTTCTTGTTCGCTAATTACACTTGAAAAGCTATGTTTATCTTTTAAAAACTTGAATATTTCAATCGCGTCACCAAAAAAGATATTTAAATATAAATTATTTTTTAATAATTGTCGTTTAAGCTCATTTACACTCTCTAATGTAAATTGCCATTGCCTTAAAGACATATCTTTTTGCTTCCACAAATCGGGTTCTATAATGTAAATTAATATAGATCTTTTATTTTCATCAATAAGAATTTCATTGTCTTTAAATCTTAAATTCTTCTTAAACCAGACGATCCTATTTGACATCTGTTACTAGTCTTTAATTTTGAAGCCTTTTGAAAAAATATAAATAATTGCAGAAATATTTAGAATTAAAAAAGTAAATATCATAATCAAACTTGTTGTAATACTTACATCAGCCATTTCATAAAAACTCCATCGAAAACCACTTACTAAGTAAAGAACTGGATTTACCAAAGAAACGTTCTGCCAAAACTCTGGTAACCAGTTGATTGAATATAGCGAGCCGCCAAGAAATACAAGTGGAGATAAAATTAGTGTAGGAAATATTGATAGCTCCTCCCAATTTGATGACAACATCCCTATGAGAAAACCAAGTAAGCTAAAAGTTAAAGATGTTAAGACGAGCATTAAAATCATTGTAAAAGGATGCATAATATATATTTCCACAAAAAATAACCCTGTTGCTAATATTAAGCTTCCTAAAATTATTGATTTTGTAGTGGCCGCACCAACAAAACCAATAACAATCTCTGTTGTTGATAGTGGGGCAGCATAAATTTCATTTATAGTTCCAAGAAATTTTGGAAAAAAGATACCTGAGGAAGCGTTTGAAACACTTTGTGTAAGTAAAGCTAACATTATCATACCAGGCACTATGAAAGAACCATATGAGATATCTTCAATCACAGGGATGCGACTGCCGATTGCAGCACCGAAGACTACAAAATAAAGAGAGGATGATATCACAGGAGAAAATATACTTTGAACAGTTGTTCTTCTCATTCGATCCATTTCATGTAAGTAAATCGCCATTATGCCTGTCCAGTTCATACACTCTCCTCCAAAAGTTTTTCGAATATCGTCTCCAGCGATGTCTGGGAGGAATTTAAATCTTTTAATTTTAGACCAGCTGTCTTTATGTCCTGAAGAAGTGCGGTAATACCAGTCGAAGATCCGTGAGAGTCATATGAATATGTTAAAGAGTTATTACTATTCATTTTTAAGTTATACGACTCTAAAGTAGATGGGATTTGACTGAAAGGCTCCTGAAATTCTATAGTTAAATTCTTTTGACCCATTTTTTGCATTAAATCATTCTTATTATCAGTAATTATGATCTCGCCATTATTGATTACAGATACTCGATCAGAAATAGCCTCAGCTTCTTCGATATAATGAGTAGTAAGAATAATTGTTACTCCATTTTCTTTAAGCTCCTTTACCGCTCTCCACATATCTCTTCGCAAATTAATATCGACACCTGCAGTAGGCTCATCTAGAAAAAGTATTTTTGGTTCATGACTCAATGCCTTTGCAATTAATGCTCTTTTTTTCATACCTCCAGAAAGCTCACGAAGCTTACTATCTTTTTTATCCCAAAGGCTGAGATCTTTAAGAATTTTTTCTATGTATGCAGGATCTTTTTTCTTACCATATAAGCCTCTAGTGTAAGAGACATTTTGAAAAACTTTTTCAAAGGCTTCTAAATGGAGTTCTTGAGGCACAAGGCCAATCATCGATCGAGTTTTTCTGAAATCTTTAACAACATCATATCCATCAACTGAAATGGTTCCTGATGTAGGTAAGACTATCCCACATATGGCATTAATGAGTGTTGTTTTTCCAGCACCATTTGGACCAAGGAGTGCAAGAATTTCACCTCTTTGAATTTCTAAATTGACTCCTTTGAGGGCTTCTAAACCTCCTTGAAAAGTTTTTTTTAAATTATCAATTTTAATTAAAATATCTGCTGACATAATTAGATTGCGTACAGTATATTATAAGCAAATAACATCAAGATAGTTTATCAGTAATCTTATTTTTTTTACTTTTTTCAATCAAGTATGTGCTAATTAAAACAGCAATAAGGGCAACAATAATTTTATAAGTTATTTTTTCATTTAAAAAAAGATATCCAAATATCAAACCAAAAATTGGAATGATGTAGGCAACTTGTGATTGAAAAACTAAGCCATTATTTTTAAGAATATAAAATCTCATTAACCAAGCTATCGCGGTCGCAACGATACCAAGATACAAAAGAGAAATTGTAGCATTAAGAGACGGTCTCAATTCTGTTGGATTTTCAAAAATGAACATAATTGGTAATAAAAGAATAACTGCCCAAATTAAAATACTTGATGTAAGTACTTCATTTTTAATATGTTTTAGCTTGAGTGAAAATAGTCCACCTATGGTGTAACAAACTGGACCCAAGATTACCATAAACGCATAAAAGATATTTGACTGATTGATTAGAATATTATCTGAAAATAAATAAACGATACCAAGAAAGCCTATTAATATTCCAACAAATTTTAAAAGATTAATTTTTTCATTTTGAATAAATAAATGTCCTAAGATTGTTGCTGCAATGGGTGCCGTGGACATCAAGATTGCTGCTAGATTACTTTGAACTTTTAATATACCGAATGAAATAAAAAAAAAGGGGAGAACTAAATTCACAAATCCTATAGTTGCGTACCATAACCAATTTTCTCCAAATGCTTCAATTGATATTTTTCTTATCCAACAGTAAATAAGCATTACTATTGCAGCAAAAAAAATTCTACCAAAGGCAAGTGCCATGGGTGTATAACTTTCTGAAGCAATTTTGATGTTAAAGAACGCACTTCCCCATATACCAGCTAATAAAAATAAAAGTAAAAAATCTTTAAAGGATGCTTTGTGCATTATATGAGAGTAAACTGAACACGTTTATTCATTTTTCCTTTACTCTCATACTTCATAAATTTAAATTCGCCAATTTCATTTGTATTAGCCACGTGAGTTCCCCCACACGGTTGTAAATCAATATCTCCTATTTTAACAAGGCGAATTTTATCATTTGTTCTTGGCGGTTTAACTGACAAGGTTCGCACTAGCTCAGGTTTTTGATCTAGCTCATCATTTGTTATCCACTGATAAGAAATAGAATGAGATTGTTGAATAAATTCATTAATGATTTTATTTAAAGTTTCAAATTCAAATGTTTCTTCACCTAAATCAAAGTCAATCCTACTTTTTTCTAAACCAATTGATCCTCCTGTAACATAATAAGGTAGTGCTGCACACATTAAGTGCATCGTGGTGTGCATTTTCATTAAGCGATATCGATGATCCCAATCAATATGGCCTTTTATTAGTCCAGAAAGGTTTATATTTTGTGAGTCAACAACATGGGCAATACCTAACTCATGTTTAACTGTGTTAATGACATTGAATTTTTTATCATTGATTTCAAGTACTCCCTTGTCTCCTGGTTGCCCACCACTTTGAGCATAAAAAGAACTATCTTGTGTAATGATTTTGTCACCCTCGACTAATAAAATTTTTTCTTCAAAACTCTTTGTATAACTATCTTTAAGATAGATCATTTTTTTGCCTCCTCTATCATAAAGTCTACACAGGACTCTATACCTCCTTGAGTGTTGCTTTGTTTTTCACATTCCTCATAGTATTCGTGATATTCAAATGTCGAAGTAATATATAGGCCTAAGCCTATAATGCTAAAGACTGCGATAGTATATAATATTTTTTTTGCCATCTTAAATTAATCTGTCTTGGAAACCTATCAATTGATTGTTAACAATGATATCTGATTTTTTAATAGGTCTAAGCAGTTCTATACCTTCTAAGCTTATACATCTACTTAGTGCAACATAAAGTTGTCCTGGGGCAAAAGAGCCCTGACTCATATCTATAATTACTTTTTCAAATGTTTGTCCCTGGCTTTTATGAATTGTGATTGCCCAAGCCAATCTCATTGGATACTGTTTGAAAGATCCTGTTATTTCCTCTTGAACTTCTTGTTGATCATCATCATAGGTATATTGAATACGATCCCATTTTTCTTTTTTGACCTCATATATTTTATTATTGATTTTTACTTTTATTTTTTTTTGAGCTATATCATGAATTATACCAATGGATCCATTAACCCACCTTTTTTCAGGATCATTTTTAATCATAATTACTTGAGCTCCTTTTTTTAATTTTAAGATTTCATCGGTGGGAAATAATTCTTTATAAAATTGGCCAGTAGCTTGTCCCCTATAAGAAAACTCCTCCTGATTTAGCTGGCTTAAATATTTTTGATTAATGCTACTCGCTCGAGCATTAGTTGTAGTAAGTATGATTTTACCCTCATCCATCTCAATGTGATCAGTTAAAGAGTCGTTTATATTCTCGATCTGCGTGTGAGTAATTGAGCCATCTCTAACAGAGTTAAGCAAATGAATAAAATGGTCATCTTTTTGACGATAAATATTATGTAATTCAAGCGTTTTAAATTGGGCATCCTGGAAAATATTTGAGTGAAAGAAGAAATGACCTTTAGGATAAATGCGCTGTAGAAGTCCTGACTCATCCATATTCACAACTGGAGGTAGTTGAAATAAATCCCCAAAAACTATTAACTGAACTCCACCAAATGGTTGTGTAAGTTTTTTTCTGTGAACACGAAGGCTATAATCGATCGCATCAAAAACATCAGCACGAACCATAGATATCTCATCAATAATTAATGTTTCCAAATTTTGAAGAATTTCGATTTGTCTTACTTTTTTTATATGTCGTGTTTGAATAACCTTTGGTGGAAAACCAAAAAATGAATGAATAGTTTGTCCTTTAACTCGAATTGCAGCAACTCCTGTTGGAGCAAGAACAACTGTATTTTTCTTTGTTATAGATCGAAAGTAGGCCAATAGTGTAGACTTACCACTACCTGCTTTACCAGTAATATAAAAATGATCTTTTGTGCTTTCTAGTTGCTCAATAATATTTTCAAATTCTTCACTGAGCTCGAAATCGTCAGGTAGTAAACTATTATAATTTCGCTTATAGCTCATCTATAATTTTGTTTAACATGTGAAAACATTCTTTCACTGTGCCTTTTTGAATTTGAATTCTAGAAAGTTTTGGATTGAAATTTAATTGTTCGATATAAATATTTTTTTTAAAATATAATCCGATAAAAACTAAACCTACAGGTTTTAATTTAGTACCACCGTTTGGACCAGCTACACCTGTTGTTGAAAATGTTAACTGACTTTTGGAAATTTTGTGCAGATGTAAACACATTTGAGCACATACTTGACGGCTGACTGCACCGTACCTTTTGATAGTACTAGGTTTGACTTTGAGATTTTTAATTTTTGATTCATTTGAATATGTTATCAAACCAGTTTTATAAATTTTAGATATACCAGACACAGCTGTAAATTCTGCTGCAAGCAAACCACCAGTACAAGATTCTGCTGTTGAAACTGTTATGTTTTTATCGAGTAAATATTTGATTGTTTTCGAAACGACGCTCATAAGCTAGTTATACTTATTATAAGGACGAAGAAATAACAATGGTGCTTATTGGTATAAAAAAAATGCATAATTAATCCCCATAATTCACAATAAATGTAGATAAATTAACAAAATTTGTCTTTATATATGCAAATATTGCATATTACTATGAAATCCTATAACTTAATTAAAGGAATCATGGAGGTTTAAATGGCAGATATGTTTACAGGACACTACCCCTTTATAGTTATGATTATTTGGTTCATAGCAGGTTTCATCGGATCAAAAATGTGATTGTGATGAGGGCAGTCCACGCTGCCCTCTCCCTACTCTAAAAGATGACATTATTACCCTTGCTGAAGCATTTGTGAGGGAATAATGTATCTTTATTAAAATCAGGAGAGAGAATGAATAAGCCAAATAATCTAGAACCGCTGTGGATGCCTTTTACTCCTAACAAAGTATTTAAGAAAGACCCAAGAATTATTGTCGGTGCTAAAGATATGCATTTTATTAGTGACGATAATCGTGAAATTTTAGATGGTACTGCAGGGCTATGGTGTGTAAACGCCGGTCACGGTAGAAAAAAAATTCAAGAAGCTGTAAATAAACAAATTGAAAATCTTGATTACTCTCCACCTTTTCAATTTGGACATCCGAAACAATTTGAACTAGCTAATCGTTTAGCTGAGATTTTTCCTGAAGGAATGAGTCATGTTTTCTTTTCTAATTCAGGATCTGAAGCAGTTGATAGTGCATTAAAAATTGCACTAGCTTATCAACGTGCACGTGGACATTCATCTAAAACTAGATTAATAGGTCGCGAAAGAGGTTATCATGGTGTGGGTTTTGGAGGAATAAGCGTAGGTGGTATGGTAAAAAATAGAATGTACTTCGGATCAATGTTAAATGGTGTTGACCATTTACGCCATACCCACAATTTAAAATTAAATGCTTTTTCAAAAGGTGAACCTGAACATGGAGCAGAACTTGCCGATGATTTAGAGCGTCTTGTTCAATTGCATGATGCATCAACTATTGCAGCTGTAATTGTTGAGCCAATTGCTGGATCAACTGGTGCGCTGCCTCCGCCTAAAGGATACTTAAAAAGATTAAGAGAGCTCTGCACAAAACATGACATTTTATTAATTTTTGATGAAGTCGTAACTGCTTTTGGCCGTATGGGAAAAGCAACTGGCTCTGAGTTTTTTGGTGTAACACCAGATATTATTTCATGTGCTAAAGGCATTACAAATGCCACCATCCCTATGGGTGCAACCATAGTTCAAGACTTTATTTATGAGTCAATGATGGAAAATGCAGATGCTCCAATAGAATTATTTCATGGATATACTTACTCTGGTCATCCTGTTGCTTGCGCTGCAGCCTTAGCAACACTAGATATTTATCAAGAAGAGGGATTATTTGATAATGCTGCTCATATGGCGCCTATTATTGAAGAAGCCGCTCATAGCCTGAAGGGAACAAAACATATAATCGATATTAGAAATTTAGGAGTGATTGCTGCACTAGAATTAGAGCCTAAAGGTAACGCAGTTGGTGCAAGAGGGTTTGAAACCATGAAAAAAGCTTGGGATCTTGGCTTAATGGTTAGAGCTAACGGAGATACGCTCGCATTTTCTCCACCTTTAATAATTAACGAAAATCAGGTCGATGAAATGTTTACAAAAGTAAAAAAAGCCCTGGAACAAGTAGACTAAAAACGTTCCCCACTTCAACCTTACGCTGACTCGAAAATGCAACTTTGTATGTGTAATTTCACATTTACTTACCAATCTTTATATCAAGACTTCCTGAAAAAATGATTTTATAAAAAGACATAAAAAAAATAGAGGTTTTATTTCGAACTATGTCAGCAAAAATTATTACTTGACTAATAAATGTTATATTATTACAAATTTTGATTACAGTATTTTGAAACAGTTAATAATGAAAACAAATCAACTTATAAAAAAGGTATCTTAATTGGATAATCTTCATCAAGTGCCAGTAACAGTCTTAACAGGATTTCTTGGAGCAGGAAAAACAACTCTTTTAAATCGAATTTTAACAGAACAACACGGAAAAAAATATGCTGTAATTGTTAATGAGTTTGGTGAACAAGGGATTGATAATGATCTTGTTGTTGATGCTGATGAGGAAGTTTTTGAGATGAATAATGGTTGCATTTGTTGCACTGTTAGAGGTGATTTAATCCGTATTTTAAGTGGACTTATGAAACGGGCCGACAAACTAGACGCAATAATAGTAGAGACCACAGGATTAGCTGACCCTGCCCCCGTTGCTCAAACATTTTTTGTTGATCAAGACGTTGCTGATCGAACAAAGTTAGATGCGATTGTTACAGTTGCAGATGCTGTACATTTAAGTTCACAATTAACAGATCATCATGAAGCAGAGGAACAAATTGCATTCGCAGATGTGGTATTGTTAAACAAAATGGATCTTGTAGATGAGGGCGGATTAAAGATTGTTAAAGAAAGAATAAAAAAGATTAATCCTTTTGCAAAAATTATTAATACAACAAAATGTGGTGCTCCTTTAAGTGAGATTCTTGATTTAGATGCATTTAGTTTAAAACGAGTTTTAGATGTAGAACCTGATTTTCTCACATCAGATCATGACCATGAGCATGATGATGACGTAACAAGTTTATCTTTTGTCTCTAAAACACCTCTAGATATGGAAAAATTTCAAAACTGGTTTAGCAAATTATTACAAACAAAGGGTCAGGATATATTAAGATCTAAGGGTATTCTTGACTTTAAAGGAGAGAGTGATCGATACGTATTCCAAGGTGTACATATGTTGATGGATGCATCAAAAATGGATAAATGGCCAGAGGGGAAAGACCGTAGCTCTCGTATTGTTTTTATTGGCAGAAATCTTGAAAGTATGAATTTAAGAGAAGGATTTGAAAACTGTAAATCAGCATGAATGCTGATGCTAAAAACTTCCAAGAATTAAATAAAACTAAATTTGAACAAAGAGGAACTGTATTTAATTTTGGAATCCCAATCACTAATGCTGTCTCAATAGGAAATTCTATAGCAGTTGGTTTTGGAGATGGTAGTGTGAGAATATTTAACTCTGAACAAAGTTCTGAGCCGATAAAAGCTCACAAAAGTATTGTTTTATGCATGTCCAAAGATGGTAATAATATTTTAACTGGTGGAGATGATGGTCGGTTTTTAAAAATCTCTCTTAATGGTGAGGTTAAGGAAATTGGGAACTTTGGATCTCGTTGGGTAGATAATGTAACTGCGAGTAATGGGAGTTTAGTTTGTTCATCTGGAAAGGTTGTATATCTCTGGGCACCGGATAAAAAAGTGCCAAAATTATTTGAACATGATAGTACCATTGGGGGAGTTGCATTCGATAAAAAAGGAAGAAGAATGGCAGTTTCTCGATATGGAGGAGTAACTCTTTGGAAGAAAGATTACAGTAATAAATGGAAATCATCAGACTTGATTTGGAAAGGCTCTCACAACAAAGTAATTTTTAGTCCTGATGGAAAATACTTGGTGACATCTATGCAAGAAAACCGCTTACATTTTTGGCGTTTAAAAGATAAATATGCTGCAGGAATGTCAGGATATGTAACAAAAGTTAAAAGTTTTGCTTTTGCTCATGACTCAAAATATTTAGCAACTTCAGGGGCTGAATATACGGTTTGTTGGCCATTTGATGGAGATGGACCAGAGGGTCGTGAACCTATTTGTTTTCCATATTTAGGAAAAAAACTAGTCAAATTAGTAGAGCCATTTCCTAATGAAAATGCAATTTTTACTGGATTTAGTGATGGCTCAGTTTTTTTGTCTCAAATTGAAAATTTAGATAATACAATTATTATTCGGAGTTCTACTAGCTCTGAAGTCTCAGCTATAGCAGTAACTAGTGATCGTTCAAATTTATTGATAGGTGATATGGGTGGAAATATTTTGTGGACATCGATATGGGGCGATGAGGAAAATAATTAATGTTTAACAAAAAAAAACCAAATGCAGAAGCTATAAGAAATTTAAAAAAATTATTAACAAAGAAATTTAAATTGACAGAAAATACAATTTTAAATGTTGCAGAACTAAATTGTCATGAACCCGATTGTCCACCTACAGAAACTGTAATTACAGCTAGAAAAAAAGACAAATTAACAAAAATTTGGCGTGTACATAAACCTATAGAGGAAATATTAGAGTCTGATATTAATTCACTAGATTAATTCCTAGATTTAATTATTTGTAAAAAATATGTATCATTAAACTAGTGCTAGCAGAAAACAATAGAGATGGTTAATCAAGGTATGTAACTAAAAATTCATAATACATTTCTTTAAAACTTAGCAATGATACATTAAGACTTTAAAAATGCAAAAATACATATCTGAATTTATAGGCACATTTATTTTACTAGTATCAATTGTTGGATCTGGCATAGCAGGACAGCAATATACGAATGATCAAATGGTAATTTTATTTAGTCATGCTGTTGTAATAGGTTTCACACTAATTTTTATAATAAGAATATTTGCAAATTTTTCTGGAGCTCATTTTAATCCTATTGTTTCAATTATATTTTTCTTACAAAAAGAATTGAGTTCTAGGGATTTATTTCTTTATATACTAATACAAATCATTGCAGCTGTACTAGGCACACTTTTTGCTAATTATATTTTTGGATTAAATGTAATTGAGATTTCTTCAAATATAAGAAGTGGAGCAAATATATATATTTCCGAAATTTTTGCTGCAACTGGATTATTATTGGTCATACTTTTATCTAGAGCAGATGGTAAAAATGTAGTTTCATTTAATGTTGGTATTTATATTACAGCAGCTCTTATATTTACATCATCTACAAGTTTTGCAAATCCGGCTGTAACAATTGCTAGAATGTTTACAGAGTCATTTACGGGTATCAATCCCTCCAGTGTAATATTTTTTATTAGTTGTCAAGTTATTGGAATGTTTGCTGCCTACATTTTGTATAACCAGTTCTTTAAAAGCAAATAATTTCAAGGATTTTTGTAAATTATTAACAGAGACAATTCGTATTGTTGACTTACTTACAGGTTAAATTTTAATGATTTCAATATTAATTAAGTAGGAGAGAAAAATGAGCGAAGCCAAATGTCCCGTTGCTCACGGAGCTAATTCAAATATGGAGAAGTCATCAACTGATTGGTGGCCTAAAAATTTAAATCTAGATATTCTCCATCAACATGATCAAAAAACAAAACCGTTTAATGGTACTTATAATTACAGAGAAGAAGTAAAAAAATTAGATTTTAAAGCATTAGAAGCTGATATGCATAAATTAATGAAAGAAAGTCAGGATTGGTGGCCAGCTGATTGGGGGACATACGCAGGATTAATGGTTAGGCTTGCTTGGCACTCTGCTGGTACTTATAGAACTGCTGATGGGAGAGGTGGCGGTGGAACCGGTGATCATCGATTTGCTCCTTTAAATTCTTGGCCTGATAATACTAACTTAGATAAAGCTAGAAGACTTTTATGGCCGATTAAGAAAAAATATGGAAACAAGATTAGCTGGGCTGATCTTATGATCTTAGCTGGAAACATTGGCTATGAATCAACAGGATTTAAAACATTTGGTTTTTCATATGGGCGTGAGGATATTTGGCACCCAAACAAGGATATATACTGGGGACCAGAAACAGAAGCATTAGCATCTGATAGACACTCAGATAAAGAAGATGCCTCTTCGTTAGAAAGTCCACTTGCTGCAAATCACATGGCCTTAATCTATGTGAACCCAGAGGGATTTGAAGGTAACCCTGACCCATTAAAAACAGCTCAGCATATTAGAGAGACATTTGCAAGGATGGCTATGAACGATGAAGAGACTGTTGCTCTTACTGCAGGAGGTCATACTATTGGTAAAACGCATGGTAATGGTAATGCTGATAATCTTGAAGCAGAACCTGAAGGGGCAGCAATTAACGAACAAGGCCTTGGTTGGATGAATAATACTTCCAGAGGAGTTGGAAGAGATACGGTGACATCTGGAATTGAAGGTGCATGGACTACTGAGCCAACAAAATTTGATAATGGATATTTTGACATGCTCTTTAAATATGAGTGGGAACTTAAAAAAAGCCCTGCCGGAGCTTGGCAATATGAACCTGTCAACATTAAAGAAGAAGATAAGCCTGTAGACGTAGAAGATCCATCAATTAGATATAACCCAATTATGACAGATGCTGATATGGCAATGATCAAAGATCCAATTTATTTAGAAATATCCAAAAAGTTTCATAATGATCATGATTATTTTTGTGATGCTTTTGCTAGAGCTTGGTTCAAACTCACCCATAGAGATATGGGTCCAAGATCTAGATACATAGGACACGACCTTCCAAACGAGGATTTGATCTGGCAAGATCCAGTTCCTGCTGGAACACCTAGTTTTGATGTGGAACAACTCAAAGAAAAAATCAGAAACTCTGAATTAACTGTTCAAGAACTAGTCTCAACTGCATGGGATAGTGCGAGGACATTTAGAGGGTCGGATTTAAGAGGGGGAGCTAATGGAGCGAGAATTAGATTTTCACCTCAAAAAGATTGGAAAGGTAATGAGCCTCAAAAATTATCAAAAGTATTAGATATATTAGAACCCCTTGCAAAAGAAGCAGGCGCTAGCATTGCAGACACAATTGTCTTAGCTGGAAATGTTGGTCTAGAAAAAGCAATTGAAGCTGCGGGCTTTAAAGTACCTGTTCCTTTCAATCCAGGAAGAGGTGATGCCTCTGAGGATATGACTGACTCTGAGTCATTTTCTCAATTAGAACCCATACATGACGGTTTTAGAAATTGGCAAAAAGATAATTATGAAGTAAGAGGAGAAGAGTTGTTGCTTGATAGAGCTCATTTACTTGGTCTTACTGCAGTTGAAATGACTGTACTTGTTGGAGGTATGAGGGCTCTGGGCGCAAACTATGGTGAGAATAAACATGGTGTTTTTACTGACCAAGTAGGTGCTCTAACAACTGACTTTTTTGTTAACTTGCTTGATATGAGTAATAAATGGAAAGCGTCTAATGGGCATTATGAGATTATTGATCGAAAAACAAATAATGTTAAATGGACGGCAACTTCAACGGATCTTGTATTTGGATCGAACTCTATACTTAGATCTTATGCTGAAGTGTATGCACAAGATGATAACAAGGAAAAGTTTGTAATTGATTTTGTTAAAGCTTGGAACAAAGTAATGAATGCCGATAGATTTGAATTGAACAATAATTAATTAATGTTCAATTATGGTAATATCCAACTTAAAGTTTGTGGTATTACAGATCAAAAATCTTTAGAAGTAATTCAAAAGTACTCTGTAAGTAGGGTGGGCCTTGTAAGTGATTTCTTATATGGCCCAAATACACTTAGCACTAAAGAAATTCAAGAAATGACTATTGCATCCTACAATTTAAAATTAAATCCAATTTTATTGATTGGAAATATAAAGATGCAAGAAGTAATTAGTATCGTAAATGATGTAGCAATAAAAGAGGTTTGCATATCTAATCAATATAAACATGAAGAAATTGAATTGCTGAATAATAAAACAGATGCAAAAATTTCAATTTCGGTAAATTATGAGAATTTTGACTATAATTTCTTTGAAGAGATTTTAAATAATATAAGTAGTTTTTATTACGATTTAAATATTTACAGAAAAGATACTATTGAAAAAAAATCTCTTGTGGAATGTGAAAAACAAATCAATCAATTAAAGATCTTTGCAAAACCTCTCTACCTTGGTGGGGGAATAAATATAGATAACATAAAAGAGGCAATTAAAACAATATCTCCTCATGGAATTGATATTTCAACAGGTTTAAAACAATCTAATAGTGTGGATGAGGAAAAGCTTAAAAAAATCCTTGATAATCTTGGGTTTGACGAGATTTCTTAATAATAAATCGTTCATCTAAATTATTTATGAGTCTTTTGTAAGTATATTGGGTCTTTAAATCAATAAAATTAGGATTGAGGTCTAAAACAGGCTGTATAACAAAATCTCTTAAATGTGAGGAAGAATGAGGAATTGATATTAAATGATTTTTAACTTTCAAGTTTTCGAATTGAATAAGATCTAAATCAATTCTTCTTGGCCCATTCTCTAAAATTTTATTTTTTTTAATCAGCTTTTCTACAGCGTTCATTTTTATAAATAGATCATTAAAAAATAAATTAGTGAGAAATAAAAAGGCAGCATTATGAAAATATTTTTGGGTGGTTAAACCAAAGGGCTTGGTAAAATAAACCCTACTTACCTTTTTAACATAACCAAATTTATTCATTAAATTTAATGCATTGTTAAAATTACTTCTCCAATTGCCTATATTTGATCCGATAGCAATATATGATTTATATCGATACGCTAACTTTTTTTGCATTGTATTTTTTAGCAATCTCAATTTTATTTATTTCTAATTTTTCTATTTGAATTGGAAACTTATCATCTAATTGTTTTTTAAGGTCTGTTATTAATTTTTCCAATGTTTTATATTGAGAAGCTGAAACAAATTTAATTATTTCATTTTTAATATCTGAATAGCTTGTAACATTTTCAATATTGTCAAGATCTTGATTATGATCAATGTCTAACTGACATTTTATACTTATTAATATAGTTTGGGGTTTTAGCCTTTCTTCTTCGAACACCCCAATAATTGTGTCGACTTTTAGCTCTTCTATTTCGATAAAAAATTTCATTTATTTAATGCTTTCAAAACTTTTATCATTTGATTTGTCTCTTTGACATCATGAATTCTATATGTATGAACATTTTGTTCGAGAGCATGCGCTACAGAAGCTAAAGATCCTCCAATCCTTTCATCGGCATTTGATGGATCAATATAGTTTATCCAACTTTTTCGTGAGGATCCCAATAATACTTGGATATTTGCACTACTGAATTTCTTCAAAAATTTCATTAATTGTAAATTTTGATTTAGTGTTTTGCCAAATCCTATACCAGGATCAAACCATACCTTTTTGAGATTAATCTTCATTTTATTAAGTATTTTCAATCTTTTTTTAATAAAATAATCAAATTCTCTTACCATATTTACTCTGGAGTTAAGTTTTTTTTGCATTTCCTTTGGCGTTCCTCTTTTGTGCATTAAGAAAAGACCTGCGTTATATTTCTTTATAAGTTTAAATAGCTCTTCTGACCCTCCATTAATATCATTAATAATATGGGCACCTTTTTTTAGTGCATACTCTTGGGACTCAATTTTATACGAGTCCACAGAGACAAGGTATTTCTTATAGTTTAAATATGGTAAGATTTTGGATAAACGATTTATTTCTTCAATATATGTAATTGGCTCGCTATTTGGTCTAGTGCTTTCAGCACCAATATCAATAATTTGTGCACCATCTTTAACCATTGCATTTATATGTTTCAATGCAGTAGATCGTGAAAATGTTTTTCCTCCATCACTAAATGAGTCAGGTGTAAAATTACATATACCGACTAATAAAGGCTTTTTCAAAGCAAAGGAATGTTGATTAAATTTCATAATAATTCCTTTTTATCATAGTTTCATAATCTTTTTTTAATTTTTGAAAATATTTTGTAGACGCTCTCTTCCATAAAATACTTTGAATTTTTTTTATTGAGGTAATACCTCTACCAGAGCCAATCGATAATATCTCACTGTATTCTTTTAGATCCTCTAATAAAATTTTTCTTTTAATAAATTTCGATTTTGATATTTCTTCAATAAGCTTCAAAGTATTTCCATGATAATACCCAGTTTTAGGAATATAAATTTTATCTCCTTTTACGAAAACTAAATTTGTGACTGCTCCTTCTGTAATTTCATTATCTCTTAGTAATATAATTTCATTTTCAGAGTAATTTATTTCACTCATGAATTTTAATAATTTTTTGTAAAATAAGTTTTTATTTTTAAAGTCTCTTCTTTTGTATTTTTTTATAAATCCAATGACACTATCTTTAGTTGTTGTTCTCTTTCTAAACGAAATTGATAATGTTGTTCCATTAGTTGCTATTCTCAACAAGTGATTGAAATTTTTGATTTTCTTTAAATCCTCTCCCACTAAACTTCTGATAATGTTTAAATCTATTTTGGTAGCAAATTTATAATCCCGACATGTTGTGTTAAAAGTCCTCAAATATTTATTTAAACCTATTAACCTTGGTGTTTTTCCAATTACAGGTATGGATGTAAAAACACCTTTTTGACCCCACAGTGGCTTAAATTGTGAGGAGTAATATGAATTATTTTTTATATTGAATGATTTTTCGAATAAATTGTTTGCCATTTGGAGTCAAAAACGAGTCTGGGTGAAATTGTAAACCACAAATATCATATTTATGACTTTCCAAACACATTGCAACATTAGTTTCTTCACATCTCATTGTAATATGCATTGAAGAGGAATTAAATGGCTCTTTTAGTTTTAAAGAATGGTATCTACCTACTTGATATAAAGCATTATTAGGAAATCTTAAACTTTTTGAATTCGTTCTAATATAAGTCTGATAACCATGAAATATTTTTTCTTGCTTAGAAATAGTTCCACCCTCTCCATTAGCAATAAGTTGAAAACCAAGACAAATACCAATTATTTTTTTCTTTGATTTATAATTATTATAAATATCAAGTGATACTGGGTAATCTGAGGGCTTGCCTGGTCCTGGAGAAAAAATAATGATGTCAGATTTTTTTATGGATTTTTCTTTAATGTCATAAAAATTTTTTACTTCTAAATTACCAAATCCTGACAACAAATGTGCGAGGTTATAAGTAAAGGAGTCTTCGTGGTCAATTAAAAGTAAGTTCATTTTAATAAATCCAATAACGATTTAGCTTTTAAGTAATTTTCATGGTATTCATTTTTTGCAGTACTATCTAAAATCACACCACTAGCAGCAAATACCTCATTATTTTTTTGAAAATTTAATATAGATCTAATTATTATGTTAAAACTCATATCCTGTTTAGAGCGATAGTAACCAAAAGAACCAGTATAAATTCTTCTTGGTTCTTTCTCCTCTTTATTGAGTAATTTTAAAGTATTAATTTTTGGACAACCTATAACTGAGCCACCGGGCATCATCGCCTTAATCACTGCAGATAACCTTACATTATCAAGAAGTGTTCCTGTAATCTCAGAGACATTGTGGAAAATGTATTGGTATTTTTGAACAAATTTTAAATTTTGAATTTTCACAGTGTTTGCCTTAGTTATACGACTTAAATCATTTCTTTCTAAGTCAACAATCATATTATGTTCTTTGTCTTCTTTTTGATTATTTTCAAAAAACTTTCTAGCCTCTTTAGTTGATTTTACCTTATCTCTACTTACTGTTCCTGCTATTGGTGAGGTGATGATTTTTTTTCCTTTTACCTTAAAAAGGTTTTCAGGAGAGCAACTAATTATATTAAAATCATTTGTTCTAATACAAAAAGACTCTGGACTAAGATTTTTCTTCATCAAATTAAAAAATAAATTCACTACATCTAAATCTTTTTTGTTCGAATATTTCTGAGCAATTTTAATTTGATAGGTTTCACCAGCCCTTATATTTTTTTTAAATTTATTAAAGATTTTTTCATATACTTGGACGTTTGGACTTACAGATATTTTATTGCTATTTGAAGAAGTAGTTTTATCTAAAGCTTTAAGGTCTTTTAGTAATTTTGATTTAGATTTGGTTATAATTTTAACTTGTTTATCTAAAATTATTTTAGTTTGTGGTCGAAAAAAAACTCCCTCAGGAAAAGATGAATTATCTTTATTTACTTTTAAATTAATATTCTTACAAAGTAATTCATAACCGAAGAAGCCAATATAACAATCATAGGGTTTATTTGATTTAAATCTCTCTAATTTATTTAAAAACTTATCTAAATTACCAATATTTAAATTAACTTTTTCAGTAAAATCCGAATATATTTCGAAATTATTTTTATCTGAGTTTCTATAAATTATTAATTCTTTATCAGAATTTAATAAAACACTGAGTATTTCAGAATTATTCATAAGCAAATTTTAGTTATAAAGATTATTTATTCAACTGAAGCGATTGCTACAATTTCACATTCATTTATGAAAAATGCACCCTAACCAATGGGGTGCATCGGGCCTATTTGAAGCGACCAACCTTTAAAATATAAAAAATCTTCTACTCGTCGTAATTTATTTTATTTAAAATATTAATAACAGCTTTTCGATTTTCAGCTATTTTTAATAAATCAATATTGTCAAACTTAGCACCTCCTGCTAATTCATTAACACCATCTGACAAAGGTACTTCGGGTGAAACAGGAAATTCATTATTGTCATTTGCGTATATGCCCTGGGCTTTTTGACTAACTAAGAAATCCAAAAGTTTTTCAGAATTATCTCTAGAACTTTCTTTAAGTAAAGCTATACCAGAAATATTAACATGAGTTCCTCTATCCTTTTGGTTAGGAAAAACAATTGTTGCTTTCTCTAGCCATATCTTTTGTTCTTCATTATTGAGCATCTTGAAATAATAATAATGGTTGCCGATGCTTAGATCACAAACCCCTGCATATATTGCTTTGACTTGGTCTCTGTCGTTACCCTGAGGTTTTCTAGCTAAATTTGCTTTTAAATTAATCAAATAATTCTCTAACCACTCCTCACCATGATGAGCCATCAAAGATGCAAACAATGAAACATTATATGGGTGGTAACCTGATCTTGTACATATTCTTCCTTTATATTTTTCAGATACTAAATCCTCATAAGTAATATTATTAAGACCTAAATCTTTATTTACGTATATAATCCTTGCTCTTTGAGTAAGGCCTATCCAATTATCACTTTGGAGATGAGAGGGCACAGCAGAAGAATTATTAATTTTAATAGAGGCTCCTGCTTCAGCTACATCAATTAATCTTGATATATCTGATGCTAAGAATACATCAGCTACAGGCTTATCTTTTTCTAAAATAATTTTTTGAACTAAGCCTTTTTTGGAATATATCCATTCAACATCAATACCAGTTTGACTCTCAAATTCATTTAAAAGAGGTTCAATTAACATTGGTTGTCTTTCTGAGTAAATTTTTAATACATCATCCGCATGTGCACCACTAAAACCAATAAAAAAATTAATTACTAAAATCTTTATTAAAAAAGAAATTAAATTTTTCATATCATATTACTAATCTCAAATTGAAAAAATCTAAATACAAAAAAAAAAGAATGTTACAAATGAATAAAAAAAAACTATTTCTGAAACGAACTACAGATTAAAAATTTACTTTTTTTTTAAATTTATAACTAGTGAGTATTCTTCAAGAAGTGATAAGCAAGCTGGTATAGGAAGATCTTTGTGAAGCTCTTTGCAATCGTCATAATCATAGATTCGGTTTTCTTCTTGATTATAAACATGTATATGATCAGTAGTATTAGTGTCGTAAAATGATTGTTTATCAACAACGATTTGTTTTAAATATCCTTTATCAACAAGGGTATTTAGATTTTCATAAAGAGTAGTCAGAGAAAAATAACTTCTATTGTCTTTTAGAATTTCATTAATTTGATTAATAGAAAAATGTTTATGATTGCCATCAAAAATTGACTTTAAAAGCACCACTCTCTGTTTGGTCTGTCTCCAGCCACAATTTTCTAAGATCACATCAATGTCTTTTTTACAAGCGTTTGATAAGTTCATCAGAGTAAAACTATGTTAAATTTCATTATTTATCAATACTTTCAGGATAAAAATTAAAGACAAAATAGCACTATTAGATTGAAATGGGTTTTAAATAACTTTGTTTAGTTAACTGTATCAAGGTTTACTCATGTTAGTGACATTCACTTTATTTTTTTTTTGAGAGTTCAATTGATACATAACATTTACTCTATCAATGAATGATATTGGATAATATTTTTCCTCGACGATTCTTTTTATTTTTAGATTACAAACTTTATTTTTAATTTTTCTCATAGGCATATAAAATGCCTATAAGAAAGATATGTAAAATAGTTTTTTTTGAGCCTTTAAATTTCTATGACTATTTAAATTTTCTGAAACTTATTTCAAATTATATTAGTGACAATCTTTAATTGAATTTGCAATTTGATTGATTAAGTCACTATACATTGATGGTCCAGCATCTATATAAGCTCCTAAAGGATCCATTACGCCTGTAGAGATATTCATATCATTTCCCAGAGTCTCAATTATTTTTGGATTATATTGGGGCTCTGAGAAAATACATTTAATACCTTTGTCATTTATAACATCTTGTATATCTGCTATTTGTTTAGCTCCTGGTAAAACATCGGGGTTTAAAGTCAATGCTCCAGCAGGAATTACTCCAAATCTTTTCTCAAAGTATTGGTAAGCATCATGGAATACAATGTAACTAATGTCTTTAGATAATTCTTTTTCAACATTATTAATCAGATTATCTAGCTCCAAAGTAGCTCCAGCTGCATTTACTGAATATTGCCTTTGACCCTCTGGATCAATTTTTATTAATTCATCACGGATAATTTTAACCATCTCTTTGGCGTTCTCTGGGTCCAACCATATGTGAGCATCAAACTCTCCGTGATTGTGACCGTCGTGATGTCCTGCATGATCGTCATGTTCGTCATCATGGCCATCATGATCATCGTGATCGTCATGGTCATCATCTTTGTGACCATCGTGATCGTCATGGTCATCGTGTCCTTCATGTTCGTCATCATGGCCATCATGATCATCGTGATCGTCATGATCGTCATGGTCGTCGTGATCATCAAAAATATTTTCTTCTCTAAATTTTAGTTTTTCAATAGACTCGGAGTCCATAAATGCAATTTTTTTTGTGTCTTTTGCTAGAGAATTTAAAGGTTTTTCCATAAATGCCTCCAAATCCTCTCCAATCCAAAAAACAATATCTGCCTCTTCAATCATTTTTGCATGTGATGGTTTAAAGACAAAAGTGTGAGGATTATTTGTGCCCTCAATAATTAATTGTGGCTCTCCTCTTGTTTCCATAATTCTAGATATTAATGAATGTAATGGCTTTATTGTGGTTACTACTTTGATGTCTGTGCTTACGTCTGCGTGAGCAGAAAAACTACTAAATAAAATAGAAAGTCCAAAAATAATTGATTTTTGAAAGAAATTCATGTCTATTACCTACCTCTAAGTGTTATATTATTACATATGTAGTATTATAACCATAAAAATATGTCAATATTAAAAAATGAATAATTATTTAGTTGAATTAAATAACTGTGGAGTTTTAAGAAACCATAAATGGTTAGTTAGAGGTGTCTCATTAAAAGTTTCCCAAGGAGAAATTGTAACATTGATTGGGCCTAACGGATCTGGCAAATCAACAACTGCAAAAATGTCATTGGATATTTTAAAACCTGACGAAGGTACAAATAATATCAAAAAAGGAATTCGAATTTCATATGTGCCACAAAAAATTTCAATTGATTGGTCTCTCCCGTTAAGGGCTATAGATTTTGTTAATTTAGTAAAAAAACATAAGACCAGTGAGATTAATGATGCCCTCAGTATCACTGGAATCAAACATCTTATTTATGAAGATGTTAGAAATTTGTCTGGAGGAGAATTTCAAAGATTACTCATGGCTCGCGCAATAGCTAAAGAACCTCATTTTCTGGTTTTAGATGAGCCTGTGCAAGGAGTAGACTATCCTGGAGAAATTGCTTTATATAAGACTATCCAAGAAATTGTAAAAAAAATAAACTGCGGAATATTACTTATTTCACATAACTTACATGTGGTGATGTCACAAACTGATTATGTTATTTGTCTTAATGGGCATGTTTGTTGTTCTGGAGCTCCCAACACTGTCATAAAGGAGCCAGAATATATTAAATTATTTGGAAAGAATATTGATCCCACCTTAGCTTTTTATCAACATGACCACGATCACGAACACTTACCTGATGGGAGCATTGATGACTCGGGGAGAGACTCATAATGTTTGATGATTTTATTGTAAGAGCTTTTGCAGCAGGAATTGGTTTGGCATTAGTTACAGGCCCTTTAGGATGCTTTATTGTTTGGAGAAGACTTTCATATTTTGGTGATACAATAGCACACTCAGCATTACTGGGGGTTACTATAGCTTATGCTATGAATTTCAATTTAATCATAGCCGTGTTTGTTGTTTCATGCTTGCTTGCTATATCTTTACTTTTTTTACAAAGGAGAACAAGTCTTCCAGATGATGCTTTATTAGGTCTGTTAGCTCACTCTGTGTTAGCGATAGGATTGGTTCTTTTAGGTATACTTTCATTTATTAGAATTGACCTTATGGGTTTACTTTTTGGAGACATTTTGTCAGTTAATTTCACTGATGTTTTATTTGTTTGGATTGGTGGGGGTGTTGTTTTAACTACATTAATTTTAATTTGGAGGCCATTATTTGCTGGAACAGTCAACTTAGAATTAGCCAAAGCAGAAGGGTTAAATCCTGAGCTAGCTACTACAATCTTTACTTTGCTAATAGCTAGTGTCATTGCAATATCTATAAAAATTGTTGGGATATTATTAATTACTGGTCTTCTAATCATTCCCGCAGCTGCCTCAAGAAATTTATCCTCCACACCAATACAGATGGCTATTATCTCTTCAATAATTGGAGTTTGTTCAGTAGTTATTGGTCTGCAAACTTCAATGATATGGAATACTTCTACAGGCCCAACAATTCTAGTAATAACATTAGGTGTCTTTATTATCACGTTACTGCCACTGAAAAAATTGCTAATTTCGAAAAAAAAAATAGAATTATCAGATAAAAGATGAGTTCTACACATACACACTCTAAAAAAAGTCAAAGTTTAACCAAAAATCAAAGAATTGTTCTTGATCTCTTACAAAACAGTGGCGAACCTTTGAAGGCATACTTTATATTAGATAGTCTGAAGAAAGAGGGCTTAAACTCACCTCTTCAAGTTTACAGAGCTTTAGATAAATTGGTTGAATTAGGAAAAATTCACAAAATCGAGAGTATTAACTCTTTTATAATATGTAACAACTCAAATTGTGCAAAGAACACTGCTTTTACAATTTGCGAGAGATGTGGAAAAGTAAAAGAGATTAAAAATAGAGATTTAACGGGTGGTGTCAGCGATCTGGTTAAGGATAATCAATTAGAAATTACAAGATATAACCTTGAATTTTATGTTTTGTGTAAGTCTTGCAAAATAAATTAATAACAAACATATAGTCTTATAAACCCTTATTTTATTACATTTTTGACTATTGACATAAATAAAGACCTATATATATTGACCGACTTATTATGTACGCAGTACTTAAATCAGTTGGTAAGCAATTTAAAGTGTCTCCAGGAGATGTTTTAAAGATTGATAAAATAGAAGGTAAAGTTGGTGATACCATATCTTTTAAAGATATCGTTGCAGTTGGAAATGGCGATAAGTTTGAACTTGGTTCTCCAGCAGTAAAAGGTGCAGAAGTATCTGCAAAATTACTTTACCAGACAAGGGACGATAAGATTAGAGTTTTTAGAAAAAATAGAAGAAAACATTTTCAAAGAACTAAAGGTCATCGTCAATATATCTCTATATTAAAGGTCATGGCAATCAAGTCCGCCATTGGAGAAGAGAGCTTTAAAGAGCCAGCTAAAAAAGCTGCGCCAAAAGCAGAAACTCCAAAAAAAGTTGAAAAAAAGGCTGAAACTCCAAAAAAAACTGAAGTAAAAGCTACAGAAACAAAAAAAGTTGAAGCTAAAGCTGAAAAACCTAAAAAGGTTGAAGCTAAAGAAAAAAAGACTGTGAAAAAAGAAACAACTGAGGTAAAAAAGTAGAAATATGGCAACAAAAAAAGCAGGTGGAAGTTCCAAAAACGGAAGAGACTCGGCTGGTAGAAGGCTTGGAGTTAAAAAGTTTGGTGGTGAACACGTAATTCCTGGAAATATTATTGTTCGTCAGCGTGGTACAAAATTTTACCCGGGCGAAAATGTTGGGATTGGAAAAGATCATACTCTTTTCTCCTTAGTTGAAGGCAAAGTTCTGTTTAAAAAATCTCGAAACAGACAGTTTGTTTGCGTTAACTAAACCCACTTAAAAAAACTTCAACTTAAACTGTTATGGCATTTATAGATAAAGCAAAAATATATATTAAATCAGGAAATGGTGGACACGGCGCTCTTAGTTTTCGAAGAGAAAAATTTGTAGAGTACGGAGGCCCTAATGGTGGAAATGGTGGAAAAGGTGGTGATGTTATTTTTCGAGGGAATAAAGGAATCAACACTCTTCAACGATATCGTTTTAACCAACATCATAATGCGCAAAATGGTATGGGTGGTGCTGGTCAATTAAAAACTGGCGCAAGCGGCAAAGATCTTATTTTAGATGTCCCTTGTGGAACTGAGATATACACCGAAGACATGAGTATTAAAATTCATGAGATATTAAAAGATAATGAAACTTATCATTTTTTAAGAGGAGGTCAGGGAGGCAAAGGCAATGCTCACTTTAAAAGTTCTACCAATAGAGCACCTCGTAAGTTCCAACAAGGAGAAAAAGGACAAGAGTCAACTGTCAGATTAAAGCTGAAAATATTAGCTGATGTTGGTTTGGTGGGAATGCCAAATGCAGGTAAATCTTCAATTTTAAATTTTGTAACCAATGCTAAGTCAAAAGTTGCTGATTATGCCTTTACAACACTTCATCCACACATCGGAATGGTTCAAAAAGAAGATCTTGAATTTGTATTAGCAGATATACCTGGGCTCATAGAACATGCGAGCGATGGGAAAGGACTGGGTCATGATTTCTTATCACATGTTGAAAGATGTAAAATTTTAATTCACGTTGTAGATATCACTGAACAAAACCCTTTTGAAAATTATAAAGTTATTCGACAAGAACTTTTAAACTATGGAGGGAAAATAGAACAAAAAAAAGAAATTATAGCACTAAATAAGATTGAAATTGCTGATAAGAATAGGGTTGAGGAAATTAAAAAAGAATTTGAGACTTCTTTAAATCAAGAGGTTAAATTGATTTCAGCTGCTACAGGTCATCAATTAGATCAGTTAACAAATTTATGTTTGGAAAACTTACAAAATGAATAAAAAATTTTTAGAATTAGCTAAAAAATCTAAAGTTATTGTCATTAAAGTTGGCTCAAATATTTTGGTCAACGAAAAGCATGTGCTGAGGAAAAAATGGCTAAGCTCCCTAATTGAAGATGTGAAAGAACTCCAAAAGAGAGGTTCTAAGATAATCATTGTCTCTTCTGGTGCAATCGCTTTAGGTAGGAATATACTCTCAAAAAAAAAGTTGACTAATTTGCATGAAAAGCAGGCTGCTGCATCAATAGGTCAAATACAACTCTCGCAACAATGGCAAAAAGCTTTTGCAAAATTAAATATTCAAAGTTCTCAAATTTTAATAACAGCTGAAGATTTAAACGAAAGAAGAAAATATTTGAACATCAGAAATACAATATACTCTCTTATGGATCTAGATGTTGTTCCAATAATTAATGAAAATGATACTACCTCGACAGAAGAAATTCGTTTTGGAGATAATGATAAACTTTCAGCTATGATTGCAAATGCCCTATCAGCTGAGTTATTAATTTTATTATCTGATGTGAATGGTTTGTATACTGCAAATCCTAAAAAATCACTGCAAGCTAAACTTATTACATCTGTTGAAGAGGTTGATCAACAAATAGAAAAATATATTGATAAAGATTTAAGTGAGTTTGGTTCTGGTGGGATGTTGGCAAAAATCAATGCTGCAAAACTCTGTATTCAATCTGGATCCACCATGATCATATCTAATGGTTTGGTGAATAATCCATTGAGTAACATTGATCCTCAATCTTCAACATGGTTTCATCCATCCAAAAATATTCTGACAAGCCGCCAACAATGGATTTGGAATAGACCAATACAAAAAGCAATTGTTCATATTGATGAAGGGGCTTCAAAAGCACTCAAGAAAAATTCAAGTCTGTTGGCAATCGGTGTAAAGTCAATCGATGGAAAGTTTTATCGTGGTGATACTGTTTCGATTCATTACAATAGAAAAGAATTAGCTAGGGGTATGATTAATTATGATTTTCAAGAAATGGATAAAATAAAAGGTAAAAAATCATCAGAATTCAGTGAAATTCTTGGTTTTGTCCGAGAGGATGAGATTATTCATAAAGATAACTTGGTGAGATCGAGATGAGTGACTATTTTCAAGAAATTTTAAACCATTCAAAGAGGGCATCGAGTGCCATGTCCAAACTATCTGCAGAGGATAGAAGTAGAATCTTAATGAATATTAGCGGATTTCTATTATCTAATAAAAATGAAATTCTAAAAGCTAATCAAGCAGATGTAGAGAGAGCTAAATCTAATAATGTTTCTGCACCTATGATTAATAGATTAGTTTTGACTTCAGAAAAAATAGACCAACTATCTCGTGACGTAGAGAAAATAGCTCAAATGCAAGATCCCCTTGATCAAACTTTAGAGAGTTGGACCAATGCCACTAATGGGTTACAATTTACAAAAGTCTCAGTGCCTATTGGTGTGATTGGCATTATTTATGAGTCTCGACCTAATGTCACAATAGATGCTGCATGTCTTTGCCTTAGATCTGGAAATATTTCTATTCTTAGAGGAGGCTCTGAGTGTATCGAAACTAATAAAAAACTTTATGAGTGCATTCAAGATGCTTTAAAAGATTTAAATTTTGATACTCATCTTGTCTGTTTTATTCAAAATACTGATCGCAGTTTTGTTGAAGAGTTGTTAAAAGCTGAAGGAGATGTAGATGTGATTATTCCTCGTGGGGGAAAATCGTTAATTGAAACAATTTCTAAAAATTCAAAAGTTCCTACAATTAAACATTTAGAAGGTTTGTGTCATACTTTTTGGGATGAAGGATATGATAAAGATAAAGCCACTGAGGTCATCGCAAATGCCAAGCTGAGAAGACCAGAGATTTGTGGTGCAACAGAGACTTTACTTATACACTCTAATAATTCAGCAGAAGATATTTCATCTGTTTTAGATAATTTAAAATCACAAGGATGTGAAATTATTGGATGTAGTCGCATCAAAGATATTTATGCTATTGATCGAGATGCAACAGAAGAAGATTGGTCAACTGAATATCTAGATAAGAAAATTACAGTAAAACTAGTTGATAATGTTGAAGAATGTGTAGAGCATATAAAC
The DNA here is from genome assembly GCA_902546975.1 of uncultured Alphaproteobacteria bacterium. Taxonomy (GTDB): domain Bacteria; phylum Pseudomonadota; class Alphaproteobacteria; order HIMB59; family HIMB59; genus HIMB59. Next base: position 167,793 of record CACCLU010000001.1, read on the forward strand.
AAATATTCTAGTGGACATACCGAGAGCTGTTTAAGTAACAATCAACAATCTATAGAGTATTTCTTTCAAAACTGTAAAAGTGCCATTTTAATTAACAATGCTTCTACTCAATTTGCTGATGGTGGAGAATTCGGATTTGGAGCAGAAATAGGTATTTCTACTGACAAGCTTCATGTGAGAGGGCCAGTAGGAGCAAAACACCTAACAACATTTAAATATCAAGTAATAGGCAATCACACCACTAGGCCTTAATGGAATTCCGTAATAATTTTCAAGAATTAAAATCTCAGATCGAATATCTTAGCTCTTTGAACAAAGAGGATGTTACTCATATAATCAAATCTTCAATATATGAGTTAGAAAGTTTAAATTTTTTAAATGAAGAAGAATTAAATGAAATTAATAAAGTGACTCTTATAAGTGAGCCCTTTAATAACCTTTTCTTTAAATATAACAAAGAGCGTTTGATAAACAAAGGTGTAGTTTACATAGAGGAAGAAAACGATTTGCAATTTATTATTTCTTTACTTTATTTTTTTAAACAAAGAGTGCCGATTTTATTTCATACAAGTTCAAAATTACAATTACAATTTATAGATATTCTAAACAAATTCCTCGAGGAAAATGGTGTCTCTAAAAAATTTTTGAGGAAAATAGATGAATAGAAAGATTGGACTGTATGGTGGATTTTTTAATCCCTTACACGAGGGACACGTTCATGTAATAGAAAGTTCAATAAAAAGTTTAAATCTGAAAAAACTATTTATCCTTCCCACTTATCAAAATCCTCTTAAGGCTAATCAAAATTTAAATTCAATAAATTCTCAATTATCAAATATCCGATCAAAAATTAAAGAGCCGTTAGTAAAAGTTTCTGACTTTGAGCATCGTTATAAAATGAAATGTACCTATGATGTGTTGCAAAAAATTAAGACTAAATGTGACCTTAGCTCTTTTTATTTAATTATAGGGCTTGATCAGCTTGGTCATTTTCACAAATGGAAAGAATATGAGTGGATTTTAAAAAATATTAGTATTTGCGTTATTTATAGACCGAGATATGATGAATTTATTGAAAATTCAACAGTCCAAAAGCAATTCTCCCATTTATTTATGCCTAATTTAAATAGTTTTATTAACTGCTCTACTCCTTGTTTCCATATTCTTGATAATATAGGTGTAGAGATGTCATCTAGTGAGTTACGAAATTCTTAATCACGATATAGACCCTTCTGTTAAGGCTATAGTCGACAGTCTTGAAGACAATAAGGCTGAGAATATCTCAGTTATTTCTCTCAAAGGAAAGGCAGAATTCGCTGAGTTCATGATCGTTGCATCCGGGCGATCAAATAAGCATGTGGACTCAGTTTCAGATAAGGTTTACCGATACCTTAAGAAAAATAAACTTTATTGCAATAAACCAGAAGGAAAGCCCCTTTGCGACTGGACGGTCATTGATGCTGGACATGTTTTAGTGCATATTTTTAGAAATGAAGTTAGAGAAATATACGATTTGGAAAAACTATGGTCTGAAGACTTCAACACGATCAATACTGCCTCTTAAAAAATCAAATATGCTCAAAATATTTTTTATTTTAATTTTAATCTTTAATGTGAATGTCAGTTTTTCCGATACTAAAGAAACCTATAAACAATTAAGTATTTTCAACGAAGTTTATAACCGAGTAAAAAATCAATATGTTGAAGAGGTAACTGATAAAGAGTTAATAGAAAAAGCTTTGAATGGGATGCTACAGGCTCTGGATCCTCATTCCAGTTTTATGAGTGAAGAAATTTATAAAGAAATGCAGATGGACACATCAGGTTCTTTTGGTGGATTAGGCATCGAAATCACGACAGATAAAGGTTTCATAAAAGTAGTCTCTCCAATTGACGATACCCCTGCCTATAAGGCTGGAATTTTAGCTGGAGATTATATAACGCATTTAGATGGCACATCAGTAGTTGATATGACTTTAAAGGAAGCAATTGATATTATGAAAGGTGAACCAGGGACCACTATAACTTTAACAATTTTTAGATCTTCCGAAGATCCATTCGATGTCGATATTAAAAGAGATATAATTAAAGTTGCATCTGTTAAACATCGTTTGATTAACGATGTAGGATACATAAGAATAATTCAATTTAATGAGCAAACAACAACAGGATTAAAAAAAAGTATAAAAGAACTTGAAGATGATACTGATGCTCCAATTGGTTATGTTCTGGATTTAAGAAATAATCCAGGGGGATTATTAAATGAGTCTGTATCAGTTACAGATATGTTCCTTGATAAAGGAGAAATAGTTTCAATCAGAGGAAGAGAAAAGAAAGATGTTCAAGTTTACTCTGCTAAAAAAGGAGATCTAATTAATGGAAAACCATTGATTATATTAATCAATGAGGGTTCTGCTTCGGCATCTGAAATTGTTGCTGGTGCATTACAAGATCATGATAGAGCAGTAATTATGGGTATAAAGTCATTTGGAAAAGGTTCTGTGCAAACCATTATACCTATTGACAGCGGTGCAATCAGACTCACTATCGCAAAGTATTACACACCAAGTGGGGACTCAATACAAGCAGTTGGTATTGAGCCTGATGTTGTAGTGCCTAGAGCTGAACTAAATGTGATTGATAATAACTTTACGTTCAGAGAGTCAGATTATCGAGAAGCTTTAGATAACGAGACAAATGAAGAAAGTGAGGAGGAAGAGTCCACAGATGATATTCTTGAAAGAGATTATCAGCTATCTCGTGCCATTGATGCAGTCAAAACCATAGCTGTATTAAATTAATGAAAATAAACCCCAAAGATTATCGACCAAATGTTGGTATGATGATTATTAATCAAAATAAAGAAATATTTGTTGGAAAAAGAATAGACCACCCTTCAGAATTTTGGCAAATGCCACAAGGTGGGATTGATCCAAAAGAAAAATCTGAAGTGGCAGCTCTTAGAGAAATGGAAGAAGAGGTTGGTATTAAAAAAAATAAAGTTAAATTAATCTCACAGAGCAAAGACTGGTATTACTATTCTTTACCTAAAGACTTATCAAAAACTCTTTGGAAAGGTAAATACAAAGGTCAGCGTCAAAAATGGTTCTTGTATGAATTTAAAGGAAGTGAGAAAGATATAAATATTGAAACATCTCACCCTGAATTTTCTGATTATAAATGGGTTAAACCAGATTTTTTGGTTCCCAACATAGTGCCTTTTAAAAAAGCAATTTACAAAAAATTATTAAATGAATTTAAAGACTATTTATAAGGCGGATTATTTACCACTTGTTCAAATGTACCCAGAGCAGTTTCATTACCCTCTAGTTCTTGATAGGTTTTAGATTGTTGGTAGTTAGAGCTATTAACATCAGACAATGGCTCTATTTGATCTACTAAGACCTCACAAACCTTTTCTTTAAGCATAACCAAACCACCTGACACAAAGAAACTCTCATCAACTTTGTTTGAAGACATAATTGCCATTTGACCAGGTCGCAAAGAACTGATGAAGGGAGAATGATTAGGCATTGCAGCAAAATCACCCTCTGCTCCTGGCAAAACTGCCATTTCAACTTCTTTTTCAAAAATCACTTTTTGAGGGGATACGACCTTCAAATTAATCATAACTACTTCGTTGCTTCCTCAGCCATTTTTTTAGCTTTTTCTAATGCTTCTTCAATTGTTCCAACCAAATAGAAAGCTGCTTCAGGAATATGATCGTAGTCACCTTTGACCAATCCATCAAAACCTTTGATGGTATCCTCTAAAGAAACAAACTTACCTGGTGAGCCAGTAAACACCTCTGCAACATGGAAAGGTTGACTTAAGAAACGTTGAATTTTTCTAGCTCTTGATACAACCAGCTTATCTTCTTCAGATAATTCATCCATGCCTAAGATTGCAATAATATCTTGTAAACTTTTGTAAGTTTGAAGAGTTTTTTGAACATCTCTTGCAACTTGATAATGCTTCTCACCAAGAGTTCTAGGCTCTAAGATTCTAGAAGTGGAATCTAAAGGATCCACTGCAGGATAAATGCCAAGTTCTGCAATTGATCTGTTTAACACAGTGGTAGCATCTAAGTGAGAAAATGATGTTGCAGGTGCAGGGTCAGTTAAATCGTCAGCAGGAACATAAATTGCTTGCACAGAAGTAATTGATCCTTTGTTAGTAGTAGTAATTCTTTCCTGAAGTGCGCCCATATCTGTAGCCAAGGTAGGTTGATATCCCACAGCTGATGGAATACGTCCTAGTAAAGCCGAAACCTCTGATCCAGCTTGTGTAAACCGGAAGATGTTGTCAACAAAGAATAATACGTCTTGATTTTCTTCATCTCTAAAATATTCAGCTTGTGTTAAACCTGATAAAGCAACTCTTGCTCTAGCTCCTGGAGGTTCATTCATTTGACCGTAAACTAGAGACACTTTTGAAGTATCGCCCTCTAGATTGATAACACCTGACTCAATCATTTCATGGTAAAGATCGTTCCCTTCACGAGTTCTTTCTCCCACTCCAGCAAAAACAGAGTATCCACCATGAGCTTTAGCTACGTTGTTTATTAATTCCATAATTAAAACAGTTTTTCCAACACCAGCACCACCGAAAAGACCAATTTTTCCTCCCTTTGAGTAAGGTGCTAAAAGATCGATAACTTTAATACCTGTAACAAGAACTTCGGTTTCGGTTGATTGATCAACAAAATCAGGAGCTGCTCTGTGAATAGGAAGAGATTTTTTTGATTCAATTGGACCTCGCTCGTCAATAGGTTCACCGATGATGTTCATAATTCGACCTAATGTTTCTGGTCCGACTGGCACAGAAATAGGATCGCCATTGTCTTGAACTTCTTGGCCTCTTTGAAGACCTTCCGTTGCATCCATAGCAATAGTTCGAACAGTATTTTCACCGAGGTGCTGCGCTACTTCTAAAATCAAATCTTGATCACCTACTTTCGTAGATAATGCATTTAAAATTGGGGGTAATTCTCCTTCAAAAGCGACGTCAACTACAGCCCCTAATACCTGTGTGACTTTTCCTGCCTTATTACTTGCCATTTGTTGCTCCTTTCCTAAACAGCTTCTGCTCCAGAAATAATTTCGATAAGTTCTTTTGTGATGAATGCTTGTCTTGTTCGGTTATATGTTAGTGTCAACCGATCAATCATATCTCCCGCGTTTCTTGTTGCGTTATCCATGGAAGTCATTCTTGCTGCATGCTCAGACGCAGAGCTTTCAAGAACACTTCTATAAATTTGTGTTAAAAAATTTCTTGGAACCAGATACTCTAAAAGTTCATTTTTATCAGGTTCAAATTCAAAAATAGCATTATTGGCTTCACTCTCATCTTCACTAGTTTCCTCATTACTTAAAGGTATCAACGATTGATATGTAGGCTCTTGTGAAATCGCAGAAACAAATTTATTAAATAGAATAGAAACTTCATCTATCTCATTATTTTCGAATAGTTCCATAATTTTATTTTTTATTTCCTCAGAAACCTGAAGTTGTCTATCATTAGAATTTAAATCTTCAAAACTAGCCACAATATCTAAGTCTGTTTTTTTATAGAAACTGGATGCTTTTTTGCCAACAGTCATTATTTTGACAGACTTACCTTGTCCTTGTTGATCACTAATCCATTTTTTTGCGTTTCTAAAAAGATTTGAGTTGAAACCTCCACATAGACCACGGTCAGAAGAGTTAATTATTAAAAGACTAATTTTTGAATTTTCTCTACCAGTTAAGATTTCTGGTAAGTCAGCGCTATTTTTAGTATTTCCAGCCAAAGATGAAAGAATAAAACTTAAGCTATCTGCGTAGACCCTCGATGACTCAGCTAATTCTTGAGCTCGGCGTAACTTACTCGCAGCTACCATCTTCATCGCAGATGTAATTTTTCGAGTGGATTTTACACTAGAAATTCTATTCTTTAATTCTTTTAAATTTGGCATTAACTATAATTAGCTGTGAATTTTTCTAAATAATCCTCGATTTTTTTATCAGACTCATCGCTGAAATTACCTGTATTATTAATTTCGTCAAAAATATCTGAATGATCGGCACGAAGTCCCTCAAGAAACTTAACTTGAAAATCTGTGATTTTGGATATTTCAATTTTATCCAAGAAACCCCTAACACCAGAGTACAAACTTAAAACTTGATCAGCCACAGACATCGGAACGTATTGATCTTGTTTTAATAGTTCTGTTAACCTCTCACCTCTTGCAAGTAACTGTTTGGTAGAGGCATCAAGGTCTGATGCAAATTGAGAGAAAGCGGCCATCTCACGATATTGGGCTAACTCTAATTTGATTTTACCAGCAACCTTTTTCATAGCTTTAGTTTGTGCTGCAGAACCCACACGACTCACTGATAAACCAACATTAATCGCTGGTCTAATACCTGAGAAAAACAATTCTGTCTCTAAGAAAATTTGACCATCTGTAATTGAAATCACATTAGTTGGAATAAAAGCAGATACATCACCAGCTTGAGTTTCAATAACAGGAAGTGCTGTTAAACTACCTCCACCATTTTCGTCATTCATTTTAGCTGCTCTTTCTAGAAGACGAGAGTGAAGATAAAAAACATCACCAGGAAACGCTTCACGCCCTGGCGGTCTTCTTAACAATAAAGACATTTGTCTATACGCAACAGCTTGTTTTGATAAGTCATCATAAACGATTAGACCGTGCATTCCATTATCACGGAAAAACTCACCCATAGAGCAACCTGCATAAGGAGCTAAAAATTGGAGTGGTGCTGGATCAGAAGCTGAAGCTGCAACCACGATGGTGTATTCCATAGCTCCATTTTCCTCTAAAGTTTTAACAACCTGAGCAACTGTTGATCTCTTTTGCCCAATAGCTACATAGATACAATATAATTTTTTTGATTCATCATCAGACTGGTTAATTTCCTTTTGGTTAATTATGGTGTCAATAGCAACAGCTGTTTTGCCAGTTTGTCTATCACCAATAATCAATTCACGCTGTCCTCGACCAACAGGGACTAGTGAGTCAAGGGCTTTGAGCCCTGTCTGCATAGGTTCGCTTACACTTTGTCTGGGAATAATACCAGGTGCTTTAACTTCTATTCTACTAGACTCACTACTTTGGATAGGACCTTTACCATCAATAGGATTTCCGAGAGCGTCGACAACTCTTCCTAACAAGCCTTTACCAACAGGTACCTCAACAATCTTTTGTGTTCTTTTAACTGTATCGCCTTCTTTAATACCTCTATCATCACCAAAAATAACAATACCAACATTGTCCTCTTCAAGGTTAAGTGCCATTCCTTGGACACCACCAGTAAATTCTACCATTTCACCTGCTTGGACATTGTCCAAACCATAAACTTGAGCAACTCCGTCACCAACTTTTAGGACAGTTCCTACTTCTGAAATATCTGCTTGGCTTTCAAAGTTATTAATCTGATCTCTGATGATAGAAGAGATCTCCGATGCTTTTATTGACATTAAATGTCTCCTTTCACATTGTTGGTAAATTTAGAAACTTGATTAAGAATACTTAGGTCGATCATCTTTGATCCAATCACTACAGTCATTCCTCCTAGTAAAGAATTGTTTACGTGGAACTCTAAATTAATTTTGGAACCATATTGGTTGTGTAACAAATCTTGGATACTATTTTTTATTTCATCATTAATGGTATGAGATGTTGTTACTTTAGCTTTTTGATATCCCCTTTTTTCAAAAAGAACATCCTGAAAATCAGACAAAACATTTTCAAATAGATTAAGTCTTTTATTTTTTTTTAGTGTGTTGACAAGGCCAGATAAAATTTTTTCAGATGGCAATCCTTGGATTATTTTTAAAAGAATACTTGATTTTAATTCATTTTTGGTAAGAGGTGATTTTAAAAGTGAGGATAACTCTTGGCTGTCGGCCATAATCTCAGATAAACTTTGTGCATCTTTTAGCAAGGCATCTAATTCTTCGTTTTTGGCTGAGTCAAACAAGGCAGTAGAATACCTTTTAGATGCGATTTTATTGGTCATTTTGTATAGTTAACCCCAATTTTTTATCACATCACTAAGCCAACCGGCATCATACAAATGACGCATCAAGCGATTGATAGTGGATCAATGTCAATATTTAGAAAACGCCTGTATTTTGGGGCTATTTTTGACATTAAGATATCTATTTTTTTTCTCAAAGCCTTATATGTCCTCTCTTTAAAATAAAAATTCTCATGAAAGTGCTTCATTTTATATGGAATCAATGAGGGGACAGGCCCTAAAATATCAAGTCTACTCTTTTTCGATATATCAAGAATTTCATGGCAAGCCTCTCTTATAGCTGAGACATTAGGGTGGATTAATTGAATTTGAACAATTTTGTAAAATGGAGGTAAATTGTTCTCTTCTCTTCTTTGAAGTTCTAATTTTATAAATTGATCTCTACTTTGGTTCTTAAGTGAATTGTATATCGAATGCTTAGGATTGTAAGTTTGAATTAAGACCTTACCCCTGTTACCCTCTCTACCAGATCTCCCTGCTACTTGTTGCAAAAGCTGGTATGTTTTTTCCATAGCTCTGAAATCAGGACTATACAGACTTGAGTCTGCATCAATAATATTTACTAATTTTAAATTTGGAAAATGAAAAGACTTCCCTATTATTTGTGAGCCAATCAATAGACTAGTATTTAAATTAAATATATTTTCAATGATTTCTTTTTTATTTTTTTTTGATTTTAATGTGTCACTCGAAAATAATTGATTTAAGTATCCTGGAAAAAGGCGTGTAACTTCCTCTTGAAGTCTTTCTAACCCTATACCAATCGATATAAATTTATCAGATGAACACATCTTACATATTTGGTTAGGCTCAAAATAATTTGAGCAATGATGACAAATGAGTCTATCAATTTTTTTGTGATAAACTAAATTTGCTGCACAATTTTGACACTGTATTGGTGTATGACAACTTGCACATATTTTAGATGGAGCATAGCCACGTCTATTGAGAAAAAATAAAACTTGTCCTTTTTGTTTTAGGACTCTATTTGTTTCATCAAATACTTGTTTTGATATCCAAGCCCTAGAGCTAGGTTTTGATTGATTCATGTCAACAATTTCAACTAATGGTAGTTGAGTTTTATGAAATTGATTGGAAAGATGATGAATATGAAATTTTCGCTGATTAGAATTATGAAGACTCTCTAATGATGGAGATGCACTAATTAAAAGACATAAAGCTTTTGAACATTTTGCTTTATATATAGCCATATCTCTTGCTTGATATTTTGGGCCCTCTTCTTGTTTATAAGATGAGTCGTGCTCTTCATCGCATATAATTAATTTTAAATTCTTGAAAGGAAGTAAAACCGATGACCTTGCTCCAACTAAAACGCATGGTTCACCCGATAGAAGAGATCTGATTATTCTAGCTTTTTGAATTTTTGATTGTTTAGAGTGCCAAATAAAGGGCTTACAACCAAAATATTTAAAAAATCTTTTAGACCATTCTTCAGTTAAAGCTATCTCTGGTAAAAGTATTAAAGATTGATTTCCCCTGACTAAATTTGACTCAACAGCTTTTAAATACAACTCTGTTTTACCCGAACCTGTAACACCATCTATAAGGTGAACTTGAAAATCATTATTTTTATTAATTTGAAGTGATTTAAAAATATTTTCTTGATCAGGGTTTAAAGAAATTTTTTGTGCCATGCCATCAAAAATAAAACTATCTGTAGTTTGGGAAATTTTTTTTTCTTCTAATAATTTCAGCCAATCTTTTTTTGATAGATTGTATTGATGAATGAGATTTTTTTGAGTTTCATAAATTTTATTCTCAAAAAGATAATAATTTTTTAATTGTGTATTAGGAAATTGTTGTATTGCCATCTTCAAAACCATACCTAAATCTATGAAGCAATGTATTGACACATACTTATAAAAATCAATGTTTTCTGTGCAAACAGCAAATTGATAATAATTACTTATTGAAAGTACTTTTTTGAGATCAAATTTTAAATCTTTAATGTTTGTTTGAGATATAATTACTCCTGCTGATTTTCTTTTTCTTAAAGGAATTTCAACGATAGAGCCTACCTCAATAGAATGCGAGTATTTATAAGTCAGGCTCTCATTTATTTGCCCTATCGGCATAACTTGGTAGTAATAATCCATTTTAAATTTTGATTCTAATTTATAATATAATGTAATGAATTTTATTGAACTGTTAGAACAGTTAAAAATAGATAAATCCTCAATTCAAGACTTTGATAAATGGGCTACTTATTTAAAAGACATAAAAGGGCACTCGGAAAACACATATAGATCGTACTGCTTTGATGTATGTGATTTTTTAATTTTCTTTAAATTCTATAATGGAAATTCCGTATCTTTATCAAATTTAAAAGATTTAAATTTGCAGACATTTAGGGCTTGGTTGGCAGATCTCAGTGAGAATAGAAAATATAAAAATATTTATAAAAAACCATTATCGGCAAGGTCAAGGAGAAGAGCAATTAGTTCTATTAAAAATTTTTTTAAGTATTCATCTCTAAATAATGATTTATATAAAGTTGCTTATAGTGAGGTTCAATTATTAAAAAATCCAAAAATTCCAAGATCCCTTCCTAAACCTATAGCAGAGGGAGATATTGAGCTTTTAATTGAAGAGTTAAAAAAAATATCAAAAAAAAGCTGGGTTCAAAAAAGAAATATAGCTTTGCTTTATCTTTTGTACGGTTGTGGGCTACGAATAAATGAAGCGCTATCTATTACTAAAAGCCATTTAATTGATAAAAGTTCTCTTACAATCTTGGGTAAAGGTAATAAAGAAAGATTAGTGCCAGTTCTTGATATTGTAGCTAACTCATTAGAAAATTATCTAAAAGAAATACCATATGATTTACCAAGCGATGTTTCGATATTTGTGGGAGATAGAGGTAATCCGCTTAATGCCTCGGCTTTCCAAAGAGATTTGAAGAATGCCAGAGTTAATTTGGGGCTACCAAAAACAGCAACACCTCACTCATTAAGACATAGTTTTGCAACTCACCTATTAAAAAATGGTGGGGATTTAAGAATAATTCAAGAATTATTAGGACATAGTTCGTTATCTACAACTCAAATATACACTGAAGTAGATGACCTAAGTTTAGAAAAAACTTATAAAGAAAAAAATCCTAGTAAGTAAATTTAGATTTTACCTCTAACTATAAAATGAGGATTGATTATATCCATCTTTGAATATTTCAACCTATTACCTTTTAGGTCTTTTACAGTACCACCTGCTCCCTCTACAACTGCTTGTGCTGCTGCAGTGTCCCATTCAGAAGTAGGTCCTAGCCTAGGATATAAATCTGCTAAACCCTCTGCTATCATACAAAACTTTAAAGAACTACCGGCTTGAAGAGTATCAAAGTTATTAAACTGAGATAAATAAGTTTTAGTCTCATTATTGAGATGACTTCTGCTCGTAACAATCTTCAGTTTATCGGTGGGTGATTGCACAGAAATAGATTTGATATTGTCATCTAATAACTTGTATGAACCTTTGTTAAGGCCCCCAAAAAATAATGTCTTGTCTTTTGGAATGTAAACAAACCCTTGAGTGGGATAATTGTTGTTGATCAAAGCAATATTAATAGTAAATTCATCATTCTTATTGATAAATTCTTTGGTTCCATCCAAAGGATCAACTAACCAGTATTTTGACTCATTAGTGTACTTTAACTCACCCTCCTCTGAAATTATGGGGTAAGCTGAAATAGAAGATAATAAATCAGAAATGTGCTCATGTGATGCTAAATCTGCCTCTGTTAATGGACTTTTATCGTCTTTTAATGCAATACTTTGATCATAATTATCATAAATATTAAGAATTTTTTGGGAACATAACTCAAGATTTTCACTGATTTCATTGAAAAACTCAAATTGTCGTATTATGTTATTATTTGTCATTTTTTTAAAATTTTACTTTTTTTTATATACATTTAGATTATTTTTTGTATTTTTCCAATAATACGACAAATGGTCAATTATAATGAATCATACTTTATTTTTTAAAATTAACCCATCAATAAAATTTCCTGCATGGGATAGCGATAGTCATTATAAATTCCTTTTTAGTAAAAATTTATTTAAAACAAAAAGATCTTATGAAAGGTGGTTGGAAAAAATATCAATTTTTCCAGAGAATTTAAATATAGAAAGCTTTTTAAACATACATGCAGGCCATATAAACAAATTAATTTATGAAGATTTCATAAAAAAATTTGAAAAACAAAGATCACTTATTTTGTTTATCCAATACGTTGAGAAAAATAATAATAAATTTTTATTTGCAAATGATAGACGTAATGGAAGACTATGGGTCAAAGTTAAGTCAAATAAAATAAAAGATATTTCTGAGAGTTTAAAATATTTCTCAAAATTAAGAAAAAAAAATATTATTATTTTTCCAGACGCTTATCTTCTTAAAATTTTTCTTGAACAAAAAATTGATGAAAATCAAATTAACAATAAATTCAAACTTTCAATTCATTTTCCTGAGTATTTATTTTATATAAATGATCTCAAAATTCATGATACAAAACTACACAATAAATTTAATTTACCTCCAAACAGTTATCTGTCAGATCTAGAAGCGGAAAGTATTCATATTATCAGAGAAGTAGTTAGTGAAACAAAAAATCCTGTCATGCTTTACTCAATAGGAAAAGATAGTTCAGTGATGTTAAAGCTTGCTCAAAAAGCTTTTTACCCTAGTCTTCCCCCATTCCCACTACTACATGTTGATACTCGATGGAAGTTCCGAGAAATGTATTTATTTAGAAATTGGGTAGAAAAAAATAGTGGTATGAAGCTAATAACACATATTAATCCTGATGGTATAAAATCAAATATTAATCCCTTTGATCATGGCTCTGCTCTCCACACTGATATAATGAAAACTCAGAGTCTAAAACAAGCCTTGGACAAGTATAAATACGATGCTGCTTTTGGTGGAGCAAGAAGAGATGAAGAGAAATCAAGAGCTAAAGAAAGGGTTATCTCATTCCGAAACCCCTCTCATCAATGGGATCCAAAAAATCAGCGTCCAGAGCTTTGGTCTTTATATAACTCTAAAGTCAATAAGGGTGAAAGCACAAGGGTTTTTCCCTTATCTAATTGGACAGAATTAGATATTTGGCAATATATCTACCAAGAACAAATACCAATTGTTCCCTTATATTTTGCAAAAGTTAGACCTGTAGTCGTGAGAGATGGAATGATTATTATGGTCGATGATGATCGATTTAATATTCAATCTAACGAAAAAATTGAATTAAAAAGAATTAGGTTCAGAACACTAGGTTGTTATCCCTTAACTGGTGCTATTGAATCAAATGCAAATTCACTTGAAGACATTGTTCTTGAACTTCTTCAATCCAAAACATCCGAAAGACAAGGAAGAGCTATCGATACAGATTCAAGTAGCTCTATGGAAATCAAAAAAATTGATGGTTATTTTTAAATGTATAAAGCCGGTACAATTAGCAAATACTTAAAAAGTCAAGCCTCTCTTAATCTATTAAGGTTTATCACTTGTGGATCTGTTGATGATGGTAAAAGTACTTTAATTGGGAGGATGCTTTATGAATCTCAAATGATATTTGATGATCAAGTTGCTTCCTTAAAAAATGACTCAAAAAAATATGGAACACAAGGTGAGAATATAGATTTTGCATTACTGGTCGATGGTTTATCAGCTGAGAGAGAACAAGGTATTACTATTGATGTTGCATATCGATTTTTTTCAAGTAGCAAAAGAAAGTTTATTGTAGCAGATACACCAGGTCACGAGCAATATACTAGAAACATGGCGACTGGGGCCTCAACAGCAGAGTTAGCTATCTTACTTGTTGATGCCCGTAATGGCATACTTACACAAACTAAGAGACATTCTTTCATTGTATCTCTTCTTGGAATTAAAAATATTATCTTGGCAGTTAATAAGATGGATTTAGTTAACTATGATAAAAATATTTACGAAAAAATAAGCTCCGAATACAAATTATTCTCAAAAAAATTAAATTTTAAAAATATTCAAAGTATTCCTATATCAGCACTTAAGGGGGATAATATTCACAAAAAATCTAAATACATGAAATGGTACAATGATAAAACCCTATTTGGCTATTTAGAAAATACTAAAACTAAAATACAAAGCTCAGACAGATTTGTACTTCCTGTTCAAACTGTCAATAGACCTAATTTAAATTTCAGAGGATATTCAGGAACCATCGCTGAGGGAAAAATTAGAAAGGGTGATGAGTTAATTTCTCTTCCGTCAAATCAAAAAGTAAAAGTAAAAGATATTTTTGTAGGCGAAAGATCCCTTAAAACAGCTAATTTAAAGCAAAGTATCACACTTACCATAGACAAAGAGATAGATACATCTAGGGGCGATATACTATGCTCAAAAAACTCCACAGTTGATATGGCTGACCAGTTTAACGTTAATGTTATTTGGATGTCAGAGGATAAGGGTTTTACTGGAAGAACTTATTTAGCGAAAATTCATAATATCTCAACCAGTATAAAAATTATGAACATAAAAAAAATATATGATGTAAATACACTAGAATTCACTGCTGGAAATGAACTTAAACTCAATGATGTTGCAGAAATTTCTATATCATTTAATAAAACTGTTCCCTTTTCGACTTTTAAAGAAAATAAAATTTTGGGATCTTTTATAATTATTGATCCAATTAATAATCAAACTATGGGAATGGGAATGATAAACTTTTCTCTTCGAAGATCACAAAATATTCAACTTCAAAACTTAACAATCAATAAGAATTTAAGAGAGAAGATTAATGGTCACAAAGGTCAAGTGCTGTGGATGACTGGCCTCTCAGGATCAGGAAAATCCACTATAGCAAATGAAGTAGAAAAAATATTATACTCTCAAGGTAAAAAAACATACATTCTTGATGGAGACAATATCCGACACGGATTAAATAAAGATTTAGGCTTTACAGATAAAGATAGAGTTGAAAATATAAGGAGAGTTGCAGAGGTGGCAAAACTTATGTGTGACGCTGGACTAATTGTGATCACTGCTTTTATATCACCGTTTAGATTAGAGAGAGAAATGGCTCGATCACTTTTTGAAAAGAATGATTTTAAAGAAATTTATATTTCAACTCCTTTAAAAGTAGCTGAAAAAAGAGATCCAAAAGGTTTGTATAAAAAAGCAAGACAGGGTAAGATACCAAACTTCACAGGTATAGACAGTATTTATGAAAAACCTACAAATCCTGAACTGGAAATTGATACCTCTAAAGTTTCTTTAAGTAAGGCTGTAAAAAAAATATTGAATATTATTACTTAAGTCGAATTTCCAATTGTTGAAATTTAGTCATATCAAAAACTATGTTTTCAAAAACAACATCTTCAAAATTTAAATCAGGGTTTAATGAAAACCCGAATGGTTCTAGAGGTTGACCTTTAAAATCTGTTGAAAATTCTCCATTTCCATCAGTATCTTGAAAGGCAAACAGGCCTATATTAATATGTGGGAAAGCTTTTAAATTAACATTATTAAATTTGTTTATATCCTGCTCTATAACAATAAAAAGAGGTGCAGAATTTTCCTCGAAATAATATTTCCTATCATACCCCAGAATGTGAATTGGGCTTGAAGCATTAACAAAGCCTGTGATTTTTGCTGTGAGATGATCTGAATATGAAGTTTTTATTACAAAAAAAGCCTGAAAAATCAGGAAATAAATGATCAATTTAATACTAGCCAGATAGCTGTGCATAACTTTTGAAAGATTAATGTATTTTCAAAAAAGTTGTACAAACAATTTGATTGGATTTAAAACAAAAGAACAAACTACAAAAAAAACTTGAAAAACATGGTTTTTTTTTTAATTAATTTGAAATGCATTATCATCATTTAACCAATAAACTACATGCATAATGAATAACTGTGGATAACTCTGTTTAAAAGTATTAATTTATCCTTGGTTATGAAAAAAGGATACATCATTGTGAGAGTTTCAATTCACAAAAAAGAATTATTTCAAAAATATCCTACTTTATCAACTGAAGTGATGAAAAAATATGGGGGTAAATACATAATTAGAGGTGGAAAAACTGAAGTTTTTGAAGGGGAATGGCCTGTAGACAGAACTACCGTAGTAGAGTTTGAAAGTTTTGAAAGTGCTAAAAAATGTTATGAGTCTGTTGAATACTCAAAGGCTATGAAAATTAGGCAAAATAGTACAAAAAGTGACCTTATATTGATAGAGGGATATTAATTCTTTTTAAAAAATTGATCGGCTAATTTGAGTTTGTCTTTTTTCTTTTTCAGTAAAATCTCTAGGTTTTTGATTTCTAATTTATGATTGCCAATCATCTCCTCAATTTCTTCAACACTCAAATCATCTAAATCAATTGGTTTTATTTTTTTTGGCTCTTCTTCGTCAAACATTTGTTCTATATCCTTCCTTTGTCCAAATAATTGGAAAAAAACTTTCATCTAATTCATCTGTTTCTAATTTTTTATATTTTTTATAAATTCTCGCAGTACCCCCTATGTTTGTTGGATGAAACTTTGAGTCAGAGGGAACGCAATGAGCAACTATTGCTCTTCTATTACTATTTGTATTATTGATACCTGAGCCGTGCCAAGTGTAACCATGATGAAATGCTACTCCACCTGCTGGAACTTCAACATATTGAATTTGAATTTCTTTATTTAATTTTGACGCATATTTATTTAACTCTTTTTTATAATCTCTTGGAGAATGAAATTGTCCCTTAGGAGGGCTCAATCCCCAAAGGTGTGATCCTTTTACATATTCAAGTGTCCCTTTTTCTTTATCGACATTATCGATGGGCATCCAACATGTCATCATAGTTTGTGGAACAATCCAATCATCGTATGCAGCATCTTGATGATAAGCTAAAGTTTTACCTCCAGGTGGTTTCCATAAAACATTGTCTTGTAAAAGTCTTGATCCGCTCCAACCCATTAGTTCAGCACAAGCTTTTCCTAAAAATTCATTGCAGACTATTTCCTTTATCGAATTATCTGATTTCCATGCATTACAAATTTGTCTAGTAACATCTTTGGGTCCACTTTCAAACTTCCAATTCCACTCGTCAGGTTCAATACCTGTTTCAAAGTTTCCATTAAATAAATTATGAAACCTCTCATATAATCGCTCAAAATGGGTTGTATTAAGAAAACTCTCAATAATCAAAAAACCATTTTTTTGAAAATCTTTTTTTTGATCCTTATTTAAAGAAATTTCTATCATTATAAAAATTATATTATCCTTTATGAAATATATTTTAGATTATCATTTAAATAAATTGACATTTTTAGTAGATTTCTGATAATCCAATAATGTCAAAAAAACTAATATTAATACTTTCTTCATTTTTTTTAATCACTAGTTGCGCAACTGTGAGCGAAAAAGCCAATGACGCTTACGATACTGTAGCGGGTGCCGTATCTAAAGGTTACAACAAAGTTAAAGATACAGTAACCGGCGGCGACGACGATTAAGTTTAGCGCTTTACAAGGCGTGTCCTTTGCTGAGTTCAAATTAATTTAATTTAATGAAATTTATATCTCTTCAACATATTTCAATTGAGGATCCGGGGACGTTTAAAGATTTTCTTTTAGAAGATGGTCATAGTATAACAACTATCCAATTGGATGAGGGTGATAGTATTCCAAATAATTTAGATGAATTTGACGCTATGCTTTGTATGGGTGGTCCTATGGATACATTTATGGAAGATCAATATCCATGGTTAGTAGCTGAAAAAAAAGCAATAGGTGAATATGTTTTAAACCTTAAGAAACCTTTTTTAGGGTTTTGCTTAGGATGTCAGCTTTTAGGTGAGGTATTGGGAGGAAAGGTAGTTGAGTCCAAACCGCCTGAAATTGGCGTATTGGATATTAACATTGAAGAAGCTGCAGAAGCAGATCATATTTTTGATTTTCTTCCAAATAAAATAAAAGCATTACAATGGCATTCTTATGAAGTAGTAGGTTTGGAGACTAACTCTAAAGTGAGAGTTATAGGCACTTCACCCTCCACAAAATATCAAATTTTTGGTTATGATAAGTATGCCTATGGAATTCAATTTCATTTAGAAATTCGAAAAACTACTGTTGATGATTGGGCTCAAGTTCCTGAATATAAAAATGCTCTCGAAAAATCTCTTGGAGCCGATGCCTTACCTCAAATGAAAGATTTAGTAGCTAAAGAAATTGATACTATGGTGATGCAGTGCAACCAAATGTATAAAAACTTCGTTAAAATAATTAATAATTAGTTTTTTTTAACTTTATTTAGATGCACAGAAGAGATTTTATAAAAAAGATTATACTTTTCTCATTATCCTTTGTAATTCTAAAGACAAAAATAATGGCAAACACTCTCTTTAAACCTTTCAATCTAGTAGATGGAGTCTTTGTCAATAACTACGTTTCACATAAAAGCAGTTTCAAAGATTTTTGGAAATGGAGGAGGGAGTCAAGTAAGCCAGAACCGATTGCATTTCCTATGGTTGAAAATGACCCTGAATACTTAAAATCCAATAAATCTGAAAATACAATTACTTGGATTGGACATTCAACATTCTTACTACAAATTGATGGTATTAACATATTAACAGACCCCCATTTTACAAAAAGAGCATCACCTCTGAGTTTTATGGGACCTTCAAGAACGACACCTCCTGGATTAAAAATTGAGGAATTACCATTTATTGACTTTGTTTTAATTTCTCATAATCACTATGATCATCTTGATTCAAAGACAATTCAACTTTTATTAAAAAAACAAAATGTAAATCAACCAAGATTTTTTGTGCCACTTAAATTAAAAGAAATTGTATCAAAATTAGGTGCAAGAAATGTTATGGAACATGAATGGTGGCAAATGACTCAGTTCAAAAATTTAGAAATTCATTCTGTCCCAGTGCAACATTGGAGTAAAAGAACATTTAACGATACCAATAAAACACTTTGGTGTGGTTGGGTTGTTAAATCAAATAATTTTAAGTATTTTTTTGTAGGCGATACTGGATATTCAAAAGATTTTAAGGATATTCAAAAAAAGTTTGGATCGTTTGACTTATCAACAATACCCATAGGGGCATATGCTCCAAGGTGGTTTATGAAAGACTCACATTGTAATGTGGAAGAGGCAATTCAAATTCATAGAGATGTCAATTCAAAAAAATCTATAGCAATGCATTGGGGAACTTTTCAACTTACTGATGAACCAATGGATGAGCCAATTAAATTACTTAAACAACTATCAAAAAAATTGAAATTAAATAAAGATGAGTTTTCTTATATGGCCCACGGTCAAACAAGAAAAATTTAATTGATTTATTAATTTCGTGCATAAAGCTAATGATATAAAAGAATAAATAAATTGATCTTTTTTTAATGTAATTTTCATAAAAGTTATGTACCTATTCGAAATGAGTAATTTTTTCCCCAAACTTGCAGAGTTAGTTATTAAAAGAAGAATTTTTTTTATACTAATTGGTTTTGTAATAGCTTTTGTCCTAATGGCAGGAGCCCCCAATATTAAATTTGATACTGACGCCAGAGTTTTTTTTGACGAAAACAATCCTGACAGAATAGCATTAGAAAACTTTGAAGGGGAGTACTCAAAAGATGATAATCTGGCTTTTGTTATATCTCCTAAAAATGGCGATATTTTTACACCTAAAAATCTAAATGCTATTGGTATACTTACTGAAAAAGCATGGTTATTGCCTTATGTTCGGACAGTTTACTCATTAACTAATTACCAAAATAGCTATGCAGACGGCGATAGTCTTATCGTTGAGGATTTAATAACAGACATTGAAAACATTTCAGAAGAGGATGCTAATTATGCTGAAGAAGTTGCTAATTCTCGAATTGAATTGAAAAATGCATTTATCAATTCTGATAACTCAATTTCCCAAGTAAATATTTTATTTCGTTTACCAGGCAAGGATGCAATTATTGAAATTCCTTATGTCATGAATGAAGTAGAAATTCTTAAAAAAGAATTTGAGAGTCAATTTCCTGAGATTGAGCTTAGAATGGTTGGGTTTGTTCCTTTAAATAATCAATACAGTGTCTCAGGTCAAGACGATACGGCTAAGTTAACTCCAATGATGATCTTAGTTACACTAATTGCAGTTGCTATAATCCTTAGGACTATTTTTGGCGTAGGGTTAATTTTTATTATTATAGTATTATGTGCTGGCTCATCTGTTGGAGCCTTGGGTTGGTCTGGCACAAACATTAATAATGCAACTGTTGTTGCACCTTTAATGGTAATGACGCTTGCCGTTGCGAGCGCAGTTCACATCCTCTCCTCTGTCAGGCAAACAATGACCATTACCCCTGACAGAAATGAATGGGTTAGAAGAGCTATAGTGGATCACGGTCCAGCGATTACCGTTGCTTGTTTAACAACAGCTATTGGATTTTTATCTTTAAATTTTTCTATCTCACCTCCCTTTCGACAATTAGGTAATATCGTATTCGTCGGAGTAATTGCAGCTTTGTTTTATACACTTACAATGTTACCTGCACTTATTAGTTTGTTGCCTTTAAAAAAACAAAATCAGAAAGCCACAATGGACAAAAGTATGAGCTTTCTGGCAGAATTTGTAATAAGAAGAAAGAACTCATTACTAGCTTTTACCGCAGCATTAATAGCAATTCTAGTTTTTGGAATATCAAAAATTTCTCTAGAGGATGATTTTCTTAGATATTTTGGGCCAGAGTATGAACTCAGACAATCAATAGATTATTACGAAGATAATTTTGCAGGTTTAAATGCATTAGAGTATTCAGTTAATTCTGGTAAAGAAAATGGGGTTAATGATCCTGAATATTTAATGAAGGTTGAATCACTTGTGAATTTCTTAAGGAGTCAGCCAAATATTTCAAGCGTGAGATCCTATACAGATGTTGTGAAACGACTAAATCAAAACTTTAATGAGGATGACGAGAGTTTTTATAAAGTACCTAACTCAGAGCTTGAAGCAGCACAATACCTATTTCTATATGAGTTATCTTTAGGTTACGGATTAGATTTAACAGATCAAATAAATGTCGATAAATCTGCATTAAGAGTGACGGCTAATGTGTCAAAAACTACTACCAAAGGTTTCCTTGAGCTAGATAAAAAAGTCCAAAGCTGGTTTGATGAAAACGCACCTGAACTTAGTACCAAATCTACGGGCACTTCGCAGGTCTTCTCCAAGATATCTTCTCGAGATGTTCCAGCCATGTTGAAAGGTACTGGTTTAGCATTGATAGGTATCTCCTTTATAATATTACTAGTGATTAGAAATGTAAAATATGGATTAATGAGTCTGATACCTAATTTACTTCCAGCAGCAATGGCTTTTGGTTTATGGGGTTACTTTACAGGCTCCGTAACTCTTGCTGTCTCAATTGTTGTGGCGATGACTTTAGGCATTGTTGTCGATGACTCTGTTCATTTTATGCTAAAGTATGCTAAAGCTAGAAAGGAAGGAAAATCCCCTGAAGATAGTGTTAGACAAGCATTCGAAAAAGTAGGTATGGCATTAACAACAACTACTATAGGTCTTTTTTTAGGCTTCTGCGTCTTGGCGCAATCAGGTTTTGCTGTGAATAAAGATATGGCCCAGTTAACAGCAATTACTGTTGTATTTGCCTTAGTAGTTGATTATTTACTTTTACCTCCCGTATTGATCTGGATCGATAACTTTAAATTAAAAAGGAAAACAACATGAAAATATTTATTATAACTCTGACTTCAATTTTGACTCTTTTCTGTAGTCAAATTTTTGCTCAGTCCGCAGAAGAAAAAGGATTAGAGATTATTGAAAAAAGTATTGCTTTAGATAACGGTTTTGTCGACAGCACTGTTGTTGGAAAAATGATACTAAAAGATAAATCAGGCAATGAAAGTGTTAGAAGTTTTAAAAATTTTATATTTGAAGAGCTTGATGAAACTTTAGGAGATAAAAGTATTATTGTTTTTACTGAGCCAAGAGATGTCAAAGGAACATCTTTATTAACTCATGCCAATATTGAACCAAAAGATGACGATCAATGGCTTTATCTTCCAGCTCTAAAAAGAGTAAAAAGAATATCCTCATCTAATAGGACTGGAAAATTTGTATCATCGGAATTTTCATACGAAGATTTATCAACAGATGAGCCTGAAGATTATAATTTTTTATGGCTAGAGGATATAAATTGTCCAGCTGACCCTAGTTTGCAATGTCATGTCATTGAAGCCACACCAAAAAATAAAAAATCAGGTTACTCCAAAAGAGTAATTTATATTGATGTAAGTGAACTACGATACCAAACTGTGAAATTTCATAACAGACGTGGTGACCTCGAAAAAGAACTAAATTTTAAAAGTTATCAGAAATATTTAGATAAGTTTTGGAGAGCAGATTTATTAGAAATGAAGAACTTGCAAACAGGTAAATCAACTAACATTACCTGGGAAAATTATGAATTTCAAACAAACTTGTCAATTAACGATTTTAACCCAGAAAAATTAGCCAAAATGGCTAGATGACAAATTTTTTTTTAATTTTATTAAATCTTCTACTTATTAGTTCTTATTCAAAAGCTGAGTTTTATTCCGAACACTATGGCGAAATAGAAGTAAGCTCTTCTATATTTTTAGAAGACATTGAAGGAGATAATAGAAAAAATTTTTTAAATTCAACAAATGTTGAGTATAACTATTTTTTTGAAAAAGATAATTTAACTGGGAAGCTTAAAATGAATATTAAAGACTCTTATCCAGGATCAGCACAAAATCTAGATTTTAACGAAGCTTATTTAGATTACGCTTTTGAAAATACCAATATTCTTGCTGGTAACAATATTGTTTTTTGGGGTAAAAATGAATTTTACAACCCCGTAGATATTATCAATTCCAAAGATTATTCTCTTGGTCTAGCATCTGGAAAAAAGATAGGACAAACAATGTTCAACATCAAAAGATATTTTTCTTCAAGTGAGCTAGATTTTTATATTCTTCCGTCTAATACAAATATTTATCCCAAATCGCAGGTTCGCTCACAACAAACTTTTAATATTAAATCCAAAAATAATTACTCTAAAGGAGCAAAAAAAGAAAATTTAGGCTTTGGACTTCGTTGGTCTGGATATATTGATGAATACGATTATGGTTTAACTTTCTATAAAGGAAATACAAAAGACCCAGCATTAATTGTTTCATCAAATCAATTAGTTCCTAATTACTCAGAGATAACTCAAATTGGAATTGAGTTGCAAGCCACTCAGGGAGATTTTTTACATAAGGGAGAATTTATAAATCGAGGTAATCAGTACAATTTAGATGGAAATATTGAAGATTATTATGGATTTATTGTAGGTACTGAGCACACCCTGTATGGATTATTTGAAAAAAATTGGGACCTATCAAATATCATAGAGTACACTTATGACTCAAGAGGATCTAAATCTCATCACAGTAATCAAAATGATTTATTTTATGGAGCAAGGTTAATCTTAAATGATATCGATGACACACAATATTTTATTTCTTTACAAAATGATATTGATAAAAACACCAGGGCTATGACTTTTAATTATGAGAGTAGATTTTTTTCTCAGTTTAAAGGGGGCATAGATATGTATGTACCAATAAATCTTGAGGATGATTACCATCAATCTTCATTTAAAGATGAGGTAAATTTTAAAATTTATACAAGCTATGCTTTTTAAACTTTAGCGAATGAAATAATTATAAAACTGATAGCCCAAAGATATCAAAATGATTATTAAAGCCCATATACTCAGATTACTAAGTAGTTGTTTGAAAGAGGAATTCGTTTCTAAGAAACGAGGACCAATTAAAATTAGTAAACAAACTAAATAGATAATTGGCATCAATATATCCGCTGTCATTATTGGTCTCTTTTTAACTTATCTAGGTTAATTTCTTCTGAAAATTGTTCGTTTAACTTTTCAACATTATTTCTTAGTTTCATATTAGCAACATCCTCTTTCTTATCATTCTGATTAACAACAACATCAACTAAAATTGCAATTAAGAGATTTAACATTGTAATAGCACAAACAATTATGAAGCTAAAAAAATAAATCCATGCCCACCAATGCACGTCTTGAAGGGGAAGCATAACCTGCTCCCATGATGAAAGGGTTAAAACTTGAAATAAAGTGATCATCGAAACTCCCACATCAGACCATCGAGAAGGTATATTATCAGAAAAGACTATTGAGCCAATCGTGGCGTAAATGTAGAGAATAATAAATAACAACAAACTTACATAAAAAACTCTTTTTAGAGATCCGATCAAAGACTCAATTATTAATTTTAGCTCAGGTATAATTGAAATTACTCTTAAAACTCTAAATACTCTTAATAATCTAAATAATAAAAAACTAGAGTTATTAGGTATTGGTATTAAGGAAACTAATACAATGATAGTATCAAAAATATTCCAACCATTTTTTAAAAAATTTGATTTTTTAGGCTCACCAATAAAACGAATTGTAATTTCTATAACGAAAAATATGGTTATCAAATAATCTAGATATTTAATAAGTATTCTTGAAATTTCACCTAATTCGTATGTATTTAGACCAATCGTAAATGCATTAAAAATGATTATCAATAAAACTGTGTATTGAAATACTTTACTTTCCCTGATTTTAAAAAAAGTTTTTTTCATTAGTTGTATAATTCACATTATTTATCTAGAGTTATAAAGATGCATATTCAAGTAAAATTATTAATTTTTACAACTGGATGGATGGTGTTCAGAGCAGTTGGCTCTGGTCTTTTTCTTACACTCGGAGCTATAGGAAGTGAACGTGCAGCTTCATCTGATTGGACTATAGCTTTTCTTGGCGATTTCGTGATAGGCACTACTGCATTATTTCTTGCTTATAGGATATGGAAAAAGCCATCAGCTTTACTTTGGGGAATTTTGCTAGCTTGGAATGCGGTTGGGATTTTTGATTTATTTGGAGCATTATCACACTCTTTTTCAGCACCTTTCTCGCCTTTTCCAGAGATTGGCATTAATGAAATGAGCATAAGAACGATTTTAAGTTTAAACACATTAATACAATTTATCGCTCTTTTATTAATGTTTCGACCACAAGTAAAAGCCTATTTTAGAGTTTAAAAAGAGTATATAAATCAAGCTAATAGTTCTGAGGTGAAACGGGGATGTCACACTTGACTACTGGATATCCAACGTCTCTTTAATTCATTTGTCATCAATACTATTCTCAAAGCCTTAACTATATCTAATCAATGTTGACCGTAATAAAGATATAGCTAAAAATTTAATTTTTAGGAGAGGTTGTAAACTTTATACCCTCAGCACCAATGCCAACTATCAATGCTTTGAGTGTTATGTCACCTAAATTTTTTCCGTAATGAGCATTTTTACTATCCTCTATATATGCTTTACCAGGTTTGTAAGTAGTAACTGTTCCGTCTTCCCAAGTATATGTCATTTCTCCTTCCATAATGTAAATATAAACGGGGTAAGAATGAACATGGTTCGGAGTAACACCACCAGGAGGCACCTCAACTATAAATGACACTATTTCAGCGTTTCCATCAGGATAATATATTTCATTTCCTAATATTGTAGTTGCAGATTTTAGAACAGGGGAAATTTTAGTTTTGAGATGTTCCTCAGAATATAAAAATCCAAAACTAAATAGAAAAATTGAAAAAAGAAATATAAACCTAAATTTTTTAGTATAAATATACATATAAACTTTTATAACATCTAAAAAAATATTATTTATTGCAAATGAGTAATATATATATTTAAAAAAAGAAATAATACTCTTAACAAGTAATTATTATAATCATTTATTTTATAAATTTTAGAAAAGGAGATTAACAATGCTTGGTGATAAAATTGGAACAATGACATTACAGGAAACTAATAAGCCAATGGACTCTGGTAAATATGGTTTACCTGCTATGGACATTACTGCTGAAGGGAGCGGAACGATGCTAGGTCATGATGTTCAGTCTATGGGCGCATTTACAGCCGAAATGAGACCAGATGGTTCATGGGCAGGAAATGCCTATGCTGGGGTTGTAATGTGTGCAGAAGGTGTCGCCACATATAAAGCTACGGGTGTCGGAAACCAGAGGAAAGATGGAGGCACTTCTTTTAGAGGCGGCGCTATATTCGAAACCACATCTGAAGCG
The DNA here is from genome assembly GCA_902546975.1 of uncultured Alphaproteobacteria bacterium. Taxonomy (GTDB): domain Bacteria; phylum Pseudomonadota; class Alphaproteobacteria; order HIMB59; family HIMB59; genus HIMB59. The sequence goes on from CACCLU010000001.1 coordinate 194,061, forward strand.
TTATCTGAACTGAATGGTAAATTTTACGCATTTACTTACGAAGCCGATGCAGATGGCAAAGCAGTTTGGGAACTTTACCCTTTTAACTAGAGGTTTGAAGATTTCACACCTCTGCACTACTAAGGGGGGAGGAAACACAACGTTGTTCCCTCCCCCCGACAAACAACCTCTACTGATTAATCCCTTTTGTTCGCTAATGTAAGCCCTTGCTTCCCGCATATATTGAAAAGCTCGGGAATATCTTTGTCCCTTCATGTTCACCTATGCTTGAAATAAGACATAGCGATTGCCCTTTACATCTTTCATCTTTCGTCTAGTTATTGTTCCCATAATATCCCTTCTTCATTCGTTGCCCGTAATGGCTCCGTAATGAGTTTCGTAGGATTAAGTACAATGATTGATTTATGGTGATATACTTTGATTAAGGTTCTGTGGTGAAACGGATATCACACTTGACTACGGATCAAGAATTCAGGGTTCGAATCCTTGCAGAACCGCCAATTTAAACTTTTAAATTATCAATTAATCTAACTTTACCTTTGTAAATTGCATAAAAAAGTCTGGCTTGAGATAAAGTACCCACAAAACTTAAGTCAGTATCATTTCTGAATTCAAAATAATCAAGTTTATCAATATCTTGTGATTTCATAAAATCATTTGCTTTTTCGTTAGCTGTTTCAATGTCTAAAGATCCTTCAAGAGAGCCTATAAAATTTTTAACTTTTTTATGAAAATCTACAAAATCTTGAGTTTGCTTTTTACTTAGTTTTTCATTTCTTGATGAATAAGCTATTCCCTCTTCGTGTCTTTGTGTTGGGACAGAAACTAAGTCTAAAGATTTGTATTTTTCTTCAATAAATTTCTCTATGATCTTTAGTTGCTGATAATCTTTTTCGCCAAAATAAACTTTATTACTTTTTATAATTGAAAAAAATTTATCAAGAACAGTGATAACACCATCAAAGTGTCCTCTTCTAAATTTATCACAAAGAATATCTTTAAAATTTTTATTATTCAGTAGTGTTTGATCATTTTTAAATATTTCTTCAGATGAGGGTTCAAATAGTATGTCTACTTCGTTGTCTATGCAGAAATCATAGTCAAAACCTTTATTTCTTGGATAGGTTTCAAAATCCTCTTTACTACTAAATTGTTTTTCATTAACAAAAATACTGACAATAGTTTTGTGATTACCTTTTTTTGATTGCTTGATTAATTCACCATGTCCTTTGTGAAGAGCTCCCATTGTTGGCACATAACCAATTGAATATTTTCGATTTTGATAAGCGCTCAAATAGGACTGCAAATTAGAAATATCTTTAATTATCAGCATAATTTGTTTTTATTTATTGACTTAATATCAATAATTGTTAAATGTAGGAACCTATTTTTTAGGTGTAATAATAATGAAAAGAACATATCAACCCAGCCAATTAGTTAGAAAAAGAAGACACGGTTTTCGCTCTAGAATGGCAACTGTTGGCGGTCGTAAAGTTATTAATGCAAGAAGAGCTAAAGGTCGATCAAGACTATCAGCCTAATTATTGAGACTCCCAACTCTAAAAAAATCATCCGAATTTTCTCAAATTAGAAATAAAGGTCACTACTTTAAAAGTTCTTCTTTTAATGGTTATATTCTCCATGATGCTAATTTAGAGTCTTTTCTAGTTGGTATCATTGCTAGTAAAAAGCTTGGAAATGCCGTTGAAAGGAATAGAGCTAAAAGAAGAACCAGAGAAGCAATTCGTACGAGCAGTCTTATAAATACATTAAATCAAGTTAAATTTGTGTTAATACTAAAAAAAACAGTTTTGAAAGTACCTTTTATTGATTTAAAACAAGATATTGAAAAATTCATATCAAATGAAAAATAATATTAAAAAACTCTGGAAAATAATTTTTATTACTCCTATAAAAATCTATCAGTTATTCATATCACCTATGTTGCCCAACACTTGTAGACATCTTCCAACATGCTCGCAATATACAATTGAAGCCATTCAAGAATTTGGTGTTTTAAAAGGGATAACAAAAGGGACTCTTCGAATTCTAAAATGTAATCCCTTGGGTTCATCGGGTTACGATCCTGTAAGAAAATAATATGGAAAATCAAAAAAACTTATTTTTAGCAATTATTATTTCCATGGCAATCATTTTTGGTTTTCAATTACTAGTGCCTCAACCTGAGAGAACACCAATTACTGAAGAACAAACAAATAGTGAAAGCCTAGTTGATCTCAGTATTCAAAAATCTTCAACTACTGTTTTAGCTGAGAGGAATGAAGTAATAAATGAAACAGGAAGAGTAAACTTTGATAATTCAAAGATTAAAGGTTCTATTAATTTAAATGGTGGGCTAATTGATGATTTAATCTTGGAAGAATTTAGAGAAACTCTAGATCCAACTTCTGACTTAATTGAATTTTTAAACCCCTTAGGATCTGATAATGCTTATTATTTAGATACTGGATGGGTAAGTTCCGATAGTACAATAGAGTTGCCTGATAGTTCTAGTATTTGGAGTGCTGATAAAAACTCTATAGGTATTAATGATCCTGTAAAGCTCACTTGGACAAGTGATCAGAATATTACTTTTGAGAAAATAATTTCTCTTGATGAAGACTATTTGTTTAGTGTCGATCAAAGAGTAATTAATAATTCTGGGCTTTCTTTTGATCTCTATCCATATGGTTTATCGAAAAGACAGGGTATTCCTGAAATGCAAAATTTTTTTATTTTACATGAAGGACCTCTGTCAATAACTGACAGTGTTTTGAAAGAATATGACTACGATGATTTAAAAGACGATAAAAAGATTAAACATCCCTCTATAGGTGGGTGGATCGGAATGACAGATAAATATTGGCAAACAGCAATCATTCCTAATCAAAACGAACCCGTTCAACAGACATATAGTTATAGCTTTGTTGACAACGTAGATAACTTTCAAACAGATATTGTTGGGCAAAAAATTGCTGTTTCAAACAATGCAAGCATTTCACATAATTTTATGATTTTCGCTGGACCTAAAATTGTAAAAGTTATCGATAAATATATGGAAGAATATGGCGTTCAAGAGTTTGATCGTTCAGTGGACTTTGGTTGGTTTTATTTTTTAACTAAGCCAATCTTTCATACATTAGAATTTATATTTGGATATGTTGGAAATTTTGGTTGGTCAATTATCATATTTACAATTCTAATGAGAATTTGTTTTTTTCCTCTTGCACAACAATCCTTTAAATCAATGGCCAAAATGAAAAAACTTGCTCCTGAAATGCAAAGACTAAAAGAGCAATATGGAGATGATAGAGCTGGAATGCAAAAAGAAATGATGGCTTTGTATAAGAAAGAGAAGGCAAACCCTATTGCTGGGTGTTTACCAATTCTTTTACAAATACCAGTATTTTTTGCACTATATAAAGTTTTATTTGTAACTATAGAGATGAGGCATGCTCCTTTTATAGGATGGATACACGATTTATCTGCCCCAGATCCTGCAGGAATATTGGTGCTCTTTGGATTTGTAGATTGGAATGTTCCGGGTATATTACAAATTCTAAATGTTGGTATTTGGCCAATTTTAATGGGTATCTCTATGTATATTCAATTTAAACTAAACCCTGCTCCAGTAGACAAGATGCAAGCAAAAATTTTTGGTTTATTACCAATCGTATTTACTTTTATTTTAGGTGGCTTTGCGGCAGGTCTAGTTATTTATTGGACAACAAATAATGTTTTATCAATGGCCCAACAATACATCATACAAAGAAAAATTATGAAGAGTTAATGAGCCTTGTCTCAAATTACTTTAAAAAACAAACTACGTTTTTACTAAGCGCAACACAACCTCGTCAATATCCTAACGTAAGCTTTCCTGAAATAGCTTTTATTGGCAGATCTAATGTTGGAAAATCAAGTCTAATTAATGCAATTTTTATGAAAAAACTGGCGCATATCTCTAATACACCAGGTAAAACAAGACAAATTAATTTTTTTAATCATGGGGACTCAATGATGGTTGTTGATCTTCCTGGGTATGGATTTGCAAAAATATCTCAAAAGGAGGCATTTCAAATATCAGATCTTGTCTCTCAATATTTAACATCTCGTGAAAATTTAAAGAAAATATTTGTATTAATTGATAATTCATTGGGGCCAAAAAAAATAGACATAGAGATGATTGACTCGATGAAACAAATAAAACAAAAAATTATTATTTGCTACACGAAAAGTGACAAAAAAATAAAAGAAAAGTCTGCTTTTTTAGACAATTTAAATACTGAATTTGAAAACTACATTGTAAGCTCAAAAACAAACGAAAACATATTTGAAATTCAAAAAAAAATTTTTGAATTTTTATAAATCTTCTTGGCTTTTATATAATAAACATTAGTTTAAAACGCTTATGAACGATATAACAAATTGGGTTTTTGACTTAGACAATACACTTTATAAAGCGGAGTGTGGTTTATTTGATAAAGTACACATACTTATGGGTAAGTTTATTGAGGAAAAATTAAATTTAGCCTCTGGGGATGCACAAGCGCTGAGGTCCAAATATTATCACCAATATGGAACAACACTCAGGGGTCTTATGATTGAACATCAAGTAAATCCTGATGAATATTTGGACTACGTACATCAAATTAATTATGAGGTAGTTCAACCAAACATTCATCTTGCGGAAATATTAAAAAGCTTAAATGGAAAAAAATATATTTTTACAAACGCTAATTTTGAACATGTAGAAAAAGTTATAGAAAAACTTCAAATGACTAATATTTTTGATGGATGTTTTGATATTTCTGAAAGTGACTATATGCCAAAACCTCACAAAGAAGTTTACGACTCATTCCAAAATAAATTCAATTTAGACAATAGTTCAACAGCTATGTTTGAGGATCTTCATATTAATTTGAAAGAGCCACATAAAATGGGTTGGCAGACAGTTTGGGTAACGAATAACCTTGAATACAACCTAAATAAAGATGTGAATCAACAAGAAGATATCCAAAAAATTATTGATGAAAAAGGTTACATATCACATGTTACTGATGATTTGGAAAATTTCTTAAAAAACGTGATATAAAAGTATTATGGGCCATCAAGATATAATTGAAAAATTATGGGATCAAAGAGATCAGATAAATTTTATTGAGGATAATGAAGCAAAAAAAAGTGTAGAGAGTGTCCTTAACTTATTGGATGAGGGAAAGCTTCGAGTATGTGAAAAAAAAGAAAATGATTGGCATGTAAATCAATGGCTTAAAAAAGCAATTCTTTTAAGTTTTAGAATTCAAGATATGGAAATAATAACTGGCGGTCCGAGTGTAAAAGACGGGTCTACTTCGTGGTGGGATAAAGTTCCCTCAAAATTCCAAGATTGGAAATCAGAAAATTTTCAATCAGCTGGTTTTAGAGCTGTTCCTAACTGTGTTGTAAGAAGATCAGCATTTATTGCAAAAAGTGCAGTGCTTATGCCTTGCTTTGTTAATTTGGGTGCATATGTAGATGAAGGAACTATGGTTGATACTTGGGCCACAGTGGGTTCTTGTGCTCAAGTTGGGAAAAACTGTCATATCTCAGGGGGCGCAGGCATAGGAGGAGTATTAGAGCCATTACAGGCAAACCCAGTCATAATAGAGGACAACTGTTTTATTGGTGCAAGATCAGAAGTTGCGGAAGGTGTAATAGTTGGAGAAGGATCAGTATTATCGATGGGAGTATTTATAGGTGCTTCAACAAAAATTTATAATCGTGAAACTAAAGAAATTTATATGGGAAAAGTTCCTCCATATTCTGTTGTTGTTCCGGGTAGTCTTCCAAGCTCTAAAGGAGATGCATCATTGTACTGTGTTGTGATTGTAAAAACGGTTGATGAAAAAACTCGTTCAAAAACCTCCGTTAATGAATTATTAAGAGATTAAAATGTTAGACACAATAGAGCTATCAAAAAAATTAATATCTTTTGACTCTGTTACACCAGCAAAACAAGATATTTTTGATTTCTTAATTGAAACATTTGAAGAAAATGGTTTTAGAACAAAACAACTAAACTTCGATGGAGATGGGAGTTACGAAGTAATTAATGTCATGGCTACGTATGGTCCAATTAATACAAATGGAAAACATTTTAATTTTTTATGTCATGTTGATGTAGTGCCTCCTGGTAACTTAGAGGATTGGGACACTCCACCTTTTGAACCAACCATTAAAGATGGGTATCTTTATGGTCGTGGATCAGAGGATATGAAAGGGTGTACGGCAGCTAGCATGGTAAGTGTCTTTAAATTCATTAAGGAAAATAGAGATTTTAATGGCACAATAAGTTTTATCATAACTGGAGATGAAGAAGCAGACTCCGTAAATGGTGTAAAGAAAGTCGTAAAATGGTTGAAAGAAAATAATATAAGAATAGACGGGTCAATAGCCACTGAGTCATCCTCTGAGAAAATAATCGGTGATCAGATCAAAGTTGGAAGAAAAGGAGCTGTGGATGTTCAAGTTGAAATTATTGGAAGGCAGGGGCATGCTGCGTATCCTCAGCTAGCTCAAAACCCTCTACATTGTTTGTCTAAGGTTATCTCATTTTTTGATGATCAAAAACTTGATGATGGTGCTGAATACTTTGAACCATCTACTCTGCAATTTACTCAGATCAATTTAAATAACAAGGCAAAGAATGTAATACCTGAAAAATTGATTACTGTTGGTGATATGCGCTTTAATGACAACTGGGATCAAGAAAAAATACAAAACTATTTTGATGAACACTTGACTAAGATTTGCTCTGAAAATAATTGTACGTATAAATTGAAATTAACTTTTAGAGGTATGCCTTTCCAATCTTTTGATAATCCATTTACAAAACATTGTATTAAAGCAATTAAAGATGTTACGGGATTAGAAGCTAGTCAAGATACTGGAGGTGGAACATCAGATGCTAGATTTATGCAAGAGGTCTGTCCTGTCTTCGAATTTGGAACGATTAACAAAACCCTGCACAAAGTTAATGAGTGTGTTTCTATAGAGGATCTGAAAACGACTGAACAAATTTACTATAAAACTTTAGAAAACTTTTTTGATAATTGAAAGAAGGAGATTTAATTCCTGATATTACTTTAAGATCTGTTTCGGCAGATGGTACAAAAAATTTTGGATTACACGACAACTTCAAATTTAAAAGGGTAATGGTAATTTGTGTCCCAGGAGCATTCACTTCAACATGTCACATACAACATCTTCCTCCATTTATTAAAGGTGCAAAAAAGTTGATGTCTAAAAAGCAAATTGATCAAATTTGTTGCATGACCACTAATGATCCTTACGTGCTTGATTTGTGGAGGAAGGAGTTAGGTGAATCAGCAATTTTATTTTTATCAGATGGAAATAATGAATTTTTATTATCTTCTCAATTAATAAGAAATCATGAAAAAAGCTTTATGGGTCAAAGACTTATTCGGTCAATTATCCTAATAAATAATCTTAAAGTTGAAAAATTAATTTGTGATAATCCAGGCGAGTTAAAAGAAACAAGCTATGAGGCTATTTTAGATAGCATTTAAATACTCTTTTATTTTTTTATTTGACTCAAAATTATTAGCAAATACATAACTTTTTTTACTATAACTTTTATACTTTTTAAAAATATCGATAATTGCTTTGACAAGTTGCTTGGGGTTATTTTCTTTTACAATTAAACCATTGTTACCTATTGACTCTGGAGTTCCTCCACTATTACTGACTATGCAAGGTAGCCCATAAGAAGCTGCTTCAACATTAGATATTCCAAAACCCTCAATACTTTCAGGTGTGGTTATAGTTGGCATTATATGAACAGAAGAATTCTTAAAAATTTTTTCACTTGAGACATCGTGGTGTATGAAATCTACCTGCTTTTGTAGTGAAAATTTCAAAACTAAATCCTTTAATCTTGATAATTCTGGCCCATCTCCAAGAATTGCATATTTAAGTGAAATCTTATAATCATTTCTGAGTATAAACATTGCTTCAAATACTAAATGGTGCCCCTTTCTATATTCAAGTCTAGCAATAGTACATAAATCGTATTTTTTTTTATTGTTTATATTTTGTGGAATTTTTTTAATAAAAGCTGGATATATTACTTTATTATTAATTTTTTTCAAAATTTTAAAATTTTTAAATGTTTTATTTCTAGTAAATTGAGAATTATAAATAATCAAATCTGCTTTGTTTAAAGAATTTACAATTCTATTTTTATCACTTAGTTTTAATATTTCATTTCCATGAGCTAAACAAATTTTACTAATATCTGTAGTATTATTAAATAGCTCTAAAGATTTCCAACTATCAAAAAAAATAATATCAATTTTATTTTTTTTTAAAAAGTTCTGAGCGAAACTTAATTTAATTCTTTTTCTAAGAAACTTAATTTGATCAAATCTTTGGATATCAAACTTACATTTATTGTCAAAATCTGAGGAGGAGAGTTTAGATCCATCAGAGAGAACTGTTACTTTATTTTGCGTATTAAATGCATGTTGAGCTATATTTGTCATTACAGACTCAATACCGCCTACTTTTGGAGCAAAACATTGTGTGTAAATAAGAATATTAATAAGATATCTCCTTTAAAATCAAGCCTTTTGAAGGGACCGTTGGTCCTGCTAAGCTTCTATCCTTAGCTTCAATTAATTCACTTATCCAATTAGTATTTTTATTTTTTAATCCAACTTCTAATAAAGATCCAACCATTATTCTAATCTGTTGATAAAGGAAGGACTGCGCCTTGAATACAAAAATAATTTTATTACCTTTAATATCAATTGATGCCTCATCAATAGTTCTAAGCGGTTTGTTGGCTTGACAACCATGTGCTCTAAACGAAGAAAAATCATGTTTACCAATAAACAGTTTAATTGCATCTTGCATTGCCTCTAAATCTAAAGGTTGACGGATGTGTATACTAAAATCATCCTCAATAACTGACGGGGCTAGACTATTAAAAACTTGATAATTATAAATTTTATTTTTAGCAGTAAAACGAGCATTAAATTCATTATCAACACTTTCAACTTTAGTAATTCTTATCTTTTCAGTCCCGAGGTGAAAATTAATTCCACTTAGAATTTGATAGTCATCGAATTTTTTTTCTAAATCAAAATTGGCACATTGTCCAATAGCGTGAACACCAGCATCTGTTCTTCCAGCACCTTGAATAGTTTTTTTTTCACCAGAGAATTTAAATATTGCTTTTTCTATTTCACCTTGCACAGTTTTTTCATTTTTTTGATATTGCCAACCACAATAAGGTAAACCATGATATTCAATTGTAAGTTTTATATTAGTCATTATCGATTATTGCATTTAATTGAAATTGATTATTCCCTAAAACAAATTCTTTAATTTTTAATGGCTTCTTTCCTTCAGCTTGAATTTCTAAAATATCTAGACTGTTATTTTTACATGCTATAGTTAGAGGTAAATTTATAATCTTTCCCTTTTCATCTTGTAAGTTAGATATTTTAGCTTTTAAAATTTTAAATCTCTGACCCTTATATTTAAACCACATTGCTGGTGATGGGTAAAAAGCTCTTATTTTTTTTTCAATTATACTTGCAGATAGTCCCCAATCTACTTGTGTTTCAAATTTGTTTATTTTTTTCGCATATGTAGATTGAGAATGATCTTGTTCTTTTAATTGGATTTGACCCAAAAAATATTTTTTTAATGTGTTATATAACAATGAGCAAGAATCATGACTTATTTGATCAATTAATTGTTTACCATCAGTTAGTTCATTAATTTCTATTTTCTGCTGGACTAAAATTTGACCTTCATCAATTTTATCGTTCATTTTTATAATGGTAATACCTGTCTCTTTATCATTATTTTCAATGGCTCTTTGAACAGGTGCTGCTCCTCTCCATCTTGGTAGAAGCGAGGCATGTATATTTATAAACCCATTTAAAGGAGTGTTTAACCAATTCATTGGGACTATTTTCCCATAAGCAAAAAGGATGGCGACATCAGGCTTTAATGATTGAAACTCTTTCAAAGATGTATCATCAAGTATTTTGGGAGTAAAAACAGGTAGAAGTTGACTTTCTGCCCATTGTTGAACAGGTGTGTTATATTTTTTTTGTCCTCTAAATTTTTTTTTTGGCTCTTGTGTATAAATTCCCACTATATCATATCCTCCAAGATAGAGGGTCTTTAGAGGAGGAAGAGAAAATTCTGGTGAGCCAAAATAAACTACACGTTGTTTTTTCATTTATATTATTTCTTTTTCTTTTTTATACTTTCTCATCTTTCTAATAATCACGTCTCTTTTTAAACGACTTAAATGGTCAACAAATAAAATACCGTTTAAGTGATCCAATTCATGTTGTATAATCCTCGACTCAAAGCCTGTAAATGCAGAGATTTTTTTTGAGTTGTCTTCATCAAGATACTCTATCTTAATTTTTTCAGGACGGTCTATTTCTGCAAAATGCTCTGGGAAGGATAAGCAACCCTCTTCATATGGCACTTTCTTTTCATGTAATGATATAATTTTAGGATTTATCATTGTGATAGGTTTTTTTTCTTCATCTCTAGAGCCTGCATCAAGAATAAATATGCGAATATTTAAACCTATCTGAGGAGCAGCTAAACCAACTCCATTTGCAGAATACATAATCTCATACATTTGTTTTATAAGTTCTCTATGATGATCATCCACCTGAGGTATAGATACACTTTCTTTTTTTAATATGGGATCAGGTGCATAAATAAGCTTCAACATGGAATTTAATATAGTTTATACAGTTATCAGAGACAATAAATCAAACTTTTAGAGTATTACTTCTAGATAAATCAGCTTAAGTTTTTGCGCGACTCTAAAGCTGCTCCTAAGGTATTATCGTCTAGATAATGAATTTCACTTCCTACAGGAACACCATATGCGAGTTGCGTAATTTTAATATTTTGATTTTCTAGTTTATCCTTTATTACTAAGGCTGTAGTTTGTCCCTCAATTGTTGCGCTCAATGCTAAAATAACTTCTTGTACTTGATTATTTATAATTCTTTCTTTGAGTTTATTTAAATTTAAATCCTGTTCTGTAAAATTTTTTGAGGCTGATAAAAGACCGCCAATTACATGATAAAGACCTTTATGATATCCAGATCTTTCAAATGCCCAAACATCAGCCATATCTTCAACGATGCATATTGTAGTTTTTGATCTATTTTCTGAAGAACAAATTTTACATGGAACAATAACATCTAATATTCCACAATTAGTGCATTTTTTTACCACAGAAGCCGTTTCCTTTATACTTTCTCCTAAAGGTAACATTAATTCTTGTTTATTTTTTATCAAATATAAAGCTATTCTTTGTGCTGAACGTTGGCCAATTCCAGGTAGCCTAGAAATTAAATTAATAAATTTTTGAAGTTCGTCTTGAGACAATTTAAAAAGGCATCTTCATTCCTGGAGGCAATGGTAACCCACCAGTTATTTTTTTCATTTCTTCAGCTGACATTTCCTCGACTTTTTCTTTAGCTTGATTGAGTGCTGCTTTGATTAAATCCTCCAATACCTCTTTTTCATCAGAGGACAATAGTGATGGATCTATATCAATTGATTGAACAATTTGTTTACCATTCATTATAACTTTAACCATTCCACCTCCGGACTCAGCCTCAACGGTTTTATTCTCAAGCTCCTTTTGCATTTCTTGCATTTTGGCCTGCATTTCTTGGACTTTTTTCATCATACCGCCCATATTACCCATCATTTCCATCACCTCTTTCTAATTCTTCAATATCTATAATCTTTGCATTAGGGAATTTAGCAAGAACTTTTTTAAATTCATCAGTCTTCATCTCCTGGTCAATTAATTCTTTTTTATAGAGAGACTTAATTGTCTCTAAAGTTGTTATTTCTGTTTTAAGTTTCATTTCGATTTTGTAATCATTTTCCAAATTTTTGTATAATTCTTCACTTCCGTTGAAATTTTTATCAGACACATTTAATCGTAATATTTTATTTTTCTCTGAAAAATCAATAATTTCAACATTTTCAATAATAATTCCTGCCATGAGAGGTGAGAAATTTTTTCCATAAAATTGAAAAAATTTCTGATGAATATCAATTTTTTCTTTTAAAGAAATTGGTGATACTTGTTCAACTTTGTTTTGAATTACTTGATCAATATTAGGAGAGGATTGAATTGTATTCTGATTTATTTCAGACTTTTTTTTTTCTACTAGGTCTGTTAACTGATTATCATTTAACAAAAAAGCACACCTAAGCATTACCATTTCTAGGGTTGAATGAGGTTGAGGTGAGATTTTAATTTCATCATAGCCCTTCATTAAACTTTGCCAAAAAATATTTAATTTGCCACTATCGAATTGGATGACATAGGATGCAAAATTTTTATCTTCTTCAGTTAAAAATTCATCCTTAATAAGTTCTTGGTTTATTTTTAATTTGCATGACCAATTTATTATATTCATCATATCTTCAATAATTTTTGAGGTCTCTGAACCTCTTTGATACATATCGTCAAGCATAGAAATTAGCTTTGATAAATTATTATCTAATATATATTTTGATAACTCATACAAATCACCTTGCCTTGCAAAACCTAGCATATTAACAATTTCTTCAACTTGAATTTCTTTTTGTGATTTAAATACATTGGCTTGATCTAATATACTTAAGGAGTCCCTTACTGAACCATCACTAGCTTTAACTATTAAATTTAATGCCTCATTAGAAATTGTTATATCCTCTTTTTTAGCAATTCTTTTAAGAAAATCAGATAGAGTCTTCTTCTCAACTCGTCTTAATTCGAACCTTTGACATCTTGAGAGAATGGTAATAGGCACTTTAGAAATCTCAGTTGTTGCAAATATAAATTTCGAGTGAGGAGGAGGTTCTTCCAAAGTTTTAAGAAGGGCATTAAATGCACTTTTCGATAGCATATGCACCTCATCGACTATATAGACTTTATATTTTCCTAGAACAGGATTATATTTTACGTTTTCTATAATCTCTCTTGCATTTTCAACACTTGTATTAGATGCAGCATCAATTTCTATAACATCTGGGTGTCTATCTTCAGTGATGGCTTTTGCTTGTTCACAACTGATTAAATCAGGATTATTATTTTTATCAAAAACTGTACAGTTCAACATTTTTGCAACAATTCTTGCTGTTGTTGTTTTGCCTACTCCACGTATACCTGTGAAAATATATGCATTAGGGATTTTATTTTGCTCTATTGATTTTTGAATAGTTTCAACTAAATACTCTTGACCAATTAGATCTTGGAAATTTAAAGGTCTATATTTTAATGCAAGAATATTCGATTGATGTTTCATAACGGACTCAAAGGAGAATTACACGACCCAACCCCTTATGTTACGGCTGCTTTCTTTCGAACCTGACCGGATTGGCATAAAAAGTTGCCCATGTAATTCTCAAATTATCTTATAACAGTATTAAATAGAAATATGAAGTTATTGTCTTACTCTATATGGAGATTTTTCAAAAACTCCTAATTTTCTAACCTTTGAACAATAATGATACATATCGTCAAGGGCAAATTTAGTGTTTTGTTGTTCAGGATGTCCTTCAATTTCACAATAAAATTGTGTAATTACGAAATCTGCTCCATAATTGTAACTTTCGAGTTTGATCATATTAACATTATTAGTCGCAAATCCCCCCATTACTTTAAATAAAGATCCTGGTGTATTTTTAACTGAAAATAAAAAGGATGATATGTATGTTTTAGTTTCATCAAATTCTAAATTTTCGTTTTTAGACATTATATAAAACCTTGTGATGTTGTTCACAGAGTTTGCGAAATTATCATCAATAACTTTTAATCCATAGATTTTTCCCGCCAAACTAGAAGCAATAGCAGCTGTATCTGTTATTTTCTCATCTTGGATTTTTTTTGCTGAACCTGCTGTATCAGCTCCGATCAAAATTTCTAAATCTAATTTTTGAATTTTATCGCTACATTGTGCTAAGGCCTGTTCATGACTGATAATATTATTGATATTTTCAATTTTACTGTCTGGATGAATTAAAAGCTTGTGTTCAACTTTTTGAAAGTGTTCAAAGTTAATATGCAAATTAGATTTTGGTATCAATCGATGAATATCAGCTACTCTGCCTGCAGCAGAGTTCTCAATGGGTATCATTGCATAATCAACATTTCCAGTTTCAGCCTCGTTTAAAGCAATCTCGAATGTTTTACAGGGTAACGGTTCTGCTCCAGGAAAGAACTCTTTTACTGCAAGATGACTGTATGCTCCTTCGACTCCCTGAAAAGATATTTTTTTATTCATTTTTCATAAATTAATCGATTTACTCTATCTAAATCTTCTTGTGTATCAACTCCCAAAATCTCTTCTTTAATTACTGAAATTCCAATTTTATCTGTTTCAATAACTCGAAGTTGTTCGAGTTTCTCACTAAGCTCTCTTTGAGTAGGTGATAAAGAGATAAAATTTGACAAAAAATCCTGATGATAGCCATAAATACCGATGTGATGAAAAATATTTTTATTAACGTTTTGTTTATCTTGTAATGTTCTAGAAAAATCTAAAGCACAATTATTTTCATCAATTAAGACTTTTACTTTAGAACTATCATTAGCTTCATTTAAGTTTACAAATGGACAAGCTAAAGTGCTCATTTGAAACTTTAGAAGTCTCTCTTTTAATACATTAATGTGGTTATCTTTAATAAATGGCATGTCACCTTGAACATTAATTACATATTTAAAATTTATTGTATCCTCAAGTTTTTTTAATGCCTCTCCAATACGGTCACTTCCTGATGGATGATTAGGATCTGTCATAACGTACTTGAGATCCATCTTTTCACAGTAATCTTTTACCTCTTGATCACAAATAGCTAAAATTACATTTTCTGTAAAATCTATTACACGATTATAAACGTGATGCAGCATTGGTAACTCACCAATTTTTGCAAATGGCTTATTTGGGAATCTAGATGCCTTTAATCTTATTGGTATTATAACTAGCGTATCATTCATTAATGCGACAAAAATCCGTTTTAAGTGGTATATTTTTAAACATAGACTTCTCTTTCTAATATGGAAACTAATAAAATTCTAGGTGCAATAATACTTGCCTTACTTCTTGCTGCTGTATTCTCAAAGGTTGCTGATATGGCGATACACCCCGAGTTTCCAGATGAACTTGCATACAAAATTGAAGTGCCTGAAGGTGGTGTTACAACCTCTATAAGTGAAGATGTGGATATTTTTGCTGTTTTACCAGACATTACACCTATGCTGGCATCAGCTAGTGTGGAAAATGGTGAAAAGATTTTTAAAAAATGTGCATCTTGCCATACTCATGTTAAAGGCGGTGAAAATAAAACTGGCCCTGCGATGTGGGGTATAGTCAATAGAGAAAAAGGATCAGCAGAGGGCTTCGCATATTCTGGAGCACTTGCAGCATTTGGTGGTGATTGGAATGTGGAAGAACTTAACAAATTTCTATTAAAGCCAAAAAAATATATTGCTGGCACAAAAATGAATTACAACGGTATTAAAAAAGACCAAGATAGGGCTGATTTAATAAAGTGGTTAAGCTCTCTTAGCAATTAGAGTTTAATTAATTATTTTTTAGAATAACATAATCATTTATGAGTTCGGTTTCAGTAGATTCGAATAAACTAAAATCCTTAATTGGTGCTTACTATGACAGAAGAATGTTACGTATTCTTTTGTTAGGTATCATAAGTGGATTTCCCTGGGTTCTTATTGCTAGCGCTTTGTCTTTGTGGCTAAAAGAAGAAGGGCTTAGCAGAAGTACAATAGGATGGGCAGGATTAATATTTGGTGTTTATGCCATAAATTTTTTATGGGCACCTGTCATTGATAGAATTCGCATACCTTTTTTAACAAATAAGATAGGACACAGAAAATCAATCATTATACTTATGCAATCAATAATTCTTGTATGCTTGTTAATTTGGAGTGTATTGGATCCTAGCCAAAATTTAGCACTTATAATTGGAGTTGGTCTTGCAATAGCTATATCATCTGCCACACAAGATATAACTATTGATGCTCTCAGAATTGAACAAATAAAAAAAGAAGAGACAGCAAGTATGGCTGCAGGTGCAGCCATGGCAGTTGTAGGATGGTGGACTGGTTATAAGTTAGGTGGTTATATTTGTCTTGAGATTGCTGAGAAATTAGAAATTTCAGGCATAGAAAATTATTGGCAAGTAACATTTATATTTTTAATGGCCATTATAGTTTTAAGTAATATTGGATTGAATTTAATACCTGAAAGTAACAAAGAAAGATTCCAAAAAATTATAGAAACAGATAATACTAATGCTAGTTATGAAAGTATGATTAATGCTAGTGTTTTATTTTTTGCAGTTGGTGGTTTCTGTTGGTGGCTTGGTCAAGTCTCAGATAGAACATGGTTTACGAATGGTGGCCTAATTTTTATTTTAATATCAATCCTTTTTTTTATCGCCTCATACGATGTGAAACAGTTTGGAAAAGATTTTTTTGTTTCGAAAATATTCATTTATTTAAATAACACAGTTGCCAATCCATTGAGTAGTTTTTTCAACAACAATGGGGTAAAAATAAGCTTATCAATATTAGCCTTTGTATTTTTGTTTAAGATAGGGGAAGCCTTTTTGGGAAGGATGAGTTTAGTTTTTTATAAAGAAATTGGTTTTTCTAAGGGGGATATAGCTATCTATTCAAAAGCACTTGGTTGGATTACTACCATTGTTTTTACTCTTATTGGCGGAGCAATTGCAATGCGATCTGGGATAATAAAAACTCTTATAATTGCAGGAATTGCAATGTCTGCAACAAATATACTATTTTCTCTTCTGGCGTGGGTAGGTCCATCGAAAGTTCTTTTTGCGTTTGCAGTTATTATTGATGATCTTGCAGCTGCTTTTGCAACTGTTGCATTTGTAACATTTATATCTCTTCTAGTTGATCGTAGTTTTACTGCTACGCAATATGCCTTGTTAGCCTCAGTTGGAACTGCAGGAAGGACATTATTAGCCTCGTCTTCTGGCGCAATGGTTGATGGGCTGGGAGGTGATTGGGGTTTATTCTTTATGATTACTGCTGTGATGGTAATACCATCGTTAATTTGTTTATTATTAATTAAAAATAAAATTAACTTAAATAAACAATAAATATTTTTAGTTAATTGCTACAGAAGATAATTTTTTATAACCTGCAGTAAAACCGCTCAAAGAATATGTTATTGTTGCTTCTCGATTGTCGAGGAATAAAACTTTTATCGATACTTGATTGCCTGATTTGAAAAAATTTACGAAATTTTCTCCAATTATCTCTGCAACAAAACATGCGCTTTGATTACAATAAGCATAATTAAGGTCAATAGGATTTTCATCATCAATTTGAAATTTAATTGGACTTTTTAAATTTACCGCATGAGGAAAAGCTATTTGCATTTGGGTTAATTTTTCTGGATTTATAGTTATAGATAAATAGCTGACAACTTCATTTGTATTGGAGTCGATTACAAATTCTCTTAAATCACAAATTTTTTGATTTTGCTCGGAAACACAAGTGTATTGCCAAGCCTCGAATTTTTCTTGCTCCAAAATATGACTGTCTGCCAAAAGAGTGCTTATAAAAAAAAAGAAAAAAAAATTTAATTTAGATAAAAAAGAAAACATTAATTTAATCTACATCAATCAGAGAAATTGTTAATTTTTTAATTTTATTTGGATAATCTCATTATTAGATCCTATTCTTATCTTTGGGCCCCATGTTGCTGAACCAGAACTAACATATAAATAATTATTCATTCTTTTATAAAGTCCATAATTTTGAGGAAATTTAAGTTTTACAATAAAATTGAAAGGAAAGATCTGCCCATTATGTGTGTGGCCAGAAAGCATTAAATTAGCTTTAGTTGAAACTTTATCCCAAATCGAGGGTTTATGCACAATTAACAGATTGAATAAGTCTTTTTGAAAAAAATTTTCAAAATTAGAAATTTTTGATTTATCACTTATGTTGTCAGAGAGCCCAATTAAATTAATTCCATTTATTTTTAAAGACTCATTGTTTAGTGTTTGTATTCCAACATTATCAAGATCATCAAGATGTTTTTTTGAGTTTTTAATATAATACTCATGATTGCCAGTAACAAAATAGATAGGTTTGTTAATTTTTTTAAACTCTCTAAGATCTTCGATTTTAAAAGAACTACTATCAATTAAATCACCACCAATAATTAAAAAAGACGGATCTAATTTAATGATTTCAGATACAATTTTTTTAAGTGAAGATGGATGATTTGAACCTATATGGACATCACTGATAAAAACAAATTTAAAACTTTTGTCTACTAGTTCTGAATTTAATGAGAGTTTTTTTATTTTAATCTTTTTTGAATTAATATACCCGTAAATGATAGTAGGGATTTGAATGATAAAGAAAAAAATTGCTAAATTGTAACTACTTATAATCTTAAAATATTCAAAAGCGATTAGAGGTAATATTAAGAAAAAAGATACTGTGCCTATACCAAATCCCTCATAAACAAAAATTTTTATAAATTTATTTGTGCTTTTTGATCTAAAATAATAAAGACATAGAGAAAATACCAAAGTAGTAGTTATAAAGACCTCTAATAATGATGTTGGATTACCTAGCCAAGTAGATAAAACATCAAATGGAAATATAAAAATTAAATACGAAATGAAGTAAAGAGTGATGATAGATAACATTACCCTAACTTTCATTTTTGCTTTTATCGAAGAAAAAAAGAAGGAGACCCGCAAGTATAACTATAAGTATTCCAAAATAATTATATATGGAGGGTAATTGACTAAAAATAATCCAGCCTAAAAATACACCATAAATAATTTGAAAATAACTTGTTAGACCAAATACTGTAGAAGGTAGTGTTCTTGAACCATAAATTACAGCGCTAACACCAAGTCCCGCAAAAAGACCGCCTAAAATGGATAAAGACAGATCATTAAATGTCATTATTACAAACTGGAATTTTGTTGTGAAAAAAAAGATTACAACACTTACGGCCATGCTAAAAAAAGCTGCGGGATATGAAGATGTTAGATAATTATATTTCCGCGTAATTAAGTGGGTAACTGCAATACAAAAGGCACCAATAAATACATACAAAACTCCTTGAATAGATACAGTGCTAGAGCCGAAGGGTTCTGCTGAGATCAGTACTCCAAAAAAACCCATTAGTATTGCCATCACTCTTATAATGTTTATATCATCGCTCAAAAAAAAATGAGACATTACTAAAAGCATTAAAGGCGAAGTAAATAAAACAGGATAAACAATTGAAAGAGGTAGAAGCAGCACTCCTTTTAAGACACAAAGAAATCCTATTGTATGCACTATTCCCCTTATAATCTGAAAAGTGTAATTTTGATTTTGATAAAATTTAAAGCCGTGATTTTTAAATATGAAATAAGCTAAGGGTATTAAAGAAAACAATGCATTATAAAATAATAATTGCAAAATAGGATATCTGTCACCTAGAATTTTAATTACAGAGTCCATTGAAACTAGTAACACAAATCCAATTAAAGATACAAAAAAAGGTATTATAAAAACTCTATTAATCATTTAAGAAAAATTAAGATCATTATTTTTTTAGAGAAACACACTTTAATTCATACGACCAGTTTTTGTCGAATTCTTTGTATGATATTGAAAAATCTAAATCCAAAGTACTGTTAATTGATAAAATAGAAATATAGTCTTCAGTCTCATAATTAAAAACGAAATTGGGGTAATTTTCGATAAGCTCATATTTTTTCTCATCAAAACTACTATAAATATAAATTTTATCTTTTAAGTTTTCTTCTTTTAATAAATCTAATTGTGTACCAGAAACTTTTTGCTTACAGTCAAAATACTTGAGCGCATTGATACTCTTATCACAAATACAGGCGAGAGAAAATTTATCTAATAAATCCGCATAAGTTAAATTTGGCAGTATTATAAAGAAAATAATGATAAGGTTTTTCATATTGGGTACTTATATATCATGATGAATAAACAATTAATTACTATTATCATTTTTTGTGGGATAGGGTTTGCAGTCATAAGAATTTTACTAGAAACATTTTTTCCTGGTGGAATTTCACTTTGAATGAAGATAATAGAAAAAAAATTTGGAATAAAGTTCAGTTAATCGGCGACGAAATTCAATCACTTTTGAAGCCCTCGCCTTTTCATCCAAGGGGGAGAAACGCATATGCACATATCGCACTTAGCATTAAAAATAAGTATGGTTGCAGCTACAAAGATATTCCTGATGGTCAATATGAAGAGGTCATTTTGTTTTTAGAGAATTTGAGAAAGAATCCTAACTAAATTTTCTTGATTTTTTTCTGATAAACTTTATTTGTAAATTGAAATTCATGCCTAGAACAAAAAGCTTAGCAGCGCTCATAGAGCATTATGGTGAAGAAAGAATATATAATCCAAAAGCAAATAAAGTGCCTGCTATTTATAAAATATTAAATAGGCATATCTTCAATAATCGACTCAAAAATCCAAAGATTACGATACGAAGAATGCATGGAGCTCTAGGTCTATTTGAATTTAATCCTTACGCTACAAAATTTTGTTACAAAATAACTATTCATAATAAATTTAAAAATTTTAGAGAATTCGTAGAAATCCTTGGTCATGAAATGGTTCATTACTATCAAAAGCTAATTTTAAAACAAAATTCTGCCAAACATAATAAGGAATTCTATAGTTTCAAAAACAAATTTAAAAAGTTAGGGCTTAATTTAAAAAGGGTTTATAGATAATTTTACCTAAACGAAGACTCTAAATTTCCACCATCTACAGTTATTACACTTGCAGTCGACTTGTAAGACAAAGCCAAATGATAAAAAGCATCGGCTACATCGATTGCTTTAACTTCCTGTTTTAATAGGTTTCCAGACATATATTGCTTAGTAGTTAAACCTCTTGCTTTAGATCTCTTTGTAATCATATCATCGGTCATCAAGCCACTTCTAATCCTATCAGCATTAACTCCATTAAAACGAATTCCATAATCACTGTACTCAGTTACATATTGTTTCATTAAAAATAATAGAGCAGCTTTTGTAAGACCATAGGCAGCATAATTTTTTCCAGGATTTACAGCTTGTTTAGAAATATTAAACAAAACAACTCCACGGGTTTTTTGCCTTTTCATTATCTCAACTCCGTGTTTAACAAAATAGTGATGTGCAAAAAGGTTAAGATCAAAACTTTTATCAAATTGTTGCTTTGTGAGTTTTTCCAAAGACTCAACAGTAGCAAACCCTGCATTAGAAATAAGAATATCTACACCGCCATAAATAGTGGATATTTGTTTAAATACATCCCTGACTTTGTCTTCATTTGTGATATCACATTTTATATAACTCATCCCAGTTATATCCTGTTTGATATTTTCAGGGTTGACAATATCAATAATGATTACATCTGCTCCTTCTGCTTTAAATTTTTGTGCTGTGACATAACCGATACCCCCAAGGCCGCCTGTAACAACTGCTACCTGTCCTTTAAGTTTTTGAGATGAATTTTTAATTTTTGCAAGCTCAAGGGGCCAATATTCCATTCTAAAAATTTCTTTTTCAGGTATAGAGTTAAAATTTCCAAACTTAGCAGCCTGTAAAATTACTGAGAGAGAATTCAAACCTACATCCATTGCTATTTTGGCATCTTTAAATGTTGGCCCTGTGGAAAAAATGCCAATACCTTTTACTAAAATTAATCTTGGATAGGGGTCTAACATTGAGGCACTAGAGTTATATTTATGATTACGTTTAAAGTATTTTTTATAATTCTCTTTAAAATTTTCAATAGATTGAATTATGATTTTTTCTAGATTATTAGATTTTTCTTTTGATAAATCGATAATTAATGGCTTCGATTTAATCCTTATAACATGATCAGGTGTGACTGGTCCCTCATTTGTAAACTTTTTTAAGTTAGGATGCGAGAATAATTCGTCAAAGAATTTTGGTTTATTAAAATGCACAACCTTTCTTTCAAAATCATCACCACGTTTATTGGCTATTTGTTGCCTTATCAGATTTGAAACTTCTGAAATACTAATTTTTTTTTCAACGTATTTGCTAACCCTAATACGCTTAGATTTTTTTGTGAGCTCTTTTTCAGCCTTAGTTATATATTCAATCATTCTTTCGTAACTCTCTTTTGCATTATTCGCAAAAGTAAAAATTCCATGATTTAAAAGAATTAATCCTTTTACATTTGGATTTTTATCAAATACCTCAGAGGCTTTTTTTGCTAATTCAAAACCAGGCATAATGTATGGAACGATACCCATTTCATCACCAAATACATGTTTACATATTTTTTCTGGATTAGGTTGATCAATAAGTGAGAGAATTGCATTAGAGTGGGAGTGATCAACAAATTTGTGAGGGAGGAACGCGTGTAAAAGAGTTTCTACAGAGGCATTTGGGAAAGAAGTATCAAGCATATATTTACGCTGATAATTTACCATTTGAAAATCATCCAACTCAATGAGTTTTCTCATATTAAGAAGATTTTTCATTTCTAAAGCTGGGAAACCATCCTCCTCAATATTACCCATATCTTTCCCACTACCTTTTACATAAATAATTTCCTCATTTTTATCTAGAAGTGTATCTAATGACGATTTCACCGAAGTATTCCCTCCTCCATGAAGAACAACGGTAGGATCATTTCCCAAAAGTTGTGTTGTATAAATGCGTAGTGCTAAGTCTTTAGAAACACCTCTTTTTGCATATTTTTTTATGTAAGATTTTGCTTCGTTTTCTTTATATTTACTTTTCATTGAATTAGCTGAGTATAAATTAATCTATTCTTTTGGTTGATGAATGATCAAATAGATGTGCTTTTTCAATGTTGATTGAAAGAGGAATGACATCACCATTTTTAATTGTGGTACGTCCACCATTTTGAACTACTCTGAATTCGTTATCATCTAACATTGCTATTATATGAGTCTCTGAACCAGTTGTTTCAACTAAAACTACCTCTGCTTTGATATTTGAGCTTGGATCTATGCTCACGTCAGTAGGTCTTATGCCATAAACTACATTTTGATTATTTGTTACATTTTTTTTTGAGTGAGGTAAGTTCTGTGACTTTAATTTAATACTACCCTTATCTGTTACAACTCCCTCAAGTAGATTAATTGCAGGAGTGCCAATAAAATCGGCAACAAATAAATTATTTGGTTTTTCATAAATTTCATTTGGAGTTGCTATTTGTTCAATAATACCATTGTTCATAATCACTATCTCGTCAGCCATAGTCATAGCCTCAATTTGATCATGAGTTACATAAATAGTGGTAGCATTTTGTTGATTATGTAATTTTCTAATTTCTAATCTCATATGAGCTCTTAATTTTGCATCAAGATTTGACAAAGGCTCATCGAACAAAAATACCTTCGGGTCTCTTACTAATGCTCTACCCATAGCTACCCTTTGCCTTTGTCCACCTGACAGCTCTTTTGGTGTTCTGTTCAAAAAATCTGTTAAATTTAATACAGAAGCAGCCCACTCAACTTTTTCTTTTATCTCATGGCTAGCCATTTTTCTGATCTGTAAACTGAATGCAATATTATCAAAGACATTCATTTGAGGGTACAAAGCGTAGTTTTGAAAAACCATTGCTATATCTCTATCTCTTGGGTGGATATTATTAATAATGTCTCCTCCTATTGAAATTTCCCCACTAGAAATAGTTTCTAATCCAGCGGTCATTCTCAATAAAGTAGTCTTTCCACATCCTGAAGGGCCAAGTAAAACAACAAATTTTTGATTACCAATATTTAGATTTATATCTTTTAGTACCTCCACAGAACCAAAGTTTTTTTTAATATTTATATATTCTACTTCAGACATTTATTAATCCATCTAGTTGATTGCTATCCCCGGCTAAATCAAGAATAGTGTATCGATCTCTTATGAACCTAGCATATCTTAGAGCATCTTTATAAAAATTACTATCAAGTTTAGCATCTTCGGGAGTTCTTAATGCGCCGCACTCTCCCATAGAATTCCAAATAATGTCAAAGTCTAACATTTTCTCTCTTAGGGGTTGAACAAATTCGATCCAGTTCTTGTGAAAAAAATTATTTATCATCTCTGCTCTCTTTTCATCGAATATTTTTGTCTTCATTGCATCGTGAATTGTGTCTAACATTTGATGACCAAGTTTTTGAATGATTTCTTGCTCTGGTATTTGAGTAGGTTTTATTATTGGTGGTGTATCTTTATTTAGAATAGAATTTTGGATTTTTGAAATACTAATAGTTGCAATTCCCACTTGTTCTCCATGAGACGTTCCAGGATGGTTATCTTTTGCAAACATATCTATGTAATGAGAAATGCCATGTTCACCCATACTTCCCACATGAGTTGTCTGTGTAAATGAAGTACCCAATCCCATTATTGCAGAGATACGTGTTAGTAAAGCAAGGGCTTCTATATCTCCTTTTGCAATTAATGAAGCGCTTTCAATCATATCTTTCTCATATAAAGCTAAAAGAGAATACGGTGCTGTTTGATAATCAGTCTTTAAAATTTTATGAGACATCAACCAATCAACCTGTGCAGTTGTTCGACAAATTACATCTGCAAAAGCAGCAGCAGTAAGTCTTTTGGGACACATACTGAGAACTTCCAAATCAAAGAAAACACCTTGTGCATAATGCGCAACCAATGATTTTTTGATCCCATCAAAAGATATAGAGGCTGTGCCTGTTGTGTAAGCATTCATAGGAGTAGTCGCAAAGACAGAATATGATTTTTTTTCAAGAAAAGTTGCATACTTTATACTATCGCTGACTGTTCCTGACCCTACAGCAATAACTCCATCGTAATCTTTTATTTTTTTTCTTAAAAATTCTACACCTTCAATACTTGATGATGGGCTCTCCCATATATACTCATCTGCTTTTACTTTACCTTGAAGATTTTTATAAATTCTTGAACCAAGGGCTTTGTGTGTAAATTGATCACTTACAACAAGAAGATTTTGGTTTGGATGTAATTGAGAAATCAATAATGACTCTTTACCGTCTAAGCTTTTATCTATTTCAATTTTTTTAATTGGGATGCCGTATTTCCTTTTATCTTCAGGGTTAACCCATTTGCCTGCAATTAAATCTTTTATTACGCCATTATAATCTGTCATGATTTATATTTTTCAGTAAATTGAACAAGAGATTTATTAATTGATTTATTTGAGTCATAAACATTTTGGTAAATATTAATTAAATCTTGATATTTTGATTTGTTATCTAAGTTAGGTTCGATAAGTCGAGTTTTTCCTGACATATTTTCTGCGGACTCTTTTATACTGCTATACCAACCTGCCCCATAAGCAGCTATCATACCAGCGCCCAATGATGATGCTTCTACAGTGTCTGCAATAAGAACATTCTTTCCAGATGCATCAGCCAACATTTGCACCCATGCAGGACTATTCGCCCCTCCTCCTATCGCTAGATATTCTTTTACATTTATACCTGTTTCTTTTTCGATATTTTGAGTTCTAAAAACGGAGTCTAGGGTCAATCCTTCTAATATCGATCTATAAACATGATAGGGAGTGTGACTTATACTTAAACCAACTATAATCCCTCTTGCATATGAATCCCAATAAGGATCCATTACTCCACCAGTGTATGGTTGTAAAATCAATCCATCACTTCCAATTGGTATTTTATTAATTTGTTCTTCTAAGTTTTTAAAAAAATTTGGATCTTTCCTATCACCATGTATAAATTGGTCGACATACCAGTTGACTAATAAAGCTCCTGACAATAATACATTTTCCATTATAAAACCTTCTCCGTGTGCAGCAATTTCTGTTCTCCAATTTTTTGAAATTTTATAGTCCTTTGACCAAACTCCAGAAACGACAGCTGTTCCAAGATTGATATATGCTCTATCTGATTTTGTACAATTTGTGCCAAGACCAGCGAGTTGTCCATCACCCCCTGCAGCAAATATACTTAAACCTTCTTTTAAACCAGTTTGGTGAGATGCATCCTTTGAAACTTTGCCTATGCAGGTTCCTGGTTTGAACGATTTAGGAAGTCTTGATTCATCAATATTCAAATGTTCCAATATATCTTTGGACCAACATTTATTGACAACATCAAACATTCCATGAGGATCCGAACTTATCCAACCGGTGTTAAATTCCCCTGATAATCTATGAACTAAAAAAGCTTGAACATCTGCAAAACAAGCAACTTCATCAAATATTTTTTTTTCATTTTTCTTAAGCCAATAAACTCTATAAAGACATGGACATGGATCTTTTGGACGTCCTGTAATTTTGTGAATTTGGCCTTCACCCATTATAGAATTCAACTCTTCTACTTCCTCTACAGATCTTTTGTCCATCCAAACTGTGGCTGGGTAAACTGCTTTCCCTGACTTGTCTAATTTTGCTAAAGTTTCACGTTGATTGGATATGGCTAGTCCTTCAACTTTAGTTATATCTATTTTTTTAGCTAATTCACTGCATGATACGCAAAAAGCTTTCCACCAATCCTCGACATCCTGTTCAAATTTTTCAAGGCTTGGGTTGTTTAAAGGAATATCACATCTGCCCTCAGCGATCGCATTACCTTTATCATCCCATGCAATTACTTTTGTTGATTGTGTAGAACTGTCGACGCCAATAACTAGACGTGTCATTTAGTAATCTTGTTTTGTTGGTGTCACTACCACTTCTTGCATGATTACATTTTGTGGCATTTCATATGCAAAAAGTATCATTTTTGCAACATAATCTGGGGATATTCTTCCTCCAATTCTCTCGATATTTTTTTTATAAGCTTCTAAAGTGTTAGGGTCAGTAATTCCATTTAAAACTTCTGCTTCAATATTTCCAGGTGACATTACTATCACTCTAACATTATGCGGTGACAGATAACCTCTAATACTCTCTGATATTGCATGAACAAAAAATTTTGTCCCACAATAGACGGTATGGTCTTCATAAATTTTTCTTCCTGCTATTGAACTCATATTAACAATAGTACCACCTTTTCGGGCTTTCATATCGCTCATCACAGCATAAATTCCATTCATTACACCTTTCGTGTTAACGTCAATCATTTCATCCCATTCAGATGGATCTTGAGTTCCAATTTCTGCAAGTCTGGCCACACCAGCATTGTTAAAAATCATGTCAGTTGGTCCATACTCTTTTTCAGCCTCACGTATAGCAGCTATAAGCGCCTCTCTATCTCGAACATCTACTTTTCTACACATTGAGTCTTCTAATTTAAACGACTCCATTATATCCAGCCTTCTTGCTATCAATAAAGTAGGGTACCCTGCTTTTGAAAATGCTTTTGCAGTCGCTGCACCTATACCACTACTTGCACCAGTTATAACTGCTAAAGGTTTTTTCATATTTTATCTAACACATCATAACTAGGGTGGTTAAAACCACCCTAGTTAATTTTTTTAATTAAACCCCAACAGTTTTGTTGAAGTTTTTAGCAATAGTGTCTAAACAATCTTTTGCTGATCCGTATTCTCCAGCAAAATACCTACCAAGCTCAATAGGTATCATGTTGCTTGACATGTCAGCCCATTCAGGAAGATCTGGTTCTGACCCCATATCATTAAAGATAGCATCTCTAACAACATCTAGGTGACGAGTTGTACCGTTACCGCTTCTATTATTAGCTTTAACTCTCTCATCGTCATAAACAGCTGATCTAGTTGGACCAGTACCACCACCAAGTGCGGTGATATAGACTTGTGTTTCATAGCTAGTTGCCCATTGAGCAAATAACCAAGCTGCATCTTTATTTTTTGAATATTTAGAAACAGCTAGTGAAGATCCACCTTGGTGTGCAACACCTGGAATTTCACCATAACCACAGTCACTTGTTGATCTTAAAGGACTCGCAGGAGCAGGGCAGGCTGCAGCCATCATTTTCCCTTGAACATTTGACTCATCAGAGTCCCACCATGGGAAGAATTCACCCCATGAGATTGTTTGAGCAGAACCACCTTGAAGGATATCCTGTCCTTGACCATCCCATGTCCAACTTGTAACACCCGAAGGCATATACTCTTTAAGTTTTGTCCAGTAATCCATACCTGCTAAACCGTTTGCATCATTACCTGCAAAACTTCCATCAGGATTGGTAATTGAACCACCGAAAGCCCAAGCAAACATAGTCCAGTCACACTCTAAGCTGTAGTGACCAGATTTCATTTGACCATTAGTTCCGTATATTGGTCTTCCGTCTGGATTTAAATGACCAAGTTTTGCTGCCTGTATTACTTGAGCATTACTCATATACTGATCAAATGTTGTTGGAACACTTAGTCCAAGCTCTTTGTAAACATCATCTCTGTACATCATAATAAAGACAGGAATGTCATAAGGAACACCAACCATAGTGCCGTCGTACATGGAAATACCATCTACAAGTGGTCCTAGGAAATCATCAAAGTTATAATTAGGCATAGCTAATGTAGGATTTGCTGCATAAAGCTCACGAGGATCTTCTGCATCACCTCTAAAGGCTGCCATCCAACTTTGATCTAGGTAATAAGTGTCGTAAGTTCCTAATCCAGAGGCAACGTCTAAAGTTAGTTTTTGTAAAACTTGCTCTAAAGGTAAAACCTCAATGTTAACTTTAATACCTGTTACTTCCTCAAAGAAAGGTTTTAAAGTTGTATTTATCGCATTAGAAGGAGGAGTTGACTCAGTTGCCAAAGATACTGTTTGGCCTCTGAAAGGTGATGATACATCTTTTAACCAATCCATCATATCCCCTCTCCATTCTATTCCATGAGAACCAGCATGAGCTTGAGGAATAAATTTTCTGCTCATAGTTCCCATTGTGCCCAAGCAACCAGCTCCTAGGCCAAGCATACCGGCATTTTTAAGAAAATCTCTTCTCTTCATATTACCGTTTACGTACTTGCCTACAATGTTTGCAAGGTGCATTTTTCTATACATATCGCGCATATGATATCCCTCCGATATAAAATTTTTGCATAAACAATGTTTCTTAGCAAGAGGCTTAATATAGTTATACACAAAATATTATTTTATTATGTTGACTTCTTTTAATAATCTTTAGTTTCATTAAGAATTTCTAATAGAAAAATAGAGGTATTTTAAAATAAACTCTTTGAAATTTAAGTGTATAGTCTCACTATGGCCGCTCAAAAGTCTTATTCTTTGCCAAGTTTTATGAATTCTGACAGTTCTCTGCCTTGGCTTTTGCCATTGATCACTATGCTGATAGTATTTGCAATTATACCTTTCTTTTACAATATTTACCTAAGCTTTCATGAGTTTGTCCCAGCTAAAAGGGCTCTACTTTTTGTGGGATGGGATAATTGGATAAGGCTATTCACTGATGGAGTGTTCTGGGGATCCTTAAAAGTGTCCTTATATTACACATTTATGTGTTTATTGATTCAACTAGTTTTGGGCATGGGAATTGCTCTACTAATTGACTCCGACGATCCTGGATTTGGAATTATAAGATCTATTTTAACTCTTACTTTAGTCATACCTCCAGCAATTGCTGGCATGATATTCTTAATAATGGAGGATGCTAATTATGGTTTAATACCATGGCTCTTGAAATCAGTTGGGCTTATAGGTCCTGAGGATACAATTTTAGCAGATCCAACACTAGCCCTGTGGGGTGTAATGATAGTTGATATTTGGCAATGGACTCCCTTTATGGTTTTAATCTTAGTTGCTGGTTTAAGATCTTTACCAAGTGAACCTTTTGAGTCAGCTGTCATAGATGGCGCAAGACCTTTTCAAGTGTTTAGAAGATTAACATTACCAATGCTTCACAAAGTTATTGCTGTAGCAATTTTGATAAGAGGAATAGATCTATGGAGGATGGTAGATTATGTATTTGTTTTAACATCAGGTGGGCCAGGTACAGCCACTTACACTTTAAGTTTATATTCGTGGCAAAGGTTTACTTTTGTTCAATGGGGTTACGGAGCAACGATTAGTTTATTTTCTTTAATTGTTATTTTAATAGTTGGAAATGCATTTATTCATTTCGCAAAAGTAAAATGGTGAGGAATTGAATAAAGTATTTAAACAAGTATTAGGTTGGTTTATTGCTGCGATATTTTTCTTTCCTATATATTTCTGGATTACCGTATCTATTAAAAAGGATAAAGATATTTTTGCTCTACCTCCGAAATTATTTGATTTTGAAGTATCATTCGCTGCTTATGAAGAGGTGTTTGGTATTTCTCGCTTTCTCTACGTAGAGGATATGGGTGCTGTTCGACCTGGTGGTGGAGATTTTTATATGATGCCAAATCTTGTGGATAGCATCATTATTGCTTTAGGCTCTACAGGTATAGCAATGCTTATATCTATACTAGCAGCGTATTCTCTCTCAAGATTACCTATAAGGGGTCAACAGCATTTTATGGGATGGATTTTATCAACAAGAATGATGCCCCCAGTTGCAGTAGCAATACCAATGTTTTTTATATACAAAAATATAGGCTTAATGGATACGCATCTAGGTATCATTATCATTCACGCGTTAATGAATCTCCCACTTGCTGTTTTATTGATGAAAAGCTTTTTTGATGACATTCCAAAGGACATAGATGAAGCTGCGTTACTAGATGGGGCTACTAGATTTTTTGTATTTTGGAGATTAGTAGTTCCTCTAGCCATAGGTGGGATAGCGGCAACTGCTGTGCTTTGTTTTATATTTAGTTGGACAGAATTTATCTTTGTTCTAATGCTTACACAAACGGGTCTAAAAACAATACCTGTGGTTTCTACATCTTTTGTTACTTCTACTGGAACTGCATGGGATAACATGGCTGCATTAGGCACAGCCGCTATTATACCGGCATTTATTTTTATACTTTTAGTTCAAAGACATTTAGTAAGAGGACTGACTTTAGGCTCAGTAAAACAATAAGGTAGTTTGATTAGAAAAATTCTAGCATTCTCTATTGCTTTAATTTTTATATTTCCAATATTTTTTTTAATTACATCCTCTTTTAAAAATAATATTGATCTTTTTTCATTACCACCAAAATTATTCCTATTTGATATTGACTTTTCAGCGTATGAGAGAGTTTTTGGTTTTTCAAAATTACTAAAATTTGATCCTTCTTACAGTGAGTTATATTTAACATCAAGAATATTAGATAGTTTGATTGTAGGAATTGGATCTTCATCCCTAACATTGATAATTGGAATTTATGCTGGTTACTATATTTCTAGAGCTAATTTCAAATATAAAAATTTATTAATTATGTCAATTCTTAGTGCAAGAATGATGCCATTAATATCAATTGCCATTCCACTATATTTTGTTTACGAAAAAATTAATCTCCTTGATACATATGTTGGTTTAATATTAATACATACATTTATAAATCTACCCCTAGCAGTTCTTTTATTAAAAAGTTTTTTTGACGAAGTACCAAAACAAATTGATGAAAATGCTTTTATAGATGGTGCTAGTAAAATTAAAATTCTTCATAAATTAATTATACCATGTGCAAAAGGTGGGATAGCTGTCACATTTATTTTATCTATAATATTCAGCTGGACAGAATTTATTTGCGCATTAATGATTGGGCAAATGAAAATTAAGACTATTCCGATTCAAGCCTCAATAATGAAAACTATACCTAGTTGGGATATGATGGCTGCTTTTACAACAATCTCAATAATCCCACTATTTATTATGATTTTAATGGTTAGAAAACACTTTGTCAGGGGGTTGACTCTAGGAACTGTTAAAGAATAGTTTCTTAATACTTTATGAATTTCAAAGAAATGAAAAAAGTTTCATTCTTTATCCTTACCTTGAAAAGATTTTAAAATTTTATTAAATAAAACTTTTGTAATTTTAAACTAAAAACTAGCTATCTAACTGATTAATTTTATCAACTTTTTTTCCAGATCTCTCAGACTGAAAATTATTTTTCAACCAAATATCTGTATACATAATTGCATTGGGAGCACCTGTAATCAAAGCACCAAAGGTAATAATTTGAGCATTGTTACTTGCAATAGATCTCTCTGCGGTGTATGCATCGTTCACACAAACCGCCCTCACACCTGAAAATTTATTAGCGACAATAGCCATTCCAGCACCAGTTCCACAAACTAGAATTCCCCTCTCAAATTCACTATCTTGTACCTTTTTAGCTAATGTTTTACCAACGTCTGGATAATCTACTTGTGAGTCATCAGTGACCCCTACATCCATAACTTCAATACCTCTAGACTCTAGATGCTCTTTGATTTCATCTTTAAGATTTTTTCCTAAATGGTCTGCACCAATAACAATTTTTTTGAGCATAATTAATTATATATTTAAATCATTCCAAGGTATATGCAGTTTTTCGTTTTGACAGATACATCTCACTAAACTATCCAAAATTGGAAGTTTGTTTTGTTTTACCAGTTTGTTAAATAGATGGTCTAATTCTCTAATGGTTTGTGCTCCTTCGACAGTTTCATCTTTTAATTCCTTAGACATGATGTCCTCATATGTTCTGTTCTTTGCTAATAAATTACCTAAAAGACCGTTTCTTCCAGTTCCTGAAGTAACATGTAAGTCTCCAATCCCAGATAGCCCAAATACTGTTTCTTGAAGACCGCCTATTAATTTTACAAAATGGCTCATCTCATTAACACAGTGTGAAAATAATGCAGACTCAGGATTAAAGATTTTTTCTTCATTGGAGAAATACGTTTGTGAATAACCAACAGCAATTGCGTATATGTTCTTGAGAGCTGCGCAAAGCTCTGAGCCTAATAAGTCAGTCTGTACATTTACTACATAATAATCATTTTTGAATATATTGGATAAATTCTTAGCAATATCTAGATCAGGATTTACAAAACATATATTTGTTAAATTTTTTTTTGCTAGCTCAACTGCTTTACAAGGGCCAGTAACAGCGGTTAAAGTGAAATCTTGATTAATTTGTTTTTTAATTTTATTTGGGAAAATATCTAACTCTTCTTTTTCGTTAATATACAGACCTTTAGTAACGATAAGAAGGTGTTTATTCGTAATATTAAAATTTTCAATGAAGTCAATGAACCAATCAACACCTGATGAACTAATTCCAACGACAATGACTTCAGATTCATTAATGTCCTCTTGAGACATTTCATTAAATCGGATTGCTGACGTATTTGTTAATTTAATACCGAGTTTTGGGTGAGAAGAGTTTTTATTAATTGAGTTAATTATGTCCTCATCAAAATTAGTTCCAACGAGTTTTGCTTCGTGACCGTTTGAAACTGCAGGAACAGTAATAGCTGTTCCCATAACGCCCGCACCTATAGATAATATTTTTGACATTATGAAATGAATTGGCCTCCGTTTACCTCAAGTATTTGTCCTGTTATATAGCCACTCATTGTCTGTGAGGATAAAAAAATTATTGGCCCAACGCAGTCCTCTGCCGTACCAAGTCTTTTCATTGGTATTTTTAATCTTGTGGCTTCTAATTTTTCTGGTGAAGAATATTGTTCATGAAACTTTGTGGTAATTGTGCCAGGTGAAATAGCGTTTATTCTTATATTGTAGGGTGATAATTCTGAAACAAGCGATCTAGTAATTCCTGAAACAAAAGCTTTAGACGCAGCATATACACTCGACCCCGCACTGCCTCCTGTTCTTGCACTGATAGTTGATACGTTAATAATATTTCCATAATTCTGTTTTTTGAAAATTGTGCACGCACTTTTTGTAGCAAAATATGCTGATTTGGCATTGAGATCAAAAATTTTTAAAAAATCTTTTTCACTGATTGTTTCTAATTGATATCTTCCTACCATTGTTCCAGCATTATTAACTAATATATCTAGACCATTTAAATAATTTATAGAGTTGTTCATAAAGTTATCTACTTGAGATAAATTTGTAAAATCAGATTTAAATATTTTAAAATTTTTGCTTTGAGATTTAGTTTTTATTCTAGCCTCAAGATCAGCAATTGATTTGTTACCATGAAAAATTACGTTAGCCCCCAAGTTTAAAAATTCTACGCCTGTCTCAAAACCTATACCCGTGCTTGAACCCGTAACAATAATCTTTTTGTTCTTAAATTCACTAAAATCTAAAGTCATTTAAGTTTATCCATTATGTAGTCCGGCTTTCCAGTGATTTGGAAATCTGATTTTATATTATCAATTATATCGTTCGTTGGTATATTTTGCATAAATTCTTCTTTATGAATTCCAGAGGTGATCAATAATGAGTCTATACCAAAGCTATTGGCGCCTGCAATATCATTAAATAGAGAGTCCCCTATCATCAAAGTTTTTGATTTGTTACTATTGGATAACTCTTGAACATAATGAAAGATTTCAATATTTGGTTTACCAATTATAAATGCTTGTCCACCCATTTTTTTGTACTTAACTGCAAGGTCTCCTGTTGAGGGATGAATATTTTCTCCAGAAACACCAAAAATATCAGGATTTGAGCACACTAGAGGTAACTTCATTTCTATAGCACTTGTATAAATTTCCTTAATTAAATGAGTTTTTTTAAGACCAGTAGTAGAGGTTAATAAAAGAAAATTAGTATTTTCTAAAGAATTCGTCTTTTCAAATGTTGTGTTTTGTAATAAGGGGTAATCTGTTCCAACCACAAAATATTTATTTCCAATATTTTCAAAGGGACTCTTTTTAGATTTTAGATATTCTAAGCATACATCTCCTGATGTGATTAAATGAGATTTTAAAATATTTTTTGCGCCCATTTTTATCAAACGGTCAGTATTGTCTGAAGATTTTTTTCCTGAGTTACTAATTATATAAATTTTTTTATTAAGTGACTGTAAATATGAAAAGACTTGTTCTGCTTCATTAAAAATATTTATTCCATCATGAATAACCCCCCATTGATCAAAATAATAAGTATCGTAATGTTCTGAAATTTCTTTAAGAGATAATAATTTTTTTACCATTTAAAAAATATTACCTAACGCTAAAAGAGCAGATCCAAAAGAAGCATCATTTGATAAAGGCTTATTTAGCTTCACACCCAGTATTTTTTTCCTAATTTCATTCCACTTTAAATTTTTTCCTCCACCTCCTATTGTGAAAATAGTTTTAGGATATTTACCACCAATCTCTAATATCTTTTCGTAGCTCAATTTTTCAACATTAGTGATACCCTCAAGCACAGCCTGAAAAAATTTTATCTCAGAATTAGGACGAGGTTCTAAAATTGGTAATTTGTTAGGATTATTAAAAGGAAATCTTTCACCTTTTTGTGCCAGAGGATAGTAATTTAAATTCAATAAATTATTTGGGTCTATGTCTTTTGATAATTCCTCTATTCTATCTGAAAATAGTTCTTTTAGTATTTTTCCTCCAACATTGGAAGCTCCCCCAGCTAGCCAATTTTCGCCCAAACGATGACTGTAGATCCCAAATTCCTTATTATAAATTGGCTTATTTGAAATAGCTTTTACAACCAGAGTTGTGCCAATTGAGGATACTGCTTCTCCAATATTTTTGGCTCCAGTCGCTAAAAATGCTGCGATGCTATCAGTAGTGCCTGCTATAACCTTGGTTTTGTTACTAAAACCTAAATCAATAAGTTCGGTGTTTCTTAATTCGCCTATAGACTGTCCTGGTATTTTTATATCTGGTAGGCTATTCATCTCAATAGGTAACTTATCAAACCATTTTGGCCAGGATCTTTCGATACAATCATAACCTAGTTTAAGAGCATTATTTTCATCTGAATACATATAATCATCAATTATTTTACAAGCTATCCAATCTGCTTGATGAAGTATCCTGTATTTTTCTTTTTTAAGTTTGTTGATTAGTGATAATGCCCTTACTAATGCATTAGTAGAAGTGGATACAATTGGATGGTTATCAGATATACTCTCAACTAACTTAGACTCTTTTACAGCTGAAGCATCATTATACATTAAAGCATTATCCAAAGGGTTACCATAATGATCGGTTATAAGTATTGTACCGGATGTTCCATCGATTGATAATCTTTCAATTTTGTTTAATTCTATTTTAGTTTTTAAATATGTAAGATTTTTGATTAATGCATTCCACCATAAACTTGGATTTTGATAAACCAATGACCCCTTACTTATTGGGTCGTCAATAGAAACTGAAAAATTAATTAATTCTTTTTTATTTTTATCAATTATAGAAGTTCTGACACCAGTCGTACCAAAGTCAATTCCTAAATAAAATGACATTAGTTTATTGATTGACGATATATCTCAATATCCCAATTCAATAATTCACTCTCTTGTTGACTTGATAGAAATTTTAAAGACTTTGATAAATCAATTCTTAGCAGAACTTCCAAAAAACAGTCGATCATTTCTTTTGCAGCTGGAATAGCTAAAGTGTTTTCAAAAAGACCTTTGTATTTTAAAATTAAATAAGGGGGGAGATTGATATTCTTTCTCTTTAGATTTTGAATAAATTCATTTGCTTCTTTCACTTCTAAAAATGTAGGTATGCCAGGGCCTAAAAAAATTACATGATCTGGATAAAATGATTTAGAGAAAAGTGAGAATAATTTCTCATTCTGTGTTGAGAATAATTTATATTTATCAGCATTTTTATGCATATAACCATCAATATTTGTAATCTCCTCAAAATAATCGAAGGCTAATTTTTTATTTCTGATTAAGTCTAATTTTTTATGAATTTTTAAGAGCAATTTATAGGTATCCTCAATATCATCACCAGCAACTATCAATCCATGATTTTCGAGAATTAATATGTTAGTTGAGGGTAAAATTAGTTTTTTTATTTCCATTGTTAAAGTAAAACCAGGTCGACAGTAAGGAATAAAGATAAAATCTTCGTCGAGATATTTTTTCAAATCAGACTCACTACTTTGTGAAATTGCATTTGCAATTGCTG
The DNA here is from genome assembly GCA_902546975.1 of uncultured Alphaproteobacteria bacterium. GTDB lineage: Bacteria > Pseudomonadota > Alphaproteobacteria > HIMB59 > HIMB59 > HIMB59. Next base: position 231,067 of record CACCLU010000001.1, read on the forward strand.
TAGTAGAATGAACATGTAAAACATATTTATGCTTAATTAATGCATGAAATGAAGTTTCAGATGAAGGATGTAAATTATTTTTAGATATTATATCATCTATATAATTATCTTCTTTACCATTATTTATTTTTTCAGTAATGGAATTTAAATCAACCTCAACAAAAATATCTTTATCTAAAGAATTAATTAACCAAGTTCCAGATGCTTTAATAAGCATTCTTCCATCAGATTTAATTGAAGTATTTCCTCCTGCTGCTTGTACTAAATGGCTATTTGAGCCAAGTTTGAAAGAAATATCTTTAAAAGATTTTAATTCTTCCCGAGAAAATGAGGGATTAGTATTTACCATACATTTTTATAGCCTCAATTATTTTTTTCATATGTTTTTTTTCGACCAATTGGGGTTTACCGTTTATTTTTGCAATAGTAATTTGCTTACATAAAATTTCAAATTCTTCAGTCAGAAACATTGCTTCATCTAAATTTTTACCACAAGTAATTGTACCATGATTTGCTAATAAACATGCCTTCCTCCCTTTAAGAGCTTTTAATGCTGCATCTGATAATTCCTGTGATCCTGGAACTGCAAAAGTAGAACATTTAATTGTGTCACCACCTAAAAAGGCAATCATATAGTGATAGGCTTTAATATCCTTTCTCAGTACAGACATGCCTGTGCCATAAGCAGGATGATTGTGCACGACTGCATCAAATTCTTTTCTTTCTTTTAATATATCAAAATGAAATCTCCACTCACTTGAGGGCTTCCATATTCCATGAGGTTTAGTCTTAGAGTCTACAAAAACTATATCTTTGGCTTTCATGCCCTCATAGGAAATACCAGATGGGGTTATAAGCATCCCATCTTTCCATCGAACGCTGATGTTGCCCGCTTTACCTTGATTCAAACCCTTTTTTTCCATTAAAAGGCAAGCTTCTATTATCTGTTTTCTAATTTTTGTCTCATTTTTAGTCATTTGAAAGATCCTATTCACATGTTGCTCAATATACAAGAACCTTAAATGACTACTTAATAAAAGATTGAAATATTGATCGATTTGTCAATAAATTTTTCAACTATTTTGATTAAAATTGACAAAAAAAAAATAGAAAATTTAAAAAAATTATTTTTTTTCCTTTAAGGTTAAGACACTTTGCAAGATTTATTAATTATTGGTGGTGGGATCAATGGAGTAGGAATCGCACGAGATGCGGCCGGAAGAGGTTTAAAAGTTACATTAATTGAAAAAGGAGATTTAGCTTCGAAAACTTCATCTTGGTCAACAAAATTAATACATGGTGGAATAAGATACTTAGAAAATTATGAATTTAGATTAGTACGAGAGTCTTTAAAAGAGCGTGAGGTGATTAGAAAAATAGCACCCCATATTACCAAACCGATAAGATTTGTTTTACCCCATGTTCCAAGTCTGCGCCCTACATGGTTGATACGTTTAGGACTAATGCTATACGATTGGATGGGAGGTTTTATATCCTTTCCAAAATCAAAGGTGGTAAACTTAGGTACTGATTATAATGAAAACCCTATTAAATCTAATTTCATAACTGGCTATGAATACTCAGACTTATTTGTTGATGATGCTAGGTTGGTTCTCTTAAATGCTCAAGATGCCATAAGCAGAGGTGCTAAAATTTGCACTAATTCAAAAGTCCAAAAAGTTGTGAGAAAAAAAAATTATTGGGAAGTTTTTTTAAGTAATGGCGAGGTGTTGCAATCAAAAGTTATTATAAATGCTTCAGGTCCCTATGTTTTAGATGTGCTAAAAAATATTATTGGAATTGAATCTAAAAAGAAAATACGCCATGTGCAAGGGAGTCATATTATAACCGAGAAACTATATGTTGGTGAACAGGCTTATATACTACAGTTAAGTGATAAACGAATAATATTTTTAATACCCTATTTGGATAAATTTACATTAATTGGAACAACAGATCATGAAGTTAAAACTTACGACAATCCTGAGATAACTGATATTGAAAAAAATTATCTTATTAAGTCCGTTAATAAATTTATCAAAAAAGAAATTACTGAAGATGATATTATTTGGACGTATTCAGGTGTTAGGCCCTTGGTTGAAGACTTAAACGAAAATGCTTCGAAGATTACAAGAGACTATACATTTGAGATAGATGATAACGGTGCTCCGATACTTACAATTTTTGGTGGGAAACTTACTACTTACAGAAAATTATCAGAACATGCGTTAAAGAAAATTTCAAAATATATTAAGATTACTAATAAATCTTGGACTGGAAATGAGATATTACCTGGCGCAAAAGAGATTATAGATAAAAATTTTTTAATACCTGAAAAACTCTTAAAAAGATTGATGAAAACATATGGAGATAAAATAATTAATTTAAACCAATATTATAAGAGTTTTATGGATGGTGGGGAGCATATTTTTGAGGATCTTTATGAGTTCGAAATTAAATATCTCGTTCAAGAGGAAATGGCTAAAACTCCAGAAGATATTCTCTTTAGGAGGACTAAATTAGGAATAAAATTTCCAAAGGAAAAATTGGCAATTTTAGAAAATATTTTAAAAAAATATTTATAGAATCTTAATGTATAGTGCTTCAAATAGATGAGAAAATACATTCTTTCAATTGATCAAGGGACTACCTCAACTAGGTCTATAGTTTTCAATAATAAATTTGAAATAGTTTCCTTTGATCAGATAGAGTTAAAACAATATTTTCCTAAAGATGGCTGCGTTGAACATGACCCTAAAGAGATTTTTGAAACAGTCCTAAAAACATCTAAAAATGCTATAAAAAAATCCAACATTAAACCAACAGATATATCTGCAATTGGTATAACAAATCAGAGAGAGACGACAGTGCTTTGGGACAAAGAGACAGGAGAACCTGTTTACAAAGCAATAGTATGGCAAGATCGAAGAACAGTAAATTACTGTAAAGAATTACAAAAAAAAGGTTATACAAAAAAAATTCAAAAAATTACTGGATTAGTGATTGACTCATATTTTTCAGCAACCAAAATAAAATGGATTATTGACAATATAGAATCCTCTAAAAAACTTTTAAAAGAAAATAGGCTTTTATTTGGGACAATTGATACTTGGATTCTTTGGAAGTTAACTGAAGGCAGGTCACACTATACTGAGGCTACTAATGCATCTAGGACAATGCTGTATGATATAACTAAAAATTCATGGTCTAAAAGCTTATTAAAAATATTTAATATACCAGCATCGATTTTACCCGTGGTTAAAGATAGTGTAGATGAATTTGGCTACACTAAGATTTTTGGCTCAAAAATTAAAATTGGGGGGATTGCTGGAGATCAACAAGCAGCAACTATAGGACAGGCATGCTTTGAGCCAGGCTCTATAAAGTCAACATATGGTACTGGCTGTTTTATGATTATGAATATAGGAAAAAATATAAAGATATCTAAGAATAATTTGTTAACAACAATTGCCTACCGTATCGAAGGAAAAACTACATACGCTCTTGAGGGTTCAATTTTTATTGCGGGTGCAGCGATACAATGGCTTCGAGATTCATTAAAAGTGATTAGTAGTGCAGAAGAAACCGAGGATTTATATAAAAGTAATGACAAATCTCAACAAATCTACTTTGTGCCTGCATTTGTAGGATTAGGTGCACCTTATTGGGACGGTGAGGCAAGGGGAGCAATTTTTGGAATGACAAGAAATACTGGTGTTTCAGAACTTGTAAAATCAGCAATAGATAGTGTTGCCTATCAAACGAAAGACTTGATTATTTCTATGGAAAAAGACAGTGGAATAAAAATCAATAAAATAAAGGTTGATGGTGGCATGGTAAAAAATGAACAATTTCTTCAATTTCTCTCAAATATCTTATTATCAGAGTGTGATCGTCCTAAGATTACAGAAACCACTTCATTAGGAGCCGCGTATTTAGCTGGACTATCTAGTGGAATGCTTGAAAACACGAAAGAAATTTCCAAAAAATGGCAAAGTCAAAAATTATTCAAACCAAAGTTACACAAAAAAGAAGTAAAATATCTTTACCAAGGTTGGTTAAAGGCAGTTAATAAAATAATTGTAAAAAAGAATAGAAAATAAAAAAAATTTTGATATTTATGTTGTATGCGCATAAATATTGAGATTGGTGATATAGAAGCATTTATAGAATTAACCGAAACTAATTCATTTGCAAAAGCTGCAAATAATTTGAATTTATCTCAACCTGCTCTTTCAAGAAGAATTCAGAAATTAGAACATGAATTAGGCACTACTTTATTTGACAGAACTACAAGGAAAGTTCAATTGTCTTATTCTGGTAGAAACTTTTATGACCGTGCCAGAGGAATTATAGAGGCTGTTAAAACAGCAACAAAAACTCTTAACGAAAAATACAACTTCCCCTCGATTATTAAAATTGGAGTAGTTCACTCAGCTCTAAGAAATATATTATTTTCGTCTTTAAAAAAATTCAAAGAAATTGAACCAAGATGCAAGGTTCAAATTATTGAAAGGTCATCCAATAATGTTGTTGATAGTGTTTTAGGGGGAGAATGTGACTTTGGTATTAATTTTACTGGCAAACAAGAACCTGGAATAAATTTTGAAAATTTATTTGTGGAAGATTACGTAGTAGTCTTTCCTAAAGGGGATAAGTTAGAAAAAAAAAGAAAAATAAAAATATCTGAAATCAAAGGTAGGAACTTTATTTCAATTTGGAAAGGCTCTGGGAGTAGAATTTACATTGAAAATGCGCTTGCCCTGCAAGATGAAGATATAGATTGGGCCTACGAAGTGAGACATATACCAACAGCGTTGAATATGGTTGAGCAAGGACTTGGTATAACTTTAGCCCCTAAGTTGGCTATTTCTAAAGATTATTCTTCTTTATCTTACAGGCCTTTAATTGATCCGTCTGTAACAAGAACAATAGGTTTGATAAAAAGATCTGGAAGGGATCTTAGTTATGACTCGCAAAAGTTATATGATCTTTTAAAAGAGAGATTTAAAAGATAATTAATTAGCATAATGCATAAATAAATTCACTAATTAATGTTAATAATAAAACTATGTTGTCAGTAGATAGTTTTAATACTCTAGATCAATTTTCAAATAATGGAAAACAATACAATTTTTTTAATTTATCAAAATTAGAAGATAGTTTTCCCAAAATAAAAAATCTACCTAAATCCAAAAAAATACTTATTGAAAACTTGTTGAGATTAGAAGATGGGAAAGATATTAATAAAGATCTTATCGAAAATGTATTAGAAAATCCTGAAAAAAAACACGAAATATTTTTTCTTCCATCAAGAGTATTAATGCAAGACTTTACTGGAGTTCCTGCAGTTGCAGATTTAGCAGCTATGCGTGATGCTGTTTCAAAAAATGGAGGAGATCCATCAAAAGTTAATCCTATGTCGCAAGTTGATTTAGTTATAGATCATTCTGTAATGGTTGATTATTTTGCAAGCCCAAATGCTTTCCAAAAAAATGTAGATATGGAATTTGGAAGAAATGCAGAGAGGTATGAATTTCTGAAATGGGGACAACAAGCTTTTAAAAATTTTAGAGTTATTCCTCCTGGCACGGGAATATGTCATCAAGTTAATTTAGAATATTTGGCACAAGTGGTGTGGAGCAGAGAAATTAATGAAAAAAATTTCTTATACCCTGACACTTTAGTTGGAACTGATAGCCATACAACAATGGTAAATGCTCTAGGAGTTCTAGGTTGGGGAGTAGGAGGGATTGAAGCTGAAGCTGCAATGCTTGGTCAATCTATTTCTATGCTGCTTCCTGAGGTTATTGGTTTTGAAGTATCAGGAAAAATGAAAGAAGGTGTTACAGCAACAGATTTAGTTTTAACAATTGTTCAAATGCTACGAGAAAAAGGAGTTGTTGGAAAATTTATAGAATTTTATGGCGATGGCTTAAAAAATTTATCACTCGCTGACAGAGCAACTATTGCCAATATGGCACCAGAATATGGAGCAACTTGTGGTTTTTTTGCAGTTGATGAAGAGACTATCAAGTACTTGAAGTTGACATCTAGGGACTCCGATCTGATAAATACTGTTGAAAAATATAATAGAATTCAAGGTTTGTGGGCCGATGACACATGTAATTATAATGATACCGTTCATTTACAACTAGAAAATGTTCAAGCATCATTAGCAGGGCCAAAAAGACCTCAAGATAGAATTAATTTAGAAAAAGTGAATTTAAACTTTAAAGAATTTTCAAAAAATAAACCCGTTGAAAAAGAAATTAAAAATCACAATTATAAAATGCAAGATGGTAACGTAGTAATAGCTGCTATTACTTCATGTACTAATACCTCTAATCCAGATGTTTTAGTTGCAGCAGGCTTAGTCGCAAAAAAGGCTTGTGAATTAGGTCTACAAGTAAAACCTTGGGTTAAGACTTCTTTAGCACCTGGTTCAAAAGTTGTTACTGATTATTTGGATAAATCGGGTTTGAATAAATATTTAGACCAACTTGGTTTTCATCTAGTTGGTTATGGATGCACTACATGTATAGGAAACTCAGGACCACTTGATAAAGATATTGCCGAGTGTATCTCAAAAAATGATTTAACAGTTGCTTCAGTACTTTCAGGTAATAGAAATTTTGAAGGCAGAGTTAACCCACACGTTAAAGCTAATTATCTTGCCTCACCACCTTTAGTTGTAGCATATGCTTTAGCAGGGTCTGTACTTATTAATTTAACAAGTGATCCCATTGGTATTGACACAGATGGTAATGAAGTATTTTTAAAAGATATCTGGCCAAGCAATAGCGAAATCCGAAATGCTGTTGAAAAAAATGTATCGCCTGAAATGTTTAAAAAACAATACTCTAATGCTTTAGATGGGCCAAAAGAATGGCAAAAAATTAATACTTCTACGGGAGACCTGTATAATTGGAATTCTTCATCAACTTACGTACAGAAACCTCCGTTTTTTGATAATCAATCAAATGATGACAAAGAGTTTAAGCCAATTGAGAATGCAAGACCTTTGTTACTTCTAGGCAATAGTGTTACTACAGATCACATTTCACCTGCAGGGGCTATTAAAGTTGATAGTCCTGCTGGCAACTACTTCATGGAACGGCAAATACGTCAAAATGACTTTAATTCATATGGTGCTAGAAGGGGCAATCATGAAGTAATGGTAAGGGGTACTTTTGCCAATATAAGAATTAAAAACCAACTGCTATCAAACGTTGAGGGCGGATACTCAATTTTAGAACCTGATAAGAAAAAAATGAGCGTTTATGATGTTGCTATGGAGTATGCAAAAAGGTCTGAAAATGTTGTAGTTTTTGCAGGAGAAGAATACGGAACTGGATCATCGCGTGATTGGGCTGCAAAAGGCACGAAGTTATTAGGTATTAAGGCGGTTATTGCTGAAAGTTTTGAAAGAATACACCGATCAAATTTGGTTGGAATGGGAGTACTGCCTATACAACTTAAAAGTCACACGATAAATGATTTAAATATTCAATCGTCAGATTTGATAAATATAAAACTTACTGAAGACCTGAAGCCTTTACAAGAATTAGAAGTCATTATTCAAAGCAATGTGAGAAATATAAAAATAGATTGTATTTTAAGAATTGATACTATCAATGAGCTACAATATTATAAAGCAGACGGCATATTAAATTTTGTTTTAAAAAATATTCTAAAAAATTAAATAATTTTTGGATTTTCTAACAGTTCTTTCAGTCTAACTAAAAAAGTTACTGCTTGCTTACCATCAATTAATCTGTGGTCATAACTTAATGCAACATACATCATTGGTTTTATAACAATCTTCTTTTTTACAGCGATAGGTCTATCAATTATTGAGTGCATACCTAATATAGCACTTTGAGGTGGGTTGATAATTGGGGTGCTCATCATAGAACCATATATTCCTCCATTTGTAATTGAGAATGTTCCTCCTGATAAATCACTCATGGAAAGTTTATTTGAATTTGCTTTCTCAGATAATTCAATAATATACTTTTCAATTTCTGCATTTGATAAATCTCCAGCATTTCTAATTATTGGAACAACAAGCCCCTTTTCAGATCCAATTGCAATACCTATATCAAAGTAGTTTTTATAAATTATTTTATCTTCGTGAATTTCTGAATTAATCTCTGGTATTTCTTTTAAAACTTCTGTGCAGGCTTTAACAAAAAAAGACATAAAGCCAAGTTTCACACCATGTTTTTTTTGAAAACTTGATTGTTCTTTTTTTCTAAGAGACATAATTGCTGACATATCGACTTCGTTAAATGTTGTGAGAATGGCAGCTGTATTTTGAGCTTCTTTTAACCTTCTGGCAATTGTTTGCCTTAATTTTGACATTGAGACAGTTTTTTCATTTAACGTAGAGTCATCTTTGTCGAAGTTTGGAAGATCAACTACCTTAGCTGGAGTTATTGTTTGATTTTCGCTAACTTTAGAGACATTTGATGGGTCGATTGTTTGTTTTTCTTCATTTATTTCTTCAATTTGACTTGTCTCTGGTTTGGGCTTTTGTTCGGTAGTCGTATTTTCTGATATTTCAGCAATAGATTGACCAACATTCACAGTAGATCCCTCTGGGGTTATTATCTTTGTTAATTTTCCAGAGGTTTGAGCAGGAATTTCAATTGTGATTTTCTCTGTTTCAATTTCAGCTAAATTGTCGCCAGACTCAAAGCTATCTCCCTCTTTGATCAACCAAGATGTAAGCGTGCCTTCAATGATTGACTCTCCAAGCTCAGGTACTGTTATGTTTTTCATTACTCTTTCGGTAAGTTTTTAAATTTCATAAAACTGACACCACTTCTTTCTTTTATAACACGTTTTAGTGATGATTTAAGAGCTAATTCTTTGATTAGTTGCTGATTAGTACTATGTCTTTTTGATATGCCTGTAGCAGGAGCTGCTGCAGGGCGTCTTCCGACATAATGAACTTTTTTGTTTAAATTATTTTTTACTAAAACATGTCTAATACGACTTTTAACAAAACTCCATGCTCCCATATTTTTTGGCTCCTCTTGAACCCATAAAATCTCACTTTCTTTATGTTTTAATATAACCTCTCCTATGGCATCAAATGGAAATGGATAAATTTGTTCAATACGAACTATTTTTACATCTTTAATATTATTCTTTGTTCTAAAATCATCTAATTCATAAAATATTTTTCCAGAGCAGAAAATTATCCTTTTTGGGTTTTTGATTTCATCTTCAATAAGGCGATGAAAAGATGAGCGTCCAGTAAATTCACTTATAGAGGATACATTATTTGGGTGGCGCAGTGTGGATTTAGGAGTAAATACTATTAGTGGTTTTCTAAAATTTCTATGTATTTGCCTTCTCAAAGCATGAAAGTAGCTCGCAGGAGTGGTGCAGTTTACAATCTGAATGTTATCTTCTGCTGCCATTTGAAGAAATCTCTCTATTCTTGCACTGGAGTGTTCAGGACCCATACCCTCATGACCATGAGGTAATAACATGACTAATCCACTCATTTGCATCCATTTTCTCTCACTTGAAGCAATAAACTGGTCAATAATAATTTGGGCACCGTTGGCAAAATCTCCAAATTGGGCCTCCCATAAAACCAAAGTATTTGGGTCTGCTAATGAGTAACCATATTCAAAACCTAGGACACCTAATTCAGAGAGAAAACTATCAATTACTTCAAACTGTTTTTGATTTTTAGCAATGTGATTGAGTGGAATATATCTCTCTTCTGATTTTTGATCATAAAAAACTGAGTGTCTCTGACTGAAAGTTCCCCTTCCAGAATCTTGACCTGCAAGTCTCACTCTATATCCTTCCTTTAACAATGCTCCAAATGCTAAAGCCTCAGCAAAAGACCAGTCAATATTCTTTCCTGATTTTATTGAAGTTAATCGAGATTTATTAAATTTTTCTAATTTTGGATGAAGATTAAATCCTTTAGGTATTTGTGAAATTTTTGTGCCAATTTCCTTTAAGGATTTTTCTGACTCAGCTGTTCTACCTCTTCTAAGTGGATCTTTTGGTGCAAGACTTAATCCACTCCATTGTCCACCCATCCAAGATTTTGTTTTTAATTTATAGTTTTTTGCTTTTTCAAATTTCTTCTCGAGATCAGACCATATTCTGTCTTTGATGAAGTCTACCTGTTTTGTATTTACTACTTCTTGGCTTATAAGTTTATCTGCATAAATACTGGCAACTGTTTTTTTCTTTTTTATAGTTTGATACATCAATGGTTGAGTGAAAGAGGGCTCGTCACCCTCGTTATGTCCATGTTTTCTGTAACAAAACATATCGACAAGCGTATCTTTTTTGAATGTGTTTCTAAATTCTGTTGCAGCTCTTGAGGCTAAAACAACAGCTTCTGGGTCATCTCCATTTACATGAAATATTGGGGATTGAACAATTTTTCCTATCTCTGAAGAGTAAGGTGCAGATCGGCTATATTGAGGACTAGTTGTAAATCCAATTTGATTATTAATAATAAAGTGAATTAGTCCACCAATTCTGTAGCCATTTAATTGTGACATAGTAAAGGTTTCAGCAACAATACCCTGTCCAGCAATTGCTGCGTCTCCATGAATTAGTAGACCAGAAACTTTCGTATTATTTTTGTCTTGAATGATTGTTTGTTTAGCTCTTATTTTGCCGGCTACAACTGGATTTACCGCTTCTAAGTGAGAGGGATTAGCTGCCATACTCACATGAATAATCTTACCTCCAAAACTTCTATCAGAGCTTGCACCTAAATGATATTTAACATCACCAGAGCCCTGATCACTGAGGGCATTCTCGCCTCCATGGATAAATTCTCCAAAAATTTGAACGTGAGGTTTTTTTACTATGTTAGCTAATATATTTAGTCTTCCTCTGTGGGCGCATGCAAAGGAAAAATCTTCTACACCATATTCTGAGGATCTTTTTAAAATCTGTTCAAGCGCTGGTATTGTAGACTCAGCTCCTTCAAGTCCAAATCTTTTGGTACCTCTATACTTTGTATCTAGAAACTTTTCAAAATATTCTGCTGTAATTAATCTCTCCAAGATTGTTCTTTTACCCTTAGGGGTTAATTGCATGTCTTTTTTTTCTTCTATTCTATCCTTCAGCCATTTGTACTCTTCGGCGGACTGAATATGTTTGTATTCAATTGCCAAGGTGCCAGAATAGATGCTTTGAAGTTTTTCAAAAACTTCACGTACAGTAGCTTTCTGAAATCCTAAATATCCAAATAGAAAAATTTTTCGATCATAATCTTTTTTTTGAAAACCATAATACTCGGGATCTAAACCTGATGGATTGTTCTTTGCCATTAAACCTAAAGGGTCAAGATCAGCTATAAGGTGCCCTATCTCTCTGTAAGCTCTTATCATCATTACAAGTCGAAGAGAGTCAGTAATTGCCTGATCAAGAGAAATCTGATTAAAATCAATATCTCTTGAAGTCTTTGACCAATTTATTTTTTGATAGTCAGCTAGAATAGAAATTTCCTCAGGAGCAAGAGCTTTAAAGAATTCATGCCAGCTCTTATCAACAAGACTTGGGTCTTTTATATAATCTCTATATATCGCTATTACTTGAGAGGCATTATTAGTTGTGAGAAATGAATTATAAGATCTCATTAATAGGTTTATGTATACGCCTATCTAATAAAGATGTCATTTGATTTTTGATCATAAAAGCTTATCAACAGCTGATACTAAACCCTGCACAGATTTGACAGATTTTTTTAACATTAATTTCTCTTTGGCTGTAAGTTTTACCTCAATAATTTTTTCAATTCCTTTATTTCCAATAATTGTAGGTACTCCCATATACATATTTTTAAGGCCATATTGGCCATTGATATAAGCAGCACAAGGTAAAAGTTTTTTTTGATTTAATAAAAAAGCCTCTGCCATCTGAATTGCCGAACTAGCAGGTGCGTAGAAAGCTGAGCCATTTTTTAATAACTTCACGATTTCGCCACCGCCCATTCTTGTTCGATCGACTATTTTTTCAATTTTTGAATAAGGGAATTTTTTAAGCTTTATAAAATCGATTAAAGGGACACCTCCTATTGTTGTGTAATTAATTAGAGGGACCATGTCATCTCCATGGCCTCCCAATACAAATGTTTCAACATCATTCACGGATACCTTCAAAGCATCTGATAAAAAGTATTTCATTCGGGAGGAGTCCAATACTCCCGCCATGCCCACACACATATTTTTGGGTAGTTTGGAATATTTCTGGAGAACGTATACCATCGCATCTAGTGGGTTTGTAATACAAATAACAAATGCTTTAGGAGCATATTTTTTTATATCTAGTGCAATTTTTTTTATTATTTTTCCATTGATCTCAAGTAAATCATCTCTACTCATTCCAGGTTTACGGGGTAAACCAGCAGTTATGATGATAACGTCAGATCCCTTCATTTTTGAAAAATCATTGGTACCTTCTATTGAAGCTGTAAAGCCTTCGACTGCTGATGATTGACTAAGGTCTAAAGCTTTTCCTTGGGGCATCCCGGTAACAACATCAATAAGTGTTATATTACCGAGTTTTTTTAAAGCTAATAAATGTGCGAGTGTGCCTCCAATATTTCCAGCACCAATTAGTGATATTTTATTCACTTATTATCCATTTTGGATATTTCATGTTTTATTTCAGCTATCGCTTTAGCTGGATTTAATCCTTTCGGACAAGAGTTCGTGCAATTCATAATCGAATGACATCTATATAGTTTAAAACTATCATCTAATTCATTCAACCTTTCTTTTTTTTCTTCATCTCTACTATCTTGTATCCAGCGATTTGCTTGAAGCAATACAGCTGGTCCTAAATATTTATCCTCGTTCCACCAATAACTAGGACAAGAAGTGCTACATGAGAAACACATAACACATTCCCATTTACCATCTAATTTATCTCTGTCTTCGACTGACTGTAAGTTTTCACGTTTATTATTTGGAGACTTTTTATTTAACCATGGTTTTATAGATTTAAATTGTTCAAACGCTTTTTTTAAATCAACTACTAAATCTTTTAAAACCTTCATATGAGGAAGAGGATAAATATTTATTTCATCTGAACACTCTTCTATATGTTTTTGACATGCAAGTGTATTTACTCCATCTATGTTCATTGCACATGATCCACAAACACCCTCTCTACAAGATTTTCTAAAAGTTAAACTTGGATCAACTTCAGCTTTTATTTTATTTAATATATCTAGAACCATTGTTCCTGCTTTAGCTACATCAATTTCAAATCGATCGATTTGAGGAGGGGTATTTTCATCACCAGACCACCTATAAACATTTATAATTCGGATATCATGATTTTGTTGAGATTGCTCATCAATGAGATCGACATTAGAATAAGATTTTCCTTTAACTGGAACTGAGTTTTTTGGAAGAGTAAGTTGTACCATTTAATAAACCCTTACTTGTGGTTGGATGACAGAGATTTGATTACTCAGTGTAGTCATTCTTACTGGTCTATGGGTGACTTTATAATCAGTGACATCCCCCCAAAAAAGAGTGTGTTTTAACCAATTTTCATCATCTCTGTCTGGAAAGTCCTCTCTAGCGTGAGCACCTCTACTTTCAGTTCTTTGCTCAGCAGAAACACCAACACTTCCAGCAACCTGCATTAAATTATGTAGTTCTAAAGCTTCAACTAAATCTGTATTAAAAACATCAGACTGATCTTTAACTTTAATATGTTTTAAATCTTGTGACATTGAGGCTAATTCATCATTGCCTAATTTCAAAGTTTCACTTTCTCTGTAAACACCAAATCTTTTTTGAACAGTCTTTTGCATCCTCTCTCTTAGCTCACCGACTGAAACATCTCCTTTGTTACTTTTAATGGACTCTAATCTCTCTATGATAGAATTTGTTTGCGACACAGATGGGGTTCTCAATGACTCTTTGGTATCAATAACTTGGCCGGCCTGAATTGCTGCGCCCCTTCCAAAAACTACGAGCTCAGCTAAAGCATTTGTTCCAAGTCGATTAGCTCCATGAACTGAAGCGCATGCAGCTTCTCCGATAGCCATCAGTCCCTCACAGACTTCTTCTGTATTAGAGTCACTTGGTTTCAAAACCTCTGCTTTAAAATTTGTAGGAATTCCACCCATACAATAATGAACAGTTGGAATTACTGGGATTGGCTCTTTTGAAATATCTCTTCCACAAAAGGCTTTAACTGACTCAGAAATACCAGGTAATCTTTTTGCAAGCATATCAGCATCAAGATGTTCCAAATGGAGATTTATATAATCTTTGTTAGGTCCGCATCCTCTACCTGCGCTAATCTCTTTACTTATGAATCTTGATATAACATCTCTAGCAGCAAGATCTTTTGCATTCGGGGCATATTCTAACATAAACCTTGTGCCTTCGTTGTTCTTAAGAATACCTCCTTCACCTCTAGCTGCTTCTGAAATTAAAACACCCACACCATATATTCCTGTTGGATGGAATTGAATAAACTCCATATCAGATAGAGGAAGACCGGCTCTAAGCGCTATGCCTGCTCCATCACCAGTGCAAATATGGGCGCTTGTTGAGGATTGAAAAATTCTTCCATAACCCCCAGTTGCGAGAATTGTCATTTTTGCAATAAAACGATGCAATGATCCGTCCTCTATACTAATTGCTAAAAGACCACAAATTGTATCATTGTCATCTTTTAGTAAGTCTATAGCGAAATATTCGTTATAAAAATCAACGTCATTTTTGAGGCTTTGTTGATACAAAGTATGGAGTAATGCGTGGCCGGTCCTGTCAGCTGCAGCGCAAGCTCGGCTTGCTGGCTCGCCTTTACCATTTTTTGTCATATGGCCACCAAAAGGTCTTTGATAAATCTTACCATCATCTGTTCTTGAAAATGGCATACCATAATGTTCAAGCTCGACAATTGAGTCGACTGCATTTGAGCATAAATATTCAATACTGTCTTGATCGCCCAGCCAGTCTGAGCCTTTTACAGTGTCAAACATATGCCACTGCCAGCTGTCCTCACCCATATTAGCTAAGGCAGCTCCAATTCCACCTTGAGCCGCAACAGTATGACTTCTTGTAGGGTAAACTTTTGAGACACATGCAGTTTTAAGGCCTTGTTCAGAACACCCCAAAGCTGCTCTCAAGCCCGCTCCACCAGCGCCTAATACAACTACATCTAATTTATGATCTGTATAATTCATATTAAAAAAATAACACCGGTAAAAAGAGGATAAAGGAAATACCAATAATTCCGTCTGTTATTAAAGAATAAAGTTTCATTTTATTTAATTGAAAATAATCCTCATAAACTTTGCCCAGTTGAATTCTAATATGAAGCATTGATATGATAAAAAATATTAATAATAAAATTTTATTAGTGGAAGTAGATAATGAGATAACGAGAGAATTTACATCGGAGTAAGAACTTAAAAAAAATAAAATAAACCAATAGCTAATAGGAATTAACGCTAGATATAAAATTCTTTCTATTTTCCACTTTTGAGAAGCTTTCATTAAAATATCATCCAAGTAAAAATCAAAGTCATTATAATATTTGCTACTAGAATGAGATATGTCACTAAGTAGACATTTTTAAGATCCATTCCAATTGAAAATGACCATAAGAAATATTTAAAACCGTTTAACAAATGATGATTAAAGATAAAAAACCAAAAGACAAATATTAGCTTTATAGGTAGCAAGTTTATCAACAATGTTAATACTTGATTAAGTTGAGGAAGAAAATTTAAGCTTCCTAACCAAATTGCAAAAAAAGGCAAAGAAAAAGCAAATGCAATTACTCCTATCCTGCTGGAGATAGAAAATACCATTGTTAAAAAAGGTCTATATATTTGCAAATGTGGTGATATTGGAGCCATAGAAAGGCAATATATTTAAAAATGTCTTATAGTAAAAAACTATTATTTTATTAATTCATGCGTTACATGAATAAATTAAAGCTGTGGAAAAAATGTTAATCAAATTACCCATTCATTGAAATTAAGGTTCTGAAAATGCCCTATATTCAATTAAAATCCTATCAGGTCGTGAACATTTTTGTTTAAATGTGCCGAATCTCACCCCGCATGAGAAAGCTTTATTCATATAAAGTTGGCACCACGACCTATCAATATACTCTCTTTAATATGTTAATTGTCTATATATAATCTGCTGCTATGTCTGCTTTGGCACAATTATCCAAATTTATTGATCGATTTAATACAATCATAGGATATCTATGTGCTTTTTTTGTTTTCTCTATGGTTATAGTTGTATTCACTGTTGTCGTCTTAAGATATGGGTTCAATATTGGATTTATATGGATGCAAGAAGTTTATGTTTGGCTTCATAGTTTTGTTTTTATGTTGGGTGCTGGTTTTACTTATTTAGCTAATGAACATGTCAGAATAGACGTCTTTTACCGAGAGGCATCAAAAAAATATAAAGCCACTGTTGATCTATTTGGAAATATTTTTTTACTTTTACCTTTTTTATATATTATTTGGAATTACAGCTATCCCTTTGTATATAGATCTTTTTTAATGGGGGAAGTTTCTAGAGAAGCGGGCGGTATGCCTGCTTTATATATTTTAAAAAGTGCAATACTATGGTTCTGTTTAGTTTTATTTCTTCAATTAGTCTCTAATGTAATTAAATCAATACTAACCCTTTCAAACTACCATTTGTCTGATAATAAATCATGATTAGTCCTGAAATTTTAGCAATTGTAATGTTTGTATCAACATTGGGATTATTACTTTTCGGTTTTCCCGTTGCTTTTACACTCGCTGGAACAGCTCTTCTGTTTGGATTTTTAGGGGATGCTCTGGAAATATTTAATTTCAGAATGCTAGGATTTTTTCCTCAACGCATTTTTGGAACAATGATTAATGAGCCCCTTGTGGCTGTGCCCCTATTCATTTTTATGGGAATAATGTTAGAAAAAACAAAAATTGCAGCCGGACTATTACATTCAATTGGTGAACTTTTTGGGACTACAAAAGGAGGTCTAGGTATTGGTGTTGTGATAGTAGGTATGTTACTTGCAGCATCAACAGGCATTGTTGGTGCAACAGTTGTTACAATGGGAATGTTATCTTTACCCTCAATGATGAAAGCTGGCTATGATCAAAAAATAGCCACAGGCACAATTTGTGCTGCTGGAACATTGGGACAGATAATTCCACCTTCAATTGTTTTAGTTTTATTAGCAACAATTTTACAAGGCGCGAATGAAGAAGCAGCGATGTTAGTTGGTAATTTAGCTCCAGATCCGGTTACAGCAATTGATTTATTTGCTGGTGCTATTCTACCTGGATTGATGTTAGTAGTCTTATTTATAATTTTTATTTTCATATACGCTAGAATAAACCCATTAAGTTGTCCACCTGTTGAAACTACCAAGTCAAGAACTGAGATATACATTGAAGCTGCTAAATCAGTCGTGCCTCCCATAACTCTTATTGTGCTAGTTTTAGGCTCAATTTTATTTGGAATAGCTACCCCCACAGAGTCTGCATCAGTTGGAGCTGTTGGAGCTGCGATAATTGCACTGTTAAAGGGTGAATTAAATTTCAAGAATATTAAAGAGACAGCTTTAGGAACTGTAAAACTTAGTTCATTTGTATTTGTAATTTTAATTGGTGCCTCAATGTTTTCTCTTGTGTTTCGTGGTTTTGGTGGTGATGAAATGATAGAGCATTTTCTTGGAACTCTACCTGGTGGGCTTTACGCAGCACTCATTTTAGTAATGATAGTAATTTTTCTATTAGGTTTTTTCCTAGACTATATCGAAATAATTTTCGTCATCGTTCCATTAGTTGGTCCAATATTAATTGCAAACGGGGCAGACCCATTATGGTTAGGTATTCTTATTTCACTGAATTTACAAACTAGTTTTTTAACACCTCCTTTTGGATTTTCTTTATTTTTTTTAAGAGGAGTGGCCCCAAGTAGCATTAAAACTAGAAACATGTACAGAGGAGTAATTCCCTTCATTGGAATTCAGGTATTAGCTATATTAATTGTTGGTTTTTATCCTGAAATAGCAACCTGGTTGCCAAATAAAATGTTCTGATAGATAGATCATCCCCGAATAGGTATCGGGGATGATTTTAATTTTGAATTTATGCTGATGGATAAGTAAATGGAAGGCTTCTTACTCTCATGTACTCTTTTTCAGATGTATTTGTCCATCTCAGAATTGATGATCTAAATTCAACAATATGTGAGAAAAGAGCCTGAGAAACAGGGTCTTCCGCTGCTATTGAGCTACAAACCTCTCCTGCTCTTTGACCCAATGCATTCATAACTGGATCTGGCAATTGTCTCATTTGAACACCATGCTCATTAATAAGTTTTTGATACGAACTATCGTTTGCAGCTTGGAACATAGATAGAACTTCCATGTTAACTGCCTTAGTTGCAATTGTGACTAGCTCTTTAGTTGCGTCATCAAGTTTTTCCCACTCAAACATATCTATTGAACAATCTAAGATAGTTGCTGGCTCATGCCATCCTGGGTTATAGTAATACTTAGCTGCTTGGTGTAATCCTTTACCTAAGTCAGCAGCAGGACCAATCCATTCTGTTGCATCAATCGCACCTGATGCAAGTGATGGAAGCACATCCGCTCCAGCCAAAAGAACTGTATTAGCGCCAAAAGATTTTAATACCTCTCCACCAAGACCAGGCATTCTGATTTTTAGACCTTCAAAGTCTGCTAGAGAATTAATTTCTTTATTAAACCAACCTCCCATCTGGTTACCAGTATTACCCATTGGAAGAAATTTTACACCGATAGCATTATAAGCTTTATCTGCTGCTTCAATTCCTCCACCATAGTAACACCATGCATTTTGTTCTTGAGCTGTTAAACCAAAAGGTAAAGCTGCAGAAAATGATGGTGCCATACTAATGTTTGTCCAATAGTAACCTGCACCGTAAGCCATTTGTGCAGCACCAGATCTTACTGCGTCCAATGACTCAAGAGGTGGTACTAATTCGCCACCATGATAAACAGTAATTTTTAATTTATCAGAAGCATTGTTAACGTAACTTGCAAATCTATCTATTGCTTTACCAAGACCTCCTGCTTTACCAAAAGCAGAACATGCAATCCATTCCATGTGTCCACCTGATATTGCCGGTGCTGGAAATGAAGAAACTGCTGCGGCACCCAGTGCTGCAGCACCTGCACCTTTAAGGAAATTTCTTCTTTTCATGGTCTTATTATTAGACTTCTTTTTTGCCATAAATATTCCCCTCCTAAATTAAGAAATAATTAATTATTTTTTATTAGCTATCATTATACCAACAATCACAGATAAAATTCCAGCGTAATGATAACCCTGAAGTGTTTCTTGAAAGACTAAATATGCAAGAATCCCGCCAAAAATAGGCATTAAGTGGAGAAAAGGGCCTGATTTATTTGGGCCAATTAAAGCCACTCCAGTATTCCAACAAATATATGACAAGATGCTAGGAAAAGTTCCGGTATAGCCAATTACTAATAAGGTTTTGTGGTCAAATATTATGAAATTGTTTTGGATTATAACGTCATATAAATAAACAGGTAAGAGTAAGATTACTGTAAATACAAATGATAAATATAAAAAACTAAATCCTGAAACACCTGTTTCATTTTTTTTTAGAAATATTGAATACAATGCCCAAGATATAACAGCAAGTAGAATGAATAAATCTCCAGAGTAAAATTTTGAATCAAATATATTTTGATAGTTACCTTTTGTTATAACATAGCTAACACCAATAAGAGATAAAATGACACCTAACATTTGAAACAAGTTTGTTTGGTTTTTATAAATCAATTTGTTTAGAAGGATTATCAACATGGGGGTTGTCGAAATAACTAATAAAGAATTAATAACAGTTGTCGCTGTTAGACCAATATAAGTTAATGTGTTAAAAAGTGTTGGACCAGTTAAAATGATCAAAAAAACCATTCCTGGTTGTTTTTTTAAAAGGGGTAAGTCAACTAAAGCATTTTTTAAACAAAAGGGAGTTAAAATAATTAAAGCTATTACCCACCTATAAAAAGATAACGATAAGGGTGATACTAAATCCTCGACTGAAGATAATCTTCCTACTATAAAATTGCCTGACCAAAATAAGGAGGCAAAACATAAAAATATCGCTGCTTTAAGAGAAACACTCACTTAGATTTTTTATTTTAAATTTTCAACAGCAATTGCTAGACCTTGACCACCACCGATACACATACTTGCAACACCAAACTTTTGTTTTGTTCTTCTAAGTTGATGAGACAAGGTTGTAATAATTCTTGCACCTGAACAGCCAATGGGGTGTCCTAATGCAATAGCGCCCCCAGCAATATTTAATTTACTTGGATCAATCTTTAAAGATCTTTGGACAGCAACTGAAGTTGCAGCAAACGCCTCATTGACCTCAACCAAATTAAAATAGTTAATATTTACACTCATTTTCTTCATTAATTTCTTTATAGCTGTAATTGGAGTAACACCCATATAATCGGGATTGCCCGCTGAGGACGCCCAAGATAGTACTTTTGCTATTGGTTTAATTTTGTTAGAAGTTACATATTTTTCTGAAGCTAGAGCCAAAAAACTAGCTCCATCATTTAATGAAGAGGCATTTCCAGCAGTAACTGTTCCAGATTTTTTAAAAACAGCTTTTAATTGGCTTAATTTTGGCAAAGTCGTGTCTTTTCGAATTTCATCTTTAAGAGATGTTTTTGTCAATTCGTTTTTGAAGTAATTATTTTTAATTGCCTTATAAGTTTTTAGATAAGACTGATAAGCAAATTGATCTTGGTCTTGTCTTGTAACATTATATTTTCTTGAAACGTTTTCAGCTGTTATGCCCATATGTTCTTTTGAAAAAGCATCTGTTAGGCCATCGTTAACTAAAGTGTCTATAAAGATATTGTTTCCTAATTTTTTTTCTCCAGTTCTACTCAGATACGCGTGGCGTGCCCTGGACATACTTTCTTGACCACCAACAATTAATAAATTTGACTCGCCGGAATAAATTTTAGATGAACCATCTATTGTAGCTCTCATACCACTTCCACAAACTTGATTTACTACATAAGCAAAGGATGTCTGTTGCATTCCGGAACCTAGTGCAACTTGCCTTGCTGTATTCATTCCTAGTCCACTAGTTAATACTTGTCCTAAAATTAATCCTTCAACTTCTTTAGTATTGATTGTTTTATTTCTATCAAATAATTCTTTGAGACAAGAGGTTCCTAATTCTACTGATTCAGTTTTTTTGTAATTACCTAGATAAGCTCCTATTGGTGTTCTAACTGCATCGATTATAAAAACATCACTCATTAATATTTATCCTTCTGTATTCAATTATTGACTCAGGATTTGCCAACGATCCCAAGTTCTGCACTTTATCATTATTGATAATTTTTTTGACAAGTATTTCAGAGTTTTTACCACTTTTTGTTCTTGGAATGTCTTTAACTATAAATATTTTCCAAGGAACATGCCTTGGACTAAGCGATGTCTTGAGGTGTTTTTTCACTATTGTATTAAAATCAACATTAATTTTTGTGTTTAACAATTTCAAAAAAAGGACAATTTTTTCATCATTTTTAGTCAAATAACCTGTTGCCAAACAGTCCTCAATCCAATGAAATTTTTGTAAGCAACTGTATATTTCACCTGTTCCTATTCTAACACCACCTGGATTTAAAGTAGCATCTGACCTTCCAAAAATTACATAACCTCCATTTTTTGTTTTTTTCACATAATCTCCATGAGACCATATGTTTGGAAATTTTTTAAAATATGCGGATTTATATTTATTATTCATTCTGTCATTCCAAAAATAAATTGGCTTAGAGGGAAAAGGAGTCTTGCAAACTAGTTCTCCTGTCTTTTTGGTTGGCTTGCCATTATCATTGAAAACATCAATATCCATACCCAAGCCTGGTCCTTGAATTTCACCTGAATAAACAGGTAAAGTTGGTATTCCTAACATAAAACACGAAACTATGTCTGTACCGCCACTCACCGAATGTATAAAAGATTTTGAATTTAAACTTTTATTAATAAATTTAAAAGTGTCTGGGCTTAGAGGAGAGCCAGTTGATATAAAACAATTAATTTTTTTTAAAATATCTTTTTTATTTGATTTATAATTATTCTGGATAGTTTCATAAACTTTTGCTCCCGCACCTAGCATTGTTGAATTAGTATCTTTTGTAATATTGATAACTCGATTTATATTTGGATAAAATGGGGAGCCATCATAAAGAACGATTGAGGAACCCAGTAGTAAGTTTGAAACTGTCCAGTTCCACATCATCCACCCGCAAGTAGTTAAGAAAAGCATTTTATCTTCAGATTTAACATTTGTGTGTATTGATAGTTCTTTTAAATGTTGAAGGAGTGAGCCTCCGTGGCCGTGCGTAATACACTTGGGAAGCCCTGTCGTTCCACTAGAAAATAAAACATATAGCGGATGATTAAAGCTCAATGATATATTTTTATTTAGTTTTAAATATTTTTTGTGATTGTAAATTTTTTTTAATTCAGAAGTGTTATTATTTGAAGGATAACTAGTTTTTAAAATTAGTGGATTATTTAAATTTGCTTTTAATGTTTTTAAGTTTTTTGAATATTGAAATTTCTTGCCGTTATAAAAATAATAGTCAGCAACAATTAAAAGCTTAGGCTTAAGCTGGGAAAATCTGTCAATCACTGCTTGTGTTCCAAAGTCAGCAGAGCAAGAAGACCAAACTGCACCAATTTTTGCTGCAGAAAGGAAGCTTATTACTGTATCAGGTATATTTGGCAGATATCCAACAATTACATCGCCTTTTTTAATGCCTTTATCTCTAAAAAAATTGCTTAATGCATTAATTCTTTTATTTAAATCACTATAAATAATTTTTTCGCTGAATTTGTTTTCTCCAATAAATTCAATGGCCAAATCTGATGAATTATTTTTAGAAATTAAATCGTAATAATTAAGATTACTGTTATCAAAAAAAATTGAATTCCAAAAAGATTTTTTTTTGTAAGCTTTAAAAAATCTTTTCCTCTCAAGGTCGATATTAAAATACTCAACTATAGACTCCCAAAACTCACCAGGATTCTTATTAGTCCATAACCAAAGCTTGTTATAATTTAAAAATTTCTTAGAAAATTTTTGTTCTAAATATGTCTGAAATTTATAAAGGTTAGTAGTTTTAATAAATTTTCTACTTGGCTCAAATAACTTATCCATCTTTGTTTTTCATTAATCGTTGAAGGTCATCTGGTATTTTACTTGGAGCTCCTTGAGAATTGACGCAAACCATCAAAATTTTTGATTTAAAAATAATATTATTTTGTTTGTAAATATTTTGTTCGAGCTCAAATGATGCATTTTTAAGAGACAAAATATTGCTTTTAACAGTTAATTGATCCTCTAGTTTGCATGACTCAATATAATCACATTCGATCTTTTTTACTAAAAAAAGTCGATCATGATCTTTCAATAAAGAATTAAGTGTAAATCCCAACTCATTGATGATTTCAGTGCGGGCTCTTTCAATAAATTTTAAATAATTTGCGTAATATACAACTCCACCAGAGTCTGTGTCTTCATAATATATTTTGAAGTTGTATTGGAACATTAAGTAGTCAGACCTAAATACAATATATAAGTTATAATAATTATAACTATTCCAAATATTAAATATCTATATTCATTCATTGAATTAAATACCTATTATAGAAATACTTAAGATATTTTTTCTCTCTTAAAATAATAAATCATTTTGTGTTTTGAAGGGATATCAGATTTATCCTTAATTACATTGACCAACTCCCAACCTTCTTTTCCACCTTTATTAAGCCAGTCATTTTCCGACTTTAATTCTTCATCATCTAAATATTGGGTATAAATTCTATACTCCCACTTTGAATGTTCTTTTTTATCGAAAGTTGGGTTAATCATTTCTTTATAACTTACGCATTTAAATTATAGAAAAACCATACTGCAGATAAACACCAAAGTGTTAAAAAAATCTTACCTAGTTTATCTGCCTTTTTAAAATGTGATTTCATTTCATTAAGCTGAGCTACATTTTGCCCGTCTTGTTTTTGAGAGTCCTTTAATTTTTTTTGGTAAAAAAATTTGTATATATTTATTGCACAAGTCCATCCTGTTAGTATGTAAAAAATAGAGCTAGATAAAGTTGTCATCTTTCTAATATAAACCTACTCCATAGTTCTTGCTAGTTTTATCAATCTTTATATTGGATAAAAGTAGGTTTTATAACCTGATTATCATAGTCTGCGATAGAGTCACATGAGTACCCTAAGTCATTTAACAATTCAGAAAAGTTTTTATCTGTGCATTTTTTTGCTCTAGCAATTCCATCATACCAAGCTGTGATTTTACCGTTAAAACCTTTAGGAGCATTATTTTGGTATATACCATATCGAAAAGAAGGTCCGTAAGATTTACCATTGTAAGAATAAATATTAGTTATAAATCCCTCTTCAACATATTTTAAATCTCCATTTATATATAGTTTTAGAAATCCATCGTTGCCCCAACTTGCATGAATAATTACATCATGCCATTGGTTAAATAAAATATTTTCTGGAATTACCGTTGCAGTCTCATCGGTCTCTACAACAGTTTTTTTTGTACAGTGCGTTCTATTAATGGCTAACCCTTTATATGTCTTCTTATATTGAAATATGAAAACGTTTTCAGAACCATTATCTCTGCAGTGTGAAAAAACTTTATTTTCATATGATAATTTCATTTGTCCAAATTGAATTAAATGATTGTCAATTTCTTCATGAGTAGTTGACGAATAAGTAAGCTCAGAATTGTCTATAAAAAATGACCATGCATACCAATTTTCTCCTCTCTCTTTTGTATTTATATAAGTCTCAGTTCTTCCAAAAGAACCCTTAAATTTTCCCCTCTCACAATCAAAGTCTTTACAGTCAAGTGCTCTAAACTCAAATTTGTGTGATGACTCACCAAGTCTTGAAAATTCAGTATCGACGCTTTGACTCCAATCTTTACCAGCATCTAATCCATGTTTTTCAATAGTTGGCCAACCAATACCCTTGTAACTTCCAACTTGCTCTCCATTTTTAAATGTTAATCCCCAACTCAAACTAGGGATTAATAACAATAGGGCTAAGAAGGTTTTCATTAATAAAATTATATCTTTAGTGTCCCATATTTGTCCCTTAAAAAAATATATCCTCTATGAATTAATTAAAAAGTTAATAAAATCAATAATTGGTTCCGTGGTGTAACGGATAGCACAAATGACTTCGGATCATTTAGTCAGGGTTCGAATCCTTGCGGAACCGCCAATCTAATTTATAAAAAACTCCCTAAACCTTGAAGCTTATTAATGAAATCTCTAATTTGCTCGTTAATTTTTTGATTATCAATTTCTATTTGATCATTTTCATCAAAATCTAAGTCAAATAAACCCTCTCTGTCTTGAAGTATTTCTTCTAGTGTAAGATCTGCACTGTTGTCAAAATCAAAATTATTTAAAACAACTTTAGTAAGCAAAGGGGTGATAGCGTAACTAGAAATTATTCCAAACATTCCTGCCTCATCAAATTCTTGCCCATTTATTGTGCTAAAAAAAACTAAAAGTTTAGAAGCTCTATTAATCTCAGCATTTGAAAGTGCTTTATTACCAGAGACATCTAAAAAACTAAAAACATCTTCAAAGCACTCTCCCTTATTCTTGGAGAAATTTGAACAGGATAAAGATGCTTTTGAATTCATATATGATAGTACCTCTCCAAATACTAAGATTAGACTAGCTGGGGTGTTATCGCACTTTGCGTATGTAAAAGTATTATTCGTATTATTTAAAAAATCATAGGACTCATCGGGATTATCTTGCTCTTCAAATACAACCTCTAAAATATCGTCATTCAGTTTCATAAAAACATTTTTAAATTCAAATATTTCACCGTTTAGATAAATCCAATCTTTATATGTCTTTGAGTCAGAAAACTGAAGATAGAAATACGCATAATCGTCTATTTCGTCCTGGCTTTCATAAAGATTGAAGTAGCCACTTTGAGTAATAATAAAAACATCTTCTTCTTTGGAACAGTCATTACTCCATGTTCCATGAAATTTTTCTGGTATCAAATCTGCGGCGAATAAAAAGAATGGACTTAATAAAGAAACTAAAAAAAAGCTAAAAAAATTTTTCACGATATAAAATATCATAAAAATCTATATATATAAAATTATATGTATTTTTAATTAGAATTTTTCTTAGTCAGCCAAGAAGGTTTTTTTAATTGATTTAAATTAAGATCCTCTGGAAAATTTTTAAAGATATCATTGAGACCCTTAATTATTACATATGTGATTATAAAACTCATAATCGTATCACTCAAAAAATGATCACCCTCCATAATTCTTAATAACGAGATTAAAAGAATTGAAGCATATGCAAATGTGTTCCATGAAGTTTTATTGAAAATTATTAGTAAAGCCAAAGATAACGTAAAAAAAGAAACGTCACCTGAAACGAAACTACAATTGGTACTGCAATAATCAACATTTAACCATGGAATGGTAAATGGCTCTTCTCCTCCAAATTGAATGGTGTCATTAGGCCTTGCACGACCCCACAAATTTTTAAAAATAGAGTTTACAACAATACCTGTTCCGATAATAAGACAAGAAAACAAGTAAACCCACTCTCTAACAGCAACATTTAAAATTTTTTCTTTATAATAAATTTGTTTGAAAACAGCAGCTATGGGGACAAAGAAAACTAATAAAGCCATAAGTGGTAGCAACATCTTACGAACAAAATAGATAAACCAGTCAGACTCTGAAGCAATAAATTTACCGTCCTGTCCAAAAAATAGGCCACTAACAGTTATGTCTAATGAGGGAAATATGAAAAATACTATAGAGAGTAAGAGGGTTATGGTTAGGGTTTTAAAGTAAAAGTTAAAATTCAAGTAAAGAGAGAAAATGTTTGTATAAAAATTGGAAATATTACTTGAAATTATTTCAACGTTATTGTTTGGGATTAATTTGACATTCTCTGATGTAAATAGCTTTTTTTTATCTGCTAGTTTTTTTGAAATAAATATTGTTGAAAGATATGCAACAAGCGTGCCACCAAAGATATCACTAATAAAGTGAGCACCGACTATGACTCTCGTGGATGCAATAATAATTGCAATGGTTATCAATGCATTTTTAATTTTCGGAAAGAGAAATATCATACAAAAGATAAAAGCAAAAATAGTTGCAGTATGACCTGATGGGAATGAATGCCATTTGGAGTCAAATTGTATTATATCTAACGATTTTAATTCAAAACCATTATATAAGACTGGCCGTGGTCTTCCAAAGATATGTTTTAATATTTGTGTAACTATGCCACTTAATAAGATATTTAAAAAAATAAATAGACTAATGTCACTTACAGTTTCCATAATCTGATTTTTACTTTTTATAATTTTTATTAAGCCCCAGATTAAAATAGTAGGTACAAAAAAATATAAAGAGTCACCAAAGTGAGTGAGTGTTCCAAAAAGAGACTTTGTTTGATGATTAATACTGTCAAAAAAAGAAGCTACTGAATAATCAAATAATAAGAAAAAAAAAGCTCCAATTAGCAGATAAATACTTATTCTTTTTTCTTGCGAGTTTAACTGATTGAAGAAAGTCATAATTTATTAAAGTTGATATTTATGAATGATTTTGTTGTCATATCGAGTATGGTTTTATTTATTGAGTCACTATCTTCTATTGGCATTGTATCAAGGGAACTAAATTTGAATTCTATTTGGCAATCTGAAAAATAGTCTGGTTTCACTTTGTCACTAAAAAACAACATTAAATCTAGTGGATAATTTTCTTCCAATATAAATTCGGATTTTTTTATATCACAATTTAAATCATTTTTTAAAGTATCATAGATAACGGGACTCAATGTTTTATTCTTATACTGTGAATAAAAAAAGACTGAAGTAAAAAATACAACTAAAATCAAAGAAAATGAGATAGTTTTATATACTGTAGTTAAGGATTTTCCTTGGAGAGAAAAAACTGGATTAATTAATGATACTAAAATTATCATTAAATAAAAAATATAATTTATCTGAGGTATCTCTGAAGTACTGTGATAAAGGGAGGTATCAAAATAAATTATGCCTGCTGGTATAAAAAAAAGGGTAACTAAAACTATTTTCGACCATTTTAATTCAACAAATTCTAGTGTTCTAAAAATATAAATAGACATTATTGGTAATAAAAAGACTAAAATCGATATATTTAATTTATTAGAAAAAATAAACATAAACCAACAAAGAATTATTGAAAAAAGGAATATAATCAATTCCTTATTCCAGTTAATTCTTTTTATGCCATTATAAAAAATAGAAATAATTAGCAAACTTAATAAAGGTAGTAAAAAAATAACACTCTTTGAAAGTTTCTTTAATAAAATATTTGGATCGAAATTAAGTATGGAATAGTAATCCGTTTTATTAATACCCTGAATAATCAGAAAAACTAAAAAAGATATATAAATAAAACTTAGATAAGAAATTAAGTTAAGATGTTTTTTTTTCTCTAGCTTTAAATTAAATAATTTTATGAATATCAAAAATGTTATTAATATAACAAAATAGAAATTATTGAGACTTAATGCAATTAAACTAAATAATATAAAAAAAAATACATTATAAAAATTTTCATCATCAAAAATTTTTAATAAATAATAGAATATTAATAAAGTCACCAAGCCTGAAATAAGAGAACCATCAATGGTTATCATTGAAATTAAAATTGTGCCACTTAACATCACTGCTGTAAGAGGCATTAAATAATTGAGGTCATAAAATTTTAATTTAATAATTTTATATGAGACAAAAATTAATAATCCTAAGTATATAAAATTCGGTATTCTAAATAGAAAGTAATTATTAAAACCAAAAAAATTCGTGAGCTTTGATGCGATATTTAAAAATATCAAATGTGGATTGAAAAACTCTGAAAAATTTGAAACTAGTTCATTATCTTTAATTGTGATAAGAATTTTTATGTCTTCAATAGAAATATATGGTGCACCTAAAGTTATTGCACCGAGTAATCCAATCCAAATAATTGTGAAAAAAACAGTCGGAATATTATCTAGGAATCTAAAGATGCTCATTTTCTGATTTAACTAAGTTTAGTAGCATATAGATCTAATTTATTCTATATATTGTGGTTATTTCAATTTTCTTGATGTTATTTTTACCCGTAATTATAATCAAAAATAAGAGATTAATCTCTTTTTACAGCCTTATAGAAGCGGCTTTTTTCTTAGTGGGCCACTTCTTTCTTAAAGGGTTAGGACAAATTGTTCTAACCCTTTTTTGATTTCTATATTATCCTTTTTTAAAGATGTTGAAGTTAATTTTCATGATACTCTTCTTTTTTATTGGATATTTTCTTGCTGATACAGGATTAGTGGATATTCCATTTAGAAATATTCCAATTTTAGAAAGTTTATATGAGGTTGTAGATTAAATGATTAATACAGATAAAGTTTTACATGGTTTTACCGATCTTAAAAATTTAAATGTACTTGGTCCTATTGTTTTAAACCAAGCGAAAGGAATATATGTTTACGATCAAGATGGAAAAAAATATTTAGATGCCAATTCAGGATTATGGAATTCTGTGGTTGGTTTCGATCATCCCAGAATGGTTGAAACAGCAAAAAAACAATATGAAAAATTTTCTGGTTACCACGCCTTTTTTGGAAGAATATCTGAACCAGCTGTAGAACTTGCAGATAAATTAATTGAAATATCTCCTTTCACGGATGGTAAAGTTTTTTTTACAAACTCAGGATCTGAAGCTAATGACACTACTGTAAAATTATTATGGTTTATTAATAAAAGAAAAGGGCATCCTAATCGAAGGAAAATAATTACTCGAATAAATTCATATCATGGTGTAACGGCTGTTTCTGCTTCGATGACAGGAAAACCATACAATAGTGAATTTGGATTACCCTTAGATGGTTTTTTACATTCAGCTTGTCCTCATTATTGGAAATATGGCTTAGAAAAAGAGAGTGAGGAAATGTTTACCAAAAGAATGGGCGAAGATTTAGAAAATTTAATTTTAAGAGAGGGACCTGATACCATTGCAGGTTTTTTTGCAGAACCTGTTATGGGGGCAGGTGGTGTGATCCCTCCTTCAAAAGGATATTTTGAGATAGTTCAAAAAATTTTAAAAAAATACAATATTCCATTTATTGCTGATGAGGTAATTTGTGGTTTTGGTAGAACTGGTAACTTATGGGGATCTCAAACATACAATATTGATCCCGATATTATTATTGCCTCTAAATGTATAACATCAGGTTTTTTTCCACTTGGTGCAGTTATTTTGGGAGAAAAAATGACAAAAGAAATGATGGAGGCTTCTTATGAGGCAGAGGAATTTTTTCATGGCTTCACAGCCGGTGGGCACCCTGTAGGTTGTGCCCTAGCGCTAGAAGCAATTGATATTATCATTAATGAGAAAATGATTGAAAATGTTAGACACCTTGAGCCAATTTTTATGGGTGGTTTAAAGAACTTTGAAGATTTAGAGTTTATAGGTGAGTCTCGCGGCATTGGACTTATGGGCGCTTTAGAGATGGTTCAAGATAAAAAAAATAAACTACCCTTCGATGGTTCGATATCCATTGGCGAGCGTGTTGCTAATAAGTGTATTGAAAATGGTTTGATATGTAGACCTCTTGGACCATCAATTGTGTTATGTCCCCCTTTTATTACATCGGAGGAGGAGATGGGTATAATATTTGATACTCTAGAGAAAACTCTTAAAGAAGTATTTAGTGAAGTTAAATCTTTAGGACAATAGATCCCGAAGTCTTTCTATTTTCCATATCTGTGTGAGCGTCAGCAACATTATCAAGATCATATTTAGTAATTTTATCCAATTTAATTTTGTCTTTTACAATCATCTCAAATAATTTATGACTTGCAATTTCAAGCCACTCTCTATTAGCGTAAAAATGGAATAGTGTAGGTCGAGTTAAATAAAAAGAACCAAATGCTAGATCTGTCATTTGAATGTCTTTATATGGTCCAGATGATTGACCAAAGCTAACTAACATCCCGTGTTTTTTTAAACATTTAAATGATTGAAACATTGTATCTTTACCAACACTGTCATAAACCACGTCAAGGCCTTTGTTATTTGTGATTTTTAATACTTCATCTAAAAAATTTTTTTCAGAGTAATTTATAACCTCGTCAAAGCCTCTTTGCTTTGCTAACTCACATTTATCTGAATTACCAGCTGTGCCTATTAATTTTGCACCAATGTCTTTTATCCATTGGCCTGCGATCAATCCTACGCCTCCAGCCGCAGCATGAAATAATACCTCATGATTACTTTGTAAGTTATAACTGTCACAAACAAGATACTTTACTGTTAGTCCTTTAAGAATTGATGCGGCTGCTTGATCGAAAGATATGCTATCTGGGATAGAAACTACGAGATCCTCTGATATCATTCTATGTGTTGCGTAAGCATTATTAGGTTGAGCATATGCTACGCGATCCCCTATTTTAAACTTTGTAACATTGGGGCCTATAGCTTCAACCTCGCCTGCACCTTCAGAGCCTAAAACAAGATCTTTGTCAACAGGCCAAGGATATAATCCTGCTCTAAAATAAATATCGATGAAATTTACTCCAATTGCTCTATTTTTAATCAAAATTTCATTCGATTTAAGTTCAGTGAGCTCAATACTTTTCCTTTGAAGAACGCTAGTATCACCGGGCTTATTTGCAACAATTGAATACATTAAAGGAGCCTATCATCTAAAAAAATTATCCAACAGTCAATTTGAAAGTCTTGAAATTCAAAATTGAAATCCCAAATTAATAGTAAGAGAAATTGCCATTTGGAATTTCTTTATTAACGCAGGTTTAAAAACTGCAAATAACAATTAACGCTTAAGGAGGTTAATTATGACTACATTTGACTTATCTCCTCTATGGAGATCATCAGTTGGTTTCGATGAGTTTGATAAACTTTTTGATACCGTCTTTTCTACGAACAATAAAGGTGCTTCTTATCCACCATATAATATCGTCAAACATGACAAAAATATTTACCAAATTACCATGGCTATCGCCGGTTTTGGTGAGGACCAAATAGATATATCCCAAGAGGGTAATCTTTTGACTGTTAAAGGTGAAATGGGTGATGATAAAACTATGAATAAATCAGAATATCTTTATCGAGGAATTGCCAACAGAAATTTTGAGAGAAAGTTTGAGTTAGCTGATACTGTAAAAGTTATAAAGGCTGATTTAAAAAATGGTCTGTTAAGTATAAATCTTGAAAGAGAAATACCTGAACACCAAAAACCCAGAAAAATAAAAGTTAATACGAATTCTAAACTTTTATCAGCTTAAATAAAAAATTAGGGCTGCTTTTTTATAAGCAGCCTTATATTTAATCTAATTGAGAAGCAACAAATTCCCAGTTTACTAGACTATCTAAAAAAGCTTTTAAATAATCAGGTCGTTTGTTTCTATAATCTATATAATATGAGTGTTCCCATACGTCACATCCCAGTATTGGCTTCATTCCATCAACTAGAGGATTAGAAGCATTAGGTGACTTTGTGACCACTAATTTACCATTATCGATGGCAAGCCAAGCCCATCCAGAACCAAATTGAGTTGTTCCTGCCTGAATAAAAGCTTCTTTGAATTGATCAATCCCTCCTAGGTCTGATGTAATTCTACTCTCCAATTCGGACGGCATAGAGCCTCCCCCATTGGGTTTCATACATTGCCAAAATAAAATATGGTTCCAATGTTGACCTGCATTATTAAAAATTCCTGCCATCGATGAGTCTTTACTTGATTTTACAACTATTTCCTCAAGAGAAGAATCTTTCATATCAGTGTCTTTAACAAGATTATTTAAATTTGTTACATATGTTTGATGATGTTTGCCATGATGGAAATCAAGAGTTTCTGATGACATATATGGAGCTAAAGCATCATTTGCATAAGGTAAGCTTGGTAATTCAAAAGTCATATTTATTTCCTTTAATTAAAATTCTTAATGCGTATTTTTTATATTATTGTGGAAACAATGACAACCTTTGAAGAAATAGATACAAAAATATGAGGAATATAGTTAGTATTCAGTCTACTGTCTTAAATGATAAAGTTGGAAATCATGCCGCTCGATCAATCTTAAGTGACAAAGGTTATAACATTTATGAGATACCGACTGTAATTTTAACATCTCATAAAGCTGTAAAGGGCACACTTCAAATCAATGACAACAGTTTAAATCCATGGGTAATTTTTAATAAAGTCAGGAAAACATATAAATTAAGCTTAAATGATTTAACAATTATTGGCTACACACCCAACTCAAAGATTTCAAAATCGATTGGTAAAATTATTAATTTACAAAATAAAATTGTTTTAGACCCTGTAATGGGAGATATAGGAATAGGTCTATATGTAGAAAAAGACGTTGCAAATTTTTTTAAAAAAGTAATAACAAAAGTTAAATATATATCAGCAAATTTTTTTGAGTGGTCATACTTAAATAATAAAGATGAAAAAAACTATAGTATTAGCGAGATCATAACTGACCTCAAATCGTTTACGAGGAAGTTTAACAGTCAAGTATTAATAAGAAGCATTCCAAAAAATAAAAAAATATTAAATATTATTTGTAATAAAAGAGAAATTTTTGTCATAGAAACACCTTACATAAATTTTAAAGAAAGATTTCATGGAGCTGGTGACCAATCTACAGCTTTGTATGCTCACTATATCAACAAAAAAAATACAACAAGAGAAATACTAGAAAATGTTACGAATGATATTTATGATATTTTGCTAAAAAATAAAATACGTTCTCAAAAAAGAAAAAAAAGATTTAAAGCTAAGAGCTTAAATAATCTTTGATTAAGATTTCTGCTATTTGTACAGTGTTTAAAGCAGCTCCCTTTCTTAAATTGTCAGACACGCACCAGAAATTAAGACCATTTGGAATAGTAGGGTCTCTTCTAATTCTGCTAACGTAGACAGGGTCTAAACCTGCAGATTCAATCGGAGTTACGTACCCCTCATCAGCACGGTAATCAATCATTTTTAGACCAGGGGATTTCTTAAAAATTTCTCTTATTTGGTCCTCGTCATAAGGCTTTTCAAACTCGATGTTTACAGATAGTGAATGAGATATAAATACTGGTACTCGAACACAAGTTGCAGTTAGTTCAATGTTTTGATCAAGAATTTTTTTTGTTTCATTGTACATTTTCCACTCTTCTTTGGTTTGACCGTCCTCTAGGAAAACATCTATATGCGGGATAACATTAAAAGCAATTTGTTTAGTAAATTTTTCCTTCACTACTGCTTCATTTGCATAGATTGATTTAGTTTGATTAAATAATTCATCTGCAGCTTCTTTACCTGCACCAGATACTGATTGATAAGTTGAAACAACAATTCTTTTAACTTTGAAATGATCATGCAAAGGTTTAACCGCAACTAGCATCCCTATAGTTGAACAATTAGGATTAGAAATGATATTTTTTTTTCTAAAGTCTTTTAGCGCCTCAGGATTGACCTCAGCGACTACTAATGGGACATCTGGATCTGTTCGAAAATGAGAGGTATTGTCAATTACTATACAACCTTGCTTAGCAGCTTTAGGAGCAAACTCACTTGAAACTTTCGCACCTGGTGAAAAAATAGCTATGTCAGTATCAGAAAAATCATATTCAGCTAAGTCTGCTACTACAACAGACTTGTTTTCTCCGTAATCAATTGTGCTTCCTTTAGAACGAGAAGAAGCTAAAGCGATTAAATCAGAATATTGAATTTCTTTTTCATCAATAATATCTAAAACCTCTCTACCGACATTTCCGGTTGCTCCGACAACAGCAATTTTAGGTTTTTTAGAAGAAGCCAACTTAAATTCTCTCAATTATTAAATCGCCCATTTTAGAACAGGAAACAAGAGTTTGGTCTTCATTTGTGTAAATGTCTCCAGTTCTGTAACCCTCAGAAAGAATTTTTTGGACAGCACTTTCTACTTTGTTAGATAACTCTGGTTTATTGAGGTTATATTTTAACATCATAGACAAACTTAAAATGGTAGCGATCGGATTTGCTTTATCTTGACCTGCAATATCAGGGGCACTTCCATGAACGGGCTCAAAAAGTCCATGTCTTTTGCCATTTTTTTCTTCTCCTAATGATGCCGATGGTAACATTCCAAGCGAACCAGTGAGCATAGCAGCACAATCACTCAGCAGATCTCCAAAGAGGTTATCTGTAACTATTACATCAAATTGTTTTGGGTTTCTGACAAGTTGCATGGCGCAATTATCTGCTAACATATTTTCTAGTGTAATATCTGAAAAATCTTTATGAGTTTCTTTCACAATCTCTCTCCAGAGTACACCTGTTTCCATAACGTTAGCTTTCTCAACAGATGTTACTTTATTATTTCTTTTTCTGGCTAAATCAAAAGCAACTCTGGCAATTCTATCTATTTCGTAATCGTAATAAATTTGTGTATCGATCGCTTTCTTACCATTTGGTGTGTCTTCAATTCCTCGAGGTTGACCAAAATATACTCCACCAGTCAATTCTCTTACAATCATAATATCTAAATTGTTTACCACTTCATTTTTTAAAGTTGAAGCTGAAACAAGAGCATCAAAAACTAATGCAGGTCTTAGATTTGCAAAAAGTTCTAATTCTTTCCTCAAACCTAAAAGCCCAGCTTCTGGTCTTTTTGATCTTTCAACGTCATCCCACTTTGATCCACCAACTGCTCCCAATAATACAGCATCTGAATTTTTTGCTTTCTCTAAAACAGAATCAGTTAAAGGTTCGCCATTAACATCATATGAAGCGCCTCCAACTAAATCTTTTTCATAACTTGCATTAAGACCTTGCTCATTTAATTTTTCAATTACTCTTATGGCTTGATCTGCAACTTCCACACCTATGCCATCTCCAGGTAATACTAAAATTTTAGAACTCATTTAATTTTTTTTAAATAACCAAGGTTTTTTATTTTTTTTATCCTCTTCGTATGCATTAATTTTGTCTTGGTAACCAAGGGTAATGCCTATATCGTCTAATCCCTGCAAAAGTCTTTCTTTTCTGAATTCT
This sequence comes from uncultured Alphaproteobacteria bacterium, assembly GCA_902546975.1. Lineage (GTDB taxonomy): Bacteria > Pseudomonadota > Alphaproteobacteria > HIMB59 > HIMB59 > HIMB59. The sequence continues at coordinate 267,293 of CACCLU010000001.1, forward strand.
TCAATTTCAAAATTGATTGAATGATTGCCAGCTTTAATGATTTGCTCCGGAAGGTCGATAGTGAACTCAATTTGATTTTTAGCTGCTGTCATTAATTGATCGAGGTTTTCAGGGCTGACAACTATCGGTAAAATTCCATTTTGAAAGCAATTATTATAGAAAATATCTGCAAAACTTGTTGAAATTACGCTTCTTATTCCAAAATCTGTAAGAGACCAAGGGGCGTGTTCTCTACTTGATCCACAACCAAAATTATCACCAGCAACCAAAATTTTTGACTGATCAAAAGGAGATGTATTCAAAACAAAATCTTTAATGAGGTTTCCATCGTTATCATATCTCATCTCATAAAACAAACTTACACCAAGACCAGTTCTTTTAATTGTTTTGAGAAATTGCTTTGGGATAATCATATCAGTATCGATATTAACAATTGGTAAAGGAGCTGCGATACCTTTTAAAGAATGAAACTTATCCATTTTATGTAAAATCTCTTATATCTGAAATGTTTCCAGTAATAGCAGATGCCGCAGCAAGCTCAGGACTCATTAAATGAGTTCTACCACCTCGGCCTTGTCTACCTTCAAAATTTCTATTAGAAGTTGATGCGCACCTTTCACCTGGTTTTAATTGATCGGGATTCATACCAAGGCACATTGAACATCCAGCCTCTCTCCATTCGAAGCCAGCATCTTTTAAAATTATATCAATTCCTTCTTCTTCTGCTTGTTTTTTAACTAAGCCTGATCCTGGTACTATCATTGCTTGAACGTGTGAAGCAATCTTTTTGTCCTTAACAATAGATGCAACTTTTCTTAAATCCTCAATTCGACCATTTGTACAAGAGCCAATAAATATTTTATCTAATTTTATGTCTGTAATTTTTGTTCCGGGCTTAAGACCCATATACTCAAGTGATCTTTCAATACTTTTCTTTTTATTTTCTGTTTTAGCACTACTTGGATTTGGCACCGTGCCTTTCACTGACACAACATCCTCAGGGCTAGTTCCCCATGTCACCATTGGGTCAATTTCTGAACTATCTATAACTATTTCATGATCGTAATTTGCATCATTATCTGAGGGAAGAGATGACCAGTATTCTACTGCTTGATCCCAGTGTTCAGTTCCGGGAGCATAAGGTCTGCCTTTTATATAATTAAAAGTTGTTTGATCTGGGCTAATTAAACCGGCGCGAGCGCCAGCTTCAATGCTCATATTACAAATAGTCATTCTGCCTTCCATTGAAAGGCCCATAATAGATGAACCAGCATACTCAATTACATGACCAGTTCCTCCAGCTGTTCCAATTTTTCCAATTATGTACAAGATTAAATCTTTAGAATTTACACCAAAAGGAAGTTCGCCATTGACCGAAATTCTCATATTTTTTGCAGGATTTTGAACAATTGTTTGCGTAGCCAGAACATGCTCAACTTCACTTGTTCCGATACCAAATGCGAGAGCTCCGAAAGCTCCATGGGTAGAGGTGTGACTGTCTCCACAGACAATTGTCATGCCCGGTTGGGTAATTCCCTGCTCAGGACCAATGATATGAACAATACCTTGTCTTTGGTCCATTAAATCAAAATATTGAATTCCATGCTCTTTAGTGTTTTTTGCTAAAGTTTCGACTTGAATTTTACTTTGTGGGTCCTCAATATTTTGTCTATTTATAGTAGGAACATTATGGTCTGCGACAGCTATAGTAGCCTCTGGTCTATGAACGGGACGATTGGATAGTTTTAATCCTTCGAAAGCTTGAGGGCTAGTTACTTCATGAACTAAATGACGATCAATATATAAAAGATTAGTCCCATCTTCTCTTTGACCGACAAGATGCTCAAACCAGATTTTATCAAAAAGTGTTTTTGGGCCTTGGTTGCTCAAGATAATACTTTTAGCTTTTAGTTTCTGCCTCTTCTATTTTTTTCTCTACAGGCTTTTCCTCTTTTGGCTCATCTTCAACTTTGGGTTCTTCTTGTGGTGATGATTCCTCTGATTTAGTTTCTTTAATTTCTTCTTTAGAGTTGTCTTCAGACTTAGGGGCTTCTTGAGATGAAGTTTCCTCTGTTTTGGTCTCTTTAGCTTCTTCCTTTGGTGTTTCGTCAGTTATAGGTGTATCTGATTTATTTTCTTCAGTACTAACCTCTGAAATTTCTTCAGCATCTTCGATTGTGGATACAAATTGGTTATCATCATATGATCGACCGTCAGTTCTTTCTGCAATTCTTGCTTTTTTGCCAGACAAACCTCTTAGATAATATAATTTAGCTCTTCTTACATCGCCAACTTTTACACGTTCGATTGAGTCGATAACATTACTGTATAATGGAAAAACCCTTTCAACACCTTCACCACTAGAAATTTTTCTAACAGTAAATGAAGAATTAAGACCGTTATTTTTTTTACCAATACAGACACCTTGAAATGCTTGCACTCTCTCTTTATTTCCTTCTTTAATCTTAACGTTAACTTTGACAGTGTCACCTGGCGCGAAGTCTGAAACCTTTGAACTTTTTAAAATCTGCTGAATTTGTGATTGTTCGTAATTTTTAATAATTTCATTCATTGTGTACTCCATCCAATACTAATATATGGGTGGTATCAGAGCGCCATATTCTACTCATTTTTGTTTTTTTTTAAATAGTTTTTAAATAAATCTGGTCTATTTTTTTCAGTATTTTCCAACGAATTTTGGTGTTTCCAAAGATCTATATCAGCATGTTTACCACTCACGAGTATAGAAGGTACTTCTATTTCTGAATGATCAGGGGTGATCCATGGGTTTGGTCTAGTGAATTGATCATGTTCAACTAGTCCATTTTGAAATGACTCAATAGTGTGGGTATCATTATTTCCAAGAACACCAGGTTGGAGTCTCATTAACGTCTCAATAAATAATAATGATGCTATCTCTCCTCCGTTTAATATCACATCGCTCACAGAAATTTCTTGAAATTCATAATAATCAATTACTCTTTGGTCAATGCCCTCATATCTACCATTTAGTAAAATAAAATCTTTATTTAAATTATAATTAGTTAATTTTTTTTGAGTGAGTTTTTTACCTTTGGCAGAAAAACATATTTTAATACAGCTATCTAATTCATTTTTATTAAAGTTTGCTTCGATAGATTTTGAAATTATATCAGGTCTTAATACCATACCTGCGCCACCACTAAATGGTTTATCATCAACAGAGTTCGCAGATAAATCACTGTAATCTCTTATGTTGATAGTATTGATTTCGAAATGATTTTTTGACAGAGCTTTGCCCAACAAGCCATGTTGTAAAATTCCAGGAAAAACTTCCGGAAATAAAGTAAGAATATTAAATTTTAACATTAATTTTTAATTATAATTTTTTTTTCTTTAACATTTACAAATGGAAAGTTTTGCTCAGTAAATCTGAAAAATTCCTTTTTTTTACTTTTAATAAAATATATTTCCAATAAATCCCCTGCACCAAAATTTACAACTGAAGCAACCTCTCCAACTCTCTGGTCATTATTATCAAATACCTCAAGTCCCTCTAGATCGTGGAAATAATATTCATTTCCTTTTACTGGTGATAGTTGTTCTTTTTTTAAGAAAATTTTTTTATTAACAAACTTTTCAATGTCTGTTCTATTATTTTTTTCGTCGATTGTTATAAGTGGGCTTTTTTTATCAAAAGATACTAGTTTTAAGTTAATAGTTTTTTCATTATCTAAATAAAATTTTTTAAATTGATTTACATCACGATCATCATTTAAATAACTATGAAACCTTAGCAGACCCTTAGTTCCTTTAGGTCTGCCAATTACACCAACTTGTATGAAATGCTTCTCAAAGGGAGTCACAAGTAATTACTCTTTAGTTTCGGGTTTATCCTCTGAAACCTCAGTTGAACCCTCTTCCTCTTTGGGCTCTTCTTTTGCAGGAGCTTCTTCTTTCTTTTCCTCCGGCTCAGAAGTCTCTTCTGTCTTCACCTCTTCAGCTGGTTTTTCAACTGCTGCTTCTTCAACAGGCGGTTGCTCCTCTGTGGTAGTTGCCTCCTCAGTAGGTTTTTCGTCCTCTGCTTTAGCTGCTTCTTCAGTAGCTTTTGCCTCTTCTAAAGCTTTTGATGCTGCTTCTTCTTTTGCTTTAACTCTTTCTTGAGCCTTTGCCTTTGGTAAATGCTTTTTTGTTTTCTCAGTTATTTTTGGAGCTTCCATCATTCCTAATTCAGAGAGAATTTTTTGAACTCTTTCTGTTGGCAGGGCCCCAACCTTAAGCCAATGTTCAGCTCTTTCTTTGCTAAGCATTACTCTTTCCTTATGATCCTTGGGAACCATTGGATTGAAGTTGCCTATTTTTTCAATGAAGTTACCGTCTCTTGGTGCCCTCTCATCTGCAACCACAATTCTATAGAAAGGTCTTTTTTTTGAACCTCCTCTTGCTAGTCTTATTTTTGTCGCCATGATTTCTCCCTTCTGTATTTATTCAATCGTTGGCATTTGGTTTCCGCCTAATACACTTTTTATTTTATTTGCAAAACCTGGTTTTTGAGCTTGTTTCATAAGTTTTTTAGTTTGCTCAAATTGTTTTAAAAGCCTGTTGACCTCGTGTACCTGTCTACCAGACCCTGTTGCTATTCTTCTTTTTCTTGAAGCTTTTAGTAAATCAGGATCAACTCTTTCTTCTCTTGTCATTGAGCAAATAATTGCAATTTGATGATCAATAACTTTTTCGTCAAAATCTCCACTATCCATCATATTTTTAATTTTGTTGACACCTGGCATGTGTGACATTAGTCCAGACATTCCGCCCATTTTTTTCATTTGAGAAAACTGTTTTAAAAGATCATTCATGTTGAATTTCCCACTCATCATCTGAGATTGGAGATTTTCCATTTCTTTTTGATCAAAATCTTTTTGTGCTTTTTCAACTAATGAAACAACATCTCCCATACCAAGAATTCTAGAAGCTATTCTCTCTGGGTGAAAAACTTCAAAATCTTCAATATTTTCTCCTGATCCAAAGAAACGAATTGGCAAACCTGTTTGATATTTTGCTGAAAGTGCAACTCCTCCTCTTGGGTCTGCGTCTAATCTTGTTAATATAAATCCAGTAAGTGGTACCGTGGTGTTAAAAGACTCTACAACGCTTAGGGCTTGTTGACCCATCATTGAGTCTAAAACAAGTAAATTCTCTTGTGGTTTTGCCAGATCATGAATTGTTTTCAGTTCTAAAAGTAATTCCTCATCTGTACTAATTCGACCTGAGGTATCTATAATTAAAACATCGGATAAAAGTTTTTTACTTTGTTCAAGAGCATTATTGACAATATCTTTTATATTTTCATTTATTGGCTCAATAAACTGAATATTATTTTTTTGAGATAAAATACGAAGTTGGTCTATAGCGGCTGGTCTTCTTAAATCTGTTGACACAAGTGCTACAGATTTATTAAGAGAATTTTGACAGTAATGAGCAAGTTTTGCAATTGATGTTGTTTTACCTGCACCCTGCAGACCACACATTAAAAAAGTTGAGGGTTTATTTTTAAAGTTTAACTCGCTACTTTGAACACCAAGTATTTCTGTTAGTTCATCACTTACTATTTTAATTATTTGTTGTCCTGGCTGGACGTTTTCAATTACTTTTTGGCCAAGTGCTTTTTCTTGGATTTTTTTAATAAGATCTTTAGATACTTTAAGAGAGACATCTGCCTCTAACAGAGCAACTCTAACTTCTCGCAGGGTTGTCTCTAAATCTTTTTCAGTGATACCGCCTTTATTTGAGAGACCTTGAAAAATTCCAGTTATCTTATTTGTTATATTTTCTAACATTTAAAAAATAAAAAAATCGGCGAATGATACTCATCGGCCGACTAATTTTTCCTTTATTTAGTGAGGAATTTATATCACTATAGCTGGTCTATGAAAATACCTTTTATGAAAGCTCAAGGAGCAGGAAATGACTTTATTATTGTGGATAAAAACGTTGATTTCATTAGAAAGTCAAAAAAGGTTATTAAAAGACTTTGCGACAGGCGTTTTGGGGTAGGTTGCGATCAATTAATTCTATTAAAAAAAATCAGTTCATATTATCAAGTTACATTTTATAACTCAGATGGCTCACTTGGGAAAAATTGTGGGAATGGATTGCGATGTGCCTACAAATATTTAGTTGAAGTAAAAAAAGTTAAAAAGGCAGTCATTAAAACTCATAAATTTTTACATTTTGGTAAGAAAACTCAAAAGGAATACAAAATCAATGTTGGGGAAGTAACTTTAGATTGGAAAAAAATTCCTTTATCAAAAAAAATTGATTCTCAAAGTATTCAAATTAAAAGAATAAAGATACCTGGGTTAATAAAAATAATGGGGGCAAATATTGGAAACCCTCATTGTGTTGTATTAGTAAAGAATTTAAAGCTAATTAAATTAAATATGTTAGGGCCTTTACTTGTAAAAAATAAATTATTTCCTGATCAAGCTAATATTACTTTTGTAGAGGTATTAAAAAAATCAAAAGTAAAAGTATTATTTTGGGAGCGAGGTGGCGGTCATACACTAGCATGTGGTTCAGGAACTTGTGCTACTGCTTTTGTTTTAAATCATAATGACTTTGTGTCCTCTAAAATCAAAGTAGTTACTGAACGATCAGTATTAAAAACAGAAATCAAGGACAAGATGGTATTCCTTCAAGGCCCTGCAGAGTTAGTTTATCAATCATCGATTAATATTTAAATGTCTAAAGTTGTTAATTTTGGATGTCGACTAAATAACTTTGAAGGAAAAAAAATTGAAGAATTATTAGTAAATAATAGTGAAAATATGGTTGTTATAAACTCTTGTGCCGTCACAAATGAGACTGAGAGGCAGGTAAGACAAACTATTAGAAGAATTAAAAAAGAATATCCCGATAAAAAAATTGTAATGACAGGTTGTGCTGCACAAATATCTCCAGATAAGTATTCTTCAATGGCTGAGGTCGATAAAGTTATTGATAATGTAAGTAAACTGAAATCAGAAACTTGGACATCCTTACTTGATGAAGAACTCGAAGTAGATTTCAAGGAAGACATATTTGACTCTCCTCAAGATATCCGCCCATCTTTAGATAATAAAAACCTTAACATCAGAGAAAGCCTTGTAATTCAACAAGGATGCAATCATAGGTGCACATTTTGTATTATTCCTTTTGGTAGAGGTAATAATAGGAGTTTTGATCCTTTTTACTTAATTGATGAGGTGGAAAGAGTTGTAGAAAATGGTGTCAAAGAAATTGTTTTAACAGGTGTTGATATATCAGATTATGGGAGCGATTTTGATCACAAATATAACATGAGCAATTTAATTTTAGATATTTTAGATAAAACTAAATTGCAACGTCTTCGACTCTCCTCAATAGACTGTGTTGAAGTTGATGAAAATTTTAATGAAGTACTAAAAGATCAAAGAGTAATGCCTCATCTTCACCTTAGTATACAGTCTGGTGATGACATGATACTGAAAAGAATGAAAAGAAGACATAATTCGAAAGATATATTTCAATTTGTTGATCGTTGTAAAAAAATTAGAAAAGATATTTCATTTGGTGCGGATATAATTGCAGGATTTCCTACAGAAACAGATACGATGTTTGAAAATACATACAAACTGTTAAGAGACAACGAAATTTCTCACCTCCACATATTTCCTTTTTCTCCAAAAAACAATACTCCTGCATCAAGGATGCCACAGGTTTCTAAATTAATTATTAAAAAGAGAGCAAAAATTTTAAGAGATCTTGGTGAATTAATTTTAAAAAAAGTAAAATCCAAACTTTCATTTCCAAGGGAGATACTTATTGAAGAATTAAATTCAGGATTAGCTACTGGTTATGATCAAAATTATATCAAACATAAAGTACCCTTAGTAGGTGTACCCGTTGGAGAAGTTATCAGGATTTAATGTTTTTTTTAAAAAAAATCTTTCAAAAGAATTTAAATATAGATGAGATAGAGGATCTTTTGTTTGATAATGGTGTAGAACCAAAGTTTGCTGATTTAATAATTTCAAAAATAAAAGAAAATAAATCACAAGAAGAGGATATTAAAAAAGTAATTAAAAATGAACTGCTTACAAAATTTAAAGAAAAACAATTTGGTGGTTTTTCTCCTCAAAATAAAAGTTTATATATTATTGCTGGAAATAACGGCTCGGGTAAAACAACATTCATAGGTAAATTTATAAATCTAATTCAAAAAAGTGGCTTAAAGCCTGCTGTAATTGCAGCAGATACATTCAGGGCTGCCGCAATCGATCAACTTGAACATTTCACAAATCAATTTAAAGTGCCCATTCATAAGGGTAATAATATGGAAGATCCATCAGCAGTTATTTTTCAAGGTATTGATAATCTGAAAGAAAGTGATGTTATTATTGTCGATACATCTGGTAGACAACATAACAACAAAAACTTAATGGCTGAGCTAAAAAAAATCTCAGATATAGTTTCAAAAAAATCTAGTCAATTTAATTTAATAAGGGCTTTTTTGACATTAGATGCTAATACTGGCCTTGCATCAAAACATATAATTGAAGGTTTTCAAGAATATATCGCTTTAGATGGAATTATTTTAAATAAGGTCGACTCTAATGCCAAGTATGGAGCTCTTCTAACAATAATAAATGATTTTGATATTCCTGTAGTATTTGAAGGATATGGCGAAGGCATGAGTGACTTAAGAGAGTTTCAATTTGAAGGATATTTAGATAGACTATTATAAAATGAAACAACTCTTTGAATTTTTTCCCTTAATTATTTTTTTCGCAGTCTATTATAAATCAGATAAAGATCTCTATTTAAGTATTGCTGCTGTAATAGTTGCAACATTTATTTCCCTTATTGCTATTTATTTTAAAGAAAGAAAAATTTCAACAATGATGTTAGTAAGTACAATTATCTTAGTAGTTTTTGGTGGTTTAAGTATTTTTCTTAAAAATGAAATATTTTTTAAAATGAAACCAACAATTATAAATGCTCTTTTTGCTGCAGTTTTGATTGGAAGTACGTTAATAAATAAACCTGTTTTAAAGTTATTATTAAACTCATCATTAAAATTGACTGATGAGGGTTGGGGATTAATGAATAAAATGTGGTCAAGTTTTTTTATCCTTTTGGCAGTTTTAAATGAAATTGTTTGGCGGACTCAAACAACTGATGTTTGGGTAAATTTTAAAGTATTTGGCATAATGGGAATTACTATAGTGTTTACAATAATTCAAATACCATTGCTAAAAAAACATTTTATTAATCAGCCATAAGAGCTTCAATTCCAGGTAAATCTTCATGCTCAAGCGCCTCAAGAAAAGCACCACCAGCTGTTGAAACAAAGTAAAAATTTTCAAATTTTTCCTCAGCCATGTTGATTGCTAAAATTGTATCTCCACCGCCAATGACAACGTCAGAATGAGATTTTGCAAGGAGGTGTGCTAAATTTATTGATCCTTTTGAAAATTTATTGTCTTCAATCATTCCCATTGGACCATTCCACAAAACGATGTCACTGTTACCTATCAGCTTTTTTAAAGCTGCGTGTGAAGAAACTGATATATCTAAAATTTTAAAATCAGAGCTTGTAGGAAGTTCATCTACTAATTTATTTTCATTTGAATCAAGTATAACATCTATTGGGAGGTGAATTTTACATTTTGTTGATTTTGCAGAATTGTAAATCATTTCAATCATAATTTCTGCACCCTCTTCAATTAAAGAATTTCCTACATTTATATTATTGTATTTAAAAAAATTATTAGCCATTGCCCCTCCAATAAAAATATCTGAGCAAGAGGATGTTAAAGATAGAAGTGTTTTAATTTTAGTTGAAACTTTTGAACCGCCAATGATTGCTAATTTTTTCTTTGGGGATTTTTTTATAATATCTATTGTCAAAAGTTCTTTTTCAAAATTAAATCCAGGTGCAGATAAAATGTTTTTAACCATTTGGTTAACTGATGAGTGATATCGATGAGAGGCAGAAAAAGCCTCATTAACATATAAATCTAATTTATCTGTAATAGACTTACTAAAATTTAAATCATTTTTTATTTCTCCCTCAAAAAATCTAATATTCTCTAAAAGGCTTATAGTTGGCTTATCAGAATCTATTTTATTAAGACCACTATCTAAAAAACTATCATAACTAATAAAATTTAATTTTAACTTCAATATATCCTCAAACTGATCAATCAATTTTATAAAAGAATACTCCTCATCAAAATTTTCTTTTGGTCTTCCAAAATGTGAAATTAGAAAGATATTACATTGTTTATTTTTAATAAAATCGATCGTCTCCTTAGACCTATCTAATCTTGTTTTGTCTGTAATTCTAAAATTATTATCGATAGGTACGTTGAAATCGACTCTAATCCCTACATTTTGGATTTTTTCAAAGTTCAAATTTTTAAGAGATTTCATATTTATTCACATTTTTTTAATCATTTTAAGCTAGATTACTACTACTATATATAGTATAAAACTACCCATATAAGGAACTAAATAGAGTAGGTATATAAAAATGTCTTGGAATAACCAGAAAATAGAAGATCTTAAAAAACTTTGGAGCGAAGGAGTTGCTACAAGCCAGATTGGTGTACAGCTTGGATTTACTAAAAATGCCGTTATTGGTAAGGCTTTTAGACTGGGTCTTGAAAGACGTCAAAATTCAAGAAAAAAATCAACTCAAAATCAACAATTTTCATCAGTGACTATGTATAGGGAAAACAGTAATTCATCCTCCCAAAATACAGTAAGAAAAGAACCTGTTCGAAGAAGAGAAAAATTTAGTTTTAAAAAGAGTATTGTTGGCACAGGCAACTTTAAATCTTGTCAGTGGCCTATCGGGGATCCACTTGAAGAGGGTTTTCACTATTGCGGTGGTCAAAATATTCCAACAAAACCCTATTGTATAGAGCATTACAAAAAAGCTTATAATGTTGATGAAAAATATTTAGACAAACTTTTAGACTTCTTACACGAAAAAAATTAGTATCATTTTTTTGGCGCGCTTGGCAGGAATCGAACCTGCGACCCCCAGATTAGGAATCTGGTACTCTATCCTACTGAGCTACAAGCGCCTTTATAAGTATACTTAATAATAATAATTCATAAAATAATATAAGCTATGAAAAAAAAAGCTGAAGAATACTTATTCAATGAAGCAATTAAATATTTAGGAAAATATCCAGCCACTAAAAAAAAGATTTCAGAAATACTCGAAAAAAAACTAAGAAACAAAAAAACTTATCAAAAAGTCATTTTTCCTGAAAATATTTCTAAACAGGAACTTATTGAAAATATTATAAATAAATTAGATGAGTTGAAGATTATAAATGAGAGGCACTTTATTGAAACAGTATTTCATTATTATGAGCAATCCTTATTTTCTATAAAAAAAATTAAAAATAAACTTTATCAAAAAGGATTTGAACAAAGTTTGATTGATGAATATGTCTCAAAGAAAGTCTCTGAAAATCCAGATTTAGAATTAGATATTTTAAAAAGGTTTATCATAAGAAAAAAGCTTTCAAAGCTAGAAACCGATGAATTAAAAAAAAAGCTTTATCAACAGAGCTTTTCAGACAATTCAATATATAAAATAATTAGAGATTAGTTACTTAGAAGCTGTTGCTTCAATGGTTTTTGTAGTTTCTTCTGCGTTGACTGGTGCTTGACCCTCGGCATCTTTATCTTTTTTGGATTTTTTAATAATTATTTGCTTACCTCTATACATGCCAGTACTTAGATCAATGTGATGAGGTCTTCTTAATTCACCTGATTTTTTGTCTTCTGCAAATAGTTGAGTACCGGCTCTATGATGTGAGCGTCTCATATTCCTTTTTGAAGGTGTGGTTTTTCTTTTTGGAACTGCCATAACTGAGCGATAACATAATAAAAATTTGTATAAATTACAATAATAATGTATAAATCTGCCCACAATGCAAGAAGAGCAAATCGATTTAGGTCACAAAAGAACATGCCCCTGTGGTAGCGTGAAATATTATGATTTTTATCAGGACGTAGTAAATTGTCCAGAGTGTGGTAAATCCATTGAAGCTGTAAATATTGCTAAACCTAAAAGAGGCAGAAAATCGGGAATAAGCGTTGCAACACCTACTAAGACTGCCAAAGAAAACGATGAATTAAAAGACCTAATTGAAGAAACAGAAGATACTGATACTCAAACTGAAGATACCGATAACCTAGCAGAAGATATCAGCATTGATATCCCAACTGATAAAAACGAAGAAGAAACTAATTAATTTATCTTTTATTTAAAATTTCTAATATTTTTGTTGATGCTTCCTCAAACTTTAAACTTGAAGATATCGCAAATTCTCTAGTGTATCTCTCAAAAGCTACCTGAAACATTTGGCGCTCACTATAAGACTGCTCAGTTTGATCATCTTTTCGAAATAGGTCTCGAACGACCTCTGAAAGAAGTTTTATGTCGCCAGAGTTTATCTTTTGGTCATACTCTTGAGCCCTTCTACTCCACATTGCCTTTTTAATTTTAGGCTTTTGCTTTAAAACAGAAAGTGTTCTAGTCATTGATGGTTTGCTTGTAATATTTCTTAATCCAATCAATTTTGCTTTAGCAAAAGGAACTCTTATTGTTAACTTGTCTTGAAAAAACTGTATTACATAAAGTTGTTCTTCCACTAGATCATATTGGAACTTTTCTATAGTGAGAATTCTTCCTACGCCGTGGGTTGGGTAAACAATGTTTTCTCCTGCTTTAAATTCTTGCGGGACTATTACTTTTTTGACCTTAGGAGCTTTTGGTATAACAATTTTTTTTGCTACTTTTTTTAGTGTCTTTTTTTTTGCAACTTTTTTTTTGGGTATTTTTTTTACAGGTTGTTTTTTTTTAGCAGGTGGCTTTTTTTTAACTTCAACTTTTTTTTTAGTTTTAACTTTTGTATTTTTTTTTATTACTTTTTTTGTTGTAGTTTTTTTTTTAACTGGCATTAATCAGCTCCTTTTTCACTGAAATGGTTTTCGAATTTATTTTCAACCCCTTCCCACTGTTTTGCATCAGTAGGGGCATCTTTTTTTGTGGTTATATTTGGCCAAACTTGTGAATACTTTTCATTTACATCTAACCATTTTTTACCATCATCTAAATCATCTGGAATGATCGCTTCAACTGGACATTCCGGTTCACATACTCCGCAGTCAATACATTCATCAGGGTTAATAACAAGCATATTTTCACCTTCGTAAAAGCAATCCACGGGACATACCTCAACACAATCCATATATTTACACTTGATACACTTATCATTAACTAGGTAAGTCATAGGCTGTCTTTTACTCTATTTCTAATCAATATAAAATCTTTATCTTCCAGGCCAAGTAACGTTGATATTTTTCTCGCAGTAGAAACCTCAAGCTGATCTTCTTTGCCATCAACCATTAATACTTGCCAACAAATTAAAATTACGTCCATTCTCTGTTCATAACTAAGCGATTTTTTAAGTCTGTATGAAAACTGAGATAAGTCAGTGTTAAAATGTTGTTTATTGGCTAATTTAGTAAATTGCTCTTTATTACTCTGAATTGGTATTTTAAAGTAAAACTCTACTAACTCAGAAGCAAAATTAATTTCTTGTTCCGAAATTTCATGATCTGCAATAATAATTTCGTAAATCAGATTATATAAATCTGACTCAAAAGAGTGATCATCGTTTTTATCCTTATTTTCATTAAAGGATTGGAAGAATTTATTTAACATTTATATTTTTTAATTGGTCAAAAGGGTTATTAAATAATTTTTTTGATGATGGCTTTTTTACTTTTTTTGATGGTTTTTTCAATACTTTTTTGTTTTTATTCTGTTTTAACTCTAATGTCTTATTAGAATTAATCTTTTTAGAAATAATTAAATCATTTTCTGCTATCTCTTGGATATTAAAAGATCTACTTTTTATAATATTAATTAATTTATCTTTTTTAATTCCCAAAAGATTAGATAAATCCATAGGAAGTGAGAAAGGGCCTCTATTCTCTCTTTTGAATAATTGTTTTTCAAATTCATTAAAAATATCAAGCCTGATTAGTAAGTCATTTTTGGAAATAAATCCTAAGAAAGTTAATAGTTCTTCATTTAACTTATTTTGAATAATAAGAGTTGCATTGCCATCTTTTGGTATGTATTCATCAACATTTAGACTTTTACTATTATATAAATTCCATAAATAAAACTTTAACTTCATGTATTCAGGTCTGATCAATTCAGAATTATATACAACATTCTTTCCAAGTCTGAAATTTAAGGAATGAATTTCTTTTCTTTGTGGTTCATCAATTAACTTAAATTCATCTAATATATTTATTTGGTAAAGATTATATTGACTTTCTATGATCTTAAAAATAAAACTTCTTTCCTCAGATTTTGAGTTAAATTTTTTTAGTTTGTCCGATAAATCTAATTTTGAGAGGTAAGTATCTTCGAACCATTTTTGAATTTTATCCTGAATTTTTTTAATATGATCAGGTGATACTAGCAAGTCATCTAAGATTGGCACTAAAATAGGGTGGGTAATATTACTCCCTTTTTTAAATATTGCTACATTTGCATCCCCCCATTTAAGATATAAGTTCTGAAAATTTCCATTCTCATCAACTGTTGGGTCAATTAGCAAGCTTTCGTTCGGTGCTTCTATAAAATTATCTACATTAAAAGACATATACGGGAAAATTTGTTCTTTAATTATTCTATGGTAGTTGTTATTAAAAATATCTTTATATTTTTCATCAAAAAAAATCTTAAAACCTCTTATAACTCCTATTTTTTCATCTTTTATCTTAACATATCTATTTTCAGTTAAAGATATGTTTTTTTCACTAATATTTAAATTTTGAATCATCTCACTTTTATTTTTATCAACAAATTTCTGCATTAAGCTTAGATGGATCTCCTCAGACAGTTTGTTTTCAATATTTTTAACAGTTTCAACCCAAATAGAGTTACTTATCCAATGTTTCTGGTTAGTAATGTATAGCCAGGTTCTTGTTTCATTTAAGTTGTATATAAGATCATCAATACTCCCGTTATAATTTTGTAAGTAAGAAATTTCTTTATCTAAAAATTTATCACTAAATACCCATTGATTTTTTAGGAGTTCATCAAATATTTTTGTTAACAATTCAACATGTTTTTCATCTGATATATTTTGATAATCTGGTATTCGACAGACGTCCCATAATTGTTTCAAAGATTCAGGATTATTAAATTTAAAATTTTTTTTATTATCTTTTAGAAACCTAGATAAAAATTTTTGATCCTCAGCATCTTTTTTTAGAATTAATAGGTGATTATCAGGTTTTTTTATTAGAGAGTTTACTAATTCATATTCAGACTTAAACGATAGAAGATGATTTCTCCAAAATATTTTTTTAACAGGTTCAAATTTATTTGTTTGAATATTTTCTATTGTCTTTAGGTTTGTAAACTTAGCTCCAAGAGTACTTCCAAAATAACCAGATTTAGTATATCGACCTGCCCTTCCTGCTATTTGACCAATTTCCATATCATTCAAAGGTCGAACATATTTTCCATCAAATTTTTCTAAACCAGAGAAGTAGACTTGGTTAATATCTAGGTTTAAGCCCATTCCTATGGCATCAGTCGCTACAATATAATCGACCTCCCCATCTTCATATAATTTTACCTGGGAGTTTCTTGTTTTGGGACTAAGCGCACCAGCAACGAGAGCTACACCTCCTTTTAAGCTCCTTATCTGTTCAGCTATTTCGTAAAGTCCTATTAAGTTAAAAGCTATAATTGCAGATCTGGGTTTTACATTTTGAATCTTTTTATGACCTATAAAATTTAATTCCGAAAATCTATTTTTAAAAATTATTTTTGCTTCGGGAATTAATTCTCTAATAATCTCTTCCATAGTAAGAGAACCAAGGAAAATTGTTTTTTGCTCTCCTCGAGAATGTAAAAGTCTTTGAGTAAAAATATGTCCTCTTTCATAGTCAGAGGCTAATTGAATTTCATCTACGCAAACAAATTCAAAAAAATCATCTGGCATTGATTCGACTGTACAAAAAAAATATTTGGCATTTGAAGGTATTATTTTTTCTTCTCCAGTTATTAATGCAATTTGATTTATTGGATAAAGTTTGCATGCTTTATCATAATTTTCTCTTGCTAAAAGCCTTAAAGGGAAACCAAAAACACCGTTTTTAAAGGAAAACATTTGTTCAAAAGCATAAAATGTTTTTCCAGTGTTAGTTGGGCCTAAAATTATTTCAATTTGATTCATTAAATGAAAAGAAGTTACCATAAATAAAATGTTGACTTAATTAAATACTTTCTTAAGTTTTTTTTAAGAAAATGAATATTATTAAATATTCGTTTTATACTTACTAGTAAGTGTAAAAAGTAAGGAGGCTATAATGGCTAAAAAGAGAAAAGCTGCAAAGAAAAAGGCAGCTCCTAAGAAAAGGAAAGCTGCAAAAAAGGTAGCACCTAAAAAGAAGAAGGCTGCAAAAAAGAAAGCAGCTCCTAAAAGAAAAGCTGCAAAAAAGAAAGCAGCACCTAAGAAGAAAAAAGCCACTAAGAAAAAAGCTGTAAGAAGGAAAGCTGCAAAAAAGAAAGCAGCTCCTAAGAAAAGGAAAGCTGCAAAAAAGAAAGCAGCTCCTAAAAAGAGAAAAGCTTCTAGAAAAAGAAGATAATTTTCTAAGTTTTAAATATTTAAAACATCAAAAGCGGGTTATAATCACCCGCTTTTTTTATGATAGAAGTTAACAACTTATCTTTTGCTAGAGGAAATACTCTTATCTACAAAAATATTAATTTTAAAATACGTCCTGGTGAATTATTGCTCATTCGGGGTGCAAATGGTGTCGGTAAAACAACCCTATTATCTAATATCGTTAATTTTATAGATCCACTAGGGGGCAGTATAACCTACAATAACTTAGTTATTGATAATTATATTGCCTCTCAATCTTTTTTATATATTGGCGAAACTAACTTTGCCCATGACTCTCTGACATTAAATCAAAATATTGAATATTGGCTTTCAATACACAATGTAAAATTTGATAACTCTATAATAAATAAAAGTGTAAATTATTTTTTTCAAGAATTAAATCTTGATAAAAAATTTTATCAGCTTTCATTTGGTCAAAAGAAAAAACTTCAATTGCTACTTCTTATGTTAGTCAATAAACCCGTTTGGATACTTGATGATCCACTTAGTGGGCTTGATGATAAAACAATAATAAATTTAAATACTTTGTTTGAAAAAAAGTTAGAAAATAAGGGAATAATTATATTAGCAAGTCATCAAAATATTAGTTTAAATAATTATAAAATGCTTCAATTAACATGATAAAAAATTTTTTTAAATTAGTTTCAAGTGAATTTCAACTAATGCTTAAAGGAAGTATCTTCAGTTTTATTCTTTATTGTTTATTAATTATTTCATGTGCCATTTTTGCATTATCATTAAAACACCAGTCAATGGGAATTAATGCACCGTTATCTTTCTTATACATAATGATTTTTTTTATTTCATTATTTAAAGTTGAAAAAATTTATGATCAAGATTTTGATGAAGCAAAACTTCATCAGTATCTACTTTCACCTTTCTCTTTAGAGATAATTGTTTTTGTCAAAAATATGATGATCTATTTAAATTTAATTATTTTTTTCTTTATATTCTCACCACTAATTTTGATTATTTTAAATATCGATCTAATTTATTTGTTAAAGATAAATGTTCTTCTGGCACTCTCTCTTTTAAGTATTATTTTTATAGCTTCAATAACGGCATCTATAACAATCTCAAAGAATAATAGACTCTCACTTACAAGTATTTTAACATTGCCGCTTTTTGTCCCTATTCTTATATTTTCTATGGCAATAACTGATTTAATTGATTTTAATACAGGTAGAATGTATTTATTTTTTGTAGCTTATTTTTTATTAAATTTGGCCTTTTCACCTTTGCTAACTAGTTTTGCTCTAAAAAAATTGTCAGTCTAATGTTTGCTATAACCCCAAATGTACTTTCTAATTTTATGAACTCTCTATCTAGATATATTATTTTATTGTCACTTATTTTAATTAGTGTTTCTATTTTTCTGATTATTTTTTTAGAAAACGATTATTATCAAGGTATCTCATTCAAAATAATGTTTATCCATGTACCCACTGCTTGGTTATCATTGGCAATTTTTCTAGTCATGGGAATTAGTAGTATAGTTGGCTTAATATTTAAATCCCCAACAGCATTCACAGTTGCAAGATCTTTATCTCCAATAGGTTTGATAATGAGCATTATTGTTTTAGTTACTGGATCTATATGGGGAAATTTGACTTGGGGGGCATATTGGGTATGGGATGCAAGGTTAACTTCAATGTTAATTTTAGCTTTTATTTACTTAGGTCACATTCTTCTTTTGTATTCATTTGAGCACTTCCAAAAAGCAGATTTTGCAGCGTCAGTTCTAGCAATAATAGGACTGGTGAATCTTCCTATTGTTAAATTTTCTGTTGATTGGTGGACAACTCTACATCAGGAAAGTAGTGTTTTAAGAATAGGTGGGCCTAGTATGACTAATGATTATCTTATTACATTATTAGTTAGTTTTTTTGGTATTTTTATGCTCACAATATTTTGGTTTTCAAACATTTTTTATATAATTGTTGAAAAAAGGAAGATAGAGAGGTCTAAACTTTTAAATGACTAGTTTAGAATTTGTTTTAATTTGCTATGGATTTTTTGGAGTCGTTTGTGCTGTGACAACGATTATAATTATACTACTGAAGAAAAAAGTCTTTAATATGGTTAGTGCGCATAATCAAATTAAATAATCAAATAAAAAAGCGATTTATTTTTTTACTAATTATATTCGCCTGCTTTTCTGCTTCTATATTTTTAATAAGTTATTCTTTAAAAGATCAAATTGCATATTTTGTTGAACCAACTGATCTAAAAAATATGGATGGGATAGAAAATAAGTATTTAAGGGTTGGGGGGCTTGTTAAAACAAATAGTTTAAAATTTTTAGATGGAAACTGGGTTTTTGAAGTAGTTGATCAAAATCAAAATTCTGTAAATGTTATATTTTCTAAAACACTTCCAAATCTAGTAGAGGAAAATAAGGGTATTATCGTTGAAGGAAAATTTATTGATAACATTTTTGTTGCAGAGATAGTTTTGGCCAAACACGATGAAAACTATATGCCTCAAAGCGCTATAGACAAACTTAAAGAAGAAGGAAAATGGAGAGGAAATTAATTGATATCTTATTTAGGTAATAGCTTTATTTATATTTCTTTAGTACTAACTATCTCGTTTTATATAAATTTATTAAAGAGAATAATTCCATCAACTACTTTATCTTTAAAATTAATTTATTTTATAAACCTCATTCCCTTTGGTCTTTTAGTATATGCATTTTCAATTTCAGATTTCACTTTATTGAACGTTGTCGAAAATTCTTATATTGATGATCCTATATTTTATAAAGTGACCTCTGCATGGGGTAGTCATGAGGGGTCAATTTTATTATGGGTTTTTTTAATTAACTTATTTGGAGTTTTTTTCCTTTATAAAAATCAAACTGTTGAGATTCATAAAAATATATTATTTATATCAACATTATTTATTCTTTATGTAATAGTTAGCTCAAATCCATTTATATATGTAGAAGCAAATGAAAATGTTTTAGGTTTGGGTCTTAATCCAATCTTGCAACATTTTTTATTTGTAATTCATCCGCCAACGTTGTTCCTAGGATATATTGGTTTAATTGTTCCCTTTGTGATATCTGCACATATGCTTATTAATAAAAATTTTTCAGAGATATTTTTTAAAGAAATGTTGATTTGGTCAAAAATTTCATGGTTTTTTTTAACTGGAGGAATAGTTTTAGGGTCTTATTGGGCCTACTCAGAACTAGGATGGGGAGGTTGGTGGTTTTGGGATCCAGTAGAAAACGTCTCATTAATCCCATGGTTATTAAATACCGCCTTGATACATTCCCTTCAAGTTTCCATCAAAAGTAACCAACTAAAAATATGGAGCCTAAATTTAGGGCTTTACTGTTTCATTGCATCAGTGTTTGGAACTTTTTTGGTTCGTTCAAATTTAATTATATCTGTTCATAGTTTTGCCACAGACCCACTTAGAGGATTATTTTTGATAATTATAATCGCATATTTGCTAGCTATGACAGTAAGGCTAAATATAAAAAGTATTTCTAATTTCAATGAGGACTCTTTTAATTTAATTAGTAGAGAGAGTTTTCTTTTATTAAATAATATATTTTTTATTTGTTCTGCACTCGTTGTCTTTATTGGAACAGTTTATCCGTTGTTTAGTGAAATGATTCTTAAAACATCAGTATCAGTTGGTGCACCATATTATAATTTCGCATTTAATTTGTTACTAGCACCATTAATTTTATTCATGGCATTTGCACCACAAATAAATTGGGGAAAGCATGAAAAAAAAGATAAACAAATACCTTTTATAATAATTTTTTCATTATTGGTTTGCTTGGTATCATATTATTTTTCAAATAATTTTTATTTTGCGCTTAGTGTATTTATTACAGTTCCATTATTTTTAAAAAGTATTTTAGTATTAAAAAATAATTTTAACAAAAATATAGGTTTTTATTCTCAATGGCTGGCTCATTTAAGTATTGGTTTTTTTATTATCGCAGCTGTGTATACAGAACAATTTGATTACGAAGAAAACCTACTATTTGAAAAAGAATCCGCTAATGAAATAAAACTACAAAATAATAAAACTGCCATAATTAAAAATATTAAAGACGAAAAATTTCAAAATTATCAAAAAATATCAGTGGACTTATTAATTTCTGATGGACAAAAAGAAAATGAGCTCTCGCCATCAAAAAATATTTACCAGCCTTCAGGGCAAGCCACAAATGAAGTCGGTACTACAAATAACCTCTTTAGTCAATATTATGCAACAATATCAACAATTGAGAGCAATAAGGTTGGGATCAATTTAGTATATAAACCATTTATAAATTTATTATGGTTAAGTGCAATTATGCTTATTTTTTCAATATTTTTATCTGTTGTTAAAAAACGATGAAGAGACATATATTATTACCTGTAGTTGGATTAGTAGTGTTAATTGTAAGTGTAATATTTTATTTTAATCAATCGACAAACAAAAATAATTCAAGAGATGAGGTATCGAATTTAATATTTGAAACACCAGACTTTTACAATAATGAGTTAATTAATGAAAATACATTAGGTGAATTTTACATTGTTAATTTTTTTGCTTCTTGGTGTAAACCATGCTTAGCAGAGCACCCTTTGTTAATGGAAATGAAAAAAAAAGGTATAACAATTATTGGTATTAATTTTCGAGACGATGAAGATAATTTTAAAGAGTGGATTAATGAACATGGAAATCCTTTTGAATACATTTTAAGAGATGATGGTACCATCGCTTATGAGATGGGTTTAATTGGTGTTCCAGAGACATTTTTTATAGTTAATAAAATGACTCAAAAAAAAATACAAGGGCCTTTATTTTATGAGGATGTCGAAAAGTATTTATAAACTTATAATACCATTTTTAATAATTCATATATCTGTAATTAGCTTTGCAGGTGTAAATGAACTTAGTGATTATTACAAAACAATCAGATGTCTAGTTTGCGATGGTCAGAGCATTCAAGAGTCTGATACAGAGTTTGCAATAAATTTAAAAGAGCAAATCCAAAAAAAATATAGCTCTGGAATATCTATTGAGAAAATTAATCAAGAATTAGTTAAAATTTATGGTGAAGAAATATCTTTTAATCCACCTAAAAATCATATTCTCCTTTGGGGGGCGCCTTTGATTGTGCTTATAATTATTTTTATATTTATTAGAAATAAAATTAGATTTTTTAATAAAATATAAAATAAGTTATCTAATCAAATTGTACTTATTAAACCTTAATCTTTTTCTCTCGTTAGTTGGTAAATGTTTATTCAATCTTCTATTAATTAAGCCAAATAAACCAATTATCAATAATGTTAACAAAATAAAGTAAAAGCCAACAATTGGATAAGGAACAAAAGGATTAAAGGTTTTATCAGCGAAATAACTGGCATAATAAATCGCATCCCCTTTTTGTTGCCACGCTGGAAAACCAGTAAAAAAAACCAATGTTGTTGCATGAAACATAAAAATTGCTTCATTTGTGTAAGAGGGCCATGCCAAGCGGAGCATAGTTGGCCATATAATGCGTCTGAATTTTTTAATCCCTGTAAAACCAAACGCATCTGCTGACTCTAAATCTTGACTTGGGACAGCACGCAATGCTCCATAAAAAATCTCTCCTGCGTATGCAGATGTGTTAAAAAATAAAACAATTAAAGCTCCTAACCAAGCTTTGGTAAGCCAACGCGTTTCAACTGTAACAACAAGAAATCCCAGATCAATATCAAATCCTAATCTGGGTAAAAGAACAAATAAATCATATGCAAAGAAAAATTGAATGAATAAAGGAGAGCCTCTAAAAATAAAAATAAATAATCTACAAGGAGCACTAAATAGAGATAGATTTGAATTTTTGCCTAAAGCCAGAACTGTTGCAAAGAAAAATCCAAGGAGTAATGCCAAAAGGGCAAAATATATGTTCCAAATCATTCCCGAACCAATTAATACAAATTGTTCACAAAGTGTTATGTCAGCTTTTGGTAAAAGTCGCTCTCCATAACCTATAGATCTAAGGCCATAATCAGATAGTGTTTGAAAACAACTCGACATCAGCCAGCCTTGCCTGCCATGGTAGCTTGTCCTTGAGAAAGACGAGTTGATATTTTGTCTAATACAGATTGTGACAAGTAAGTTAATGATAAATAAAAAATCATGAGTACTCCAAAATACCAAGCTCGCCAATCAGGGTGCGGGTACTCATATACACCAGTTTTAATGCCACCTAGTTCTTTAGCCCAATAGACTATATCTTCAATGCCAAGAAGAAATAGAAGTGGGGTTGCTTTAATTAAAATCATCCATAAATTTGACAGACCCGGTAATGCATAGATCCACATTTGTGGTATGAGAATTCTTCTAAAAATTTGACTTTGAGAAAAGCCGTAAGCCTCTCCTGTTTCTATTTGAGATTTTGGAACTGCGGCCATAGCTCCAGACAAAACGTTTCCGGCAAAAGCTCCAAAAACAAAACCAAAAGCAAGTAGAGCTAGAGAAAATCCATAAATATCGTGCACCCACTCGCTAGCAGTGTTTAAAGGAAGTTTCGCAGCTGCACAAACGACAAAATCATTACCTTGCCTAATTGGCTCAGTAACATCAGAACATAAAACTTTATGGCGCAAATATTCAAATGCTTGATCAAGTGCTATTGGAATAAATAAAAAGAAAACTATATCCGGAATACCTCTTATCATCGCAAGATACCACTTCCCTAAAGAGCGAATAATTTTAAATGAAGATCTTGAAGCAGTAGCGCCTGCAAAACCAAATGCCATTGCCAATGGAGCAGCCAAAGAAAGCAAACCCATAACAACTAAGAAAGAAAAATAAAATGACATATGTTTTGCTGTTGTGACATAACATGATAGCCACATTAATCCTTCTATGGTTTTAGGGTCTACACAATAACTAAACATTTTGAAATTCCTCTTGTGTAAATGTTTTTTGAGGGGAAAAATCTCGAATTAAACTATTTCTTTCTCCCGTTAAAACCTCATCTATACCAAACTTACCAGCCAAAGGTGCATTAGTTATACCTGAATGCATTACTGCTAAATATATACCATTTAATTTTTCACCTTTTTGATTTATGAGGCGTCCAATTTTAGGCCTTCCATCAATTGGCAAAGGTCGTTTACCAAGTGTAAAATGATCTAAAATCATATTACCATTATAGTTGAGCCTAGTTGCCATGTCTTGGATAAGTTTTTTTGCTGTGCCCTTAATGTTTTCCTCTTGGCTTGAGTCATCGTCAAATTTTCCACCTATTACTAGTCTTCCTTTGTCATCCTGTCTTACATGGAAATCAAAACCTGTGATTGGGTATTTTAATAATTGGGGCAATGGTTTTGTATAAACTAATAAACCTAAACTTGAATGCATTTCAAAAGGAATATTAATTGTTGATAATAATTTTGGAGCACCAAGTCCAGCAGTTAAAACTACCTCATTATCATTAATAATTTCATCATCAGTTTTGACACCAATAACATTGTTGCTATCACATATTATCTCATTTACGTTAGTTTTTAATATTTTCGATCCACTAGCTTTGAAAAGTTCTTTAGTTGCTCTAACACCATCAATGGCCAAGTCATCAACACCAAAGCCGGCCACAGTTGGTATGTTATTTAAATTAGGTAAATATTTTTTTAGTTCAGATTTAGTTGATATTTTTACAGACTGTCCCCAACTTTGATGCTGTTTTATAGTTTTTTGAAGCTCTTTCTCTTCTTGATCCCAAATAAATGCTCCTTTTGATGTATAATTTAAGTTTGAAATATAATTTATTAATTTTGGCCAGTAATTCATATTAGCCAAACGAAAATTCGCATAGCTTTTATCATTACTGGCATAACCATTTACCCAACCCCAAGTGTTTGATGTGGCTTGGTTTTTATCACCAGGTAAATGTGATGATAGGACAGTTATCTTATCTACACCATTTTTGTAAGCATGGTAGGCAAAGGATGCACCTACAATTCCTGCCCCAACTATAATCATTGTAGGACAGATTTTATATTATGTTTCAATGTTTCTTGATTAAATATTATTATGAAAAAAAGAGGACGGATACTCCGTCCTCTTGTTATGTAATTTAAATTAAATAATCTTAAAAAGTTGCGGCTTCAAAACCAAACCACTTTTTAATAAGTGCATTTAGTGATCCGTCATCTTTCATGGAGCTAATAGCTGCATTCATTTTGGCTTTTAACTCTGTATCAGATTCACGGATACCCATTCCAACACCTCCGCCGATAGATACTTCTCCTATATTTGCAAATTTACCATTTGATTCTGCAATAATAGATGCAAGGTAATCACCATCTGCCAAGACAGCATCAGCTTCACCGTTTTGCACTGCAGATATAGTTTCTTCTGCTGTTGCAAATTCAACTAAAGTTGCTCCACTTTCAGCAACATATCCTGCCTGAATAGTTGCAGTTTGTGCAGCAATAACAGCGCTATCTACATCAATGTCTGCGCCGCTCATTCCCATGTATACTGATGGAGATGGTGGAAAATAATCTTGTGTAAAGTCAATCACCTCATCACGCTCTGCGGTTATTGACATACCAGCAATAATCGTATCGTAGTTACCAGACACTAAATTAGGAATGATAGAGTCCCACTCATTTATAACCCAAACGCAATCTAGATTTGCACGAATACAAAGCATGTCTCCAACATCTTTTTCGAAACCATCAACTTCGCCATTATCGTTAATAAAATTATATGGAGGATAAGCACCTTCTGTGCCCATTCTTACTGTTTCAGCAAAAGCAGAACCAACTAAAAAGAGCGCAGCAAATGCTGATAGTATTATTTTTTTCATAATTTTCTCCTTATTCTTCCTCTATTATTTCGAATAAATACTTACTAAAATATAAACTAAAATAGACTAAATAGATAAACTTTTTATAAAAACGCTTAGAATATTTGATTAATTATGATGAGTAGAACAAATCTGCGTTGATTATACTACCGTTTTGAATATCAATATTTTGATAGCGAATATTTCCCTTAATTTTTGCTGTTGACTTAATATAGATATCTTTAGCTTGAATGTCTCCGTCAACTTCACCCTCAACTGTAATAGTATCAGCAGTAATAGTTCCCTTAACATAAGAACCTGGTTTTAAATTAATGGTTGATGACTTTAAAGTACCTGTTAAATGCCCAGAGAAATCTAGATAGTCTGTGGACTCGAGAGAGCCATTTATTTTTATATCTTTTGCTAAAGTTGACTGATTGATAGTGCTCTCAGTATCAAACATAAATTCAGTTTTTACTTCAGGTTTTTTTTCACTAGATCCAAATAATGCCATTATTGATCATCCTCATAGTTTTCTTTAATTTCATCTTCTTTAACTGCATCAGTAGAAACTGGTGAATAAGATTGGACACTTCCCCTATGTCTTAAAGTACCTTGAATTTTTGCACCATAACTTACTTGTAATGAATTATATTCAATTACTCCTTTGATATTTGCAGAGTTGTTAACGATCAAATAATCCTCTGAATTTATCTCACCATCTACACTCCCAGAGATGGTTATCTCTTGACCTGACATGTCTCCATTAAAAGCACCTTTACTATTAATGTTAATATTTGAAGATTTAAGAGTTCCAGTAAGAGTGCCAGAAATATCTGATGTTTCTGCTCCCTCTATTCGTCCGTCAATTCTGACGCCGGAACCTATGTTAACAGCTTTAGCATCATTATCTATTGGAGTAGATTGAATTTCATCACTTGCTAACTCAGAATTATTTTCATCCATCTCAGTATTATTATCATCCATTTGATCATCCTAACACAATCTAAATATTCATAAAATCTAAATTATTTTCTAAAAACATTGAATTGATTAGGTTTTTAGAACGAATAAATCTGATTTTTATAAATTTAATATAATTTAACAATGTAACTTTTAGATTTACTCTTTTTTGCAATATCTTTGAAATCGAAAAAATGAAATATTAATAAAAATGAAAATACTTGAGTTAAATCAGTTAGAGAAAAAATTTGGTGACAATAAAGTTTTAAAAGGGATTAATCTTATTGCCAATAAAGGAGATGTCGTAAGTATTATTGGAAGTTCTGGATCAGGAAAGAGTACTATGCTTCGTAGTGTAAATTTTCTTGAAACTCCTGATAGCGGTACCGTAAATGTTTGTGGTGAAATTATCAACTGTAGTGATGAGAATTTAAAAAAACCTAGTAAAAATCTACAATCAAAGATTACTTTTATTAGAAAAAAATTGGGTATGGTTTTTCAAAGTTTCAATCTTTGGTCACACATGAATATTTTAGATAATATAACAGAGGCTCCTGTAAATGTTTTAGGAATAGATAAAGAAGTTGCTCAAGAACAAGCAATGATACTTTTGAAAAAAGTAGGAATCGAGGACAAGGCAAACGAATACCCCTCTCATCTATCAGGAGGTCAGCAACAAAGAGCAGCAATAGCAAGAGCACTTGCCATTTCTCCAGAAATATTATTATTTGATGAGCCGACATCATCGCTTGATCCAGAATTAGTAGACGAAGTCTTATCTGTTATTCGTAATTTAGCTGAACAGGGAAAAACAATGTTAGTTGTAACTCATGAAATGGCGTTTGCTAGAAAAGTTTCAAATAAAGTTATTTTTCTCCATGATGGTCTTGTGGAAGAGGAAGGACATCCTGACACAGTTTTCACAAATCCCCAGTCAGAGCGTTGCAGGAATTTCTTATTTAATAGACGCGAATAATAATTTTTTATAATTTATCACAGTGAATTCATTACTACTGTTCTTGGTAAGACTATTAGACTTTTACACACTTATTGTGTTTTTTTATGTAGTCGTGTCTTGGTTGTTTCATTTTAACATATTAAATAGTCAAAATATTTTTTTGTGGCGAGTTTTTGAAAGTTTTAAAAAACTAACTGACCCTCCCTTAAATTATATAAGAAGATATTTACCAAACTTGGGTGGCTTAGATATTTCACCAGTACTTTTAATACTAATAATATACTTGTTTAAAGATTTACTGATTGAGTATTGGCCAAGAGGATAATGATAAGGAGAATAAAAAAATGGCAGATATAATTGATGGAAAAGCTTTTGCAGCAAAAATTAGAGCTGAGGTAAAAGAGGACTCAGACAAATTGATCTCTCAAAAACAAGTAGATCCCTGTTTAGCAGTGGTGTTAGTAGGAGAAAATCCAGCTAGTAAAGTCTATGTAGGTCAAAAGACAAAAATGGCTGCAGAATGTAATATAAAAACTAAAGATTTCAAATTAGAAGCAAGCACAGATCAAGAAACATTATTGAAATTAATTGATGAGCTCAACAATGATAGCTCGGTTCATGGTATTTTAGTGCAATTACCTTTACCTAAGCAAATTGATGAGAGAAAAGTGATTGATGCAATTGTTGTAGAAAAGGATGTTGATGGTTTTCATGCTATAAATGCAGGAAGGCTTTCCATTGGGGGCGATATGTTGAAAAAAGCTTTTATTCCATGCACACCTTTAGGTTCTCTTTTGCTTTTGAAGGATCATGTAGAAGATTTAAAAGGTAAAAGTGCTGTTGTAATTGGTAGGTCAAATATAGTAGGTAAACCTATGTCGCAACTTTTAATCGAAGAGTCATGTACCGTTACGGTAGTGCATTCCAAAACTAAAGAAATTGAAAAAGTTTGTTCACAAGCAGATATTATTGTTGCAGCAATTGGAAGGGCTGAGATGATTGACTCAAAATGGTTAAAAGATGGTGCTGTTGTAATTGATGTTGGTATCAATCGAATATCTATTACAAAAGAAGATGGAAGTGAAGGAAGTAAAATAGTTGGTGATGTTGATTTTGATAGTGCATCAGAGAAAGCCTCTAAAATCACCCCCGTACCAGGAGGGGTTGGGCCAATGACTATAGCATGTCTGCTAAGAAATACTGTAACATCAGCATATCGTCATGCCGGCCTTGATGACCCAAGATCAATTTAAGAATAAGTAAAAGTTAATTAAGTTTTAATTTTTCCTGAAATAGTTCCACCAGGACTTGTAACGAGTCCTTGCTCATCTATTATTACTGGACCAGATGCGGGATCAGTGACTCCTAGTTCAGGGGAAATCTCTTCAAGTAAATCTCTCACTGTATCCAAGTATGCGATCATCTGCTGGCGAGCTTTTGCTAAACTATCCTCGTCAATCCACTCCACCACACTGCAATAGGAACGGTCTCCTGTTTTGATGACTTTTCTAAAGATCACGCCATCTGGGTTCACAAATTTTTTCATCGAAGCTGTAAAATTTTCAACCTCTCCCTCTTTGACTACAAACTTAACAACACTTATAAATTTTGGCATATTCCAATTTTATTAATATTTTCAACAAAAAATAGATAATTCTAAAAATTTTTATTTTTTGGTAACCCATTTTGGGTTTAAATATTGTATAAATTCAAGATGAACACTAAAAAAGATTCTAATCAAAAATCAAATTACAGCAAAGCGGCTTATGCATGGCTTATGCACGTTACAAGCTACTACAAAAGAATAAGCGATATAGGAATAAATATTGACGAATTAATGGCCCTTAATACTGTAGCTGCTCATTGGCTGTATAAGATTAATACCTCGGACACCAAATCACTTGATGAGTTAATTGAAATGTCATCTGATGAAATTAAAAAATATTTTAAAGGATCAAAACTATCAATATTAAGTATTGCAAATATTTTATCTCAACCTAAAGAGAGTATTCGTAGACGTGTTCAAAAATTAATCGACTATCAATTATTAGCAAAAGATGAGAGTAACGGGATTATATTAGGAGAAAATTATACAAAAATAATGGGTGGGTTTGGAGAGGTTACTTCTAAAGAACTTGCACGACTAGTTTCAAATCTAAATCAAGTAAAATTCGTTGAAGAAGTATCAGGATTAAATGAAATTAAAAAATTAAAATGAAAAAGCTATTAACATTTTCTTTTTACGATTTTGGGAATTCAGTATTTCCCATGATTATAATTACAACTTTAACTTCTAGTTATTTTGTTAATCACGTCATTGATAATCAACAAACAGGAGCTGCATTATGGCAATTAATTATTGGTATGTCGGGAATTCTAATTGCATTGACGATGCCCTTTATCGGTAAATTATCTGATGCAACTAATAATGGGCGTGTAATTTATTTAAGATTTTTTTCAATTATTTGTATTTTATCTATCGCTGCGTTTTGGTTTGTGCTACCAGACTCAAATTATGTTCTATTTTGTCTTTTTTTATTATTTTTAGGAAGTATTAGCTATGAAGCATCGAATAGTTTGTACAATGCAACTTTAAAAAGTTGTTATTCAAAAGATTTATCTTTTGGCTCTGGAGTTGGTTTTGGAACAGGATATATAGGGGGAGTGCTTGTCTTAATAATAATACTTTATCTATTCATTCTTCCAGATGAAAATATCCTGGGATTGTCTAAGGATAATCAAGCCCCTATTCGTTTTTCTCATTTAATATTATCTTTATGGTTCTTTGTATTTTGCATTCCCTTAATGTTTTTTACTAAGTTCAATCAAAAGGCCTACACTATTACAAATAAAACAACTCACACAATCAAAGATTTGATATGGGATAATGGTCTTACAAATACAGGTAG
This sequence comes from uncultured Alphaproteobacteria bacterium, assembly GCA_902546975.1. Taxonomy (GTDB): domain Bacteria; phylum Pseudomonadota; class Alphaproteobacteria; order HIMB59; family HIMB59; genus HIMB59. The sequence goes on from CACCLU010000001.1 coordinate 297,680, forward strand.
GTATTTAATCGCAAGAATGATTTACATGGACGGTTTAATCATTGTGACGACAACAATTGGAATTTTTGGAACTTCTGTAATGGGTATATCAATCAGCAAGATCATTATAGTGGCGATATTATGTAATGTTAGTGGAGCAGTGGGTTGCTATCTCTTTGGTATATTTTTCAAAAACGACAAAATAGTTATAATAATTTCTCTAGCATTACTCTCCGCTATTATCATCTCCATGTCAATAAACACAAATCCAACTGCATTTATTATTCTTGCAGTAATCGGTACCTTTTTTTCAGGACCTTTACAAAGTTCTAGTAGAGTTGTCATGGCAAAACTCATACCTGATGAGATGCAAGGGTTAGGATTTGGCATGTTCACATTTTCAGGAAAAGCAACAGCTTTTTTAGGACCCCTTTGTGCTGCAGCAATTACTTTTTTATTCTCTCAACGTTTCGGCTTTGGATTTTCAATAGTGCTACTCCTATCGGGTATGTTACTTATGTTAAAGGTTAGCTACCAGAATAATTAGAAATTTAAAATCTTATCTCTAATTTCGTAAAAGTCATTTTTTGAGATTGCCTGTGACAAACTAAAGAAAGTATTTTTCTTTTCGTTACATCTTTTATAAGCCTTTAAAAAGGATGAATAAGGGGTAAAACATATTGAAGGTGTTTGGAGTATGCCCTCCCAACAAAAAGTTTTTAACTCAGATTGTTGATCCTGAATTTTAAATTGACCCAAATCAATGCATTGAAATAAGTTTTTTAGTGTCACTATATAATAATCTAAAGGTATTTCCTGTATTTCTAAACTTGGAAACAAAGAAGGCTCGGTATTTTCAAATGAACTATTTGCTTCAGAAAGATATTGGCATTCCTTTGCTATTATTGAAAATTCATCAAATATACTTGTAGAAGATATATCAGCGCCACTTGCATCTTTTAAAATAATTTCACTAGGACTCATTCCATGTTTAAGACGGCTCTTTTTTAAAGATTGGCTAATCTCTTTTTTGATCTTCTGACAATGTTTTTCTATCTGTTTTAAACTTTGAGTAAGTGATTTAACCATTTGATGATTCATCACTTTTTTATTTTGAATTGAGTACAGGCAATCTAATGCCTCTAACTCTTGAGAAATTTTTTGAAATTCTAATTTCTGATAAGTCTTGATAATTGCTCTTAGCTTAGCAAAGATCTTAAAATCACTTGATCTCTTAAAATCAAGCATTTCTGTGAAACGATCATAATCAGTTGCTTTAGAGCTTTTAAAAAATAGTCTTTCTTTGATTACGTCACTAAGCTCTGCGCTATTTAAGTGATCAAAGGTTTTCTTTTGATCTTGTTCTTCTAGCCATTTAGATTTGAAAAATGAGCTCGGGGAGCTTATTTTTTTTCCAGTTTCCTTTTGAAACTGATCTTTCATCGATTGGTGCAAAATAATCATGAGTAGCAATAATACACTGATTTTAAATGCTTTTTTATAGTTTATGGCCCAAAATGAGCCACTAATTTAGAAATTTAGCTCTCTAATTAAAGTGGCTGATGCAAAGTCAATAAAGCGGCTGAAATAGCTTTTTGACACTATTCCCATATTCACAAAGCCAAGCATTTTATTATCCATAGCTGAGGCATTGTCCTCTAAGTCAAATGTGACTTTGTAGTATGCTTGTTCAGATCGAATACCCCCTGAAGGATTTTCACTAGCTGCAATCGGACCATCAAATATTGAGGTAACCATTGGGTACATATCAAAATTATTAATCGATGATTTACTTATTGAATTAACGTAGGCAGCGATACTGTCTTGTGATGTAGAAGAAGGAGTGAACCAAATTTCTTTGTTGGTATCTAAAGAAGAAATATTTTTTTCAGATACAAAGGCAATTACTTGATAATTATTTTTATTTACTAGTTTAAGTATAGCCGTATCTTCATTTAGCCATTGCTGTTCTTTTAAATTACCTAAATTAGTTACTTCGCCATCGAAAGGGGCCACGATTTCCAGAGAAGATTTGATTTTATTTAGATTATTTATTTGAGTTTCAAATTTATTTCTTTCACTTTTTAAAAGTAGTAAATCAGACCTATTGGTCTCTGTATCTAAAGCATTATTTATTTTTTTTTCTATCAATTCTAGTTCCGCAACAGCTATTTTTATTTCAGAGTTTAAAGCAGGCGAGTCTAAATTAATTAATTTTTGATCTTCCTTAACGATTTGTTTTTCTATTATATAGATATCTTTAACTTGTGAATTAATTGGTGGAAAGATTTCTATAAATTTTTCAGATTGATATATTGCAGGAGTTTTTTGAGAAGATTTCCAAGGATAAAATATAATAAATGCCAAAGTGCCTAGCACAAGAATCGACCTTACGAATTGTAAGGAGAGATAAATATTAGAACGTAATCTCCACCATTCACGCATTTCTCTAAAAATAGGCAGTAAAATAAACCACACAATCTCTACTACAAATAGGAAGATGCCTAAAAGTTTAAATGCAAAGTAATAAACTAATAAGGCTATCCCTAAAAATAAAAAGAAACGGTATATCCAAGTGGCCCAAGCATAAACAATGATTAAGTTTTGTTTTTGAATGTTGATTTGCTCAGGGGGTTTGTGTTTGAACCCAAAGATCCATTGACGAAGTTTCCATTTTGCCAGTGCAAAGGCTCGAGGTTGTAAGTTTTCCACTTTTAAATAATCTGCAAATACGTAATAACCATCAAATCGCATAAAAGGGCTTATATTTATAAGCAAGGAGGAGATCCAACCAGTTGTTGCAACAAAAAATGCTATACTTTTCAACATTCCTTGGTCTGTAATACCCCATACAAAGGTAGCCAATAAAGCAAGATGTAGCTCTGTGGAAATGCCTGCGAAGTTTATAGAGAGTCTTTTTTTGTGATCTCTTAACCTCCACGCATTGGTGTTATCGGTATACAAAAAAGGAAAAAAAACAAGAAAAGCAATTCCCATGGAATTGACATTACAGCCAAAATTTTTTGCAGTGTACGCATGTCCTAATTCATGAATTGCTTTCACACCAACCAGAGCAAAAGCGTAAAACAACAAACCATTCCAATTAAAAAAATATAAAAATGTTGTTAAAAACTCATCCCATTGCTGGATAACAAAATAAATGCCCGTAACACCTATAATGTAGATCAATAGTCTTAAAAATCTTTGGCCAAAAAATTTTGCAATGTGTAATGTTTTATCTAAAAAAGGATCAGGTTTAATTAAGGGAATTTTAAAGAACAAATAGTTATGTATTAAATTCATAAACCAATGTTTTTTTTGTGCGTTGTGTTGATGCAATAAAATCTGTACATCCTCTGAACTGTTATGAGAAATCAAACTATTTGTTTTTAGAAAATTAATAAAGTCATTTAGCTGGTCCGCTTCTATATCCAAACCTTTTTGTTGTGCTTGTTCAATAAATTGCTTTGTATCCACACCGGCAATCCAATGTTTAAGCATACGAAAGGCATTTACACCTAAGGTGAAATATTTATTTCTTAAGTTATCGTAGAGTAACCACGATGGTGACCCATCTTCCATTGGTGTACCTTGAAGAAGTTGCAAGTTTTGACGTATTGACGGTGTAATCATTTACAGGCCAAGTGTCTGTCTTACAAAAATTATAGGCTTTCGAAATAAGAAGAAAAATAATTTTACTTCCTCACCGAAAATCTTTGCAGTACCTCTAAGCCCTATTCTAGGTGGAGTATCATTTTCAATTAGCTCCGCGGTGACCCGATAAGCAAGAAGGTTTTGAGTTACTATTTCTGGCTCATATGAAAATTTTGTGACTTTAGCCTTAATAACATTCATAGGATCAGAGTCCAAAAAAACATTAATATTGGCGTCTTTTTTAATTGTAATGGAGTCTTTTACTGGCATGAAAATATTAACTTCCACTAATGAGGGGTTAGCAACAACCATAATGTTTTCACCAATGTTATAGGGTTTGCCGATAAGCAACGATTTATCTTGTAAAACGGCTACCCCCTCAGCAGGAGAGTAAATCGTTGATCTGTCTAATAGTATTTTTTGATAATTGAGGGTTTCTTGTGCTAGTTTTATTTTGCTTTCGAGCTGGCTGACTAAAGCCTTATCCTCTTTGCTTTGGAACGAAGATTGCCTTGCTTGAAGTAACTCAGTTTCGATTACTTGTAATTCTTGAAAGGCTAGATCATAGTCGTTTTGTAGTTGGGTTTTTTCAAATTCCAATAATGGAGTTTCTAAATTCACCTCATCATTGTTTTCAACATACACCTCTTTAATAACTCCATCTATTGGTGCATTAATTATATTTGGTTCTTTAGGAGCTATTTCAGCCTGTCCAATTGTTGACATAGACACAGGATAAAACATGCTTGCAACTATTCCAGCTACAACAAAAAATTGAAACCATGTCTTGCGAATTAATTTAGCGGCACTTTCAAAAAAGTTATTCTCTTTTAGTGATCCCATTGCATGTCCAACGGAATTACTTAAATGTCGGATATATTCGATTTCTTGTTCCGTCCAGCTTTCGTCTCTTACTAATAATAAAACAGCCTGTGGTCCTTTTTGTGTTGAAAAGCAGGGAACCCATAAAAATTGATCGGGTAGAGGGCTTTCCCCTTTAGCAGGAACTAAAGCGTCTTTACTTAAAGAAAAGGGATGGGTTTCAGGAGAGCCCTCTTGTAATTTTTGTCGAATGATTTTTTGAGCGAGCGTGGTTGTGGCAGATGTTTGTTCAACTACTGCAATATCTGAAATAGCCTCAATTTTAAAGCTATTTGGTTTTGTCCAAGACCCAAAAAAAGCATACATAAATGGGGCGATACTTCTAAGTTCATTGGTGACTGTGTACCTTATTTCAACAAAAGATTGAGCGTCACGTAACTTTTTCTCAAATGAGAAGATTCTAGATAATCGATTTAATTGATCTTCACTCAAAATACAACGCGACCACTCATTCCTGGGAGAAGGGCAGGGCTGGTGTCAGTGATGGTGCCTTTGAGTTGAATAGTTTGACTAACTGCATCTACATTTGCACCGATACCACTAATTGTGGCATTAAATTCTTTTTGAATTTCATCAATATAAACTTTTATGGGATGTCCTATTTTTAACCAAGAAATCCATTCACTTGAAACTACCATTTCTAATTCTAAAACTTCTGTTTGAATGATTTTCATTAATTCTACTTGAGGTTGGATTGTTTCAAATGTGTTAACCACAACTTCTTCTACTGCTCCATCAAAGGGTGCTTTGATTTGACACCTCTCAACGTTTAATTCAGCGATACGGAGTTCTGATTTCGCTTTTTCATATTCTGAAATTGATAATTCTAATTCATATTTACCGATTGATCTCATTTGTAGCATTTGTTCATCGCTTTTAAGTTTTATTAAAGCACTATTAGCATTTGCGCTAACTACATCCTTTTGGGCTTCATATAAACTACAATCAAACTGAATTAATAAATCTCCTTTTTTAAATCTTTGCATTTCTTTTACAGCGATATTTTCTATTCGAGCAGCAAGTTCACTAGATAAAATGGCTTCTTGCGAGGCAACGACTAATGCTCTCGACTCTCTTACCTCAGCGTTAGCATAGGAGAGCATCAAAACAATTAAGACAGCAGTCTTAACCAGATACTTTAAGGATTTTATCACCATAATTTTCATGTTCATCAAATTCTAAATCGATTTGATCTTGAAGAGAAGCAAACTTTACAACTTTTTCCTCTAGTTCAGGGTTTTGGTTATCTAAAGCTAGATTGTCATGAGCAGGCGTTTCCTCAATAATTTCAGGTATAACAGAAGCATTATCTAGGTTGGATTGATTATTTGGGTCCTCTATTTGATTATCATCATTGCTTGAGTCATTTGGATTAAGCACATCATCTCTAGATCCATCATTTGACTCCAATATTATTTGGCCCTTCTCATCTACAGTCACTTCTGTTTTTAAAGCGGCACTTCGATCAATGAAAGGCTCTAAGTCTCTTTTTAATGCAGTGTCTCGGCTAACAGAGTTTTTATCAAGTGTAACGTTAATTTCTCTAGTTGTATTATCAGTGTCAATTGCAATAACTTTTACATCAACAGAATAAACGCTCTCTGGGAACTGAACAATTGTCTGACCTGTTGCAGGATCAACACGTATCCAGCTTGGAAGCTCCGAGCCATCCTCTAGTGTACCCGTATACTGTTTCACATTTAGTCTATAGTCATCTCCGATAGCAAATCCCAAAATTGTATTTTCATTGACTCCTGGTCTACCACTTTGGTCGATATTCAGATCCTCAACTGCAACATCAATCACTTTCATTCCACCATTAAATGTGTACTCCTTCACTAATGATGCTAACGAACTTCTAATTGTCAAATCACCTGCTTGGTTATCAACCTTGGGTGTTTCAAATACAACTGTTCCTTTAGCTATAGCGGACTCTAATGTCTTTGGCTTCACGATTACAGGTGGAGGAGGAGGTGTTCCTTTCTCTCCTCGTTTTCCAACGATTATAGTGAATGTTTGTGTAGTTGAAAGATTGCCTCCGTCAGTTGCAGTGATTGTGAATGTGTATGTACCCTCTGGGAGTCTTCCGTTTATTCTTCCAGCATCATTGATAGAAAGCCCTGCAGGCAAACCACTCACACTATAAGTAAGTTGCCCATATGTAGTATTGGATGGATCGGGGTCATCAAAAAAAGTCTTCGATTGAATTCTAATTTTTTGGCCCTCCATGGCACGAATTATCGGAGGTGCCGTCGAAGTTGGTGGATCATTGATACCTGTAACTGTAATTCGTAGCTCTGCTTTATCCGTGCTCGTTCCATCGGAGAGAGTATATGTAAAGTAGTCAACTGCCGTCTCTAGAGGTTCCAAAGCCTTGGCGGCATTAGTGTTTGCAGTATAGGTATAGGTGCCATCAGCATTGAGCGTAAGGGTGCCGTATCTTCCAACCAAAGTTGAGCCTAAGGTTCCATCTGTTCCAGTGGCATTCTCTCTACCAGTTCTAATTTCAGTAACTGTTGCTTCACCAACCGAAAGGGCATCGGCTCCATTATCAGTGTCATTAGATATCAAACCTGCTCCTTCAACACTCTTGGACAGCGTGCTACCAGCATCAACTGCACCTGTATCTGTCACAGCAACAACTTCATTATCAGATCCATTAACTGTAATTGTAAGAGTAGCTGTCGCTGTGGCGCCGTTTTCATCAGTCACTGTGTATGTAAACACATCAGTTTCACTAGAGCCACTTGCAATACTATCAGCTGCATCTTGATCGGCAATATAAGTATAAGAACCATCGGCACCTATTGTAAGAGTACCGTAAGTACCAACGATGGTTGTACCGTCTCTATGAGTAGTGCTTGAAGTGACAGTGTCACTATTACCATTAGTGTGAGAAATATTTGTAACAGTTAGACTTGAACTTGCATCTGTGTCAGTATCATCATTGAGGACATCATCTTGACCACCTCTTACTGTAATTCTTTCATCTTCATTAACACTATCTGTATCATTTACAGCTGTTGGCGTGTCATTAATTCCAATAATACAAATTGTGATAACTGCTGTGTCTGAGAGAGTGCCGTCACTAACCGTATAATTAAAATAATCATAAGCTATATCGCCCACATCAAGAGGGTCTGATGCATCTTGGTTTGCTACATAGGTATAAGAACCATTAGCGTTGAGGGTGAGTTGACCGTAAGTACCTGTTAAGGCTTGACCGACTGTACCAGCACTACCAGCATCTTCTGTTGATCCCAAACGAACCGCTGTCACTGTTAACGAGGCTGAGTCATCAGGATCGCTATCAGTGTGTGTACTCGAGCTGGTATCGATAACATCACCTGAGTGTTCGCCAGTGGCATCATAAGAGTCAGTGACGTTAGCATTTGCGCTATTTGCAACAGTTAGTGTGCCGTCTTCTGAAATAACACCTTTATCATTTTGAGCCACAGGAGCGTCATTGATACCAGTTACAGTGATTGTGATCGTAGCTGTTGTGGTATTTGTTCCATCAGAAACTGTATAGGTAAAGACATCGGTTGCAGTATCACCATTATCTAAGGCGTCTGCTGCATCTTGATCGGCTGTATAGGTATAGGATCCGTCAGCTCCAATGACAAGGGTACCATAGGTTCCAGTAACAGTCGTGCCGCCACTTGAGTGTGTACTTCCACCCGTAACGGTTGAAGTAGAGCCACCACTAGGTGCAATTGCTGTTACCGTTAATGCATGAGAGTCGTCGGCATCTGTGTCATCATAAAGGACATCGTCTTCTGATCCTGTTTTTGTTACAGAGCCATCCTCAGCAACACTATCAGTATCATCTACCGCTACTGGGGTATCGTTAATACCAATCACAGTGATTGTAATAACAGCAATATCAGTTTCAGTGCCATCGCTAATTGTATAGTTGAAATAGTCATAGACAACATCACCTGCATCTAAGTCATCTGCAGCCGATTGATTAGCAACATAGGTATAAGAGCCATTAGCATTAAGGGTGAGTTGACCGTAAGTGCCAGTTAAAGCAGATCCAACAGTTCCAGCAGTCCCCGAGCCTTCAGAGTTACCTATTCTAACTGCAGTAACAGTCAAAGTATCACCATCGGAGTCTGTATCTTGAGAACTTGTGTTGCTTGTATCAATAACATCACCTGAATGCTCATCATTGACATTGATTAAACTAAATGGTGTGTCTAGTGTGTATTCGAAAACTTGCTTGTTTGCCGTACCAAGAACAAATACCTTTGTTCCGTCATTATTAAAGTTAACTGCTTTTGGAGCGCTATCTTGGCCACTGACATCCAAAGCACCCACGAAAGAGGCCGTTGAAACATCAAACCCTAAAGTTAAATCATATTCGTTGATGTCATTTCCTTGATTTCCAACAACATACATTTTCGTTCCATCACTGTTGAAACTTAATCCGTTAGGGGTTGTGTCTTGTGAGGCCACTGAAAAACTATCAACGAAGGAAGCGGTGGATACGTCAAATCCTGTCGAAAGAGTATATTCATTGATATCGTCTCCGGCATTTCCAGCAACAAACATCTTTGTGCCATCGTTATTAAAGGCTAATCCTGTCGGGCTATCTTCTTGAGAGCTAATATCAAAACTGTCTACGAAAGAAGCAGTGGATACGTCAAAGGCGGTAGAAAGGGTATATTCATTGACATCATCTCCATTTGATCCAATGACAAACATTTTTGTACCATCGTTATTAAATCTAAATCCTTGAGGAGTAAATTCTTCATTGCTGATAGAAAATCCGTCTACATACGTAGCAGCACTCACAGCATTAGCATTATCGCCATCACTGACAGTCAGCGTGGCGTCCTCTTTTACTGTACCAGTATCATCTCTTGCAACAGGTGCATCATTGGAACCACTAACAGTAATAGTTAATGTTGCTGTTGTTGTTGCGCCATTCTCATCAGTAACGGTATAAGTAAAGACATCATCTGCTGTTTCACCCGCATCTAGAGCATCAGCCGCTGATTGATCTGCGGTATAAGTATAGGAACCATCAGCACCTATGATCAAGGTACCGTATGTTCCCACAACGGAAGTACCATTAGATGCATAAGTACTACTTGAAGTGACAGAGGAGGAGGATCCGCCGCTTGGTTGAATTGCTGTAACGGTTAGTGTCGCTGAATTATCAGGATCACTATCATCTGTAAGAACATCATCTTGTGAACCAGTCTTGGTTACTGTTGCACCGGCACTAACAGTATCAGTGTCGTTAACTGCAACTGGATCGTCGTTAGCGCCTAAAACTGTAATTGTTAAGGTGGCGGTTGTTGTAGCCGTTCCATCCGAGAGGGTGTAAACAAAAACATCATCAGCCAAACTATTTACATTTAGGGCGTCCGCAGCATCTTGATCTGCCACATAAGTATAGGAACCATCTGCGCCAATCGTCAGCGTACCATAAGTACCCGTGACCGAGGTACCGCTACTGTTATAAGAGCTTCCGGAAGATACTGATGAATTCGATCCACCATTCTTTTTAATTTGTGTGATGGAAAGGGAAGCAGAAGCATCAGCATCACTATCAGTATGAGAGCTATGGCTTGTATCGATGACATCACCTGAGTGCTCGCCGGTAACATTATATGTGCCAGTAACATTGGCATTGGCGCCATTGGCAACAGTTAAAGTACCGTCTTCAACAATAACACCGTGGTCATTTTGAGCTACCGGTGTATCATTTACTCCATTAACTGTAATGGTAATAGTTGCTGTCGTGGTTTCGCCATTGTCATCGGTGACGGTATAAGTAAAGACATCTGTCACTGTATCGCCGGCATCGAGGGCATCCGCCGCATCTTGATCAGCTGTATAAGTGTAAGAACCGTCAGCACCAATAGTTAAAGTGCCGTAAGTGCCAGTGGATTGTGTGCCATCGGTATAAGTTGTACCGCTCGTAACATTTGATGAAGAGCCCCCGCTTGGTTGAATTGCTGTGACTGTTATTGTCCCTGAGTCATCAGGATCACTATCGTCATTAAGTACGTCATCTTGAGAGCCTGTTTTAGTTACTGTACCGTCTTCATTCACAGTATCCGTATCATCAACTGCAACTGGTGGGTCATTAATTCCTAAAACGGTAATTGTAATATTTGCTGTTGTTGTTGCTGTTCCATCTGAGAGGGTGTAAACAAAAACATCAGTAACGCTATCGCCAGAGTCTAGGGCATCCGCAGCAGACTGGTCTGCAACATAAGTGTAGGAACCGTCGGCACCAATAGTGAGTGTACCGTACGTACCGGTAACGGAAGTTCCATTACTATTGTAGGAGCTTCCAGAAGATACTGCACTATCTGAGCCTCCATCTTTTTTAATTTGAGTAATTGACAAAGAAGCAGAGTCATCCGCATCACTGTCTGTGTGAGAACTAGAACTTGTATCTATGACATCACCAGAATGCTCACCAGTAGCATTATAAGATCCGCCTGACTCATTAGCATTATCACCATTGGCTACTGTTAAAGTGCCGTCTTCTACAATCACACCGACATCATTTTGAGCTACTGGTGTATCGTTGATACCATTGACTGTGATAGTGATAGTTGCTGTTGTTGTTGCGCCGTTCTCATCGGTAACAGTATAAGTAAAGACGTCAGTTACTGAGTCACCGGCATCTAAATCATCCGCCGCTGATTGGTCAGCTGAGTAAGTGTAAGAACCATCGGCACCTATCACAAGTGTGCCATATGTTCCGGTTACTGATGTGCCATTAGTATAAGTTGTACCGCTGGTAACATTTGATGAAGACCCGCCACTCGGTTGAATTGCAGTAACAGTTAAAGTTGCTGAGTCATCAGGATCGCTATCATCTGTCAACACATCATCTTGAGAACCAGTTTTGGTAACAGTGCCGTCTTCATCCACCGTATCAGTATCATCAACTGCCGTTGGAGTATCGTTTATACCCAATACTGTGATTGTGAGAGTAGCAGTGTCAGTCGCTGTTCCATCTGAAATGGTATAGATGAAAGTATCAGTAACCGAGTCATTTAAATCTAAATCATCTGCTGCAGACTGATCTGCAACGTAAGTATAGGAACCGTCAGCGCCTATGGTGAGCGTACCGTAAGTACCAGTGACCGAAGTTCCGCTACTATTATAAGAACTTCCAGAGGTAATCGCAGAGTCTGAACCTCCGCTTTTTCTAATTAAAGTGACAGTTATTGCGTCACTATCAGCATCGCTGTCACTATGCGAGCTGGAACTTGTATTCATAACATCACCGGAATGTTCACCTGTTGCATTAAAAGTAGTACCTGAGTCATTGGTCTCATTAGCATTAGCTCCGTTAGCTACTGTTAAAGTGCCGTCTTCTACGATGACACCGACGTCATTTTGAGCCACAGGCGCGTTGTTGGAAGATCCATCATCACCTAAAAGTGTAATGACAAGGTTTGCTGTCGTGCTTGCCGTACCATCTGAAACTGTGTAAGTAAATGTATCGGTGAGAGTCTCTCCTGCGTCGAAGCCGGCTATATCCGATTGAGCCACATATTTATATGAACCATCAGCACCGATTGTTAATGTACCATATGCGCCAGTTACAGCAGTTCCGCTACTATTATAAGAACTACCGGAAGAGACAGTTGAATTGGAACCGCCATCTTTTTTAATGTGAGTAATTGTTAAGGTATCACTGGTATCAGGATCATTGTCGGTGTGCGAGCTTGAACTTGTATCAATAACATCACCTGAATGTTCGCCAGTCGCATCAAAACTTCCAGACACGTTAGCGTTTGCGCTATTGGCAACAGTTAAGGTATCGCCTTCCATGATTACACCCACGTCGTTTTGTGCTGTAGGGTTATCGTTTGCGCCTAAAATAGTAATTGTAATGGTAGCCGTTGTGGTTTCCGTTCCATCGCTCAAAGTATATACAAAGACATCTGTTACACTCTCACCGTCTGCAACTCCATCAGCGGCATCTGCCGTGGCAGCATAAGTATATGAACCATCGGCACCGATCGTTAGTGTACCGTAAGTACCCGTGACCGAAGTGCCGTTACTATTGTAAGAACTGCTGGAAGCAACTGATGAATTAGAGCCACCATTCTTTTTAATTTGTGTGATGGAAAGGGAAGCAGAAGCATCTGCATCACTATCTGTATGAGAACTAGAACTTGTATCGATAACATCACCAGAGTGCTCGCCGGTAGCATTAAAGGTGCTGCCAGAATCATTGGTTTCATTGGCATTATCCCCATTGGCTACTGTTAAAGTACCATCTTCTACGATGACACCGACGTCATTTTGAGCTACTGGCGTATCATTGACACCGAAAACTATTATTTGAATCAAAGCTGTATCTGTCAGAGCACCATCTGTAACGGTATAATTAAAAGAGTCAGTTTCTGAGTCGCCAGCATCTAAAGCTTCAGCTGCCGCTTGGTTTGCAACATATGTATAAGAACCATTGGCGTTTAACGTCAATTGTCCATAAGTGCCCGTCAACGCTTGACCAACAGTACCTGCGGTACCTGAACCCTCAGTTGAACCCAATCGAACTGCACTTACGGTTAATGTGTCTCCATCGACATCAGTATCAGTTCCCGTATAAGTTGTATTGATTACATCACCCGAGTGTTCACCTGTGTCATCATATCTTTGATTTGCAGTAAAGTATTGATTGTCTCCATCAGCAACAGTTAAGGTAGCATTCTCGTTAATAGCACCATAATCATTAGCGGCTACTGGGGCATCATTAGCACCAAGAATAGTGATCGTTAATGTTGCGGTTGTGGTGGCTGTACCATCAGAGAGGGTGTAGACAAAAACATCTGTGGCCGTATCTCCAACATCTAATGCGTCAGCCGCATCTTGAGTTGCGGCATAAGTATATGAACCATCGGCACCGATCGTTAGTGTACCGTAAGTACCAGTGACCGAAGTTCCGCTACTGTTATAAGAACTTCCAGAAGAAACTGATGAATTGGATCCCCCATCCTTTTTAATTTGTGTGATGGAAAGGGAAGCAGAAGCATCTGCATCAGAGTCGGTATGGGAAGAAGAACTAGTATCGATCAAATCTCCAGAGTTTTCTCCAGTTGCATCATAGGAGCCCGTTAATGTTGCATTTGCACCATTTGCAACAGTCAGGGTTCCGTCTTCCACAATGACTCCCACGTCATTCTGTGCAACAGGATCATCGTTAATGCCTAGAACAGTTATAGTAATAGTTCCAATATCTGTCGCGGTGCCGTCACTGACAGTGTAATTAAAAGTATCGGTAACAGAGTCGCCAGCATCTAGAGCGTCCGCTGCTGTTTGATTAGCTGCATAGGTATAAGAACCATTAGCATTTAAAGTTAATTGTCCATAAGTGCCGGTTAGCGCTTGGCCTACAGTACCAGCGTCCCCTGAACCCTCAACAGAACCTTTTCGAACAGCTGTCACTGTTAAAGTTTCAACATCTATATCCGTATCTTGATGAGTGGTTGAGCTTGTATGAATAACATCTCCAGAATGTTCTCCTGTGGCGTCGTAAGTACTTGTTACGTTTGCATTATCCCCATCACTGACAGTCAAAGTACTGTCCTCTTCTATCACACCAACGTCATTGCGAGCGACAGGCGCATCATTGGCACCAAGAATAGTGATCGTTAATGTTGCGGTTGTGGTGGCTGTACCATCAGAAAGGGTGTAGACAAAAACATCAGTAGCTGTTTCACCTGTATCAAGAGGGTCAGCAGCGGCTTGGTCTGCAACATAGGTATAAGAACCGTCGGCTCCAATTGTTAAAGTACCATAAGTTCCAGTTACCTGTGTACCACTACTATTATAAGAACTTCCCGATGCTACAGCCGAGTTAGAGCCACCGTTCTTTTTAATTTGGGTGATCGTCAAGGAAGCAGCGTCATCTGCATCAGAGTCTTTATGAGAGCTAGAGCTGGTGTCCATTAGGTCACCAGAATTTTCTCCAGTGGCATCATAAGTGCCGCTTAAAGTTGCATTTGCGCCGTTTGCCACCGTTAACGTGCCATCTTCCACGATCACGCCCACATCGTTTTGGGCGGTTGGAGTATCATTAATACCAATCACAGTAATGGTAATCACCGCTATGTCTGTAGCTGTGCCATCACTAACAGTATAATTAAAAGAGTCAGTTACTATATCGCCCGCGTCGAGATCATCAGCAGCAGTTTGATTAGCTACATACGTATAAGAACCATTCGAATTAAGAGTGAGTTGACCGTAAGTACCTGTCAAAGCTGATCCCACAGTACCAGCTGTGCCTGACCCCTCAGAAGAGCCAAGACGAACAGCAGTCACAGTTAAAGTTTCAACGTCAACATCAGTATCGCGAGTAGAGGTGTTACTTGAGTCAATGACATCACCCGTATGTTCACCGCTAACATCAACTAAACTAAAAGGAGTAGTAAGTGTGTATTCATCCACACTGTGTGTGCCAAGACTTCCTGACCGGTCCGTAATAAACATTTTTGTTCCATCATTATTAAAGGTAATGCCTGTAGGCGTAGTACCTTGAGAACTCACATCAAAACTACCCACAAAAGAAGCAGTGGAAACATCAAAGCCCGTAGAGAGCGTATATTCGTTAATATCATCTCCCGTATCGCCGGCAACAAACATTTTTTTTCCGTCGTTGCTAAATGCTAGGCCTTGAGGTGAAGTATCTTGGGACTGGGTTACAAAGCTACTATCATAGGAGGCGGTGGAAACATCAAAGCCGGTCGATAGTGTGTATTCAACAACTTCATCAGAAGAATTTGCAGCATTAACAAACATTTTTGTACCATCTGAATTGAATGCTAAACCATTTGAACCACCTGCATTGGAAGAAATACTTAAATTACTATCGTAGGATGCAGTAGAAATATCGAAGCCTGTAGTGAGATGGTATTCAAAAACTCTTTGATTCGACCACCCTGCTACAAACATTTTTGTTCCATCGTTGTTAAATGCTAAGCCTCTTGGGTTGGTATCTTGGGAAGCAACACTAAATAAACTATCATAGGAAGCGGTTGAAATATCGAAGCCTGTAGTGAGATGGTATTCTCGAATGTCATCGGTACTATCTCCAACAACAAACATTTTTGTACCATCGTTGTTAAATTTTATGTCTTGTGGGTATCCTCCTGAATAACCGCTTAAGATGTAAAGGTTGATACTATCAACATAAGAGGCCCCAGCTATAGTACTATTGCCGGCACCATCACTGACAGTCAGGGTGGCGTCTTCATTAACAGTTCCAGTATCATTTTGAGCAACAGGCGCATCATTAGCGCCTAGAACTGTGATTGTTAAATTAGCTGTTGTGATGGCCGTACCATCAGAAAGAGTATAAACAAAGGTATCAGTAGCTGACTCTCCTGAGTCTAGAGCATTAGTGGCATCAGTGGTTGCAGCATAAGTATAAGAACCATCGGCTCCAATCGTTAAAGTACCATAAGTGCCAGTAATAGAAGTTCCATTACTATTATAAGAGCTACTCGAAGCAACTGTAGAATTAGAACCACCGCTTAATCTTACATGGGTAATGCTTAGGGAAGCAGAGGCATCCGCATCAGAGTCAGTGTGAGAACTGGAGCTGGTGTCAATAACATCACCTGAATGTTCTCCTGTAGCATCATAAGACCCCGATACATTAGCGTTCGCGCTATTGGCAACCGTTAAAGTGCTGCCTTCCAAAATTACACCTTCGTCATCTTGAGCAACAGGTGCATCATTAATACCTAAAATCGTAATCGTAATGGTAGCAGTGTCTGTGCCGCCATTACCATCGCTAACCGTATAGTTAAAGACATCCGTAACTGAGTCATTTAAATCAAGGGCGTCCGCTGCTGTTTGATTAGCAGCATAAGTATAAGAACCATTTGTGTTTAGAGTTAACTGACCATAGGTTCCTGTTAAGGCTTGTCCTAGTGTACCAGCAGTACCACTCCCCTCAACAGAACCGGTTCGAACAGAAGCAACGGTTAACGTATCGCCATCTGCATCCGTGTCATAATGAGTTGTAGAACTTGTATGGAGAACATCGCCCGAGTACTCACCTGAGGCATTATAAGACCCACCACTTTCGTTAGCATTCGCACCATTGGAAACTGTTAATGTACTGTCTTCAGCAATCACACCCACATCATCCCGCGCTACGGGTGCTGTGTTGCCTGCGCCTAAAACAGTAATTTTTAATTCTGCTGTGTCTGTCGCAGTTCCATCAGAGACTGTGTAGTTAAAATAATCAATAACTGACTCATTCGCATCTAGACCAACGATACTTGAATCAGCGACATAGGTATAAGATCCATTCGAATTAAGTGTCAAAGTACCATAGGTGCCTCGTAATATTGTACCCACTGTTCCCGTTTCACTATTCAATCGGAACGGCGTAGCAATATCATATTCAATAACATTATGATTAGATTTTTCTACTACATACATTTTTGTGCCAGCGTTATTAAACGCTACAGACTCAGGAGCAGTAGTTTGGGAGGCAACACTAGTTGAGCCAACATGAGTGGCTGTTGTAATGTCATAAGCCGTAGAGAGAGTATACTCAATGATGCTGTTACTATTGTCTCCTGCCACAAATAACCTAGAGCCGTTATTAGTAAATGTCATTCCGTTTGTTAGGCCGTCTTGAGATGCAATAGATAAAGAGGAATAAGAGCTTGAGGCGGTCGAAACATCAAAACCTGTTGATAGGGTATACTGACGAATATAGTCATCCCCCCAAGAAATCGTATACATTTTGGTACCATCATCATTAAAGTTAACGTCTTGGTAAGCCGTTCCATAAGGTGAAAGTTGTTTTATACTGTCGTATGAAGCAGTAGAAAGATCATAGCCTGTTGTAAGGTGGTATTCCGCAACCTCTCCATATAGTTCAATTACAAACAATTTTGTACCATCATTGTTAAAAGCTAAACCTTGAATATTGCTGTTGAGGTTTGTGGTAAGACTTAGTTCGCGGGTATAAGACATAGTAGTTAGATCAAAAGCCGTGCTCAATGCATATTCTCTCACCGTATCTCGAGAGTAAGAGGCAATAAACATCTTTGTACCATCAGAGTTAAATTCAATGTCATGAGCGCCCATGCCACTACCCAGCATATGTAAACTATTATAGGTGGCAGCAAACTGTGAGGAGCGAAGAGCGGAACTTTCTCTTCCCACTTGAACGGCCGAAACAGTTAAAGAAGCACTCGCATCCGCATCTGTATCTTGATGAGAACTAGAACTAGTATGAATAATATCACCAGTATGCTCACCTGATGCATTAAAGGTGCTACCAGAGTCATCAGTCTCATTAGCATTAGCGCCATTAGCAACAGTTAAGGTGCCTGCCTCAACAATGACACCTTCATCGTTTTGAGCAACAGGTGCATCATTAATACCTAGTATCGTAATACGTATCACACCAGTATCAGTGTCTGTGCCATCACTGACTGTGTAATTAAAATAATCATAAGCAGTATCCCCTGCATCAAGGGCATCCGCTGCAGCTTTGTTTGCAGCGTAAGTATAAGAACCGTTAGCGTTGAGAGTCAGTTGACCATAGGTACCATCAAGGGCTGATCCTAGTGACCCGGATGTTCCTGATCCTTCTGAAGAACCCGTTCGAATGGCTGTAATCGTATGAGTGGGTGATGCATCATTATCTGTATCGTTAGCAGAAATATCACCAGAGTGTTCATCATGGGCATCATAAGAACCAGAGAGGTTTTGACTTTCTCCATTGGTAATGGAGATGCTTGAGTTTTCGGTTACCACACCATAATCATTCACAGCAACGACATCGTCGTTTATACCTTTAACTATTATTGTGATGACCGCTGTATCTGTTTGTGTTCCATCACTAACTGTATAATTAAAATAATCATAAGCGGTATCCCCTGCATCTAAAGCATCGGCCGCTGCTTGATTGGCTACATAAGTATAAGAACCATTTGAGTTAAGGGTGAGCTGACCATACGTACCTGTCAGAGCTGATCCGACAGAGCCCGAGGAACCTGATCCTTCGGTGCTTCCTGTTCTCACTGCTGTGATTGTTAATGTGTCACCATCGGCATCAGTATCTTGAGTAGAGGAGTTACTAGTATCAATAACGTCACCTGAGTGTTCACCATTAGTATCGTATGTGCCACCACTTTCATTTTTGTTCGCACCATTAGAAACTGTTAGCGTGGCATCTTCATTGACCACACCAGTATCGTTTTGAGCGACTGGTGCGTTACCACCAGCATCAGTAAATACCCTGATGATATCACCATGAGATACTGAATTGTTAAAACCTACATATAAAGTGTTGGAGTCGGTATCGACACCAAACCAATCATGTTTCCAGCTGGGTTTACTGTTGATGTTAACATTTGTGTCCCATGTCCATTTTAATCTTTCAGTACTATAAGCATTGTTTCCACCACCGTGTTCGCTTTGAGTATGGTAAGTAGCACCATCTTTGCTAACGTTATTAAAATAGACAATATTACTCATATTGAAATAAACACCTCTAATTTCATTTTCAAATGTTATTGATCTAACAGTATTTTGCCCCGAATTTTCAGTAGCATAAACATAGTAAGAGTTCATGGGATCTGTGGATGCATTGTAGGTCGTTGTACCAGAATTGATATTAGGGCCAGATGTTTGCACTCCGTAATTGCTCTCCTCAAAACCGTTAGACAGACTTGAAGTTCTGTAAAAACTATAGGAACCTGTGGTGACTTGTCTCTCAAAAGTAACCACATAAGGCTTTCTTCCATCAGATTCATCGGAAGCAGAAGCGGCGGTTGTTGCAGTATTGGTGCCTGCTCTTAGGTTAGTGCCTGTGTTTTCTACAAAACCATTTAAAGAGGAAATACCGGTTTGAAGAAGAAATGAATCGTAATCAACTACTTCGATACCCTTGGTCTCGACGATACCGTAATTGTGTTCAAGTTCCCAGTCACCTCCTTGACCTGTGATGTCATCGGAAGCTGCAATGTCCGCTTGAGTGATATTTCCTATTTGTTGAAGTAATAATTTTCCTTGCTCGCCTTGAGCTAAGTTACAACCATAAAATAAAAGATCACCGTCTTTTGTTAAAGAATTTCCAATGGACTGCAATGTGTTACTAAAAGAATTAATTGTATCTGCATTTAAAATAGAATTACCTAAAACTACCTGTCCTGTACTTGCGTGTCCTATTATATGAACAGCATCAATATCACTTTGCCCCTGTAAGACATTTTGCATTTTTGTAAATCCATTTTCATTGGAGTCGATAAGATAAATGGATTTAGAGGAGTCAATAGCATCAACAATAGTTTGATAGTTGTCTACACCGCTATCAATAAAAACAATTTCTTTTCTAGAGTTTGAATTTTCAATAATGGGATTTAAATCTGAGGAAAGGTTTTTTTCATCAACTTGAATTGATTGTTGATCGTCGAGCATGTCCAATGCTTCGCTTGCTGTGTAAATCGCAGCACCATCGAACATAATTCTTGGCTCCAACAACTGAATATGAAGCTGTGGATAATTTTTATTATCTTTGGCCAAAACCTTTTTTCCTCATTTTAATAGCTAGAGGATAATACAATAAAATCAGGGGTATTTTATAATTTGTTACCCAAATTGGGTCATTTTATTATTGTGTGATAGCTTAAATTATGAGATTTTATCATGCTTTTGCGGGGAAGTAATGAAGTTATTTAAAACTATTATATTTATGTCTCTTATCTTGTTAGTGGGGGCGTGCAGTCAAACACCGGAGCCACTAATAAAAGAGCAGCTACAATTATCCTCTCAAGAAGATTATGAATATTTAAAAGAGAAATCAGAAGCTGCCCCACTTGAAATAGACCTTTATCAAGCAATTGCTATTGCCATTAAAAATAACCGTGATCTGAGATTAAACTTAATGGACTCTGCCTTAAGTCAGGGTCAAATGGATGTAGTTAAGTTCGATATGTTGCCAAAATTGTCAGTCAACGCAGGTTATAAGGTTTTAGAAAAACACCCCGCTTCAACGAGTGTTAATATGGCCTCTGAACAAGACAGCGAAGGAAATGATATTGCTAATACAGAAAATTTAGCTGCAGCAGCAATTGCAGATGACCCGACATATTCATTATCACAGCAAACACCATCAAATACTTATGACATAGGTTTTACATGGAATGCTTTAGATTTTGGTTTGTCTTATGTAAGAGCAGGTCAACAAGCAGATAAATATTTAATTTCAAAAGAGCTTGAGCGAAAAGCCATCCACAATTTAACTAAGGAAGTTATCTATGCCTATTGGAAAACTCTTTCAGCAGATGAGTTGTTAGCTGAAATTAATCCTTTAATGGAACGAGTCAATGCTGCTTTAGATGATTATGAATATATCGAAGAATTATTAATTAGCTCGCCCATGGATGCCTTACTTTATCAAAAAGAACTCTTAGATGTTTTACAAATTTTAAATACTCAGCGTCGAGCCTTAATGGACTCACGAGCACAGTTATCTAAATTACTGGGTCTGTTACCAAATCAAGAATATATTTTAGTAAAAACAGATCAGCCCCTAACAGAGCTTGATATAAGCCTAGAGGAGCAAGAAGAAGCTGCGCTGTTTTCGAGACCAGAGTTACTCGAAGTAAGATACCAAGAGAAAGTTACTGCTCAAGAAGCACGTGCATCCATGCTGTCACTTCTCCCCTCTTTAAAATTTAATGCAACATGGACTTATGATTCAAATAAATATTTATTGAATAAAGATAATACAGAATACGGTGCTGTATTTGGTGCGAATTTATTGAATATTTTCCAAGCTGGTAACATTAATGATGTTAATAAGATTAATGAAAAGCTCATAGAAGAACAACGATTAGCAATATCCATGACTGTTTTATCTCAAGTACACATTGCCAATATTAACTATGCACAAACTTTAAGAGAGTATAGTAACGCAAAACATTATTTAAATGTGGCTCAAAGAATTAATGATTTGATATCCAATGCACAAAAAATATCTCGATTTGGTGAGTTAGAATTGATCAGAGAGGAAGCTAGTTTATTAGTTTCTCGTCTTAGAAATGACATAGCGTATGCCGAAATGCAATACAGCCTGGGTACATTGTATTCCTCAGTGGGTATGAATTTTACACCTGATAATTTATCAGAAATTAGCGATGCGGACTTAGCGATTGCTTTGAGAGATAACTTAAACCAATGGACAAAAAAATATAATTCTTTTGTAGCTATTCCTTTGAATGATCAAAACCCTGTGCTTGTTCAAACAGCAAAGATTGCAGAGGACAATATTAATTTATCCAACTATAACTTCGTTGACTTCATATTTAAGTTTGATGAAAAATCTTTTTACTTAGAGGGTAGTGGAAAAACAAGATACAGCGTGAAAATGGCCAATGGTGATATATTACCTTCATGGCTGATTTTCCTTCCATCACAACATACTTTTGTTGGCAATCCTCCTATAAGCGCTGGTTCATTAGATCTAGTAATTGAGGCCAGTAACGATATAACAAATATTTCAGACACATTCACATTAAGCTGGGATGTTAATGACCAAAATCAAAAATCGATACCAGAAGAAAAAATCATAGAAACAGAAACTGTTAATGAAGACCAGTTGAACGCTTTAAATCAAGCATTGGAAGAAAAATTAGAAGAAATAATCAATACAGAAGAAGTGGTAAATGAAGAGCTATTAGACTCACTCATAGCCGCTCTTAATTTTAAAGAAAATCAAAATCTTGAAGAGGCCATTGATGTTATCTTTGACTCCAGTTTTAAAATAAAATCAAAGCCGAAACCAAATCAACAAGTCGTTATTTCAGCCCTTACAGATAACCTTACTGGCCAAATTGAGTCGATGACTTCATATGATCCAAATCAATCTGCGTTTATTCAAGTTGGTGCTTTTAAAAAAGAAAATGTATCTGAAATAGTTGCAGCTGATATTTCTAAGAAACTGGGGACTCGAGTTGAAGTAAGACCAACATTAGTCTCTGATCCTGTAATGTATAGAATTTTGGTAGGCCCAGAACATAAAGATCAAATCATCAATGTAATTGCCGACTTAATGGGTCTTGGAATTTCTGATTACTTCTTAACCAGAGGATAATTCATTAGTATAGGTTAAAACTTAACTTTATTTTTTTTAAGTCTTAACGCATTAAGTTTTATAAAACCCTCTGCATCTCGCTGATCGTAATTTGAGGACTCAAAGGTTGCTAGATCTTCATCATATAGACTATTAGGAGATTTTCTTCCGATAACAATCACATTGCCTTTATATAAAGCTAGTCTCACTTCACCATTTACTCTTTTCTGTGTGGCATCGATTGCTTTTTGCATCATTACTCTTTCCGGTGCAAACCAATAACCATTGTAAATTAATCTTGCATATTTAGGCATAAGCTCGTCTTTTGTATAAACTTCTTCTCTATCCAAAGTAATGCTTTCCATTGCACGATGGGCTTTGAGAAGAATTGTGCCACCCGGTGTTTCGTAGACACCACGTGATTTAATTCCTACATATCTATTTTCTACAATATCCACTCTTCCAATTCCGTTTGCTGCTCCAAGATTATTTAGCTTTTCTAGTAGATTAAATGGTGAGAGTTTTTTGCCGTTAATAGCAATGGGATCTCCATTTTTAAACTGAATAGTTATTACTGTCTCTTTGTTTGGTGCTGACTGTGGGCTTTTAGAAATTCCAAAAACGTTTTCAGGTGGTCTTTTCCAAGGATCTTCTAAGATTTTTCCTTCTGCTGATCGATGAAGAACATTTGCATCGACACTATAAGGGGCCTCTTTTTTATTATGTTTCATGATTGGGATTTTGTTTTTAGCAGCAAATTCCAACAATTTAGTTCTGGATGACAAATCCCACTCTCTCCAAGGTGCAATGACTTTTATTTTGGGTTCTAGAGCATAGTAAGAAAATTCAAAACGCACTTGGTCATTTCCTTTACCTGTTGCTCCATGGGAGACAGCATTAGCTTTTTCCTTTTTTGCAATTTCAATTTGTCTTTTTGCGATTAATGGTCGAGCAATTGATGTCCCTAAAAGATATTCGCCCTCATATATCGTATTACAACGAAACATTGGAAAAACATAATCGCGAACAAATTCCTCTTTTAAATTTTCAATGTATATTTTCTTTGCACCAAGTTTTTTTGCTTTGGTTTTTGCTTCAGTTAATTCTGCTCCTTGGCCAAGATCTGCTGCGTAAGCGATTACATCTGCGTTGTATTCTGTTTGCAGCCATTTTAATATGACACTTGTATCCAACCCGCCTGAATAGGCTAAAACAATTTTATTTTTCATTTTTTTTAGCAGTCTTGTAAAAGAGAATTATACGCGTTAGTAAAACCTATTAACGTGTATGTATCTGTTGTCTCTGTGCCTCTTTTAGAATATCCAACAACTGTCATTTTTTTGCCAGCTTTTAAAGCATCAATGATGACAGTATCATCTGCCATTGACCAAGCCGAGTCATCTTCTCCAAAAAATTGATAATTTTTAGAGTCAATAGAAACTTTAACATATTTTTGTGAGTCATAAGGATAACCAGCATCTATTCTTACGTATTCAGCTGCGCCTTCTTTAAACACATAAAAAATTACTGAACCTCTATTAGTGTAGTCACCTTTTTCTGATGTAGGTACTTGGAAAATTGAACATGTTTTGTTGTTTATTTTTTTAAAGGACCACTTGCCATGCTCAAAGTCAATGGAGTGGGTAGCAAACAAATTACTTATTAAAAAACATAAGCATAAAGTTAAATATGATATTTTTTGTTTAAACATGGTGATTTAATGTCAGAGAATATACCAATTAAGATTGATTTTTAAAATAATAAATGGAAAGATATAATCGGAGATATTGATGGTAAAGGTTAAAAATCCCTTTGTGGAGGCACTTCAGAATATTGCTGAAAGGCAAGATATTGGGAGTTTTAAAAAAATTTTTGATTATTTTGGTCCGAGGCTAAAGTCTTTTTTAATGAAGTCAGGTGCAGATGATGCTGTCGCCGAGGAAATCATTCAAGAAACCATGACGATTATTTGGACTAAAGCTGATTATTATGACCCGTCTGTAGCTTCACCAAGCACCTGGATATATACTATCGCTCGGAACAAGAAAATTGATATTTTAAGAAAAACCAGAAAAGCGGTCTTGGAGGATATTGAGACTGCAATTTTACCTCCCGTTGAGTCTAAAGCAGATGAGAATATCGAACATGACCAAAAATTTGAAATGGTGGCACAATATTTAGATGATCTACCAAAAGATCAACTAGATCTGCTAAAAATGAATTTCTTTGAGGAAAAATCACATGGTGAAATTGCTGAAATAACCAAAATTCCCTTGGGCACTGTAAAATCAAGAATTCGTTTAGCATTAGAGAAGATCCGCGGCAAATTGGAACAAGACGGCAGTATGGTTAATCTAAATAATGACGGCGGAAGTATGGTTAATTAAAAATGACATTCGAAATTCTTAGTACACCCGTTAACTCACCAGCAAGTCTTATTTTTCAGCAGTGCTTGGCTGAAGTTGACCCTGAAAACAGGTCTCTAAACTCTGCGATGAATGAGGTGGGTGGTTATTTTTTAGACAAGTCTGAGACATCACAACTTTCCAATGAATTGTGGGATAAAGTTTTAGATCAAACAAAAATTGAAACTTCATCACCTCAAATTGACGAGGAGCATGATCCTTTGTTAAGTCAATTACCAATTACTTTAAGATCCCATTTAAAAAACAAAAATATTAAGTGGAAATCTTTTAAGGATGTTAAGGTTGCTTCTATACTCCCTAAAGACAACAATGAAAAATTAGAACTTATCCACGTAATGCCTGGTGCAAAAATTCCTCAGCACACACATGAAGGTAATGAAAGTTTTTTAGTTTTACACGGTTCTTATAGTGATGAGTATGGCAATTATAAACAAGGATCTGTTCAAGTAAGAAGTGATGATCATAATCATACACCTGTTGGTGATGCAAAAACTGGTTGTATCGGACTAGCTTACACTCACGGTAAAATTAAATTCTCCGGTAAATTTGGTAAGCTATTAAATTTAATCGCTAACTAATTTTAATTATAAAATATATAGAATATGCGCTGGAGCAATACCGGCTGTAAGTATTAACCTTAAAATAAAATAATCAGTTTTAATTATTTTTTCTTTGAAATAAAAAAAGAAATCAAAGCATAAAACTATAAAATAACCTGCTATAAAAAGCCCAATAGTTTCATCAAATTTTAAGTCAAATGCTAAAACCAAAAATGCATAAACTGCCGGGCAAACACTAAACAAAATAGCTATATTATTCTTTGATTGAAGATAAACGCCCCAATATACTGCACCTAAAAATGACATTATAACTGCAGAGTAATAGACGAACATGTCTTTATCAAAATCAAGAAATATTAAATCGATGTTGTAAAAACAAAGATAAAAAGGAATTAAACCAGGAATACCAATAAGGTAAATCATTCTTGATAAAGTTTATCGATTTGCTCTGCTAAATCTAGGTCTCTTTGGGTAACTTTCTGAACATCGTGAGAAATAAGAGAAATGGTAACAGTCCCGTAATCTAAAATAATTTGAGGATGATGATTTTTTTTTTCAGATAACATCGCCACTTGGCTAGTAAAGGCAAAGCTTTTTCTGTAGTTTTTGAATTCAAAAGTTTTTGTCAATCTTCCCTTATTGTCTTTTGGCCAATCAGTCATAGCTTAAGGTGCAGGTGATGGATTGTTTTCATGTACATCATTAATTTCATCAATAATTTCTTTTGATAGTTGTATATCTACTGAATTTATATTTTCTTTTAACTGATCCATTTTTGTTGCGCCAATAATATTACTTGTGACAAAATCTTGTTGGTTAACAAATGCAAGTGATAGTTCAGTTGGAGTAAGCCCGTTATCCTCTGCAATTTTACAATATTGCTCTGTAGCAACAATTGATCTCTCATTAGTGTACCTAGTCCAATCCTCCCAAATTGTTAAGCGTGCACCGTCAGGTTTTTTTGAATTTCTATATTTTCCAGTTAACACACCGCAAGCTAAAGGAGAGTAAGCTAACAAACCTACCTGATCTCTAATGGATATTTCAGACATACCAACTTCATAAGTTCTGTTTAATAAACTATATGGATTTTGGACAGACATAACTCTTGGTAGGTTTTTATATTTAGACAAGTTGATGTAATTGGATAAGCCATAGGGGGTTTCATTAGATAAGCCTAGATATCTAATCTTACCTTGATCGATAAATTTTTTTGCTGTTTCTAAAATTTCTTCAAAGGGTGTCCAATCTTTTTCCTCTTTGTAATTTTTATATCCCAACCTTCCAAAAAAATTTGTTTTTCTCTCTGGCCAATGTAGTTGATAAAGATCAATATAATCTGTTTGTAATCTTTGCAGGCTTCCCTCTAATGCTTCGGTGAAATGTTTCTCATTAAATTGTAGGCCACCTCCTCTAATCCATCTTACATCAGGGCCTGCGACTTTTGATGCTAATATTACTTTCTCTCTGTTTTTTTTCTGTTTAAACCAATTACCAATTATTTTTTCAGTAGCACCATATGTTTTTTCTTTTCCTTTAACTGAATAATATTCCGCGGTATCAAAGAAATTGACCCCTTTTTCCATAGAATAATCCATTTGCTCAAAAGCCTCATTTTCTGTATTTTGCTCTCCCCAGGTCATTGTACCAAGGCAAATAAGGCTAACTTGAAGGTCAGTATTTCCTAAGGGTTTGAATTTCATAAAAGATTCATACGGTTTTACTTGAAAAATATCAAGATAATAGCCATATTAAAAATAATTAAGGAGAAATAATGGTCGAATTAAAACAAAATACATATTCGCAGTCACAATCTACAGCTATAGATCAGGGCTTAAGAGATTATATGATGAAAGTCTATAATTACATGACCTCTGGTTTAGCGATAAGTGGTTTAGTGGCATGGGGATTTTCTCAGTCTCCTACTTTAATGGGGGCTATTTATGGCACAGCACTTCAATGGGTTGTAATGCTCGCTCCACTTGGATTTATTTTCTTTTTAGGTGCAAGATTACAAAAAATGTCTACCTCTGCAGCTCAAATGACATTTTGGGCCTTCGCTGCTGTGATGGGAATTTCATTGTCTTATATATTCATAGTTTTCACTGGTGTCAGCATTGTTAGAGTATTTTTAATCACAAGCTGTACATTTGCTGCAATGAGCATCTATGGATATGCAACTAAAAGAGATTTAACCAAGTTTGGTTCATTTCTTATGATGGGGCTCATTGGAATTATTATTGCTAGTATTGTAAATATTTTTTTACAAAGTTCAGCGATGCAGTTTGTAATTTCTTGTGTGGGTGTTTTAGTGTTTGTGGGTTTAACTGCTTACGATACTCAAAGAATTAAATCAACTTATTATCAAGTTGCTGGAACTGCATTTGCAGGAAAAGCTGCAATCATGGGTGCACTAACATTATACTTAGACTTTATAAACCTATTCATAATGTTGATGCAGTTATTTGGTCAAAGAAGATAAATAAATTTCAAATTTAATTATGAGGGGTCATTATTGGCCCCTTTTTTTTTACTAATTTAACATATCATTTTTTTAATTTGTCATTAAGATCCTCGCGTGATTGGATATATCTTAGCAATTGGTGCTGCGGCTACCTGGTCAATGGTTGCTTTATCTGCCACTAGAATTGTCAGATATTTTGGAAGTTATAATTATAATCTTTTAAGGCTATTAGGAATAATAGTACTTTTTTTACCCTACATTGTAATTAATTGGGATCCAATTTATTTAAATAAATCAGTATTTATAGCAATATTTTTATCTTCTGTAATTGGCATTATAATAGGAGATACTTTTTTATTTGTTTGCCTCAAAAGACTTGGGCCAAGAAGGCAAGCTTTATTATTTTCTTTGCAAATACCCTTTACTATCATTTTAGCTGAAATATTTTTACAAACACTTCCATCTATGTTCGAGCTCTTCGGATGCATTTTAATTTTTTTTGGAATTATAGTTGCAATACAATTTAATAGAACAATTCCTGATGATGACTTAGAAAACATTCAAGGAAACAAATATATTGGACTGATTGCAGGTGTTGGTCTAGCACTGTGTCAGGCTATTGGAATCATTCTTATGAAACCTGCGCTTGAGGTAACAGACCCTATCATTGTGTCTTATTTGAGAGTTTTAATTGCAGCGATATTGATGTTTTTTAGCTTAGGATTTCTGAAAAATAATAATCTTTTAGAAAGGATGAAAGATGTTAAAAAAACATTTTACAGTATTTTTCTTGGCTTTATGGGAATGGGCGTTGGAATGACTATGTTAATAATTGCTCTAAAAAATGGGGATCCTGGAATTATTTCAACTTTATCAAGCACAATGCCAATTATGATAATTCCTATATTATGGATAGTTACTAAAAATTATGCAGGTCATCTAGCAGTAATAGGCGCTGCTCTAACTTGTTTTGGAGCAGGAGTAATTTTTTTAAATTAATCCGAGCCTTTTTCAACATTAACTATTTTTAAGTCCTTGGTCTTTTTTATTTGTGTTTGTAATATTTTGTTTAAAGGATCCTTACCTAAGTATTTTTTAAATTTTTTCTGACTTTGTGTAGCTTTATCTGTGTTACCTTCGGTTATTGCAACTAATGTTTCTCTTAAATGTTCAAGACCTTTTTGCTCATTTGAGGATTTGTAGCGCATATATGCAGCTCGTGGATAAATAAAAAGCTTCGTGAATGCATAAGAAAACAAAATTAAAAGAATAAGAAATGTTATTAAGACAAAAAGGAATTGGACAATAGGAATACTCAGTTGCCAAATGCCTAAAACGAGTGAAAGATTGCCAGCATTGTTAAACAGATAAAAAAGAACACCGTAACCACTTATAAAAATTATTAAAATTATTAGAAGCCTTATCATTAAATCATATTTTCTAAAAAAATTTGATTATCGTTGTAGATTTTGGCTAGTTCATAAGAAGATTTAAAAAATATTTTTTGGTTAGGAGTTAATTTCTCATATTCAATTACCGCCTCTGTATATTGTCGATTATACATTGCATTAATAAACGATGGTAAGGGTTCTAATGAATTTTTTGTTATCTGAATTTCAAATATATTTTCAATAATTCTTTTAAGCCATTGAAAATTATTTTGTTTCATAAACTCATTTTGTACATAAGTATTTTCATTAATTTGTAATTGCTGTAATGAATATGTATAGTCTGGAATAGTGAGTAATTCTTTAAATTTTTCTTCATTGAAAAATAAATATTGATTTTGAAGTTTTTGAATATTTTTATTTCGAATTTGTTGTTGATCAATATTAACTATAATCTGATTTATGGACAAAATTAATTCGTATGCTTCATCATTGGATAATGTAATTTGTTGTGGCTCTGGTTCAGCAACAGTAGTATAGGGTATTTCTTGAAGATTTTTTGCTAGCTCTAGTATTAGAGACTCAAGGCGATCTACTTTATCTTCGAGTTCTTTGTTGTTTAATTCATTAACAGAAGTTATCTCTTTTTGAACATTTGTTGATTGAGTTTCTTGATTTAATTTACTTATTTGAGCCTCATCAAATATTAAAAGGTTATTTCGATACAAGTAGCCTCCTGCTACAGTTATTATGATTAAAAATATAAATATTAGGAAAAGATTTCGTTGTAGAAAACTTTTTTTACTTTCATTTTTTTGATTTTCAGACATTCAATAAGAATCTATATTTTTTTATAATAATGAAAGTTTTAGCAATAGAAAGTTCTTGTGATGATACATCTATAGCAATTGTAAATGATGATAAAACTGTTGAGTTTCTTGAAACAATTAATCATAGGAAATTTCATAAAGATCTTGGGGGCGTCATACCCGAAATGGCAGCAAGACAGCATTTAGAAATTCTAGATATATTAGGTAAATCAATTAAAAAAATTAATTTTTCCAAAATTTCAGCAATAGCTGCAACATTTGGACCTGGGCTTATTGGTGGATTAATTGTGGGATCATCTTTTGCAAAAGGTTTGTCAATATCTAAAAACATCAAACTTGTTGCCATTAATCATCTGCAAGCACACTTATTATCGCCTCGACTTGTATCAGAAATTAAGTTTCCATATTTATGTTTACTCGTCTCTGGAGGAAATACTGCATTAGTATTGGTTAAAAATTCAAAAAGTTTTATCACTCTTGGATCAACAATTGATGACTCAGCGGGTGAGTGTTTTGATAAGGTGGCTAAAGGGTTGGGGTTGGGGTACCCCGGTGGGCCAGAAATAGAACACTTAGCATTAGGTGGCAATATTGAGAAGTTTAAACTCCCGATGCCTTTAACAAAGAAAAATAATTGTGATTTTTCTTTTTCAGGTTTAAAGACAGCAGCGCTAAATACCATCAAAAATAATAAAAAAACAAGATTATTTCTAAGAGACTTTTCAGCTTCATTTCAACATACTGTATCTAAAGTGTTAGAAATTAAAATATTAAATAGTATTAATCTCTTACAAAAAGAAAATATTAAAATTAATGATTTTTCTATTTGTGGTGGAGTAGCGGCAAATAAATATTTAAATACTGAGCTTAAAAAACTTATTTCGTTAAAGAAACTTAATTTTCATCAAGTGCCTTTATCTTTATGTACCGACAACGCTGCAATGATTGGTTGGAACGCTATTGAATATATGAAAACTAGAAAAACCAAATTAAATAATTACAATGTTAGACCATCACCTAATATATTAATACATGAACACTTCTAAAAATTACTGGCTTCTAAAATCAGAACCTAGTTCTTGGTCGTGGGATCAACAAAAAAAGAAAAAAACTGAACATTGGGACGGTGTAAGAAATTACCAGGCAGCAAATAATATGAAAAAGATGAGAAAAGGAGATGAGTGTCTGTTTTATCACTCAGTAACAGAAAAAGCCATTAAGGGAATAGTGAGAGTTACGAAGGAATATTATCCAGATCACACAGATAAAAAAGGAATATTTGGAATGGTTGACGTAACCTATGTAAAAGATCTAAATGAGGTTTACTTATCAGAAATAAAAACAGACCCATTTTTCCAAGATTTTCCTCTTGTAAAGCAATCCAGATTAAGTGTGATGCCTGTAACATTGAAGCAATGGAAGAAATTAATTAAAATGAGTGAAAAAAATGAGAGAATTTAAGTTATCTAATCCATTGTTATCAAAAGAGCAATATGAAGAGATGTATGCAGAGTCTTTTAGTAATAAAGATCAATTCTGGTCTAAAGTTGCAAAATCTCAGCTAACATGGTCTAAAGATTTCACTAAAGTTAAAAACACCAACTACAACGGTGACGTATCTATAAAATGGTTTGAGGATGGCGAATTAAACGTTTGTTATAACTGTGTTGATAGGCATGTGGAAACACAACCAAATGAAATAGCAGTTATTTGGGAGGGAGATGATACTAGTAAAAATAAAACTTATACTTATAAAGAACTAAAATCAGAAGTAAGTAAGTTTGCAAATGTTTTAAAGAAACTTGGTGTGCAAAAAGGTGATGTTGTAACAATTTATTTAACTATGATTCCTGAAGTTGCATTCGCTATGTTGGCTTGTGCAAGAATAGGTGCAATACATTCAGTAATCTTTGGGGGCTTCGCCCCAGAGTCAATTGCAGGACGTATCAAAGATTGTAAATCTCAATATGTAATTACTGCTGACGAAGGTGTTCGAGGTGGAAAAATAATTCCACTAAAAAAATATATTAATACGGCTTTAGAGAGTTGTGATAGTTCTATAAAAACTCTTGTTATTCGTTATACAAATAATCAAGAAGAATTACATAAAGATAATAATTTTTATTATGATGAATTAGTTAAAGAAGTTGACGATCAGTGCGAATGTGTATCAATGAATGCGGAAGATCCTCTTTTTATTTTATATACATCTGGCTCTACTGGTAAGCCAAAAGGTGTTCTTCATACTTCAGGAGGATATTTAGTTTATGCATCATTTACTCATAAGTACTCTTTTGACTATCATCCAGGTGATGTTTATTGGTGCACCGCTGATGCTGGATGGATTACAGGACACTCTTATTCAGTTTATGGCCCGTTAGCAAATGGAGGCAAAACATTATTATTTGAAGGCGTTCCTAACTATCCAGACTTTTCTCGCTTTTGGGAGGTATGTGATAAATACAAAGTTAATATTTTTTACACAGCACCCACTGTATTAAGATCTTTAATGAAAGAGGGTGACTCTTATATTAATAAGTGCGATTTAAGTTCTTTGAGAATTTTAGGGACAGTCGGTGAACCAATAAATCCAGAAGCTTGGAATTGGTACTCAATGATAGTTGGCAAGGACAAATGTCCTGTTATTGACACATGGTGGCAGACAGAAACTGGTGGACATCTAATTTCACCAATTCCAGGTATTTCAAAACTTAAACCTGGTAGTGCAACTAAACCCTATTT
Source organism: uncultured Alphaproteobacteria bacterium (assembly GCA_902546975.1). Classification (GTDB taxonomy): domain Bacteria; phylum Pseudomonadota; class Alphaproteobacteria; order HIMB59; family HIMB59; genus HIMB59. Next base: position 330,696 of record CACCLU010000001.1, read on the forward strand.
CGGAATTGACGCTGCAATTGTAGATGATAATGGAAAAATTTTAGAAGGTGAATGTGAGGGTAAGCTTTGTATTTTAGATAGTTGGCCTGGTCAAATGAGAACAGTTTATGGAGACCACCAGCGCTTTATTGATACTTATTTTAGCCAATTTAAGGGAAAGTATTTTACTGGCGATGGATGTCGCAGAGATAAAGATGGTTTTTATTGGATTACAGGGAGAGTAGACGATTGTATCAACGTTTCCGGTCATTTACTTGGAACTGCAGAGATTGAAAGTGCATTTGTAGAGCATGAACTCGTCTCTGAAGCCGCAGTTGTAGGCTACCCTCATGATATTAAAGGTCAGGGGATATATGCATATGTCACAACGAACACTGGAGTTGAAGTTAGTAATGACTTGAAAAATGAACTTATACAATGGATAAGAAAAAAAATTGGGCCCATAGCCACACCAGATAAGTTGCAGTTTTCACCAGGTCTACCAAAAACAAGATCAGGTAAAATTATGAGAAGAATTTTAAGGAAAATAGCATCAAAAGAAGAAGATCAATTGGGCGATACGTCGACTTTAGCAGACCCTAATGTTGTTCAATCTTTAATAGATGGGTCTAAAGATATCTAAAACTACAGATATCGCAAATCTATACAACTCAATCAAAAGAATTGAACAAGGGAGTAGTATTGATCATGCTATTAACAATTACCCTAAGTTAAAAAGAAATTTCTTGTTTTTAGTTATTCAAGAATACTATAGAAATTTTGAAAATCATAAAAAAATACTTACTTCTTATATAAATCATAAAACACCAAGAAATGTTCGTACCTTATTAAAAATTAGTTTAACACTATTCTATTTTTCAAAAAAACCTCATCACGCCATAGTCAATGATACTGTTAATGTAAGTAAAGATCTAAAGAAAGAAAAGTTAGTTAATGCTGTACTGAGGACTATTTTACGTAATAAAGACAAAATTAAATATGAAAATTTAATTTATCCTAATTTTAAAAAAATTCTCGATAAAATTTTTTCCAGTGCATCCATAAGAGATTATATTTACAAAACTTTATTTATAAAACCTTACAGTTACGAAGTTAGCTTATTAGATAATAAAGATGCAATTTATTGTAAAAGAGTATCTATATTGAAAAAAGAAATAACAAAAGGAAGTTTTGTCCAAGATATTGGAAATTTTGAAGTCATAAATGCGATACACGGTTTTTATAAAGACAAGAAATTAATTGATGTTTGTGCTGCACCTGGAGGTAAAAGTATATTATTACATTCCTTAGGATTTGATGTCTATGCAATAGACAAATCTCAAAGCCAAATAAATAAGTTCCACGAAAATATTAATCGCTTGAATATTAAACTTGATATTCAGAAGATGGACTTTCTTAAAAAGAATTTCACTAACAAGTATAATTCTATTTTGCTAGATGCACCTTGTAGCGCATTAGGAACTTTTAGAAGAAACCCAGATGTGACTATAAAAATTGACCAATCGCATATAAAAAAACACCAAGAAGTACAATTGGCAATGGTGGAAAAATCACTGAAAATACTCAATAATAATGGGTTTTTGGTTTATATTGTTTGCTCTTTTCATCCCTTTGAGACAATCGATGTAATTGCTAAAATTACTCAAAAACATAAGTATATTAAAATACATAACATTGATTCAAATAAGATGATAAAGAGACAGAACGGCTATTTTATCAATCCTTTAGCCTTTAAAGATTTTGGTGGATCTGATATTTTTTTTGTTTCAGTACTAGAGAAAAAATTATGAGTGTTAAAATATCACCATCAATATTAGGTGGTTCATTTTCAAATATTGAAAGAATTATATTAGATCTAAACCAATCTAAAGCAGAGTATATTCATTTTGACGTGATGGATGGTGACTTTGTACCTAATTTAACCTTTGGACCTAAGTTTATTTCTAATGTAAGAAAATTTTCAAATAAGGTTTTTGATGTTCACTTGATGATTAATAGAGTAGAAAAGTTTTTAGATGATTATATTAGAGCAGGATCTGACATAATTACTTTTCACATAGAAATTAATGAGGGTATTGAAAATATTATTAAAAAGATAAAAGCCCAAGGCATCAAATGTGGTCTGGCCATAAAGCCCAAAACTTCTTGGTCTGAAATTCAACCTTATTTGAAACATATAGATCAAGTGATTATTATGACTGTAGAACCTGGATTTGGTGGCCAAGAATTTATGAATGACCAAGTAGATAAAATTAAAAATATTTCTAATTATATAAAATTGAATAATTTGAAAGTTAGCATAGAGATTGATGGTGGTATTAATTTTGAAACTGGCAAAACATGCGTTGAAGCAGGTGCAAATATTTTAGTTGCAGGCTCTTTTTTATTTAATCAAGGTAACCTTATCACCGCAACTAATACTTTGTCAGATAAATTTAACTAATGGGAAAAAATGCTATCATATCAGTTTTTGATAAAACTAATTTAGATTTAATAGCAAAATTTCTTGTAAAGAAAAAATACACAATTTATTCTACTGGTGGAACTTCAAAGTACTTAAATCAAATAAAGATCCCCCACATTGAGATTTCTAAATATACAAAACAGAAGGAAATTTTAGATGGAAGGGTGAAAACACTCCATCCTAAAATATTTGGTGGCATACTAGGCACCGCCATTAGAAGTCATCAAAAAGAAATGAAAAGTGAAGGAATAGTTAGTTTTGATTTGCTAGTGATCAATCTGTATCCCTTTCAGAAAACAGCTAATAGTACTAAAGATAAGTCAAAAATCATAGAGATGATAGATATTGGTGGAAATAGTTTAATTAGAGCAGCAGTTAAGAACTATGAAAAGATTATACCAATTACAGACCCAAATGATTATGAAGCTTTTATAAGAGCATATCCTCTAAAACAAACACATAGAAAAAAATTTGCTAAAAAAGCAATTCTGCAAGTAGCAAATTACGATAAAGATATTTTTGACTGGTTTGATGGGAAGATAACAAAAAAATATGAATTGAGGTATGGTGAGAACCCTCATCAAAATGCTTTTGCGTTAGTAAATGATAATAAATTTTCTCAATTGAGTGGTAATAAGAAACTTAGTTATAATAATTTATTAGACTTAGATGCTGCTGTTAAAATTGTACATGGAATAAAAACAAAAAAAAATATTTGTGCAATTATCAAACATAATACCCCATGTGGTGCATCGATAGATGCAATACAAACAGAAAGCTATAACAAAGCGTTAGCTGGGGATCCGGTAAGTGCTTTTGGTGGAATTATTTCATTCAATAAAAATATTAATGTTAAAACTGCAAATCTATTAGTTAAAAACTTTTATGAAGTAATTTCTGCTCCGAGTTATGACAAGGAGGCATTAAAAGTACTTAAAACAAAAAAAAATTTAAGAATTATTAAAGTGAAAAATTCTAACCAGAAAGTAGAGAGTAGGAGTTTCTTCGGAGGAACTTTGATACAAAATTCTAATAATAAAAATTCATCAGTAAAGAATATAAACGGCATTAATAAATTGAGTTATGAAAAAATAAATTTTTTTGTCAATATTTTAAAAAGTATTAATTCAAATGCAATAGCAGTATTTGATGAGAGTAGTTTAATTTCACAGTCTGGAGGGCAAACATCACGTGTTGATGCTCTACAAAACTGTTTGTATAAATTTAAAATAAAACATAAATCTAAAAAATTCCAAAAAATATATTTATTTTCAGACGCTTTTTTTCCTTTTACAGACTCTTTATTACTTATAAAAAAGCAGAAAATTAAAATTGAAATATACGCTCCAATGGGATCAAACAATGATTTAAATATTCTAAAAGAAATTAAGAGGTATAAACTGAACTTCTTTAAATTAAGTGACCGTCACTTTAAGCATTGATTGAGATATATAAAAATAAGCCTCCGAAAAATATTTTTTTACCGATAAAAAGATACCAAAATGTATCTTTTGTAAAAAAATATGAGATTGATTTTATTGAGTCATTTTTTCAGGAATTCCCTGAAGAAAAAAGAGGTAGGAAAAACTTCAAAAAAAAAGAGATTATCAATCAAAAAGCTTTAATTTATGAGGAAATTATTCAAAAGGCTCTCAAAATTAATGCCGTTTGTATAGGATCAATAAAAGAACAGGTATCAAATGATTTAATTAAGATTACAGTATCTTTTTTTAAGAAAAATGAATGATAACAAAATATTATTTGTAGACTTAGATGGTACTTTAATAAAAGAGGATTTATCAGATTTAGCATTTTATCACTGTCTTAAAAAGAGTCCTATTAAGCTATTTGTGTATTTAATTGTTTTTTTATTTAGAGGAAAATCTTACTTAAAAGAAAAGATTTCTAAAAACTATATAGTGCCAATTGATAAATTAAAATTTAACAAAGCAGCTCTTAATTACGTGAGAGATGTAAAAAACCATCACCGAGTTGTTTACTTAATCTCTGGCAGTCATCAATCACTAGTCAATCAAATTGATAAATATTTAAATATTTTTTTTGAGTCATTCGGAACAAGAATTAATTTTAATATGGTTGGTAAAAATAAAGTTAAATTTATTAATGAAGAACTAAAGATTCTGGAATTTGACTATCTTGGAAATAGTAAACAAGATCTTCCGATATGGGAATACACTAAAAAAATTATTTATACAAATATTTCAAAGGATTTAAGAAAAATTATAAATTACTCAAAACTTAGTAAGTATGAAATAAAAGAAGATTTTTTCGAATAAATAATGACTTTTATTTTATTTTTGCAAATTGCATTTGTATGCCTGTTAGGGGCCATGTCTCCTGGTCCAAGTATGATGGTGGTGATAAATAATGCTATTTTTAAGAATAAATTTAATGGAATTTTAACTGCTTTCGGGCATGGATTTGGTATTGGAATTTATGCATTATTTGCAGTCATTGGAATTGGTATCGTAATTGAAACGAATATAATTGTTTTTAATACTCTAAAAACTTTGTCAGTAATTTTTTTGTTTTACCTTGGTATTCAAAATATTTTAAAAAGAAGTCAAATAAAATTAAAAAAAAATAATATTAAATTTGGTTTAAAATCATTTATTCAAGGCTTTAGTATCTCTATTCTAAATCCCAAAGTACTTATATGGTTTATTGCTATATACTCTCAATTTATGTCTTTAAACAATGACATATATTTTAATTTATCATTAGTTTTAATTGCAAGCATTGTAGATGCCTTGTGGTATTTGCTTCTAGTAAATATAGTAACGTCCAAGGGTATTTTAGAATTATTAAAAAATAAATCTTATTTATTACAGAGAATTGTCGGTTGTTTATTTATTGTAATATCAATATTTTTATTAATAGATTTATTTAAATGAGACTTTTCAACTTTTTTAAAAATAATAATTTTTCACAATCAGGTCAGGATCAATTTGCTTATAATTTATGTGGTGAAGGCGGGACGTACTTGGAAATTGGTGCACACGATCCAATAATTAACAGTAACACATTCAATTTAGATGTTAAATGTAATTGGAAGGGTATATCAATTGAATACGATGAAACCTTTAAAAAATCTTGGGACAGTTGTATAGAAAGAGAAAATAATGTGATATGGGATGATGCATTTAACATAGATTTTTCTTCATTGATTAAAGAGAAGGGATTTTCAAATAAATTTAATTATCTCTCTTGTGATATAGAGCCTGCAGAAAACACATTCGATATTCTAGAAAAAATTATCGACTCAAACCTTGTCTTTGATTTTATTAGTTATGAGCATGACAAATATAATATTGGAAATAAATTTGAAATACTATCAATGAAATTTTTAAAAAATCACGATTACAAGGTTGCAATAAGAGATGTTTACTCAAGAAAGAAAAAACATAAAGTATATGAAACTTGGTTTATTCATTTTGATATTGCCTTTAAAGAAATGCGATACAGTGATTGGAGGAAGAATTTTTATAAAAACAATAAATTTAGTCTCTAGGAGAATTATATTAAATAAATTTTCATAGCCTAAATTGTAGATTTAAACTATTTAATATAAAAAATGTAGTGATTAAATTATTATATTAAATTAATATTTGCATAGATTTTTTGAAAAAAGTGAATGATACACTAAAAAAAGGAATTGAAGAATTTTCTAAAAGAAATTTTTTAGTTGCAGAAAAGATTTTCATAAACTTAATTAGAAATAATCCATTATTTTTTCCGGCATATTCAAGTTTAATACAAACATTTATTAGCCAAGATAAATTAGAAGAAGCACTAAAATACTCAGAAAAATTATACAAATTAGATAAAAATAATGAAAGAGGCTTGTTTTTTATTGGAATAATCAAATTTAAAAAAAAAAAGTACAATGAAGCTCTAATCAATTTTAGTAATGCGCTAACAATAAATCCTAAAAATCATATGGTTTTAATGAATATTGGAATTACCTACTATAGATTAGGGGAAAATAAAATAGCAATAAAAAATATAAGAGAGTCTGTACTCTTAAACGACAAAAACGAAGCGGCTTATTATAACTTGGGAGTAATTTATGAGGATGAGGATGATTTAGATATGGCAATGGAAGCATATAACAAGGTCATTTCACTAAATCCAAAACATCATGATGCATTACATGGTGTGGCACAAATACAACTTACTCGACTTGATTATATAAATGGTTTTAAAAACTATGAAGTAAGGTGGTATATCAAAGGATTTGAATATAGGCATGGATTAATTAATAGGCTCTCATCAATAAATAATATTAGTGGGAAAAAAATATTAGTTTGGAGCGAACAGGGATTTGGGGATACAATACAATTTTCTAGATATATAAATAAATTAGTTGACGCTGGTGCTAAGGTGACCTTTGAAGTACAAAGTCCTTTATTAACATTTTTCAAGAGACAATTTAGTTGTAATGTAACTAATAATGCTGGTGGGGAAGAGTTTGATTTTCAATGTCCAACTATGTCATTGCCTTATGTGTTTGGTACCGATAATAAAAATATACCTCATATACAAAAATATTTTGATTGTGATATAAAAAAATATAATTTTTGGAAAAGTAGACTTTCATTATCAAATAATAAATTAAATTTAGGAATTTCTATTTCAGGCAATAGAAATCATATTAAAGACAAAAGAAGAAGGGTTAATTTAGATAATTTCTTAAACCTCATAGATTTTTGTAATATCTACATTATACAAAAAGATTTGTATGAAAATGATAAAGAATTTCTAAAAAAGAATACTAACATTAAATATTTAGGAAATGACAAAGAGTGGATCGACTTTGAGGATACTAGCGCAATAGTTAAAAATATGGATGCGATTGTTTCTGTTGATACATCTTTAATTCATCTTTCTGCTTCAATGAATCAAACTACTTATTTGCTTTTATCAAAACCTGCGGATTGGAGGTGGTCAAAAGAGGGTTTTGAATTACCAGTTTGGTATAAAAACTTAAGAATTATAAGACAAAAAGATAAAGGCTTATGGGAAAATGTCATAAATAAATTGAATTTAGAAATCAAACAAATGATTAATTAAGTAAAAAGGCCTTTTTAAACAAAAAATTAAACTTGGAGCGGGCGAAGGGATTCGAACCCTCGACTTCAACCTTGGCAAGGTTGCGCTCTACCCCTGAGCTACGCCCGCTTTAATAAAAGAAGGTATTTTATAAACCTCATTTTTATTGCTATCAAGGTAAAATCATCAGATAAAAATGTTGTATTTATTGTAAAAGTTTCATTTATTACTATTTAATAAATATGAGTTTTATAATTGATATAAACCAAGATCAATTTTTAGAAGAAGTTGTTGAAAAGTCAAAAACAACTCCTGTGATTGTTGATTTTTGGGCACCTTGGTGCGGTCCTTGTAAGCAGCTGACCCCCTTATTAGAAAGTGTGGTTAATAAAAAGAATGGCAAAATTATACTTGCAAAAATTAATGTAGATGAAAATCAAGGAATTGCATCTCAATTAAATATTCAGTCTATACCTACTGTTTACGGGTTTGTTGATGGAAAACCAATTGACGCTTTTCAAGGTTCACAACCAGAGAGCAAAATAGAAGAAATAGTTAATAAAATGATTGACGCTACGCCTGGAAATGAAATTCCCAAGCTAATTGAAGAAGCAGATAAACTTTTTGGTGAACAAAAATTTGAAGAAGCATTAAAGCTTTTTGAGAACTTGGTTGGCATGGATCCGGGAAACCCAAAAATAATTGCTGGTATGCTAAGGTGCCTAATTCAGCTAAAACGTTATGATGATGCAAATGAAATGTTTGACTCATTTGATGAAAAAATTTCAAAAGATGAGAATATTGTAAAAATAAAGAAACTATTGGACACTACAAGCACAGGAAAAAATAATTTAGTAGATGAAAATCTTATTCAAGAAGTAAATGTTGATCCTAAAAATATGGATCTTCGATTTAAACTAGCTAACAATTATCTCACATCGAGTGAGACCGAAAAAGGTTTTAATGAATTATTAAAACTTTTTGAACAAAACCCAACTTGGAATGATGGAGCTGCAAAGAAAAAACTTTTAGAATTTTTTGATCTTCTGGGTTTTAATGATCCAAAAGTTATAGATGCTCGAAAAAAACTATCAAGTATGATGTTTAAATAATGGAAGAAAATATAAAAAAACTTTTTGAAATTAATTCAAAAAATATTCCGACATCTATTCCAATATTTCCTTTGGATAATGTGTTACTGCTACCATTTGGTAAATTACCACTCAACATATTTGAAGAGAGATATATCAAGATGACACTAGATAGTCTAAAAGACCATAGGATGATAGGTATCATTCAGCCTAAAAATAATAACAATGAATTGTTTCAAATGGGGTGTATTGGTAAAATAACATCTTACATTGAAACACCAGACTATAGATTAGTCTTAAATCTTGAGGGTGTTTGTAGATTTGTTCTTCATGAGAGAAATCTTACTCCGCGAGGGTATTATCAAGCAACAATTGACTGCCAAGACTATCTTTCTGATCTAAACAATATGGAACCAAATGTTGATAGAGCAGAGTTAATAAAAAAATATACCAATTTTTTTAAAATGAAAAAATTAGATATCGATAAAGAAGTGCTTGCTGAAACATCTAATTTACAACTTTTATCAACTTTGGCTATGCTTGCTCCTTTTAATAAAATAGACAAACAGGCGATACTCGAGTCGCCCAATATATCAACAAGGATAAATACTATTAACTCGATTCTTGATCTGAATACATTTCAAGTTGTGAGCAATAAAAACCCTAATCAATTAAATTAATTCTTCCCATTGCTTGCTTAATAAATATATCTCTAGCAAATTTAATTTTATCTAAACCTTTGAAACCTGCTTTAATTATTTTTGTATTAAAAGAGTTATTACTCTCATATAAAAAGTTTAATATAGAAGTAAAGCTTAGATATATTACACTTTCGATAATCCTTCTAGAATAATACAATGAATTAAAATTTTTTGTTTCTAAAGAGTACAGGTCTAATAATTTACATAATGTTTGAATATCTTTAACGCCCAGATTCCAGCCTTGTCCTGCTACTGGATGTATTGATTTCAGGCTATCACCGATATAAATAAAATTATTGTTATTTTTTGTAAGGTGAGGTGTAATAGGGAATTTAGTAATTGACTTATCAAAAACTAGATTTCCATGGGATGCCCCAATTTTTTTATAAATCAGTTTTTGTAATTGAGTTTTATTGATTTTTTCCTTTGAAGAATAAATAAATGTAGATTTTTTTTTATTTGCAGCAGGCGCTGGCAAAATAGCTAAAGGACCCTCGTTAGTAAAAAATTCATAAGCTGTATTTTTATGGTCTATTTTATGCCTAAAAAAACCAACATAAGAATAATGTTTGTCATTAAAAATAATACTATTATGGGTTATGTCAGACAAAATATTTTTACCAATACTAATGATTATTTTTTTGAAACAGTAATTATTATTATTTATAGAAAGATTTTTGTTTGAATGAATCTCACTTGTGTCAATAGAATTATCAATTTTTAAAATATTTAAATTTTTTAATTTTTGCCTTGCGATTTTATAGATCTCTTTGTTTAAGATTACATTTCCCATAGACTCGTCATCATTTTTAAATATAAGAGGGTTTCTATTAATATTATCTTTTATAACAATTTTATCTATTGGTTGAGGGGGAAATTTCAATAAGTTCCAAATACCAAGTTTTTTTAAAAAATCTATCGAATTTGCATTAACAGCAAGTGTTCTATTGTCTTTGTTAATTTTATTATCTTTATCTATCACTAAAACCTTGAATTTTTTTTGGAACAAGGCTAAAGCAGCGATTGCGCCTATAAGGCCCGCACCAACTATTAAAAAATCATAATTATTTATTTTATTTTTCATTTTGACGCTTATATTTATTTAAGACAATGAACAATAACTATATTCCTGAAGTCTTTAAAGAAAAAATATATCAAACAATTAGATACATATATTCATTATCTCTTTTCCTAATATCTGCTTTATCGCTACTTGCATTATTAACTTTTGACATAAACGATAACTCTTTTTTGACAAATACCAGTTACAAAAGTCAGAATTTTCTTGGTGATTTTGGGTCGTATTATGCAAGTTTCATTTTCTACACTTTTGGAGTATTAGGTTATTTAGTAATTTTATTTTTTTTTATTTATTCTTTATTAGTCTTATTAAATAAGTCGCCTAAATATATTTTTATAAGATTATTATTATTTTTTATAAGTTTAGTATTGATACCTCAATCATTATTAATATTTAATATAAATTTTTTATTCATAGACTCAGTTGAAACTTGGGGAGCTTTTGCTATTCAGCTTTATAAACTCTATAATTTAGAGATTTTAGCACACTCATTCTCTTTTATTGGTTTTTTGATTTACTTGTTTTCACAAAACATAATGAGTTTAATAAAGTTTCCAAAGATTAAGTTAAGCAAGACTATTAATAAAAATAAGGAAGTTTATCGGGCAACTAGGGTTAAAAAAGATCCAATAATTAATGACCTAAGTTCAAATAGCTCAGAAAAAATTAATGAGATCCATGAAGAATATCAAGTCAATCAATCGAAAGAAAAATCAATATATTTGTCTCCATCGCTTGAAATATTAGAGTCAAATAATGCTGTAGCAAAAAAGAAATTAGATGAAGATACCATAAAAGCTAATTCAAATTTATTGGAAAAGGTGTTTCAAGATTTTAATATCGAAATACAAGTCATAAACGTAAAACATGGGCCAGTCGTGACCCTATTCGAAATATTGCCAGCAGCAGGTATAAAGATTAATACAATTATTAATTTGGCTGATGATATTTCTAGGAGTATGGGTGTTGGAGCGGTGCGCATAGCACAAATTTATGGCACTCAATATTTAGGTGTGGAAGTGCCAAATGAACAAAGAGAAGCGGTAACTATTAAAGAGCTTTTGAGCGATGAAAATTTTAAAAATACATCTTCAAAAATACCCATATGTATAGGTAAAGATATTTCAGGAAAAATTGAGGTAATTGATTTAAGTAAAACGCCACATCTTTTAGTTGCAGGAACCACGGGTTCTGGCAAATCTGTATTTATAAATACGTTGCTTGCTAGTATTTTATACAAGTTTTCACCAAAGGATTTACGTTTAATTCTTATTGATCCAAAAATGTTAGAGCTTAGTGTTTATAATGACATTGCTCATTTGCTAACCCCAGTTGTTACGGAACCAAAAAAAGCGATTTTAGCTTTAAAATGGGTATGTAAAGAAATGGAAAGAAGATATTCACTAATGAATGAAGAAAATACCAGAAGCCTTGAGGGTTATAACGATAAGTCTGTAGAAAAATTACCTTACATTGTAGTATTTATCGATGAAATGGCAGATTTAATGATGACTGCAGGCAAAGAAGTTGAACATTATGTCCAGAGATTAGCACAAATGGCGAGGGCATGTGGGATACATGTTGTGATGGCTACCCAGCGTCCAAGTGTAGATATTATTACAGGAAGCATTAAAGCAAATTTTCCATCTAGAATAAGTTTTCAGGTTGCAAGCAAATATGACAGCAGAACCGTTCTTGGTGAAATTGGTGCTGAGCAGTTGTTAGGAAACGGAGATATGCTAATGTCAAAGAACGGGGGTAACGTCATTCGCTATCAGTCTGCCTTTATATCTGATAATGAAGTTAATAAACTAATAAAAGAAATAAAGAGAAGTCAAACTGTTCATTATCTTGATGAATTGGATGAAATAATTAAAAATAATGACGAAAATTTCGATAATTTAAGCGACGAAGATGAAGCATTGATCACAAAATCAATAGACCTAATAAAGTCAACTAATAAAGCTTCAACAAGTTTTTTACAAAGAAATTTTCAAGTTGGTTATAATAAAGCAGCAAGAATTATGGAAGCCTTAGAGCAAAGAGGAGTAGTATCACCACCTAATCATGCTGGCAAAAGAGATATTTTAATCAATCAATAGACGTAATTTCTTATTATTGGACTGAATGTTTATTTTTAAGTTTAATTCTTGATTTAATTTTTTTTTAAGATTTGTTAAATGGGTATCTAATTTATTAATATAAATTTGTTTGTCTTTTTTCCAAATTAAGTTGTACAAATTATCTTTGTCAATGCCCTCTTGATTCATTAAAAGATTGCTAATAATCAGATTTTGAATATCACTCAACAGAGATTTTTTTTCCTGATAACTTATTACTCTCTTGTAGGGAAAATATTTATAAATGCCCAGAGGAAAATTAATATCAATTATTTTTTTTAAAATTTGTGAATTTAAAACATTAATATCAATTGGCAGTGAGATTTCAGTTTTATATCCATTAATATCAATTTTTGAGACATTTTGATTATCTTTAATGTCAATTACTATCTGATGTTTCTGGTTTGTAGATGTTATTATTATATTTTTTTGTAATAAATAATTAGAAATTGTTTTATAAAAAAGTTGGTTATTACAAACTAATTTAATCAATATCTAACCACTGTATTCTTCAAAATTAAAGTGTTTGAAGTACTTTTTATTTATTTCATTAAATTTACAATTCATAACATTAATACTCAAATTTAATTCCTCAGATTTAATTGAAACTCTTTTAATGAATTTATTTGAACTTTTTTCTATATTAATAATAACTCGGTCATTTTTGTATGTATTATTTATATTTGGAAAGTCTGATACTATTTCAATTAATTGATCAATTGTGTCTGATTTTTCTTTTAAATTTTGAACAACCTTACTCCGGTTGTTGATTAAAAAATATTTATCATTTTTGACAATAATTGTGAAAAGATCTTGATTATAATATTGGTATCGTAAATTTTTACCCTTAATCAAAAATACGCCTTGTTGGATTTCATTATTTTGATATACCTCTTCAAAATTACATGTTACTTCAAAAGCGAATAGAAAATTTATTGGAAATAAAATAAGTAATAAAATTTTTTTCAACTAAAAATTCTCGATCCAATTCTAATTAAATTTGATCCACACTTTAATGACACCTTATAATCATTACTCATGCCCATACTAAGTTCTAAATTTTTATTTAAGTTATCTCTGAGTGATCTCATTTCATGGAAATAATTTTCACTTGGCATATCGAAAGGAGGTATGCACATCAACCCTTTAACTGAAAGGTTTTTTTCTATACATAATTGATATAATTCCTTGAGGTTATTAGGATATACACCTGATTTTTGAGTTTCTTCGCCAATATTTATTTGTATGTAAAAATTTTTTGTTTTTATTTTCTGTTTATCCATGCACTTAGCTATTTCTAATACAAGTTTTGATCTATCAATACTTTGTATGCAGTCAAAAAGATTTAAGGCTATTTTTACTTTATTAGTTTGAAGTGGTCCTATTAAATGCAGATCTACATTTGCATTTTTTATATTTTTAAATTTCTGTTGGGCTTCTTGAACTTTATTTTCACCAAAAATAAAATATCCTTCATCTATTAATTCTCTGACAACTTTTTCTTCTCTATTTTTTGTTACAATCTGTAATTTTGCTTCCGGGTATTCATTTAATTCTTTTTTAATTTCACTGAGCTGATCGTAGTTTATGTTCATTTTTATCTATATGAGATCATAATTTTCTATGATATCGGACACATACTTATCTAAAAATTTCCTTTCTTTTGTTGAAATTTCTTCATAAGCTTCATTATCTATATAGGAATTATTTTTTACAAAATTTTCAATCAAGTCGTAATCTAATTCTATTTCAACACCCGATTGTATAAGATGAAGAATAATAGAGCTCAATACTTCATAGCTATTATTTTTCAACTCCTTAGTTGAAATAATCTTCCCCTTAAGAGAGTTCACAACATTTGCATCAGTCCAACTTTCAGTGTTTGTGTGCCATCCCTTTCTAAAAAGATAAAAACTGGTTTTATTTTGGTCTTGCAGAGTGGCTCTTTGATCCAAATTAAGAAAAATATTTCTTGCTATCTCTTGATCGTTGTTATTATTTTTTTTTATTGATTGATAAATATTATAAGGGTGGCTAATGATATGTATGTAAGCTTGAGTAATATTTGATTTGGTGAAATTATAATTTTCATTTGTTGAAAAAAATGGAAGATTATTTGATATAAACTTAAATGGGAAATTATATTTATTAATAATCATCCACTGAAAAAAATAAGAATGATTTATCAAAGTATTGAAATCTATTTGTTCTGACTTGAGCAATATATCATCTATCTCTTCTTGATAAGTTTTAATTGTTTGTTTTAAAGAATTAAAATTTGATAAATAGTTTTCAATAAATGATAAGATATATTTTTTATCTTCACTACGGAAAGAATTTATCCAGACAATTTGTTTTTTTGATATATCATCATTTATACTGTGAATTGCATTATTGACATATTTAAAAGAAAGGTCATGAAAAATTTTTTTTTTATCAGAGAGTTTCTCTAAATAGGTGAGCAATTTCAAATAATCTTCACTTTTAAATAAAACCTCAAGTTGTTTATTGTGATAATGAAATTTATATTTGTTTAAAAAAGACATATTATCCTTTATCTATATATTAAATCTATGCAAAAAGAAATTTTAGAACTGCACAATCTGATTAAACTGAAAAACATAGATAAAGCTTATGTTGAAACCAAAAAATTTTATAAATTTCACAATAAAAATCAAGATATAGTTAAAATTCTCGCATATCTTCATATTCAAAAAAGTAATTTTGAGAGCACCATTGCTGTCTTAGAAGAATACTATAAAGAAAAACCTGAAGAGAAAGATTTTGATTATTATGTGAATATGGGAATTGCCCTTAAATCTATTGAGGAGTTTGAAGAATCTTTATCAATGTACGATAGAGCAAAAGAAATAAATTCAGAGTCACCGTTGTGTTATACGGTTCCTGCAGAAATATACTTAAAACTTAGAGATTTTAACAAAGCTATTAAATTAATAAATGTTGCTTTAGAAAAAATTGAAGTTTCATTAGAAAAAAATTTTTTACACTTTCCTAATGCAATTAAATTAAAAACAGAAATTAATGTTGCTCTTAATAAAGATAAAGAAAGTGGTGAAATGTTAAAGAAAATACTAGATGAGAGGTTTCATCCTGATATATTTTACTTATTAGCAACAATTGACTCTAGGCTTATTGATAATAAATTATTAGAAGAAGCAGAAAATCAATTAAAAATAAATGACGTTTCTTTTAACAATAAATTAGATAGATTTTGGTATGTACACCCTCTTTATTTTGGATTAGCAATATGTTTTCAAAAAAATGATCAAGCAAAATCTGAAAATTATTATCATTTAGGAAACAAAGAAACTATGAACTCTCTTAGATACAATTCTTTTGAGTATCAAAAAAACATAGGAGAGATCATAGATCATTTTAAAACTTCTACCTTTGAAATTGATATTGAATCAAATGTCGGCTCTAATAATATTTTTATTTTAGGAACACCAAGATCAGGAACTACCCTTATAGAGTCTATCATAGGATCAAGCAATGATGTTACTAGTGGTGGTGAGTTGTTGAGTGGGTTTAAATTAATTAATGAATTTGTTAATAATAAAAATATAAAACCAGATGATTTCAAAAAAGATTTTAAGGAGAAATACATAGGCAGAACTAATTTTTTAAGAGGTGACTATAGGTTCATTATAGATAAACTTCCTGAAAACTTTTTATTTATTGGATACCTATTAAAGATGCTCCCAGGTTCAAAAATAATAAGGACTTTTAGAGACCCTTGGGATGTAGCAATATCACTTTATAAGCAAAGATATGTTACCAATATTCCCTACAGTGCGAGTTTTTTTAATATTGGTGTATTTATGTCTAATTTTGAGGCAATCAATATTTTTTGGAGTGATCAAATAAAAACAATTAGTAAAGGTATTCTTGATATTAGGTATGAGGACTTGGTTAAAGAAAAAGATCACTATCAAAGAGAAATTTATAAATTTTTAGATTTAAAAAGTGCATTTGATGAGGAAAAAAGAAAGAGTTTTTTCTCTCAAACTGCAAGTATCCGTCAAATTGGTGGTGAAGTACATAGTAGATCTATTGAAAAAAAGGAGTTTTTAGACCATAAAAATGAGTTTTACGATGCTCTTATTATGCAAAGAAAATATTGGGAAAAAAGAGGATTTATATATAAATCTGATGACTTTTTTGGCTATAAATTAGGGTAAATACAGAATGTTGCATAAACGCAACACAATATGTAAAAACTCTCATTTTCTCTCAAAAACCATTTAAAATTCAAATAAATCATTAATATTCATTGCAAGTATTAGATCTAATAATAAGAAAGGATTTTATTATGAAAAAAATACTATTAGCGATTTCTGCTATGTCAGCTGCATTATTTTCAACAGCTGCAAATGCAGATATCTCAGTAAGCGGATCTGCTAACGCAGTTTATGTAGATTCAGGTGGTAACGCACAAGGTCACATTGGTGGTACAATATCATTTTCAATGTCAACAACAACTGATGGTGGTGTTACAATCAGCACAGGCGGTCAGATCACAAACGATCCTGATGCTGCTGGTGGTGCCGGTAATGGTTCAGGTATGACAGCATTAACATTTGGTTTTGCAAATGGTTCAATTACAGTTGCTGACGACGTAGCTGTTCCTGCTGGAACAGGTCTTGTTGGTGAATTAGTAACACATGCTGACGTTAACATGCCTTCACACACAAATGACGTTGCGCTTGGAACAGATGATGGTTCAGGTATTAAAGGTTCAACAACTCTTGGTGATATGACTATTGCTGCAACATATGTTTATGACGGTGGTCACTTAAATAACATTGACGGTGGAACAACAACTGGTCAAGGTGCATCTTTAACTGTTCCTCTTGGTGACATGTCTTTAGTTGTATCTTCATCACAAATGGATGTTGGTGGAACAGAAGATAGCTCAGCTGGTGGTGCATTAACAATGACAGCTGGTGGTGGAACACTTTCTTTAGGTGTTGAAACTACAAGTGGTGACACTGCTGCTACAGAAGGTGAAGCATACTCAGTATCATATTCAACAACTATGGGATCTGCTGCAGTTGCAGTTGGTTACAGTGGTTATGATGCAAACAGCACAACATCTTCAAGAACTGACGTAACATTATCACAATCAATTGGTGGTGGTGCTTCTGTATTTGCTGAATTCCAGAACTTAACTGGTGCTGGTGTTGCTGCAGAAGGTAACTCAACAAGTGAGAGCGTTGTTGCTATTGGTACAAGCGTAAGCTTCTAATAACAATAATTATTTAACTTTATAAACCGGGGGTCTTTGGCCCCTGGTTTTTTTTTGTTTATTTTTGTTAAAATTGATCTAATTTGTTTTTCATGCTCAGATACTTTTGTGTAATTTTTGGAATTATCTTTCTTTATTCGTGTAGTGGAAATTATGAGGAACAACGAAGAGAAGCAGCTAAACTCTATGGCGAATGTGATATACCATCAGAAAACTTAAAAGCTAATAAAATCAAGTATAAGCAATGTAAGGCAAAGGAAAGAGCAGACGGTGAGTCATTATTCGATCTTGCTGGAGATCTTAATGATCTGATTGATGGGAAAAATTCAACTGTTTATCAATACTCAGTTAATCCATATTTATGGAGTGCCTCATTAGAAGTAACTAGTGCTTACCCGATAAAAATTGCAGATAACCAAGGAGGCTTTATAGAGACCGATTGGATAACTCAGTCAGGCAATAACTCTCAAAGATGTCTTATTAAAATAAGAGTCTTATCAACTGAGCTTACAACTACTGGGGTAGACACAAAATTTTTATGTGAAAATAAAAATAATGATACTTGGGTGTCAGATAAGAAAGAGTATTTTCAAGAGGAAAAACAAATCACTCTTAAGATACTTGAAATAGCTGGTAAATTGTCAAATTCCCCCTCATAGCATTGCATTCAAAAAAATATATTTTAGAGATGTTTCCTTATCCATCCGGAAATATTCATATGGGTCACGTAAGAAACTATGTAATCGGGGATATTTGTGCGAGATACCATAAATTAAAGGGTGATGAAGTAATTCATCCCATGGGATGGGATGCATTTGGCCTACCTGCGGAAAATGCAGCTATTCAATTTAAAACCCACCCCCAAGATTGGACTTTATCAAATATTAGAAATATGAAGGATCAACTTCTAAAGCTTAATTTAGATTTAGATTGGGATAAAGAGTTAGCGACATGTAATGAGGACTATTATAGATACCAACAAGAACTCTTCATTGACCTATACAATGCTGGATTAGCTTATAAGAAAGATGCAATTGTGAATTGGGACCCTGTTGATCAAACTGTTCTGGCTAATGAGCAAGTTATTGATGGTAAAGGTTGGAGAACTGGAGCAACAATCGAAAAGAGAAATTTATCTCAATGGTTTTTTAAAATAACTGATTATGCAGAGGAGCTTTTAAGTGATCTAAATAAATTAACTCTGTGGCCTGAAAAAGTGAAGACTATGCAAAAGAATTGGATAGGAAAATCGATAGGCGCAGAAATCAAATTTCAAATAGCCGATAAAGATAAATATTTAAATATTTTTACAACGAGGCCAGACACCATATATGGTGCAACATTTATAGCAGTTTCTATAAATCATAAAATTGTTAGCGAGGTCTTTGATAAAGTTTCAATAGAAAAAATAAGAAAAGAATTTGATGGGGTCACAGATGATAAAGAAAAAATTGGAATGAATTTAGATCTTAGATGCAAACACCCTATATTAGATAAAGAAATACCAATTTATGTAGCTAACTTTGTTTTGGATAATTATGGCGAAGGGGCTATTTTTGGCTGTCCAGCACACGATGAACGAGACTACGAATTTGCAAAAAAATATAACTTGCCAATAATTAAAGTGATTGATTGTTTGGATACGGAATTACCCTATGTAGGAGATGGAAAGGTAATTAATTCACCTATGTTAGACGGTTTAAGTAAGGATATTGCGATTGATAAGATCATCAAATACTTTAATAAATCTGGGTCTGGTCAAAAAAAAATAAATTATAAAATAAGAGACTGGGGTGTTTCGAGACAAAGATATTGGGGGTGTCCAATACCAGTAATATACTATGAAGATGGGTCATATAGGGTTCTTGATAAATCAGAATTACCAGTTTTACTTCCCTATGATATAAATTTAGAGGACAAAGGAAACGCTTTACTAAATAAACAAAGTTGGAGAAATGTTATATGCCCAAAGACCAATAAAAAAGCTTATCGAGAAACTGATACACTAGATACCTTTGTTGACTCATCATGGTATTATATTCGTTTTCTCAACAATAAGCTCGATAAACCCTTTGATCCCGCACAAGTCGATAAGTTTCTTCCTGTAGATAAGTATATAGGTGGCATTGAACATGCCATACTGCACCTACTGTATTCAAGATTTTTTATGAAGGCACTGAGGGATATTTATAATTTGAAAATTGATGAGCCATTCAAGCAGTTATTTACACAAGGAATGATCACTCATAAAACATATAAAACTATTAGTAATGAGTGGGTCATGCCGATAGAGGTTGTGTCAAAGAATGGAAAGCTCTTGAGAAATAAAACTGGTGAGGCTATTGAGGAAGGTCCGTGTGAGAAAATGTCAAAATCAAAAAAGAATGTTGTTGAACCAAATGAAATCTTAGAGAGCTACGGTATAGACGCAACAAGAGTTTTCATGATATCTGACTCACCACCAGATAGGGAGTTAGAGTGGACTGACGAAGGTATTCAGGGCTCTAAAAATTTAGTAAATAGAATTCAAAGGTATTTCTCTAAAAAAAAAGGTGATATTAATTTAGATATTGAGAAAGAAGTCGAAAAGTTTGTATACAATATTGAAAAAAATATCTTAAATTTCTCATTAAATAAATGTGTCGCTGATATTTATACTCTTTTTAATTATTTAGAGAAAAGGGATTTATACCTTTATGATAATAAATTAAGCAAAAAAATTCTTATTTGTTTATTCCCGATAGTTCCAAAATTATCACTATCTCTAAATAAGACTTTGTTTAAATCTGATAATATCGAAAAATGGCCAAATATAAATGAGGATCTATTAATTGAGAATAAAATCGAACTTCCCATACAGTTACATGGTAAATTAGTTACGACAATTAATACTACTAAGGGGTATTCGGAAAAAGAAATTTTAAAAACTATCTATCAATTAGATAAAATAAAAAATAAAATACAAAATAAGAAAGTTACGAAAGTTATAAATGTTCAAGATAAAATTATTAATATTATTATTAATTAGTTATCTCATTACATCATGTATAAATAATACTGAGGATTATAAATTTAAAATGAATGTCGCATATATTGGTGGAGAATATGAAGGATTAATCCTGTCTAACCAACTTAAAAGTCAATTAAACAATTTTAATATGCTTGATATAAATTCACAATATGAGGTACAAGCAAATATTTCTCATTCGCAGGGCCTATATATCACCAATATTGACAATACATCAGATCGTGAAAGGATAAATACTTCTACAAACATAAGTATATTTGATAAAAAATTAGATTGTTACACATATTCTTATAGTGAAACTATCTCACAATTTTATGTTCTAGCTTCAAGTGATCAATTCATTAGTAATAGTACAGCTACAGAAGAGATTAAAATTGATAACACTGAGTATTTAGTTAAAAAATTTATTAACAGCCTGTCTGAATCAGCATTTATTTGTAATGACATTAAATAATGTAGAAATAATAAAGAAATTTTTTTCGTCAAATGAAGATAAAACTTTACTAATCAACAAAGTTGATGAGGATGTTGGATGTTTTTATGAATTATTGTTAAAAGAAATCTCTTCTGTTTATCAAATTAAAATTGATAAACTCTCAGAATCTTTATACTCTAGCACTTCAAATGATTTATTTGAAGACAGAAGGGTTTTGCTTGCTAATTTAACGAACAGTAAACAAATTGATGAATTATCAAAAAATGAACATCAAAAAATAATAATTACTGACTACAAAAATTTTAAGAAGTATCAAAATAAATTTTTGGTAATTAATGGTTATCAATACGAAAGAGATATTATTTATTTTTTAAAAAATATTTATAATATTAGTGATGAAAGTTTAATAAATTACTGTTTGTCATTGCCCTATTTCACTGTATCTGAGGCAACAAAGTATAAAGTAAATAAATCTGGCTATATAACAGATGCTAAGAGCAAAGGCTTAGATAATTTCATATTGGAAATTAGAAAAGATATATTTAAATTAAAAAAATCACAAATTGATATTAAAAAATTGTTCTCAAAAATTAAAAGTGAAGTTGTGTATAAAAAGTTTAATTTTTTAATTTATTAATTAAAAAATTATATTGTTCTAAATTCTCATAAAATATTTTGATATTACCCTTTCCTTTCTTGCCGTATGTAATTTTGGTTTTAAAACCTATAGTAGAGCTTAAATTTTTTTCTTCCTGAATTAAGTTTGGCTCAATATTTTGGGTTCTTCTCTTGTTTTTCTCCAATTCTCTTACTGAAATCTTCCCTGAAGAAATGATTGATAATGTTTTTTCATCAAAATTATCCGGTGTTTTCCCAACTAATGCTCTGGCATGACCCATTGTTATTATTCCTTTATTTAGAAGACTTAAAAAGTACTTATCTAAATTTAGAATTCTTAAAAGATTTGTTATATGAGATCTACTCTTTCCTACTATTTGTGCTAGATTTTCATGTGTATAATTATTTTTATCGATTAGTCTTTGATAAGCTTGAGCTTCTTCAGAAATTTTTAGGTCCTCTCTTTGAATATTTTCTATAAGTGAAATTTCATCTTTATCAAGATCTTCGGGCAACAAAAGAGATGGTAATATTTTCAGATCTGCACTTTGAGCGGCTCTCCATCTTCGTTCTCCTGCGACGAGGGTATAGGTATCATAATTCCTTTTAATTAAAATTAATGGCTGAATTAAACCGTTTTTTTTAATTGACTGTGCTAATTCATTAATTTTCTCAGGATCAAATTCTTTTCGAGGCTGGTTTTCATCTCTAAAAATTTTCTCTATTGGGACAAGCAATAGACCTTTTTCGTCTTTGACATTTATATTGAGGTCTTCTTTACTTCCAAGAAGTGAGGATAGACCTTTTCCTAATTTTTTATTTGTTGCCATCCATAGTGCTCCTTTCTATAAACTCTTTGGCTAATGCAATGTAAGCTTGTGAGCCTGCACACTTAAGATCATATATTATAGCCGGTAAACCGTGACTAGGTGCTTCAGACAGGGTAACATTTCTAGGAACATTAAATTTATATACATTCATATCAAAGTATTCTCTTGCCTCTTTTTCAATTAAAGATGATAAAGAATTTCTTTTGTCATACATTGTCAAAATAATTCCATTTAATTTTAAATTTATATTAAGATTTGATTTAACAATTTCTATGGTCTTAATTAGTTTTGATAAGCCTTCTAAAGCAAAAAACTCACACTGTACTGGGATCAAAACTTCATTACTAGCAGTTAAAGAGCTTATTGTGAGCAAACCAAGAGTTGGCGGTGTATCAATAAAAATGTAATCATAATTTTTAGTAATGTTGTTAATATATTTTTTTAGCAAATAGTTTCTATTTTCATCATCGGCAAGCTCATATTCTGCTGCAGCCAAATCTTCACACGCAGAAATAACATCTAACTTTGGGATTAGAGATTTTTGTATAGCATTATTTATATCGGTCTCATTACTAAAAACTTTATAAATTGATCTATTAGCATCGTAAGCATTAAAAGACATGGAGGAATTATATTGGGGATCCATGTCCACAACTAAAACATTTTTATCAATTGAAGCTAAAGCAGTTGCTAAATTAACAACTGTTGTAGTTTTACCAACACCTCCTTTTTGATTTGCTATAGTAATAATCATTTAGCAGCCATGATTATTATTTTAGATTCACTTGATGTAATACTTGGATGTGTCTCCCAACAATACTTTTGTGGATTAATTGCTTTGAGTTCTGTTAAATAAGATCTACCTTTTAGCAGTATGAATTTTGTTTTTTTATTAATTATGTTCTTAGTCATAGATATAATTTTTTCTACAGAAGCAAAAGCACGCGCTGTAATACAATCGACATTAAGGTCTAATATTTCTGTTATGGATTTATTATGCACACGATAATTTAAATCTAATTGTAATTTACATTTTTCTAGAAAAAGAGCTTTTTTTGTTGATTTTTCAACTAAATGAAGGTTTTTAAAACCGATAATTGATAATATTATTCCTGGAAGTCCAGCACCTGTTCCGATATCCATCAGAGACTTTCCATGATGGGGTAGATACTTAACTATCTGTATGCAATCAAGAAGATGTCTTTCGTCTAAATTTTCGATTGTGCTTTTTCCAATCAAATTCATAGACTCATTTTCTTTCATTAGTATTTTTTTATATTCAAAAAGTTTATTTAAAATTGATTTTGAGTTATCAAAATTTTCATTGCAAAACATTACTAATTTTTCATTAAGCAACTTTATTACCTTTAACTTTTTTGTGTTTTACTATTTGAAAAAGTGCGCTAGGTGTGATGCCTGAAATTTTACCTGCATCATATAAATTTTCCGGTTTGTGTTTATTCAATTTTTCAAGAATTTCTTTAGATAAAGAAGGGATCTTATTAAAATCAATATTAGTCAATTTCATATTTTTATTCTTACTTAGTTGATCAAATGACTTTTTTTCTCTCTCGTAAAAAACATCATATTTAGAATCAAAATGAATTTTAGTTAACAATTTTTGACTTATATTAATATTAAAGAATTGTTTAAAATTTTCTGGTGAGAGATCTAAGAATTTTAGAACTTCGAACCCATTTCTTACTTTGCCATCTTTTTTAACTTTAATATTTTTTTTCATTAAATCATTAGGTGAATATTTTAGTTTTTTTAATTGGTCTAATATTTTTTTTTCATTAATTATATTTTTTGAAATTAAAGAATATTCAGTTTTGTTAAAAGCTTTAGAGGTGATGATTGTTGAAAATCGTTCATAAGAATTATCAGTTCTAAGCTTTAACCTATTTTCTGCTCTTGATGTAAACATTCGATATGGCTCTGTTACTCCAAGTTTTATTAAGTCATCAACTAGGACACCAATATAACTGTTATCTCTTTCAAAAACCTTTGTGTTGAATTTTATTTTTTTTATTTTTATTGCAGCATGAATAGCGGCATAGACACCCTGACCTGCTGCTTCTTCATAACCTGTTGTTCCATTTATTTGTCCTGCTAAAAAAAAGTTTTCTATTTTTTTTGTTTCAAAATTATTTTTTAATTCCCTAGGGTCAACAGAGTCATACTCAACTGCGTATCCAAATTGATCTACTTCACATTTTTCCAAACCTTTTATTGACCTTAAAAATTTTAGTTGGGTTTTTTTATCTAAAGAATTTGATATACCGTTTGGATAGACAAGATCAGAGTTTAAACCCTCTGGTTCTAAAAAAATATTGTGACCGTTTCTATCTCCAAACTTTGTTATTTTATCTTCAATTGAAGGACAGTACCTCACACCTTGAGATTTAATTATACCTGAGTACATTGCAGACTTATCAAGATTATCTTTGATTATTTTATGGGTCTTGTTATTAGTTTTGGTAATGAAACAATTAATTTTTTTGTTCGTATTTTGTTTTGTAAAATATGATAAAAAAATGCCATTGTTTTCAGATATCTGAGGTTCTAAAACATCATAATTAACAGATTGAGCATATATTCTGGGAGGTGTTCCTGTTTTCAGCCTCATTGTTTTAAAGTTATTGTTAATAAACTTTGCAAGAAGTTTTGAAGAACTATTTCCTATTCTCCCTGCTTCTTGCGACTCATTACCGAAATAAATCTTTCCATTGAGAAAGGTTCCTGTTGTGAGAATAACTGCCTTTGATTTTATTTTTCCAGTATTAGACAGTTCAACACCTATAATTTTATTATTTTTTTCTAATATATTAATAGCTTCGTCTTCAATAAGATCAATATTAGAAGATTTAATGAATTTTTTCATGTTTTGAGAGTATAAATCTCTATCAATTTGAGCTCTTACGCCCCATACTGCTGGCCCTTTAGAAAGATTTAATACTCTGTAATGTATTGCTGATTTATCACCAATTTTACAAATTACACCTCCTAAAATGTCAACTTCACTTGCTATATGTGTCTTACCAACTCCTCCAATACTAGGGTTGCATGATAATTTTCCCAAATCTGAGTAATTTTTTGTTATAAGTGCGGTTTTTAGGCCATATTTGTCAGAAATATTAGCTGCTTCTATTCCAGCATGACCAGCACCAATAACTACAACATCATAATGTTCCACGTGAAACAATCTACTTCCCTATGCAAAATTTGCTAAAAACTTTATCATAAACATCTTCATTGTTAATATAACCAAATTCATAGGAAAAATCATCTAATATATTTCTCATTAGCTGGGCTATGATCAAAATATCCTTTTCCTCAGCAATATCGTGTTCATATTCTAACACTCTTGCCAAAAACTCGATTTCTTCTAAATTAAGATCGTTCATTTTATTATTGTTTTTTACATATCTTTGATGAATCAAAGATAATTTTAATTTCTGGTATATTTTATCCCTGTCTAGACTATGGTTTATTTTGATATTATCTGTTTTATATTTATATATATCAGATTTTGTCTCAATTAAGCTGTAATTCTTATGTATCATGAAATCCTTGAGAAGTGTTAGTATATCTGATTTTTTAGTATTTTGATCGATTAGAACAAAAAAATGGTCAATTTCCCTCGATATTTTCTGTGCTTTTTTATAGCCATATTTTTCTATTTTACCTTGTTTAGATCTTTGCCCTGCGGTATCGAAGATTTCAAACCGATTACTGTTAATTATAAATTCATTTGAGAGAATATCCCTTGTAGTTCCTTTGATATTTGTGACAATTGCTCTATCTTTATCAATAATTTTGTTAAATAGGGTCGACTTACCAACATTTACTTGACCTACCAACATAATTCTACATATATTTTTTTGTTCTATATTTGTTCTATTTTTATGTAATAAATTATTACAATTAGTGAAAAATATTCTTATTTTTTTCTTTATTTGATTAAAATTAAAGTCCTCGTCGTCAACGAAGTCAATAGATGCAGTAATTTCTGAAAATAAATTTATAACTTCCTCCCTGAGAGGAACAAGACCGCTGACAATATCTCCCTCAAAAAGTAGTTTTTTGTTATATTCTAATCCTGAAAAGCTCTCATTGGAAATTATTCCATTAATAGCCTTAGCTTGTTTAAGAGAATTCTTGCTATTTAGAACAGATCTGTAAGAGAACTCTCCATTTTTTGCCAATCGTAAGCCTGGAACTTTTAGATCCTTTAATAACTGCTCAAATTGACTAGCTATTAGTGGTGATCCGTGTAAAAAAATTTCGCATACATCCTCTCCAGTAAAGGATTTGGGAGATTTAAAATATACC
This sequence comes from uncultured Alphaproteobacteria bacterium, assembly GCA_902546975.1. Lineage (GTDB taxonomy): Bacteria > Pseudomonadota > Alphaproteobacteria > HIMB59 > HIMB59 > HIMB59. Next base: position 357,742 of record CACCLU010000001.1, read on the forward strand.
ACACTACACTCATCCAATATGGACTCATCTTTTTGATAAATTTTAACTATTCGGATTAAAGAATGATCTTTAGAAAAATTTTTTTTTGTAATTTTCTTTAAAATATTCAAAACATCACCTCCAGAAATTCTATAACCAATAACTGGGGCCTTCACTAAAGGAGTAAAGTTTGAATATATTGTTCCTGAATTAAACAAAACTTGGTTATTATAAGTTTATAATTATTCTAGTCCACCTATGAAAAGAACAAAAAAAATAATCAATTGATATTAACAAAACCAAATCACATTAAAATTTTTGGTCATAGGGGGGCTAGGGGTGACCTACCAGAAAATACTATAGAGAGTTTTGAGTATTTGTTTGAAAATAAAATTAGCGCTTACGAAATAGATATCTTACTTACCAAGGACTTAATTCCTGTCGTTTATCACGATTTTAAATTAAACCCGGCGATCACAAAAGATAGCAAAGGTAATTGGATTGAGAATGATGATATTAAAATTTTCGATTTAAGTTATGATCAGTTATCAAATTTTAAAATTGGATCAATTGATAAAAAATCTAAATATGGGAGAAGATTTGATAATCAAAAAAGTTTAGATGAAGTAAATATTCCTAGATTGTCTGATTTACTTAAATTAACATCAAATAATATTTCAGATGATTTAATAATTAATTTAGAAATTAAATCAACACCTGTTGAGGATAATTTAACACCCCCTCCAAATGTAATGGCAAATTTAATAATTGATGAGGTCAATAAAACAGAATTAAAAGATAAAGTAATCTACTCGTCTTTTGATTGGAGAATTTTAAGAGAAATAAAAAACATAGATTCCAAGATCTCAAGAGGCTATTTAACTTCTGAGATTAAAGGAAAAATCTATAATAAATCTCCTTGGTTAGACTTCATGCCTTTATACGATAGCGATAGCAGAGAGTTACCCAGGCTGATCAAAACATTAGGCGGTGAGGCATGGCATCCTAAACGTAAAGATATAGATAAAGACGTGGTTAAAATTTCTCATGAGGAAGGTCTTCCGGTAAACGTTTGGACTGTTAATGAAAAATATGAGATGTTGAGAATGATTGAATACGGCGTTGATGGAATAATTACTGATTACCCTCTAAGGTTAAAAAAGCTATGCGAAGAAAATGGAATAAATTGGTTTTAGTCCGTAATTAGATCGATTTGAAATTGAACATAAGTTGAAAGATTTATTAGATAATTTATTGGTATTATCTGAAGAGGAAAAAAATTATTATGTCAATAACTGGATGAGATAGAGAGTTATTGGTTCATACTGCTGAAAAACTCTTCGTTAGTTTTACAATCTTTCATTTTATCAAGAAGAAACTCCATAGCATCTACTGTACCCATAGAGGATAGAATTTTCCTTAAAATAAAAACTTTTTGTAGATCTCCAGCATCTAAGAGTAAGTCTTCTTTTCTGGTGCCTGACTTTTGAACATCAATAGCAGGATATGTTCTTTTATCAGATAATTTTCTGTCGAGGACAATTTCTGAATTACCAGTTCCCTTAAATTCTTCGAAAATAACCTCATCCATTCTACTACCTGTTTCTATTAATGCAGTGGCAATAATAGTTAGTGAGCCACCTTCTTCTATATTTCTAGCTGCACCAAAAAATCTTTTTGGTCTTTGAAGTGCGTTGGCATCCACACCACCTGTTAAAACTTTACCACTTGATGGCACAACAGTGTTATATGCTCTACCTAATCTTGTGATAGAGTCTAAAAGAATTACAACATCATATTTATTTTCAGCTAGTCTTTTAGCTTTTTCAATAACCATTTCAGCAACTTGAACGTGTCTTGCAGCTGGTTCATCAAATGTTGAGCTAATTACTTCACCTTTGACAGATCTTTGCATATCTGTAACTTCCTCTGGTCTTTCATCTATTAGAAGAACCATTAGATAAACATCAGGGAAATTCTCTGCAATTGACTTCGCTATTTTTTGTAAAATTACTGTTTTACCTGATCTTGGTGGTGCAACAATTAAAGATCTTTGACCAGCACCAACTGGTGCAATAATATCTATAATTCTAGATGATAAATCTGTGTCTGGTTTTTCTGTCTCTAGATTAAATTTTTTCTCTGGATAAAGAGGAGTTAAATTATCGAAATTTGTTTTAAATTTATTATTTTTAGCTATCTCTATAAAATTTACTTTATTGGTTTCCACTAGTGCAAAATATCTTTCACCTTCTTTAGGGGGTCGGATAGGTCCCTCAAGTGTATCACCTTTTCTAAGACCATATTTCTTTATTTGATTTGGACTGACATATATATCATCTGGTCCTGGAAGATAATTAGAGTTTGCTGATCTCAAAAATCCGAAACCATCTTGCATTGTTTCCAATACACCTTCGCCTATTATTTCTTCATTTTTTTCTGCAAATTTCTTTAAGACAGAAAAATATATGTCTTGCTTCTTTAAACCAGAGGCATTTTCTATCCCTAAAGACTCAGCATAGTCTAATAGTTCTTGTGGTTTTTTATCTTTTAGTTCGTTTAGATGCATTTTGGAAATTACCTAGATAGTTAGATATATTGACTAGGTATATAACAAAAAATAAAGAGAAAATATATATATTTATATATAGATATGTTGATGTATGTCGAATGATGGGGATTAACACCTTCTTATTCAAAAAAAGCTATATTTAAGTACTTTTTTAGTTATTTAATAACAAATGTTGATAACTTAATATTTATAAATTAATGGTAATTTCGTTGTTTAAAACTCACAAATTTTATGGATAAGTCATTTAATCCACAATTAACTAAACAGGTTATTATTGGCACAAAAAGCCAATCTAGGAGAAATATTTTTAAATTAATGAACCTAAAATTTCAGTATAGATCGCCAAACATAAATGAAAAAAAGGTAAAGGATTTAAATAATGATAAATATGATGCATTAAAAATTGCAAAAGCTAAAGCTGAATATCTTTCTAAAAAATATAGTAATAAAATTATTGTAACTTTTGATACAACAATCTTATTTAAAAAAAAAACTATTTATAAATGTGCCAGTCCCGAGTGCTGTAAAAGAACCCTTAAAGCATTTAATGATAAATCTCACGATCTTTACACAGCCATGATTTTTATGATAAATAATAATCTAATAAAAAGCACTCTGACGAAAACAAAAATAACTTTTAAAAATACTAAAGTAAAAGATATCAATAATTACGTTGATAAGAACTTTAAACAAGTATCGAAGGCCGTAGGTTGTTATAACATAGAAGGGAAAGGAAATTTTTTCTTTAAAGATATATACGGCAGTTATTTCAATATTATTGGAATGGATGTTATTAATTTTTTAAAGACACTAAGAAGTATCTAAATGAATAAAAAAAAAACAGGCATTGTAGCAAAAAAACTAAACCATTCATTATCCCCATTTATACATAATCATTGGGCAAAGAAAAATAATAATAAATTTATTTATAGAAAATACGAGGTACAGGAAAAAAAAATAGATAGATTTTTCGATAATTATAGAAGAGATAAACAATTTGTTGGGTTTAATATTACTATACCATATAAAGAAATTTTTATTAATTTTTGTGATAAAGTCACAACAAGAGCAAATAAAATCGGTTCTGTAAATTTAATTTATAAAAAAAATAAAACAATTTTTGGAGATAACACAGATGTTATTGGTTTCAGTAAGACTTTCAATTCTCTAAAAATTAAAAATACAAAATCTGTATTATTAGTTGGTGCAGGGGGCGCTGCAAGAGCAATTTTATATTTTCTAAATAAAAAAAGTATTAAAAATATTGATATTTTTGCAACATCAATGAAAAGGGAAGAAAATCTTAAAAAAAAATTTAAATTTAATCGTTTCCTGATTAGATCAACTCGTCTCAGGAAGAGATATGATTTGATTATCAATGCATCTAGTGCAGGGATGACCAAAAAAAATAAAATCAACAGAAATATTATGAATTTAGTTGAGAAAGCAAAGGGAGTAATTGATATAGTTTATAATCCAATTGAAACAGATCTGTTAAAAAAAGCTAAAAAACATCACATAAAATACTCAGGTGGATTGAAGATGCTTGTAGAACAAGCAAAACCATCTTACGAAATATGGTCAGGTAATAAAATAGGAATAGACAGAAAAATTTATCAAATGCTTATAAATAAAATATGATTAAAGTTGCAGTTACAGGAAATATAGGATCAGGTAAAACTGAATTTATTAAATTTATCTCTAAGCTAGGTTTTTGTTGTATATCATCTGATGCTATAATTTCAAAATTATACAAAGATGACCGTACTAGAAAAATAATTTTAGAAAAATTAAAACTTAATGATCATAATTATAAACAAGAAATAATTAAAATGTTACAGAATGAAGAGTTCAACAGAAAACTTAAGAGAACAATATATCCTCTTCTATACTCCAAAAAAAAATTAGTAGCCCAGAAACATCAGTCTTATCAGCCAGTATTTTATGAAATTCCATTACTTTACGAAGAAAATTTGTTCAATAATTTTAATGTCACTGTATTCGTAAACACGGATACTGCAAAGAGAAAACATAGGGTTTTGAACAGAGGTGTCTCCGAAAATTATTTTAAATTAATGAATAATAAGCAGATTAAAGAGAATATAAAAAAGAATAAATCAACTTTTACAATAAACAATAATGGTTCAATCTTGAACTTACGCGTAAATATAATTAAATTATTAAATAAACTATGAGAGAAATTATACTTGATATTGAAACCACAGGCTTAGAATTTAAAGAGGGTCATCGTATTATTGAAATTGGCTGTATTGAACTTAACAAAAAAGAAGTCGGGGCAAACTATCATGAATATATAAACCCCTCTAAAACTCTTACTGAGGACAATATTAAAATACACGGAATAACTAATGAATATTTGACAGATAAGCCGATTTTTGAAGAAATTGCAGACGGCTTCTTAGAATTCATTCAAGATAGTTTCATTGTCGCTCATAATGCATCTTTCGACATTGGTTTCTTAAATTTTGAGCTTGAGAAACTATCTAAACCAAAAATATCGAAGGAGAGAGTTATAGACACAATTAAAATTGCGAGACAACGGTTTCCTGGGCAGCAAGTATCATTAGACGCACTTATAAAGAAATTAAAAATCAATACACTTATAAATAGAGATCAACACGGTGCTTTAAAAGACGCTAAAATCTTGACTGATGTATATTTGGAATTACAAGGCATAAACCAAATCGGATTAGAATTAAGTATGGCAAAATCAGAAAAAATTAACTTAGCTAGTGAGCCGAATTACGCATCGATCGTATTAACAAAAGAAGAGACAGAAGCCCATAAAGAGTTTATAAAAAATAAAATACCTAATTCAAATTGGGCCAAAATGTTTAAAAATTATGAGTAGTGAATTTATAGATATTGTGCTTTTTGGAGCAATTGCGATATTTCTAGTGTATCGCCTAAGGAGTATTCTTGGATCTTCTGACGGAAAAATTGTTAATATTAGAACAAAAAAAAACCCTCAATCTAAGTTTAAACCTAAAATAGTTCCCAAAAATGATAATAGCGAATTTTTAGAAGGCGCTAATAAAGCATATGAAATGATCGTTCAGGCTTATCAAAGTAACAGCATTGAAAAAGTGAAAGATTTATTAACACCTGAAGCAATGCAAGCAATGGAACAAGCAAAAGCGCCTAAAGAAATAAAATTTTCAGAAGTTAAAAATAGTTCTATCTTGGATGATAAATCTGATGACTTGAGACTAGTTAAATCTGTGAAATTTGAAACTGAACATTACAATGTTGCAAACAACGAAATTCTAAATGTTGTCGAAGAATGGGGTTTTGAAAAAGATAAAAAATCCTCTGATCCTAATTGGAAGCTTTTTTCTATAAAACTTGTCTCATAAAATTAAATTTAATTTAAATCAAGGACAAAATAAAAAACCATTAGAGGAACAACCTGATGAAAAAATTAGTATTTCAATCAAAAGTTCTAGGGTGACCAAAAAAAAATTTGAGAATATAGATAATAAAAATATAAAAGCTAAAAAAATTCTTGTTAAACCAGTTCTTTTAGATTCCAATCTTCATAAACAATTTAAAAATCATCATTTTAGCAAAATCGATTTACACGGACTAACCGTTGACCAAGCACACCAAAAATTAATCGAATATTTTTCAATAAATTACAAGAAGAAAAACTTATTTCATATTGTAGTAACAGGGCTTGGCAATAAGACTAATGGTGAGGAATTTTTTACTGGAAAAATAAGAAGACAATTTCCCTTTTGGTTAGACACAGAAAAATTTCAATTTATGATAAAATCATATTCCCCTTGTAAAATACAACACGGTGGTTTGGGTGCTTTTTATATTAAATTAAAATCTAAAGAATAAATTTCTTTTCGTCGGTAGGTTTGATCTCTGATTTAACAGCATCTGTAACCCAAGCTTTATTTACTACTTCAGTTTTTTGATCACTTAGGTTTGCATCAAAACTAATTCTTTCAAGAATTTTTTCAAACATTGTTTGTAATCGTCGTGCACCAATATTTTCAACCTCAGTATTTATTTGTTCAGTGAGAGTTGCTATCTCTTCTAAAGCCTCATCTTCAAACTTTAATTCAATATTTTCTGTTGCAAATAATGACTTATATTGTTTGGTTAAGCTATTATCAGTTTCTTTTAAAATTCTAATAAAGTCATCTTTTTTAAGCGCATTTAACCTTACTCTTACAGGTAACCTTCCTTGAAGTTCCGGGAGTAAATCACTTGGTTTGGACTGATGAAAAGCACCAGACGCAATAAATAAAATATGATTTGTTTCAATTGTCCCATATTTTGTACTTACAACTGTACCTTCAATAAGTGGGAGTAAATCTCTTTGCACACCTTCTCTTGAAACATCCCCACCTCGTCTCTCACTATTGGGCGCAATTTTGTCAATTTCATCTATGAAAACTATTCCACTTTCCTGAACACTTTTAATTGCATTTTGAACAACATTTTGTTTTTCAGCGATTTTCTCAATTTCTTCTTGAATAAGTGGCTCATAAGCTTCACCTATTTTAAGTTTTGTTTTCTTTTTATTTTTTAAACCTTTACCAAATATATCATTCATATTAATCATTCCCATTTGAGCACCAGGCATTCCTGGTATGTCCAATGATTGAAAAGGATTAGATTTTTGATCTAACGCTATTTCGATTTCTTTATCATTAAGTTGATTATCTCTTAGCATTAAACGAAATTTTTCCTTAGTTTCTTCACTTGGATTGTCACCAAGCAGTGCTTTTAAAACAATTTCTTCTGCGTTTGTTTTGGCTTCATCTATAAAACGATCTCTTATCTTTTTCTTTTCTAAATTAATTGCAACTTCAATTAAATCCCTAATTATTTGTTCGACATCTCTTCCAACGTATCCAATTTCTGTAAATTTAGT
>CACCLU010000002.1 GCA_902546975.1 uncultured Alphaproteobacteria bacterium
TGATAAAAAGCTTATTAGACACATACAAGAATTAAAGTCACCCGATAAACGAATTAAGAAGGCAATGATTTATTTTGCCAAAACTGGTGGAAAGAGGATTAGACCGTTCTTGCTTTATCGAATGGGTTTATATTTAAATATTAGGCCGAAAATATTAGATGACTTTGCCCTATCGGTAGAATGTGTTCACCTGCACTCATTAATCCACGATGATTTACCGTCTATGGATAACGATGATTATAGAAGGGGTAAATTAACTGTGCATAAAAAATTTGATGAGGCCACTGCTGTTTTATCTGGAGATATGTTTCAAGTTTTATCAGTAAAAACGCTAGCAGAGTCAAAAAATCTCTCAGATAATCAGAAAATCAAATCAATACAGATGCTTTCAAAAGCTAATGGTTTGGAGGGTTTAATTGCAGGACAATCCATGGATATTTACATGAAAAAAAATTCAACAATAAAGGATATAGAGACAATGCATCTTTTAAAAACAGGTGCATTATTTAGTTTATGTTTCAATCTTCTTCTAACTGTAAAAAAATTAAATTTAAATAAAAAAAGAGAACTAAAAAAAATTGGAGATACAATTGGAAAAATTTTTCAAGTTACTGATGATATGTTGGATAGATGGGGCATTGAGAAAAAAGTTGGAAAGAAAATTAAAAAAGACTCACAAAAAGCAAATATTGCATATAAGCTTAATCGTACTGAATGTATTAATTATTTAAAACTGATTCAAAATAGAAATTACAAAGCAATGCAAAACTTTTTTAATAAAAAGAGGGAACCCTTGCTATATATGTCGAGTCTTGTTAATTTTATTGTTAATCGTATAAAATGAATAATCATTTCTATAAATATGAAATAACACATAGCCAATGACAATAGATGAAAATGATATAACGAATGCTCGCACTGCTTGGGGAGAGAGCATGATTGCAATTTCACAAGCTTATGAAAAAAAAGGTATTGATCAAGCAACTTTAGTTGCAAACGAAATGTTAGATAATCTTTATGGTTTTGAGTTAGGACCAGTATTATTTAAACCAACTCTTAGTGGCGGTAATCAAACATTTCGACTAGACAAAGAGGGAGCACTTTCATACTTTGTTGGAAATAACCCAAAGTACCCAACAGACAGTGGTTTTGGAATTAAAGATTGGCTCGAAGTCAAATCAGAAACATCATCTGTGTTTATAGATCAAAATGTAGCAATGTGGATGGGTTGGGTAACGTTGATAAACAAAGAAGGAACCTCTGTCAAAGTTGATAAGAGCTGGGGATATAAAAAAACTGAAAACGATATATTAAAAATAGTTTTGCATCACTCTTCACTTCCTTATAAAGCTTGAGTAACTATTTATTTTTAGAAAATCCGAAATTCATTTAATTTTTGCACATAGAGTAAGTTTTTCAAAATTCTTATAATATAAATTTAATTACCGTTAACTTTTACTATATGCTCTATCGGTTTCCCCTTAATAGTAAATTGATCATGGAGATAGGAATGAATTGTAATTTTGATAGTGTTTTCTTTTAAATTAAAAAAACGTTGAGGTACGTGTACCCAGTCAGAATAAATTCTTGTGACTCTTATATCATTTATAAAAAGTTGCAAATATCCGGAGTTTGAAATATTTTCACCCCCAATTTCTGAGGGGTTTAAATTGAAATTTTTTAAATCTACAAAAATATTGTAACCATCAATTTTATCTTTGATGACTGTTAAATTAATTGAAGGGTAAGGTTTATCAGCATCTATCTTATTTCCTGGATGATGCGCAAAACAATTTATTGAGATAAATAAAATAAATATCCCATACTTAAATTTCATAATTAAGAATTATATTATCTATTTTAAATATCAGTACACAAATCTTTTGAGTATGTATCGATAAACAAATTCTTTTTATAGTTGTAAATCGTAATATTTATTATTGTTTTATCTACAGATCTGTTTTGTATAAAGATTCTACAATTATCAGTGTTATATTTGTGGAATTCATATACACTCTCAATTTTTGAAAAATCAACTTTTCCATATTTTAAAATTAAATTATTTAGGGATTTATTTAAAAATAGTTCTACACCTTTGAAATGCTCAACAATTTCATCATTTTCCTCAACAGTTTCCTCTACTTCAGGGGTATATATAATTTTAGGTACAGGCTCTGGTTTTATTACTTTCTCTACTACATCAGTTGTTTCACAGCCTGTTGCTATAATCAGAAAAGAAATAAAAATAATATATTTAGATAATTTAACTAAATTCATCAAACTCTTAAATCAATAAGAACACAAATCGCTCATGCAATTTCTATATTAAAAACACAATAAGACAATCAAAACAAATCTCCTACATACTTTTTTCATCTAAATATTTAGTTTATAATCTTCTTTGTGAGAATTAAATACGAGCAACCATCTGTTTGTCATCAATCATATAAAAGTGTTCTAGGTCAAAGACCAATTTGGGATTGGAGGCACGATAAGCTGTTATGGGTGGATATTTATGAAAATAAAATAATTGAAACAGATCAAGATAATAACGAAGAACGTCACTATTCAGTACAAGACGGTGTGACCAATATTCTTTTACAAGACAATAAAAATTATATCATGAGTTCATACGACTCTCTTTATTCAATTCATCCCTCATTATCTAAAAAACAGCTTCTTACAAAAATCAATTTTGAAAGTTCAAATAATAGGATAAATGATGCAGATATAGATTTAAATGGACAAATTTGGATATCAACAATGGATATTCATCAAAAGACTCAGACTGGAAAAATTATATGTCATGACTCCAATTTAAAACCAATTTACTCAGATAACTCATATATTATTTCAAACGGACCAGTTTTTGACTACGAGAGAAACGTAGGTTATGTAACTGACTCTATAAAAAGAATTATTTATATTTTTTCTATCAATGATTTGTCAGGCACCGGAATAAATAAAAATGTTTTTCTTTCCATGAACAATATCGATGGAAACCCAGATGGAATGACAGTTGATAAAAATGGTAACTTATGGGTAGCAATGTGGGGAAGTGGCAAAGTTTGTTGTTTTGATAAAAAAGGTTCACTTAAATTAATTTTACAACTTCCTGTTTCAAAAGTAACAAGTTGCACTTTTGGTGGGAAAAATCTCAATGAGCTTTTTATTACAACTGCATCTGTTGGTCTTAACGACATTGAAGCAGAAAGACAACCCTATGCAGGAAAACTGTTTAAGTTTGTTACCCAAGAACAAGGTTATGCTTCAAATTGTTATAGATCTGAAAATACCCCCGATTTGTATCATTAGGTATGAAATTTAATCAATCTCAGATTAGCGAAATAATTCAAATGGCTTGGGATGATCAAACAGATTTTAGTCATATCAAAAAAATTTATGAAATTGATGAGGGTGATGTTAAAAAAATTATGAAAAAAAATATTAAACAAAAAAGCTATGAAATTTGGAGAAATAGAATTCACCAAAGAAGTGCCCAAAAGACACAATTAAAAGGAAAAGATTATGTCTAAAGCATTATTTGGTGCAGGATGTTTTTGGGGGCCTGAAAAAAAATTTTCTGAGATCAAAGGTGTGATTGAAACCCAAGTAGGCTACTCTCAAGGCTTAACTGATAAAACCTCTTACGAAGAAGTTTGCAAAGGTAATACAAATCATGCTGAAGTCGTTTTCTTAAAATTTGATGAAAATCTTATTTCATACACTAACCTTGTGGAGTTTTTTTATCAAATTCATGATCCGACAACTTTAAATCAACAAGGCCCAGATCAAGGATCTCAATACCGATCATTGATAGGCTATTATGATGAAACTCAATGTGAAATAGCAAAGCAGATCACAGACAAATTGAACGAAAGCCAATTTAATCAAAAAATTACTACGATTATAGAACCCGTCAAAAATTACTGTCCCGCAGAGGATTATCATCAAAAGTATATGGAAAAAAAATATTCTTTTTTAAATTTTTAATTTTTAAATCGGAGAGTAGGGATAAATTATTTTTGGGAATTTATAATTAGATTTTTTCTTATAATGCTTTTTAATAAAATAATTTGATTTCAATTTTGTTGGCGAAATAATTTTATTTTTAATAAAGGCAAATTCAGAATTTTTTTTTAGTTTTTCTAATCCGTTTCCTATTAAAAAATAGTTTTGACTCAATATATCCACAAGGTTTGAGTCAATTTTTAAAGTTTTTGTCTTTCCAATTAACTTGCCTGATTTATCAATCTTTTGAATAGCTAAATCTTTTCTATTTGTGTCAATCACACACAAGACATTTTTAGTAAGTTTTTTGTTAATACCTAAAAAGAAATGCTCAAAGATAGAATAACCCACAATTTCTACTCTATGATCTATAAAAAAGCCTTTCATAAGTGAGTGACAATTTCTTATTGCTGTAAAGCGTGCTGGTCCATAATTTAGATGCAATTTTTTGATATGATTAGCTTTTATTTTTGTTTTAGTTACTAAGTTTTGTAGCAATTCCGATAATATTTTTTCATGTCCATACTCACTTTTTACAGTTTTATCCCAAATGATTTTTTCATTTTTAAATAAAGTAATTGAACAGTATGATAAAGAGCTATCGATGCCTATTTCAAAATTTTTTACTTTACTGATCATTTTTGTTTCAAATTTTACTTTTCCAATTAGTACATCCTATGCAACAAGTGTGAATGATACAATTCCAAATAATATTCTAATGTATCATCGATTTGGTGAAAATAAGTATCCCTCAACAAATATACGCGAAGAGCAATTAGTAAGTCATCTTGAGTATTTAAAGGATCAGGGGTTTAATTTTATTTTAGCTAGAGATCTTTTGTTTGAAGATAAATTACAAAAAAAAACTATTTCAATAACTGTAGATGATGCTTATTTATCATTTTTTGAGGTGGGGTTACCTATTTTTGAAAAGTATGAGATACCAGTCACTCTTTTTTTAAATACAGAAAACGTTGGTGGACAAAATTATATGAATTGGACTCAGCTTAAAAGTGTACTAAGTCGTGGTGTAGATATTCAAAATCACACACACTCTCATTCAAGTTTATCTAGTCTTAGTGAAATTGAAATTGTAAATGAAATAGAAAAATCTCAGGATCTTATTTTTGAAAATTTAGGTATTACTCCAAATTTATTTGCTTATCCTTTTGGTGAAAATAGCACCATAGCTCAAAAAGTAGTTTCTCAGTATTTTGATGCTGCATTTGGACAACATTCAGGTGCCTTTTCAATTAATCAAAAATATTTTATTCCAAGATTCCCCTTAAATGAGAATTATGGATCTATTAATCGAATAAAAGATGCATCAAGTGTTTTACCTTTTAATAATGTGCTTATTGAACCTGGCAACCCTTATCAAAGTGAGCCTATCAGTAGATATGCTTTAGATTTTAACGAGGACTCTTCCAACATAAATTGTTTTATTAGTGATTTTCAAGGATCATTTAATCCAACAATTACAAATCTTAATAATAAGTTATTAGTTGAACTTAATCGTTTACCTGTAAAAGGTAGACTTAGGTTTAATTGCACAAAAGTTAATAATGGTATTTTCTGGTTTGGTTATCAGTATTTAGTTAATTAAATTTAAATCGATCAAACTCCTGAAGATTATTTGAAGCAATGATCAGCTCTAATTTATCGACATATTTATCACCAATTTCAGCATAGGCTGCTAAATATTTCACTTTCATACTAATAGGGTCTGTGTATTTTATTCTCTCATCAATACGTCTAATGACACGAAAATTATAATATGCTTGATGAGTATTGATATTAAACATATACGCTTCAACGCTTTCTGATAAATTTTTAAATTTTAAAACTGCGTGAGTTTTATCCTCATCCCTGTCTTGAGGAATGATTCCTTTATCTTCACTTGTAGTCCACTGACCATAAAGAGCATTTCCCTCAGTTGCAAATCTAGACTGTCCCCAACCACTTTCAATAATTGCTTGTCCAAGAGCTAGTGACACTGGGATAATATTAATACGTTGTTTGAGTTTTCTAAAAAGTTTTGTGTTAATTTCGTTATAATCTAATTTATATTTTTTTGATAACCTAATAATCTCGTCAGTTTCGTTTTTATTTAATTCTTTCCTAGCAAATTTTTTTTCAATATTTATTACCATTCTTCGTTCTTGCATGATTGATGTATTCGTATTGTAAATCAAAGGAAGTGTTACGAGGTAAAATAGTTTTTTCTTTGTTGGAACATCTTGTATTTCTGAAAAATCATCAGGTAATTCTGATATTATAGGAAGATGACCAATATTTTCTTGCGTTAAAATTTCAGGAATAAAATTATTTTTTTTATAATATTTATTTAAATCAACCCAATTATGAAATTCTCCTGCGTTAAGAGATGAATTTAATAAAAATCCAAAAAAAAAAATTAAAAGACTAGACTTCAACGGGTCGTACTTCACGGACTTCGGGAATATAATGCTTTAGCATATTTTCAATTCCCATTTTTAAAGTTGCCGTTGAACTTGGACATCCCTGACAGGCCCCTTGCATTTGTAGAAATACAACTCCCTCATTATATTTGTCAAATATGATATCTCCACCGTCCATAGCAACAGCTGGTCTCACTTTACTATCTAGAAGTTCTTTGATCTTTTTTACAACATCACTATCGTTCTCATCAATTGTATGTCCAGTTGATGCAGATTGCTCTGAGATAATAGGTTTGTTCATTGTAAAGTGCTCAATGATACAACCCAAAATTGCAGGTTTCATAAGCGTCCAATCATTATCTTTGCCTTTAGTTATAGTGATAAAGTCAGACCCAAAAAAAACACCCTCAACACCTTTAATATTAAACAAGTTCATTGCTAAAGGTGAATTTGAGGCAGATTCTTGGTTTTGATAGAACATAGTTCCATCTTTCATGACCTCTTTTCCTGGCAAAAACTTTAAGGTTGCAGGGTTAGGCGTTGGTTCAGTTTGTACGAACATTGCTAATAATATGTCTATAAAATTGGAAATTTCAAGCCAAAGTGTCTATCTAAAACCGACTATCTTATAGACTTCTTTGAGAATTGGGCCTGCAATTGTGGATGCTTTTTCGCTGCCCATATCTAGGACTTTATTTAATTCGTCTTTATTATTGAGAAGATTTAATATCTCGGTTCTAATTGGTCCTATGACTTGAATTAATTTGTCTGCAAGGTCATTTTTAAGTTTTGAGTATTCCTTGCCAGCATAACTTACTAGAGTATTTTCAATACTTTCATTTGAACAAGCAGACAAAATATTGATTAAGTTCAAGCATTCAGGTTTATTTTGTAATTGATCCTTGTCATCAGGAATAAGGTCTGAGTCAGACTTTGCCTTTTTTATTTTTGAACTTATATCATCATCACTATCAGTTAATAAAATTCTAGAAAATTCAGATGCATCAGATTTTGACATCTTTTTAGTTCCATCTCGAAGGCTCATTACTCTTGTCGCATTACCATAAATAAGTGGTTCTGGCAGTGGAAAGAAGTCCACTTTAAAATCATTATTAAATTTTTGTGCAATGTCTCTTGACAGTTCTAAATGTTGTTTTTGATCATCGCCCACTGGAACATGTGTTGCAAGGTAAGCAAGAATATCTGCAGCCATTAAGTTAGGATAAACCATTAAACCAACACTTACATTTTCTTTATTCTTTCCAGCTTTATCTTTAAATTGTGTCATTCTATTAAGCCAACCAATTCGACTGACACAATTAAATACCCAAGCAAGCTGAGAGTGTTCTGCTACACTTGATTGTTGAAAAATAATTTGTTTTTTATAGTCCACTCCTGCTGCAATAAACGATGCTAATACCTCAAGTGTGTTTGAGCGAAGTTCAGCTGGATTTTGCTCAACAGTAATGGCGTGTTGGTCTACAACACAATAAATACATTCAAATTCTTTTTGAAGCTCTACAAAGTTTTTTATGGCACCAAGATAGTTACCTAAATGCAGGGTTCCTGTTGGTTGAACACCAGAAAAAACTCTTTTTTGGAAACTGCTCATATTCAAATATTATTAAAATTGATATCAGAATTATCTAATAATATCGAGGGACTAAAATTGACTAACATAAAAAACCTAAAAAATAGACATCAAATCCTTTTCAATTGATTTGAGTAATTTTTTATCTTTGATTTTTTGGTTATTGCTATTCGTTAATTGAAAAATATCGAAAACCTTTTCCCCGTATGTGGATATTTTTGCTGATTGAACACTTATTTGTTTGTCATGAAATACTCCTAAAATATCCATTAATAATCCAGGCCTATCTCCAGATAATATTTGAAAAGTAGTGAATTGCTTACTCATATCGTTATCAATTGTAATTTGAGGATTTACAGCAAGTTTTTGTAGACCTTTGGTAAATGACTGTAAGGGTTTAAAATCTTTTTGATCAAGAGCACTCATTACATGTTTAGCTGCTCTTTTTTGTTCGTTTAAATCTAAAACACCTTTATTCAAAAAATTGGTTACCCAAAACACATCAATTACTTGATTGTTATTTAAAGATATTATTCTAGAACTAAGAATATTCGATTGAGAGTGTGTAAACCCCGAAACAATATCTTTTAAAATTCCTGGTCTATTTTTACTTGTGACAGCAACAGCACTATATTCTTTATTTTCATAATTAAGAAAATTTACAGAGTTAATAACCTTTGCTTTTTTATTTCTTTGGTAAATTTTAAAGATATCGACGATCATTCTTGATGAAAAGGCTTCCCAGAATTGATTTGGAAATTCATTTATCGAATTTTTTATAAACTTTTTTAAATTAACATCAGATTTTTGTAATACTGATTTCTTTAAAGACTCTTGAACAGAAGTAGAATAAGTTTTTGTATCTAGACCTCTTTGCAGAAAATCTCTTGCATTATAAAATAAACTTCTAAGCAGGCTTATTCTCCATTCGTTTAGAACGTTTGGTCCGACAGAGGCAATGTCACATAAGGTAAAAAGAAACAATGAGTTTATTTTTTCTTCTGTGTTTGCAATAGAAGTAAATTTAGCAATTGCCTCGGGACTTTGAGTGTCATTTTTAAAAGCTGTATCGCTCATTGCTAAATGATTTTCAACTAACCACAATGTCAATTCTTTTACTTCTTCTGATACAGGAAGTCTTTTTAAAACCTTTTTGGTCAACTCTGTTCCATAAACAGAATGATTTTTTGGCCCCTTCTTTCCGATGTCATGAAATAGTAAAGCGATGTG
Source organism: uncultured Alphaproteobacteria bacterium (assembly GCA_902546975.1). Classification (GTDB taxonomy): domain Bacteria; phylum Pseudomonadota; class Alphaproteobacteria; order HIMB59; family HIMB59; genus HIMB59. The sequence continues at coordinate 9,253 of CACCLU010000002.1, forward strand.
AAGGGCTTCTCTTGAGGATAACCTGCTATATATTTCATTATAAAAGGATTTTTGTCTTAGCTCATTTAGGTTGTGCAGTGTTAATAATAAGTGTTCGTCGGTGGTGTAGTGATGATAAATATCAAACTGCACTTGTCCCCAAACTCTGCCAAACTCAGGAAATATTTCACTAAATAGCTGGGTATCATTAAAATCATGAAGGGCCTGTATAGGATTTTTTTTAGAGACGACAATATTTAAAAATGATTGGAGGTGTTGTTTATCACTGGTTTTTTTTAAAACTTTTCTTTTTTCCTCAACGGTTTTTAAAAAGCGAGGATGAATGAGTAAATTATGTTCCAATGATTTTTCAAAGACGTCTGCCCATTTTAGTTGAAGGTTTTTAGCGGTATTATTTTTTAAATTTAGAAAACCTTTTTCAATTATAAATTCTTTTTCTAATGATTTAGTTTTAGTGGGTTTTCTATTATAAATCGTTTTGATTATTAAATCCTCTGGAAGCTTCGAATAAAAGGTTCTTAAGAGAGAATTAATCTTTGCAACATTCACAAACAAATCTTTCATAAAAATCTCCACTCCTTTTTCCCTCTTTTTGTCTTTGTAAGAGAGTTTTTTTGAAATTTTTAACTGATTTTCAATAGATAGAACATCGCCTTTGCTTTCGTTAAATAAATGAATAAATGCTCGAATGGTTAAGAGAAATTTCCAAGCATTCTTTAATTCTTTAATTTCCTCTTTGGTGTAAATATTAATAGACGTTAAGTCTTCTAATTTATAAATGTTAAACATAAAGATCGATACCCACAGTATGGTATGAATATCTCTAAGACCCCCAATACCCTCTTTGATATTCGGCTCTAAATTACTTTTAATTCCTATTCTATAGTCATGTCTTTCAACCAACTCTATAAGCTTTAATTCGCTGAGTTTTAGGGGATTTTGTTTTCCAATTAAAATCTTAATGGACCGAACAAACTCACCGTATTGAATTTCATCACCAATAATAAAACGAGTCTCAACAAATTTTGTAATTGTCTTTATATCTTTCTTAGAGTCGATTAATGCCTGTTTAATTGTTAAGAAAGATATTCCAACTTCTAATCCAATATCCCACAGTGTATTATTTAATTGAGTAATAAAATCTTTTATATTTTTATTAGATTTTTTATAAATAAATAGTAAGTCAACATCACTTTTTGGTGACAAGTCATGTCTGCCGTACCCACCTACAGCGATTAAAGAGAAATCTTCTATTGGATAAATATTATAAATTCCTTTAACTATTTCTTTTACAACTGTATCCACAAGATCTGTATGATTTTTATTAAAATAGAAGCCATCATTAGTTGATGCTAATTTTTGAAATAATTTAACCTTATTTGATTGATACTTCTTTTTTATTTGAGAGATATCTTTCATTAATAAAACTTTAACATTGTATATATGTAATGGTCTCAAGAATCAATTTATGTCATCAATAACTGTTTCAGACGTAATTAGTACTATTCTTCGAGGGCTGAGAGATGTTTATTTTTTGATTAGCTTATATGAATCTACCTCATCAAATAAAAAAAAAATAATCTGTTACCCTAGAAGGCCTTTGAATCCACTTTATACTTTAGCTAAAGTTAGATGGGGCTTGCCAGTTAGGTTTACGTCCTCCCCAGAACTAGCTGACATAGAATTATATTTTTATGACAAAACTAATAGTAACTACCAAGTCTCTGGAAATCCAAAAAAAATAGTAATAAATAAAAATTGCACTGACATCAGTAAATCTAATGTTGATAAAGTTTTCTTAGAGATTTTTGGTTATTCTCTGAGCTTAGATCCAAAAAACTTTCATGGTTCAATTTTAGAAAAATCAGAGCAAAATGCAAAACATGACGGGAAGATTATAAATAGTTCTTCGTTAGGATTTAAAATTTATAAAAATAAGGTTTACCAAAAATTAATTAATAATATTTATAACGAATTTGCTATCGATTATAGGGTCGTATGGGTTAAAGATGAAATTGTATTAGCTTACGTGAAATTTGCTCAAAAAGAATATCGCTTTAAATCTAAAACTGTTTATTCAAAAATAGTCTCAATTTGTTCTTTATTTGAAAATGAAGAGATTAGTTTAATAAATGAATTTTGTAAAAAATTTAAACTAGATTTTGGGGAGTTAGACATTTTAAGAGATAGGGATACGAAAAAAATTTATATTGTTGATGTCAATAAAACTGCTTGGGGTCCGCCAGATAAGATTTCACTTGAGGATGGAAAAAAAGCTATTGCACTTATTAATGACAAGTTTAGAAAAAGCTATTTAATCTAACCCTCCCTATTAATTTAGAGAGGGTAAAATAAATATTACTAATCAATTATAACTTCGTAAATAGCAGTTGAACCCGAAAGTTCATAGGCTCCAATCAATAAAGGAGTTCCTTTTCTGACATGATAAAGTGGAGGTGTCTTGTCGGCAGGTATAAAAACTAATGATTCAGGAGATATGTCACCACCAGTTTGTTTTGTACCATCTCCAAAAAAGTTTCTACCATTAAAATATCCAAGAAATTTTGGTTTTACCATACCAGTAATATCGTACATCATGATACCGCCCTGTCTTTCAAGACCTACAAAAGCTATTGTTCTTCCATCAATTTCTCCAACTGTAAGAGCCTCTGGCTCTGCACCTTTATCGTCACTTCTGTCATCAAAAGATCCCGCATCCTCATTCCAGTTAAAAAAACCTGAAAACGCTGTTCTAACAGCAATATCATTACCGCTATCATAAATAATTTGTCCGGTATTACCGTCTAAAATTGAAAAAGATCTTCCGCCGTAGGTATAGATTTCTTCATAAAAACCGTCACCATCAGCATCTCCCATAGTAGTAGTTGTTTTTAACCTACCGAGATTTGATTTTTTTTGTAGCTCTGAGGCATTAGGAAAGACTGAAGGGTCTAAAGTTAAATCAGCGACCCTTACCTCTTCTGAGAATCCATCGTAATCTTTTGCATCTCCCTCATTTGCCATTAAAACATAATCATACATTTCACCATTAATTTCTTTACTGACAACTACCATGGTGTCTGGTTGATACATTCCTTTAACCGGCCAAGGCTGTATATTAACTCTGTTATCCTTATTTGAAGCATCAAGAGCGGACTGAGACCAATCTTTATAGCCTAAACCAAAGTAATCAGTAACTATGCCCAAACTAATATCTATCTTTGCAATAACGTTATTTTCTTGAAGAGCTACATAAGCTCTTTTAGAGTCACCGCTAACTGCTATAAACTCTGGTTCAGCATCATACAAAAAAGATGATCCAGGTTTTACAATTCTGCCACCCTCTGGAGCCCCATTGTAATAAAAGTTTATATTTCTGATTTTATCTTCACTAGGGCCAACAAACCATTTGTTTAAATCAATAATTGAAACAGATCCTTTGGGATCAACAGTGTAGTCATCATTTGGCTCACCCTCATTGGCGACCAATGCATATTTCCCATCCGGAGTAAATACAACATTATCAGGCAGCGCACCTACTGAGTACCCAAAAGCCAATTTTAATGTATTTAGATTATAGAACAAAACAGCACCATTGTCTTGTTTGTCTTCTGCCTCGATTGCTAAAGCAAGCAAACCTGCTTGTTCTGAAACAGCAACACTGTTTATTCCACCAACACCTGCTCTTGGCTTGATTGAAATTAATTTTTCTGTATATGGTAATCTTGTAATATCTAAAACATCTATAGATTTTGTTAGATTGTTTGTTACAAATATTCTGTTTCTTTGAGAGTCGTAAGCTAAAATTTCTGATCCACCTTCGTCCCATGAAAAAGTTGAATAGCCTGAGATTTTATTAAGTTCCAATGCATTTACATTGAAAAAAACAAAGCTTAAAAGCATTGATAATAGTAATTTCATTATTTTTTCTCCAAATACCAAAAAATATTAGATTTATTGATTATGTAATTTTAATTAAAAAAATATTAATCTAATATTAAAATTTTCTAATTAGGTTATAGAGCTGTTCAGTTTTGCCTGATTTCGGTACTTTTTGAATAGACGAAACCTTTTTTTGCTCCGCCAATGTTAAAGATTTAAGATCAAGCTGTTTTAACAAAAAAGAAGAACCCTTAGTTATAGAGTATAAAAAATTTAATACACACCCAATCTGATAAGCTAACTTTTTTTCGTCACTTGATAAATAAAATAAATAGGTACTTAATTCTTTTTCAATAACCCTCTGGTCTAAGATATTTTTCGTGTGCCTTAAATACACTAAGTATGCAATAAATACTTTTTCTGATTGTTCTATTCCTACTAGAGGACTATTTAATATTAGGTTGAATGCATAAGAAGCTCTAATTTTGGCTGTTTGCTCCCATCCCAAATCTGAAATAATGCATGAGAGTTTTATTACTCTCAGTTGGTTAGGGGACATTTTTAAATTTATAAATTTTAAATAAACATTTTTAATCCAAGCAAAAGTCTTTTTATTAAATATTAAAAAACGACATCTACTTTTAGCTATTAATTCTAAAGAAATTTCAGTTGGATCTAAAAGCCTTTGCTTTTTGGGAAGATTTTCGTAAATGAAACCCTCTCTAATCCCGTATCTTGGATAAATAAACTGCTCGCAGTTTGATAATTTTAACACCTTGTCCAATACTTCTATTGCAATATGAATATGTTTTATTCTGTCGACAGAAATTTTCGGAATTTTTTGTAGGTCGTCAATCCCAATTTTTTGTAATTCTGATTTTAATTCATAAAAATTTTTCCGAGAGATACTCAAGTTGTGTATTTCATTAAAGGGCAATTTATTAAAATAAATATAACATCTTGCAATTGTCCTAAATGCTCCACCAATTAAATAGAAGATTTTTTGATTTTTATGTTTTGAATTTATTTCTTTATTAATTTTTTTATGCTCTTTATGTTCTTTAGTGAAGTTTAATATACCCAAAGGAAAAGAAGATATATTTTTAATTTTATGTGGTGTTATTTGTGCTAATTCAAGACTGCCACCTCCCATATCAATAATGGTCCCATTGGCCCTAGGTATTGCAGAACGAACGCCTAGTGTGGCATAGGAGGCCTCTTGTCTTCCAGATAAAGTTAAAACTTTTCCCTTAAAAACTTTTTGTATCTTATTTGTAATTTGTTTTTTGTTAGAAGCATTTCGAATTGCTGCAGTACACAAAGCGACAGAGTGGTTAGGTTTTATTTCTTCAATTATTGAGTTAAAAAAAATTATTGAGTTGATACATTTTTTTTCAGCCTCTTTGCTGATCAATTTTGTTTTTGGAAGGTATTCACCTAACCCACAAAAAAATTTTTTATTATAGAGCACATCAGGGCTTCTCATATTGCCCCTAAATACACACAATCTTACTGAATTTGACCCTATATCTATTACTGCAATAGAATCTTTTTTATTAAGCATATTATATTGCATATATTTAACAGATGATTGAAAAAAAACTATTTTTATTACGTCACGCTAAATCCTCTTGGAAAAATTTAGAATTAGACGATCATGAAAGACCATTATCTGAGAGGGGGATTTTTAGTTGCAAAGTAATGGCAACGCATATTTTTAAAAAACTAAATTTTAAAGATATCTCAATTTTTTCATCGAATTCAAAAAGAACACAAGAGACTTGCAAAAAAATATTTAAAGACTCAATTAAAGTTAATTTTGAAAGTGAACTATATACTTTCAACTTTAACGATTTAATTAAATGGATAAAAAAAATTAAAATTAACAAAAATTTAATGATAGTAGGTCATAATCCAGCTTTGATTGATTTAATTAACTATATTGCAAAAGATAAAATAATAAAATTTCCAACATGTGCATTTTGCGAGATTAATCTATATATTAATTCCTGGAGTGAGATTAAAAAAAATACTGGTGAAATTAAAGAACTACAATTAGTAAAAAGACTTAAAAGTTATAATTACAAGAATGAATAAGTATTTTAATAGAGAAATATCCTGGCTAAAATTTAATGAGAGAGTAAATGAATTATCCTATGATAAAAACGTCCCAATTTTAGAACGACTAAATTTTATAAGTATTGCTGCATCAAACTTAGATGAATTTTTTTCAGTAAGAGTGGCTGGATTAATTGAACAGTTAAAACTCACTCCTAATAAAAAAAGTTTTGATGGAATGAAGATTGAGGATCAAATTAAAATTGTTGACTCATTAACAAGAGGTTTGATTAAAAGGCAAAATGAATCGTATGGTCAAATTGAAAAAGAATTAAAAAAAAATAAAATCTATATTTTAAGAGATAAGTTTTTAAAAAAACATTTGTCCCACATAAAAAATTATTATTTGAATGAAATTATTTCGATTCTGACACCAATTACAGTTGATAGCACACACCCTTTGCCCTTTATACCAAATTTAAGTTTGTGTCTTATCGCTAAAATTAAAAATAAAAAATCAAAAAAAGAATTTATCTCAGTTATGAGAGTATCAGATTTAAAACAACGCTTTCTTAAAATTATTGATAAACAGGGTATTTATTTTTATCCCGTAGAGTCAATAATTAACAATTATGTTGGGGATGTATTCCATGATTTTGATGTTATTGATACAAATCTATTTCGCGTAATAAGGGACAGTGATTTAGAGGTTTTGGAGGAGGCAGACGATCTTATCAGAGAGTTTAAAAAACTTGTCAGGGAAAGAAAAAGAGGACAGGTAATCAGATTAGATGTTCAAAAAAGTCTTAATAATAATTTTAAATCATTCATCATTAACGAGTTGAATGTATCTGAAAATGAAATTTTTGAATACGAAGATCTACTGGGGTTCGACCAATTATCAGAAGTCTTTGGAAATATAAAAAACAAGAATTTAAATTATAAAAAATTTAAACCTCGTTTCCCACAGCGAATAAATGATTTTGGCGGTGATTGTTTTGCAGCAATCAAAAAAAAGGATTTAGTTGTACACCACCCTTTTGAGTCTTTTAATGTTGTTGTTAGTTTTTTAGATCAAGCATCAAACGACAAAAACGTTGTGGCGATTAAGCAAACTTTGTATCGTACTAGTGATCAATCGCCTATCATTGATGCACTCATTCGTGCTGCTGAGGTTGGTAAATCTGTAACAGCAGTTGTTGAATTAAAAGCGAGGTTTGATGAAGAAAAAAATCTACAGTGGGCATCAAATTTGGAAAAAGCTGGAGTTCAAGTAGTGTATGGTTTTTTAAATCTAAAAATTCATGCAAAAGTTTCCTTAGTTACTAGAAGAGAAAAAAAAAATTTAGTCCATTACGTTCACTATGGTACTGGTAACTATCATCCTCAAACAGCAAAGGTTTATACAGATCTATCATTTTTTACTTGTAATAAAGATCTAGCATCTGATGCTATAAAATTATTTCATTATATGAGTAGTTACAACATGGCAAAAGATTTTAAACGAATATCTTTCTCCCCATATAACTTAAGACAAAAACTTTTCGAACATATTGACTACGAAATAGGTTTATCAAAAATTAAAAAGCCAGCTAACATATGGATCAAGATGAATAATTTAGTTGATCAAGAAATAATTAACAAACTTTACGAAGCATCTAAAGCAGGTGTAAATATTACTTGTTTAATTAGAGGTATCTGCTGCTTAGTCCCTGGCATTAAAGGAATGTCAGAAAACATAGAAGTTAAAAGTATTGTAGGAAGATTTTTAGAGCATTCACGTGTAGTTTGTTTTGGAAAAGGCAATAAACTACCCAGTAAAAAAGCAAAAATTTATATTTCATCTGCTGACTGGATGACTAGAAATTTTGACAGGCGCGTTGAAACATTAGTTCCTATCGATAACAAAACTGTTCACGAACAAATTTTATATCAAATTATGTACACTGCCATTAACGATAATCAAAATGCTTGGGTGCTCGACTCAGATGGAGATTATCAAAAAATAAACTCTAAATTAAAAATAGACTCACATAAATATTTTATGACTAACCCTAGTCTCTCAGGGAGAGGCACTGCTGCCAAAAAGGTCTATAAAAAAATAGAAAAACAATAAAATGTTATTCGTATTTTCTATTGCTTTTCTTTCCTTAAACCTATTTTTGTTTTTTAGTACTTCAATTAATATTTTTTTAATATCACTTATTTCGCAGAGTTTAGTTTATTTCATTTCTTATTATTTCTTTGAAAACTATCTTGAAAAAAAAACTTTTAACCTAAGAAAATCTGACAATATGTTATTTACAAAAGTCCGAAATATTTTAGAAGAGACTCTTTTAGACAAAGAAAGACGCATCGAGATAAATGATAAGCAAAGTTTGGAATATCAAGATATTCTTAACTCCTTAGATCTCTCAATAGTTATTATTGATTATGATTATAATATCATATTCGTTAACAATACTTTCAAAGAGACATTTAATTTAGAAAATGCAGATAATCTTAAAATAGGTTTAAGAGATTTATCTTTGTCTGAAAATCTAAGTAACGCACTTAAAAGTAAATCAAAAAAGCATTTTGAGTGGAATAGATTAATACCAAATGACCGATATTACGACGTTATAGGATTTCCTATTAATGATTTTTTTTGCGTTGCTTTTAAAGACATTACTGCAATTAAAAATCTTGAGATGGTAAGAACTGACTTCGTAGCTAATGTAAGTCACGAATTAAAAACTCCTCTCTCTTCAATAATAGGATATTTAGAAACACTTTTAACTGTTGACGATGAAAAAAATAGAAAAAAATTTATTTCAATTATTCAAGATCAGTCAAATCGAATGAACTCTTTGATTGATGATCTATTAAGTTTAAGTTCCATCGAGAATAAGAAAACTAATGAGAATGACCAATTTTGTAATTTATTAAATACAGTTAAAATTGGAATAAACTCTTTGGAATCAAAAATTTTAAAGAAAAACATAAATATTGATATTAATTTAGACCAATCTCTTTTAGTTGGATGCCCTCATGAAGAATTTATTCAAGTGGTTGTCAATATCGTTAACAACGCTGTTAAATATTCAAAAGATGGTGCTAAAATTTTTATTAATGCTCGTGAAAAAATGAATACTAGTACTATGACTGAATATGTCGAAATTTCCTTCAAAGATAATGGCATAGGCATTGCAGAAGAGCACATCTCAAGGCTTACCGAGAGATTTTACAGAGTGGACAGTGCGCGATCCAAAGAGGTTGGCGGTACTGGATTAGGCCTTTCAATTGTGAAACATATTTTGAATAAAAACATGGGTTTTATTGACATAAAAAGTGAAGTTGGAAAAGGCTCAGAGTTTTTAATCACAATTCCAAAGCATGCTTAATAAAACTTTAACATATTTGTAACATAAGATTTATTTCTAACGGATACTTTTAGCTCAATTTAAACAACATAAAGGAACTTAACTATGAAAAAATCTATGTTAACTTTTCTTGCTTTAGCAGTAAGCGTGCTTTTCTCTGCTGAAACTTTTGCAAGAGATCAAATCAATATTGTTGGCTCATCAACAGTATACCCATATGGAACAGTAAACGCACAAAGACTCGGCGAGTCAGGTTTTAAAACCCCCACTTACAACCCAATTGGAACTGGTGGTGGAATGAAAGCATTTTGTGCTGGTGTGGGAGTTGAATTTCCAGATATTACTGGAGCGTCACGACCAATGAAATCTAAAGAAGCTAAATTATGTCTTGAAGCCGGTGTAACAAACGTTATTGAAGTGATGTGGGCTAATGACGGTATTACTTTTTCTCACTCCAACGAAGCAGAACCCTTTTCTCTAACAAGAGAAGAAATTTTTACAGCTATGGCTGCAAAAGTTGTTGTTGATGGTGAAGTGGTCGAAAATCCATATCAAACTTGGAACGAAATTAACCCAAGTCTTCCAGCGTACAAAATTGAAGTATTAGTAGCTCCTCCAACCTCAGGAACAAGAGATGCATTTGATGGTAAAGTAATGGAAGCTGGATGTACATTAGAAGCAGTAACTGGCAGTGACGATGGATGTACTGATTACAGAGAAGATGGAAAAATCATCGAGATGGGTGAGAATGACACTCTTATTGTTCAAAAACTAGTTGAGGATCCAGAACGTTTTGGTTACTTTGGTTATTCTTATCTAAAAGACAACGGAGATAAATTACAACCATCTACTGTTGAGGGAGTAGTACCATCTGCTGATTCCATTGCAACTTATGAGTATCCAATGGCAAGACCTCTTTTCATATACTTAAAAGCAGATCACATCGGGGTTGTACCTGGCATTCAGGAGTTTGCACAAATGATGGTAAGTGATGAAGCAATTGGTGATAACGGTTACCTAACAAAAATTGGTGCTGCACCTATGGTACCAGACCTTATCAATAGAGTAAGAAACGTTACTGACAGCTTAGATGCAATGGGATTTGATATTGCAGCATGTGCTGAAAAAAAACATCCATTAAAAGATGCTGGTTACGCTTTTTCAAGCGGACTTTGTAAGTAAGCATTAATTAATTATCTTATTTTTAGGGGCAAGATTTCTTGCCCCTAAGACAAAATCAGTTTATAGAGGAATAGGACAGTATGCTTTATTTATCACTTGTTTTTGTTTTTATACTTTCTTACTCTTTTTACTTCTATGGTAAAAAAAGAGCATTAAGCCTAAAATTTAAAAAAAATGAAAATCTTTCCTCTCTTCCAGATTATTATGGATATTACGTTGTCCTTTTAGTTTTTTTTCCAGCAATAATTATTTGGTTCTTTTTACTTATTTTTAAATCAAACTTTCAAGAGATGTTTGTAATGTCCCCTGTGTTATTTCCAGATGTCGCTACATGGAGCTCTGGAAAATTCGGTTTAATTATGAATAAGATTAGCAACCTATCTATGATTGTTAATTTATCAGAAATTGATTTGACCGTAGGCGATAAATCAATTTTAAAAATGGCCAGTGAGAGTGAGATAATTGCAGCAAAAAATTTAGCAAATTTTGACAAGATCTACGGATGGTCGAATTTAACTCTATTTATTATTCTACCTGTGCTTTTAGGATTTTTGGCTACGAAATCAATATCAGGAAAACTAAATGCACAGCCAATTGTTGAGAAAATAATTTCATATGTTATCAAGGGCAGTTCTTATATTGCAATATTCATTACTTTTGGAATCTTCTTTTCTCTTGTTTTCGAGGCCATTAATTTTTTTCGGTACGTAAATTTTATGGACTTTTTCTTTAATACGGCATGGAATCCCAATAGAGCTTTTGTTATCAATGCATCAGAAGGTTTCGATCAAGAGGCTTTAAAAGAGGCTTTTGGTTTTGTACCTTTGCTGACCGGAACGCTTTTAATTGCATCTGTTGCCATGTTAGTCGCTGTTCCTTTAGGACTGCTAACAGCAATTTATTTAGCAGAGTATGCGTCATCAAAAGTAAGAGATATAGCTAAACCAATAATTGAAATTCTTGCTGGCATACCCACAGTTGTTTATGGATTTTTTGCTGCTTTATCACTGGCGCCTTTCATAAAAGATGTCGGTGAAGGTGTTGGATTACCGGTGTCCGCTGAAAGTGCTCTAGCTGCAGGTTTAGCTATGGGTGTCATGATCATCCCTTTTGTTTCCTCTCTTAGTGACGATGTCATAAAAGCAGTTCCTCAATCTTTAAGAGAGGGTTCTTATGCAATTGGAGCAACTAAATCAGAAACTATTAAAAAAGTAATTTTACCAGCAGCTCTAGCTGGAATAATGGGCTCATTTTTATTAGCTATATCTAGGGCAATAGGTGAGACAATGATTGTCGTTATGGCCGCCAGCCTAAGAGCAAATCTTACTTTTAATCCCTTGGAGCCAGCGACTACAATAACAACACAGATTGTTACAAGTTTGATAGGAGATGTCGAGTTTGATAATCCAAAAACCTTAGTTGCTTTTGCTTTAGGCCTAACTTTATTTGTAATGACATTAATTCTTAATATTGCTGCTATAACAATAGTAAAAAAGTACAGAGAAAAATATGAGTAGTTTAGAAAAGAGACTTGCAGCAGAGAAACGTTTCAAATTTTATGGAATGTTTGCGATGACTCTCTCTTTGTTCTTCGTGCTTATTTTAATGTATAAAATTTTTTCTACCGGCAGTGGTGCTTTTGTTAGAACAACTATTAATGCTGATGTTTATTTTGACCCAAATTTTATAGAGGTTTCTAGTAACTCCTCCAAAAAAGAAATAATGAAAGCATCTTATGTTGATCTTGCTGATCAAGTGATTAACCAAAACCATCCTGGATTAGATGAAGAAAATTTTATTAAAGTCAGAGAAATGTACACAAGAAAATTTGATTTTCAGCTGAGAGATTATATTGCAAACAATCCAAATGTAATTGGAAAAACTGTCAATTTAGATATATCTGCCTCATCAGATCTTGACCAAATTGTCAAAGGAAACTATCCAAGAAATGTTCCCGAAGCACAACGAAAAATAAATGATTATCAACTTTCTATCTTAGACTCTTTAGACTCCAAAGGTAAAATGTCTAAGACATTCAATTTTTGGTTTTTCACAAATGGAGACTCAAGAGATCCAGAAACAGCCGGAATACTTGGAGCACTTATGGGGTCTTTTTATGCTTTATTGATCTGTTTTAGTTTTGCTTTTCCAATCGGACTTTTGGCTTCTGTGTACTTAGAGGAATTTGTTAAACCAGGAAAAATAACTGACATTATTGAAGTAAATATAAATAACCTTGCGGCGGTTCCCTCTATTGTTTACGGACTTTTAGGCTTAGGTATGCTAATTGGAGTTTTTGGGATGCCATATCAAGTCCCTTTAGTTGGAGGATTAGTTTTAGGTTTTATGACTTTACCAACAATTATTATAGCATCTAGGGCATCGCTCAGAGGCGTCCCCCCTTCAATTAGAGAGGGAGCACTTGCTGTGGGGGCTACTAAAATGCAAACTGTATTTCATCATGTAATCCCTTTATCTTTGCCAGGTACTCTTACTGGAACAATTATTGGAATGGCACAAGCTTTGGGTGAGACAGCCCCTTTATTAATGATAGGTATGGTTGCTTTTGTGATGGAAATACCGGGAGGGGCATTCGACCCTGCCACTGGTCTCCCTTCACAAATATATTTATGGTCTGAGAGCGCTGAAAGAGGTTTCCTCGAAAAAACATCTGCAGGAATAATGCTACTTTTATCTTTTTTGATCATAATGAATACTGTGGCAGTGTTGGTAAGAAGAAATTTGGAGGTGAAATGGTAGATCAAAACAGCAATTATGCTTTGCAAACAAGTGAGGTATATGTCCACTATGGAAAAAAAATGGCAATCAATAACGTGGCTCTTAATTTTCCAAAAAATGAAGTAACTTCTCTTATAGGACCCTCAGGTTGTGGTAAGTCGACATTTTTGCGATGTTTAAACCGTATGAATGATGTAATAGATATTTGTAATGTTAAAGGTAAGTTTTTGTTGAATGGCAATGTTGATATATATAGCCCTGATATACAGGTAGAAACTCTTCGTGAAAAAGTTGGAATGGTTTTTCAAAAACCCAATCCTTTTCCAAAAACTATTTATGAAAATGTTGCCTACGGACCAAAAATTCATGGTATTGCTTCTTCTCAAAATGAATTAGATGAAATAGTTAAAGACTCACTTCATAGAGCGGGTCTTTATGAAGAGGTAAAAGATAGAATGGATGATATTGCTACCGGTTTATCAGGAGGACAACAGCAAAGATTGTGCATAGCAAGAGCGATTGCTATAAGACCGGAAATCATTTTGATGGACGAACCTTGTTCTGCATTAGATCCAATAGCAACCGCAAAAATAGAGGATTTAATTAACGAATTGAAAGAAAATTACACAATTATTATAGTAACTCATTCTATGTCTCAAGCATCACGTGTATCATCTAAAACTGCGTTTTTTCATTTAGGTAACCTTGTCGAATATGGAGAAACTGGTAAGATATTTACAAAACCTGATAAAGAACAAACAAATGACTACATAACTGGAAGGTTTGGTTAAAATGGAAACAGCACACACAGATAAAAACTTTGAACAAAAGTTAAATCATCTTACAGATAATTTAATTAAAATGAGCAATATTGTTGAGAAACAAATTGAAATTGCAGTAAATGTTATTAAATCTAAAGATTCATCTGATGCACAGACAACACAGAATCTTGATGAACAAGTTGATGAAGTGGAAAGAGATGTTAGGGATTTAAGTTTCGAAATTATGACTTTACATAGACCCGTTGCCAGTGATTTAAGACTAGTTTTCACTGCCCTCAAAGTTTCAAAAGAGCTTGAGAGAATGGGAGATCACTCTAGAAATTTAGCAAAAAGAGCTATTTCAATTTCTTCTTCATTTGACGAGGATTTAACGGTCCAAATGCATAATTTAGGTAAAGGTGTCCAAAAAATGGTTAATCAAACACTTGAGAGTTTTTTTAAAAAAGATGAGGTGCAGGCAAGGATCTCATGGAATCAAGATGCAGAAATTGACAGGCAGTACAAATCTTTATTATCTGATTTAATAGAAAGAATGCACAATAAAGAAACAAGTGTTGTTGATGAAGGCACTAAGCCAATTTTAATTGCAAAGTCCTTAGAAAGAATAGGTGATCATGCTACTAACATAGCTGAAGAGGTCATTTTTAACATTACAGGTCATTATATTGATTTAAAAAAATCTGATTTTGAATGACAGACAAGATTTTAGTTATAGAGGATGAAAAACCAATCTCAGAATTAATTGGATTTCATTTAGAACAACAAAACTACCAAATAAAATTTTCATACGACGGAGAATCTGCAATCCAAGAGATCGAACATTGGCTGCCTGATTTAATTTTATTAGATTGGATGCTACCAAATATATCGGGCATTGAAGTTTTAAAGAGAATTAAAAGAAAAGATAATCTAAAAAAAATTCCAATTATAATGTTAACAGCTAAAGGTCAAGAAGATGATAAAATTAGAGGTTTTGAATTAGGTGTAGAGGATTATGTAACCAAACCTTTTCTTCCAAGTGAGATTCTCGCTAGAATTAAATCATTACTTAAAAGGACAAAATCAAGAGAAGATAACGACTCACTCAAGTTTCATGATATTAACATTAATCTTACCAACAGAAGGGTAACAAGGGGTGAGAGAAAGTTAAATTTAGGACCGACTGAATTTAATCTTTTAAAATTTTTTATTGAAAATAAAGGTAGAGTCTATTCTAGGCAGCAACTATTGGATAACGTTTGGTTAAATGATGCTTACGTTGAACCCAGAACA
Organism: uncultured Alphaproteobacteria bacterium; assembly: GCA_902546975.1. Lineage (GTDB taxonomy): Bacteria > Pseudomonadota > Alphaproteobacteria > HIMB59 > HIMB59 > HIMB59. The sequence continues at coordinate 24,530 of CACCLU010000002.1, forward strand.
GTTGATGTTCACATAAGAAGACTCAGAAAAGAGCTGAATTTAACAGGAGAAAAAGATTTCATTCGAACAGTTAGATCCGCTGGCTACTCTATCGACTCAGAAAATTAAAATGATTAAAATTCTTGTACTTTGTACAGGTAACTCTTGTCGATCAATTATGACAGAGGGGCTTTTAAACCATTATGGTAAAGACTTTTTTAATGCTTATAGTGCAGGAAGCCACCCTGCAGGATATGTGCATCCTTTAAGTATCAAAACATTAGAAAAAAATAAAATTTTCCTAGACAATTTTAAAAGTCAATCATGGGATGATTTTTCAGATATTAATTTTGATTTGGTTATTACTGTGTGTGATAACGCAGCTGGAGAAACTTGCCCCGTGTATCTCAAAAATACATTAAAGGCACATTGGGGTGTAGCTGATCCTGCAAAATTTAAAGGCACTGAAGAGGAAGTTGACATAGAATTTTTAAAAGTATTCAATGTTCTTAAAAAAAGATGTCTTGCACTAGTTCAAAATTATAAGCAAAACAACTTATTAAATATCGATCAAATAAAAGAAATTGGAAATTTAATCTAAATTTAACTTTAATTTAATATAAATGATTATTTTATTAGGTGGAAGATTGGCATTACCCTGTAATTGAATAACTGACCTCCTCTACTTGTAAGAAAAATTATGCCAATCTTCCCAAACTAATAAAATAAACCTAAGATTAAAACTATTCCATAGGCTGTTAGAGATAAAAAAATTGCAGCAGAGCCCAAATCTTTAGCTTTTTTTATTTTGTTTGACTTATCCATAGTAATTTTATCACAAGTATATTCTATTGCAGTGTTTAGAGCCTCAATACTAAGTATGAGCAAAGGTAAAATTATCAGCCAAAGTGTGAACAAAAGAGCTGGTTGAAAAATTACGATGTATAGAGCAGACAATGGAAACAATAATAGCTCTCTTCTTGCTGCTTTTTCTTGAAGGAGAATTTTTAGGCCTCCAATTGAACACCAAAAAGCATCTACTATATTTTTATTTTTAAAATCCATATCTGAAGTTTAACTACTTATATGAATTTTTTGTTAAATCTTGACTTTTTATTTTCAATTAACTTTTTTTTAAGTCTCCATCTAAGATTGCTTCGAACAATATATCCAATACAGTTTTGAGACCCACATCGACACGGGTGATCCTCGAAACAAAACATGTCATATCCATAGTCGTAGGACAGCTCCTCGCCTTTCTTAATATCTTTAATCGCGCTAATCCATATTCTTCCTTTGATGATATCAGTTTCACAATTAGGATTGCAGGAATGATTAATATATTTTGCTAAATTCCATGTTACTTTTCCATTGATGTCGTATTTTTGATTCAGTGTAAAAATGTAAACAGACCCGACTGTTTTAGCCCTTTTGTTAGCCTCTATGTGAACATCAGCAATCTTGTCGGATTGAGCTTTGGTTATCTTTAACCCTCGATATTCAATGATTCTAGTGCCAGCACTGATATCAGATTTTGCAAAAAGACCAGATGCATGAATTTTAGAATTTTTTCTAATATAAAGCTTTTGTGAAGTGACCATTTAATAAAAATTTAACATTATTCAATACGATCAATTCTAGGTATATCTATTTTTAGATTCTATGCAAATCAAAAAACATCGATCCATATTCATTTCAGACATTCATATTGGCATACGTGCTTCAAAAGTAAAGGAGCTCTTACACTTTTTAAAATATAATGATTGTGATCATCTTTATTTACTTGGAGACATTATAGACGGATGGCGTCTAAAAAAAAATTGGTTTTGGAATCAAGACTTTAATACGTTCATTCAAAAAGTTTTAAAAAAGGCAAGGTCTGGAACGAAAGTTTATTATATTCCAGGTAATCACGATGAAATAATTTCTGATTACTGTGGCTTTAGCTTTGCAAATATAAAAATAAGAAAACATAGAATTCATACAACTGCGGATAATAAAAAATTATTGTTAATGCATGGCCACGAGTTTGATAATATTGTTTTAAATTCTAAATGGATTGCTAAAATTGGAGCAAAGCTATACGACTACTCGGTATGGTTTAACAATATTTTAAATTTTTTTAGAAGAAGACTAGGACTATCTTATTGGTCTCTATCGGGATATTTAAAAACTAGAGTGAAAGACGCTCGGCGATTTATTCAAAATTTTGAAAACGCATGTCTTGAAAGAATTAAAAAAAATAAATGTGACGGTATTGTGTGTGGACACATTCATGACCCAAAAATAAAATTATTAGGAGATAAAACTTATCATAATCTAGGTGATTGGGTAGACAGCTGTAGTGCTATGGTAGAGGACTATACGGGTAAACTAGAAATAATCTTTTGGAATGAAAAAAAAATAAATCAAATTGAAGATAAACTCCAAAAAGAAAGAGTTGCATGAAACTTTTACTTGTCACCGATGCTTGGAAGCCACAAGTAAACGGAGTTGTTCGCTCATATCTTAACACCATTCCCGAGTTAGAGAAAATGGGAATGGAGGTACAAGTGATTCATCCTGAATTATTTAAGCTACGCTTTTCACTACCCTCTTATAACGAAATTAAAATTGTTGTAACAAGACAAAAAACACTGAAAAATATGATAAAAAGCGCTAAAGCAGACCATATTCATATTGCAACCGAAGGCCCGCTTGGGTTTTTAGCAAGAAATATTTGTGTTAAGGACGACATTACATTTACCACTTCATTTCATACTCGTTTCCCTGAATACATTCAAAAGAGAACAAAGATACCTGCAAGTTTTTTCTATTTTTTCATAAGAAAATTTCATAATAAAGCAAAAAAAGTTTTGGTTCCTACTCCTTCAATGCAAGAGGAATTAATAAAGAGAAAATTTAAAAATACTGAAATATGGTCCCGCGGAGTTAATCATGAAAAATTTAGTAAATTTAATAAACTTAATTTAGGTAAAGGTCCAATTTTTTCCTATATTGGAAGAGTGGCAACAGAAAAAAATGTTGAAGCCTTTTTAAAAATTAAGATAGATGGTACCAAAGTTGTAGTTGGTGATGGTCCACAGTTAAATTCTTTAAAAAAAAAATATCCCGATGTAAATTATGTGGGATATCAACATGGACAGGATTTAGTTGATTATTATGCTAGCTCTGATGTTATGGTTTTCCCAAGCCTAACTGATACTTTTGGAAATGTCATTACAGAGGCCAATGCAACAGGTACACCTGTTGCTGCATTTAATGTCATCGGACCAAAAGATATTATTGTAAATGGTATTAATGGTTATATAGGTGATGATTTAAAATCAAACATTATAAATTGTATTAACCTCGATCGCACCAAGTGCCAGGAATACACAAAAAAATTTAATTGGAAAGAATGCTCAAGAGTTTTTTATGATAATATTGTTGCTTGAATTACAGTATTAAATCTAAAGAACATTTAAATTGGCTCCACGAGCATCATATTGAACTAGATTTATCATGGACTAAAGTCGCAATAGACGATCATTTTAAGAATAAAAGAGCCCTCAATATATTTGCAATTGAAAAAAAGACACTAGGTTTGATACTCGGTCATTTCCTTTATGAAGATCAAAAAAGCATTGAGTACGAAATACTACATTTAGCAGTTTTAAACAAGCATAGGGGAAAAGGTGTAGGCTTTCTTTTACTGTCCGAATTAGAAAAACAGCTTAGAAGTGTTAAAAACAGTGTAAAAATTTATCTTGAAGTTAGTGCTGAAAATAAATTTGCTATTAAACTTTATGAAAAATTAGGCTATAAAGCCTACAATGAAAGAAATAACTATTATCGGAGTAAGTCTATAAACGCTCCGCATACTCAAGACGCAATTTTGTTTGCCAAATCCCTTAATGTCATCAAATAAGAAATTTTATATTAGAACATTTGGTTGTCAGATGAATGTTTATGACTCTGATAAAATGAAAGATATTTTTCTATCGCATAATATTAATCAAACAGATGACTTTCAAAATGCAGACTATGTAGTTTTAAATACTTGCCACATCCGTGAAAAGGCAACAGAAAAAACATTTTCAGATTTAGGAAAAATTCACAAAAAAGGTAAAGAAGATCAAAAAGTTATTGTTGCCGGCTGTGTAGCTCAAGCTGAAGGTGAATTAATTCAAAAAAGGGCACCTTACGTGGACTTAGTGATCGGACCACAATCCATTCAGTCATTAAATAAATTTTTAGATAAAAATAATTTACCAAAAACCTCTATCACTGAATTTGATGTGAATGAAAAATTTGACACACTCAATCATATTAAAACGAATACATCGAATAAATCTGCATTTGTGACTATTCAAGAAGGTTGTGATAAGTTTTGTCATTTCTGCGTTGTTCCCTATACAAGAGGATCAGAATATTCAAGAACAGTTAAGGAAATCTCTGATGAGGTTAAATCTTTAATTGATCAGGGGGTGGTGGAATTCACACTTTTAGGTCAAAATGTTAATGCCTATCATGGTTTAGACACTCAAGGTCAATCAAATAATCTAGCATCTCTTATTAACAGTATTAGTTTAATAAATGGAGTTGAAAGAATTACTTATTCTACAAGTCACCCTGTGAATATGACTGATGATCTAATTTCCCTTCATGGTGAAAACTCTAAACTTATGCCCTATCTTCACCTTCCTGTTCAATCAGGTTCCGACAAAGTTTTAAAATTAATGAATAGAAAACATACCAGAGATTATTATTTTGAAATCATCGAAAAGGTTAGAAAAGTAAAACCCGATATAGCACTTTCCTCGGACTTTATTATTGGTTTTCCTGGAGAAACAGACAAAGATTTTGGAGACACAATCGATCTAATTGAAAGAGTTAAATACATGAATTCTTATTCTTTTAAGTACAGCCCAAGACCAGGTACACCTGCAGCCGATCGTGAAGAAATAGATGAAGCAATTCTCAATGAGCGATTAAAGATCACACAAGATTTACTCAATGAACAACAAATTGAATACAACAACCAGTTTGTAAAAAAGACAGTGCAAGTATTAATTGATGGTGCTGGTAAACACTCGGGACAAATCAAAGGCAAGTCACAATTTAATCAAAGTGTAGCCCTGCAGGGGGAAAAAGAAATAATTGGTCAAATAATTCCTGTGCAAATCAAAGAGGTTTTAACACACTCATTATTGGGAGAAAAAATTTAGTTGAGTCCTGTAAATATTTCTTCCCATCAAAAACAACTCGAGTTTGAGGATAATCAATTTCTATCAAGCCTATTTGGTTACCACGATAAAAATTTAAAGGTCTTAGAGAATAAATTTAAAGTAAAGCTATACACAAGAGGCAACCTTCTATCTATAAAAGGTAATAGAGATCCAGTTGAAAAAGCCTACTTTATTATTCAAGGCTTATACCAAAAATTAAAGAACAATGATATTTCCGCAGAAGAAATAGAAAACAATATTGATTTAGCAAAACCTACATATATCAAAGAACAAATCGAACAAGATCAGAAATTTCAAATCAATACAAAATTAAAAACAATTTATCCCAAGACTAAAAACCAAGAGCTCTTTTTAAAAGAAATGAGATCAAAAGATGTCGTTTTTGCTGTTGGTCCAGCGGGAACAGGAAAAACTTACTTAGCTGTTGCATATGCAGTTAGTCTTTTTGTAGAAGGAAAAATTAATCGATTAATATTATCAAGACCAGCAGTTGAAGCGGGTGAACGATTAGGTTTTTTACCTGGAGATATGAAAGAGAAAATTGATCCCTATTTACGACCACTTTACGATGCCTTGTATGAGATGATGCCAGGTGAAGAAATTGACCGAAAAATGGTAAATAATTTAATAGAAATAGCTCCTCTCGCCTTTATGAGAGGAAGAACATTAAATAAATCTTTCATAATTTTAGATGAAGCACAAAACACCTTATCAACACAGATGAAAATGTTCTTAACTAGATTAGGACAAAACTCAAAAATGGTTATCACGGGAGATTTAAGTCAAAAAGATTTACCCGATAATGCAAAAAGTGGAATGCAGGATGCAATGGAAAAATTAGAAAAAGTTAAAGACATTGGGTTTGTTCATTTAAATAGTAGTGATGTATGCAGACATACACTAGTAGAAAAAATAATTAATGCTTACGATAAGTAATTTTGAGGATTAGTAATAAAAAATTTGTGATTGAGATAATTGGAGATAAGAATTTAGAGCAATTTCTAAAATCCTCCAAGGAAAAGCTAAAAAAAATGTCAGAATATTTTCAAACAATCCATCAAGCTGATCATCAAACACAACTGACAATAAAAATAGTTTCTAATGAAGAAATTAAAAGCATGAACAAAAAATTTAAAAATAAAAATAAAATCACAGATGTGTTATCTTTTCCTGATGGAGACTTTTCTGGTGATATCGCTATTGCAGATAGTTACATTTTAAATCGCAATAAAAAAATTAACGAACAAAACTTTTTTATGCTAGTGAGTCATGGTTTACATCATTTATTTGGTTATCATCACTACGATAAACAATCGAGAAGCAATATGAGATTTTTAGAAAACACACTGATGAAATTATTAGGTTTAAAAAAAGTACATGAAAATTAAAAAAAATTTAGCCATAAAATTAGTCAAAGAACTTATTCAAGACGAGAATTTTAAAAAAGATATTATTGATCTTATCTCAGCGACTTCAGATAGTTCAGGGATTGCCAAGAATGAAGAAAAAAAAATCTTTAATAACCTTTTAAAGGTACACAAAAAAACAGTTGATGATGTAATGGTTCCAAGAGGTGAGATAATTTTTATTGACCAAAATATTGATAAAGAAAACATCATTAAAATTATCAATAAAGAAGCTCACTCAAGAATGCCAGTCGTAAAAAAGGACTTAGAACATTGCTTGGGAATGGTTCATATCAAGGATTTATTCAAGAAAATCAACAATAAGTCTTTTAATATCAAGAGTTTGTTAAGAGAGGTTATTTATATCCCCTCTGCTACACCTGTTTTTAATCTTCTTCAAAAAATGAAAAAACAAAACATCCATTTAGCAATTGTCATGGATGAATTTAATAGTGTTACTGGTTTGGTTACCATCGAAGACTTAGTGGAAGAAATAGTAGGTGAGATTGAAGACGAACACGATAAGGATGAAGCACCGATGTTTCGACAAAAAAACAATAATATAATTATGGATGCCGCAATGCTTGTTGATGATTTTGAAAGAGAATTTGATGTCAATATCCCAGATGATTTAAAAGAGGATGTAGGAACTATAGGTGGTATCATATTTAATATAGCTGGTCGTATACCAAAGAAAAAAGAAAAATTTACAATAAATAAAAAATTATCTTTCACCATTCACAAGGTATCAACAAGAAAAATTCTTGAAGTTGTGGTTAGTGGTGTCAAATCTCAATAATCTACTGCCCTATCTCTCTAGGCCAATAAGTTTAATAATTATTTTTTCTATTGTTTATGTATTTTCTCTTCCTCCATTCGGAGTATCTATTTTCTATTACATATCATTTTCAATCATTTTTTATAATATTCTAACTAATGATAATTTTTCGAAAAGATATATATTTTATTTTTTCCTATTTACTCAAATAATTACATTAGGCTGGATTACACAGTCCTTTTATTCAGGAGGTTTTGGATATTTATTCTTAGGTATTATTTTAGTTGGTGTACTCTCTATATTTATTGCATTCCTACATTATTCAGCAACAATTCTAATCCTAGTTACATTTAAAAAAAAATTACTACAGATTTTCTTATTACCACTAGGTTTATCTATAGTAGAAATACTAAAGGAATTTATTTTCGGAGGCTTCCCTTGGAATCCTAGTGCAATCATATATTACAAAAATATTTGGATCTTAAAATCACTACCATTTTTTGGTGTTTATGGTTTGGGATTAGTTGTCCATTTGATTGTGGGTTTAATTATTTATTTTCTCTATTACAAAAAAAAAGTTGTAATTTTTAGTTTATCATCAGTACTTGTTTTAATTTATGCATTTGGTTTTTTTGAAAATAATACTGAGAGAAAAACAAACAATGAAACTCTAAACATTCTTTTAATTCAACCTAATCTTTATGAGTCATTAGTAGAATTTGACGTTCTAAGAAACCTTGAAATATATGAAAAATTAACCCTCGAAGCTCTCACAAATTCTCCAAAAACAGATTTAATTATTTGGCCTGAAGGCTCATTACCTATTGATTTAAATAACAGGGTCGGACTTCTTAGTAGATTATCCTCTTTAATTAATGAGGATCAAAAAATAATAGTTGGGTCGAGTGCTATCGAGGAAAACCAATTATTTAATCGTCTATATATCATCGATCATCAAGGAAAGATTATTGATTTTTATGATAAACAAAAGTTGGTTTTATTTGGAGAATACATTCCCTTTGTAAAACCTATTGTAAGCAAATTTTTAAATTTAGGAATGAACTATACTCCTGGAATTAATCAAAAAATCTTAAAATTACCTAAAAATATAAACGCTGTTCCAATGATTTGTTTTGAGTCTATTTTTAATTACAAATCAATTAATACTGAGGTTTGTAATGCAGATATGGTGATACAAATTTCAAATGACTCTTGGTTTGGTAAATGGTACGGGCCACATCAACACCTGGCTAATTCCCTTTTAAGAAGTGTTGAATTCCAAAAACCTCTCATAAGATCAACTCCTTCAGGTATTACATCTGTTATTGATTATTCGGGTAAAATTATTGAGACCATTCCAACAAACAAAAAAGGTTACCTCTATTATCAACATCCAATTAATAAATATCAATCAAATTGTTCATCAACTTTATTTCCAGTTACTCTTATGATTTTCTTAATGTTTTTAGTTAGTTTTTTATATGTTCGAATCAAAAAATAAATACTTTGGTAGAAAAAAAGGAAAGTCGTTTGTAAGACTCGAGCAATACTCGAAATTTCTTAAAGAACCAAACAAAAGATTATTTAATAAAATCAAAACACCAAGAATTTTAGAAATTGGAATTGGTGATGGAGAAAAAATTAGTGAAGATGCAAAACTATATTCAAAAATAAACTTTATTGGTTGTGATATTTTTGCTGATGGAGTTCTAAGAGCTATCAGAAACTCTGTTAATGATAATTTGAAAAACCTTCAAGTATTCCATTTAAACATTCAAGATCTTTTACCATTCATACCAAACAATTATCTTCAGGAAATAAGAATATACTTTCCAGATCCGTGGCCCAAAAATAAGCATAAAAAAAGAAGAACTGTTAACCAACTCCTTGTAAAAGATCTCACTAAAAAACTAAAAAAAAATGGATTTGTTCGTTTTGCAACTGATCATGGTGACTATTTTATTGAAGCTTTAGCCTTGATGAAAAAGTTCAAATACACCATGCCAGATATTAGCCCTAAATGTTGGAAATATAGTGATCCCAACGCTTTACACACTAAATTTGAGAAAAAAGCCTTAGACAAAAATCATAAATTATTCTATTTTAGCGTTCTTAAAAATTATTAACCAACGATGAGGAGGTGGGTTATCCCGCCTTTTTTTTTAACTAGAAAAGATAATGCTAAATAACACAGAAATATTAAAAGTTGCCGAAGTCGTCTCACAAGAGAAGGGCATCGAAATGGATATAGTAATGGAGGCTCTTGAGGAGTCTTTTGAAATTATTGGAAAATCAAAATACGGAATGGACAATAACATTAAAGCATCTATTGACCGTATGACAGGAAATATAAGTTTATCTCATATTAAAGATGTAGTTGAAAAAATTGATCCTGTTTTGCAGGCAAATCAAATTTTATTAGATCATGCTAAAAAATATGATGCTGATACTGAAATTGGAAAACAAATAACAATTCCTTTACCATCCGTAAACTTTGGAAGAGTAACAGCCAATATGGCAAGGCAAGTTATTTACTCTAGAGTTAGAGAAGCTGAAAAAAGAAGACAGTTTAATGATTTCAAAGATCGCGTCGGAGAAGTTTTGTCGGGTATTGTAAAAAGAATTGAGTTTGGAAATATTATTGTTGATCTTGGTAAAGCTGAGGGATTTTTAAGAAAAGATGAACTCATTCCAAGAGAGAATTTTAAAAATGGTGATCGTATAAGAGCTTATTTCTTCGATATAAAAGAAGAGGCCAAAGGACATCAAATTTTTCTTTCAAGAACTCACCCTCAGTTTATGGCGAAACTATTTGAACAGGAAGTACCTGAAATATATGAGGGTCAAATAGAAATTTTATCTGTTGCTAGAGACCCTGGTAGTAGAGGAAAGATTACAGTTCGTGCGAACGATAAGTCCATCGATCCAGTTGGTGCATGCGTAGGTATGAGAGGTTCAAGAGTTCAGGCTATTGTTAATGAATTACAAGGTGAAAAAATTGATATCGTAAATTGGTCAGAGTTAAAGTCGATGTATGTTCAAAATGCTATTGCACCCGCACAAGTTGCAAAAGTTAACGAATTTGAAGACTCTAATAGAGTGGAGATAGTTTTACCCGAGGATCAGTTAAGTATTGCTATTGGTAGAAGAGGTCAAAATGTAAAATTAGCTTCAATACTTACCAATCTTGAAATTGATATACTAACTGAAAAAGAAGACGCAGAAAGAAGACAAGAGGAATTTAAAAAAATCACTTCTCTTTTTGCTGAAAAACTTGATCTCGAAGATATGATCGCACAGTTATTAGCGGTCGAGGGATACACAAGTATTGAAAAAATTGCTAATGCCTCAATCCAAGATATAGAAAAAATTGAAGGATTTGATAATGAACTTGCTGCTGAGATATACGCTCGTGCAACGCAGTATATGGAAAACGAGAAGGCAGAACTTGAGAAATTAATACAATCTTCAAAACTAGATGATTATGTCAAAGGAATTTCAGAGTTTGATAATAAAATTTTAGCTACATTGATAGAGAACAATATCTTTTCACGTCAAGACCTTGCAGATTTAGCAACTGATGAATTAGTGGGTAGAGACGGCATACTACAAAAAAGAGTTGAGAAATCTGCTGCAGAAAAAATTATAATGGATGCTAGGGAGATTTATCTTAATAGCTAATTTTGAATGACAAAAGAGACAAAGAACACAAATACATCTTCAGCTAAGCCTTCTACGACTACCTCTACAACTTCTACTCCTCCCAGAAAAAAACTAACTCTCAATACAACAGCATTTCAAAAAAAACTATCCTCTATTTCAGTTAATAATCTTTTAGATGAAGAACCAGACTACGAAAAAATGCCCAGTCTTGCAAAAACAAAAAGAAATAGAGAAAAACAAAAAACAAAATTTAAGCCAAATTTAACTAGTTCTCAAAAAATTGTTCGTGAAGTTGACATACCTGTAAAAATTTCAGTGCAGGAATTAGCTAGTAGAATGTCTGAAAAAACAGGTGATGTTGTAAAAGCTCTTATGAAAAGTGGAATTATGGCTACGGCTAATCAATATATAGATGGTGATACAGCTGAGCTGATAGTTACAGAATTAGGACATACACCGAAAAGAGAAGAAGCGATCAGTTTAAAAGATGAAATCGCAAATCACCAAAAAACAAATATATCTAAAATTTTACCTAGGCCTCCAATTGTAACTGTAATGGGCCATGTTGATCATGGTAAAACATCTTTGTTGGATGCACTTAGAAATACTAACGTAACTTCAAAAGAGTCTGGTGGAATTACTCAACATATTGGTGCATATCAAATTCAACATAAAAACAATCCAATTACATTTTTGGACACACCTGGTCACGCAGCTTTTTCAAATATACGCTCCAGAGGAGCCAATTTAACAGATCTTGTTGTATTAGTAGTTGCTGCTAACGATAGTGTTAAACCTCAAACAATTGAAGCGATTTCACATGCTAAAGCAGCAAAAGTTCCTATTGTTCTCGCAATTAATAAAATGGACTTACCAGATGTTGACCCAAGTATTGTTAGAAATGATTTGTTAACTCACGAGGTAGTTGTAGAAAGTTACAGCGGAGATGTATTAGAAACTGAAATATCTGCAATTAAAAAAACAAATCTAGAAAAACTATTAGATAACATTTTATTACAAGTAGAAATCCTAGATCTTAATGTCGAACATAACAAACTCGCTGAGGCAATTGTAGTTGAGTCCAAAATTGAAACGGGAAAAGGACCTGTTGCAACTGTGATAGTAAAAAATGGAACTTTTAAAGAGGGTGATCATTTTACATGTGGTTCATCTTATGGAAGAGTTAGAGCTTTACTCGATGAAAATGGTAGTAGGATTAAATCAGCTAGCCCAGGCATGCCTATTGAAGTGTTGGGTTTTGACTCAGTGCCACAAGCAGGCGATACAGTTTATGTTATGCCAAATGAGGATATTGCAAAAGATATTACAGAAAAAGTAAAAGAACAAAAAAAATTAGAAAATACTGAAGCAGTTAAAAAATCATCACTAGAGGAAATGATGGCTAATGTATCAAAGGGAGATATTAAAAAACTTCCAATCATTGTCAAAGCAGATGTTCAAGGATCTCTTGAAGCAATAGTTTCCTCACTGGAAAAAGTCGGTAATGAAGAAGTTAAAATAAATGTCGTCCATAATGCTATTGGTGCAATTAATGAAAGTGATGTGAGTTTAGCGAGTTCCGCACAAGGTTTAGTAATTGGTTTTAATATCAGAGCTATCCCACAAGCCCGAACAATTGCAAAACGTGATAAAGTAGATATACGATATTATTCAATTATTTATGAATTAATTGATGATATGAAAAAAATGCTCTCTGGTCTCCTCACTCCAGACACTAAAGAGGAAATTATTGGTCATGCCGAGGTTCGTGATACTTTCAAATCCTCAAAGTTTGGTACAATTGCAGGCTGCTTTGTTACTGACGGAATAGTCCAAAATTCTGCTAAAATCAGGCTTGTTAGAGAAGGTAAAATCATACACGAAGGAGAAGTTGGTACTCTTAAACGATTTAAAGATGATGTCAAAGAGGTTAGAGAAAATTACGAGTGTGGTATTTCATTTAAAGACTACTCTGATATTTTGGAAAAAGATGAAATTGAATTTTACGTAACTAAGGAAGTTCAAAAAGAATTATAGTGTGGACAATAAGCCAAGTTTTCGAACCAAAAAAGTTGAGCTTTCAATTAAAAGACTCGTCTCTGAATATCTCGTAACCCAAAAAGATTATCTTTTAAAATTTCCAACCGTTCGTTTCGAAATTACTGAAGTAAAAGTAAGTAAAGATTTGAGATTTGCAAAAATTTATCTTATTCATAATATATCAGAGGAGGATTTTAAGGAATTTAATAAACTTTATCTGAGAGAAATACAAAGTTTAATAGCAAGAACTCTTACAAGTAAATATACTCCAAAAATATCTTTAATTTTTGATGAATCTTTTCAAGAGTCTTTAAAAGTACAATCACTTTTAGATAAATTATAGATCTTGGCAAAAAAAAACTTTCTCAGTGATGGATGGTTACTAATAAATAAACCACAGGGCATAGAATCATTTGGAGTTATTAGAAAATTAAAATTTCGTTATTCCTTTAAAAAAATTGGCTTTGCTGGAACTCTAGACCCTTTAGCTTCTGGTTTATTATTAGTAGGTATTAATAAAGCTACGAAGAAAATACCAAATATACATCAAGAAAAAAAAAGTTATGAGGTTGAGATACGATTTGGTGCCTCAACAAATACATTAGACTCAGAGGGTAGATTCTTTAAAATGGAGTCGTCCTCGCATAATATAAACGAAAGAGTTTTACATTTAAAAAAGTTCATAGGAACATATCAACAAAAAATACCAGACTTTTCTGCGCATAAATTAAATGGTAAAAATTTTTATGAACTTGCTAGAGATAATAAAGCTTTAGAAGATCGTTATAAAAAAGTATCAATTCAAAGTTTAAAAGTTCTATCTTCAAATAACTCAAAAATGAGGGTTGAGTTGAATTGCCATTCGGGATTTTATGTGAGGGCATTCGCAGAAGAATTTGCAAATTCTCTAGGCGACATAGCTTATGCAAGTATGATTAAAAGACTGAAAATAGGGGATTTTGATATAAATCAAGCTATTCCTTATGAAAAAATCCTTGATTTCTCAAGTATAAATGATTTACATACCAATCTGATTACCATTTGAACTGGGCGACATCCTGGTCAGATGAAGTTTACTTTGAAAGGAGTATTGATGTCGGAAATACAAATAAACGATATAGCTCGTGCTGATAATGACACTGGTTCGCCAGAGTCCCAAATTTTTTTTCTCACAAAAAAAATTAATCTGTTAACAGAACATATCAAAATCCATAAGAAAGATTTTCACTCTCGAAGAGGTCTGCTGATGATGGTTGGTAAAAGAAATAGATTGATGGCGTATTTAAAGAAGAGGAATGTAGGAAAGTACACAGAAGTAGCAGATAAACTAAAGCTAAGAAAAAAATAATTTTTAATTAGCTATAAAGAAAGAGGAAGATGAAAATAGAACATAAATTTGAGTTGGGTAACCAACAAATTACATTAGAAACAAATCGAATAGCAAAACAAGCAGATGCATCTGTGGTTGTAACCTGTGGTGAAACAATGGTTATGGCTAACATTTGTGCTGCAAAAACACAAAAACCTGATATTGATTTTTTCCCATTAACAGTTAATTATCAGGAAAAATATTATGCCTCAGGTAAAATACCGGGAGGTTTTTTTAAAAGAGAGGCTAGACCGACTGAAAGAGAAACATTAACAAGTCGTTTAATTGATAGACCTATTAGGCCTCTTTTTCACAAAAACTTTAAAAATGAAACTCAAGTAACATTAACTGTCCTATCTTACGATAGCGTTGTTGATCCTGATATTATTGCAATGTATGCAACTGGCGCAGCATTAGCGATTTCAGGTCTTCCTGTGGCAGGTACTTTGGGTTCCGCTAGAGTTGGATATATAGATGGAAAGCTAGTTGCAAATCCATCTATCCAAGATATGGAAAACTCTGAACTAGATCTCGTTGTGGCTGGAACAGAAGAGGGTGTGTTAATGGTTGAGTCTGAAGCCCAAGAACTCTCTGAGAACATCATGCTAGAGGCAGTAATGTTTGGACATGATTTTTATCAGACATTTATTAAAGAAGTTCAAAGCTTTGCAAGCAAAACAGAAATTAAGACTTTTGAAGTCCCAAGCCTACCTGATTTTTATGAAGGCTTACAAAAAGATGTTGAAAGTAAAATTTCAGATCCTATTCGTGAAGCATATGGTTTAGTTGATAAACAAGAGCGAAGTCAAAAACTTACAGAGATCAGATCTTCTATTATCGACAACGTTGAAGATGATCAGATTTTAGCCGCTACAACAATTATCAAAGATATAGAAAAAGAAGTAGTTCGAGGCGATATAATCAAAAATAAAAGCCGTATTGATGGAAGAAAATTAGATGAGGTAAGACAAATTACATGTGAATTAGACATTCTTCCTCGAGCTCATGGTTCAAGTCTCTTTACTCGTGGAGAAACTCAAGCATTAGTTGTTACCACATTAGGAACGGGCGATGATGAGCAAATGATTGACTCTCTTGATCCTATGCACAAACAACATTTTATGTTGCATTATAATTTTCCTCCTTACTCTGTAGGAGAAGTAGGAAGAGTAGGAGCAACTGGTAGAAGAGAAATTGGTCATGGAAAACTAGCATGGCGTGCAGTTCATCCAATGTTACCAAAAAAAGAGGATTTCCCATACACACTAAGATTAGTATCTGAGATAACTGAATCCAATGGTTCTAGTTCTATGGCTACAGTATGTGGCTCATCCCTTGCTTTGATGGCAGCGGGTGTACCAATTAAAAAACATATTGGTGGCATAGCGATGGGTCTAATCAAAGAAGGCGAGGACTTTGTAGTGCTTAGCGATATCTTAGGTGATGAAGATCACTTAGGAGATATGGACTTCAAAGTTGCTGGTACTATGGATGGTATTACTTCTCTTCAAATGGATATTAAGATTACCAGTATTACTAAAGAAATTATGGAAATTGCTTTAAATCAAGCATCAGGTGGAAGAAAACACATTATTGGTGTCATGTCAGATGCCTTACCAGAAGCTCGAACAAAATTTTCTAAGCATGCTCCTCAAGTAATCTCAATCACTATTGATAAAGCTAAAATAAAAGATGTTATTGGCTCAGGTGGTAAAGTAATTAAAAACATAGTCGAAGTTTCTGGAGCAAAACTAGAAGTCAATGATGATGGAATTGTAAAAATTGCATCCAGCAATGAAGAGTCAATTAATAAAGCTAAACAAATGGTGGAAGACATTGTAGCAGAACCTGAAGTTGGAAAAGTCTACACAGGTAAAGTTGTAAAAATTGTTGAGTTTGGAGCTTTTGTAAACTTTATGGGTGCAAGAGACGGATTACTCCATGTCTCACAAATTTCACAAAAAAGAGTCGAGAATGTCTCCGATGTTTTATCTGAAGGACAAGAAGTTCAAGTTAAAGTGCTCGACGTAGATCGTGCGGGTAAAGTAAAGCTCAGCATGAAAGAAGTCTAAAAAATAATTAGTAGCGCAGATTTTAGAAAAATTTGTGCTACTTTTTCTAAGATTAGATATTAGTTTTCTCCAAACCACTCCCAAATGACTGTAGCCATCGTATCACAGTCAGTTCCACCAGCAGATATTACAGCTGATGCTCCTAACCCACCTCTCTCCCAAGCAAGTTCTTGATCGTTTGTTAAGTGCTCTAATTCAGAAGAATATCTGTCAAATCTAGGACTGTTCGGCAATCTGTCTAATATTACCTCGTAGTATTGATTATCGGCACAATACTCTTCATATACATATATTTGAGTCCACAAACCACCTAAAGCCGCTACATCTTCATTTGCAACTTCAACATCGTGAAAAGCAAATGCAAATTTACTTAAAAACAAAAATAAAAATATTACAGGAACTAAAAAGATTTTCTTCATTGGGTCAGTTTATATACTTTTTTATTTCTACAAATCTTGAATGCTCATTCCTACATTGTTATAGCCATTATCTACATAAAGAATTTCACCTGTAACGCCTTTAGAAAGATCGCTCATTAAGTAAACAGATGACTTACCAATATCTTCCAATGACAATGGTTTTTTTATAGGAGAATTTTCAATAGTATAATTATAAATTTTTCTTGATTTGTTTATAACGGCACCTGCTAAAGTTCTCATCGGGCCAGCTGAAATTGCATTAACCCTAATACCTCTGTCACCCATATCAACAGCAAGATACTTTATAGAGGTTTCCAATGCAGCCTTTGCAACACCCATTACATTATAACTTTGCATATATCTTGTGGACCCATAATAAGTAAGGGCCATGATTGATGCACCATCATTCATTTTTGGCGAAAGCATTCTCACCATTTCAGTTAAAGAGTATGCAGAAATATGTAGTGTTTTAAGAAAATTTTCTCTTGTGGTATTTAAATATTTACCTGATAGCTCATTTTTATCTGAATAGGCAACGGCATGGACAAAAAAATCAATATTACCCTCAATTCCATTAAAAACATTTTCAAGAGAAGATGTGTCAGATACATCACAAGGCATAATTCCTAAGCAGTTAATTTTCTCAGATAGGGGCTCAACTCTTTTTTTTATTGAGTCATTCTGATAGGTTAAATACATACATGCACCTTCATCACTCAAGGACTTTGCAATGCCCCACGCAATAGAATGATCATTGGCTATACCAACAACCAATCCTTTTTTGCCCTCTAAAATTTTACTCATTAAAGCTAGTTAGATATATAGATGCATTCGTTCCGCCAAAACCAAAACTATTTGAAAGTATAGAATTGATTTTGATATCATTTTTATTCTCTAAGAGAATGTTCATTCCTTCAGCCTTTTCATCTAAGTTTGTAATATTGGCCGACTCAACCATAAAATCATTTTCCATCATTAAAAGAGAGTAAACGGCCTCTTGCACACCAGTTGCTCCTAATGAATGACCCGTTAGCGATTTTGTAGAGCTGGTTGGAGGAATGCTATCTCCAAAAACCTCTTTAATACCTTGTAACTCAATCATGTCTCCGACAGGTGTTGATGTTCCATGAGCGTTGATATAATCAACAGGTCTACCCTGTGTTGCCATCTGCATACACCTTACTGCCCCTTCTCCAGAGGGTTGAACCATGTCATATCCATCTGAAGTCTGACCGAAACCTTGAATTTCTGCAACAATATTGGCCCCTCTTGCTTTTGCACTATCAAGGCTCTCAACTACTAAAACACCTGCACCTCCCCCAATGACAAACCCATCTCTTGAGGAGTCGTAAGCTCGAGAAGCAACTTCAGGTGTTTCATTATATTTACTTGATAAAGCACCCATAGCATCAAATAAAATTGACATTGTCCAATGTGTTTCTTCGCCACCACCAGCAAATACAATCTCTTGTTGCCCATGTCTAATGAGATCATAAGCATTGCCAATGCAGTGCAAACTTGTCGAACAAGCTGAACTAATGGAGTAATTTACACCTTTAATTTTAAAAGGAGTTGCTAAAGTAGCAGAATTTCCTGATGCCATTGTTCTAGTAACCATATAAGGTCCAATTTTTTTAACACCTTTTTCTCTCGCTATATCAAATGCTTGTTGTAGTTGATACGTTGAAGGCCCACCTGACCCCATCACTAACCCGGTATTAACATTAGATACAAGTTCCTCATCAAGACCTGAATGTTCAATTGCCTCTTTCATTGCAATATAATTGTATGCTGCGCCTTCCCCCATAAAACGCAAAATTTTTCGATCTACATTTTCTTCAATATTTATTTTAGGTTTTCCATGAACATGACTTCTCATTCCAAGCTCTTCATATTCCTTGCAATGACTAATCCCAGATTTCACATCTCTTAAGCTCTGTAAAACTTCTTTTTTATTATCTCCTATACAAGAAACAATACCGTATCCAGTAACGACAACTCTTTTATTACTCATTGAATAAACCCACTCTTAAATCATTGGCATGGTAAATTATTTTTTCTTTGTGAATGATCTGTCCATCTCCATACCCTATTGATAACCCTTTTTTATTTAAAGATTTTTTTAAACTAACTTTATATTTTATTAATTCTTTGTCCGGTTTTATTTCTTCAACAAATTTTATTTCCCCAACACCCAAAGCACGACCTTTTCCAGGATACCCAAGCCAACCTAGATAAAAACCCAACATTTGCCATAAAGCGTCAAGACCCAAACAACCTGGCATTATAGGATCACCCAAGAAATGACATTTAAAGAACCATAAATCTGCATTTATATCCAGTTCAGCAGTTATCTCTCCTTTTCCATGCACTCCGCCATCTTTATTGACATTAGTGATGCGATCAAACATAAGCATAGGAGGTGCTGGTAATTGGGCATTTCCCTTTCCAAATAAATTTCCTTTCCCACACTCAATGATTTCTTCATAACTATAACTAGATTGAGGTGTAAATGTATTCATCTTAATGAGGACAATCTTTATTAATCAATTGTAGTTTGTTTATGTCTGAAGTCAAAAGGTCTATCAAATTGATTTCACTTTTCAATTGAGTTTTTATTTTAGCAAGGGCAAATATAATTTTCATACATGCAAAACTAGTAACAAATCCTGCAACTGGACCTACCATTGCACTATTAAGACAACGGTGATTCTGATCAGCTTTAGGAAAAAGGCACTCAAAACATAATGGATTATTTTCTTCATTGTTTTGTGCAAAGTATATTCCCTCTGAAGAGTTAATTGATATTGATACAAATGAGATTTTATTAGCTTTAGAATATTTTGAAGAAAAAATTTTGTTCTGATGATTATCCGTGCAATCAAATATTAAATCAAAATTATTATTTGGATTTTTTTTTATGAAAGACTCAAAATTTATAGAATGCTCATTTATTATTGTTGAGTCATTTATGTTTTTAAGTTTATGTTTTGAAGTGTTTGATTTAGATTTACCAACATCATCTTTATCATAATTAATTTGACGATGTAAATTTGACTTCTCTATAATATCATAATCAACAAGGTGAATTTCACCAACCCCAGCTCGAACAAGATATTGTGATGCAACAGTTCCCAGAGCACCTAAACCAATGATACAAATTTTTTTCTTAGAGATATTTTGTTGCCCCTCTTCATTTATTCCAGGAACTAAAATTTGTCTTCCAAACTCTTCAATCAGTTTTTCACTTTGTTCCTGTTGATCCAAAACCACCACTCCCCCTCTCGCTTTCACTTAAATCACTTACTAGTTCAAAATTAACCTTTTCATATTTTGACACAACCATTTGTGCAATCCTCATTTTATCTTCAATTTCAAACATTTTTGATCCATGATTTATTAAAATCACTTTTATTTCCCCTCGATAGTCAGCATCTATAGTTCCTGGGCTGTTAAGAACAGTAATAAAGTTTTTCACAGCCAGTCCACTTCGAGGTCTAATTTGAACCTCTAATCCATTTGGAATTTCAAAAAATAATCCAGTTCCAATTAGTTTTGTTTCTTTTGGTAGTATGCTAACTTTTCCATTAGGTAAGTATGCTCTAATATCCATTCCGGCACTAGATGATGTCTCATAAGTTGGAAGGATAACGTTATCATTTATTTTTTTTACTTTTATACAAACCACTCTAATTCTTTCTATTGCTAATGTATTTAACAATTTTATTTGCAAAAATTGTTTTACTTACATTTCCTAAATTTAAAAAGTCACCTGACCTTCCAATTAAAATACCATTATTGTATTTTGAATTAAAAATTTTATTTTCCGCTGTTGGAAAGTTTAAAACTAGATAATCACAATTTTTGGAAAGCAATTTTTTTTTTGCATTTTGAAATACATCATTTGTTTCATAAGCAAATCCGACTGTAATCTTAGGTTTATATTTTCCAAATGACATTGATCTTAAAATATCAGGGTTATTAATTAATTTTAAAGACATTCCATTTTTTTTCTTAATTTTCAGTTTATTATATTTTTTAGCTTTATAATCACTAACCGCAGCATTGAAAATTCCTAAGTCGATAGACTTATATTTTTTTGCTTCTTTTAACATTTCATCTGCTGTAGGAGTGAAGATAAACTTAACATTTTTTGAAACTATTTGTTTTGTTTGAAGATATCCATGTAAACAAATAACTTTATAATTAAATTTTAATAGGCTTTTTATTAAAGCTATACCTTGCCGACCTGATGACTCATTTGATATATATCTTACTGGATCTATATACTCTCGAGTGCACCCAATAGTTATTAATGCGTGTTTCAATTACTTAAGTTGACTAATTATTTCAGTAGGATCAACTAATCGACCACTACCATACTCACCACAAGCTAAAGATCCATCATCTGGGCCAATAAAATGATGGCCAATTTTCTTTAAATAGTCCACATTGTCTTGAATAATTTGATTAGCCCACATTTCTTTATTCATTGCAGGTGCAAAATATATAGGTTTGTTTGCAGCAATCATACATGTTAGAGCTAGGTCATCACAAAAACCTTTTGCAAATTTTGAAATTATATTAGCTGTCGCAGGGTAAACAATAATATGAGTATTATCTCGTGCTAATTTTATGTGACCAATTTTTTTTTCCATATCCAAATCAAAGAGCTCTGAATACACTGGCTTATTGGAAATTGTTTCAAGTAGTAGTTTAGAAATAAACTCATAAGTGTTTTTTGTTGCAATAACTTCATATTCAATGGCTTTTTTTTGGCACTCACGAATTAGATCTAAAGATTTATAACAGCCAACACTCCCCGTTATTATTATTAAAATTTTCATTTTTTCTGCACTATATATATGCTGTTAGCTCCAGAAATGAAATCAATAGTTTTAATATGAGAAAAACCTGTATTTATGAGCTCTTTAAGAAGGTTATTTTGATTAGGAAAAGAAATAATACTGTCAGCTAAGTATTTATAACTATGTCTATCATTGGAGATGATGCTACCGGTAAAAGGTAAAATATATTTTAAAAAGTTTTTGTATGGACTTTTTAATAAATCTCTTTTTGGAATACCAAATTCCATAATAAAAAAATAACCATTTTTTTTAATACATCTATAAATCTCAGAAAAACCATTTTTTCGATTATTAAAATTTCTTACACCATAAGTACATGTTATAATTTGAAAAAAATTTTTTTTATAAGGCAAATTTTCTGCATAACCAACTTCGTAATTAATTTTTTTAGAACTATTTTTTTTTCTGGATATATTGTGCATTTCGGAAACAGGATCTAAAGCATAAAGATTTTTTGAAATAGGAAGCAAATTAAAAATATCTCCACTACCGCTAGCAATATCTAAAATTTTCTCATTATCGGTATAATTTGATAATACAAGGTCAACAAAATATTTTTTCCAAAGTCTATGTATTCCAAGACTCATAATATCGTTCATTAAATCATATTTTGCATGAGATACATTTTCAAAAATATCTGTAATATTATAATTATTTGAATTATTTTTACTTATCATGCCTGAACTACCTGAAGTAGAAACCACAATAAGATATTTAAAGTCAAAAGTTAAAGGAAAAAAAATTATTTCTATCAATAGGTCGCAAAAAAAACTAAGGAAAAATTTAAACTTTCAAGATCTTGAGCAAATATCACAGAAAAAAATTATATCTGTTGAACGTTTTGCAAAATACATAATTATAGGATTAGAAAATGAAAATTATGTAATTATTCATTTGGGAATGAGCGGTCGATTAAAGTTTTATTTAAACGAGAATTATAAAAAAGAAAAACATGACCATGTTGTTTTACAATTTAACAAATTTAAAATTATTTATAATGATCCTCGTAGGTTTGGCATGTTTTTTAGGCTTAAAGACTCAAAAGAAGTTAAATTTTTTTTTAATAACTACGGTACTGATTTACTAACTAACAAGGTTAATTTAGATGAGGTGTATAATAAATTTATAAAGAAAAAAATCTCGTTGAAACAAGCTTTACTTGATCAAAGTTTAATTGTGGGTATTGGAAACATATACGCTAATGAAGCTCTTTTTCATTCAAAGTTAAATCCTCAAAGGCTAACTTACACTCTTAAAAAAGCAGAAATATCTCAATTATTAAGCTCTTGTAAATTTGTATTGAAACTATCTTTAAAAAATGGTGGCTCTTCAATAAATGATTATAAATCCCCAGATGGAACCCTCGGAAGTTTTCAGAGTTTATTTAAGGTCTATCAAAAGAAACATGTAATATACAAAAAAAAGACTTATAAAATAAAAAAAATCATCCAAAATGGGCGTTCGACTTTTTTTTCGCCTGCTTTACAAAAATAAATAAATGTGTATAAGTTATTAACGCTTTTAGACGAACAACCTGTTAATAATAATCTTATATGCCACAACATAAATCAGCAAAAAAAAGACTTCGACAGTCTGATAGAAAAAAAACAGTTAACAAAGCTGTGAAATCAAATGTTTCAACTCAGCTAAAGTCAATTGATAAACTCATTAAAGATAAAAAGGTAGAGGAATCAATGGCGAAACTAAAAGTAGTTATGTCTGTATTGCATAAATCTACTAAAAAGAAAATCATGCACCTCAATAAGGCATCTAGAACCATCTCAAAACTACAAAAAGACATAACCGCAATTTCAAAATAATTTTTTTTTTCAAGCAATTTTTTTTAAAAAAAACATTTTTTTTTATTCTTCTTTTTTTACTTTTCATGCTTAAATAGCGCATCTTTTAGAGGAAGGAATTAAGTTAGTGGAAGACGAAAAGCATCAAGGTGGCATAGATGTGTCCTGGCCGAAGATCACATCTGAATTAAAAAAATCACTTGATAAAGATACCTTCCAAAACTGGATTAAACCGATTTATTTTGAGTCTTTAATTGACACTTCTCTTACTCTCTCAGTTCCAACCAGGTTTTTACGTGATTGGATCATAAAAAATTATGCTTCTGTTATTAAAAAAGCTTATATGGACCAAGGTCATAGCATTGATAAATTAGCTATACTCGTCAAAGAAAATAATAATCGAATTATTCCTGGCACAGAAGTCATCTATGAGGATAAAGATGATGACGAAGACACATATTATGATGATATTTCTGCACCATTAGATCCAAAATTTACTTTTGATAATTTTATTGTTGGTAAACCCAACGAGTTAGCATACGCAGCAGCTCAACGTGTAGCACAATCAGAAGTTGTAAGCTTTAATCCATTATTTTTGTATGGTGGTGTTGGATTAGGAAAAACACATTTAATGCATGCAGTTGCCTGGAATATAAAAAAAAGAAATCCTAAAAAAAATGTTGTCTATTTAACAGCTGAAAAATTTATGTATCAGTTTATTAAGGCTTTAAGATTTAAAAATATCATGAGTTTTAAAGAACAATTCAGATCAGTAGATGTTTTAATGATTGATGATGTGCAATTTATTATTGGTAAAGATAACACACAGGAAGAATTCTTTCATACTTTCAATACTTTAATTGACAAAAAAAGACAAATTATTATTTCAGCTGATAAATCCCCTGCTGATCTTGATGGACTAGAGGACAGATTAAAGTCCAGATTAGGCTGGGGATTAGTAGCGGATATACATCCCTTAACTTATGAATTACGATTAGGTATTCTACAGGCTAAAGCTGAACAAAAATCACTTAATCTAAAACAAGAAGTGATGGAATTTTTAGCAAATAAGATCACAAATAATGTCAGAGAAATGGAAGGTGCCCTGAATAGACTAGCAGTTCATGCTTCAATTCAGGACTCAGAAATATCTGTTGACCTAGTAAAAGATGTTTTAAAAGACTTACTCAGGACTAATTCAAGAAAAATTACAATTGATGAAATTCAAAAGAAAGTTGTTGAGCATTACAACATCAAACTTTCAGATATGCATTCACCGAGAAGATCAAGGTCTGTTGCACGTCCAAGACAAGTTGCAATGTATTTAGCTAAGTCAATTACCACAAGATCTTTACCTGAAATTGGTAGAAAATTTGGTGGTAGAGATCATACCACTGTTATTCATGCTATTAAAACTATTGAAGAAATTATGGTAAATGATCCTAACCTTGCAGAAGATATTGAACTTTTGACTAGAATATTGCAAACTTCTTAAATGGATTTTAGAGTAAGTCGAGAGGCTTTTTTAAGAGTCTTAACTCACGTTAGTTCAATTGTGGACAGTAGATCCACAATTCCAATTCTTTCTAACATTTATATA
This sequence comes from uncultured Alphaproteobacteria bacterium, assembly GCA_902546975.1. Classification (GTDB taxonomy): domain Bacteria; phylum Pseudomonadota; class Alphaproteobacteria; order HIMB59; family HIMB59; genus HIMB59. The sequence goes on from CACCLU010000002.1 coordinate 49,754, forward strand.
AAATGTGATAATAACCAAATAGAAATTAGATCGACAGATATGGATATTTCTATCAGAGAATTTGTATCAACCGATTCTTCAAAAAATGGCGAAGCAACTGTAAATTCAAGAATTTTAACTGATATAATTCGCAAGACAAAAAAAAACTCTATTGTAAAATGTAAATTAGAGGGAAATAGATTAATAATAAATTCTGATAACTCAGTCTTTGAGTTAAATGCATTAACTGCAGATGAATTCCCGAAATTTGTTCCTTTAGAACAAACAAACTCATTCGAACTAACAATCTCTCAGATTAAAAGACTTTTTAATAAAACTAAATTTGCAATATCTGCTGAAGAGACGAGATACTACCTTAATGGCATATACTTCCATACTGTTACTAACGGACCAAAGTCAACTTTGAGGTGTGTTGCTACTGACGGCCATAGACTTGCTAAAACAGAGCTAGATTTAACAAATGTCATAAATATATCTGGAATTATACTCCCAAGAAAATTTATACTTCAATTAGACCGTATTTTAGGTGATTTTGAAGGTAAGGTTAAAATAATATGTACTGACACTCAAGTGAGTCTAGAAGCAGATAATTTCATTATAATCAGTAAACTAATAGATGGAACATTTCCAGATTATGAAAAAGTTATACCTGTATCCAATGACAAATTATTACAAGTTGAGGCAGAGCCTTTTTTTAATGCCATTGATAGGGTTTCAACTGTTAATCAAGACAAAACACCAACTGTTAAGTTACAATTTGCAAATAATAGCATTAAGATAATGGCCACTAGCACTGACAGTAACAAAGGCGATGAAGAGGTTGCAGCAAATTACGCTGCCGATGGTCTTGAAATTCTTTTTAATTCAAAATATATATTGGATTTACAAGATGTTGTTGAAGGAGACACTTTGATTTTAGAGTTACTAAATCAATCATCACCAGTAATAGTAAAGGACCCCAAAGATACAACAAGTTTATTTATTTTAATGCCTATGAGAGTTTAATTGCCCCCACCATTAAAGGGTATACAGCTATCGAACTATAGAAATTTCATCAACAAAAAAGAAATTTTTAACTTTGATCATACTTTGTTTAAAGGAAAGAATGCCGTTGGCAAAACAAACCTATTAGAGTCTATAAGTTTTTTAAGTCCTGGTACAGGTTTTAGAAAAGACGTGATACAAAATTTTATTTTTAAAAAACAGGAAAAGTTAGAAGCTTCTATGACCTTTGATTTTATTCACGAGGGTTTAGAAAATCATTTAACTATTATATTGAGTAATAAAGATGAAAGATGGACAAAACAATATTTTTTAAATGATAAAAAAATACAACAGCAAAAACTTTTAGATATTTTTCAATTATTTTGGCTAACAGAAACAGATAAAGTTTATTTTATCAAGGATGCCCAGTATCAAAGAAATACTATCAATCGAATAATTTGTTATTTTGATTCAAAGTTATTTGGTTTTCTAAGCAAATATACAATTTTAAGAAGAGAAAAAAGAAGAATATTACAATCTTCTCAAGATATTTCATGGCTAGTTTCACTGGATAGACAACTGATTGACATAGGCAGAGCAATTATTAAGATTAAAAAAAAATTCCTTTTTGAATACCAAAATTTTCTATCAAGTAACAATAAACTATTTTTTGACTTTGAAATTAAGCCAAGTTTTGGCCTTATAGAGACAGAGAGTTTTTTAGAAAAATTTCAAAAAGATCTCTCTGATGAGAATCAATGGCCAAATGATCATAAACTTCAATCACAACATGATCCAAAAAAATCAGTTTTTGAAATTTCACACAATCAAAAAAATATTTCTCAGCTATCTTCTGCTCAATCTAAAATGTTAATATTAAGCCTTCTTCTTAGTTGTGCAAAATTTCTTAATCGTAACAAGATTACCGTTTTTTTAATTGATGAAATATTTGATAACTTTGATATGATGAATGTTGATAAAGTTATTCAATACTGTGCAGAAAATAAATTTCAGACTTTCTTTTCAACCACTGATAACTTCACACTTCAAGGGAATATAGATAACTTAGATATTAAAGAAATATTTTAATGACAGATCAATATACAGCATCCTCGATAAAAGTTCTAAAAGGCTTAGAGGCAGTCAAAAAAAGACCAGGTATGTACATTGGTGATACCGATGATGGCACAGGTTTGCATCACATGGTCTACGAGGTACTTGATAACTCTATTGACGAGGCATTAGGAGGTTATTGTGACAGTATTCAATTAATAATTAATAAAGATGGGTCAGCAACAATATCAGACAATGGTAGAGGTATTCCAGTTGACCAGCACAAAACTGAAAAAGTCCCAGCAGCTGAGGTAATCATGACCCAATTACATGCAGGTGGTAAATTTGACCAAAATAGCTATAAAATTTCTGGAGGTCTTCATGGGGTTGGTGTTTCTGTTGTAAATGCCTTATCAGAAAGACTATCTTTAACAATTCGCAGAAATGGCAAAATTCATACAATGGAATTCAAAGATGGTGTTACAACAAAAAAATTAAAAGAGATCGGTTCAATGAAAAAGACGGAGAGAACTGGAACAACTGTCCAATTTTGGCCATCAAAAAAAATTTTTTCCAATACAACTCTTATTCTTAAAACACTGGAAAATAGAGTTCGCCAGTTAGCTTTTCTGAATTCTAACGTTCGCATTACATTATCTGATATGCGCACATCAAAAGTAGAACCTATTGAATTCTATTATCAAGGAGGTTTAACGGCATATGTGCAATTTCTTAATTCAAGAAAATCAACTTTAAATAAAATTATACCTTTTAATGGCGAGTCAAATGGAATTAAAGTTGAAGGTGCTTTACAATGGAATGATGGATACAATGAAAATATGCTCTGCTTTACTAATAACATTCCTCAAGGAGATGGAGGAACACATTTACAGGGTTTTCGATCAGCACTAACACGCTCATTAGTTGGATACTCAAATACAGTTGCAGTTGCTAAAAAAGGCAATATCACCATTTCAGGAGATGATGCTAGAGAAGGCATGACATGCGTATTATCTGTAAAGGTTCCAGACCCTAAGTTTTCATCCCAAACCAAAGATAAGCTAGTTTCGTCTGAGGTAAGACCAGTTGTTGAGAAAATAATATCTGAACAATTAAGTGCTTGGTTAGAGCAAACTCCTGGAGAGGCAAAAAAGTTAGTTTCAAAAATTATTGAGGCAGCAAGTGCCAGAGAGGCTGCAAGAAAAGCAAGAGAGCTTACAAGAAGAAAAAATGTATTAGAGACATCATCACTTCCGGGAAAATTAGCTGATTGCCAAGAAAAAGATCCATCAAATTCAGAATTATTTATAGTTGAGGGTGACTCAGCTGGAGGCTCAGCCAAGCAAGGCCGTGATAGGGTCACTCAGGCTATACTTCCACTAAGAGGTAAAATATTAAATGTAATTAAAGCAAATCCTCATAAAATTTTAGAAAATAATGAAATCTCTGCACTTATAACAGCCATCGGTGCTGGATATGGTAATCCACCAAAAGATAAAGAATACAATCCTTCTGATTATTTCAATCCTGAATCAATGCGATATCATAAAATTGTTATCATGACAGACGCTGATGTTGATGGAAGTCACATAAGAACGCTGCTACTCACATTTTTCTATCAATTCATGAGAGATATTATAACCACAGGTCGTTTATATATTGCTCAGCCACCCCTATATAAAGTAAAAAAAGGAAATGCTGAAAATTACTTGTTAGATGATAGAGAGTTAACAAAGTTTTTATTGTTAAATAACAAGGATGATCTTGATTTCAACATTTACAATAAAAAGAAAAAAATTCAGCTAAAAGAGGAACAGTTAAACGAATTAATAGATTTAGCTTCTCGTGCAAATTCTGCTTATCAAAACTTAGATCTTACATATTTAGATGCAAAGTTTTTTGATCAAATTCTAAATACAGGGTTATTTTTTCAGGATTTTCATCCAAATAAGATAGAAAAGTCACAATTTAAAATTTTCTTATCTAATTTAAATCAAGTTTATAAATCAGAAAATATTAAATTTACATTCCAAAGTATGATTAGTAATGAACTAGTTTTTTTACAAGAAAAAGAGGGTTACAATAAAATTGTAAAGGTCGCTTTGGATAAATTATTACATTTAAGAGAGTTTATTTCTTCAGACAGTATATCTCTTTATAATAAAATGGGTTTTGCAAAATCTACTGATACTTACTTTGGTATTTCTAAACTTTCTTCAAAAGAAAACTTTAATTGTAATGGACTTGTTGAATTTTTTACTACTCTTTTTGAAATGAGTAAAAAAGGCCAATCAATTAGCCGTTATAAAGGTTTAGGTGAAATGAACCCTGATCAATTGTGGGAAACAACATTGGATCGAACTAATAGGAAATTGCTTCAAGTTAAGCTCGAAGACCAAATCAATGCTGAAAGACAGTTGATCATGCTGATGGGCGATGATGTGACTGATAGAAAAAACTTTATTCAAGATAATTCAGTCAAAGTAGCAAATTTAGATATTTAGTTGAATAATCAAAAAAACTTTCTTTTTGTTAATTCTTCAGATTTTTTAATCATACGTGCAATAGCTTTTGGAGGTCAGGCCGCCACTTTATTTATAACACAGTATTTTTTCGAAATTTCTAAGACAGTAGCAATGAGCTCTTGGATAATAGCTTTTATCTTAATGGCTAGTATTCTCTTAGGATTTTATTTAAATAAAGGAGATAAAATTATTTCTGAAAAACAAGTCTTCTTATTTTTATGTTTTGATATTGTTCAAATTTCAAGTTTGATTGCTTTAAATGGTGGACACACTAATCCTTTTATATTTATTATCTTAGCTCCTATTGCTATTGCAGCATCATATCTCACGATAGAAAGAATAATAATTATCTTAAGTTTAGCATTAGTTTGTTTTGCTTTGATATTTAATTTTTATATTAATCTTCCTTTGTCTGTGCATCCTAATATTAATTTTACATACAGCCTAGCTATTATGATTTCTTTATTCATAAGTAGTATTTTTTTAGTTTTTTATCTTTATTACTTTTCATTAAATTACAAAAGCACCCAAAAAGCATATGAGTTAGCTAGTAAACAACTTCAAAATGAAAAAGAGCTTTTAAAAGTTGGAGGTTTAGCAGCTGCAGCTGTTCATGAATTAGGTACACCACTAAATACCATAAATTTAATTGTTGATGATTTAAAAAAAGATCAAAAATTAAAAGATGATTATGGGAAAGATATTAAAACTCTATTATTAGAGTTAGACAGGTGTAAGGAAATACTAAAAGAGCTCTCAACAAACCCAGAGTCAAAAGAACTCTCTTCTGAAATTACAAATATGTCATTAGATGCCTATGTGCAATCTTTATGTGATCAATTTTCAAATAACTATCGAGCTGTGAAATTAGATTATAGATCTGATGAAAATTCAAAAAATATCAACATTAAAATCACACCCGAACTGAACATAGCGATGAATAATATTATAAAAAATGCCATAAGTTTCGCTTATAGACAAATATTAGTAATCTCAGAGACATCGAAAAATTCTTACTCAATTAAAATCAGAGATGATGGTCCCGGTTTTGATAAGAAGTTTATAGCTAATTTTGGAAAACCATTCTATTCTAGCAGACCTGAAAAAGGGGTAAATATGGGCCTCGGCCTGTTCATAACAAAACAAATGATTGAAAATCTAAATGGTGAAATATTAGTACAAAGTAATGATGGAGCAGAAGTAACTTTAACATGGCGGATTTAGAGCAAAATACATTAGTCAAAGATAAAACACTTTTTATTATTGAGGATGATAAACCCTTTCGTGAGCGTTTAACCACTTCGTTTCAACGTAAAGACTTCACAGTAACAGCAGCAGCTTCAAAAAAAGAGGCTTTAGATGTTTTAGCTGGAAATAATTTTAATTATGCCATAGTTGATCTTCGTCTAGGTGATGGTTCAGGACTCGATGTTATTAAGGTGATCAAGGAGCAAAACCCAGAATGTAGAACAGTAATGTTGACAAGTTATGGCAACATAGCTACAGCTGTATCCTCCGTTAAATTGGGCGCTGATGATTACTTAACTAAACCTGCAAACATTGATGATATCGAAAAATCATTAATGTCTGCTACCGCTACATCCTTGCCCCCACCACCTGAGAACCCAATGTCTGCTGACAGAATAAGATGGGAACATATTCAAAGAGTTTTTACACAGTGTAACCGTAATGTATCTGAAACTGCTAGAAGATTAAAAATGCACAGAAGAACTCTTCAAAGAATTTTAAATAAGCACGCACCTAAAGAATAGAAACTCACTACATTCTTTGTTATTCTGCTTAAATGTCTAAGCCAAGACTAATACTTGTTGATGGTTCCGGATATATTTTCCGAGCTTATTACGCCTTACCCCCAATGAATAATTCTAAAGGCATCCCCACAAATGCAGTTTATGGGTTCTGCAATATGATTCTTAGACTTATTGATGAGCATCCAAATGACAAAATACTAATCATTCTTGATGCAGGAAGGAATACTTTTCGAAATACTTTGTTTCCTGAATACAAAGCAAATCGTGGTGAGGCACCAGAGGATTTGATTCCTCAATTTAGTATTATTCGTGAAGCTATTGATGCGTTTGGTTTAGATGTTATTGAAAAAAAAGACTTTGAAGCCGATGATGTTATAGCAAGTTATGTTAAATATGGTGAAGACAATAAAATACCCACCACAGTATTTAGTTCAGACAAAGACCTTTTTCAATTGCTATCAATAAATAATCGCATCATGGATCCAATGAAAAATATTGAAATTGACGAAGCAAAGGTAATGGAAAAATTTGGTGTTGGCCCTGACAAGATTACAGATGTACAAGCTCTAATTGGTGATAGTGTTGATAATATTCCTGGCGTCCCTGGCATCGGACCAAAAACAGCCTCTAAATTGATTAATGAATTTGGTTCTTTTGAAGGCCTTCTGGCAAATAAAGAGAAAATATTAAATGAAAGAATTAAAAATCTCATACATGATCATGAGGAAAAAGCAAAAATAAGCCACCAACTAGTAATTCTAAAAAATGATCTTGAACTTCCTATTACAATCGAAAAGTTAAAAGATTTTGAAGATTCACCAAAACTTAATGACTTTTTCAAAAAATATGAATTTAAATCATTAATTAGAAATAGTGCTCATGAAACAAAGCCGCATGCGGCCAAAAAAAACTTAGAATTTAAATCACTTATTAAGACAAAAGATATAATCGAATATCTAAAGTCTCTTCAATCTGAAAAAACCTTAGCGATAGATTTAGAGACAGATAGTTTAGACGTAAATAAAGCAAATATCATTGGCATTTCATTATCTAATGCACAGCAAGCTTATTACCTACCTTTTAAATCACCTGAAAATGAAATATCTGAGACAGATCAAAAAAAAATATTAAAAGAGCTGAATTTATTATGTGAAGATCCTTCAATTTTAAAGATTTTTCATAATGCTAAATACGATAGTGTAATTTTAAAACGCTTTAACGTAAATACTATTTCTTTTCAAGATACCTTATTAATGTCTTTTTTTGTCAATAATGGTTTAACAAAACATAATCTTGAGGATTTGTATTATTATTATTTTGGTGAAGAAAAAGAAAAATTTAAAGATGTCATAAAAAATGAGTCCAAAAGAAATTATAAAGATTTTTCTGAAGTGCCTTTACAGTCTGCAACAAATTACGCTGCTCATGATGCTTATGCCACTTATAAATTATATGAAACATTACACGATCAAATCTTAGATGCCCCCGATAGTTGGATATATTTTAATATCGATAAAAAATTAAGCTTAGTTCTTCAACAAGTTGAAAGCAACGGTTGTAAGATTGATCTAAAATTTTTAACAAAACTGGAAAAAGATCTAAATAAAGAAATTGAAAAAATTGAACAGAAAATTTTCAAAATCGCAGGTGAGGAATTCAATATTGGTTCACCAAAACAACTTACCGAAATCTTCAAGAAACTTGACGTGAAGGTAACAAAAAAAACAAAAGCAGGAGACTTTCAAACTAATGTCAAAGTCTTAGAACAATTAGAGTCTGAGGGAGTAGAGATTGCCTCGTATATTCTACAATGGCGTCAATACTCCAAGCTCGTGTCGACCTATACATCTTCTTTAGCTGAACATGCTGACAATAACGACCGAGTTCACAGTACATTTAATATTGCAGCAACTATTACGGGTAGATTAAGTTCATCTGAACCTAATTTACAAAATATCCCCATTAGAACTGAGATTGGAAAGAAAATTAGAACAGCATTTATTGCGGAAAAAGATCATGAATTATATAGCTTTGATTACTCTCAAATCGAACTTCGTGTGCTTTGTGAAGCGTGCGAAGACCCTAATTTATTAGAGGCTTTTCAAGAGGATCAAGATATTCATCAAAGCACAGGCCAATTAGTTTTTAACAAAAAAACAATTAATGCTAATGATCGAAGAATGGCCAAGATTATTAATTTTGGAATAATCTATGGAATTAGCCAATATGGTTTAGCTAAACAGTTAGGTGTTAGCAATGCTGAAGCAAAGCTTTTCATAGATAACTATTTTCAAAAATTTCCAAACATTAGTGATTTTATGAAATCAACTACCGATAAAGCAAAAAAACTAGGCTATGTTGAAAACCTTTTTGGAAGAAAGTCTCACATTAAAGACATCAATGCTAAAAATTTTATGCTCCGATCTTTTGCTGAAAGACAAGCTATCAATGCACCTATTCAAGGCACCGCATCTGAGTTAATTAAAATTGCAATGTTGGACATTCATAGCTATTTAGAGAAAAATAAATGTAAATCTAAAATGACATCTCAAGTTCATGACGAGCTTTTATTTGAAATTCATAAAAAAGAAAAAGATATTATTCCACAAATAACTAAATTGATGGAAACATCACATCAAAAATATAAATCTTTTAAAACTCCTATAAAAGTTGACTTCGGTGGCGGCTTGAACTGGGGATTAGCTCACTAATTAAAACTAAAAATCATCGTCAGGTTTATTAAATGCCATCCAACGTTCTAGCTCATGGTAGCCACCAATTTTTTCACCGTTGATTATGATTTGGGGAAACGTTTTGGCAGTTGGAAATATTTCAAAAAACTGATCACGGCTGTAATCCTCATCAAGCATTAATACTTGGGGGTTATGTGAGGATAAAACTGCCTTGGCTTTAGTGCAAAAAATACAGTTGTCTTTACTATAAATTTTGACTTCCACTTAGAAAGACTCGTCAAAAGACAAAGAACGATCTGTTGGACGCTGGTATTCAGACACCCTTTTTTCGAAGAAATTAGTCACGTTTTGAACATCAAGAGCTCTCATGAAATCAAATGGATTTTCGGTATTAAATACCCTTTCAAATCCAAAAAGATCAGCAATTCGATCTGAAACAGCTTCAATATACATACACATCATTTCCTTGTTCATACCAATGAGATCAACAGGAAGTGCGTCAGTAACAAACTCTTTTTCAAACTCTACCGCTTCTCTCACTATTTCTTCGAACTCAGACTGTGCGACAGGACCAGGTATTAAATCCATTGATTTAATATCTTCATCTGACAAGGTTCCTTTATTAAACTTTTCACTTAATGTTTTAAACATCAAAGCTGAGAAACTAAAGTGCATTCCTTCATCTCTAGCTATCCAGTCATTTGATAAGGCTAAGCCTGGAAGTAAACCTCTTTTTCTAAAATAATAAATGGCACAAAAGGATCCAGCAAAAAATAATCCTTCAACTAAACCAAAGGCGATTAAGCGTGTTAATAAATTTTGATTTCCATTCAGCCATTTTGAAACCCACTGTGCTTTTTTATTAATACAAGGAACGTTTTGAATAGCAGAAAATAGCTTATCTTTTTCTGATGGGTCCTCTACATAAGCTTCAATTTGTAAACCATACATTTCTGCGTGAATAGACTCATTTAGCATTTGCATGGTGATAAACAATCGAGACTCAGGAATTAAAATCTCATTATAAAATCTGGATGCTAGATTTTCATTTATCATTGCCTCTGAATTTGCAAAAAATGCAAGCACATGTTTGATAAAATGTATTTCTCCTTCTCCTAGAGTTTTTAGATCTCTTAAATCATCTTGAAGAGACACCTCCTCAGGCGTCCAAAATGCTTGAACGTGTTGCTTGTAACGATCAAAAATTTCTTGGTGTTGAATAGGGAAAATTGATTTGCATCCTTTAGATATCATGACTTGCTCCTTAAATTAAATTGATTGAAAATCTTACGCACTACATGTTACACAATCTTCCGGTTCATTAGATTGCGCCTCTTTGACATAAGACTCTTTTGCTTTTTTTTCAGAAGACACTGTTACTTTAACTGCGTCTACGGCTGATCGGCTTCGCAGGTAATACATGCCTGTTTTTAAGCCTTTTTTCCAAGCATACATGTGCATGGAGTTTACTTTTCCAAAAGTAGGTGTTGCCAACCATAAGTTCATGGATTGGGTTTGGTCAATAAATGGCGCTCTATCAGCTGCCATATCTATAACTGTTTTTTGAGATGTTTCCCAAACAGTTTTATAAACATCTTTTAAGTCTTCAGGAAATCCTTCAATATTTTGTACAGAGCCATTTTCCAAAATAATTTGATCACGTAATTCTTTGCTCCATAAGTTTCTTTTCATAAGTTCTTTAACAAGGTGACGATTTACTAATAAAAATTCACCTGAGAGAGTTTGTCTTTTATAAATGTTTGATGTTTGTACTTGGAACGTTTCAGTATTTCCTAGGATAATACCAGTGGAGGCTGTAGGCATACATGCAGTGGTCAAAGAGTTTCGAACACCATGCTTTTGGATTTTCTCCATTAATCCCTTCCAGTCCCACATACTTGACGGTTTAACACCCCAAAGATCAAATTGGAATTTCCCTTCAGATAGAGGGGATCCTTTAAAAGTAGAGTAAGGCCCTTTATCAGTAGCAAGTTCCATTGATGCTTCTAAAGCTCCAAAATAAATTGTCTCAAAAATTTGTTTATTAATTATTTGCGCTTGAACAGAGTCATAAGGGATATTCATTTTAAAATAAACATCTGCTAAACCCTGTATACCGAGACCGATAGGACGGTGACGACTATTTGAGTTTTCAGTTTTATTAGTAGGATAGAAATTTATATCAATAACTTGATCTAAATTCTTAGTCGCCAGTTTTGCAACTTGATATAAGTTTTGATAATCAAATTTACTTTCATCAGTTACAAATTTTGGCAATGCAATTGACGCAAGGTTACAAACAGCAGTTTCATCTTTTTCAGAATACTCCACTATCTCTGCACAGAGATTAGAAGATTTAATGACACCAATATTTTTTTGGTTAGACTTATTATTAACAGCATCTTTGTAAAGCATGTATGGCTGACCAGTTTCAATTTGGGCTTCGATTATTTTAGACATTAAAGCTCTTGCCTTTATTCTTTTTAAGTCAGGCATTTCATTTTCATATTTTGTATAAAGATCAACAAACTCCTTGCCATATGTATCCGATAAACCAGGGCATTCGTGTTCACTCATTAGAGTCCAATCGGCATCTTCTTCGACTCTTTCCATAAATAAATCAGGGATCCATAATGCATAGAATAAGTCTCTGGCTCTAAATTCTTCAGCTCCCGTATTTTTTCTAAGCTCTAAAAAAGCCTCAATATCTGCATGCCATGGCTCCAAATAGACAGCAAAAGAACCCTTTCTTTTACCTCCACCCTGATCAACAGACCTTGCTGTTTCATTAAAAATTTTAAGGAAAGGTATCAATCCATTAGACTTGCCATTGGTTGACTTAATACGGCTACCGCCACCTCTAATGTTATGAGCATGAAGACCAATGCCACCAGCGGTTTTTGAAATTAAAGCGCAGTCTTTTACAGTATTAAAAATTCCTTCGATAGAGTCATCTTCCATTCCAATTAGAAAACAGGACGACAATTGTTGCATCTTTAAACCACTATTAAATAGAGTGGGGGTTGCGTGTGTGTAGAAACCCTGAGATAGGCTGTCATAAGTTTTCTTAACCTGATAAAAATCAAACTTATCTCCGGACACACATAAAGCGACTCTCATCCATAAATCCTGAGGTCTTTCTGCTGTTTTATTGTTTGATTGTAAAAGATAAGCTCTGAACAAAGTAGTCAATGCAAAATAATCAAAGTAATAATCACGATCGTAGTCAATAATTTTTTCAATCTCTTCAGCGTTAGCTTTTACTTTTTCATAATATTCATCGCGCAATAAACCATCCTCATAAAGATTTTTTGTTGCAATAATAAAACCTGGTGTTTCTTTATGTAGAGCATTAGCTTTAATCCTCCCAGCTAGATATGAGTAATCGGGATGTTCTACTGTCAGAGCAGCAGCTGTTTCAGCTAGGTAAGTGTCAATTTCATTTGTTGTGATACCATCGTAAAGACCTTGAATTGCCTTTTGAGCAATTGTAATAGGATCTATCTCTAAACCGTTTGACAAAATAGAAATGCGATTTGTAATTTTTTCTAAAGAGATATCCTCTTTGTTACCATCTCTTTTGGTAACAGCCATTGTGGATACTTTGGCACCAATTTGTTCATTCAGTTGAGCAGTCTTATAACGTTGGTTAGCTCTTTGTTCTCTGTAGAGTACATAGGCGCGAGCTACTTTATGATGTTCACCCCTCATGAGGGCTAATTCCACTTGGTCTTGGATATCCTCGATATGAATCATATCACCGTTTGCAATACGTCTAGTTAGAGCCGCGGTGACTGTTTCAGTTAACACTGAAACATTTTTGCCAATTTGTTTGCTATCACGAAGATCAGTTTGTGCCAAAAATGCTTTTCTTATAGCATTTGCAATTTTGTCAGATTTAAAAGGTGTTATCGATCCATCACGCCTTACAACACTGAGACTGAGCAAGTTTATTTCTTCGTTTTGCTTATTTATAACTGTGTTTTTTGTTGAATTTTCAAGTGATTCTGCGTTATTTGTTTCCATTCTTCCTACCAAGTTAAAGTGTACTTTTTTGAATAATCACTAGATGTAGTGTTTATTGCCTAGTGACTATACAATCTATAGACAATCTTAGTCAATTTATTTTGTATTAAATTCTGAAAAGCCAATAAATTCAATTGGAAATTAAAGATTCAATTAACAAGTAATTTGAAAATATTCACAGGTTTTTATCAAATTTTCCAAAACTACGAATATCTCTTAAAAAATACTATTTAGGTCCATTTTTAATAGCCCTAATTCTGACCTGATTCGCATTTTGCAAATCAAAAACAATTCACATTTATGTTCAACTTTCATAAGGAATTCAGGATTTTTTAATAGATCTCTGTTTAAAATCCCTTACTTTCATTTGGTGAAAAAAATTCTAGGGGTAGGAACTGCTTTGGTTGATGTAATATGCCAGGTAGAGGACAGTGTTATCAATAATTTGAAATTAACTAAAGGCTCTATGACATTGATTGAGGAGTCTCAAATTAAGGAAATTAGGTCAAATTTCGATAATCCATTAATTACTTCGGGTGGATCAGTATGTAATACTATCCATGAATTAAACTTTAGCTCTCATGAGGCAAGTTTTTACGGCAAGGTCAATGATGATGAGTATGGAAATGCTTTTGTTCAAGATTTACAAAAAGAAAATATCTCGTTTAAAGGTGTCTCCAATAAAACAGATCTTCCAACTGGCTGCTGTAATATTTTAGTTTCACCCGATGGTGAAAGAACCATGGCTACACACATCGGAATAGGATCACAATTAAACCCTGACGAAGTTAATGAAGATATACTCAATTCAATTGATCATGTGTACATGGAGTCATATCTTTGGGATCATGAACTAACAAAAAAAACACTAAAAAAATTTTCAGATATTGCAAAATCAAAAAACATAGAAATATCTCTTTCATTGTCAGACCCCTTTTGTGTTGATCGACACAGAGATGAATTAAAAAATTTTATAACTGATAATGTAGATTTAGTTTTTTGTAATTTTGATGAAGCAAAGATGTTTACACAATCTGATTCAATGGCAGATGTGAGTTCTTTTTTTAAAAATTTTAGAAAAAAAATTGTTATGACCTCTGGTGCTGAGGGTGCATATTATTTTTTTGAAGACGATGTAAAACATCAATCTGCTCAAAAAATAGAAAATGTTCTGGACACAACAGGTGCAGGAGATAATTTTGCTGCAGGATTTTTAGATTTTTACTTATCTGGAAAACCTGTCGATGAAGCGCTTAAAAATGGTAATAGAAAGGCTGAAGAAGTTATTCAGCAGCTGGGACCAAGGATAAAAAGAGCTTGATAATGAAGAATAAATCATATTTTATTTTAAAAAGTCTGTCTAAAAGGAGGGTTAAGTGGATTACAAAGTAAAAGATATCTCCCAACATGAATTTGGGAGACAAGAAATTGAAATAGCAGAAACTGAAATGCCAGGATTAATGGCTATTCGTGAACAATATGGAGAGTCAAAACCGTTGGCCGGGGCCAATATTATGGGCTGTCTTCACATGACCATCCAAACTGCTGTCTTAATTGAAACACTTGTAGCACTTGGCGCCAAATGTCGATGGAGCTCTTGTAATATTTACTCTACTCAAGATCATGCAGCTGCTGCTATTGCCCAAAGCGGCACACCTGTTTTTGCCTGGAAGGGTATGAATGAAGATGAATTTTGGTGGTGTATTGATCAAACAATTGAGGCAGATGGGTGGGAGCCTAATATGATACTAGATGATGGTGGAGACTTAACACTTCGAATGCATGAGAAGTACCCTGAGCTTTTGAAAAATGTCAGAGGATTATCTGAAGAAACTACCACAGGTGTCCTTCGTTTAGAGCAAATGGCATCTAAAGGAACTCTTCAAGTTCCTGCTATAAATGTAAATGACTCTGTAACAAAAAGTAAATTTGATAATTTATATGGTTGTAAGGAAAGTTTAGTAGACGGAATTCGAAGAGGAACTGACGTAATGATGGCGGGTAAAGTTGCTGTTGTAGCCGGGTTTGGAGATGTTGGAAAAGGCAGCGCAGCTTCATTAAGAGGAGCTGGAGCTAGAGTTCAAGTAACAGAAGTTGATCCTATTTGCGCACTACAAGCAGCAATGGAAGGCTATGAGGTTGTTACTATGGATGATGCATGTAAGTATGCTGATATCTTTGTAACTGCAACAGGTAATAAAGATATCATTACCCAAGACCACATGAGAGAAATGAAAGATCGTGCAATTGTCTGTAATATTGGACACTTTGATAATGAAATTCAAATAGATGATTTGCAAAACTATAAATGGGAAGAGATAAAACCTCAAGTTGACCAAGTAACATTTCCAGATGGTAAGAAGCTAATAATACTTTCAAAGGGAAGGTTGGTGAACTTAGGTAATGCCACTGGCCATCCTAGTTTTGTGATGAGTGCATCATTCTCAAATCAGGTTTTAGCTCAAATTGAAATTTGGGAGAATTACAAAAACTATGAAAATAAAGTCTATGTCCTTCCTAAAAAACTAGATGAAATGGTTGCGATGTTTCACCTGCAAAAAGTTGGTGCTAAACTGACTGAAATGTCCAAGGAACAAAGCGATTATTTAGGTGTCGAACAGCAGGGTCCATTTAAGAAAGATACATATAGGTACTAAAATGAGAAAAAATTACATTTTTACATCTGAGTCAGTGTCTGAGGGGCACCCAGATAAAGTTTCTGATCGAATTTCTGATGTAGTTGTCGATCATTTTATCTCCAAAGACCCATTTGCTAGAGTCGCTTGTGAAACACTAACAACAACCAACAAAGTTGTTTTATCCGGTGAAGTAAGAGGGCCAGTCCAAGAAGACAAAGATGAAATTATTTCAAAAGTAAGGGAGTGCATAAAAGATATCGGCTATGAGCAAGATGGTTTTCATTGGCAAACCGCAGATATTCAATATTTACTTCACGGACAATCTGCAGATATTGCAATGGGTGTAGACTCATCATCTGACAAAGATGAGGGGGCGGGTGACCAAGGAATTATGTTTGGATACGCTTGTACGGAAACACCTGAGCTGATGCCGGCACCAATTTTTTATTCTCATAAAATCTTAGAGATAATGGCTAAGGGAAGAAAAGACGGTAGCTTAAAGGGATTAGAGCCTGACTCAAAAAGCCAAGTAACTCTTAAATACGTTGATGGTAAACCAAGTGCAGTTACATCTGTCGTGATATCAACACAACATGCTGATGGATTATCTCCTGCTGATGTTAAAGAAATAGTAAACCCAGCATTAAAAGTGTCTATCCCTGAAGAGTTATTAAAAAATTTAGACGATAAGGAATACTACGTAAATCCAACAGGTAATTTTGTTATCGGAGGACCAGATGGTGATACGGGATTAACAGGAAGAAAAATTATTGTCGACACCTATGGTGGTGCAGCACCTCATGGTGGAGGGGCTTTCTCCGGAAAAGATCCCACAAAAGTCGATCGCTCTGCAGCTTATGCTTCACGATACTTAGCAAAAAATATTGTTGCTGCTGGTTTATGTGATCAGTGTACTATCCAGTTGTCTTATGCAATCGGTGTAGCCAAACCATTGTCAATTTATGTGAACACTCAAGGCACTAATAAAATAGATGAAGCAAAAATTGAGTCTGCGATACCTGACATTATGAATCTTTCTCCAAGAGGAATCAGAGAGAAATTACAGTTAAATAAGCCAATTTACGAACAAACAGCAGCTTACGGTCATTTTGGTAGAACACATGACAGCTCATCAGGAGCTTTTTCATGGGAGGCTCTAGATTTAGTATCCGATTTCAAATCGCTAGCTTAATTGAGTTTGAGATTTGCAGTCTCTAATGAAATTGAGTTAAAAACTCTAGCTAGAAATATATCTAGGTCTCTATCTAAAAACCAGATTATTTTTTTTGAGGGAGAGGCTGGTTCTGGTAAGACAACTTTAATTAGATATATCTTAAGTGAAATTAGCAAGTCAGAAAAAAAAACTTTTTCCTTCCAAGGGAGCCCCACGTATCAAAGAGAACATATTTACAATTTTAATAAGTTTAATATTATTCACTTTGATTTTTATCAAGTTCAAAATAACAAACTAGATTTGGATGAGTATTTTAATGATAATTGTATTCTCATTGAGTGGCCATTAAAAAATCTTATGAAAAAATATAACCATATGGCCTTATCTATTAATATTTTGGTTACTGAAGAAAAAAGAAATATAGAGATAAAATCAAGTAATAAAAAATGGCTTCACAAAATAAAATAAATCTTATCAAAATAAAAAACTACCTTCAAAATAAAAATTTTAAAATAGGGGGCTTTTTAAATTTCAAGTCTGATGCATCAGAAAAAATTTTCAAATTATGTAAAACAGCAAATCAATCATTACTTGTACTCTCTTTTTTAAATAAACCTATCGAATATAAAAAATATATTAAAGCAACTGATATTTTAATTTCTCAAAATGTTAATACACCAAAAATAATTGATCAAAGTAATTTACATAAGTTTGTAATCATGGATTATTTCCCTATTGCAAATGCATCAAAATATTTCCAAAAACCTCAAATTAAAAAAATACTTCCATTGGCTGTGAGAGCTCTTACAAATCTTCAAAAACCCAGGAAAAAGTTTTCAGGCGTTCCGGTAAAATCACAAAATAATTTACTTAATGATGCTTTGAACGGCATTGAGACTTTTATTGATCACTATGATCACAAGATCCAAATTGGTTTTTATCTCAATAAACTTGTGAAAGTATCTTTGAAAAAAAGTACTGAAAAATATAGAAAATTTAAGCCAACTTTAACTCACGGTGATTTTTTTTTAGATAATTTAATTTATTACAATCAAAAAATTTATGTTATTGATCATCAAGATACTCACTACAACCACCCATTATTAGACATTTCTTCATTGATTTTTGATGCTAGGAGATCTTACTCTACTAAAGTCGAAGATAAATTAATGAAGCTTTATGCAAGAAGAATGAAACTTAATCTCAAGGGGCTTAGGTCAGATATTCATATGATTAGTCTTTTACGTAATCTGAGAATTCTTGGTAATTGGGTGCAATTATATAACACTGGAAAACCAAAATATCTTAAAGTCTTTAGAAAAAATACATGGGCTCAAATATTTAAACATGTTGAATATTTAAGACTTTGGGATCTAAGAGAAATATTTATAGAGATATATAACAAAACAAGTTAAATGGACGCTCTAATATTAGCTGCAGGTTATGGAATGCGAATGGATAACTTAACCAAAGATGTCCCTAAACCCTTATTAAAAATAAAAAATAAAACACTTATTAGCTATGCAGTTGATCTCATTAAAAACATGTCGTTTGATAAAATTTATATCAATACTCATTACAAACATAATATGTTGGAGAAATTTGTCTCTGAAAATTACCCTGATATTTCAATTTCTTATGAGGAAACTATCTTAGGAACAGGAGGTGGTATCAAAAAAATTCAAAAAAATGATATAGTAATTCTAAATACAGATAATTTATGGGACCAGTCCTTTGAAAATGAATTAGAGGGATCAATTAAATTTTTTGAAGAAAATAAAAATTTTGATAATGTCCTCCTTATAAATTCTAAAAATTATAATTTTGATCTTGAAGTAAATAATGATGGACTTATTAACTTTCCATCAAAAATCTACAATACTTCATTTCAAGGTTGTCATATTATAAGAAAAAACTCTTTGTATCCTTATCCTGAAATTTTTAACATTCAAGATTTTTGGAAAGATTGTTCTTTAAATGAAAAAATCTATGGATATGAGACCACTGTAACCAATGCTCATGTTGGAACTAAAGATGAGTATTTGAAATACAAATAATCATTACCATATTAAGTATATGATAGTTGAACAAATAAATGACGATGAATTTAATCAAAAAGTTCTTGAAGGATCAAAAGATAAGCCCGTTTTAGTAGATTTTTGGGCTGAGTGGTGTGGTCCATGTAAGGCTATAGCCCCCATATTAGATAATTTAGCCTCTGAAATGAGCGATAAGATATCTATAAAAAAAATTAATATAGATGAAAACCCTCAAGCACCAGCAAACTTCAGTATTAGAAGCATACCCACAATGATACTCTTTAAAGATGGATCATTGGCTGACACAAAGATCGGTTTAGGCTCCGAAACAGACTTAAGAGATTGGATTAATAGTAAACTTTAGAAGAAATTCATCTCAGAACATGCTTTATCAAATGAGATTTTATTTCCGATAAAATTTTTTCCTCTCTCGCCTTGAAAAGCATCCTCAACATATTTATCCCATTCAATTTTTGGTATTCCGATTTCATTTAAATTTAATGGTGCCTCAAGAATTCTCAATGTCTCAGATAGTCTTTTTGAACTCTCAATGAGATCGACATTATAAATTTTTTCTAGGGATCTTTCTGTTTTTTCATCTTGGCCAATCAGACTCCTCATTATTGTCGGCAAAGTAAAAGAACAGGCTATTCCATGTGGAACATTAAAATTAATTGTTATCGGGTATGAAATATTATGTGCTATTGCAGTTTTAGTATTTGAAAAAGCTAGACCTGCATGAACACAAGCTTTAGCCATTAAAGTTCTCAACTCTATGTTTTTTAAATCATTTACAAGTTTTGGAAGTGTATCAATCACGGTTTGAGCACCTGCAATTCCATGAAATGTTGAAATCGGATTTGAGTTTACATTCCAAATGCTTTCTAAGGAGTGGGACAATGCATCAAGACCAGTAGAAATAGTCAGATTTTTTGACTTGTTGATCATTAACTTAGGGTCAATAACTGATATTTCAGGATATAAAGATTTATCTGCTAATGAAAATTTACTTTTATATTCTTTATCCCAGACTGTAGCCCAACACGTAAGTTCACTCGATGTGCCCGAAGTAGTAGGTATAGCTATAATTTTTTTTGGATCTTGAACGTAAGCTGATTTTTTATTTCTTACAAAATCATTTAAATATTTATTTTCACCTTTAAAAGCTGCAAGTAATTTGGCCGTATCCATGACAGAGCCGCCTCCAAGAGCAACAACTGTATCAATTTGACTTTCTATTTTTGAAAATTTTTCCCCTGCAGAAATTAAATCTTGATAGTCTGGATTTGGTTGAACATCATCAAAGATTTCTAGAGGCTTATTTGATAAATTGTTAAAAAACTCTCTATACGTATCAAAGTTATCATCAGGATGGGTAACAAGAATGTACTTTCGATTACTTATTATATGTTCAATTTCACTAAATTTTTCCGAACCAAAAATAACATTTACCGGATTATAATATTCCCACATAAGATTTAGAGATTTTTAACAGCTTTTGAGAGAATTTGCATTTTTTGTTTTGCTTGATTTCTATCAAAAAACCCTAGACCACAATCAGGAGCAGCAATTAATCTTTCCTCATCAATATGCTCAAGAACCTCTCTGATCCTTTTTTGAATTTCCTCAACACTTTCCATACGACTTTTAGCTACGTCAATCAAACCCATAATAATTTTGGTTTTTTTAAATTTTTCTAATAATTTTAAATCTAAAGGTCGGTGAGAGTCTTCCAAAGAAACTTCGTCTATACTAGAGTCTTCAACTAAGTCAGCAATTTTATCATATGCATCTAGGTCTGCTTTTTTGTAGTGTTCTGAGTCAAGCGAGTTAGGATAACCGCAGCAAATATGACAAGCTCTTTGAGTTTCTTTTAGTATTCCATGCATTGCTCTTTCTAAGTTTTCCATACCATAATCGTGTGTTTCTTCTGGTTTTCTGGCGAACACTGGTTCATCAATTTGAATGTATTGACAACCAGCTTCGGATAGAGCCTTAACTTCATTACTAATACATAATGCTAGATCATAACCCATTTTTTTGGGATCATTATAATAGTCATCAGCAATGGAGTCAGTTATTGTCATAGGACCAGGTATAGTTATTTTCACTGGGTTATTAGTAAACTGCTGTGCAGATTTCCAATCATCTACTAATCGTAATGATTTATTTGAAACTTTACTTGTAATTGTTGGGAGTGTTGCTTCAAAAGCTCCTTTCCTGACTGATTTAGTCGTTAAGTGTTCAAAGCTTACCCCATTAAAAAATCTCAATTGATAAAAAATATAGTTTTCTCGCCTTACTTCACCATCTGTGGGGATATCTATTCCGCTACTTGTCTGATCAAGAATAACTTCTTCAATAGCTTTTAAGAATAGTTTTTCTTTTTCCTCATCTTTCTCTTCATATACTTTATGGTCTTCACTTTTGGGATCCCAATTTGATAACAATCCCTTGGATTGTTTTTTTTCTTCGTCAGATTTATCTTGGAGAAACCAATCTCTTATAGGGGTGTAATTAGGTTTTGGATAAGCTCCAATGGTTGTAGTTTTGATGCTCATTTAAAAAAAAACAGCAGCCAGTATACTAGCTGCTGTTTAAAAATCTAATGATAAACGGAATTGAAAAGACCTACATTAAGTCTTCAATTTCCTCCATCATTTCTTCCTGAAGATCGGCCATGTCGTCGGCGTCACCTGTAGCAATGGTCTCAGTGTAGTCATAGATTACCTGAGTCACAGCAAGACCGTTTTCTCCAGGATATGCGAACCAATCAGCTAACAAAGGCAGCTGATTAACAGCAGTTAACTTGTTGGGGTTTGCATCATAAAAATCACCTAACAGGTCATTTGCAGCTTTGTTAGGAGGAACGTAACCTGTTGTTTCTGCAACAGCAGCTGCTCCTACACCTGATGTAATAAACTTTAAAAATGTCCATGCTGCTTGTACTCTTTCAGGATCATCTGAAGTAGTAACTAACATCGCTGCGTTACCACCGGCAGGTAGTCTAGCTGGAGTACCACCATTAACACCAGGTATTCCTGGGAAAGGCGCAGTCTTTAGTTCAAAGTCTGCTTTTGCAGCTTCAACAGAGCCTAAACTACTAGTACTCCAAAACATCATACCAATAGTACCTGCATTAAATGCAGCTTGTCCGTCAGCAATAGAATAGTTAGGCATATTACAGCCACCCATGATATCTTTCATTTGCTCTAAAGTTTTTAGACCAGCATCTCCTCCCATATTAACAGCTCCATCTTTAACCATTGGAACATTTTGGCTATGCATTAGAGCTTGATGGAACCAGTTACCTGTAATATTCCATCCAAAGTAAAGTGTACCGTGTCCTGCAGCTTCTAATTTATTACAAGCGTCAATGACTTCATCCCAATTTGATGGAATGCTGCTAACACCAGCACTTGCTAAAAGATCCATGTTGTAGTAACCAACTGGAGTTGATACTGAAAATGGCAAGCCATAAACCTCTCCTCCAAAGGTAGATAAGCTCAACATAGCTTCATGATAACCGTCTTTTGCAAAATCTGGCTCATTAGCAATGAAAGGCTCTAGAGATAAAGCGATACCTTTGTCTACTAAAGGTGCTTGTCTGTTAAGACCTTGCATGGTGATATCAGGTAAGTTTCCTGATGTTGACTCTCTTAGTATAGTAGCAGTAGCATCTTCATAGTTTTCATAAGTTGCTCTGAACTTAACTTTAATGTCAGGATGAGCTTTTTCAAACTCTGGCATAATTGCCTGGTATGTCACATCGAACAAACCTGAATAAGGATATGCAAATTCAATCTCTACAGCATTAGCGTTGTATGCAAAAACTGATGCAAAAAATCCTAAGATTACTTTTTTCATAGTCCCTCCTTAAAATAATAATAATTAATTATTAAATCCTTAAAGTTAAGAATACGTTAAATTTTTAAAGCAAAGTAGAAATAATCAGTATTTGAGAAAAAATCTGTGAGTAATTTTTAAAAGCTATTGATTACCAAGGTAATGAGAAGGTTTTTACATTTGTGTAACTTTTCATAGCCTCTATTACACCCTCTTTGTAGCCTAATCCTGAGTCTTTTATTCCGCCAAAAGGTGACATCTCAATTCTGTAACCGGGCACCTCCCAAATATTAACCGTGCCTACATTAAGACCGCTTATGTATTTCTTAATTCTTCTAAAATCGTTACTACAAACACCTGATGACAAACCAAAGGCCGTTGAATTTGAAATTTCCATTACTTTTTCATCATCATTGGGAACTCTAATGACAGGCACAATTGGACCAAAGGTTTCTTCAACAACAAGTTCTGATTTATAATTAACGTTGTCTAAAAAAATTGGTGGCACAAGAGCTTCTTGGACCCCAGGGTTATAAAGAATTTTTGCACCATCCTGTTCAGCTTTATTTACTCTGTCATTAAACATACTAGCTGCCTCTTTATTAATTACTGTACCCAACTGATTGTTAACATCCATGGGATCACCAAATTTAATTGCTTTTGCTTTTTCCAAAGCAAGCTCGACAAATTTATCAGCTACTGATTCTTGAACTAATATTCTTTTTACAGCAGTGCATCGTTGACCAGAGTTTTTTGTTGCTCCCATGATTGCTAGATCCGCTGCTTTATTTAAATCATCATCATCTAAGTCACTCAAAACTATTAAAGGGTCGTTTCCACCTAACTCTAAAACAGTTCTTTTGTAACCTGCATTTTCAGCTATCAGTTTTCCAACACCAACGCTTCCTGTAAAAGTAATTAAATCTATATTTTTATTTTTAATTACTTCATTCCCAATGTCTTCGGGCCACCCTGTTAAAATCGAAAACATTTCTGGAGGAAGGCCACATTCATATAAAATATCTGCTAATAGCATAGCTGTTAAAGGGGTCAATTCAGTTTGTTTACAAACAGTACAGTTGTTAGTTGCTATTGATGGAGCTATTTTGTGAGCAACCATATTTAAAGGATGATTAAATGGAGTGATTGCAGATATTGTGTTAAGCGGTTCTCTAATTGTAAATATTTTTCTTTGTTTTCCATGAGGTGTTAAATCACAAGAATAAATTTCTCCATCATCCTGGATACAAAGCTGAGCAGTAAGAGAAAATACATCAAAGGCCCTACCAACTTCATAAAGCGTATCTTGTTTCGATAGCCCAGACTCAAGTGAAATTAGATCAGAGATTTGTTCTTTTCTCTCAACAAGTGTTTCAGCAGTCTTTTGAAGTATTTTTTGACGATCATATCTAGATAAATTAGGTTTATAATTTGCAGCAATATCAAAGGCTTTTTGAGCATGTTCTGCTGTGCCAGCTGGTACTGTGCCTATAACTTTACCAGTGAAGGGATAGATAACATCAATCTTGTTATCGGTGTGAACAGTTTTTCCACCAATCCTCATACCCTCATTAATGATTTTATCAGTCATGATTAAGCTCCATTAATCGCATAAAAAAATGCATCATAGTTATTTAAACTTTGATCTTTGGCAATGTTTAGTTTTTTATTAGAAATAAAAGGAACTTCTCTTTCATGATGGCCTCCATGAGATCTAAGGGGTTCCTTTAATTTTGAAAGATCATGATTAGCTTTTGAGGTACCAATTGTCATATCCTCAGATGACATGCATACGATATCACCTATTCTATCTGAAGGTAGCCTATATTCTCTACATGCTTCTTCTTGTGTAACAACTACTTCAATTTCTTTAATTGATGATATTTTGCTAATTGTTTCACCAATTTTTGATTTATCTTTTACATATATAGTGGCAAACGATCCCAGTGAACCATGATGAACTACATAAGGGTCAGTAATTGGAAGTATTACTTTAGCCTCATCTTTGCCCATTTGATCATCTAAATAATCTTGAAGGAAGATGGCATTAGGTTCTCCATTAATATTTGCTTTAGACTTCATTCCATGATCTGCAGTGATGACAACCGAATTCCCATTACTACAAATTTTACTGACATACTTATCAAACATCTGATAAAAATCATTTGCTTCTTTATCTCCAGGTGCATATTTGTGTTGAATAAAGTCAGTTGTAGATAAATACATAATGTCAGGATTAAATTCCTCAAGTAATTTTACCCCAGCTGCCATAACAAATTCTGATAGATCCTGAGAATATACTTCAGGTACTTTCATTCCAATCCAGTCATTAATATTTTCAATACCATTTTCACTGAGAGTGGCCTGATCTGATTTTTCTGATGAAAAACAGATTGCTCTTCCTTCATTAAATCTTAAACCATTACCTAAAAGAGTTCTTAATTTGTCCTTTGCAGTGATTACTGCTATTTTATAACCTTCATTATAATATTTCTCAAAAATAGTTGGAGCTCTTAGATATTGTGGATCATTCATCATCACTTCTTCACCGGTTGATGGGGTATAAAAGAAATTACCACTTATTCCATGAACATCACTAGGCTGCCCTGTGACTATCGAAATGTTGTTAGGGTTTGTAAAACTGGGAATAGCACTGTTAGCCATCAGATATTGGCCATTTTCCAGTATTTTATCAAGATTTGGTGTCAATCCTTTTGAAGAGGCGATATCAATATACTCTTTTTGACTACCATCAAGGCATATAACTACTACAGTTGAAGAAAGTGATTTATTGTATTGTCTTTTGTTTATTTCAATTTTATCACTCATAATTACTATTGCCTCATATAAAGAACAAACTTCCGATTAATGTAAAATTAATTCATAAAGTTTTAACATAAATTTTACATATTTACTTTTAAAATGTCTTAATCAGAACTATTTTAGTGTTGAGGAATAAAAATAGATGGGGACAATTTTTTTAAAGAACATCAATAAGTCATTTGGTTCAACTGAAGTACTTAAACAACTAAGCCTTGATATCCAAGATGGTGAATTTTTAACATTAGTCGGTCCGTCCGGTTGCGGCAAATCCACTTTGTTAAAAATTATTGCTGGATTGGAACAACAAAATAGTGGCGATGTAATTATTGATGATAAGAATGTTAACAGCACCAGAGCTAGCAAGAGAGACTTAGCAATGGTTTTCCAATCCTACGCTCTTTACCCGCACCTGACTGTCAGAAAAAATCTAGAAACACCTTTGAAATTAAGAGACTATAGTTTTGTAGAGAGGTTGCCTCTTATTGGTAATTTTGTACCAAGTAGAAAAGAAAAAAAGAAATCAATTGATGACCTTGTTTTCAAAACATCTGAAACTTTGAAAATAACAGAACTACTTGATAGGAAGCCAGGTCAACTATCTGGTGGTCAAAGACAAAGAGCGGCACTAGGAAGAGCGATGGTAAGAGAACCAGTCGCATTCTTAATGGATGAACCTTTATCAAATCTTGATGCTGCATTAAGAGTTCATATGAGATCTGAACTATCTGAGCTTCATAATTCTTTAAAGACCACTTTCATTTATGTGACGCATGATCAAGCTGAAGCACTTACAATGTCAACTCGAATGGCGGTAATGATTGATGGGGAACTTTTGCAACTTGATACTCCAAGTGAGGTTTATAATAATCCATCATCTTTAAGAGTTGCAGAATTTGTTGGCAGCCCAAAGATTAACACATTTGCTGCTCAGATTAGCTCTGATGGTTCTGTTGAATTTATGGGTATTAAGCTTGAAAGAAAATTTAATACTAATAGTCAAAAAGCTTTAGTTGCTGTGAGACCAGAACATTTAGAAATTACAAAAGACTCAAACAAACCTGCATTTGAGGCTACAGTTTCATACCGAGAAAACCTTGGTTCTGATATATTTTACCATGTTCAAGTTGATCAATCTGAATCTAAAATCATAGTCAGAGGCTCACCACAAGCTGGACTGATCTCAAATGGGGAAACAGTTAGAATAAGTCCCTCTCATGCAGAGGCTATGCTTTTTGAAACATCTGGTGAGCGTATCCGATAAATATGCACCACTCTAAAGCACATATTTGGTTTGTTTGGCCTGCAATCATACTAATGATTGTCATATTAATACTTCCAATTTTTTTAGCCGGAGGTATCTCATTTACTAATTACAATCTTGGTAATTCTAGTTTCGAATGGGTAGGCACGGAGAATTATGAGAAAATGTTCTCCAGAAAAACTTACATTAAAATGATTATATCAACGGCAACTTACGTGTTAATCGTTGTCCCTGTTTCAGTGGTATTAGGTTTAGTTGCAGCCATTATGCTCAACTCTCTTCGATTTGGAGCTGATATTTATAAAACAATTTTCTTTCTTCCGGTGATGGCTACTTTATTGGCAATGGCTATTGCTTGGGAATTTACTCTTCATCCAACTCTTGGAATAATAAATTCTTTTCTTGCTAATGGATGCGGAGGTATTAGAGAATTTATTTTAGGTTTTCATTGGCTACCGTGGGTTAGTTCCGAGGACAGTTGGTACAGTGTTGCTTGTGCTAACAATATGGATTTCCCGTATTGGCTCAAAGATAAAAAAACAGCGATTTGGACAATTTGTTTTATTGGAGTATGGCAAGCCTTTGGATTTAATATGGTGTTATACTTAGCTGGTTTAACAAGCATACCAAGAGAGTTGTATAATGCTGCAGAAATGGATGGCGCTCAGTCAACTTGGGAACAATTTAAACTTGTAACTTGGCCAATGTTAGGTCCTACAACTCTTTTTGTGGTTACCATAACGACAATAAGGTCATTTCAAGTATTCGATACAATTGAAATTCTTACAAAAGGCGGTCCTGCTAAAACAACGTATGTAATGATGTACGCAATTTTTGAAAAAGCAATTCAACAAAATATTACAAGTATTGGTGCAGCGATTACTGTTGTTTTTATAATCTTTATAATCTTGCTAACATTCTTCCAAAGATATGTGATTGAGAAAAGGGTACATTACTAAAATGTTAGCTAGACATTATATTGGTGAGTCATGGAAGCACGGACTGCTCATTATTGGAGCATTAATTGTGTTAATCCCATTCTACATGATGGTTTCAATGTCACTTAAATCTCAACAAGAAATTCAGTCAATATCTGGAGGTTTAGTCGGAGCGCAGGAAATCCAAACTTTTCCAGTTTGTACTAAGCACGGATATACTGAAGAGGTATGCACAATGCGACCTTATAAATACAATTTCTGGTTTGCATTCAAAAAAGCTCCAATTCCAAGGTATTTAATGAACGGTTTGATTGTGACTGTTTCAATCTTTTTAATACAAGTATTGATTGCACTTCCATGTTCTTATGCACTAGCCAAGCTCAGGTTTAAAGGCAGGGAATTTGTCTTTTCGATGGTTCTGTTCTGTTTATTAATACCTGTGCATGCAATCGCTTTACCGTTGTATGTCATGTTAGCAAAAGCTGGACTGGTGGATACCTATGCAGCCTTAATAATACCGTGGACGATATCTGTGTTTGGAATTTTTTTAATGCGGCAATTCTTTATGACAGTACCAGATGAACTAATTGATGCTGCAAGGATGGATGGTATGGGAGAATATTCTATTGTTTGGAAAGTCATGCTTCCTGTAGCTATACCAGCGTTACTCGCTTTTGCAATTTTCTCAGTTGTTGCTCACTGGAATGATTATTTTTGGCCTAGGATTGTTATCACAGGTAATCGTGATTTATTTACACCACCACTTGGTATTAGAGAATTTAGAGGCGGAATTGATAGTGATGAATTTGGACCTATGATGGCGTCGATTGTTACTGTTACCATTCCACTTATTGTGGCTTTCATAGTTGCTCAAAAAAGATTTGTTGAAGGTATCACTATGACTGGAATGAAGTAATTATTTACCCAGAGCGTTTACCATTACAATACCAAGTATAATTAGACCACAACCAAGTATTCCAAATAAGTTTGGACTCTGACCAAACTTAATTATACTTAATATGAACGTTCCAAAAATCACTAAACCAGCATAAGAGGCATAGGCAATTCCCATTGGTAAAAACTTCATTACCTTAGAAATAAAAAAGACTGCGATTACTATGGAAATAGCACTTAGTGAAGTTGGTATGAATTTCTCGTATCCATTTGATATTTTAGCAAAATTATTTGAAAGTATCCCAAAGAAGACTGCAGCAGCTAAATAAAAATATCCAATCAATTTAGATATCTATCTCATAAGGAAATGAGCTTAGTTGCTTCAAGCCATCTTTGGTTACAACGAACTGATCCTCAAGTTTAATTCCTTCTTTACCGCCAACTTCACCAATATAACTCTCTACACAGATAGTCATATTTTCCTCAAAATTGGCTGAGTAATCCGCATTGCTAAAATCTCTATTTGGGTAAGCAACAAGTGGCCATTCATCACAAAGACCGACACCATGAATAATGCATGGATAATGATTATCGTAGCAATTATCAGGCAATTTCCAGGATTTTTCTGCAAATTCTCTAAAATTTAAACCAGCTTTAATCAGAGATTTGTTATGATTAATATGCTCTAAAGACATTGAGTAAAGCCTTTTTTGTTCATCATTTAGACGATTGCCCTCAACAAAGGTTCGAGAGATATCAGCACAGTAACCGTACGGTCCAACCATATCTGTGTCAAAAGCAACTAAATCTCCAGACTCAATGACTCTGTTACTGCATTCTTGAAGCCAAGGATTTGTTCGTGGTCCAGATACTAAAAGACGAGTCTCAAACCATTCCCCACCATTTTCAATATTGACTTTATGCATGTATGACCAAAGTTCTTCTTCTGTCATACCTGCCTGAAGTTTGTCTCTCATTAGCCACATTCCCTTTTCAGCAGTCTCAATAGAAGCTTTCATGCAAATTAACTCATCATCAGATTTAATAGATCTTGCAAGCTCAATATACTTTTGGGCGTTCACTAGTTTAACATTAAACTGTTTAAGTAACATTTGTATTCCAACTGGATCGGAAACATCTATTGCAAGGCAATTATTATCAGGTGAATGCTCTCTCATTAAATCTTGAACAGTGCCAGCCCATTTTTTTGCATTTTTATCAACAAAATTATTTGCTGAAAAAAAATCCCAACTATCAACTGCTCGAATATCATCAATCGTGCATAAATGTTCTGAGAGATGCTCGCTCTTTGGATAATCAAATAGTATTACTTTTCCCTCTGCAGAAATAAATACGAATCGAACGAGTTCATGCATTGTAAATAAACTCATATTTCTACTGTCGGTTGCATACCTTATATTGATCGGATCAAATAATATGCAAGCACCAACATTATTTAATCGTAGTTGCTCTAAAACTCTATTGAGTCGATACATACGTAAACGGTCGAAGTCTATTTTTTCTTCGTAGAGCCTAGGTTTATAAACTTGATTTTCAAAATTTTGGTTAATTGTTTCGAAAAACTTTGGGCCAATTTTACGGTCTGCAAATTTACTTGTAAAACTACTCATCCAAATGACTTTTAAAATTATTCTTTTCAAACCTTAAAAGATGATCACTAAATTGCAATTTAAGTTTTTTTGCACTATTGCTAATTTTATCAAGAAAATTAATACTTATTTTAATACTTTTTTGTTCATTTTCGGATATTTGACCAACATAGGTGATAGCATTCCATAATCCAAGAGAGTTCATCGGTGAAAATTTTTTCTTAGAGGATAACGAGAGGTTTATAAATGAAAATAAAAATGAAGATGCGGATACTTTAAATTTTTTTCTAAAATGAGGTATTTTTTTATTCAGGCTTTCTACAAATTTTTTGGGATCACTAAATTGATAGGGATTAATCTTTGGAAAGAATAATTTGAGAAGCTTTTTTGAAAAATCATTTCCGGATGAATAAATAAAAAATAGCTGACCTTTTACATCTAACATTTTTAATAATGGAATAAGTACTAGCTTAAGTGTTCTGTCGTAAGGAGATCTTAGCCTGAAAGCTTGCGATGCAATTATATAGTCATAAAACTTTGGAATACTCTCTAACTTACTTGGTATCAAATGCTTTAATGCAATTTTTTGATCCCTCCTGTAAATAACCATCAGTGTCTTTTGCCTCGGTCTCAATATGGTTGAAGAAATATCTTCTTTTATATCCCAATTTTTTCTTATAACCTCACCCATATTCATGAGTTGCTGATTGAAACTAAAACTTGAATTTCCAACTAATTCTTTTTTTATTAACTTACAATCTGTGAAACGATTATCATTAATTTCTCTGTAGGATGCATTCGTTATACAGAAAACTAAATTCTTATGTTCAAAAAATCTATAACCAAGATAATTTAGAAGACTGTTAATATCATCGATACTAATTTCTTTTCCAACAACTATAATTGGATCTTCAGGAAATTTGTCATGAACAGCCGATAGCAATGTGCAGATGACTGAGCCATCTCCTGTCCCAGCATCAAAAATTCTAAACGCATCCTTAGTAATTTTAGAATTTTTTAAATACTTCGCTAATTGAAAAGCTATTCGACTTTTTTCGTTGGTAGAATTTACAAATGATAAATATTTATCTCTTGAATCAAAAAAATCTGACTTTTTTGCCCCCACCTTATTTCTCCTAGTTTTTTTTTAAACTAGAAATGCATTGATTACCATAATAGAGTTAACTGGTTAGATTATAAATATGACATTAGAAACCTCGCTTTTATTGGGTATATTTGGCGCAGTTTTAGCAATAGCGATAATGGTTTTTGATATTTACAAAAGAAACAAATAATCTAACTCAAGTAACATTTATTATAATAATAAGACATGACCAATATTATTAAATCAGGCGGAAGCCACGAAACAGACGTTGTTATTATAGGCGCTGGTCCATGTGGTCTGTTTCAAGTCTTTGAATTGGGTCTTTTAGATATGAAGGCTCATTTAATCGACAACCTTGATAAAATAGGAGGGCAGTGCGCAGAATTATATCCTGATAAAAATTTATATGATATTCCAAGTAGGCCTGCTATTACAGGCCAAGAACTAACTGATGATTTAATAAAACAAGCTGAGCCTTTCAATCCCTCTTATCATCTCAATCAATTAACTTCTAAAATATCTTTAAATGATAATGATATTTTAGTTGAAACCGATAAGGGCACATCCATTAAATGCAAGTCTTTAGTGATTGCAGCGGGCGCTGGTAGTTTTGTTCCAAGAAAGCTTCCTGCAGAGGGCTCTCAGGAGCTAGAAAATAAAAATATTTTTTACTCTGTTAAAAAAAGATCTGATTTTCAAGATAAGAATATTTTAATAATTGGCGGTGGTGACTCTGCGCTTGATTATGTTATGGGATTTCAAGGAATAGCCAAAAAAGTTTCTTTGGTCCACAGAAGAAAAGAATTTAAAGGAGTTCAAGACTCTGTAAATAAAGTTATGTCTTTAGTTGATAAAGGCGATGTTAACTTCAACATGGGAAGTATAAAAAAGGTTGAAAAAAATGATAACGGTAAAGTCTTAGTGACACTTGATGATGAGACAACACTAAGTGATATTGACGCCATTTTTCCGTTTTTTGGATTAAAAATAGAGTTAGGCCCAATAGCAGATTGGGGCTTAAATTTAGAAAAAAATTTAATATCAGTGAATACTGAGAATTTTGAAACTTCTGTTCCAAGAGTTTTTGCTGTTGGAGATATTTGTATTTACCCTGGTAAATTAAAGTTAATTTTAAGTGGCTTTCATGAAGCAGCTCTTGCAGCAAAAAAAATGTTTGAATATTGCCATAGTGATAAAAAATATGTGTTTAGATACACTACTTCTTCTAGTGACTTACAAAAAAAACTTGGCGTAAAATAACTAAGATAAATGCTTATAAACAGTCGTTCTCGAGATATTTAAAGTTCTTGAAACACTGCTAACTTTTTCGCCAGTTTGCTTATATGTTTTTTGAATAAGGATACACTGCTTTTCTTTAATTGCAGATCCTTCGCAATTAACACAAGGCTTATATGGCTGTTTTAAATTATTATTTACCCTATTAGAATTTAATACTTGCCTTTGAAATAGCTTTATAAAAAGACTTGAGCCCAACCAATCTTTTACTTTTAAAACTTTATCTAAATTTAAATCATAAGCAATTTTATGATAAGGAGTAGTAAAGATATTAAAAAAATCATTAGTTGTATCTTTAAAAATACCACTTAGCATAACTCTTGCGTTAGAATTTACTCCTTCTATTTCTCCATCATCATTAATAGCAATCAAACCTATACTATTTGTATTCAGGTATTCGCTTCTTGGGTGAAAAGAGTAAATGTTAGTGTGCTGAAATGAATTTAAAAATAATTTCTGTTCTACAGATTTTGCAGATAGTTTAACAAGAGCCAAAGTATGATCTTGTCTAGATGATGTGTCAGTTGAAGCGTCTATAATACCAACAATATTTTGGTTATGGTCAAAAATTGGACTTGCAAAACAGGAAAGGTGACAATGTTCATTAAAAAAATGCTCACCTCCAGCAACTATTGACGCAGACTTTGTTTTAAGTGTTAGTCCTAATCCATTCGTTCCTCTATACTCTTCTTTCCAAACTGAGCCGGGTATAACAACCTTTCTTGCTTTACTATTATAAAATTCATTATCATAGAGTGTGTCGAGAACAACTCCCTCGTTGTTCGCAAAAGCAACCATAAAGTTTGTTCCAGCAATTTGAGAATGAAGAAGTTCTAATTCTGGTAAAATAAAACCTCTGATATCATTATACTCATCTTGGAGTTCATTTAATTTTGATGCACTTATTACACTTTTAATAGAGTTTCTCTCAGGACTTAAACCATTTTCAAAACATCTAATCCAACTATCAACAATTTTTTTATCTGTAAAATTTAAGGATATGTTTCTATCCTTTTCCAAAAGACGAGTCCTTTCAATTAACTGTCTGTAAGATTGCATTTTTGAAAATTAGCAATTTCATAAAATTATTACAACTTCTAAGATTGTTCAAAAAATGAACAATTTTTTGATTTTTTTCTGTTAAATAAGAGTATGCATCAATTTTGAACATTGGATCTGTGGACTTTTTATAGTTAAATAAATGTAATTTTGGGAGGAATTGATGAAAGCACAAGTATTACATAGCTATGACCCTGAGATGAAACAGGATGTTTGGGTAAAGGAAGAGGAAGTTCCAAACCCAAAACTTGAAAAGGCATCTGACGTCATTGTTAAAATTGGAGCAGCAGGCGTCTGCAGAACAGATTTACATGTCATCGAAGGTGAGTGGAGACATATCCAGGACCCTGATGATAAACTTTTACCATGTGTAATGGGTCACGAAAATGCTGGATGGATTGAGGAAGTTGGAAGTGATGTAGAGGGATTTAAAAAAGGTGACTCAGTTATTCTCCATCCAATTATCTCTGGAACCAATGGCACTTGTTTAAGTTGTAGAAAAGGTTTAGACACTCACGCCGAGAACGGAATTTTTCCAGGATTAAATGTTAAAGAAGGTGGATACTCTGAATTATTAAAAACAAGTGTAAGAAATCTTATCAAGATTCCGAACACATTAACCCCTAAGGATGTTGCACCATTTTCTGATGCGGGTTTAACCGCATATCGTGTTGCAAAAAAAGCAACAAGACATCTTTTACCAGGTGAGAACTGTGTAGTAATAGGTGCAGGTGGTTTGGGTCACATAGCTATCCAATGTTTAAAAGCAATGTGTGCTGCAAATATAATTATTGTAGAAAAATCTGAAACTGCACTTAAGCATGCTATGCCTCTTGGTGGAGATCATGGTGTTTTAATTGATGGCAATGAAGTAGAGAGAGTTATGGAGTTAACCAAAGGCCTTGGTGCTGAGGCAGTCATCGATATGGTGGGAGAAAAAGGTTCAACTTCAATGGGTCTTAGTATGACAAAAAACACTGGGTCTTATTATATAGTTGGTTACGGAGAAGATATTAAAATCAAATCCGTTGATATGATTATTTCTGAGAGAAATATCATAGGAAATTTAATTGGTACATGGTCCGAACTTTATGAGTTAATGGAATTAGCAAATAAAGACCTAGTAAGGTTATCCATGCAGGAGTACAAGCTTAGTGAAGCCAATAAAGCTCTACATGATCTTAATAACGGTCTTGTAAAAGGAAGAGCGGTTTTAGTACCATAAAAAGTTTGTTATCAGATTTAGTTCTGAGCAAAAAACGAAGTATTAAGGGAGGGAAATATATGAAACTTAAAACTTTGATAAGCGCCTTGGCGTCTGTCCTCTTGATAGGCAGCCAAGTTGCACATGCAGATAAGTGGGGAGATCAATTTCCACACATCGCTGCTACAGGAGATATTCCTGGAATGTGTTCTTATGAGTCTATGTCTCAAAAAGACTATAGTGGAAGAACACTTACTATAAATACACACGCTATCCCTGTTATGGGAGAGCCAACCGCTCTGCACGCTGAGCAGTTTGAAAAATTAACAGGTGCTAAAGTAGAAGTAACACATACTCCTGCTGGTGACCTTTACTCAAAGGCAATGGTTCCTTTCCAAGCTGGTCAGGCCCCATATGATATCGTCTTTGGTTTTTCAAACTTTATCAATGACTGGAAAAGATATTTAGCGCCTGTGCCACAAGAATATGTGGACCAAATGGATGGTGTATCAGCCTCACACAAGGCTATCGCTTCATGGGACGGTGTTATGTATCAGTATCCTGTTGATGGTGATAGACACTATTTAAAATATAGAAAAGACGTCATCGATAATCCTGAGATGCAAGCTAAGTATAAAGCTGATACAGGTAAGGAATTAAAAGTTCCAACAACTTGGAAAGAGTACGGAGAAATGGCTTCTTACTTTAATGGTTGGGACTGGGATGGTGACGGAGAGCTAGAATATGGTTCTGCTGAGGTTATGAAAAAAGATGACCTTATGTATGCTGCTTTCTATTCTCGTTCAGTTGCTTACGCCAAAAATGAGAGTACCCCAGGAGGTTTCTTCTTTGATTTAGAAACTATGGAACCATTAATTAATAACCCTGGATTTGTTGAAGCTCTTACAGATTGGGTTGATGCAGTTAACTATGTACCACCTGGTGGAATTAACTTTGGTCTAGGAGATGAAATTAACTCTTTTGGAGGAGGCCAGACCTTATTTAGTTTCTCTTGGGACGATGCTTTTGTAGCAGCAATGCAACCAGATAGTCCAATTGCAAACCAAGTTGGTGCCGCACAACTTCCTGGTGCTGATAAAGTATGGAATAGAGATAATGGAATGTGGGATGCTAAATACAATCAAGCTCCTTTCTTCGTTTGGGGATGGGCAGTTGGTGTAGCAGGTAAGTCAGATAATAAAGATGTCGCTTTTGATTATCTTTGCTTCTTTGCAAATGGCGCTAACCACCAAGCAGATATCGGAATTGGTCGATTTGGTGTGAACCCATTTATGGAAGAGGACTTTAAAGCTGATGTTTGGACACAAATTGGTTGGGATGCAGACATTGCTCAATCATATGTCGAAACACTTGCTGATATGGAAAAAAGCACTAACAGAGTATTTCCATTAAGAGTTCCTGGTACTTTTGAGTTCAACAGTGCATTAGCAACTGGAACGGCAAAAGCTTTAGCAGGACAATTATCTCCTCAAGAGGCACTTGACGAAGTTTATGCTGAGTGGGTATCAATTCTCGATAGAGTTGGTGCTGATAACGTTAGAGATGCATACGCTGTTGGTGTCAAAATGGAAGATAACGAATTATAAATTATTAATTTGATTTAACTTAGTGATCGCTCATAATACTGAGCGATCACCCCAAAGATTAATTTTATAAAATATTTACTACTGAATGAACTTTAAACACAAATATGTATTTTTACTTCCCGGTTTAATAGTTTTAATTGGTATACTAATCTTTCCAATAATATTTACTGTAAGATTGAGTTTATCAGGATGGAATAGTTTTAACCCTGGATTAGATTTTATAGGTCTTAAAAATTATATTCGATTATTTACTGATGACCCACGTTTTTGGCAGTCATTTTTTAGATTAAGTTTTTTAGCAATAACTACAGTTTTTCTTCAATATATAATTGGGTTTGCTTTGGCTCATATGGTCTGGAAGGACATTAAGTTTAAAAGATTTTTTAGAGTATTGTTTCTCATTCCTATGATGACTACTCCAGTAATTATGACTGTTATTTGGAGAACTTTTTTTCATGAGTCACTAGGGCCTTTAAATGATTTTCTGAGTATTTTTGGAGTACAGCCCCCATGGTTATCTAGTCCTGGTTTAGCAAAAGTTTCCATTATTGTAGTAGAAGTTTGGCAGTGGACATCGTTTATGTTCTTATTAATGTTGGCTGGACTTTTAAGTTTACCTAAAGAGCCTTTTTTAGCAGCAGCTGTTGATGGTGCATCCCCATTTAAAAAATTTATATATGTCACTTTTCCCTTGATGGCACCCATATCTATTGGTGCAATAATAATTAGACTTATTGAAGCTTCTAAAATTATGGATACAGTTTTTGTTTTGACAAGCGGTGGTCCGGGCACGTCTACGGAAACATCTAGCTTTTTCATTTTCATAAAAGGGCTTCGCGAATTCCAAATGGGATACGCCGCAACCGCCTCATTTACGTACCTTATTATCATGATCATAAGTTTGACAATTATTGTAAAAGTCTTAACGAAGGTTTTGATGAGAGAATAAAATGCCTAAATTATATACATTTTTGAAATATTTCTTTGTTGTACTATGGGCTTGCTTTGTTATTGCTCCTTTTCTTTGGGCCATATCAACCTCTTTTAAGGATTTTAATTCAGTAACAGGTGGAGCGACATATATCCCTTGGTTGCAGTTTGAACCAACGTTAGATGGATGGAGTGTTTTATTTAAGCCCGGTTCCCAAGGTGGAATAAATATTATTGGACCATATTTCAATAGTATTTTTGTTACACTAACAGCAAGTTTGATCAGCATTGTTTTAGGCACATTAGCTGCATACGCTTTATCTCGTTACACTTTCAAAGCTGGAATTGTTAAAAATAATGATATTACATTCTTTTTTATATCCCAAAGAATTATGCCACCTGTTGTATTGTCAATTCCTTTTTTTATTTTTTTAAGTTCTTTAGGGCTTCTAGATAGTCTCGCTGGTTTAATTCTAGTTTATATCGTTTTATTAATGCCCATTGCTGTTTGGATTATGGTTGATTTTTTTAATCGTGTTCCAAGAGAAATTGATGAAACAGCTTTAATTGATGGATGCAACCCATTTCAAGCTTTTTTTAAAGTCGTTCTTCCTAATTCAGTTCCGGGTATGTTAGTAGCAGGTTTGTTTTGTATCATATTTGGTTGGATTGATTTTTTCTTTGCTTTTATATTAACCTTTACAAAAGTACAGTTGTTGCCAGTTAAAATTGTAGCACTAAATTCTTCAATTACACCTTGGTGGAGTTTATCTGCAGCAGCACTTGTATCTGTTGCACCATTAATTATCGTTGCATTTATTGTAGAGCGTTATTTATCAAAGGGTAATTTATCTGGAGCTTTAAAATAATGTCTTTAATGCTCAATCATATTTCTTTTAAACCTACAGAAGAATATCATTTAAATGATATTAATTTGAGATTTGACTCAGGAAAAATGTACACGATATTAGGTAGAACTTTATCAGGTAAAACCACACTTTTGAAAACTATTGCTGGTCTTCAAACACCTGACTCGGGATCTATAAATTTTGAAGATACAGATTTTTTATCAATTCCTGTTTGGAAAAGAAATGTAGCCATGGTTTACCAGCAATTTATAAATTATCCGCATTTAAATGTAAGAGATAACGTCGCTTTTCCACTAAAACAAAGGAAAATGGATGAAAATCTAATTGAAAAAGAAGTTCAAGAAGCAATGGAAAAAGTTGGTTTAATCGGTTTTGAGTCAAGAAAAATTCAAGAACTATCTGGTGGACAACAACAAAGAGTAGCTCTCGCAAGGTCTTTAGCAAAAAAAGCTAAAATACTTTTATTAGACGAACCTCTCGTGAACCTTGATTACAAATTGAGAGAAGGCCTTAGAGAGGAATTTAAAAAACTTTTTAATGTATCTGACGAGTCAAACTCAATTTTAATCTATGCTAGCACCGATCCTTTGGAGGCTATGCAACTCAACGGTGATATTATTGTAATTGATGAAGGTAAAATTCTTCAGACAGGTACAGCTAAAGATGTATTTGAAAATCCTGCAACTGCTAAAGTTGCTGAAATTACTAATGACCCTGCAATGAATATCAATAAATGTCTTATACAAGATAATTCTTTGATTATGAATGATAGCGTTCAAATCCAAATTCCTGATGAACTCAAGACTGTACCTAACGGAAAGTATTTAGTAGGCATTAGAGCCACAGATATATATCTTGATGATCAAGGTTTTGCTTTTGATGTAGAAATTTCTGAAATATCAGGTTCAGAGACTTTTCTTCACTTACGTAATAATAATTTAAAATGTGTTGCCACAATTGAAGAAGTAAAAACATATAACACAAATGAGGTTGTAAAAATTAATTTTGATAAATCAAAAATTTATTTGTTTGAGGAGTCAGGGGATCTTCGACACTCTCCCTATCAACAATAATGGCTAAAATAATTTTAGAAAACATTGCACACACATATGAGCCCAATGCAAGTAACCCAATATTTGCTTTGAAAGAAATGTCTCTTTCTTGGGCAGATGGTGGACGTTATGCACTACTTGGTCCCTCAGGTTGTGGAAAGACAACAATGTTAAATATTATGAGTGGTTTAGTGAACCCATCTCATGGAAAAGTATTTTTCGATGAAAGAGAAGTAACATCAATGATTACTGAAGAAAGAAACATCGCCCAAGTGTTTCAATTCCCCGTAATTTATGGAACAATGACAGTATTCGAAAATCTTGCTTTTCCCTTAAAATGCCGACAATTTCCTGAGGATCAAATAGAAAGGAAAGTCAAAGAGGTCGCAGAAATACTGAATTTACAAGATTATTTGAATAATCGAGCAAAAGGATTAACAGCAGATCAAAAGCAATTGATTTCTCTTGGAAGAGGTTTAGTTCGGGAGGATGTAGCTGCTATATTAATGGATGAACCACTGACGGTTATTGATCCTGACTTAAAATTTCGTCTCAGAAGAAAATTAAAAGAAATAAATGACAAGTATAATACAACATTGATATATGTAACTCATGATCAGAATGAGGCTATGACATTTGCAGATAATATTATAGTTATGGATCAAGGTGAAGTTGTGCAGGCAGGATCACCAAAGGATCTTTTTGAGAGACCTCAAACAACATTTGTTGGTTATTTTATTGGTTCACCTGCAATGAATTTATATGAATGCTCCGCAAGTTCCAAAAACGAAATTACTATAGGGACTAATTCATTCAAAGTTCAAACAAATATTAACGATTCTAATTCGGAAAATCTAA
Organism: uncultured Alphaproteobacteria bacterium; assembly: GCA_902546975.1. Taxonomy (GTDB): domain Bacteria; phylum Pseudomonadota; class Alphaproteobacteria; order HIMB59; family HIMB59; genus HIMB59. The sequence goes on from CACCLU010000002.1 coordinate 90,011, forward strand.
AACTAGGAATCCGTTCTGAGTATATTACAGTTGAAAATGAACATAGTGATAATTCATTAGAAGCAGACGTAATCGAAGTCGAAGATTTTGGAAATTATAAACTTGTTACAGCATCTTTTGACTCATTTAAAATAAAAGCAAAAGTTAAAAGAGAATTAGACATACCTTCAGAAAAAGTTATTCTAAAATTACCAGCAGAACATTGCTGCATATATGAAGATAATAAACTCATTTAAAAAAACTTTTTTATTTACATTTTGTCTATTATTTTTTAGTGCACATACGCATTCTATAACTTTAGAGAAAACACCAGTTTCTTTAAACAATCCTTGGGGAATGAGCTGGGCGGACGATCAGTTATTGATCACGCAAAAATCAGGTGAAATTTTTCTTGTTAACACAAATGATTATACAAAAATAAAAATTGATCATAAAATACCCTTTGTTCAACATGGACAAGGAGGACTTCTAGATATAGTAAGTGATAAAAATATTGTATGGGTCACTGGTTCCATTAAAAAAAATGGTAAATACACTACTGCTATTTATCGCGCAGAGCTTAAAAACAATATCCTCATAAATGAAAAACTTATTTATGAAGCACTTCCATACTTTAGTAATGGTAAGCATTTTGGTTCTCGAATAGAAATTCTTGACGATTATCTTTATGCTAGTATCGGGGAAAGAGGTAAGGGTATGATTGCCCAAGATTTTTCAAACTCTATTGGTTCTATAATCAGAATTCACAAAAATGGCGAAATTCCTGATGATAATCCTTTCATTTCAGGCAATAACTGGTTACCTGAGTTATACCAAATTGGTATAAGAAACCCTCAAGGGATGACATTGGATCCTCAAACAAATTCAATTTATATATCTAATCATGGACCTAAAGGAGGCGACTTCATAGGAAAAGTTGTAAGTGGATCTAATTATGGTTGGAAAAAAATAGGTTGGGGTGGAACCAATTACTCAGGGACTAAAATAGGTGACGGTAATGCGTGGGAGCCTGGATTTATAAAACCTGATTTTATTTGGGTGCCATCAATAGCAGTTAGTGGTATTAAGTTTTATCATGGAGATGCCTTTCCAGAGTGGAAAAATTCACTCTTAGTATCTTCACTAAAATATCAATACCTTTCTGTTTTACACAGAAAAGATAATAAATTTGTTAAAGAGGAGATAATTTTTAAAGATAAAATTGGAAGAGTAAGAGATGTAGAGATAGATCAACTAGGCAATATATATGTTATCGCAGATGAAAGGGACTCAAATTTATTTGTTCTTAAACCCTAATTATTCTCTATGTTCTAAATAAAGATTATTTTGCAATGAATATAAATAAGGTTTCAATAGCTCTAGACTGTAAAAATCTAATTGGAGAAAGTTGTTTTTGGGATTCGAAAGAAAATTGCTTAATTTGGACAGATATCGAGGGTAAAACAATTTGGAAACTTGATGAGAGCAATCAAAGTTTTAAATTTAATTTACCAGATAGAGCTGGTTTTATTTTACCAAGAAAAAAAGATGGATTTATAATTGGATTTCCAAAGTTTATTGCAATTTCTAATCAAAATTTTTCATCTTTTGAAAAAATATGTGACGTAGAAGTTAGTATTAAAAAGACACGAATAAATGATGCAAAAGTAGATCCATATGGTGGAATTGTATTTGGGACTTATAATGAAGATCCAGATAAATTAAATAGAAAGCCTATTGCAAATCTTTACAGACTTGCTCCAGACTTATCCTTAACTCATCTTTTATCAAATATTACTGTCTCAAATGGACTAGCTTTCTCTCAAAAGGACAATATTATGTATTTTGCAGACACCCCAACTGGTCTGATAAAAAAATTTAGTTACAATCGAGATTTTAAAAAAATAGATGAATTAGAGTCAAATATGATCTTCAAAGATATTGGAGAACCAGATGGCGCTACTTTGGATATTGATGACAACTATTGGTCAGCAAGGGTTAGGGGAAAATGCGTTATATGTATTGACGCAAAAAATGGTAAAATCATTGAAAAAATTGATCTCCCTACTAGCACACCTACTTGTGTAACATTTGGAAATTCTGATTTATCATGTCTATATGTGACCTCTCTAAGAGCAGATCCTATTAACGATAGTGCTGACGGAAATCTCTATAAAATTAAAACAGGGACTCAAGGTTCAAAGCAACTATTGGCTGATTTTTGATTTTATAAATATTTTTTATTCACTAAATTTTCAACATTTAATTCACTCATATTCTTTAAGAAAAAAACAATATTTTGTGAAGATTCTAAGGACATCCTTTCCCTACATTCTAATGTTAATGCTGCATTGTGAGGTGTCAGCAAAATATTATCTAACTTAAAAAAAGGATGATTGGACTCAGGCGGCTCAGATACAAACACATCCATTCCTGCACCTTGAATTTTTTTTGACTCTAATGCTATACATAAGTCATTTTCGTTAACGATTCCACCTCTCGATGTATTAACAAGAATAGAGTTCTTCTTCATCACATTTAATTCTGTTTGGGAGATAAAGTTCTTAGTATCTATATTTAATGGTAAATGGATGGTAATAAAATCAGCTATAGCTAAACCTTGGTTTTTCTCAATCGGTATACATTGACTTCTAATTATTATTTCATTATCTAAAAAAGGATCATATACATATACTTCCATATCAAATCCGAGACATCTCTTAGCAACTTCTTTTCCTATTCTACCAAAACCAATAATAAGTACTTTCTTTTTATACAATTCAAAAAAATTGGGTAAACTAGATCTTTTTTCAAAATTACCTTCTTTAACCAGACTATCTGATAGAGATATTTTTTTTGTTAAATAAATGAAAAATGATAATACATGTTCGGCAACACTTACAGCATTAGAAGTAGATGTAATACAAAGCGCAATTTTGTTCTCATTGAGAAAATCAAGATCAACGTTATCGTAACCAACTCCATGTCTTGATACGATTTTTAAATTGTCACAATGTTGTAAAATTTCTTTATCAAGTCTTGTAGTTCTTAATAAAATTCCATCAACATCTTTTAATCGTTCCTTTAAGTTTTGTATTTCAAAATTCTCAATTTCAATGACTTTGAATTCGTTTTCTTTCAAAAACGATAAGCCTTTTTGGTCAACTTTACCTAGTACAGCAACTTTCATATTTTCTCTTGATTCAAAGTTATGTCAAAAAAGTGGGAATTTTAAAAGGTTTTTCATTCAAATTATCTTTCTATCGTGTAATATCTTTTAACGGTAAAGTTTTTTGGAGGAATAATGAAAACCATCAAATTGTCTTGTGCTCACGCACTGTTTAAATATTTAATTGCCCAAAAAACTATCATTGATGGTAAGAAAGCTCCACTATTCCCAGGAGCGTTTGCTATTTATGGGCATGGTAATGTTGCTTGTTTAGGCCAAGCAATGGAAGAGTTCCAGTCTGACCTTCCAGGTTTTAGAGGTCATCATGAACAAAGTATGGCTTTGACTGGTATTGGATATGCTAGAGCCATGAGAAGAAAACAAATCTTTATTGCCACCTCATCAGTAGGCCCTGGGGCAACAAACATGGTTACAGCTGCAGCAGTAGCTCTTAGCAATCGACTTCCAATATTGTTATTACCAGGAGATACTTTTGCTAGTCGATTTCCTGATCCTGTTTTACAACAAGTTGAAAATTTTAACTCACCTATTGAAACCGCAAATGATGCATTTAAACCTGTTTCAAAGTATTTTGATAGAATTACAAGACCAGAACAAATTCTTGCTTCTCTTCCTCAGGCTATCCAAGTCATGCTTGACCCCTCTGACTGTGGACCAGCAACTATTGCAATGTCACAAGATGTTCAAGGAGAGTCATTTGATTACCCTGAAGTTTTTTTCGAAGAAAAAGTACACGAGATAAGAAGAGTTCATCCAGATCCAAGTCAAATCAATCAAGCAGTTGAAAAAATAAAAAACTCAAAACAACCTATTATTATTTCAGGAGGCGGCGTTCTCTACTCTGAAGCAGAGCAAGAACTCTCAAAATTTGCAAAAAAACATAACATTCCTGTCACTTCAACGGTAATGGGTATTGGTTGTATGACTAAAGATGATCCGTATTATATTAGTGCGGTTGGTGCGTTAGGAGAAGGTTCATCAAATAGTTTATCTAAAGATACCGACTTAGCTTTAGCCATAGGTACAAAGCTCGCAGATTTTACAACAGGCTCATGGGCAAATTTTGAAAATCCTAATTTCAAATTAGTTTCAGTAAATACAGCTCGATACGATACTACAAAACATTTAGCAACCCCTGTTATAAGCGATGCTAAAGTAGGTCTTCAGAAAATATCTGAAGCTCTTGGTGATTGGAAAGCTCCTGATGACTGGTATAAAAGAGCAATTAAGGAAAAGAATGAATGGGATGCTTATGTTGAAAAACAAAGTGGACCCACCAATCAAGAGGAGCCCTCCTATGCTCACGCTGTAGGTGCAGTATATAGAAATTCAGATCCAAGTGATATTGTAGTAACAGCAGCAGGGGGGCTTGTTGGAGAGGTTGTACAAGTTTGGAAACCAAAGCAGCTTAATACCTTTGAAACTGAGTGGGGTTTTAGTTGTATGGGATATGAAATTTCAGGCGCACTAGGAATTAAAATGGCTAAACCCGATCAAGAGGTGGTGGTATTTGTTGGTGATGGTTCTTACTTATTGAACAATACAGATATATATAGCTCAGTTATTTACGATCAAAAGCTCATTATTATAGTATGTGATAATGGAGGGCACATGGTTATTAATCGCCTTCAATTAGCTAAAGGAGGAAAAGAATACATTTGTAATCTTCGTGCTGCTAGAGCGACCAATCTTAAATTTGTAGATTTTGAAAATCACGCAAAAAGTATGGGAGCTAATGCAGAGACTGTAAGTTCAACTTCAGAGCTAGAGGCAGCTTATAAAAGGGCCAAAGACTCAGATAAAACTTATGTTATTGCAATTAAAACTCATGGTTATGAATGGTTAGAGGGGACTGCATTTTGGGAAAGCCCCACTTTACAAGATCCAATTACTGATAATAATAAAAATGCCCTTGAGGATTTTGAGTCTGGAAAGAGCAAACAGCGTAAAGGTGTTTAATTTTTGACATCTAAAAAAAGAGTTGCCTTAATAACAGGCGCTGAGTCAGGTATCGGAAAAAGCACATCTAAAATTTTTTTAGATAACGGATACATAGTTATTGGTACTTACCTTAAAAATAATAATAACATAAATACTAAAGATATTGAATATCATCGCATTGATATTACTAAGAATAAGGATTGGGAAAATCTCGCTTTGTATATTAAAAAAAAATTTAAAAAAATTGATGTCTTAGTGAATAGTGCAGGGGTCAGATTGAGTGGAAATTTAGAGACTACATCTATGAGTGATTGGTCATACCATCTCAATAATAATGTAACAGGATCCTTTCTTGCTTGTAAGTATATTTTACCTTTTCTTAAAAAATCTAAGAACTCTTCAATTATAAATGTTGCATCAATAAATAGTATAAGAGGAGCTAAAAATATGTTGGCATACGCGACTTATAAAAGTGCAATTATATCTTTTACGGCATCACTTGCTCTGGATTTAACAAAAAATAAAATCAGAGTAAACGCCGTTGCTCCAGGTGCTATTGAAACTCCAATGTTGGCTTCCTTTAAAAAAGATTTATCATTGAAAGAGTATCAAAAAAGAATGAAAGAAAACCATCCCATAGGAAGAGTTGGCAAACCAAAAGAAGTGGCCAATGTAATATTTTTTTTAGCAAGTGAGAGTGCGTCTTTTATGACGGGCTTGACTATACCAGTAGATGGTGGACGGAGTATAAGGTAGATACTTACTTCAAGTATTTTTGAAATTCATAATAAGAATTTTTGGGTATTCTCTTAAAGTTTTGGAAATCAGTAAAAACTAAACCAAATCTTTTTGAGTAACCAAAGGCCCACTCATAGTTATCAAGTAATGACCAAGCAAAATACCCTTTAACTGGTAATTTTTCATTCACGCAATTTAACACCTCTTTTAAGTGTACGTTGAAAAATTCAATTCTATCATGATCCTGAATGCTATTTCCTAAAGATAATTTGTCATTATTAGCCATCCCATTTTCTGTAATATAGATTGGAATATTATTATCGTATTCTTTATTAATTCTTTTAATAAAGTAGCTCAATCCCTCAGGATAAAATTCCCATCCCATATCTGTTTTTTTTAGCGTCCCACTATTACACTCATAATTAACACCATCATCTGATTTTTTATATTTGATTAAAGACCGGGTGTAATAATTTAATCCTATCCAGTCAATTGGTGAAGATATTAATTCTAATTGTGTTTTGTAATTTTCTGGGAGGTATTTTTCTAGGATGGATAAAGCTAATTCTGGATATTTACCTTTAAAGATAGCATCGGAAAACCATCTATTATGAATCTCATCAAACAGTTTTGTTGCTTGAATATTTTCTTCATTATTATTTATAGGTTGACCAAACTGATTATTCAAAACTATTCCGATCTGATGATCATTACATGACCTTAATGCTTCAACAGATTGTGAGTGTGCAAATAAAATATTATGCATAGTTTTAGCAGCTGATTGGATATTTTTAATACCAGGTGCATGCTCTCCTAAATAATGACTTAACCAAGAAACACACCAAGGCTCATTAATGGTTGAAATTTTTTCAAATTGATCTCCAAATGTTTTTGATATGAAAAAAGATAATTCTCCAAAATGTTTACAGGTTTCTTGGTCTTCCCAACCTTTAATTTTTTGAAATCTTATGGGAAGATCCCAATGATAAATTGTTGGGAAAGCCTCTAAATCACAATTATTTATTTCTTCTAATAATTGCTTGTAAAAATCCACACCCTTTAAATTTACATCTTTATTGTTGTCTGGAAATAATCTAGGCCAGGCAAATGAGAAACGATAGGCCTTAAAACCCGCGTCTTTTATAAGTTTAATATCCTCTTTGAAATATTCAATATGATTACAAGCAAGTTTCCCATCAATGCCATTCAATTTTCTCTCAGCAAAATCGTCCCAAATTGATTTACCACAATTGCCATACATCGTTCCTTCAATCTGATAAGAGGAAGTAGCAACTCCAAAGTTAAAATCTTTTGGAAAGTCTTGAAGAAAAGATAAGTTAATCAATTATTATTTTATTACTAGAATTGAACAAATTTGTTTTGTTTAAATCAAATTTAATTTTAACATCATCACCAACTTTAATTAAACTATCCCCTGATGCTTCAACTACTATTGGATCACCTTCATTATCTAAATAAATAAAAGTGTTGGAGCCTAATTTTTCTACAACGAACGCTTTGCCTTGGAAGTCATAATCTGAGCCATCAGTAATTATTATATCTTCAGGTCTAATTCCAAAAATAATATCACTATTTTCATTTGAATTAATTTTTTTTGAAATTGTAATCTTTGAACCTAAAACATTAATTTCAACTTTATTTTGATCTATTGATGAAATTTGAGCATTTATAAAATTCATCTTTGGAGAACCAATGAAACCTGCAACAAATAAATTTTTTGGGTTATTATATAATTCTATAGGCCTACCTTGTTGAGAAATTTCACCTTGATCTAACACAACAATCTCATCAGATAAAGTCATTGCCTCAGTTTGGTCATGAGTCACATAAACCATGGTTGCATCCAAGTGGTCATGTAATTTTGCTAATTCAATTCTCATTTGAACTCTTAAAGCAGCATCTAAATTAGATAAAGGTTCATCAAATAAAAAGACTTTAGGTTTTCTAGTTATTGCTCTACCAATAGCAACTCTTTGTCTTTGACCTCCTGATAGCTGTTTAGGCTTTCTTAGAAGATAATCTTCAATTTGTAAAATTTTTGCAGCCTCATGTACTCTATCTTTAACTTCATCTTTAGGCCTTTTCTCTAATTTCAGTCCAAATGCCATATTATCAAAAACAGTCATATGGGGATAAAGAGCATAAGATTGAAAAACCATGGCAATATTTCTTTCTTTAGGAGGGAGGTTATTTACTTCTTCTCCACCAATTGATATTTTTCCCGAATTAGTTTCTTCTAACCCAGCTATCATCCGTAATAATGTCGACTTTCCACACCCAGAGGGCCCAACAAGTGTTGTAAATGATTGACTTTTAATATTGAGTGAAAAATCCTTTATTACATGGGTTTTTCCAAAGAATTTATTAATTGAGCTGAGTTCTATATCTGCCATCAGTTTAAATATCCTAAAAATTTTGATTGTTTATTAATCATAGTATCTAAAAGTTTTTCAGCTTTAATTGCATCATCAACAATAGGATCTGACAAAAGAGCTAAATACGCACCGTGTTTTGATTTATTTAAAATTGCCTCTGTTGTTAATTGTATGACTCCTGTTTGCGAATTTAAAAGAGCGCCAAATGTTTTAGGATAATTATCTAGTTTTTTTCCATTCGCGCCTTTTTTGTTAATAACTGCTGGCACTTCTACTACAATATCATTTGGTAAATATTCAATAAAATTATTATTTGGGATATTTACTGCATGTTCAAGTCTATTGTCATCCTCAATAATACTTTCAATAATTGGCACAACTCTCTCATCTAGTTTTGGTTTGCTATTATCAAAAAACCTTCCATACAAAAAGTCATCTTCATAAAAATTTAAACATCTATTTTTATATTTTTTATAAAAATCTGAAATTCCTTCGTGATCAGCCACGCTGAAAGCCCATTGCATGTATTCTCCGACATGACTGTCTGTTGTAATGGGAAGGTAAGAATATTTTTTAAATAACTCAAAAAAGACTCCTCTTTCAGCGCCAGGGTCTGACTCAAAACCCTCATGATCATTAATTAAGTTAGAGTAGTAGCTATTAAATTTATCTCGAATAATAGGATATCCATCTTTTTTGGAGTCTTTATATTTGACATCCAATAGGATACTAAAATGATTTAGCCCTCCTGCTTCAAATTCTATATTGTCGAGGTTGGTATCGAGCAACGTTGGCAATTGTCTTTCCATAGAATGAATTTCATGGCATAAGCCAATTATATTTAGATTTGGAAATTTTGTGGTAAGAGCATGACATATTCTTTGCATGGGGTTCGAGTAATTAAATACAACGGCGTTCGGGCAAATCTTTTCTATATCCTCACAAATCTCTATGATCACCGGTATTATTCTTAATGCATGAAATAGACCTCCGGGCCCTCCGTTTTCTCCATAAATTTGTTTAAAACCATATTCAACTGGTACCCCCCAATCTTGTTCCCAGAGTTCAAATCTATTTCCAACTTCAATAGAGATTAAACAAAAATCAGCACCTTTGAGAGCTTCTTCTCTTGAAGTGGTAGCTTCAATTTGAAAGTCTACCTGAAGTTTTTCTTTATAATTTTCAGCAATTTTCCTTGTTTTTTCAACTGCCTCGGGCCTTATATCGTGGAGAACGATAGTAGATCCCTTAAGGATTTGAGACTTATAAAAGTCTCCAATTATCTTCAAACCAAAGTTAGTGCTTCCTGCACCTATTATTACAATTCTTTTTCCCATAATTTATTTACCTATTATCATTAGCCTTTTACTGATCCTGCTACAAGCCCTCTAATAAAATATCTTTGAAGAGAAAAGAAAATAAATAAAGGCACCGTCATTGATACAAATGCACCTGTTGTTAAAATTTCCCAATTTTCTCCTCTCGATCCAAGAAGCTCTTTTAACTTTGCTGTTAAAATAATCTCACTTGGATGTTTGTCTAAAAAAACTAAACCAACAAGCAAATCATTCCATACCCATAAAAATTGTAAGATAAAAATCGATGCAAAAGAGGGTATTGATAATGGCACTACTATTTTTATAAAAGTATCGTAATGTGTCGCTCCATCAACTCTAGCTGCCTCGATCATTTCGCTAGGTAGTGTTTTTAAAAAATTCCATAATAAAAAAGTAGTTGACGCAAGACCAAATCCCGTATGTGCCATCCAAATACCGGGATAAGATTTGGCAGAGACACCGAATAATGCCCCAAAGTCGTTGTATATTGTTAGTACAGGTATTAAGCACATCTGCAATGGAACAACCAGAGACGCTATTATAGTAGCTAGTAGAAGATCTCTACCATAAAATTTCATCCAGGTAAGTGCATACGCAAAATATGAGCAAATAATTAAAGGTATTAAAGTTGCAGGAAGTGCTACTGCAAATGTATTTAAGAATGCCTGGCCTAATCCCTCTTTAAGAAGCACCTCTTTATAATTATCAAGTGTAAAGCTTGGAGGGCTCTTAGCTGATACAAAAATTCTTTTCCCTTTTTTCTTTTTAAACTCTTCTTTTGATTTCCAAACATAATCACCATTTTCAAAAACTGTTATTTCTGTTTCATCTTTAAATAATGCGGTCTCACCAACCTCATATTCATCAATATTCTTAGAGGTAATTCCAAACCGATAAATCTCTTTAACTTGATTTTCATCAAATAAATTACTTTTTATAAAATAGTAATCTCCCTCTTTGATTTGACCCTCTTTACCTTTTGTACGATATATTTCATTTACCTCAGTAGTGGTAAACGAGGTCCACCACCCACTTATAGCTAAAACATCTTTATCTCTTAGAGAGCTGATAAATAGCCCAAATGTAGGAACAATCCATGCAATTACGAATAATAATAACAAAAGTTGTGAGAATACTGAGGTAAAGGTTAGTTTTTTCATACTTTTTGCTCTTGCTTATGTCTGTATAAGTTCCAACCCAATATTGGGATAACTCCAATCAAGATACAAAAAGCAAGTACACTTCCTCTACCTGAGTCGCCACCTCCTCTGAACATCCAATCGTACATTAAATTTGCTAGAACTTCAGTTTGCCACTGACCATTGGTCATTGCATAGATAATGTCGAAAACTTTTAAAACTAGAATTGTAATTATCGTCCAAATTACCAAGATTGTCTGCTCTAGATATGGAATGATAATTGACCAGAAAATTTTCAATTCACTTGCACCGTCTATCCTGGCTGCATCTAAAGTTTCATTAGGAATACTCCTTAGAGCTGCACTAAAAATAACTAGGGCAAGACCAGTTTGTATCCAGATCATAATTGCCATTAAAAAAAGATTATTCCACAATGGAATTGTTAACCATGCTTGTGGTTCAAAGCCTAAAGCGACTGCTATTGCATTTAAAAGTCCAATTTGTTGATCACCAGGCCCTCTATAATCATACATAAATTTCCATATCACACCTGCTCCAACAAATGAAATTGCCATGGGCATAAAAATTATTGACTTTGCAATTGATCCCCACCAAATTCTATCTGCTAGATTTGCAATCACTAAACCAAAAAAAGTACTTAAAGTTGGAACAACAATTAACCAACCTAAGTTATTAATAATACTTCTTCTAAAATCAGGATCATTAATAGCCCAGGTATAATTGAAGAGCCCTACAAAGTTTTCACCTACTTTGTCGTAAAAACTCAATCTTATAGTTTCAAATACAGGATAAATAATAAAAACAAATAACACTATAAAAGCAGGTGCTATAAAAATAATAACCCTAATAGAATTTTCAAAAGCAAAATTTTTAGATGTTTTTACTCTAAAATAATCTAGTAAAAAATTTGATAAGTGAAAAAATAATACAAAAAAGAGAACGCCAACTAAAACAGTAATTGCAAGGGAGAAAATACTCATTGTATTAGAAAGATGCTAAGGGCAAATAATACACTATTCACCCTTAGTTTAGAAATTAACTATTTTTTTATTGACCAGCTTCCCAGCTAGTTTGGATTTCGTCAGCAACATCCTGAGCTGATTTACCATTGGTATAATCAACCATTCCTGTCCAGAAAGATCCTGCACCAACCCAACCAGGCATCAAGTCTGAGCCATCAAACCTGAAAGTTGTTGCATTCATTAGGATCTCATGCAGACCTCTAAACGTATCGCTAGAATATTTGCTTGTATCCACATACTTATGTGGTGTTAAAAAACCACCTTTTTCCATGAATCTTTCGTTGGCTTCTGTGTGAAGCAAGAATTTCATGAATTCAGTAGTGACTTTTCTGTTATTAGTTGGGGCCATTAAAGTACCAGCACCTAAAACAGGCTTTCCTAAGTCCTGAGACTCAAAAGGTGGAAAGTAAAAGAAGTCATAGTCAACACCAGCCTCAGCTCCCTCAGGGAAGAATGCAGGAATAAAGCTTGCTTGTCTATGCATCATACACTCAGCAGGTGATGTGAAAAGACCATTTGGAGAGTCTCTAAAGTCTGTTGTAGCAACTGCTTTAGTTCCGCCATTAACATAAGCGTCGTTTAATGCAATTGAACCAAAAAATTCCATCGCATCAATCACTCTTTGATCATTAAATTTCATATCGTTAGATACCCACTGATCATAAGTATTAGGTGAATGAGTTCTTAGCATGATATCTTCCATCCAGTCTGTAGCTGGCCATCCAGTTGCTCCACCAGAACCTAGTCCGATACAGAACGGAGTATTCCCATCACTAACCATTTGATCAGCTAATGCTAATAATTCTTCCATTGTGGAAGGTGTTTCATACCCATTGTCTTCAAAGTTATCTGGTGAATACCAAACTAAGCTTTTTACGTTGACTCTGTAAAAAACACCATAGAACTTATCAAAACCAGTTGGATCTTTATAAGTTGTAAGATCAACCCAAGATTGTCCTGCAGCATAATTTTCAAGAACCATTTGTTTGACGTCATCACCTAATGGAGATAAACAACCAGTAGCTGCAATGTTTGCTGCTAATCCTGGCTGAGGGAATACAGCTATGTCAGCTGGACTACCTGCTTGACAGTCAATATTAATAATTGATTCAAATTCATCAGAACCACCATACTCAACGGACGCTCCTGTTGCTGCTTCAAAAATTGATATGACATCCCTGAAATCATCATCTTGTGGTGCCAACCAAGGACCAAAGATTGTTAATTTTTCTCCCGACAGGTCAGGGCCTGTATATGCGTGAGAACCAGCATTTGCATAGCTTGCTCCAAATAGAGAAATAGCTAACAAAGCTGTAATTGTCTTAATTAATTTCATAGAAATCCTCCTCCTATAAAAATATGTGAGAATGAATTTAACAAAATGAATATGTTTTCAAACACATTAAAAGCCTAAATAATATGCAATTAGCTGATATCAAAAGATCAGTATTATCAACCTTTATTCATATTTAATCCGCTTTCTAAGGGGTTTTATATACTCAGCTATGTTTAAAATTAATGTTTACTTATAGTGTCGTATTTTTTTTGAATTGACTCAGGCCAAACAGACTTCATGTAAGCTAAAATAGACCATATGTCATCATCATTTAATTTGTCGTTGCCTTGCATTTTACCATCGTAGTTTTCATTATAAATTTTAAATCCATATCTTATTATGTTGAAAAGCTGATCTTGACTGTGATGCCATGTATGACCTGTACCATTTAAGGGTGGGGAGAGATTATGACCATCTTTATCTTTTTTAGTGCTCCAGTTGGGTTGGCCTTGTAAGTTGTCCCCATGACATGACGCACAATGAGTTACATAAAGAGATTTACCTAAGTTAATTTGACTAATTAATTTTTCATCAATTTCGATATTAGTTATTCCAATATTGTCATTTTCTTTATTATTCGGGTTTAAAAAATACAGAAGAGAAATTATTATCGCCGCGAAACCAATAACAAATATTAAAATTCTTTTTAAAAGAAACGACAATGTTTTTAGTTATTAAATTTTCTAAGTAAATCTTGTAATTCTTCTATTTTTTGTTTTTTTTGTTTGTCGTTTTTTTTCATAGCATCTACAACACAGTGGTCAATGTGTTTATTGAGTATATTATTTTCTAGAGATTTTATTGCCGAAGTTATGGCTCTTGTTTGTTGTAAAATTTCAAGACAATATCTTTTTTCAACAATCATTTTTTCAACGCCTTTAAGCTGACCATGAATTCGATTAATACGATGAATATTTTTAATATGATCTGGGTTTTTATTTATTTTAATAATATTTGACATATTAGCAATATACTATATACCAGTATATAGTAAATAAAAAAATGTTTGTTTCAACTCTTACCAACTTTAATTGGAAATGTAAACACACCTGGAAAAAAAGTGCTCATAATACCAAGTGGTGTTTAATTGGATGTGCTATAGGAGATCTTGGTACGATATTCTACTTTCAAGTTAATGAAATTGCTTGGCCCACCTTAAATATAATGATTTTAGCAATTATTAATGGACTGATTACTAGCATTATTCTCGAAACAATAATTCTTTTAAGACAAAATTTTTCTTTAAGGCAGGCCGTTAGTACTGCTCTTGGGATGAGCTTTATTTCTATGATATCAATGGAAATAGCTATGAATGTTACAGATGTAATTTTAACGGGAGGGGCAATGCTTACTTGGTGGGTCGTTCCTATAATGCTTTTTATAGGTTTTATTACTCCTTGGCCCTATAATTATTGGCGTTTAAAAAAGTACAATATAGCGTGTCACTAAAATTTTCTATTATTTACCTAATTTTCTCAGTGTTTTTACTGGTAAATAACCTATTTGCTTCTCATGTCACCGTAGTTGATGGAGACACAATTAAATTAGGTGATGTTAAAATACGTTTTAATGGAATAGATGCTCCTGAAATTAATCAGACGTGTGTTGCAAGTGAAGGGAAGGTTGCTTGTGGAAAAATATCAAAAGATATTTTACTTACAAAAGTTACAAATAATAAAATTAGCTGTACAGATGAGGGAAAAGATTTCTATGGAAGAGTATTAGGTGAGTGCTTTGTCAATGGAGAGTCATTAAGTAGTTATTTAGTCAGAGAGGGTTTTGCGTTTGCTTATAGAAAATATTCAGACAAATATATTTTAGATGAGGAGTATGCTAAATCTAACGAACTTGGAATGTGGTCTATGAAATTTGAATATCCATGGGACTTCCGAAAAAATAATTAAATGTTTTGTCAAAAATATATTTCTTAATTACAACTTTTATTATTAATCTAAGTTTTTATCAAAATTTATATTCATCAGATCAAGATTACTGCGTTGGCTACTTAGAAGAAGTTTACTGGTCTTTAGATCCTATTGAAGAGGTTGAAATACGAGAACAAATAATTGAATTTTTCAATGATAATTTTGAAGGTGCAAAAAACTTAGATTATGACTTATATTATGACTCCCAATCAAAGCAATTTTTAACTAATTTGAATGGTGTGGATGTAAGCAAATATAAAAAAGTCAATTATCCTAATTTTGAAATCTTGGTATTAGATGCATACATCAATCTATTTAAGGGAGATGGAATAAACTATTGTCCCGCGTTTTGGGATGATTGCAGTGAGGATTCATTGAAGTCTTTTTTTCAAGCCTCAGAGGATTTTAGTCAATCTTGGAGTGGCGAGGAAAATGCAATGAAATTTCTCTCAGATCACTTCGTCAATCATCATTGCACCATGTATCTTGATACCTCTATTGATCAAAAGACTTTTATAAGTGATCTCAATATTTTAATTAATGAATTAACCAAATAATTTATTAACAACTTTTTTCATTTATGCGTAACTTCTATCAAAGACTGATCCATATCTATGATATTTAATATTAATGGGTTGGTGGAATGGCAAAGAGGAGTTATTTGAAAATAATGAAATTCCTTATAATAAATGTTCTGAATGTGGTGACTACAAAGAAGTATCAAAGAAATATATCAATAAAATCAACGATGAAATGATTACGATTTGCTACGATTGTAGCAAAAAGCGCTATATTGAATCGTTAATGGTGGTTTCTGCTATTGATGGAGTTGACGACCTTTGATGGTCGTAGGCTAAGAAAAAAAATAAGACTATAAACACATACAATAAGACACCTACTATTACCACTAAAGGGATAAAACCGCTTTGATAAGACATCAAAGAAACAAAGACTAGAACACTCATAGAACTTTTTTTAAAAATACAAATACAGATAATCTTGAGCGATAATTTTTGAGGCAATAAAAACCTTTTCTGGTGGGAGCTCATCATAGCTGCTCCAACCGATATATTTCAGAGAACCATCTAGACCAACGAGTTGGCGGATTTCATCTAAAGACCGAAGAGGGTGACCCTCTAAAGAGAGATCGAGAAGATATGAATGGTTTTCATTTCCTTGGACATGCAAACTCACAACCTGCCATTGATTTTGATTTTGATAGGGAAACACATAGATGTTCGAATGTGTTTCTATACTAATTGTTTGAGCGTAATTGTGTATTTGGTCATAAATTGTCTCTTTAAATAATTGCTTTGTTTCTTTATCTAAACTACCTAGCACAAAAATCGTTGACTGATTAATTTCTGCTTTAATTTGTAAAGAAGAGGTTAGGAACATGACCACAAATAATAATTTTTTAATCATGTCCATCCCTGGCACGTATCCAAAGCACTGTTAAGAGCAGAACTAAGCCCGTTAGCTTTCATTTCTATTTCTTGTTTTTCAAACCTGTTGAGAGGATCATTAATAGAAAATGAAATTTGTCCTCTTTTGGATAATAGCTCTTCCAGCTTGGAGAAGTGATGTTTATAAAAACTCATTAACTCCCAACGAACGTATCCATCGGCATTCAATCGGCTTGCATTTTCGCCTTCATAAGATTGACCTGAGAGCTTCCAATCAAAAGTTTCACCACTCATGACGTCAAAATCTTTGGGCTCAAATCCTCGATTGGTGTAAACTAAACGGGCATCACAACTTAAATTTGGATCGACAATAAAAATAATCATTTGATCTTGGTTTTCCAAACTAAAGACTAAGTCCAAGTTTTCTTCTTGAGCCTCCATATGTATCCAATTATCAAATTCATGATGCATAGGGCTACTTTCTGCTTTTAGAGAACAATTGGTTAAAAAAACACTGATAAATAACAATAGTATTGCTCTCATTACTTCTTTTCTCCTGATTTGAAGTGGCTCATTAAAAATTGCTGAGGAAAGGGCACTTTAAGATAAGAGGCATATTGCCTTGTAAAAAAGTAATTTAGGGGATACTGAATAAATTCTAGATTACCATTCTCTAGAGCATCAAGAGTGCTACGAGAATAATTCAAATGCTGCATTACATCCTCAACTGAAATATTATTTTCTTGTCTGACTTGTGCTAAACAACGCAAATACTCTTCAATATCTCTTATGGATTGTGGTTCATTTTTTTTATTAGAGGATAACCCTCTACCCAAAGTAGGAGTAATATAATTAGACTTCATGAAAATAATAATGAGGATTATTATTTCTGCAAATAGTCCAAAGCTTTTTTACTTTTGGACATAGATTATTGATTACCCGCTTAGCATAAATTGCTATAGTAAGTTATGTCTAAAACAAAAGAAATTATCACCATTGAACATACCCTAAAAGAAGTTCTTAAAAATTTAAGTGATCAAGACATTCAAGATATCACTGGGAAGTCCAAGTCTTATATATACAAATGTGCTGATCCTGACGACAGTGATAGGAATATTCAATTTAGAACTGTCATACGTTTAGAGCATGCTATGCATAAAATTTATCAAAAAACTCCCTTCAGTAATTTTTTAAAAGATTATCTGGCAACCGCCCAACCTGAAAAACCTGCTAGCGAAAGCGAAGTACAATCAGAGATATTAGCAATAGGCGGAAGATTGGGAGATTTAATGGATGCTGTACGTGAGTCAATGGATGAGAAAAGTTCAGGGGGATCAAAAATAGTCCCACATGAAAAAGAAAAAATTTACCAAGACATCCAAAAATTAGATGATCAGTTGAGTAAAATTAAGAGTGTGTTAAAATCACTCTAATTTGTTTTTAAGGGGGATACTTTTAGGATTTTGGGTTTTCTTTTCCAGTGTTAGCTGGGGAGCAGAAATTTGTGAACGAATCTTAAAAAAAGACTTTAGAGAAACGTCTAATATACGTCTGGCCTACAATGATGTCGGTGTAGTTTTAAAGGAAAACAGCTCATTTATTGAAAAAATACGCTTTGGCTCTTCTGCTTTTGAGTCTTCTATATCTACAGGGGATCAGATTATCGAAATTAATGGGGAGGATATATCCAATATTGAAGAAGATAATGTAAAGAAATTTTTAGCTACCAGGAATGTTTCGTTAAAGGTAATTGGATCAGATGGTGAAGCTAAAACAATTAGTTTAGAGAGAACCCCGTATTTGGGACATCCTATTGTCGAATTTGATATTATATTGAGAGACATAGAGATAATTCAACAAAGTAGTAAAACTAGTTTAGATTTTGAAGTACATCTAAAGTGGAGAAATGAAGATTTAATTCATAAGCTACCTCTAATATTAGGTTTAGATAAAGCAAAGTTTGCTGAAAATGAAGACTCTGAAATAAAATGTATTTTTAGAAAATCTGCTGAATTAGAAAATATTCTCCAAAAAATATGGTATCCTAATTTCGATGCATCAGATATTACTTCATTTATTTATCGATCTGAGTTTCATAGCTTATTAGTAACAAGTAATAAACCTTATAATTTTCATTTAGTTCAAAAAATAAATTACCAGGCAAATAATATTTCAGAATTTCAAAAATTTCCATTTGATAGAATAGCAACATCAGCAGGCTTTGTTTTCCAAGACACTGATCTGAGTACATCTGCATTATATAATCCTGAATTTGTGATTGATAGGGGCAATGAAAATCTTTACGAGTGGCAAATAACACATCATGATTTTGATTGCTGTCCTACAAAAATTTACGGTCAGGGTGTGCAACAAGAAGTTCATTTCAACTTTGAGCTCACAAGAAAGTCTTTCTACTATATTTTGAAAATAATTCTACCAGTCATCTTTTTAGTTTATCTATCGTTTAGTGTATTTTGGATACCGGCCCGTGAACTTGAGTCTAAGCTAGCAGTATCATTGGGTTCTTTGCTGACTCTCGTGGTATTTCAATTTACATTTGGTGATGGACTTCCAAAAATCAATAAAATCAGTATTTTAGATGCTTGGATTTTGATATCTTATTTGTTCACAGGTCTTTCTACTATTATAACAATTTGGAGTTACTGGGATTACCATCGTGATCATCAAACGGGTCGCTATAATACAATTGATAAAAAATTATTTTGGTCTCTATGTCTGAGCTATTTTCTATTTATGGCCATCTTTGGATGGGCTATTAAGAATAATTGGAATATTCTTAACATTGGTGTAACTGTCTAAAATTTCATAAACTTTTCCCAATTCTTATTTTTAAAATTTAATATCTTTGTCTTCAGTGCAAAGACCTCTCTCTTCCTTTCTGTTTTCAAGTTACTCCTTCTCTAAGTCATTTCCTACCAGGTTAATAAATGACAAACAAAAAAAAAAGAGAGGAAAAATTGAGTTGGTTTTTTCATGGTTCCTTTCTGTGCTGCGGCTAATCCCATCCTCCTGTAAATTAGCCGTGGTACAAAGAGGAAAATACTTAATATTAATAATTATCTCTATATTTTTTGTCTCCTTAAGCTCAGCGATGACTTTAGAAAAATTTCACGGTTGGAATATTCAATTATTGGAAGAGGAAATGATTGCAATCGAGCGTAGTGGCGATGTTGAAGACTCAGAAAATATTATTTTTGTTATGACAAAAAATAATTGTGATCGTGTGCTTCAATTCTTTGAATTATTTACCTTATCAGCTCACCCTGATCTTACAAAATTACTAGATAAAGAAATTGAGCTTCAGGAAAATGGTCATTCAACCACCGGAATGGTTCATGAAATTTACCCATATAAGAATGGACATATGATTTTAATAGGTATGGGATCATACAACCATGAAACAATTAAGGAATATTATACTTTTCATAAACGCTCTCGCTTAACAGTCACTGATGTCCCTTTCGAGGAGCCAGTAGCTTTAAGAACATTCATAGACTTGCCAACAATTCAGTGGGCCATGCCTCAAGTAGAGGAAGCCATGGACAGAGCCCATAGGCATTGCAAAAAAATACCTGATCCCATCTCTGCTAGCCTAAACAATTCACAGAAAGGACTAAATACATGACTTTTTTACATTTTTTAGCAGCAGTTTTATTCTTGTATGTTGCAGATGAGCAAAATCACAGCCAACTTCATTTTGGTAAGAAGTGCTTTCAAAATGAGAATGGGGATATTATTTTTTCTCACATCTGGGTGACACGCCCTTTTGATGAACTACCCGCTAACAAAGAGCAATGTACATTGCCAGAGGAGCCCGAGCCCCTAGTAGTTCCTAAATATGGAAAATAATATTTTCGATGAAATTAAAATTTACTTATGCGGCCTTAGCTTAAATGGAAAAGCGTCCCACACTGAGATTTCTTGCGGGAAGGGAAGATGCAGGTTCGACTCCTGATCCGGCTGCACCAAAACTATTTGGGGAGTTTTCAAAAAAACTTATAATACCTCTTATGGGGCATAGCTATTTTATTGAATGTCAAAAATGTGAGTACAAATCTGAAGAGATTACAATGGGAGTTGGCTTTTTATTTGGAAATATTGATGACATACTTCATGCACTTAGAGGTAATGATAAAAAAACAGTACAACTCTTAAAACACCGTAAACAAATTCACACCCACTATTCACGAGGTTACTCTCTTTACCAGTGTAGCAATTGCCACTCATTAGAAAATAAGTGTCATCTTACATTGTACAACCAACAAGGAGATTTAATATTTCAAACAGAGTCCTATTGTCGTTCATGTCAAAAGGAGAGAGAATATATGCCAGAGGATAGTGACAATGAAACTATTCCAGATCTGTGCTGCCCTAAATGTCATCAGCAGGATCTTAGAGTCTTACTGGGCATACTGTGGGATTAATTTATAATTTAAAGAAGATACTTAAATATATTTTTATTTTTTTTATTTTGCTTACACCAACTTTTCTTCTAGCTGATCCATGGCTTATAGACCAAGATGACAATTTTATCACTTTAAAAAAAAATGGTGAAATTCAGCATGGAAATAACATTCATTTTAATTTTGATAGGAACAATGGTTGCAAGTTTAATGTTTTTTTCTTCATTTATACTATGCAGGATATTCAAAAACCATTATGGAAAATTTATGAAGAACGCAGTATTGACCTAATCCTTGGTGGGACACCTATTTCAGGTCTTCTTAGTTACTCCTCAGAGTTTGGATTAGGACAGATTGCAGGGATATATGTTTCTAGAGACGTGCCTTTGTCAAAACATTTCATCGATATAACAGAGGAAATGTTAGAGGGCAATTTTATGAAGATGAGAATAACCTTAGAACACCATCAGTATTTTGATATTCCAGATGAGCAATGGGATTTTACAAATATTAAAACTCACCTTAACAAGGCACATAGCATTTGTGTGGCACAATTGATTTAATCACTTAACACTTTTACTAACAAGTTACCCACAAAATCCTCTTTCAAATAGAGTATTCATTTCTTAAAACTTTTGACGGTATTGTATCCTAGGTATTCTAGAGGCTAAGATGTTTGGTATATTTAAAGCTAAAAATTTAATAAATTTTTTTTATATATTTATCTTATTTTATCTCGTGTACCACACATTACATGGAAAATACAATCTTCAAAACTATCTAATCTATGAATTTGAAGAAAGAATGTACCAAGACTTCCATTACAATTTAAATAAAAAAATTATAGCTATTAATATGGACTTACATGCCTTAAGAGAAAATAAAAAAGATTTTATAGATGAAATAGATAAAAGAATAAATCCTAACCCTCGTCAGGGTGAAATAGTTATTAAGCTGGACTAATTTTTTGGAACAAAAATAAAATCACCTCCATCATGTCCGCTTTTATGAATGGGTGCAAATTCAGGAGTTTGATCAGAATTAGTTATCACATATGGGATCACTTTCTGTGTTATTTCAGTTAAGGTGATCTCTTTTGTATTTTCTTCTAAAACATTGATTAAAGACTTGGCAAAAATTGAGTGATTGCCTCCCCCTCCATCCTGAACTGGTTCCTTTCCACCTGATGTAAAAACCAATCTTGATTTTTTGTTCGTTAGTCTTTGAAGTAATATTTCTCTATTTTCAAAGGTATTTTGTAAAACATTATTTCCACTTCTTGTTAATAATCCGGAATAACAACTATCTGCAATAATTAATACATGTTTTGCTTTCATTGAACCAATGACGGATGTAATAGTGTTATTATCTATCCATTCGGTAGGAAGCTCTGGAAGAGCATCGACTGGCTGCCAATACCCCTCGTTTATTTGACGATCAATTTCGCCGTGTCCTGCATAATATATGAATAAATTATCTTTGAATGAAAGTTTTTTTTTCAAATCATACATGGCTACAAGTATCTCTTTACGAGTAGCATTTTCTAAAAGTATAACCTCTTTAAAATCATATTTTGAACTCAATATGGAAGATATTTCATTAGCATCATTAATCGCTGTCTTAAGTTTAGGTAAATAATCATAATCGTTATTTCCTATGATCAGAGCGTAATAGTCGCCATAATTGATATTGAGTGACTCAACAACCTTATTTAATAAAATACTTTGAACCGTATACAAGCCCCACTGGTCATAAGCCTCTATCTTTACCTGTTTATCTTGACTACCAACAAAAACCGTTTGGTTAACAGTTATTTTACCAATATTATCTGACTCGATAATGATTGGTGTTCCATCAATATAAAGTGCTGCGATCCTAGAGTCATCTAATACAGATAAATTAATATTTGCGACTAGTCCCTCAATTGTTATGTCATTATCGATTATTATTTCAGGTGGATCTTTATCTTTAACTTGAGATGAAAGTTTTTTTTCAACATTAGATTTTTCAATCAAAATATCTTTTTGAAATTCAGAAATCTCACTTTGTTCTGATATTTCATTATCTATTTTTTTTACTATGATTTTCTCATCCGAGTCAGAAATATTGTTATAAATATATTTAAATATTTCATTGAAGTCTTTGTTGATTTCAGATATTGCAACGTTAGCTTTTTTTAACTCTTCCGCGCTCAATAATTTCTTAAGTTTATCTGCCTGTTCCTGATCATATGTAGAGGTGCTTAAAGTTTCGTAAGTGTTTAAAGCTTTATATTGATGGAGTATATATGCTATATATTTATTTTCTTCCAATCCCCATCCATTTCTGTAAAGGTCAGCTATGTCATCCATATTCCAAACGCCACCAGCATTTTTTAAAGCATTCGCTAAAATCTCAAATGCTTTTTGATAGTCTCTGTATTCATCACTCCAAATTAAGAACCAAGCATAATTTGAAACAGATACATCACCGCAATCATTTTGATACGCTAATTCAATCAAGTTAAAAAGGTATTCATCAGTCATTAAAGGATCTTCAAGTTGACCTTCGTGGAAGAACAATTGATTGATGGAGTAACAAACTTCCTCGGTAATTGGATTATTAATATTATTTATTGAGTCTCTATATCGATCTATAATTTCCTTTGAAAGGGATATAACTTCTAAATGTTTTTGTTCTCTTGAAAGTTTGGATAGAGCCTGCACATAATCAAGACCCTTGTAGCCAAAGTTTACAAAATTTTCTCTTTCATACATATAAAAAAATGCTGATTGAGGTTTTCTTTTTTCTTTGTTCATATAATCATTTCCAAAAAGCATATTTAGTGTTTCTAATGATGCGTTGTGATTATTTTCAATTGCTTCCTCCAAAAGCCTAACACCTTCTTTTATGTTTTGCTTTACACCTCTTCCTAACAAATAATGTTTAGCTAGTAAATTTTTACCAAAATTAGTTAGAGACTCTGGAGCTAAATTTAGATAGTTAAATGATTTTTTATAATCAACATTCGTTCCTGTACCAAAGTAATAAATTCTTGCAAGTGAACTTGCAGCATAAGAGTAATTTTGTTCAAATGATAGCTTATAATAAGAATACGATTTTTCATTGCTTATTTTGAGATTCATTTCTGGGATCCCATGAGAGTAAATCAATCCCATGTACCAAGACGCATATCCATCACCATTATCAGAGGCATTTTTAAAATGATTATAAGCTTTCTCTAAATTTAAATCTGTGCCTTGTCCGTTATAATAAAAATAACCCAACCAGCTTTCAAAAACCTTATTATTTAAAGCAGTTCCTAACTCTGAGCAAACAAAAGCTTCTTTATAATTTGCCTCATCAAAATATATTCTATTAAATTTAGTTTCTAAGACTTGATTGGGATCATTAGATTCACAATATTCATCAGCATAACTTTTAGAGATTAACGAAAAGAAAAAAAAAGTTAAAAGTAACAGGAATACTTTAACAACTTTTAAAAGATACATTAAAATTTATCTTATTAAATTGCTCCTTAGTTTAAAAGGAGCAATTAATGAGTGATTTTTATGATTTCTTACCAAATCTCGAAAAAGTTATATCCTCCAAGACCATTAGGTGATGATTGCCAAAAAGAACCACTTCCTAAATCATGGTAATTATAACCACCTAAGCCATTAGGATAAGATTGTACCATCCAGGCATTTGAGACATTAGATAGAGTAAGGCCTATTAGGGCAATTGAAGCGATTTTTAATATTTTTTTCATGGTATTTCTCCTTATACCATTCAAGACGTTTATAAATTAATTTTATTCCAAACATATTTTATTATTATCTTAAATATGAAACTAATTTTAATATCATTATATTTAATTTTTTTCTGTCAATTCAATGCTTTGAGTAATGAAGTTGATGAATGTAAAAAGTTGGCTTCATACCCAGTAAATAATGATTTTGAGTATGGTGTAATAAGCATTGATAGTGAAGAGCAAGCAAAAGAAATCATTAAAATTTGTGACAGGTCAATTAAAAATGATCCAACAAATGGAGAATATTATTTAAATTTATCACGAGCATATTATTTCTTAGAGGATTATCAAAAAGAAATTGAATTATTGTATCAGGCAATTGAAAATAATTATTTTGATCAAGTTTATTATGATCTTAGTGAATTATACCTTTATGGTTTACATGATCCAATTAATCAGACACCTGATGTAGAAAAATCAATAGAACTATTATTTGAAGGAGATAAAAATGGTGATCATTTCTCACAATATTTGTTAGGTTTTTATTATTTATTTGGAGATTTTGAGGAGATATTAGGACCTGCAGACATCAAAAAAGCCATAAAATATTTTGAAAAATCAAAAAGTGAAAATATATATTCTTTTCTTCAGTACACTTTAAGAGCAATGCCAGCTAATGAGCAAATTGATATTTTAAAAGAAATTAATTCTCTCTATGATGAAAATAATTTTTTACATAATGTGCCTTTAGGATGGATTAATTATCATCTTTCAGATATTTATTCACGAAATTATCAATTCATAGAACAAATCAATGCAGCTAAAAATACAGTAAAGTTTATTTCTTCAGTTTATGGTAATGATTACATAGGACTTTCTAGTGATTACCAACTTTTAGCAGAGGCACACATGAGGCAGGGGCTTTTTAGTGAAGCAGATAAATTTTTAAATAAATCTTTTTTTATTTTGAACAGTAATGATTATTCAAATTTTGAATATGAATATTTTGAATTAGTCTACACATTTGCTGAGCTAGCAATAGCACAACAACAAGATGAAAAAGCGTTTAATTCATTTAGAGAAATTGCTAATTATTTTGAGAATAATGAAAGAGGCTTTCCACTTTTAGAGGGATATACATATCTATATTTAGCAGATTTTTATTTAACTAAAAAAAATTATATAAAATCAGAGGAATTGATAAAAAAAGCTGAAACGGTTTTAGAGCCTTATAAGAGTCTCTCTTTTTATTATGAGGGTTTCACTGAAATAAAGATAGATCAACTATTTTTATCTGATAGACATGAGGAATTAAATCTTTTCCTTAATTCTTACAAAAAATATTTTGAAGATCCAAATAATCAAAATAATTTAAATACTACAGAAATACTTAATTATAAATATTTGATTTCAAAATATGATTACATGCAAAAAAATCCATTAAAATGTGTAAGAGAAATTAATAATAATTTAAATTTAATTGAAGAATTAAAAATCAATCAAAGTACTTTTGAGTTTGATAATTTAATTGTTCTAGGTAACTGTTACAGATCTTTATCTAACAGCTCTGACGCATATCACTCTTTTATTAGAGCTTTGAAGTTAAAAAATAATTCACGCGCAATTAGAGATCGTTTTTATCCCAAACATAACATTGAGGATATATATAATTTTGTAATGCAATATTCAATTGATAACAGTATTTTCAATCAAGATTTATTTGAGATAATTCAAATTTCTAATTTGGAAGATACATCATCAGCAATTGATGAGATGTTTATTAGAGAAAATATAAAAAATATTGAATTAAAGGAGTTGCTTAATATGAAAAGATTACTCCAATCGTCTTTAGATAAAATTAATTCTGATATTTTGAAAATAAGAACAGTTAGTAGCAATAATAATACAGATCAAAAAGAATTATTTGAAAGAAAAAATAACCTTCAAAATGAAATTAATTTTATTGATATTGATCTTGCTGATAAACATCCAGACTTAATTGACTATGTTAATACTAAGCGTTTAAAATTAGATACAATACAAAAAGAAATATCTAAGAATGAGGTGATTATAAAATTTATAGAGATTAATGATAGTGTTTATGTTGCTGTCCTTGATAATGTTAATTTTAAATTAGAGTTAATTACTACTGAAAAGCAAATATTAAAAAGAAATATCAAAAAATATAGATCGTTGTTAGAGAATCCTTTTTCTTCTTCTAATTCATTTGCAATCGGAAATGATATTTACAATAATTTATTCAAGAAAGTCTCCAAGCAGATAAATGGCAAAAGTAATATCTATATTATCATGTCTCCCCTAATAAATAGTTTGCCTTTAGAGACCTTGTTAAAAGTAAATAAAAATAATTCAAATTTTTCTGAAATGGATTGGCTAATAAATCATTTTAATTTTAAATATTTACCTACTTTTAAATCATTTAATTCTTTGAAATTACTTCAGGCGAAAAACACAATGGGCTTAGAGTATTTAGGAGTTGGTGATCCTGTAATAGATGATGTAGACACAAATAAATTTAGTTTTTCATCTTTTCTTTTGAGAGGATTAAATGAAGAATTCATAACATACTTAAAAGAATTACCTGAGCTACCTAATACATCAAATGAAATAAATCGAATTGGTGAAAATTTCAAAAATAAAAAAATTCTTCTAAGAGAAGATGCATCAGAATTAAATATTGCATACAAAGATAACACTTCAAGATTCATAGTTTTTGCAACTCACGCTCTCATGCCCCATGAATTAGGTGACAAATCTTTACCAGGATTGGTTTTAACAATACCAGATACGGTTAATGAAAATAT
The DNA here is from genome assembly GCA_902546975.1 of uncultured Alphaproteobacteria bacterium. Classification (GTDB taxonomy): domain Bacteria; phylum Pseudomonadota; class Alphaproteobacteria; order HIMB59; family HIMB59; genus HIMB59. The sequence continues at coordinate 117,423 of CACCLU010000002.1, forward strand.
GGATGGTTTATTAACAACTTCTGAAATAATTAATACAAATTTTACTTCTGAGCTCATCATACTATCTGCTTGTAATACTGCTGCTGGAGACATCGAGAATATAAATTCTCTCTCCGGTTTAACAAAATCATTTTTCTTTTCTGGGGCTAAAAATATTATTGCTTCGCACTGGTCTGTAGAAACATACTCTGCTGAAAAAACAACCATTAACTTATTTGAAAAATCTGATGAAAGTTACTCAAGACGGTTGAGAAAATCAAAACTAGATTTAATTAAAGAAGATGATACAGGACACCCCTTTTTTTGGGCGCCATTTATATTTATAGGCACAAATTAAAATAATTTAATAAAAGGGAATAAATTTATTAATTTTTCGTCCTAAAAGGAGAGACCATTAATGAAATTTTTAAAATATTTATATTTTATTTTAGCATTTAAAATATTCATTTTATTTACAAATAGATATTTAAACGCAAGGTTTATCGATTATGCTTTATTTACTGACGAAGTCGTATTGGGGTTGAAATACATTGTTAGTTCATAGTTATAACTATATTTGCTATAATTATCATCAGGAGTTTAAAAATATTTTGAGCAAGCTTAATAAATTAATTGAACAATTCCAATTAAGACTTAAGAGATACGCTTATATTTTAACAAGAAACATAGAGGACGCTGAGGATTTATTTTCACAGGTTTGTGTTAAGATAATGGAAAAATATGACAACTCTGTTGTACATTTTTACTCCTGGGCAAAAACAATCACGTACAATACCCACCTAGATAATATAAGAAAGAAATACATTAAAAATTCAAAAGGAGAAAAATTTAGGATATCAGAGCTAGAATATGACAATTTTTATGATTATGACGAGGAAGGTAAGAAATTAAAGTCATCTGAAAAAAAAGCACAGTCAGCTGAGGATTTAAAAAGATTATCAAAAGTAATTAGCGATGAGGATAGATATTACATGGACAGATATCAAATCACGATGAATTTAATACTAGAATTACCACTAATTCAAAGAGAAGTTTTGATGCTTCACGTAGATGGTGATAGCTATAATCAGATAGCTGAAAAGTTAGAAATGGCAAAAGGGACAGTAATGAGTACATTATGCCGAGCTCGGGAAAAACTTACTAAGCTACTAATGGAAAGCGATAAAAATGAGCAATTGGACTAAAGAAGAAATAATGGCTTATGCTGATAGCCAGTTAGACGAGTCATCTATTAAAAGAATTCAAGACGCAATTTCATCAGATCCTGAGGCAAAGGATTTTTATGAGTCTATGATATTTAGTGATGACGTGATTAAAGATACTATGCAACAACTTGAGACTAGCTTTAAAAAAAATATTAATAGTAAGTTTCAAAGTCAGTATGAAAAACAAAATGAACATCAAAGAAAACCCAATAAAATAAAATCTGCTGTTCGTTCAATTAGTATCAAATCTATTTTTATACCAGCACTTATAGGTTTGAGTTTATTTGCGTCTTTAGGATATTTTATTGGCCAAAACACGCAGCAACAGCTCCTGATGAGAGGAGGAGAAACAGAAGAGTTTGATCAGTATAGAGATGAAATTGAAAATTTTTTAAATCTTGGCTCTGATGGAGAAAAATATGTCATCAATGAAAATGAAGAAAACGAAATGTCTTTTTCTATAATTTCTACAAATTTTACTCCTGACATTTGTAGAAAAGTTGAATTTGAAAATATAAGATATATTCAGATTTTTAAGGCATGTAAAATGGGGGAGACATGGTCATTTCAGCTTTTAGAGTAGCTACTTTATTATTTATCACTTTTAGCGCATATGCATCTAATATTGACTTTGATCTTTATTTGACTAATCCAGATCAATCAAAATCTATACACGTCTCTAATAATGAAATTATTCCTTTGGAGGGCAATCTTCAAATCAAAATCTATTCTAAAGAAGATGGATTAATAAATATTTTCTATGAGTCACAAGAAACACCAAGAGATTCAATTCTCCTAAATCCCATAGAAATTAAAGCTGGCCAAGTAATCACAATTCCCTCTGATGAACAGTCATTTTTTATAGATTTATCGCCTGGTGAAGTAAATTTTGAATTAGCTTTTAAAGGAGAAAATGAGTCTTCAATAAAAAAAACCACAGTAACTGCATTTGACACTAATACTCTAGTAAAAAGTTCCATTAGAGAATTAATTAATTTTACTTCATCTACCTCTAACACTGCTGAATTACCAGTTTATGAGATAGACGAAATGAATACCGACTATTCAGCGCTAATTGAAATAAACAACAGAGTCTCAAATTTAGTTAATAATGACTTGGTATTAAGAGGCTCTAGTATTTTCTCTAAAATTGCTAAAGGCACTGTTTATATTGAAAATTATCAAAATGATGAGTGGGTAGGTATTGGTTCTGGAATCTTACTAAATGATTATCAAATAATAACAAACCTTCATGTTATAAAAGATGCTGATACAATTTATGTTGCACCATATGGAGAGGCAAAAAAAGGTGATGTATTAGATTTCAGCGTTCATCGTGCAGAAATTTTAAAAATAGCAGAGGATAAAGACCTTGCATTGATTCAAACATCAAAAATTTCTGACGATATTAATATTTTAGAATTCATCTCACTGAATGAATTAGAAGTCGGAATGAATACTCATGCAGTAGGGCATCCGGACCCCCAAGAAACATGGTCTTACGCAAAGGGTTATATCAGCGGTATTAGAAAGAATTATAAAACGGAATATGATTTCATATCTTTGAAAGCTGACGTAATTCAAAATTCAACAGATATAGTTCCTGGTTTTTCTGGGGGACCACTGACAAATGATGAAGGAAAGATAATAGGCATCAACTCATTTGGAATTGATGATGGCTTTGAATATGCAGTAACCACAGATGAAATTTTAGACTTCCTAAAAAACCCTAATAATTTTGATGGTTGGCAAGTCGACGATATCTCAACAGAAAGTAAAGTTATTAATGAAGAATTTATGAACCCCAACAACTACGAATGTTTGGATACCAATAAAGACGGTAAAAATGACTATTGTGGTATTGATAAAGATCAATCGAATTACTATGAAGTAATATATGTAGACATAGACTATGACGGCACATTTGATGAACTGAGATTAGATATGAATGAAAATGAATGTGATGAAATTGTTGTAACTATTGGTGGAAGTAGTAAATACCCTGATACTTATGATAAATACTATTTTGATTTGGAAGATGATAAAAGTGGTTACGATAAGGTTGGACACGATAATAACAACGACGGTATTGTAGACGAATATCAAACAATATAATCAGGTCGTTCAACAATTTTTTTAAACTCTAGGGAATATTTTTACTCAGTTTACGTCTTAGTAATCATAAGGAGTTTACCATGAAACAAAAAATAATTAATTTTTTTACATTAAATTTTATAATTTTTCTTTTACCCATCTACCATCTCTCTGCGGCTGTTGATAAAACACCTATTACCCAAGAAGAAATGATAGACAAAGTCTATGAATTTGATTGGGTAACTTCAGATACTAAATCACAAGTTAATGTTTTAAGTTCAAATGCATTTTTATATTTAAATCAATTTTATTATGCAGACATTTTAACTAATTACAATCAAGTCCAACAACTTATGTTCTGGGCCAACGGTGTAGAATATCCAAGCACAACTCATTACATTGATATTTTTATAGATAATGAAAAGTCTTATACAATAAATATAGAAAAATTTACTAATGATGGATACATCAAAGGGGATGATTGGGATAATGTTGACGCTGTATCCTTTATCAAAGAATTAAAATCAGGATCTGATAAAGCAAATAAAGAAAGAGTCAAAAATGGATATGCTACTGTTGAAGACATCACATGGCATATTAAACCAAGCTATAACAAAGAGTTGGGTTATGTATTTTATTCTCTTTTAGTAAAATTTAATGATGGAAGTGAGACTTTTAATTCTACTGCTATGGTATTAGGACGTAAGGGTTATACTGATATCACCTTTTTGTTTAAAGAGTCTATTGCTGATGTCATGCCGACAGAAATTGATAAAGTTGTAAAAAACTTTAAATATAATCAAGGCTCTCAATATACCGACTTCAAATCAGGAGATAAAATTGCTGCTTATGGAGTTGGTGCCTTGGTAGCAGGATCTTTAGGTATAAAAGGACTAGCTAAGACAGGTGCTTTAGCTGCTGTGCTTGCATTTGCAAAAAAAGCTTGGTTCATAGTTTTATTTCCATTTATCTTTTTGTTCAGAAAGCTTTCATCAAAAAGAGAAAAATAAATAGTTAAATGTTTGGATCACAAACCTCACTGACCCTACACAGCCTGGCCTCAATTATACCGGTAATAATAATTTTATTTTATGTGTATAAAAGAGACCTCTTCCCTGAGCCACCAAGAATTGTCATATCGACATTTTTTCTTGGCGTAGCCAGTATCTTGCCGATCCAATTGCTGATTCCTGTAGTTGAGGGGATTGGTGAAAATTTGAATTTACAAGGAGAGGATTATTATTATTACCTCTCCTTTATTAGAGCAAGCTTTTTAGAAGAGCTTTTTAAATGGCTTATATTGGTTCTATATTGTTCAAAACTCAATGAGTTTGATGAACCAATGGATGCATTAGTTTATGGTGTTGCTGTGTCTCTCGGTTTTGCTGCTTTTGAAAATTATCAATATGTATCAAGTTACTTCATAAATGATGGGGCCGAAGCAGCTAAAAGTGTTCTTATTCATCGCTCTTATACAGCTATTTTATTGCATTCTTTATGTGGAGTTTTTATGGGCTTTTACATTAGGGATGCTATTTTTCGTAAGGAAAATTATAAATTAAATTTGTTTTTATCATTATTTTACCCCGTTTGCCTACACGGTTTTTATGATGAGATAATTTTTTCCCCGTCTTTTTCATCGTATTGGATTTATATTTTGTTGGGCTTGCTATTAGTAAGAGCTATATACTTATTTCAAAAAGAGAGAAAATTACAAATTTCGGGTTTATTTGAGGGAAATATTAAGAAACATAACTATATAAGAAATTCGGAAGTCATTCTTATGTCTTGTTTAACTTTATTATTACTTGTTTTTGGACTTCAATTAATCAAATTTTTCTAAAATTAAGGGAATAAAGAAATTTTTTATTCGTCTAGGTCTGTATGAAAGAAATAATTTGTAGTTCAGTATGCTTATACAAATTAAAAATTTCATATTTTATATTAGTCATTTTTTTACTTCCTTTATGTCTAACAAAAGCATGCATAACTAGATGCCTTGTTGAGATAGGTTCTTCCCTCCACCCTTCCCTCAACAGGGCTCTAGATAAATATAATTAAAAAATAGGATTAAATAAAAAATGAAATTATTTGATTACAATGATTGGAAAGATAATTATTACGATCATTTATTAGGGTATTTATATGAAGTTTGTAAATATGATGGTCTTAAAAATTTTTACAAAAAAAAAATTGATGAACTTGCCTACATCACTGATAAAGAATTAAATGTCATCCTGAATAAATTTGGAGAAATGAGTATCTTTCGATCACAATTAGATATTGAAATTATGAAAGATAAAATGTGGTGTGAGTACTGTCCATTAGAAAATTTAAAAGAAATAATAAAAGATAAATATTTTATTAAAACTTTTAATAAGACTCCTTCTGACGAAATGCTTGAGGAAGCTTTGGAACTAGTAATTATCAGCGAGGTGATTAAGATTCATGAGGATGAAAGATATAAAGAAATAATCAAAAAATTCTTAAATTAATTTTTGCAGTTAATAATACTCTTTGTATATTTAAGTTTGATAATTAAAAAAGCAAAACTATAAAAAAAAATAATAAATATAATAAATAATATCTTGATTTATAATTGTATTATTAATTAGATTATCAAATGCCAAATTTTATTGATTTATTTGCAGGATGTGGGGGGTTATCTTTGGGCCTAGAACAAGCAGGTTTCAAGCCCATATATGTAAATGAGATTGATAAATCTGCCATGGATACCTATTTATCAAATAGATCTCAATATAAATACCTAAAACAAAAAAATTTTCATTCCTTCAACATAGAAGATTTAGTAAAAAAAAAAAATTTAGAAAAATTAAAAAAAGATTTTAAAAATATTTTAAAAATTAATGAAATAGATTTAGTCGTAGGTGGGCCACCGTGCCAGGGATACTCTGCTATAGGTATTAGGCGATCTTATGAAGTAGATAAAAATCAATTACCTTCAAACTACCTTTATAAAAGTATGATCAAATTTATAAAATATTTTCATCCTAAGATTTTCTTATTTGAAAATGTTTCAGGAATTTTAAACTCAAAATGGTCCAAATCAGGAGATAAAGGAGAAATTTTTAAAGATATTTTAAAAGAATTTAAAAAATTAAATTACATTCAAGATTTTAAATTAATTTACTCTAAAAATTATGGTGTACCTCAAAATAGACCTCGAGTTTTTTTAGTTGGTATTAGAAAAGATATGAAATTTAAACATAATTTTTTAAAAACTTGTGGTGGTCTTTTACCAGAACCAAGTAACGATTTTAACAACTTAGAGGATATACTTAGTGATCTTATTGATTTGAATTATAAATTAGATTTTAAAACTAAAACTTATCCTATGGATCCAAAAAATAAAATTCAAAAGAAATTCAGAACAAAAAAGAATTCAAATGATTTTTATAAAAAAGGAGATCCTTTAGAACATCATGATTACAGTAAACACAGTAAAAAAATTGAAGATAAATTTGAATATATGATCAATAATCATGGAAAGATCAAAAAAGAAATGAAAACAAGGAAATTTGCTCAAAGAGTTTTACCAAAAAGATGGGAAAAAAAAGGTCCGTCCATAACCACAACATCTTTACCAGATGATTATGTACATTTTAGTCAGCCTAGATCATTAACTGTCAGAGAGTGGGCAAGATTACAAACTTTTCCAGATTGGTATATTTTTAAAGGGAAAAGAACCACTGGAGGGATAAGAAGAGCAGGTAATCCTCAAAAAGGTATTTATGACAGGGAGCTCCCACAATATACTCAAATTGGAAATGCAGTACCAGTGTTCTTAGCTTATAAAATTGGTAAACATTTCCTAAAATTGATTAAAGAGATGGAATAAATCGATCAATTTTTCGTCTCATTAATTAAGAGATGCAATTATGATTGAAGAGTATATTAGGAAATTTGAGGAAATTAAAAATTCTGGTTGGATCAATAGTCATAGACCAGGTGATACTGGTGTAGGTTACACACTCGAAAAACTGATTAATCAAAGCAAAGAGCAAAAAAAACAATTAAGAATAAAGTCTATTAGGAAAGGTTCGAGCAGAAGATTAACATTATTTGCAAAAATACCGGTTTGGGGAATTGGGGGAAGAACAAAACTGTTAGATGACTATGGTTATTTTGACCAAAATAATAGATGGTCCTTGTACACAAGTATTACTTCTAAAAAGAAAACTAAATTAGGTTGGCAAATTGAATTAGACGATGACAAAGTTTTTTTAAATAATTTTGGTAATGCAGTTATTTATTGGGAACTATCTGTTTTAAAAAAAATTTTACAAAAAAAATTAAATCAAATGATTTTAGTTTACGCAGATTTTAAAAAAAATAATTTAAGAGAAGAATTATTCAAATATAAAGATTTTTACCTTGTTCAGTATCCAGATCTAAATAGTTTTACCAATCTTATTCAGGATGGATCTATTTGCATAGATCTAGCAATACACCGAGAGATATCATCAAACATAGTCAAAGATAAAGGTTTTTTATTTAGAGTAAGTGAGAACAAAATTGATAAGTTATTTCATTCTGTGAAAAAAATTATTTAATGATAAAACAAATTTATTTAGACAAAAATTTATCATCACCAATTGGTGATTGGTTCAGTGATTTATACATTACAGGTTTTCAATTAGAAAAATGTCTATTAAAAGATCGTAATTTCACCTTTGCTATTGTAAGCCCAGACATACCATCAACCGCAATAGCTATCTCATTGGGCTTAATTTGGAATAATATTTTTAAGAAAAAGAAAGAAGAACAAAATATTATTTCTAATAACTTAGTAAAAATGTCAACTCGATCACCATATATTGATTATTTAAAAAGCTTGAATAGAGGAGATGAGCTTTATCTTAAAAACAATAAAAATTCAAAAAAAAGGATCTTTTTTGACTCTTGTATTAAAGATGATTTGCATGGTCCTTTTCTTTTCAAATTTCATATTTATGAGGGTAATAAGCAATATTCAAATATACTGCCATTAAAAAAAATCAAACAACTTATTTCTATAAGATCAAAATACGTGAATAATTATTTTTTAGAAAATTTTTTTTATGACACACACGATCAAAAAAATTTTAGTTTACTAAGGAACTTTATATATATTCTTGGAGAAAAATCAAAATTTGCAAAAATATCTGAAAGTGATGTATTTATTGAAAATACAAAAATGGGAACAGACAATAGGTCGACTAAAGGAAGATTAGGTGACTTTCTTAGAATTACTGAAGAAGATAATAATTTAGATTATATTTCTACTATCAAGTCAGATAGAGTTAAAATTAATTTTGAAGAGGTAGCTAAAAGAGAATTTACAATTTTTTTAGGCTCTAATTCTTTCATTAAACATAGTACTCAAAGAAAAATAAAAAATAAAATAGTAATTTTAGGAACCAAAGATGCTCAACTTCACGAAGCAGTAAATATTCTAAATAATAATTTTATCACAACAGAAGTCTTTAAAGAAAATTTTGAAAAAATTCAAAGACTAGAAAGAAACTTTCCTGCATTATTTTACCAATGATACTTAATAATATAAACCAACATCATTTAAAGTTTCAAAAGAAACTTAACTTTAAAGAGATAATATTAAAAAATGAAAAAATATCAAAATTTAGTAGACACTTTCAAAATTTAAGGAAAATTATTTTCTTAGAGGAATTAAAAGGTGATAGTTACTGGCTTGAAATAATAAAGTTTTTATACGAAGCTCAAAATTTATATCTTAAGTACCCATTACCTAGTAATTATTTTCAATCTTATAATAAAGAAAATTTTGAAAATTTGTTATCTGTTTACAAAAATGTGTCAGATGTTCATCCAGAGTGCGCAAATGAAATTAATGAAATATTTGAGTTACTTAATTTTTCTCTCAATACTGATGAAAATATTTATCTTAAGGAAATCAATCATCTACTTGCCACAAATCCTATAGATAGTAATTATGTACTTTATTTAAAAAGTGGATCTCTTTATAACAATTTTGTCGATATATATAAAAATTCAATTGATAAAAGAATTACTATTGTAAATGAAGCTAATTATAGAAAATTAAATCTAGATTTTGATTATTTGTTAGTTTTAGGTTGTCTGAATTTTTACGAAGCAAGAGACTTTATTGACCCTAAGTTTAAAAATCTGATTTGCTTTAGACATAATTTTCTACCTACCCCAAATTTTGAAAAATTTAATTTTAAAAATCCAGTTTGGTCTAGATCTGTATTAGAATTTAAAACTAATAATGCGATAGAAAAAAAACAAATTTTTATTCCAGTTGAAGAAGAGATTGATAAAGAAAGTGAGTTTATTATTAACTACTACACACAAAATCTTTCCACTGGAAATAATGAAGATAATGAGAATTTAAGAGAAGCAAATTTCTGTAAACTATCTGGCAATTATATTTGCTTTCTGTGCAATCATAAAGGAATTGACTCTACACAAGAAGTTTTGCAAATATTTGAGGATAGCTCTATTAAAATTACAAAACAAGAAATAGACGATATGAGCCCTGGTGATTTTGTAATCTTGAGAGTTGGCAAAAGCGATCATGATTTAATAGAATTAAAAACAGAAGAAATTTTAAAAGAAAAATATGTTTTTTTAAATAATAGAAAAAATTTATGGAAAACTAACTTGCAAAAATACATAAACTTAAATACCAGAGAAATTTTAAAAAAAAATATGAAAAATATTGGACTTAATCCAAGTGATGCTAATTTGAGAAATTGGCTGAGCCAAGATAATCAAAGGTTAAAGCATGATAATGATTTCATTAAATTATTACAATTAATTGGATTTGATCAAAAAGTATCAAAAGAAATTTCAAGTGAAATGAAATCTTTAATAATTGCCAAGCAAAAAGCAGGTAGACAAGTGAACGCAGAGTTAAAAAAAAGAATATTTAAGGATGACAATGGCATAGAAGAAATTTTAAATAAAGGATATGAAATTTATAATTTTGAAGGATATAATCATAGTATAGGTGTTTTTCAAATCGAATATATTAAAAAAGATAAATTATTAAAATCATCCAGTAGTCTTGATGAGGCAATTAAAGTTTAATGGAGCTTTATCCAAATTTTATTGATAGATCTAACACAGATAGCCCTGGAGAGATCACTTTCTTTGATAAAATAAAAAATATAAAAAGCTCTAAGAATATAGTTTTTCACTCACTTGATATCAGGAAACACATTTCAAACTTTATGGGTGAAATCGATTTCTTAATGATAGTCCCTAACAAAGGAGTTCTTACTATTGAAGTAAAATCGCACAAAAGTATTAGTTTTGACAAAAATACAGGAATTTGGAAATTAGGTAATGATGCTCCAGAAAAGCGTGGCCCATTTAAACAAGCTAGAGAGAACCGGATAAGTTTAAGAGATATATTAATAAAACGATTCCCAACACTCAAAGAAATATTATTTTGGGATCTAGTTATTTTTACTGAAATAGAGATCGCAAATCAATTTGAATGGAATAAATGGGAGTATATGGATGTTAGAGATTTTAGTTTATCTGAAAAAGATTTCTTAAAAAAAATTGAATTAACTTTGGAAACAGCATACATCCAGAATAAAGACAAAATCCCTATTAAGCAAGGACAGCCAAATGATAGTCAAATGGGCATCTTAAGAGATCTTAGAAAAAATATAGAAATATATCTGTCTCCCAAGCAAAGAATTAAAAATCAAGAAAAAGAATTACATAAAGTATTCACACAAAATCAATTAAAAGTTTTAGATTTAATTAGTTATAACAAAAGAATTGTTGTTGAGGGGCCTGCTGGTACTGGTAAAACATTACTGGCTATAGAAATTGCAAGAAGGTTAAATAATGAGAATAAAAGAACATTATTTTTATGTTTTAATACTTTGTTATTCCAATATCTAAGTGACCAGCTTTCTTCACTTAGTAATATTTATTTATCTACTTATGCAAACTTCGTAAAAAAAATTACAAACAAAGACTTAGGCTCAGTTAATCAAGATGAAATACTCTTGAATGTTCTTGACTTCAAAGATGAAAAAAAATTTGATGCAATTATTATTGATGAAGCGCAAGATATTTTAGATGAAAACAGTTATGATATATTAGACAACTTATCTAAAAGAGGTATAAAAAACGAAACTTGCTATATTTTTGGAGACTTTGAGCATCAAAAAATTCAAAATGTTAAAAACGAATTTAATATTAAAAATTTCACAACCAACTCACAATCTTTCTTTATTAAATTAAATGAGAATTGTAGAAACCTACCAGATGTACTTGAAGTTGCAAAATTATTTTGCAAAACTGATCCATATTCGAGAGTTCTAAGATCTGATCAAAAATCAGACCCTATAACTAAACCCTATGAAAATGAAGAAGACCAACTTGGTAATTTGGCTTCAATAATATTAGAATTAGATAAAGAATTTATAAGAAAAGAAATAACAATACTTACAATGAAAACAATCAAAGAAAGTATATATAAATACAGAGAAGTTTTTCCAATATTTAATTTACTAAACGATATACCCAACAAATACAAACCTATAAAATATAATGGTATATTTAAATTTGACCGGAAAAGATTTAATTTTTCGAATACCATTGATTTTACTACGGTGCGAAAGTTTAAGGGCTTGGAAAATAACATTATAATTGTCACAGATATTGATGATTTAGACTCTAATTTGCAAAGAAATATTCTCCATACAGCTATTACTCGAACAAAACAAAAAATAATTATATTATTTAAAAAAGGTATTAAAGTTGTCTAAGGATTTAAATCATGTAGAAAGCAGAGATTGGCTAATAGATGAATTGAAAAAAGAAGTTATTGGCCCAGAACCTTTTGGTGAAGAAATAGACTCTTCTGAACCACTAAATATATCTAAAGAGGATTTTCAATTAAAAAGATTTATTGACAAGAATGATGGTCAGGAAATTATGTTTTTTGAGTCTCCTTTACAAAAATACGGTGCAGGAATTTTATTTCCTAAAGAGCTTTTAAGCAACAAGCAAGAAAGCGAAAAAAACAATGATGAACTCAATGAGTATACTAATAGTTCAAATTCAGAGGAAGATGATGAAGATAAAAAAAATTTAAAGAATTTAGATAAGATATCTCAAAGAATTCAAGATAATCTCAATAAATCTCATTTTTTAGAAGATGATGAAGAGTTTGACTTATCTGGAGTAAATTCACCTCGACCGTCTGCAATGGGTTTGTCTTTTTATGTAAATTTAAACCCAAATGGGCATTTAATTATTGGTAGTCCTGAAAAAGATGATGTTGGTTGCTACAAGCAAATATTTAGTGATTTCAAAGTAGGTGGTGGAAGGAATATATGGAAAAGAGAAAATTTCAAGTTTCAAAAAAAAATTGCAACTAATGAATTATTATCTTTGGATAAAAAAAGTACATTTTTATTTAAAAATGAACATTTTGATGTTCTCAGTCACAAAAGATTTAATTTGGAAATTTTTCTCATTATTCGACCAACTGAAGAAAACAATAAAAAACTTATTACAATATCTTTACAAAATAATACACCTTTGGGATTATCTTTAGAAAGTATTTGTCTTTTTCAATCCGCAATTGAATGTAAATTTGATGATAACCAAAATTATTTTTTACCGTATCCTACAGGCAAGTTTCAAAAATCAATAGCAGAGACAGATGATGAAGAAAATAATTTAAATTTAATTTATAGAAATAAAAAAAATTATGCTATTGGACATGGTTGCTCAGTTAACTGGCAGATCAATAAAAATGAAAATTTCATAAAACTATTTGCAAATCATTTTCCGATTTTTGATTTTCCAAATATAACCCCAGATTTAAAAATAAATAATGAGGATTTTACTTTTTCAATGAAATCTTTAGCAGGTTTAGATGATACTAATATTTTTGATAATCTAAACGTACTTACTATAGAATATGAAAATTGGATAAATAATGAAAAGAGTAAAATAAAAAATATAGATAAAAATTTACAAAATGCGGCAATTATTAATATAAAAAAATGTGAAAAGTGTTTACTTAGTATTAGGGAGGGAATTGAATTTATCAAAAATGATACAACTGCATTAAAAGCATTTAAATTAACAAACGAGGCAATTCTTTTTCAGCAGATAAGAGGAAATATAAAAAAAAAGACATTTGAGGAAATGAAAGATGGCTATGAACTGCCAAATTTTGAAAATTTTGATAGTTCTAAAATAGGAAAGTGGAGACCATTTCAGATAGCGTTTTTGTTGACATCAATTAAAAGCGCAGTCATTTTAAATGACCAGAATAGAGAGGATGTAGAACTAATTTTTTTTCCAACAGGCGGAGGAAAAACAGAAGCATATTTAGGACTATCAGCATTTACTTGTTTTTATAGAAGATTAAAAAATCCTCTTGATAAAGGAGTTCAAGTATTGATGCGATATACCTTAAGATTGCTCACCGCACAACAATTTATGAGAGCCTCTGGCATGATATGTGCCATGGAAATAATTCGATTAAGAATGATTGAGGAGCTGGGTAAAGATAGTTTCTCAATTGGTGTTTGGCTTGGAAGAGATAATACACCAAACAGAAATGATGTAAAAAGTGATAAATATCCAGGCGCTCTTCAAGTGCATACTAAACTTCTCTCAAATCCAAAGGAAACCCTTTATCCTTTTTTAATAACAAAGTGCCCTTGTTGTTCAAGCCCAATCGGCAAAACATTAATTAACAACCAGATAAAGATTGTCGGACTGCAAAGAGATAATAATGAAATTCAATTTGTATGTGAAAATACTAATTGTGAGTTTTATGAAAAAAATCTTCCTATTTATGTTGTTGATGAGGATGTTTATAAATACCAGCCTTCAGTTTTAATTGGCACAGTTGATAAATTTGTAAGAATAACATGGAATAAGGACTCAAAAAAAATTTTTGGATTAAATGATGATGGTGTAAGAGAGTTCTCTCCTCCAAGTTTAATTATTCAAGATGAACTTCACTTAATTACAGGACCATTGGGCTCTATGTGCGGTATGTATGAGGGACTTATTGAAGATTTATGCTCGCATAAATTAGAAAATAAAGTTTTTAAACCAAAGATTATTTGTTCTACAGCTACAATTAGAAGTTTTAACAGGCAAGTAAATGACTTATATAATAGAAAAAATGTAAATCTTTTCCCCCCATTTGCATTAAATGTTGAAGATAGTTTTTTCTCAAAATATGCAATTAAAGATGAAAATTTAATCAATCCAAAGAAATATTTAGGTCTATTAACTCCAAATTATGGCTCAATACAAACAGCGCAAGTGAGAATTTATTCGCGCTTATTATATTCAGTTTTTCAGATGGATGAAGAAAAGCAAGACCCATGGTACACATTAATGAATTTTTTTGGCTCATTAAGAGAGCTAGGCACAACTATCTCCCTAATACAATTAGATATCGTCGATAGATTAAAGCTTTTAGGTAGAAGGTATCAATCAGATAAATCTCAGATAAGAAGGTTAGGTAGTCATTTAAACTCAATAATGGAATTAACTAGTAGAAAAAGTAGTGATGAAGTTGCAAGTGCTATTGATGAACTTTCAGTAAGTAAAAATATAAAATTATCCTCCAAAAATTCTAACAATTTACAACCTGTTGATATTTGTTTAGCATCAAATGTAATTGAGGTTGGAGTTGATGTTCCAAGACTGTCATTATTAACTATCCTTGGTCAACCTAAGACGACCTCCCAATATATTCAAGTTTCTGGAAGAATTGGTCGTAACTGGATGGAGCGCCCTGGTTTAGTAGTCATATTGTATGGTCATACAAGACCAAGGGATAAATCTCACTTCGAAAAATTTAAAACATATCATGATAGACTTTACGCACAAGTCGAGCCTATGAGCGTAACACCCTTTTCCCCACCTGTTATTGAAAAAGCGCTACATGCAGCACTAATTGGTTATATAAGGATGTATGGTAATCAAGATGTGAACTCTAAACCTAAACCAATTCCAAATAACTTAATTAATGATTTTAAGATTTTAATTAGCGATAGAGTTAAACAAATAGACATAAATGAATATGATTATTTAATCAAAAAATTTGAAGATAGAATAAAAAATTGGAAAGACTTAGATCATGATTATTGGACTAAAGACTCTAAAGACATAGATATAGGTTTAATTCATCAAGCTGGTGATTTTTTACCACCAGATTTTCAGTATCGTACTTGGATTACACCTACATCGATGAGAGATGTTGATACAGAGTCAAATGCGGTGATTTCTCATCATTATAATAATATGGAAGAATATGAAAAACGATAATCCCATTAGAACTTCACAGTTGATTAGACCCTTTGGAGTAGGTTCTCTCTATGTTACAAAAGACGGCGCAGGTTTAATAGCATGTGGCTTAGATCACTGGTACAAATCATTTAATGGTGCATCAAGGAATAAAGATGAATTAGATGAGTTTCTTATTTATGAATGGAGACTTCAAAGACAATTGAATGTTAGTCATTTTAGATCTCCTCCAGAATTTAGGGAAAAGGATTTTACCTCTACAATTAATGATAAAAATACGGGTTTGGAAATGCCTTTTTTGCGTTTTCCAAAATGGCATTTTTGTAAAAAATGTCGAAAAATGGAGGAATTAGCACTACATAGAAGGGGCAAACCAAGATGTCGTGATTGCAAGCTTGTTTTGATACAAGTACCAATAGTCGTCATTTGTGAAAGTGGTCATATACAAGATTTTCCTTGGAATGAATGGGTACATCGAACTGCAAGCCCAACTTGTGATGATAAAAATTTATTTTATAAGTTTAGCGGAAGTCCTGGTTTACAAGGTCAAAGAATAGAATGTGGTACATGTAAAAAATCTAGGACATTAGGAGGCGTTTTATTTGGAACAAGATTGCAAGATAGTTTATCAACAGAGCACAAGTACTCTTGTAGTGGTAAAAGAATTTGGAACCATCAAGAGACACCATCTCCATGTAATTCAAATCTAAGAGCCACATTAAGATCCTCCAGCAATATTTATTATGCTGTTCTTGAAAGTTCAATTTTTGTTCCCGAGAACTTTGACTCTTTGCCTGAGGAGCTTATAAAAATTTTCAATTCAGTAGTTATTCGAACAAAGGTCGATACTTTGAATCAAATTGGACATACCATTACCCCAGATATAATAAGAGATACAAGTTACAAAAAAGAGTTAAAGAAATTCTCTGATGAACAAATATCAAGGGCTATTAAAAATATGATCGATGCCAATAGTCTTTCTAACTCTGCAAATATTCCAAAAGAAGAAAATCAAAATGATTTTAAATTCCCTGAATATCTACTTTTTCAAAAGAATAATGATAGTGATGACTCAAGAACAATAGTTCTTGATAAAACGAATTACAAAGAAATAGTCTCTAATTTTTTTGATAAAATAACTCTGGTCAAAACATTAAAAAAGACCGAGGTACTTTGTGGTTTTAACAGAATCTTACCTAATGGATCAATTTCAAAAAGAGAACTTTCAGAGTTGATGTGGGCTGAGAGGCCAGAGTACCAAGACTCTTGGTTACCCGCTGTTAATCATAAGGGAGAAGGAATTTTTTTACAATTTAAAGAAGATATGATCAAAGAATTTGAAAATAGAGAGGTTGTATTAGAAAGAGTAAGAAATTTTAAAAAAATTATTCAGAGAGAATGGGAAGCTTCAAGAATGAACCCAAGATATATTTTTCTTCATACATTTGCACATTTATTAATTAATACATTAATTTATGAGTGTGGATATGGGGCTGCTGCGCTTCAAGAGAGAATTTATTCTTCAAATGATGAAAAAAACCCAATGGCAGGTATATTAATTTACACTTCTTCAGGAAATAAAGAAGCCACAATGGGTGGTCTAGTTAGAATGGGCCAACCTGATTATTTAGAGAGAGTTATAGAAAAATGTATCGAAAATTCTAAATGGTGCTCTGTTGACCCAGTTTGTATGGAAGTCGGTGAAGTGGCTGGCCAAGGTCCATATTCATCTAATCTTGCATCTTGCCACAATTGCAGTTTGGTACCTGAAACATCTTGTGAATTCTTCAATAGTTATTTAGATAGGGGTTTTGTTACAGGTAATATTAAAAATGATAATTTAGGTTTTTTCAGTAAATTAATTTAAAAATGACCCCTACCTAATAAAAATAATTTTGTTATTATCTCGTGCTTTATTATGAATAAATTTAAAAAAATTGTTGTAATTGGTGCTGGTACGATGGGTTCAGGAATAGCCGCTCACCTTGCAAATTCAAACCGTCAAGTAGTCTTGCTTGATCTCAAAGGCAAAGACAAACCCAACCAAATTTCTGAAAATGCGATTGATATTATCAAAAAGTCAGATCCACCCCTATTAGTGGAAAGGTCTCGAATTGACCATATCAAACCAGGTAATCTCGATGATGATTTTAATGAGATTAAAGATGCAGATTGGGTTATCGAAGCTGTTGTTGAGCGTATTGATATCAAACACAAACTTTACTCCCAAATTGATAAAGTTCGCAGCCCCAACTCTATTATTTCATCTAATACTTCAACAATTCCTCTTTCAATCCTGACACAA
This sequence comes from uncultured Alphaproteobacteria bacterium, assembly GCA_902546975.1. Lineage (GTDB taxonomy): Bacteria > Pseudomonadota > Alphaproteobacteria > HIMB59 > HIMB59 > HIMB59. The sequence continues at coordinate 135,342 of CACCLU010000002.1, forward strand.
GATATGTCCGATAGCATGAAAGCTGATTTTTGTATTACTCACTTTTTTAATCCTGTCCGATTTATGAGATTATTAGAGATCGTTGAAACACCAACGATGAATAAAGACAAGATGGGAGGACTTCGTGATTTCTGTAAAAATGAGCTAGGTAAAGGAATTGTGAATTGTAACGACACTCCTGGTTTTATTGGCAATCGAATTGGTGTGTACGCGATGCAAGTGGCAATGTATGAGGCTTTAGAACGAGGCCTTCCAGTAGAAATTGCAGATGCCTTATTTGGCCGACCATTAGGAATTCCTAAAACAGGTGTTTTTGGACTCTATGATCTCATTGGAATTGATTTGATGAAAGATGTTCTTGCAAGCTTTAAAAAAGAATTACAAGAAAATGATCCTTTTATGGATGTGGTAAAACCTCACCCTTTGGTCGAGCAGTTACTTGACAAAGGTTTTAATGGAAATAAGGGCCCTGGTGGTTTTTATCAAACAACAATTGTTGAGGGCGATGAACACGTTAAAGCCATGAATACTTCAGACATGAGTTATTATGATTTTGATAAAGTAGATTTAGAAATCGCTAGAAGAGTTGAGAAAGAGGGCATCAAAGCACTCCTTGATGATGATAGTGAGTATGGTCGATATGCTTTTGCAGTTCTAGCAAAAATCATTAATTATAGCGCTTTTTGTATTCCTGAAGTTACATCAAGGGTAACAGACATCGATGACGCTCTCCGCATGGGATTTAACTGGAATGAAGGGCCATTTGAATTATTAAATGAGTACGGTCTCAACAAATTTGTTCAACGACTTCAAGATGAAAAACAAGATATTCCTGAGTTGTTGACAACTATGATTAAGCTAAAACAAGAGCCTTACGACTCAGCTTCCTCACGAGCCTATAATCACGAGGCGGGCATGAAGTTTATCTCCAGAGGAGAGGGCGTTCGCCGATTAGGTGATCACAAGAAATATGCTAACCCTTTATCTAAAAATTTTGCTGCCACTATATGGCAATTTAATGATGAGCCACGAGAACAGAAGGTACTATGTTGTGAATTTCACACGAAGGCTAATGCCTTGAACGCAGATGCCATGAAAATTTTAGAGGAGTCAGTAGACCGTCTTGAGCAAGATAATTATCAAGGGCTTGTAGTTTATAATGAAGCTATGAATTTTTCTGCAGGCGCTGATTTAAATACCATGATTGGTTTAGCTGACGTAAAAGATTGGAAAGGTATCGATAAATACCTATCTGATTTTCAATCCGCGTGTATGAAATTGAAATATGCATCGAAACCAACAGTCAGTGCTGTCGCAGGTCTAGCTATTGGTGGTGGTTTTGAAGTGGCATGCCAAACTACTAAGATGGTTGCTCACATGAATAGTACTTTAGGTTTAGTAGAAACAGGCGTCGGCCTTGTTCCAGGTGGTGGTGGTTGTAAAGAATTATTGTGGAGATGGGTACAAGACAAAAAATATGTAAATGACCATGATCAAGCAGCTCTTCAAGTATTTGATATTATAGGATATGGCCTAATGGCCCATTCCCCATTGCAAGCTAAAAAGCATAAATTTTTTCTTGATGATGATATTTTTGTTTTAAATAGAGACAATCTTCTTGTGGAAGCCTTTAATCAAGTATCATTATTAAAGAGTGGATATTCAGCTCCAGAAAAGCCAAAGTTCACACTAAGCGGACCTGAGGTAAAAGAGAAAATGCATCAAGTTTTATTGGATTTAGAGCAGAAAAAGATCATTTTTGGCTATGATGTTGATATTGGTCTTCATTTAGCAACCGTACTTAGCGGGGGTGATACAACTAAATCTAAAGAATTGTCGGAAGCTGATCTATATGATTTAGAGCGACAGTCTTTGATAAATTTAATACAATCCAATAAGACGAGGGATAGGATCCATGCAATGTTGTCTACAGGGAGAAGGCTAAAAAACTAATGAATAATTTTGAACAGGGAATGCATAAAAATGATGCAAACTTTGTTTCTTTAACTCCCATCAGTTTCCTTGATCGAATAAAAGACGTATACCCTGACTATGAAGCCATAGTATATAAAGAGAGAAAATACTCCTGGAGACAGGTTTACGATCGATGTACTCGATTTGCTAGTGCCTTAACCAAAGTTGGAATTGGTAAAGGTGATGTTGTTTCTATTATGGCAGCAAATACACCTGAATTATTTGAAGCGCATTATTCTGTTCCTATGACAGGAGGAGTTGTTAATACAATTAATACTCGTTTAGACACCAGAACAGTTGCTTACATACTAGATCATAGTGACTGTAAAGTTTTTATAGTGGATCGACAATTTCACAATGTAGCAATTGACGCTATTGCTCAAGTTAACCGAGATATCATCGTTATTGATATCGACGACAAGCAAGCAGATTTAGGAGATATTCCATCAATTGGAAAACTAGAGTACGAAAGTTTCCTACAAACAGGTGATGAGGGTTTTGAATGGATAAGACCTGATGATGAGTGGCAGGCTATTTCACTGAACTACACATCTGGAACAACAGGAAACCCAAAAGGTGTTGTGTACCATCACAGAGGATCCTATTTAATGTCAATGGGAAGTATCACTGCATGGAATATGCCTAACCGGCTAACATATTTATATACAGTGCCAATGTTTCACTGCAATGGCTGGGGGTATCCATGGACTTTGGCGATGCTCCATGCCCGTGTAATATTTATACGAAATATTGTTGTTAAAGAAATTTTCGAATTAATTGATAAATATGAGGTGACTCACTTTGGAGGTGCTCCTATCGTATTAAATATGATAGCAAATGCCCCTTCAGATGATCAAAAAGCATTGAATAATAAGGTTTATGTTATGACTGCTGGTGCACCACCCCCTAGTTCAATTCTTCAAAAAATGGAGTCTTTAGGCTTTGAGGTTATGCATGTATATGGACTGACTGAAACTTACGGTCATGTTGTTCATTGTGCTTGGAATAAGGACTGGGATAATCTAGCAGATGAGAAGCGATCTGAGCTCAAAGCCTATCAAGGAGTTCGCTATCCGCACACAGAAATGGTATCGGTCATGAACCCAGAAACACTCGAACCTGTCCCTTCCGATGGAGAAACTATGGGGGAGATTATGATCCGAGGAAATACTGTCATGATGGGGTATTACAAAAATGAAGAAGCCACGAAAGAGTCGATGAAAAGCGGATGGTTTCATTCAGGCGACTTAGCAGTAATGCACCCTAGTGGGTATATTCAAGTTAAAGATAGATCAAAAGATATTATTATTAGTGGTGGTGAAAATATATCATCTGTAGAAATTGAAAATATTATTACAAAGCACCCTGCAGTATCATTAGCAGCAGTTGTTGCTAGACCTGATGAAAAATGGGGTGAGACACCCTGCGCTTTTATAGAATTAATTGAAGGTCAAACAGTAGAAGAAGATGAGTTAAAGAAATTTTGTAGAGAGCACTTAGCTGGTTTTAAAATGCCTAAAACTTTTGTATTTCAGGTCCTACCAAAAACATCAACTGGTAAAATTCAAAAGTACGAGTTAAGAGAAACAGTCAAAAATCTTTAATTTAATTTTTTATTTTTATCTTCAGTATTTATCACTTTAATAGCTTTTAGTTTTTTATAACACATGTAACAGACAAGATTATGATGACTTTTAATTAAGTTTTGAACTTTCTTAGGCGCTGTTCGAATTTCAGATTCAATATACACACTGTCCATGACTGATAGCTCTCCCTCGCAATATTTGCATTTCTCAGCCATGACTAATATTCTAAATTTTTCTTAATTTTGTTCCAATACTGAAAAAATCTTTTTGCTGGATGAAGATAATTCTCCTGTAACAAGAAGTAATCGGGTAACTGCTCTAAATCATATTTTTCACCTAATTTTTGAAATAAATTTTGGTAAATAGGTCTAAAAGTAGATTTTGTTATAATTTTGGATATGGTGTTTTGGTTATGAATTTCTTGTAATATCTCATATGTATTACCTCTATAGATTTCAGCCCCTGCCTCTTTCGCTAAAAAGTATCTGTTTTCAATGATTTTGTCACTAAGCTCATAGCCTTCAGTTAAAGTATCATCAAAGATGTAAACAGGATTACCCTCAATACCGGCTGGCACTCTCATAAACTCGTCATATAAATAAATTAAGTTCATAAATTGGGAAAGAGCCTCGAGCTAATTTCTTCGTAGCTACCATCTATTTCTCGATTCTTCTCAGGGATAATATCTATGCTTTTGTGACAGTATTTGTGAACATTTTCTAAATTAAATATATAAGGTTTTCCTGCAAAGGTACTCGCGATCCACTGCCAAGAGAAGTTATTACTTGCAATATCTCCATCCAGTAAATGACTCATAAAAAACTTCGCTCCAGCTTGCCACTTCACTCTTCTAAAGTGAATAATATAAGAAGCCAAATACATACGTGCATGGTTATGAAGGTACCCAGTGCTAGTGAGTTGCTCGATGAAAATATTAATAATCTGTGTTGGTGTTGTTGCTGACATAATATCCTCAGGCAAGTTATCTTGATATTCTTGAGCTTGAAATCCAGTTTTATATTCTTCTACATCTGTCCATAGTTGATCAGGATGATGGTAGGCATAGCTTCTCCAAAAATCTCTCCATGCTAATTCTTGAATAAACTTTTCACTCTCAACAAAATTATATTTGTCTCGAATATATTGATAGAGCTCTATGTTAGTGATGACTCCATATTTTATATGGGCTGATAATCTTGAAATTTGTCCATTCAAAAAGTTTCTTGTTTTTGCATAGAGAGCAGGATTAAAAGAATTGAATTTTTCCAGTGCATCATGTCTTGATAACATGGAGCTATTCGAATTTTTCGATATTGGTATAAGATCTTGAACGCTTGAGATTTTCACTTTTAATTATACATAAAATCTGTGCTAATAGATTGTTTGTAAATCGAAGGTGATTTTGGTTTCAGGGGGGAGCTGAGAGATTCTTGAAATATCCACTTCATTTAAAATTGCAATTTTGGGATACCCGCCAGTACAGGGAATGTCCCGCATTAATACAATGGGTTGTCCATCACTTGGCACTTGAATAGACCCAGGTAATATTCCTTCAGACAAAATATCATGAGACTTAGAACTAATGAGACTCTCACCTTTGAGCCTGATACCCATTCGATCACTTTGATTAGTTATTGTAAAAACACCGCTAATAAAAGATTGTATAGTATTGTCTGAGAAATATTGAATTTGAGGACCGGGATAAACTTTGAAGTTGGTTACCTTTTCTAAATCAGGTTTTGGTATAGAGGTGAGATCCCAAGAGCTTACATCTTTACTAATGTGAAATATATCTTCATCATTTAAAGGTCGATTAATTGAACCTATTCCTGCTTTTGTGTCAGTAGAGTAGCTATTAAGACAAGGCTCTAACCCAAGTCCATGTTCAAATGCTATGTATCCGTATACTGAGTCTATTGTATTGTGAATAATCAATTCATCGCCCTCAAATAAATTAATACTTTTATAGGGCTGGCACTCAAGCTGGCTGTTGTTATTTTTCTGAATACTCATATTACAATTACCACCAACACAAATCTTAACAGATCCTTCTTTTACTTTTATTGAAGGCCCCACATAAGCAAATTCTAGAAATTGATTTTGATGATTGGGTATAATTTTTTGTAGCTCTGTAATAATTCTTTGGTCCATTGCTCCACTTGGTGAAACTCCTAAGTGCTGATATTGAAATCTTCCAAAGTCTTGAATCGTTGAATGAGTCCCTGCACGAGTGATTATTATTGAGTTCATGACGAGTATTCTTTGATCAATTCATTTAATGAAAAATTATATTTTCTAATTTTTTCAAACTCTGAAAGTGATACGGAGTAAAATTTTACCTCATCACCTGGAAGAAAAAGGGAAGGGTAAGAACTTTGTAAATCAAAAATATCAAATGGTATTTGTCCAATTATATTCCAACCCCCAGGTGAAACTTTTGGATATATACAGGTATGGTTTTTTGCTATGCCAATGGATCTAGCAGGAATTTTTACCCTTGGAGTAGCTAATCGCGGTGTGATTAATTGGGAGGGAACATCCCCTAAATATGGAAATCCCGGCATGAAGCCTATATAATATGTATAGTAACGAACTGATGAGTGAAGATTGATAACCTCTTCTTTTGTAATCTGGTGTAGTTTTTGGATGATCTTTATATCTAAAGCAAAATCTTCATTATAACATGCCGGTATTTCCCATGTTTTAGTGACTTTTTTGTTAGTTTGAGAGTTTGTATCTTTCATTTTCATACTAATTTTGTTTTTGTTTTGATCTCTAATTTTTGAATTTTCAAAAATTACAACTATTTTATTGAAGGAAGGAATAATGTTTAGTGATTGAAGATTAAGGTTTGAAATACTTAAAAATGTCTCATTTACCTCCTGCGATATAGATTTTGAGGTTTCATTCCCAAAATCTAGGACTAAACCCCGATCCCCATAAGAATTTATTCCTTTGAAATACACGTTAATATCATAATGTAACTTTAGTGCATTTGAATAAAATTAATTTAAATTCTGATATCGCAGAAAAAGATCTCAGTTTTTTCGAGACTATTGATGCGCAGTTAATAAATAAAATTAGCTCTGCTAATCTTTCTTGTTTATATCATGGGGGGTCAGAAGACGTTGTTTTTAAAGCACTAAATTACTGTAAAACAAAACATGTTTCAGTTGGTGCGCATATTTCTTTTTTAGATAGAGATAATTTTGGGCGCACAAAAATTAATTGGAACAAAAAATTAATCCAAGAAATTGTCAAAGACCAGTTAATGTTTATGCATAATCTTGCCTCTAATATTAATTTTCCATTAACACATGTTAAGCTTCATGGAGCTTTGAGTAATATGGCATGCGTTGACCAAGACCTTTCTAGTGAAATAGTAGATGTTTTAAAAAAAAATTACCCATCAATGATATTACTTGCACCTGCTTTAAGTGAACTTGCTAAAATCGGTATGAATTGCAACATACCCACCGCCCTTGAGATTTTTGCAGATCGCACTTATGAAGATGACGCTACTTTAACACCTCGTTCCATTAATGACTCTTTGATAACAGATCCTAGAAGCGCCAAGGAGCATGTAAAAGCCATGCTTGTACAAGAAGGGATTATTTCACGTTATGGGAATATTCTCAAAACAAACATTCACTCAGTGTGTGTTCACAGTGATACGCGAAATAGTGTTGAAATTTCTGAACAAATTTGCATACTCCTTCATGAAATGAAGATAAAAAAAGCAGCTCTTCCAGAATTTTTCTAAGACTAAAATGAATAATTATTTTTTTTACGGTACTCTTCGCTCTATTGCAATATTAGAGAAGGTTATAAGAGGAAAAACTGATCACTTAAAAATAAATAAAGCTTTTGCACCAAAAAGTGAATTGCGTTTAGTCATTAATGAAAACTTCCCTGTAATAATCTTCGGTGAAAATTATTCTGGCGTTGAAGGTATAGTGGTTAAAGGATTAACCGAAGAAGATATAGCACGTATACGTTTTTTCGAGGATGTAGAGTTTTCTCCTAAAACAATGATTATAGACATAGGGGGAATTCATGAAGAGGTCAATTATTTTTCACAAAAAGGAGTTGAGCCCTCTTTATACCCTTGGTTCTATGATGAGTGGAAAGAAAAAGAGGAAGCTTTATCTTTAGTGACAACTGATCTTTGGATGCAACTTTACGGAAAATATACAGCTGAAGAGGCAGATCAATATTGGAATGACATAAAAAAGCAGGCATATCATCAATACCTCTCACAACAATGAAAATTGTTAATTTCTTTTTCTTAATTTCTCTTTTTTTTACATTTAATTCTTTATCTGATGAAACAGCAAGTTGGGAATTATTAAAAGAGGGCGGTAAAGTAGTTTTTATTCGTCACGCATATGCTCCTGGAGGCGGTGATCCCAATAATTTTGAATTATACGATTGTTCAACACAAAGAAATTTAAATGAACAAGGAATTAATCAATCTAAACGAATGGGTATATTATTTTCTAAATATTCTATTCCAATAGACTCTGTTTATTCCAGCGAATGGTGTCGCTGCAAAGAAACCGCTCGTCTGGCATTTGGAAATTTTGAGAGTTTAAGTGCCTTAAATTCAACATTTTCAGCTGATTATCAAAAAAACCATTCAAAACAAATGTATGAATTAAATCAATTCATTAAAAATTGGGACGACAGTCAAGGTAATTTAATTTTTGTAACCCATTATGTAATTGTTGGTGGTTTTCTTGATTATTATCCAAGTTCAGGAGAAATGGTGATAACAGATAAATCTCTATCAGTTCTTGGCACTATTAAAATTAATTTTTTAAAAGAATACTCTTTCAATAAACCAATATAAACCAATCATTGAAATTATAATCGAAATAGGAATTTGCAAAAATGCTCTATACCAACTCTGACGTGAAGGTATTATAAAGATAATTGATGCTAAGATAATAATTGCTATCTGTGCTATTTCTACACCAATGTTAAATGAGATTAAACTTAAAACAAGTTGACTAGTATTTAACCCAATATCTCCCAGCACAAACGCAAAACCTAAACCATGAATTAATCCAAAAATAAAAATTATTAAATACCGAAGTAAAGTTGAACGTCTTTGAAATATATTCTCAATTGCAACATAGCTTATAGACAATGCTATTAACGGTTCAACAATAGTAGCAGGTATAAAAATTAAATTAAAACTAGCTAGAATAAGTGTGATCGAATGCGCAACTGTAAACATTGTGACTTGAAGTAATAAAGGTTTAAATTTGATGGCGTAAAAAAAGATACCTATTATGAATAAGATATGGTCAAGTCCCTTAGGAACAATATGCTCTATCCCTAAAACTAAATATTCAATTGTTGTACTTAAAGCTGAAGACCGTGTCTGTTGAGATATGAGTGATGATCTTTCAGCAGGTTGTAAATAAGTTGTAAATAAAGCAGACTCTTTTGATAAATCCTCAAAATGTCTAATTACCACGGGACCCAATTCTTTTTCAAATTGAATGGTAAAAGACTCATCTTTTATTTCAAAACCTATGTTTAAAGTTGTATCTCTGGGAAATTCATCGTTTATTTCTTGAAAAGTATCTACATTTCTTAAAGAAAGCGGAATAGTTTCATCTCCGATATTGATTTTAATCTTATCTGTAAATTTGTTTTCATTTTCTATGACCATTTTCTCTACTTCTTCAGTGGAAAGGGCCCGTAACGCATCATATTTTTGAGATTGAGGTGAGTCGTTGGTATCCTGATATAAAGAGGCATCAATTTCAGAAAGAACAGTTTCTGCATTTAATTTAAATTCGATTGATGCATTTCCTTCAATAATGGTAATATCCATCACTGCGGGTTTAATTTCGTGTGAATGCAGAGGAGAGCTCAATATTAAAATTAGAAAAAATAAGTACTTAATCATTCGGTCATGTTTACCAAAATTCATCTAAAAATTCTTTATATTTTTTTTCTACTTATTGCTTATTCTATTAGAGCAAACGCTCATGAATTTTGGATCGAGCCTACGCAATATCAACTTAATGATGACTTAATAAATGCTCACTTGAGGGTAGGACAAGAATTTCAAGGTATGGTTTTAATGTATAATCCACAAGATTTTAAAACATTTAAAATTTTATCTGGATCCAAAAATAAAAAAGAAAAAATAAAGGGCATACTAGGTGATGTGCCTGCAATTAATATAACGACTAATTTAGACAATTTATTAATTATTTATCATGAAACTAAAGATAAATATGTTGATTATAAAAAGTTTCAAAAATTCGAGGATTTTGTTAATGAAAAAGGTTACCAGCAACTAATCGATACTCATTTTGAGAAAGGATTTCCCGAAAGTAATTTTATTGAGAGTTATCGTCGTTATGCAAAATCTCTTATTACACTAAATGGCAGTGAGGGGAAGGATAAAAAAACAGGACTTCTATTTGAATTTGTTTTAGACCAAAATCCTTACAAAGAATTGAATTCAAAGCAAATGAGTGGAACTTTATATTACAAAAAAAAACCACTAAAAAAAAATCTTGTTACAATTTTTTCGAAATATAAAAATACAAAGTTATCAATTGTAAATACCATAACGGATGATAAAGGAAAATTCACTTTTGATATTGAACCAGGAAGGGAATATCTTTTAGACTCAGTTGTGATTTATCCATTAAAAGCAGACCCAGAAAAAAATGAGCCAATCTGGCATAGTGATTGGGCATCAACAACTTTCTTAATACCTGAAAATAATCTTTAATTATTATTAATTAGTATAAAATAGATAATTATGATTTTTGCTTTAAAAGTTTTATTAGCTGCTCTTGTGATTGCATTTGCAAGTTGGCTTTCCGGTAAAAAACCTGAGCTATCTGGATTTATTATTGCTCTTCCAATAGCAAGTATAATAGCCATAGCCTTCTCTTTCTTAGAGCATAAAAATACTGAAAATACTGTAATATTTGCAAAAAGCATTCTTATTGGAGTACCTGTCTCATATTTATTTTTCTTACCTTTTTTCTTTGCAAAAAATCTCAATATGAATTTTTGGCTAATTTACTTGATTGGATTGACTTTACTCGTAATAGGATATTTTGTTCATAAATATATTATGAGTTTAATTTGAATGTTTGAGTTATTTGCAGACTCAACTCCAAATGCAAGAAAAATTTCAATAATGTTAGAGGAGATTAATGAGAGTTATGATTTGACTTTAAATAATTTAAATAAGGGTGAACAATTCAACGATGAGTTTAAAAAAATTTCTCCATTTTCAAAAATTCCTGTTTTAAGACATGATAATAAGACCATATTTGAGTCTGGTGCTATCTTAATTTACTTGGCAAATTTATCAGGAGAATTTTATGGCTCAAATCAAAGTGTAACAACCCAGTGGTTGATGGCTCAAATGGGTTATATAGGCCCTATGTTAGGTCAGCATCATCAATTTCATCATTATAATCCCGGTAAAAGTGATTTTGGTGAAGATAGATATTTTAAAATTGCAGAAACGATATACAAAAATTTAGATGATCATTTGTCTAAAAATGAATATTTGGCAAATGAATATTCAATTGCAGATATCGCAACATTTCCTTGGATCGCTAGACATCCAATTCATGATATAGGTCTGAATAAATATATCAATCTATTGCGTTGGTATAATCAAATATCACTTAGACCTGCTGTCTTAAAGGGATATGATCTATTTAAAGATGGCTCAATACCACCACCCGCATAATCAAAATGAAAGTATACTTTAATGGTTCATGTAATATTTGTAATGCAGAGATAAGTCACTATAAAAAGAAAACCTGTAATATAAACTATGTTGATATTTCAAAAAATAAAGATGAGCATATAAATCATCTCTCCAAAAAAGATTTATTTAGAAGAATGCATGTATATCATGATGGAAAAATTGTTTCTGGATCAGAGTCCTTTTTAGTTTTATGGGATACAATTCCAAGATGGAGATACCTGTCTTTATTGTTGAAGCTACCATTATTTAGACAATTATGGAAAATTGCATACGAAGGACTAGCTTTACTACTTTATTTGAAAAACAAAAAGAAAATTTAGTAGAACCATTCTTGAAGAAAACCACAAGAATGGTTCTGGAGGATTAAGGTTAGTTATTAATTCCTACTTTTCTGAGAAAATTTAGATCAATCAATATATCTTTATAAATGCGGATATTTTTGCTATTTGGCACTATATAGTGAGAAAATCTAATTTTTTAAACGATTTAATTTTATCACTTCACCAATAAAATATAATGATCCTCCAAAATAAATTGTGGTCTGATTTGATGAGAATTTATTAATCATTTTAAATGAATCTGTTAAGGAATTTGCAAAATAGAGTTTAAGGTATTTGGGTAGTAGATCCTCAGTAATAGAATTTTCCTCATTCATTTTAACAACAATTAATTTATTAAAATGATTTGATAAGCTAGAAAGCATCTGAATATATTTTTTGTTATTTAAAAAAGAGCATATGAGTATTTTCCTATTTTTTGGTAATGATTTAATTAATGCTTTCATGCCATCTATATTGTGAAAGCCATCTAAGTAAATATCCTTATATTTTTTTATTTTTTTATTTAAAAGTCCACTCTTAATTTGCTGTAATCTCCCAGGCCACTCACAATTCATCAACGCTTTTTCTGTTTTTTCTATTACAAATTTTTCTTTCAATATATTCCTAGCTAAGTGTATTGCTAATCCAGCATTAATTAATTGATGTGATCCTTGTAAACTTAATTTTGATAAATTAATTTTTATATCATTCGATAAATAAAAATTAGATTTTATTTTCCAATGATTATTAAATAGATTTGCAGTTAATTTTCTTTTTTTTAATTGTGACTTAATATATTTCATAACATTTGTTTTCTGTCGATTAATAAAAATCTTACTTTTTGGATTTAATATTCCTAATTTCTCAAAAGTAATTTGAAGCAATGAATTTCCTAAATAATCTTGATGATCTAAGGAAATTGGAGTGATAGCTGCATACTTTGATTTCTTTAAAATATTTGTAGCATCAAATCTTCCTCCAAGCCCAACCTCTAATATCAGATAGTCAGCTTTATGATCTTGAAAAGCTTTAAAGGCTGCCGCAGTAGTAATTTCAAAAAATGTTATCAAGTTTCCTTCATTTTTATCTTCGCAATACTTCAAATACTCTAATAATTTTTGATTGGAAATTTCTTTTGATCTTAATTGAATTCTTTCATTAAATTTTACTAGGTGAGGTGTGGAGTATACGTGTGTTGAATAATTATGATGATTGAGAATTGATTTCAAAATAGCTGCTGTTGAGCCTTTACCATTAGTACCAGCTATGTGAATGACTTTCGGTAGTAAATTTTCATCAAAATTGATTTTCTTTAAAAGTTTTTTAATTCTCCCTAAAGATAAGTCTGAAAATTTTGGATGTAAATTTAGTAGCCTTTGAAAAATGGGATCTTTCAAGAACTTATTTTTTTACGAATGATAAAACTTTTGAAAGTGTTTGACTTAATTCTTTTCGATGGACAACCATATCAACCATTCCGTGTTCAAGAAGATATTCCGCTGTTTGAAAATCCTCAGGTAATTGTTCTTTGATTGTCTCTTCGATAACTCTTTTTCCAGCAAAACCAATCATACTTCCTTTTTCAGCAATTATAATATCTCCAAGCATCGCAAACGAAGCACTCACACCTCCAGTGGTAGGGTGAGTTAGAACACTTACGTAAGGAATTTTATGTTGGTCTAGCATATTCACAGCTGCAACTGTTTTGGGTAGTTGCATTAAACTTACAATACCTTCTTGCATCCTTGCACCTCCTGAAGAAGCAACAGATATAAATGGACAATTCAAATCAACAGCGTTTTGACAACCAATTTTAAATGCTTCACCAACAAATTGACCCATTGAACCACCCATAAAATTAAAATCTAAAATAAAAACTACAACTTTTTCGCTTCCAATTTCACCTTTAGCTAAAATGGCGGCATCTTTTTGATCAGTTTTTTTTTGTGCAGCTTTCATCCTGTCTGTGTATTTTTTAAGATCTTTAAATTTTAGAGGATCATTATTTTCAAAAGGGACCTCGATTAATTCATAATTTTCGTTATCAAATAAATTTTTTAATCTACTATTTACATCCATCCCCATATGAAAGTCACAATATGAACACACATTAAGATTTTCTTTTAAGTCACTTACATACAGGGTTCTTTCCCCGCATCCACACTTAGTCCATAATTCAGATGGAGGCTCTTTTCTATTTACAAGGGAGCTTAATTTAGGTTTTACATAATCTGTGAGCCAGTTCATTTTTAGACCTTAACCTCTTGAATAAATTTTTTAAGGCTTTTAAGGTACTTATTAAAATCCATCTTTATATCAAAATATTTTTGAATTAGAGCTGAGCCAATTATAACGCCATCTGCATTTGTTTTTTTGGATATATCAATGACATCTTTTTTAGACTTGATCCCAAATCCAACTAAAACAGGAACAGAAGACATTTTTTTTATAGATTTAACATTTTTATTTATTTCTTTGTAATCTAATTTATTTGAACCAGTGATTCCAGTTGCTGATATATAATAAATGAATCCTTTTGAATTTTTTAAAAGTTTTTGTGATCTTTTTTCATTAGTCATTGGAGAGATTAACTTAATCAAGTGGATGTTATTTTTAGACAATGACTTTTTGATTGCATCTTCTTCTTCAAAAGGCAAATCAACAATTATTATACCATCGACAATACTTTTAATATTTTTGATGAATTTATTTAATCCAAATTTACGGACAGTATTTAAATAACACATAATAACAAATGAAGTATTATTTTTAGATTTACTTAATTCTTTAATTAAATTAAGTGATTGTTGTGTTGATAATTTTGATCTAAGTGCAAGTTTGTTTGCCTCTTGGATAATAGGCCCATCTGCCATTGGATCAGAAAAGGGAAGCCCAAACTCAATAATATCTGGTTGATGAGATAACATTTCACTAAAAACCTTTTTACTTTGATTTAGTGTAGGAAACCCACACGTCATAAATAACGAGAGTATTTTTTTCTTAGGAAGAGAGTCTAGATTATTCATCTACATCAAATCCTATTGCTTTAGCTGCAGTAAATAAATCTTTATCACCTCGTCCACACATATTTAAAATTACAACTTTATTTTTATGTTTATTTTTAAACGCTTTAATTAAGTAGGCTAGGGCATGAGAAGGCTCAAGTGCAGGAATAATTCCCTCTAGTTTTGAACATGTTTGAAATGCTTCAAGTGCTTCTTTATCAGTTATACCAAAGTACTTAACTCTTTTAATATCTTTTAGATGGGAGTGTTCTGGCCCTACGCCAGGATAATCGAGGCCGGCAGAAATAGAGTGGGCCTCTTTTATTTGTCCATCATTGTCTTGTAAGACATAACTGTAACTACCATGTAAAATACCTGGAGTTCCAGATGTCATTGTAGCAGCTGTCTCTTCTGTTTTTGCGCCTCTACCAGCCGCCTCAACTCCAATAATTTTCACCTTTTTATCATTCAAAAATGGATAAAATAAACCCATGGCATTTGAACCACCTCCAACGCAAGCAATCAAATAATCTGGTAGTTTTTTCTCTGCTTTTAATATTTGCTCTCTAGCTTCTTTTCCAATTACAGATTGAAAATCTCTTACCATTTTTGGATAGGGGTGAGGACCTGCGGTAGAGCCGATAATATAAAAAGTATCTCTGACGTTTTTAATCCAATCTCTTAAAGCTTCATTCATTGCATCCTTTAAGGATTTACTGCCAGACTCAACAGGAATAATGGTGGCTCCTAGAAGCTTCATTCTAAAAACATTAGGTTTTTGTCTTTCGATATCTTTAGACCCCATGTAAATATAACAAGGAAGACCAAAAAGAGCACAAACAGTAGCTGTTGCAACTCCGTGTTGTCCAGCACCTGTTTCAGCAATAATTCTTGTTTTGCCCATTTTTTTTGCAAGGAGTATTTGCCCGAGGCAATTATTGATTTTATGGGCTCCTGTATGATTTAGCTCATCTCTTTTAAAATATACTTTTGGTCCATTAATATATTTAGATAAATTTTTAGCAAAGTGCAAAGAGGAGGGCCTACCCACGTAGTTTTTAAAAAGATCATTTAGCTCTTTTCTAAATTTTTTATCCTTTTGAATTTTTTTGTAAGATTTATCTAAATTTAATAATAGGGGCATTAATGTTTCTGAGACATACATGCCTCCGAACTCACCAAATCTTCCAACAGAGCTAGGTTGTTTATAAGTTTTCATTAATTATAAATCGATGAAATAATACCATCTATCAAAGTAAGGCTTTTTTCACCTGGTTGTTCCTCTACACCAGAATTTATATCAACAAAATTCGCACCTGTTAAGCTAATTGCTTTTTTGATATTAGTGACATTTAGACCTCCTGATAAAATATAAGGAAGTTTTTTAATATTTTTAAAATCAGACCAATCCCAAGTTTTATTGTTTCCTCCAGGCATCTGATTTGAAGAGGGTTTCGTTTCAATAAGGAACTGATCTACATCTATTAATTCAGTTGTTTTAAAATCTTCTGGGGATATAGATTTATATATATTTTTCTTAAAATTACATTTCACTTCGCTTATGAATTTTTGATCTTCATTCCCGTGAAGTTGAATTGTATCAAAATCAAAAACTTCTAATTTATTTTTAATCTCATCAATCGATGGATTAACAAAAACACCAACAAATTTATCTTTATGTAATTTAAAGTATTGGTTAATAAGAGATAATGTGTCTATATCTATAAACCTTGGACTCTTTTCGTAAAAAATTAACCCTTGATATGAAATATTTAAATCTAGACAGTGATTAATTATAGCTGGATTATTTTGTCCACAAATTTTTATTTTTATATTGTTCACCATATTTTTTTAATAAATCTAAAGGTTTTTTGCTCTCTATTAATTCTCTGCCTATTACGACAAAGCTTGCACCATCTTGTAAAGCATTATGAACAAAAGTAACTCTTTTTTGATCATCATTTCTAGCAAACATTTTAACACCTGGTGTTATTTTAATTAATTTTTTAAATTTTGCCAAAATTTTCAGGTCATCACCTGAGCAAACAAGCCCGTGAATGTTTTCATTCATTGCGATTTCAGTATATTTTTTTACAAGTTTTTTTGTATTTCTCTCTTTATATAATTTATTGCTATCTTTTCCATCTAAGCTCGTCAATAAGGTTACACCTAAGATTTTAGTTTTAAGTTTATTTTTCTTAATAGAGTTTAAAGCAGCTTTGATCATCTCGCTACCTCCTGATATATGCAAGGTAAGAAAATCAGGATTTATATTCGATAAAGAGTCAATTGCACCACTAACAGTATTAGGAATATCATGAAGTTTTAAATCGAGAAATAATTTACTTTTTTTCTTTTTAATTTCTGAAATTAGTTCGTTTGAACGTTTATTATAGAAAGACCTATAACCAACTTTAAAACCATACACATGATAATGTAGTTTTTTTACAATACTTATATTTTGAGCATTGGATTTGAGGTCTAAAGCAATAAAAGATTTAAATTTTCTCATTCAACTTTTTATTAATATATTCACTTGCCTTGAATGTAACTTTCCATTTAGATGGAATATATATTTTTTTCTTATTTCTAGGATCAGATCCAAATCTAGAACTCATAAACTTAATTTTAAAAACACCAAAATTTCTTAATTCTATCGATAGATGATCACTTATATTTTCTTCTAAAATTTCGAAGAACCTTCTAAATATATCCTCGTTAATTTTAGGAGTTAAGTCAGTCTCATATTGGAGATAAGTCTTTAGTATGTCAGATTTATTCTTCTTTAGGGTCCTTATCCTCATCCAAAGCCTTACCTAGAATATCTCCTAAAACTGATCCAGATGATTTAGATCCATATTTTTCTAACAAACTTTGTTCTTCATCAATCTCTAGTTGCCTTATAGAGAGAGAAAATTTTCTATTTGTAAGATCAATAGAGCTAATCTTAGCATCAATTTTTTGACCCTCATTGTACCTCGATATATTCTGCTCCTCTTTATTTTTTGATAGCTCTTTTCTTCTGATAGTTGTCTCAATAAAGTTAGCTACCTCAACATCAATACCGTTATTATTAATTTTAGTTATTGTAGCAGAAACAATATCGCCTTTAGATTTATCTTTAAAAAATTCATTAAATGGATCTGCAGATAATTGCTTTATACCAAAACTAATTTTTTCTTTTTCGGGATCAATTTCTAAAATTTTAACCTGAATATTCTGACCTTTTTGATATTTTTTTAGTGTTCTATCACCATTCGAGTCAGTCCATGAGAGGTCATTTTTATGAATAAGCCCGTCTATATTCTCGTTAAGTTTTGCAAATATACCAAACTCAGTTATGTTTTTAATTTCAGTATCAATTATCTGATCTTTTTTGTATTCATTTAAAATATTTTCCCATGGATTTGGCTCAGTTTGCTTAATCCCAAGACTTATTCTTTTCTTCTCTTTATCAATTTCTAAAACTTTTACTCTTATATTAAATCCAACTTCGAGTATTTTATTAGGATGAATATTTTTTTTTGTCCAACTTATGTCGTTAGAGTGTACCAATCCCTCTAAATCTTTTTCTGTAAGTTGAACAAAAGCACCATAATCAGTTATATGAGTGATTTTTCCGTCGTAAATTTCATTAAGTGAAATTTTCTCTTCAATTTTCTCCCAAGGATCATCTTTTAGCTGTTTATAACCTAAGCTGATTTTGTCGGAGTCATCTGTCACCTTGAGAATTTTAAATTCATATTTTTTGCCAACCTCTAATACATCCGATGGATGACCTATTCTACTCCAAGATATGTCACTTAAATGAACTAAACCATCAATTCCACCAAGGTCAACGAAAGCCCCGTAGTCAGTGAATGTTTTTACTTTACCCGTTACAACAGAGTTACTTTGAGACTTTTCTAAAATTTGTTTTTTAATTTCTTTCTGTTTCTCTTCTAGAATTGCTTTTCTTGAGACAACAATATTTCCCTTTGAATAATCCATTTTAAGAATTTCAAAAGTTTCCTCCGTCTTTAATAAATGACTCACATCTCTGACGGGACGAACGTCAATTTGACTTAATGGTAAAAATGCATTTGTGCCCATAATTTTTACATAAAGACCAGCTTTGGCTTTACCAACTATAAAGCCTTTTACTCTTTCTTTATTATCAAAAAGTTTTTGAAGTTTTTCCCATGATTTCATTTTTATAGCTTTTTCATGAGAGACTTTTACATTACCTTCTCTATCTTCTAATTTTTCAACAAACACTTCAATTACTTGACCTGTTTTTAAATCATCTGATGATCCAGTATTAAGAAATTCTTCTTTTGGTATCTGACCCTCGCTTTTATATCCAATATCAACTGTAATGTGTTGATCACTTATTTTGAGAATTGTTCCAGAGATTATTTTATTTGCAGCGATTATATTTTTTGTTTCGAATTGTTGGTCTAGCAATTTGCTATACTCGTCATTAGATATCATAAGTCATTATTAACCTTTCAAATTGTGTAGACTTTTTAAAGTTTTATCGATTTTTTTCAAGAAAATTAATTACTAAATTGAGAAATATGTTTGAAAAACGACGGATAGCTTGTTTTTACACATGTTTTATCTTTTATTATGTTATTTTTTTTACAAATCATATTAGCAATAAAAAAAGACATTAGTATTCTATGATCATCATTGTGTTTAATTATACCAGCACCTTTTTTTAAATCATGATTGCCATAAATATATAAATCATAATTTTTAATAATTGATTTTACACCGATTTTTTTTAAATTTTCGTGTATAAGTAATAACCTATTACTTTCTTTTACAGTCAATTCTTTTAATCCTCTAAATATTGTAAGACCATCTGCAAAAGACGCTACAATGGACAAAATTGGTATCTCATCTATCTGTAATGGAATATCATTAGGTTCAAGTGTAATTGATTTAAGATTTATCTTTTGCTCAACAACTAAATCTGCTATTAATTCACCATGAATTTTTCTCCTTCTAACTACTTTAATATTACCTCCCATACTCTTTAAAGTTTTTATATAACCAACCCTTGTTTTATTAAAAAGCATGTTTTTAACTATAAGCTTAGATCCGGGTTTCAAACAAGCTGCTGAAATTAAAAATGCTGCAGAGGATGGATCACCTGGTACTTTATAGTTTATAGTTTTCAGATCTTTGTCATTTTTCATTTCTATAAACCTATGTATAGAATTTTCTTTTACTTTTATGTTATATCCCATCGACTTAAGCATATTTTCTGTATGATCTCTTGTAGTTTTAAATTCTTTAATTTTTACAATCCCATTAGTATTTAATGCTGATAGCATTATTGCACTTTTGATTTGGGCGGAGGGAATGATTATTTCAAATGTTAATGGAACTGCATTGCCAGTGCCTTTTATTTTAATAGGAGGAAATATTTTTTTTCTTAACTCAATATTAGCTCCAATCTTAGATAAATGCTCTGTAACCCTTTTCATTGGTCTTTTGCTCAAAGAACTATCTCCAATTAATTTTACCTCAATGTTATTAGTTGAAATTAATCCTGAAATTAGCCTTATTCCAGTTCCTGAATTACCAAAATCTATCATCTTTCTTGGTTGAATTAACCCACCTGGCGGAATGCCAAAAACTTCAAAACTATTTGTTTTTTTTATTATTTTCACACCCAATAATCTCATAGCTTTAAGAGTGTTTATTACATCTTCACTTTGTAATAAATTTTTAATTTTTGATTTACCAACAATTTGACCAGTTAAAATCAAAATTCTATGACTAATTGATTTGTCACCCGGAGGTAAATATGTACCTTTTATTATTCTTTTATAATTAAAAGGCATAAACTTAGTTGTAATTTTTACCTAAATAGATTTTTTTTACAAATTTGTCAGAGGTAATTTCTTTTGGACTGCCAGATTTTATTATTTCTCCATTGTAAATTATGTATCCAAATTCGACGATACTCAAAGCTTCTTTCACATTATGGTCAGTAATAATAATACCAATATTCATTCTTTTTAATAAAGATATTGTTGACTTAACTTCTTCTATTGCAATTGGATCTATACCGGCAAAAGGTTCATCAAGTAAAAGAAATTTAGGATTACTTGCAAGTGCTCTGGCAATTTCAGCTCTTCGTCTCTCACCCCCTGATAGTAATTTACCTTTAGTGTTCTGAAAATTACCTAATGAGAATTGTTTTATTAAACTTTCGGTTATTTTGATTGAATTCTTTTTGTTATGAAATAGTTCCGCTATCGCAAAAATATTGTCATGCACGCTCAAATCTCTAAAGATTGATGCTTCTTGAGGTAAATATGAAATACCTAGTTTTGTTCTTATGCTAAGATTTTTATCATTTAAAACTTGTCTATCTAAAATAATTTGACCATTATCTGGAGACAAAAAACCAGCTACTATATTAAAAAGTGTTGTTTTCCCACTTCCATTAGGTCCAAGTAAACCATTAATCCTATCACTCTTAAACTCAATATTCACACTATTAAGAGCTTTTTTTGACTTAAAGCTTTTGCTAATTTCAATAAGTTTAATCGTTTGCATTATTTTCTAATAAAACTTCAACTAGAGATTCATTATTAGCTGAGTTAAGTATTCTTTTGTTGTTATCTATATCAGCAATTAATTCACTTCCAGTTAGTAATCTTGTTGGAGATTCAATTGATACATCCCCGACTAGTTTTATTATGTTATCTTCACGCGTGTAAATAGCATAATTTCCCTTAAAAGTTTCCTCTTCAAACTCTATAACAACATTATTAAAAAGCTCAATTTTAGTGAAAACTTCATCATTATTTCTCTCTTCATAATTAGCAATCATCTTATCTGCAAAAGCTATAAATTTATCATTTTTGAACTCTACATCTCCATTTGCGGTGTAGCTTTTATTATTAGAGTCCCAAATAAGGCTGTCCCCAGCTTTTACATAGCCCTCAGCATTCGCATTAAAAAAAACAAATAAATATAAAAATGAAAAAATTAATTTATTTATTAATAACAAATTCTACCTCACCTTCAAAAAATATTTTACCATCATTGTCATAATTCTTAAAACTTTGAGCTTTTAATAATCCCATTTTATTAATTACCTCTACAGGCTCATTACTATTGGATATTTCCTCATTGAGGTTTATTTTTATATCTTTTCCATAAATCTTATATTCTTTATTTTCAAGATACGATTTTCCCTCTAAATAAATATTATTATCATCAATTTTATTTAATTTCTCTGAACCAATTTTTGTAATACCTGAGTTACTAAGAACAATACTTGAAAAATTTTCTACAGTTATAGTTTTTTTACTATAATTTTCTGTCAAAGGTTTTTGGTTTAAAAAATAAATAAAAAATTGAATAATTATAACAAAAATTATTAATGCATTAATAATTTTACTACTAAAATTACGTGTCATTCTCTAAACATTTTTTAATATTAACAATTCCAACTGGCTTATTTTGGTTTGCAACAATAAGGCTTGTGATAGAATATTTATTCATTAGAACAATAGCTGAGGAAATTAACAAATCACTCTTTGCCACCACTGGCTTACTTTTCATTATACTAGTAGCTTTTTTGTTCATATCAATCTTTGAAATTGATCTTCTTAAATCGCCATCAGTAATGATACCTTTGATTTTTTTATTATTATCTAACACAACAACGCATCCATACTTCTTTTCAGTCATAATCAAAACAGCGTCAATGATAGATGAATTAGATTGAATAGAAGGAATATCTGTATCCATAATTTCATTAAGAGTTTTCAATTTTTTTCCAATTTTGCCGCCTGGATGTAACTCTCTAAATGACTTTTTGTCAAATTTTCTTAAACTTAGCACTGAGCAACAAAGTGCATCACCAAGGGCCAAACACATTGTGGTTGAGGTTGTGGGTATTGTTTGCAATTTATCAGCCTCTAAATGATTGGGTATTATTAAATTAATATCAGAGTTTTTTGATAGTAAGCTTTTATTAGATGAAGTTATCGAAATAATTTTTAATTTTTTTTTCATACTAAAATTTATTAAATCTGTTAATTCATGCGACTCTCCAGAATTAGATAAAATTATCAAAAGATCATTTTTATCAATGATGCCCATATCACCATGACTTGCATCAACTGGATTTAAATAAATTGCTGGTATTCCGGTTGATGTGAATGATGCAGCAATTTTACCTGCAATATTTCCACTTTTTCCAACTCCTGAAATAATAATTTTACCATTTAGTTGGGATATAAGCTCAACAGCTTCTACAAAATTCTTATCTAAACTTTTTGAAAGTTTAGCTAAAGCAAGAGATTCTAACTTTATTACATCCTGCCCCACTTTTTTGATTTTAGATTTATTCATTAATTATTTATGAGCAAAAATATCTATTTCTCCCCATCCTTGTAAATCTAAATCGACCCTTACTTCCATAAACTTCATAATTGATTTAAACATTTTTAATCTCTTTTGATTAATTAATTTATTGTTTAGTGAATTTTTGATTTCTGACAAATATAAAACATCATTCATGGCATATTCAATTTGTTTTTTAGTTAGCTTATTCTTACTCCAATCGGAGGACTGTTCTGTTTTATCTAATTGTATATCTAATAATTCATTAACTAGATCTTTAAGTCCGTGCTTTGAGGAGTAAGTTCGTGTTAATTTTGATGCTACTTTAGTACAAAAAACGTTTTTAACATTTATTTTCAAATTTTCTTTCAAAACTGCCATATCAAATCTTCCAAAATGGAAAATTTTTGTAAGATTATTATTTTCTAATAATATTTTTATATTTTTTGATGATTTTGGAGATAAGTCCTCTTCAAATTTAATTAGATATATTTTTTTATCTGTTTCGTTTCTCAATTGAATAAGACAGAGCCTATCTCTTTTGATATTTAAACCCAGGGTTTCAGTATCAATAGAGATATCCCCCTTAAAAGATTTTAAAACCTTACTTGGGAGATCATTTTGAAATAATTGATAGTTTGACATCCTAGAACATATATTTATATAAGATAGATATCACAATGAAAAACAAAAATATCTTAGTGTTTGGATCCACAGGCTTTATAGGAAGAAGTTTAACGAAAAGACTACTACAAAATGGTGACAAATTAATATGCCCTGTAAGAAATGCAAGTAGAGTAAAAAGAAATATACTTTCAGGAGATATTGGGCAGATAGAAGTTATAGAATTTGATATTCATAATTTAGAAGAAATTAAAAGTTTAATTGCAAATTCAGACTTAGTAATTAATTTGATTGGTATTTTATATGAAAAAAATAATTCATCATTTGAACTAGTTCATTATTTACTGCCAAAAAAAATTGCTAATTATTGTGAGTTTTACAAAAAACCTTTTCTTCATGTCTCTGGCTTAGGGTCTACTTTTCAAACAAAATCAAATTATCTAATCAGCAAAAAAATGGGTGAGGAATTCATAGAAAACAACAATACTAATCATATAATAGTTAGGCCAAGCACTGTTTACGGTGAAGAAGATAATTTCTTCAATTTATTTGGTAAGATGGCTAAAATTTTACCATTCTTACCATTAATTAAAAATGGAATGACTAAATTTCAGCCAATTTATGTAAATGACTTATCTCTTTTAATTTTTAATTTGTTAAATAATTTTGAAAAGCACAAAAACTCTAATATTGCTGCAGTAGGCAGTGAAATATTTACATTTAAAGAAATTTTGAGTCATATATTTTTATCTTTGAAAAAAAAGGAGAGATTTTTTTACATACCTTCTTTTTTGGCAATTATTCAAGGTAAAGTATTAGAAAAACTACCAAAACCATTATTTACATATGATCAGTATGTCACCCTTTCTCATGATAGTATCTCGGAGGGAAGTCAAAAATTAGTAACTGAAATATTGAAACAAGATTTATCAGATATGAGGGTTATTACCTCAGAATATCTAAAAAAGTTCATCGATAAAGTTTAATTAAGATAAATACATTAGTAAAATTATACCTAGTAAAACTCTATAAATAACAAAAGGTGTAAAGCCAATTTTATTTATCAGTTTAATAAACATGGATATTGTAAAATATGCTGCAAAAAATGTAGCAATAAATATTAAAGATAGATTTTTATCTACAATAAAATTTTCAAATTCTTTAATATTTGAAAAAAAAGATAAACAAATTATAGGTATACCCATATATAAACTATAAATAGATGAATATTTTCTATCTTCTCCAAATATTCTGAACGCAATTATACAACTTCCTGCTCTACTGAAACCTGGTAAAAAAGCTAGACATTGAAAAAGTCCAGCCAAAATAAATTTGGTACTTTTATTTTTGATTTTAAATTTAAATTTTTTTGCTTTGTCTGAAACATAGAGTAGTATTGCTCCAGTAATCGAAGTGTATCCAATTAACTTTAAGTTGATATAACTTACATCATAAAATTTTAGTATAAAACCGAGAATAATTGCAGGTATGGTCGCATAGATTAATATTTTCCAGTAAGCTTTGATGTTTGATTTTGAAAAATGTTTGTTTGCGAATAAGTATAATAACAAAGCCAATAAAGAGGCAAAGTGTGCTGATGTTTCATATAAATAATTTCTGGATTCTAAGTTTTTAAATAAGATTTCTAAGATATTAAGGTGCCCACTGGAACTAATGGGGATAAATTCAGTAATTCCCTGTATTAAACCATAAAAAACAAAAAAAATACTACTATTAGTCATAATTTATTATCATTTACAAGTTTACTTAATTCATAAATATTAGTATTAATACATTCCATTTATTTGTAGGAGAATAAAGTAATATTTTATTATCATGTTAGAGTTTCATAAAAAAAAATCTAAGAATCCTTCTAAAACTGAACCAGAAAAAAGAATAAAGGATTTTCAGGAGATTTATAGTCAGTTTGATAAAAATGACTCTATTGAGCAATCGTCAAGATGCTCTCAATGCGGAATCCCATATTGTCAAATACATTGTCCTTTAAATAACAATATACCAGATTGGTTACGTTACATTGCAGAAGGCCGACTGGAAGAGGCTTATCAAGTATCTGCGTCTACAAATGCATTTCCAGAGGTTTGTGGTAGAGTTTGTCCTCAAGATCGTTTGTGTGAGGGTAATTGTGTTGTCGAACAGGCAGGCTTTGGAGCCATTACAATTGGTAATTTAGAAAAATACCTTACAGAAATAGCATGGGAAAAAGGATGGATTAAAAACCTATCATCACAAAACCAATACAAACAGAAAGTTGCAATAATAGGATCTGGCCCTGCAGGAATGGCTGCATCAGCATATTTAATTCAAAATGGATATAAAGTAGATGTCTATGAAAAAAATGACCGAGCTGGTGGCTTGATGATTTATGGCATACCTAACTTTAAATTAGACAAAAAAATTGTTGAGAGAAGAACAGAGTGGCTTACTGATAGTGGAGTTGTATTTAACTTAAACACAGAAGTAGGAAAAAATATTTCCTTCCAAGATTTGGAAAAAGATTATGATGCAATATTAATTGCAACTGGTGTATACAAAGCAAGACAATTAGATATTGACACCTCAACAGTCAATAATAGCATTCCTGCTTTGGATTTTTTAATTGAGAGTAACAGAACTGGTTTAGGTGACTCTCCCTCAAAAAATAAATATCTCACAGCAAAAGATAAACATGTAGTTGTTATTGGTGGAGGTGATACTGCAATGGATTGTGTTAGAACAGCCATTAGACAGCAAGCAAAAGAGGTTACTTGTCTTTACCGAAGAAACAAAGAAAATATGCCTGGATCAGCAAGAGAAGTTCTAAATGCAGAGCAAGAAGGCATCAAATTTAATTGGTTATCTGTTCCATCTAAAATTATTAGCGAAAGTGCTACTGCAACAAGTATGACATACAAAGTGGCTACATTAGGTGAGGTGGATGAGAGTGGAAGAAGAAAACCAATTGATACTGGCGTTCAAAAACAAATAAAAAGTGACTTAATTATTCAAGCTCTTGGTTTTGAGCCTGAAGATTTAAACCATAATTTCAAAACAAATATTGAACTAACTAGCTGGAAAACAGTTAAAGTTGATTTTAAAAAGTTTCAAACTAGCAACCCAAAGATTTTTGCTGCAGGTGATATTGTTAGGGGCGCCTCTCTTGTTGTTTGGGCGATACATGATGGCCGAGAAGTTGCAAAATCAATTCATAATTTCTTACAGAGTTCGAAAATTAAAAAAGCATCATGAAAGACAATCCATTAGAAATTTTTAAAATAAATAGACAAAAACTAAAAGATAATCACGTTTATAATGAAAAATATGAACATGATAATTGTGGTGTAGGTTTAGTTGCCTCAATAAATGGTGAGTCAAGAAGAGACATAGTCGAAAAAGGAGTTGAGGCACTTAAAGCAGTATTCCATAGAGGTGCGGTTGATGCTGATGGCAAAACTGGAGATGGTGCTGGAATTATGTTGGAGGTTTCAAATTCTTTTTTCAGCAAACAAGTTTTAAAAATGGGTCACAGAACAACTAAAGACACTGTGTTAGGTGTAGGCATGATTTTTCTGCCTAAAAGAGATTTTGGAGCCCAAGAAAAATGTAGAGCTATCGTTGAATATGAAATAATAAAATCTGGAATGAATCTGTTTGGATGGAGACAGGTTCCTGTTAATACAGAGATCATTGGAGAAAAAGCTAACTATACTAAACCAGAAATAGAACAAATAATTTTCTCACCTAAAGAAAAAACACCTGATATTGAAAAGAAACTTTATTTAACAAGGAAAAGGATAGAGAACAAAATTAAAGCACAGAGTATTAACGATTTTTATGTTTGCTCTTTATCTACACAAACAATTGTTTACAAAGGTATGTTTTTAGCTGAACAGTTATCGGAGTTTTATCCAGATTTGCTTGATAGTGAATTTACATCCAAATTTACTATTTACCATCAAAGATATTCTACCAACACATTTCCTACGTGGTCCTTAGCGCAACCATTTCGAGTTTTGGCTCATAATGGTGAAATCAATACTCTGAAAGGAAATATAAATTGGATGAGCGCACATGAACCAAGAATTACTCACCCCTTTTTTAACGAGAGAATTAATGATTTGAAACCGATACTTGACCCAGACGCCTCTGACTCTGCTTCGCTTGATGCTGCTTTTGAACTTTTTGTTCAAACTGATAGGGACATGCCGATGGCTAAATCAATGATAATTCCTGAGTCTTGGTCTAATCGATCTGATTTATCTGATCGATTAAAGGCTATGTATGCTTATTGTAACGCTGTCATTGAACCATGGGACGGACCAGCTGCTGTCTGCGGAAATTTTGGAGATTGGATAATTTCTGGTATGGATAGAAACGGGTTAAGGCCCCTACGATACATACTTACGGATGACGATTTACTAATTTCAGGATCTGAAGTTGGAATGATTAATATAGATGAAAAAAATATAAAAAAAAAAGGAAGAGTTGGGCCTGGTGAATTAATAGCAGTTAATTATAAAGAGAATAAGTTTTATGAGAGCTTTGAATTAAAAGAATTACTCAGTCAAGGTAATAATTACTCAGATTGGAATAAAAAAACTATAAAGTTAGATAACATATTATCTAATGAAAAAATTTTTGAACCATCAACAAAGGATGAAGAAAATGTTTTTCAAATTGCTAAATCATTTAATTTAACATTAGAAACTCTTGATTTAATTCTAGATCCTATGGTTAAAACAGGTCAAGAGGCTGTTGGATCAATGGGAGACGACGCACCACTAAGTGTACTCACTGAAAGATACAGAGGTCTTCATAGTTTTTTTAAACAAAATTTTGCTCAAGTCACAAACCCTCCAATTGATAGCCTTAGGGAACAAGTTGTAATGAGTTTAAAAACTAGGCTTGGAAACCTAGGAAACATTGTAGAAGAAGACTCTGAACAATGTAATTTGGTACTTTTAGAAAGTCCTTTATTACTAGATCATGAATTGGAAAAACTAAAAAATCATTTATCAAAGTTTACAACTGAGATTGACTGCACTTATAAATTGACTGAAGAGACTAGTTTTTTAAATGAAATTCAAAGAATATGCTCTGAGGCAGAACAGGCAGTAAGATCTGGTTCTCAACATCTAATTATAACTGATAATAACATTAATAAAGACAGAATTGCTTTACCAATGATACTTGCCACTAGCGCTGTTCATAGTTATCTAATAAAAAATAATTTAAGGACTTTTACTTCTTTAAACGTCTCTTCTAAAGAGTGTCTTGATGTACACTACTTTGCAGTACTTATTGGTGTTGGTGCTACTACCGTCAATGCTTCACTAGTGGAAAAACTTATTGCAAATAGGTATAGAAAAAATATTTATCAGAATACTGATTACCCTCAACTAATTAAAAACTTTAAAAAATCCATAGAGAAAGGATTAAGAAAAATTATAAGTAAAATGGGAATTTCAGTAATCAGTTCATATCGTGGTGGAAGAAATTTTGAAATAATTGGTTTAAGCAGAAGCATGGTAGAAAGTTTCTTTCCAGGGATGTCTTCTAGAATTTCTGGTATTGGATTAGATGGATTAGAAAAAAGAGTAAGGCGACAGCATGAAGTATCATTTAAATCTGATAATGTAATTTTAGATATAGGTGGTGAATATAGATTTAGAGCTAATAGTGAAGCACACGCTTATGAGGGTGTTTCAATACATATGCTTCAAGAAGCTGTAACTAGAGACTCATATAATCTTTATAAAAAATATACCTCTAGAATTTATAGCTCCAAACCAATTCAAATAAGGGATTTACTTCAATTTAATGAAAGTAGCAATTCTATAAATTTGGACAATGTAGAGAGCATTTCTGAAATAAGAAAAAGCTTTGTATCTCCTGGAATTTCACTTGGTGCTCTTAGCCCTGAGGCTCATGAAACTTTAGCTATAGCAATGAACAGAATAGGTTCAAAGTCAGATAGCGGAGAAGGAGGAGAGGATGCAAGAAGATATTCCAAATTAAAAAATGGTGATAATCCAAGCTCAGCGATCAAACAAGTTGCAAGCGGAAGATTTGGTGTGACCGCAGAATACTTGAATAACTGCTCAGAATTAGAAATTAAAATAGCTCAAGGTGCTAAGCCTGGAGAAGGTGGTCAATTACCTGGTTTTAAGGTCACTGATTTAATTGCTAAATTAAGACATAGTACAAAAGGTGTAACACTTATTAGTCCTCCCCCACATCATGATATTTATTCTATAGAGGACCTAGCTCAACTTATTTACGATTTAAAACAAATCAATCCAATAGCAAAAGTTTGTGTAAAACTAGTTGCACAATCAGGTATAGGAACTGTTGCTGCTGGTGTTGCAAAAGCTAAAGCTGATGTAATTTTAGTTTCAGGACATTCTGGTGGAACAGGGGCAAGCCCTCAGTCAAGTATTAAGTATGTTGGCCTTCCATGGGAATTAGGTATAAGTGAGGTTCACCAAATTTTAGCTTTGAATGGTTTAAGAGATAAGGTTCTTCTTAGAACAGACGGAGGAATTAAAACAGGAAAAGATATTGTTATTGCAGCAATATTGGGAGCTGAGGAATATGGAATTGGTACAGCCTCGTTGGTAGCAATGGGATGTATAATGGTTAGACAATGTCACTCAAATACATGTCCAGTTGGCGTCTGCACCCAAGATGAAAAACTTCGTGAAAAATTTGGAGGCACTCCTGAAAAAGTTGTAAATTTGTTCTCATTTATTGCCGAAGAAGTCAGAGAAATTCTTGCCTCTTTAGGTTACAAATCCTTAAAGGATATTATTGGTAAAACAGAATTATTATCTCAAATTCATTATGGTTCCAGTGATTTAGATAATCTCGACTTAAATCCAATATTAACAAAGATTGATGATGGCAAAATCTATAATTACCATTCACCAAAAAAACGAAATGAAGTACCAAAAACACTTGACGATCAGTTTGAAAAAGACGGAAAAGACTTTATCAACTCAGGTCAAAAAATTGAACTTACATATAATATACAAAATACATTAAGAACAATAGGAACTAAAATTTCATCCATCATCACAAGAAAATATGGTATGAATACCTTATCTGAAGATCATGTTACTCTAAAACTAAGAGGCTCAGCTGGTCAGTCCTTGGGAGCATTTGCCGTCAAAGGTCTTACTTTAAAAGTGTTTGGCGATGCTAATGACTATGTAGGCAAAGGTCTCTCTGGAGGAAAAATTATCGTTCAACCAAGAAATTCATTTACTCAACCCAGTCATGAAAATGTAATTATTGGAAATGTCACCCTCTATGGAGCGACTGATGGAAGGTTATATGCTTCTGGTCAAGCAGGTGATAGATTTTGTGTGAGAAATTCCGGTGCATTAGCAATTGTAGAGGGATGTGGTGCTAATGGATGTGAATATATGACTGGTGGGTCTGCAATTATTTTAGGAGATGTTGGCGATAACTTTGGTGCTGGGATGACTGGTGGATCTGCTTTTATTTACTCTGAACAAAAGAATATTCCTGATTTGATGAACATGGAAACCATTGGACTTTATGAAGTAGATAACAAAGAATGGAAGAACCACCTCCTTGATCTTTTAAAAGATTTCTATAAAGAGACTAAATCAAAAAGAGCAGAGTTTATTATTGAAAATTATGACTCTGAGATCAAAAAATTTGCTCACGTTGTTCCTGATGAAGTGATTGATAAACTAGAGTTTCCAGTTACAAAAAAATCAAAAATAGCTTAAATAAATTTAGATAGTGTTATTAAACTATCTTTATCAGACAGGCTATGATCTGCATGTTTAATTAAAATATTCTTAAAGTTTTTAAATTTTTTACTAAAATTGAAATTGTCATTATATCCATATGGAACAGCTCTATCTTGGCCTCCATGAAGGAAAATAGTCTCTCCTAGAAAATTACCCTTAATCTTTTCAATTAGATATTTTTTACTTCTTTTAAAAAGTGCTGGAGAGTAATAATAATTAAAATCGGAACTAACCTTTTGTTTAACGATCTTATTATTTTTAATTTTATTTTTTTGATGAGTATTAAAATTTTTCCAAATTAACTTTGTAGTAAAATCAGGTGCAGGGGCTATGCCAATAAGTTTCGTAACTTTTCTTGGATGTATTAAAGCATATATGATAGCAACCCAACCACCCATACTACTCCCAACCAGAATAAAATTTTTTATTTTTAGGTATTTTATAATATTGTCTAAATCATCATACCAATCACTAATACCAAAGTTAGTAAATTCACCGCTAGATCTACCATGCCCTTGAAAGTCAAAACACAAATATGAAATTTTATTTTTTTTGCAATAATTATTTAAAAAATTGGACTTTTTACCATTCATATCTGATAATAAGCCATGTAAAAAGATCAGAGTTTTTTTACTTCTTTTGTAATATCTATAAGATATTTTAACATCATCTTTTTTATAAAAGCTTAGTTTTGACACAATTTAAAAATACAAAAAAAATAACTTGTTTACAAATAATTCCATCCATGGGCATTGGAGGTATTGAGACTGGTGTGAGAGATATTGCAAAATATCTCAATAAAAAAAAAATTAATAACTATATATTATGTGAAAATAGCAATAAAAATTTTTATATTAAAGGTTTAAAAATAATAAAATTAAATAATTGCAAATTTAAAAACATTTTTGATCAAAACAAAATCAAAATCCAAATAAAGCAATTAATTAAACGAAAAAGAATAAACTTAGTACATATCTCTTCAAGAGCACCAGCTTTTTTTCTTATTAAATATATTAAAAATTTAAATATAAAAGTCGTTACAAGTATTCACAACAAATATGAGTCTAAGTCATTTTTAAAAGATTGGTATAACAGTTTTTTGTTGAAAGGTGATGCAATTATTTTTAACTCAAATTTTGTAAAAAAAACATATGAGCATAAATTTAGTGATAAAACTAAACTACATGTCATTCCAAGAGGTGTAGATACAAATTACTTTTCACCGTCGAGAAAAAAACTTACGAGTAAAAATATTTTTATACCCTCAAGGATTTCAAGTTGGAAAGGGCATGAATTATTACTAAATTACTTCTCATTATTGCAGCAAAAGCACAAAGACACATTCAATATTCACATTGTATCTTTAAATAAAAGTAAAGAAGAAAAAAAAATACAATTACTAATTAATAATTTAAATATATCAAAAAAAATTATAATTCATAAACCCACATTAGATGTAAAAAAACTGTATCAAGGGGCATACTTGGTTGTAAATATTTCTAAGCGACCCGAAGGGTTTGGTAGAACTGTTTCTGAGGCATTATCTGTATCTAAAGTTGTTATAGCTCCTAATCAAGGTGGCACTAAAGAGCAACTTTTCAATTTTGATAAAAATTTGTTATTTGATATTAACTCTTTTAAATCATTCCAAAAAACTTTTAAATATGCTTTAAAAAATTACAAAGAAATATCAAAAAAAGGAAGATCTTATGTAGAAAAAAATTACTCATCTGATCTCATGTGCAGAAAAACTTTGGACATTTATAATCAATTAATTAATTCATGAATATTCTAGTAATTAAACATGGTTCACTTGGTGATTTAGTCTTATCATTTGGAGCTATTAAAACACTAAGAGAAAATTATCCAAACTCGAACATATACTTACTTACACAGTCTAACTATAAACAAATTTTTAAAAACTTACCTTATGTGAATGAAATTTTAGTTGATAATAGGATATCAATTTTCCCTTCAGTAAAAAATATTTTGAAAAAAGTTAAAGAAAAAAAAATAGATTTATTAATTGATTTACAAAACTCAACAAGAACAGAAATTTATAATTTCTTCATTAAGATATTCACTAAATGTAAAATCTTATCTGCAAGAAAATTTTCGGATTACAAATACAAGCAAAAAAAACTTGGTGTTCAACACATCACGAAAAATCATCAAGAACAATTAAAATATTTGGAAATAAATACATATCTAAAGCCTGATTTAAGTTGGATGATTAAAGGTAAAACAAAACAATCAAAAAAAGTAATTTTTATTCCAGGGACCTCAAAATCTGGAGAATATAAAAAATGGCCTTCAGATAAATATGCTGAAGTGGCAAAGTATTTAGCTAGCAGAAACTATGAAATTTATCTGACAGGATCTGATTTGGATATAAATACAATTAATGAAATAATTAAATTGTGTCCAGACTCTAAAAATAAAATTAATGAATCAAAGATTGAGGATTTCTATCAATTATGCATGTCGTCTGAGTTAATCCTTACAAATGATACAGGGCCAGCCCATATTGCAGGTCTTACAAATAAAAACGTAATTTGGTTAGCAAATGATAACGAAATTTCACGATCATGTTACCCGCTAGGGAATAATTTACATAAAATTACTGCATCTAACGTAAAAAATATTAGTGTGAACACTATTATCAATAAAATAGAACAAATATTAAAATAATTTATATTTACAATTGACCTATCTTTGCTAATAATCCTAAGATGATTTTATTAAAGCAATCACTAGGACATTTATAATTGCAAATCTCCTTTCTTCCCTATTACATATAATATTTTGAATAAACCTTACCAAAGAAATAATAATTTTCGTGGCAAAAAAGACCTCCACAAGATAAATAATTTTATTTCTGCGGCGGATGTTAGGGTTATTCTTGATGATGGGGAGCAATTAGGAGTTATGAAAAAAAATGAAGCCTTAGACATTGCTAAAGGTAGAGGTATGGATTTAGTAGAGATTGCTCCAAATAATAATCCTCCGGTTTGTAAAATAGTAGACTATGGAAAATTTAAGTATCAAGAACAGAAGAAAAAAAATGAATCAAAAAAGAAACAAAAAGTAATTGAAACTAAAGAGCTTAAAATTAGACCCGGCACAGGAGAGCATGATTACCAAGTTAAAATCAGAAATGCTCAGAAATTTTTAAAAGAGGGAAACAGAGTGAAATTCAGCTTGAGATTTAAGGGTAGAGAGATGGAACACTCTAATTTAGGTATTGATATGCTTAAAAGAGTAAAAACTGATTTGGGAGAACTTATTAGAGTTGAAATGGAACCTAAAATCGAAGGAAGACAAGCTTTCCTCGTAGTTGCACCTAAATAAATTATATGATATCAAATTGACCTCAGTTGGTCGAAGGGGCTTTTAAAAGGGTATGCCTTAAGACCTAAATAATTACTCAAAAGGAGATTAAATGCCCAAACTTAAAACAAAAAGTAGCGTCAAAAAACGCTTTAAAAAATCCTCATCAGGAAAATTAGTTGTCGGAAACGTTGGTAAACGCCATGGCATGTCCAAAAGAACAAACTCTTTTATCAGAAATTCTAAAGGTACAAGGGTTTTATCAAAATCTGCATCAATAATAATTGACTCAATGATGCCATATTCTAAATAGGTAAAGGAGAGATATTATGCCAAGAGTTAAAAGAGGTGTTACAGCAAGAGCTAAACATAAAAAAGTTTTTGAATTTACAAAAGGTCATCGTGGGAGAAGAAAAAATGTTTATAGAGTAGCAACACAAAGTATGGATAAAGCTCTACAATACGCATATCGTGATAGAAGAAATAAAAAAAGAGATTTTAGAGGATTGTGGATCCAAAGAATAAATGCCGGCGTTAGAGAACATGGTCTGACTTATGCAAAATTTATTGATGGATTAAAAAAAGCAAACGTTGAAATCAATAGAAAAATTCTCTCTGAAATTGCATTTCATGAACCCGCTGCTTTTAAATCAATTGTTGAGAAAGCCAAGGCTAATTTAGCCAACTAGATTAAAAATGGACATTAAAAAAGTCCTAAATGAAGTTACGAAAGAAATAGAGCAATGCTCTAGCCAACAAGAACTACAAAACGTTAAAGTAGCTTACTTAGGAAAAAAGGGAAAAATAACTGAGTTATTGAAAAGTCTTAAGGATCTTTCTTTAGAAGAAAAAAAATCATCAGGTTCAAAATTAAATTTACTAAGAATTGAAGTTGATAATCTTATCAAAAATAAATTTAATGATTTAAAAATTGAAGAAATAAACTCTAAATTAAAAAATGAATATTTAGATATAAGTTTCCCTCCACCAAATTCTATAGCCTCGAAGGCTCATCCAATATCAAAAACATTTGATGAGGTTATCACTATTTTTGGATCAATGGGTTACTCTGTTGCCGAAGGCCCTGATATTGAGACAGATTTTTTCAATTTTTCAGCATTAAATATTCCTGAAAATCATCCTGCACGTGAAATGCAGGATACTTTTTATATAGATGACAAGGATAAGGAGGGTAAGTCCTACGTTTTACGAACACACACTAGCCCAGTTCAAATTAGAACGTTATTAAATCAAAAACCCCCAGTCAAAATAATTGCTCCTGGAAGAACCTATAGGTGCGACTCTGACTCAACACATTCTCCAATGTTTCATCAAGTTGAGGGTTTGTTTGTTAATGAGAATGCAAATATGGGTGATTTGAAGGGCACTCTAATTGAATTCTGTAAACAATTTTTTAACGTACAGAATTTAAAAGTAAGATTTCGACCTAGTTACTTTCCTTTTACTGAACCCTCTGCTGAAATGGATATTGCTTATGAGATTGTGGATAACAAAATTCAATTAGGTCAAGGCGATCGTTGGCTTGAGATACTTGGATGTGGAATGGTGAACCCAATAGTTCTAGAGAACTGCAATGTGGATACGAATATCTATCAAGGTTTTGCATTTGGAGTGGGCTTAGACAGGATCACAATGTTAAAGTATGGGCTTACAGATATTAGATCATTTTTTAGTGGAAACTTAAATTGGATAGCTAGCAATGGCTTTACCATAGGAGATTTTTAGTGAAGTTTAGTTATAGTTGGTTGTGTGATCATTTAGAGACAGATAAAAATGCAAATGAAATTGGTGAAGCTCTTACAAATTTAGGTCTTGAACTTGAAAGCTTGACTGACTATTCAGAATACTCAAAGTTTGTTGTAGCAACCATCAAAGATTTTAGAAAACATCCTAATGCAGATAGATTAAATATCTGTAAAGTTGATGATGGAACCAATACCTATCAGGTAATCTGTGGAGCAAATAATGTAAAGAAGGGATTAAAAGGAATATTTGCCAAAGATGGCATGTATATTCCAGGAACACAGATAAATTTAAAAAAAGGAAAAATTAGAGGTGAAATATCTGAGGGTATGCTTTTGTCTGAGAGGGAGCTTAACTTAAGTGATGATCATGAGGGAATTATTGAGTTATTAGATGATTTTCAAAATGGCACCTCAGCAGTTGAAGCTTTGAAGTTAAATGATCCTATTTTCGAGATAGGTATTACACCTAATAGAGGAGATTGCCTTGGTGTTAGAGGTGTTGCTAGAGATCTTTCAGCTAAAGGTGTTGGTAAACTAAAGCCTTTGAATTTTAAAAAAATAAATCAGTTAGAATTTTCAAGCCCAATCATTTGGAATATTAACAATGATGATAATAGCTGTGAATATGTAGTAAGTAGATATTTTAAAAATGTAAATAATTCTAAATCTCCAGAATGGTTACAAAAAAAACTTATCAGCCTTGGATTAAGACCTATAAACGCTTTAGTTGATATAACAAATTATATTACTATTGATTTAGGGAGACCTTTACACGTTTTTGATGCAGATAAAATTGGAAAAAAACTTGATATGAGACTTGCAAATGCAAATGAAAGAATTCTTGCTTTAGATAATAAAGAATACACTTTAGATAAAAATACAACCGTGATAGCCGATGGAGATAATGCACTCGCTATAGCAGGGATTATAGGAGGAGACTACAGCGGATGCACAGATGATACTAAAAATGTATTTCTTGAGGTTGCTCTTTTTAATCCGAATAGTGTTGCACAAACTGGTAGAACTCTTGGAATAAATTCAGATGCCAGGTATCGTTTTGAAAGAGGATTAGATAAAAATATGGTCATTGAAGGTTTAGAATATGCATCATATTTAATAAATAAAATATGTGGGGGCTTAGTAAGTAAAAATATTGAAGCTGGAAAATTAGATAATTTTGAGCATAAAATAAATTATAATTTTGACTATTTTAATAAGACTATTGGTTTAGAACTAGATCCACAAAAACAAATCAAAATATTAAAAGACCTTAAATTTCAAATTAATAA
Source organism: uncultured Alphaproteobacteria bacterium (assembly GCA_902546975.1). Lineage (GTDB taxonomy): Bacteria > Pseudomonadota > Alphaproteobacteria > HIMB59 > HIMB59 > HIMB59. Next base: position 173,143 of record CACCLU010000002.1, read on the forward strand.
AAGTAATGAAAAGGAATGTGAAGTCTTAGTACCATCATGGAGGAATGATGTTAAAAACAAAATCGATATAGTTGAAGAAATTATAAGAATTTATGGATATGAAAATATTAAACAAAGTGTGCCCTCTGCATCAATCGAAGAGATTGATAAGATTGATAATTCATCAACAAATAAGAAATATAAATCAATAAAAAAACTTAAAAAAACCCTTATATCAAATGGAATTTCTGAAGTTATAACTTTTTCTTTTCACTCAATTAGAGCTCAAGAAATCCTTAAAGGAGATAAATCCTTAAAAATTTCAAATGCAATTAGTGATGATCAATCTTATATGAGAAATTCTATGATATTTAACCATTTAGAAAGTGCAGAATTAAATTTTAAAAAAGGTTTTAAAAATATTCAATTATTTGAAATTGGGCCTATTTATAATTCACCTCAATCCCAAGAAAATATTTTATCATTGCTTATTTCAACTGAAGAAAATACAAACTCTATTTATAAATCTGAAGAATTTAATTTTTACTCTCTTACAGAATTAACCTCAATATTAATAAGTTCACTAAATTTTGATATAAAACAATTTAACATATCAAGATCAACTTCAAATACATATCACCCAGGTCAGTCTGCTGAACTATTTATGGGAAAAAAATTAATAGCTAGATATGGAAAAGTTCACCCACTAATTATGGAGGAATTTTCTAAGCTTAAAAATTTTTATGCAATTGAATTATTTTTTGAAAACCTTCCAATTGACTCAATTAGTAGAACTAACAGTATAAATATCCCAGACTCCCAATTTCAGTTCAGTGAAAAAGACTTTTCTTTTTTATTCGAAAAGGAGCAAAATCTTTATGAAGTTCAGAGATACGTCAAAGGTTTAGATAAAAACTTAATCAAAAATGTTGAATTTTTTGATTTATATATAGCAAAAGATTTAGGTGATGACAGTAAAAGTGTAACATTTAGGGTTACTATTCAATCTAAAGAAAAAACTCTTGAAGAAAAAGATTTAGAGCAATTACATAAAAATATTTTAGAAAAAGTATCAAATAAATTTAAAGCAAAAATTAGAAGCTAATGGAAATTTCTAAAATTAGAAATTTTTCGATAATAGCTCATATAGATCATGGTAAATCCACTCTGGCGGACAGAATAATTGAAATTTGTGGAGGGATGGATGACAGGACCAAAAAAGACCAAGTCTTGGACTCAATGGAGATTGAAAGAGAAAGGGGGATCACTATAAAAGCTCAGACAGTAAGACTAAACTACAAAAATAAAAAGGGCGATGAATATCAACTTAATATACTTGATACACCTGGACACGTTGATTTTTCCTATGAAGTTTCAAGATCACTATCAGCTTGTGAAGGCTCAGTTTTAGTTGTTGACAGCACACAGGGCGTTGAGGCACAAACTCTCGCAAATGCTTATCAGGCAATAGATGTAAATCACGAGATACTTCCAGTTCTCAACAAAGCAGATTTACCTGCATCCGAGCCAGAGAGAGTAAAAGAAGACATTGAACAAACAATAGGAATAGATACTTCAGAAGCTCGTCTCGTTTCTGCAAAAACTGGACTAGGAGTTGAAGATTTATTAGACCAGATTGTAGAAAAACTTCCCTCTCCAAATACAAATGAAAAAAATCTCAAGGCTCTCTTAGTGGACAGTTGGTACGATAATTATTTAGGAGTAACGGTTCTGGTTCGAGTTCTTGATGGAGTTATGAAAAAGGGTATGAAGGTTAAGTTTTTATCAAATAATCAACAATACAATATCGATAGAATTGGATATTTCACACCTGAAATAAATTATTGTGAAGAATTAGGTCCAGGAGAAATAGGTTTTATTAATGCTAGTATAAAGTCAGTTGCTGACTGTAAGGTCGGTGACACAATAGCAGAATTAAATGATCAAAAAATAAAACCACTTCCAGGTTTCAAGCCCTCATTACCAGTCGTGTTTTGTGGGATATATCCTGTTGATACATCAGATTATGAGAGACTTAAAGAGAGTTTTGAAAAACTTGCTTTAAATGACTCAAGTTTTACATATGAAAATGAAACTAGTGCTGCTTTAGGTTATGGTTTTAGGTGTGGTTTTTTAGGTTTGCTTCACCTAGAGGTTACAACAGAAAGACTTAGAAGAGAATTTGATTTAGATTTAATTACTACTGCTCCAGGAGTTGTATACAAAGTAATTGACAGAAATAAAAACGAAATTGTAATAAGAAATCCCTCTGAACTGCCTGATCCAGCTGAAATAGATAAAATTTTAGAACCATGGGTTAAATCTACTATAATAGTGCCACAGGATTATTTGGGTACGGTAATAACACTTTGTATTGAAAAAAGAGGTAAACAAAAAAACTTAAATATACAAAACAACAGAGCTATCTTAGAAATGGAATTACCTTTGAATGAAATCGTTATAGATTTTTATGACAAATTAAAATCTTATTCAAAAGGTTATGCTAGTTTTGATTATCAGGTCTATGATTATTTTGAAGGAGATCTAGTAAAACTAAATATTCTTGTTAATTCAGAAACTGTTGATGCATTTTCAAATATAGTTCATAAAACAAGAGCTGAAATAATTGGTAGAAGGATTTGTAATAAGCTAAAGGATTTAATCCCAAGACAAAACTTTCAAATACCAATTCAGGCTGCAATTTATGGAAAAATTATAGCCAGAGAAACTATTAAAGCTTTTAGAAAAGATGTGACTGCTAAACTTTATGGTGGAGATGTGAGTAGAAAGAAAAAACTTTTAGAAAAACAAAAAAAGGGAAAGAAAAGAATGAAACAATTTGGTAATGTCGAAATTCCGCAGACTGCTTTTTTTGAGGCATTAAAAATAGGTGATAATGAATAATCATGGAGAGATGGCCGAGTGGTTTAAGGCGCACGCCTGGAACGCGTGTATAGGGGCAACTCTATCGTGGGTTCGAATCCCACTCTCTCCGCCATACTTAAGAGATGCAAGACAACACAATAAATAAAATTAAATATAATATAAGAAAAATTACAGAATACCCACTTGTAGAAATTCAAGATCAAATAGCAATAAGACCACCAAAACAAAAAATTTCGCCTGTGGTATATCAAACATGGATAGATAATAAGTTTGGAAAAACACATGCTAAATCAATTTTAAAGTTTAGAGAATTAAATAAAAATTTATCATTTAGGATCTATTCAAATCAAATGATGGACGATTATATGGAAAAAAATTGGGGTAGACAAAAAATTTACCAAATTTTTAAAAATTCATTAATCGGACCACTCAAATCTGATATTTTTAGATATTGTATTTTATATGATCAAGGTGGATACTATTTTGATATAAGTCGAGGTTGTGATGTCCCTCTTACAAAACTTCATGATAAAAATACGAGTTTCATTTTAACTTACGAAGATACTGATTGTTACATACCACCTAATAATCAAAAAATATTTAATTTAAAAAGACCCTTTAATCACATGCTCCAATGGGGACTAGCTTTTGAAAGAAAATGTAAATTTTTAAAAATATTAATTGAAGAAATTGTTAATTCCTACTCATTTTATAAAAATAAAGTTTTTAAAAATCCCAAAGTTGCAATATTAAATTTTACAGGTCCTGGTATGTATACAAAAATAATGAGAGACTATCTTTCTTATGACAAAAAAAATAATTACAAAGAACTTGATATTAAATTTAACGGAAAAGGAATATTTAAGTTGAAAGGTTCACAGATAAGATATCATAAAGAACCAAGTTACACTTACTTAAAAAATAAAAAGATATGCAATTAATGTTTTTATACAAAAAAACTGATAATGAATAAAAATCTAATCGTAAGTTCCTCTGATGAAAATTACTCTCATCTCCTAAAAGAGCTCTATTCTTCAACGTTAAATTTGAATGGTTATGATTTTGCTGTGTTGGATTGTGGTCTTTCCGAAGACAGTAAAGATTTTTTCAAACAAAAAAATATTCAGGTTTTAGAGTGTAAATGGGATATTGATGTCCCATCTTATAAAGTAAGAGGTAGAGAGTATCTTAAAGCACAATTTTCAAGGTTTTTTTTAGATTTATACTTTCCTGGATATGAAAATTATATTTGGATGGACTCTGACACGTGGATAGCTTGTCCAAATACTTTTGATTATTATGTTCAGGGGTCCAATCAAAGAGGCTTTGCAATCACACCTCAAGTTGACAGAGCATCTCCAAAACTTGTTAATATTAAATGGTTTATGAATATCCCATCAAAAATTAATTCCATCAATTTTAAGAATATATCCAAAAGTATTTCAAAAGATTTAGCAAAGAAATATGCTGGACATTATACATTAAATGCTGGGTGTTTTGCCTACAATAAAAATTTTGATGGTATTAATACTATTAAAAAAAACTTAAATAATGCATCTAGAAAAGGAAGATTATTTGGTTCAGATCAAGTTGCATTAGCAATTTCATTGTTTGAAGATAATTTAGATTTTGAGCTTCTTCCGTCATATTGCAATTGGCTGTGTGAACACCACATGCCAAAATTTTCTATTGATAAAAATACTTTTGTTGAGCCTTACATACCAAATCATAACATTGGAGTAATGCATTTAGCAGGTTTAGATGAAGACAGAAGCGCAAACGTTTTTCACAAAATATCAACTACTGACAAAAAAATTATTGAAAAATCCCTTAGATATAAATCAATTTAAGTCTTTTTTATTATTTGCTCCAAGATTTCTCATTTGTTCAGCTCTGCTAAACAACGAACCTCGACCCTCTTTAAGATATTTTTTTGCATTTACCAAATTTTGAGTTGCCTTAATTAAACTACTTTCAGAGTCTTCAATTACATTGATTGATTTTATTATTTGATCAATCATTTGACCTCCGATATCAGCAATTTCTTTAGAGTTTTTATTTTGTTTTTCAAGTCTCCAAATACTTTCAACTAACTTCATACACATTATAAGTGTTGAGGGACCAACAATGATAATTTGTTTTTGTTGAGCAAAATTTAATATACTTTGATCATATTTTTGTGCTGTAATTAATGCAAATTCATGAGGCATAAAGATGAAAACATAGTCGGGTGAATTTATATTTAATAATTTTGAGTACTCTTTTTTATGAATACTAGTGATGTGACTTTTCAAAGAAACTATGAAACTTTTGATTTCCAATTCTTTTGATGACTGGTCATCAGTATTCTGAAATTTATACCAATGTTTCATGGGCACTTTCGAGTCAATGATAATATTTCTTTTTTCTGGCAGAAAAATTACAACATCAGGTCGATATATATCACCTTCATCATTCCTGTCAGTATATTGAGTTTTGTAATCTCTGTCTTTTGTCATACCACAGTCTTGTAATATATTTTCAAGTATTACCTCCCCCATTTCTCCCATTTCGTTAATATTAGAGGTCATTGCATTTGTCATTTTTTTTGTAAGATCTCCAATTTCATCTATCTTTGAATTTACATATCCTGTTTGTTCCATTGTTTTGTCAAATAGAGTTTGGAGATTTTGATTTATTTTTTGAATATCCAGATCGGAATTGGATACGTCTTTAAGTTTTAATCTAAATATCAAAAAAATTAGCAAAAATATTATTGCTATTAAAAATATAATTATAATTATGTCGATACTCATTATTTTATTAATTCTTGAAACTTAAGAATAAATTTTACTAATTCTATCAAGGCTACTTTTTAATCTACTTTTCAGATTATAAAAAACTTTATCATCAAAAAAGTTATCATTTAAAAAGTGGTTAAAACTATCTCTAATATCCTTCGAGATACTCTCTATTTTAAGGAAGTCTTCCGGTATTTGATCTTTTAGCTTGCTCATTTCTTCATTAAATTCATTTAAAGCATTTTTAAAATGATTATCTGAAAAAGTTTCAAGTTTGTTTTTGAAATTTTCAATATTTAAATTTGTATCTAATTTAGACTCGAGGTCATAAATAGTCAGACTAAAATAATCAAAAATTTGATTATACAAATCATACAATTTATTAGAATCGATGACTTTTTGTAAATTCATAAGAAAAGATTACTATAGTTACTTTTAAAATGTCAAAGTATAAATAATTTTGCAAAAAGCCCAGATTTGCTAAATATTACCTGGACTTTTTAAATGTATATTTTTAGTAAGCTGCGTCTCTTCCGTCTCCTTTTGCAATTTCACGTGCATTTGGATTTACAGATGGTCTAAACGGAATTTCTACTATCTCTCCATCAACTGGTGTTCCAGGTGTATCACAATATTGATCAGGGAGATGAAATTTAAATTTATTTCCAATATCCTTTTTTTCATAAGGAACATATCCCATCGCTATATTAGTTTCCAATTCTGGAGAGTACCAAGGTGATGTTAGATAACCTATAGGTGTCGATCCATCTTCAGATATGAGCCAAAAATCAGGTGCATATTCATCAATTGGCTTACCCCCTAATCTAAATCCAACAAGCTGGTTACTATAAGGTTTTTCTCCCGCTTCAATTTTTGCTCTCATAGCCTCTAATGCTTGCTTACCAATATAATCTCCTTGTTTTTTTCTTGGAACCTGGTAGCCGAGGTTACATTGAAAAGGATAAGTTTCAGCATCAAGATCTTGACCCCAAGATAAAATTCCTGCAGCTATTCTTCTATGGTGTGCAGGTGCTATTACTTTTAAATTATGTTTCTTTCCAGCCTCTAAAACCGCATTCCACATATCATCAGCGTATAAAGTTGCATCTCTGAGGTAGATCTCATACCCCTTTTCCCCAGTAAAACCTGTTTGCGAAATAATACAATCTCTCCCTCCAACTTTTGCTGCCATTAAGCCATAGTAAGGAATGTCTCTAACAGCATCTCCAACTAAATCTGCCATAAGATCGATTGATTTTGGTCCTTGAATTTGAACAGGAGATACATCTATTTCATCAATTTCTACATTAAATTTTTTATCGTGATTTACTCCTTGAAGAAAAAACATAATATCGGAGTCAGAAAGTGAAAACCAAAATTCATCCTCTGCAATTCTAAGTAATATAGGATCATTTAACACTCCTCCTTTGTCATTACAAAGGATTACATATTTTCCTTTCATTACTTCAATTCTTGTTGCATCTCTTGTGATAACAAAATTTGTAAATTTTAATGCATCTGGTCCTTTTACACGAATTTGTCTTTCAACTGCTACATTCCACATTGTTACGTGATTAACTAATGCATCATATTCAACCATTGCACCACCATCTTCAGGTTTTACATAACCTCTAGGATGATACATTCTATTGTATACGGTGCATCTCCAACATCCTGCTTCAACTGATAAATGCCAATAAGGATTTTTTCTAACTCTAGTAGATATAAGCATTTGTTGAGGTGTTGGTCCTGATTGCCTTAAATTAAATGGGACTTTTCTGTCAGATTGGTCCACTGAACTTGGTTGCTTTAGCTTCATATATCCTCCTATAAAAAATGCAGTAGCAATTTTTGAAAATTAATTTCTTTTTAGGTTCTATGCAATCGAAAAATTAGAGCTTAAAAGATTTTGTTGTGGAGGACTATTTTGTCATTTTCCATTGTAAAATCACCATTTTGAAGAGCATTTAACCAATGACAGGTCTTCTCGAAGCCACCAAAAGGAAAGCAGTGAAAATTTTTAAAAGAACTCTGTTCTTTAGAGAAGTTTGCTAATTCAATAAACATTTCATCGTTTGAAGTTTTTGTTAAAAGGTCAGTTACTTTAGATGAGTTCTTTTTCAGAAAACTTAATGAATTTCCAACACCACTCATTATCCCAAAATTAAGGAGTGTTTTAAAAGAAGCTGGGCCTGGAAAGCCTACTCTGACGGGTAATTTTATATTTGAATTATCTAAAAATTTACACCATTTAATAAACGGTTCGGCATTAAAAAAAAATTGCGTAACAAGTTCTAAATTTAGATTCTTATCTTTTGATAATTCATATTTTTTGTTTAAAAATTCGTTCACAGTATTTTGATCAATATCAGGTGAGCCTTCTGGGTGCCCAGCTATTCCTATTTCTTCAAAATCATTATCCTTTAATAAACCACACTCTAGTATTTCCAGTGAAGATGATACTGATCCATTCTGATTGCCTCCACCACCTATAACAAGAATTTTTTTACTATCTGTTCTATTTCTAAGTTCTTTTAGGAAGTCTGAAACATGATCTAAATCTTTCATTGTCCTTGCAGGCAAATGAGTAATAGGAGTTAATTCTTGTTTAGATACAAAATCAACAGTTTCTAAAATATCGTTTTCCGTAGCATCAGGTAAATATGTTATGTAGACATTATTTTTTTTATCTAAAGGAATCGACTTTAGTTTATGTCTTACTTTTGGGTTAAGCTCTACTGTAAAGCCATCAACTAAAGAAATAATATTTTCTTTGATCATATTTTTAAAATATAATAGTTAAGACTTTAATCTATTATTTTCTGGGTCGAGCAAAGGTTCCTCAGTAACTGTTAATGGATACCTTTTGCCAAAGTACTCGACTTCTAACTTATTTCCTTTTTCTGACAATTCTGATGGTAAATATCCATAAACGATGTGTTTATCAACAAAATATCCATAATTTGTACTTGTAACGTACCCTACAGCTTTCCCATTTGAATAAATCGGTTCTGTGCCCAAGGCCATTCCTTCAGGGTCATCAATAATCATACAAGTAAGTTTCTTTTCAATTGGTTCTTCTTTTATTTTTTGAAGAGCATTCTTACCAATAAAATCATCATCTTTTTTTAGCTTTACCGTAAAGCCTAAGCCTGACTCATAAGGGTTGTAATTAGTATGAATATCTGTACCCAGTGATCGATAGCCTTTCTCCAATCTGAGTGACTCAAAAGCACCAGCACCTGAGCAAATCATGTTGAACTCTCTTGAGGTTTCTCGAAGTTCATCCCATAATGATAGCCCATACTCGGTAGGTGTATATATTTCCCAACCTAATTCACCTATGTAAGAAATTCTTACAGCAACACAAGGAATGTTACTGATTGAAATCTTTTTAATATGGAAGAATGGAAAACCTTCGTTAGATACATCATCATCATCACACAGTTTTTCAAGAACAGATCTTGAATTTGGCCCCCATAAGCCAATACCTGCAAAAGCAGATGTCCAATCTATGATCTGAACACTTCCATCATCGGGAGCATTTGCTCGAAGCCAACTAATATCAATCATTCCATTCCCAGCTCCTGCCAAGACCCAAAATTTATTTTCCTCAAGTCTACTAATTGTAAGATCACTTTTTATACCACCATACATATTAGAAATTACGCTATAAACAACTTTACCTACGGCAACATCAATATTATTTGTGCAAACTTTCTGCAATAATTTAAGAGCACCTTTTCCACTTACTTCAATTTTCACAAATCCTGTAATATCAAACAGGGCACCCGTTTGTCTTGTTACAAGATGTTCAGCTGCTTGAATAGGTGACCAATATTTTGCAGCCCAGCCTGTTCTATTTGGAAAGTTTTTACCCTTCATTAATTCAGCATTTGACTCATACCATTGAGGTCTTTCCCAGCCCATAGTCTCAAAGAAATGTGCTTTTTGTCCTTCTAATCGTGCATAAAATGGACTTCTTCGTAGCGGTCTTGGCTGCTCCATTTGTTGAAGTGGGTGAATAATGTCATATACCTCTTTATAATTCTGCTTACCTCTTGACCTTAGATATTTCCTGACATGATGATGTTGATGAAAACGATTGATATCTCCTTGACGAACATCAAGTTCAGGCTCTCCATTTACTATCCACTCTGCCATAGCTTTTCCAACACCACCTGCATGTGTTATCCATACAGCATTAGCGGTCCACAAACCTTTTACACTTGTCTCACCCATCAAAGGGTTACCATCAGTTGTAAATGAAAAAATTCCATTAATTTTTTTTGTAAGTTTTTTTTGAGAAAATTTTGGGAACAACCAATTCGACTCTTTATGCGCACCTTCAAAATCATCAGGTCTAAAGTCCACCAAAGAGGGCATTTCTTCAGCATCTTCAGGTTTCTTTAATTCTTCTGACTCTAAAATTCTTGGTTCATGTCTATAATTTCCAATAACATAAGTATCATTCCATTGTCTGAAATAGAGACTGTAATCTTGGTGACGCATCAATGCGTGTTCAACCAAAGCTTCTTTGTGATCAGCTTTAAATTCTTTCAATTCTTCAAACGGTTCTAACCACACCATTTGATGTTCACAGGGAACTAAAGGCAATGATATGTTCGCAAGTCTTCCCATTTTTGGAGCCCAGATACCAGTAGAGACAAGTACAATATCAGCTTCATAATCACCCTTAGATGTTTGTACACCGCGAATTTGATTATTCTGAATTTTAAAACCATTAACTGCTGTATCACCAAAAAATTCCCCTGCTTTTAAATCAGTGACATATTTTGCCATTGCTTGCACTGCTCTTACAGGTGCTGCTAAACCATCAGTTGGAACATAATATCCCCCGTGAATTTTTTCTGGATCAATATAGGGGCTCATTTTTAAAACTTCATCTGGAGTAATTATTTTTGCATCAGTTAATCCATAACTGTGAGCTATACCTAGTTTTCGATACAAGTCTTGATGTCTTTCTTTTGTCTTTGATATTTCAATTCCTCCAACAGTATGAAAACAAGGTTTTCCCTCAAATGATAAGGATCTAAGTAAGTCAACTGTGTACTGTGCAAATTTACACATCATTCGTGAAGGATTAGTTTGAAATACACCTCCTGGTGCATGACTTGTAGAACCACCAGTTTCAAATAATGGCCCTTGATCAAGTATAACCATATCTTTCCAGCCCAATTGAGCTAAGTGATAGGCGGTGCTTGCTCCAACAATACCACTACCAACGATTATTATTCTTGATTTTCTTGCCATTTATTCCTCAAAAAATACCTAATCAGTTCCAAAATTTGATGTCAATATGAAAAAAAACTTAATAGTTAACCGCGTCAATAAGACGATCCTCAAGATAGTCAGCAAATGACCGATTACAACTAAGTAATAATTTAAGCTCAAGATTAAAAATAGAACAGTCTACTCTAGCTAATAATGTTTGTGCAGCAGTAGATTTTTTAAAGGATTTTTCTCTAAAGTCAAAATGCGTTAATTTATTTAAAATATCAAAACTATTTTTACCTTGAATTTCAAAAAATACTTGTGAGTCAGAAATATTTGTCGCCAATATTAAGGGTGATTTATTTAAGTCAGCTATAATTTTGTTGAGTTTTTTATTTTCAATTTCTTTTTCAAATATTAAATTCCATTGATCAAAAGACATTTTTGCTAAAGTATAATTATTATTTGAAATTATTCTTAAATTGTCTGATGGTGGTAAAAGTTTTAAAGATTTATTTATAAGATTATTAAATTTTGAGTCACCAGATCCTCTTAACAGAATTTGTTGAATAACTTTTTTTTTTATTTCAATACCATCAGATCGGATTACCTCAGTCATGAAACTAACCTTTTATTATCCTCGTCATAAAAAACGGGTTTTACTATATCCACACCAGTTGTACTCATACTAGATGTAGAAGCGTAAGCTTTTGTTCCAATCATAGAGTGGCCATTTTTAATAACAGCTAATGCAAAATCATGACCTAAAGTAGAACTATGATAACAAGATGTAATATGACCAAGCATTGGTACAGGAGACTTAATTTCTTTTTCGAGAATGATATGTTGTCCTTCTTCTAGTTTATCTTCTTTATTCGATGGAACTATACCTACAAGTTGCTTCCTATCTTCTCTTACAGTATCAGACCGAGTAAGCGATCTTTTACCTAAAAAATCTTTTTTTGATTTACCAATCATCCAACTAAGTCCTAAATCTATTGGCGTTATAGAACCATCTGTGTCTTGGCCAACAATAATGTAACCTTTTTCTGCTCTTAAAAGATGCATTGCCTCCGTACCGTAGGGAGCTAGGCCAAATTCTTTTCCAAAACTTTGAATACCTTCCCAAATTTTAAGAGCACTATTTGAAGGAATATATATTTCGTAACCTAGCTCCCCTGTAAAGCTTGCTCTTAGAATTCTTATTGGAACACCATTAAATTCATGAAATTGGAAAGTCATAAATGGAAACTCCTCATTGCTAAAATTGATATCAGGGAAAGCTTTTTTCATTATTTCTCTTGTTTTTGGTCCACTAATGTTGAACGTTGCATATTGTTCTGTAATCGAGTTCATAAAAACTTTTAAATTTGGCCACTCGGTTTGAGCATATTCTTCCATGCAACCTAAAACAGTAGCAGCACCTCCAGTAGTTGTAGTGGCAATAAAATGCTGATCAGAAATTTTACAAATTATTCCATCATCTTTTACCATTCCATCTTCTCCTAGCATAAGAGCATATCTAGCAGATCCTTGTTTCATTTTAGTAAAACTATTTGTGTAAATTAAATTCATAAATTCCAACGCATCCTCGCCTTTAATTTCAATTTTTCCAAGTGTGCTACCATCTAAAATACCTGCGTTTTCTCTTACGTTTTTACTCTCTCGTTGAACAGCTTCATGCATCGTCTCATCTTTATTAATTTGAAAATACCAAGGTCTTTTCCATTGCCCAACATCTTCAAAAATTGCGCCATTATTTAAGTGCCAGTTATGTATGGGTGATTTTCTCTCTGGGTCATAAAACTCATAGCAATTTCTTCCAGCTATTGCAGAAAAACTTAATGGAGCATAGGGTGGGCGATAAATAGTTGTGCCAACTTCATTTACTTTTTTATCCAGAAGATCAGAAACTATTCCCAGAGCGTTAATACTACTAATTTTACCTTGATCAGTTCCCATACTATTTGTCGTATATCTTTTTAAATGTTCAATTCTATCAAAACCCTCTGTTATTGCTTGACGGATATCTTTAGTTGTTACATCATTTTGTAAGTCGATAAATGATTTAGTCCATAATGATTTCTTTTGTGGAGAGACCTCCCACAATTTTTCAATATTGTATTTAGCGTTTGTATTTAATTCGAGTTTTACATCTAATTTTTTTATTTTAAAGTTTTTCAATTTATCATTTATGTCAGAATTTAAATGATCAAAATTAAATTGTCCTGAAGCAGAACCAAGAGTAATGGTGGGTTGAAAAGGTTTTGATGGCTTGTAAGTTAAATCTTTTTCATCCCAATCTAATAAACCCTTTGATTGAGTGAACAGGTGAACATCTGGATTTATTCCACCTGACAAACATAATTGGTCACATTTAATTTCATTTAAAGCACCAGAACTATCCTCAATAAGAATTTTTTCAATTTTTTTACTTCCAAATGCTCCTTTTATTTGTGAATTTGTATAGAGAGGAACATCATTCTTTCTTATCAAATCAAACAAATTTGGTTCAATTTTTTCTCCAGATCGCGAGTCGATATATGCTTTTGGTTTTAAACCAGCTTTTATAAGACTATAAACCAAGCTATTTGAATTCGAATTATTACTGAAAATAACTGGCTCTTTAGAGGGTGCTATCCCATATCGGCAAATATATTTTTCAAATGAGGAGCTGAGCATTATGCCTGGGAGATCATTATTTTGAAAAGATAAAAATCTTTCAATGTGTCCATTACATAATATTGTGTGATCTGTTCGTATCTTATGTAAAGTGCTATTAACTTTTCCTTCTATCGGTTTAGAGCCAACAAATCTATCTTCAATGGCTATAAGATGATTTATGTAATTATAAGTTGTAACAAGTGTGTTCTTTAAAATCTTTACATTCTTGGATTCTTCTATTTCTTGTATAGTTTCTTTTAACCAATCTTTAGGCTCTTTATTATCTATTAATGAAATTTTGTTTGAATTATTGATAATGCCACCAAGTTGCTCTTCAAATTCAATTAATAACACATCATAATTTGAGTTGATGAAAGATTTAGCTGCTAGAAGTCCATTTAATCCTCCCCCTATAATTGTAACATCGACGTTGTGATGGATATGATTGCTTATGCCTTTGAAATCTTTGGGAGGTTTACCCAATCCAGCGGCTCTTCTAATAAGTGGTTCATACAAATTTTTCCAAAATTTCTTATGCGGCCCCATGAATGTTTTATAGTAAAAACCAGCACTAAAAATTGGAGAAAATAAGTTATTGATACTTCCAAAATCGTTTTCAAGAGAAGGCCATCTGTTTTGACTTTCAATTTCCATACCTTCATAAATTTTTTTTATAGTTGCTCTTGTGTTTGGTTCGGAGTATTCACTAATTATTTGGACTAGAGCGTTTGGTTCTTCTATACCACATGTATAAATTCCTCTTGGCCTATGGTACTTAAAACTTCTTCCGACAAGGTTAATATTATTTCTTAATAGAGCTGAGGCTATAGTATCACCTTTGTAACCAAAATATTTGACCCCATCAAACTTGAAGCTAATTTTTTGATGAAACTGAATAAATTGATTTTCTTTTAAATTTATAGATTTCATTTCTCAACCGTAAAATTACCTGAACCAACTTCAGGTTCCCCAGATGGCGTTTTAACAACACTTTTGAAATTATTTAAATTTGGTTTTTTTTCATCGAGCTTGTAGGTCACCAAAATTTTATCAGTAGATGTATCTCTAACACAATTAAACCATTTTCGACAACCATGTGTGTGAACCCAGCGCTCATAAAACAAACCTTTTGGATTTGCTCTTATAAAGACATATTCTCCCCACTCACGATCACCAATTTCTTTTGATCCATCGGGTCTTTTTACATGCGCCTCTCCTCCATTTGAAAATTCCGATTGATCTCGTGGGCCGCAATAAGGGCAATTAATTATGAGCATATTAATTAATGTGCTACGGCTGCAGCACCGTGTTCGTCGACTAATCTTCCACTTGCAAATCTATCAAGATTAAAAGCACTATTAATTTGATGAGGTTCATTTTTTGCAATGGTATGTGCAAAAACATTTGCACTTCCAGGAGTAGCTTTAAAACCACCTGTTCCCCAGCCACAATTAAAAAATAAACCATCAATGTCACATTTACTAATAATAGGACTAGCATCTGGGCAGATATCAACAATACCGCCCCATTGACGAAGCATTTTCATTTTGCCAAATACTGGATAAAGCTCGACCATAGCTCTTATAGTATCTTCAATAATATTAAAACCACCTCTTTGAGTGAAAGAATTATAACTATCAGTTCCTGCTCCAATAACTAATTCACCTTTATCAGATTGACTGACATAAGCATGAACTGCAGAAGACATTACCACGGTATCAATAATGGGTTTGATTGGTTCAGAAACAAGAGCCTGAAGTGGCTTACTTTGTAAAGGCAATCTGATACCTGCACTCTCTGCTAAAACACCAGTATGCCCTGAAGCAACAACTCCAATTTTATTCGCCCTTAAAAAACCCTTGGAAGTTTCGACACCTTCTATTGTTCCATTTTTAGTCCTAATTTGATGTGCCTCACAATTTTGAATTATATCAACACCCATCTCATCAGCACGCATTGCAAAACCCCATGCTATTGCATCGTGTCTTGCTACACCACCACGAGGTTGGTAAGACGCACCTAGTACTGGATATCGAAGATTGTCAGTGTTCATGATAGGAACCTTTTTTTGAATTTCTTCTTTAGATAACCAAAATGAGTCAATACCATTTAAATTATTCGCGCTCACTCTTCTTTTAATTTCTTTTATATCATGTTCGTTGTGGGCTAAATTCATTACCCCTCTTTGACTAAACATCACATTGTAATTGAGTTCACTTGATAGGTTTTCCCATAACTTCAAAGAGTGTTCGTACAAATGAGCACTATCATCCCATAAATAATTTGATCTTATAATAGTGGTATTTCTTCCTGTGTTACCTCCACCAAGCCAACCCTTTTCGATTACAGCAATATTTTTTAATCCATGTTCTTTTGCTAAGTAATATGCAGTTCCTAGTCCATGACCCCCACCACCAATTATTATGACATCATAAAACTCTCTAGGTTCGGGGCTTCTCCACATTTTTGGCCACTCTTTATGGCCAGATAGTGCATTTTTAGCAAGGCTAAATATTGAGTATTTTTTCTTCACAACAGCAAATTAGCAAAAAATAAAATAATCAGCTAGTTATTTTCAGGGGCGAATTGTCGTTAATTTTTTTAAATATTTTTGGGAACTTCCATTGCAAATCGCAGTCTACATTTGGGGCTTGAGCTGAACTTTTTAAGTCGTTTTCACAAATAGTTCTAATTTCAAAGCTTATCCTCGTATTTTCAGACTTTTCTTTTGATGAGCTATGTAAGTGGGCACCTGAAAAACATAAAATTTCTCCTGGTTTTATAGTTACTGGAATTTTATTAATATTGCTGGGCAAGTCCTCTATTAATTGTGGTGCTGAGGGATAAGAAAAATCACCTTTTTTTCTATTGGCTAAATAAATGTTTAAGTCCCAAGTCGAAGTAGTGTTTTTAACTGGAACATCAAAATAATCTGGATAAAAAATCATAGTATTTTTTTCCTCAACATTGCTGACTGGTGCCCACCAATTAATTTGTTGATACAAATTTGTGCCCCAAGTATCACGATGAATATTTATTCTAGATGCTTCTCTGTAAGGTAAGTTATTTTCTGCTGGTGCTACTCTTACCACAAATCGATCCCAAAAAGTTTCACCTTTATTGTATCCAATTTCAAATAAAAATTTTGAAAATAGTTTTCTGAAATCTTCATGGTTTTTTAATTTTGATACAATATCCTTACTTATATCCTCAGAATTTTTTAAATAATGTATTTTTTCTATTTCACCTTGATAAATATTTTGAATTTTATTTTTAATTTGGGTTATTAAATCATTTGAAGTTTTTGATTTTTGAAATACAAAAACTTTTCCACTAAAAATATCTTTTTTAAATTCTTGAAGATTTGAAATTTTTTCTATTGGTATAAACATTCACTTTATATCACCAACATATACCCCAAGTGCTAAAGCAGTTTCAATTAGAGGATCGGTTCTATCTACAACTTTATAAGTAGATATTCCTTCACTAATTGGAACATCAACAACTTTCCTATCTCTCCAGGCAACCATTCTTCCATATTTTCCTTTTGCTATTAAATCAACAGCATAAACTCCAAAAGCACTAGCTAAAATTCTATCACGTGGAGTAGGAGGCGCACCTCGTTGAACATGCCCCAAAGAAGTGACCCTACACTCTATATCAGTACTTTTCATTATTTCCTCTGAAAGATAATTACCTATTCCGCCTAATCTTTTTTGACCATCAGCGTATTCAACAGTATAACTTTTTCCGTTTTCTGTTTTTACTGCCTCTGCTACTACAATCAGCGAATGAACTATTCCTCTATTTTTCATTTCAGTGAGTTTATTGACAATTCCTTTGATAGAGTAATTTAATTCAGGAATTAGGATTACATCTGCTCCACCTGCAATGCCTGCGTTAATAGCTATGTGTCCTGCATCTCTACCCATTACTTCTAAAATCATCGTTCTTTGATGACTTGCAGCAGTTGTTTGTAAGTTATCCAGTGCTTGGGTAGCAACATTTACAGCTGTATTAAACCCTATGGAGCTTTCAGTGGCTCCCACATCATTGTCAATTGTTTTAGGTATGGCTACAATATTTAAGTCACCTCTTTTTGCAATTTCAGTTAATATCGACATGCTTCCATCTCCGCCTATAACAATGAGCCCATCAAGATCTAATTCTTTGTAACCATCAATAATGTCTTGGGATCTATCTTTGTATTTACCATCTGGCATGGGAAATTTAAAAGGATTACCTTTGCTCGTTGTTCCCAAAAATGTCCCACCTTGTCTTAGAAGAGAACCACTAAAAGTTTGATAGTCTAATGGAACATAAGCTACTGGTCTTTGCATTAAACCAACAGTGCCATCACGAATACCCATAACTTCCATCTGATATGTATTTTTAGCTCTAAAAAATATCGATCTAACTGCCGCGTTTAAACCACCACAGTCTCCACCACTAGTAAGAATTCCGATTTTTTTCATTTAAAATTTATCTGAGTCCCACAACCACGCTGCCCCTCTAACACCGCTGGAGTCACCGTGAGTATTACGTAAGATCTTATTTCTTATCTTATCACTAAATGTGTATTTAGGAAGTAATTTAGGTATATTGTCATAAAGTCTACCAACGTTTGACATACCTCCACCAAAAACTATTACCTCAGGGTCAACGATACCGATCATTACAGATATTAATCTGGCAAAACGATCTTCATATAATTCAAATTCTTTTTTTGCTCTTTCATCTCCATTTGCTTCTAAAGCAACTATTTCTCTTGTTCTTAAACTGGTGCCATATTTCTCGTTAAATAATTTTGTAAAACCTATTCCTGATATAAATTGCTCAGCACATAAGGGTCTTTTGCAATTACCTACATTACATTGGACATTAGAATTAATTTCCTCCTCAGTAGGATAGGGTAATGGTTGATGTCCCCAATCTCCTGCAATTTGGTTAACGCCCTCAATGACTTTCTTTTCATAAACAAATGATCCGCCAAAACCAGATCCAATAATTACACCCCAAACTGATTTATAATTTGCCCCAGAGCCATCGATAGCTTCAGATAATGCAAAACAGTTAGCATCATTCATGATTCGAATTTCTCTATTTAAACTTTTTTCTAAGTCTTTATGAAATGGTTTGTCATTAATCCATATACAATTAGCATTATTTACTAAGCCAGTTTCATATGAAGAAAATCCTGGTATGCAAACCCCTACAGAATTTTGTTGACCTGTAAATTTATCAAATTCTGAAACTAAAGATTTTACAGTATTTAAACCACTTTCGTAATTTTTTTCATAAGTAGATCTTTTTCTCAGAATTTCTTTACCATTTGAGTCTATTAAAATGCCCTCAATTTTGGTACCACCGTAATCAATGCCTATTTTAAAATCACTCATTTTTAAATAGATACCATAAGTTATAAAATATATGTATGAAATCTTTTAAATATATGTATGGATTGTAGTCAAATAGGTTTAAATTTTTTTTTATGAAAAAAAGAATTATTAATTGGGGCATATTAAGCACTGCTAAAATTGGTTGGGAGCACGTAATACCTGCAATAAAAAAATCTAAAAATAGTCAGGTTATTGCACTCGCTAGTAGAAATTTATCCAGAGCAACGGTTCTAACAAAAAAATTTAAAATACCAAAAAGTTATGGTTCTTATAAAGAGTTATATAAAGATAAAGATGTAGATGTAATTTATAACCCTCTTCCTAACCACTTACATATAAAATCAAGTATTGAGGCCTGTAAAAATAAAAAAAATCTCCTATTAGAGAAACCATTATCTTTAAAATCAAAAGATATAGATCCATTAATAAAAATTGCCTCACAAAATAAAGTTATTGTTAAAGAAGCATTTATGGTCAGGCATCATCCTCAATGGCGTTGGGTTAAAGAATATATAAAATCAGGTAAGATCGGATCAATATCAAGTATATCAACAGTGTTTTCATACGATAATAAAAATCCAAAAAATATCAGAAATATAAAAAAATTTGGTGGAGGGGCCATCTATGACATTGGATGTTATCCGACTGTCATATCAAGATTTCTATTAGATAAAGAACCAAAAAGAGTTATTGCAACTACTAAAAATGATAAAAAATTTAAAACAGATATTTTATCATCCGCATTGTTAGATTTTGGAGATACTTTCTCAACCTTTACAGTTGCTACACAAAGCACATATTCACAACAAGTAGTAATTCTTGGCACAAAAAAAACAGTTGTTATTGAAAATCCTTTCAATGCAATTGCGAATAAACCAACTACAGTTGTTATCTACAATGGAAAATCAATCTATCGAAAAGACAATACAATAAAAGTATTTCCAGCGGCTGATCAATATGAGCATCAAGTTACAAAATTTTCTAATGAGTTAATTTATAAAACTAAAATAGATTATGGATTATTAGATGCAAAAAAAAATATGAAAGTATTAGATGCAATTTTTATGTCTATTAAGAAAAAAAAGTGGATTAAAATTTAATTTATTAGTGAGATAATAAAAAATTTAAATTAATCAATGGGCACTAGAAGGAGCCCATATATTTATATCACCCTCTTTTGCCGCTTTATTTATTTCTTTAATTTCTTTTTTTGAAAATTTTAAATTATCAAGTGCAGCTAAGTTTTCTTTAAGCTGTTTTACGGTTCTAGCTCCAATTAAGGCAGAAGTTATTGCACGATTATTTAATACCCATGCTATAGCCATTTGGGATAGAGATTGATTTCTTCTTTTTGCAATTTTATTGAGTTCATTAATAATTTTAGTATTTTTTTTCGTTATTAAATCTTTGCTGAAAGAGCTATTTTCATTAACCCTTGAAACTTTGGGAATTCCTTTCAAATATTTATTAGATAAAAAACCTTGGGCTAGTGGAGAAAAGGCGATACAACCAACCCCTTTTTTTATTAGAGTTCTTGTTAAATCTTTTTCAATCCATCTATTGATTAATGAATAAGAGGGTTGATGAATTAATAATTTGATACCTTTGCTCTTTAAAATTGAAATCATTTTATTTGTCTTGTTGGAGGAGTAAGAAGAGACACCAATATACAGGGCCTTACCAGCTTTATAGATACTTTCTAAAGCATCAGCTGTTTCCTCAAGAGGTGTATTTGGATCAAAACGATGAGAATAAAATATATCTACATAATCCAGTTTCATCCTCTTTAAACTTTGATCGCAACTAGCAATTACATGTTTTTTTGAACCCCATTCACCATAGGGTCCATCCCACATATCGTAACCTGCTTTAGACGATATAATTAACTCATCACGGTATTTTCCAAGTTCACTTTTCATGACTTTTCCAAAATTAGACTCAGCACTGCCATAAGGTGGTCCATAATTATTTGCTAAATCAAAATGAGTAATTCCTGCATCAAAAGACTCAAAAAGAATTTTTTTAGACTCTGAAGCCATTCCATTGCCACCAAAGTTATGCCATAACCCAATTGACAAGACAGGTAGTTTTAAACCACTATCACCACAGTTTCTATAATGCATTTTTTTATAGCGATTTTTGTCTGAAATATATGGCATTTTTAAAGTAATTCCTCTTTGTATGGCATTGAATTTGCTGCTCCTTCCCTTGTAACAGAAACACCTGCCACAAGATTAGCAAACTCAATAGCTTCTTTGTAGTTTTTATTTTGTGAGATTGCCACACTCAGAGCCCCATTAAAAGCATCTCCCGCACCTGTTGTGTCAACTACTGGTTTTTTTAGATTTGAAGCAGGTACTATAAACTCCTCTTTATTGTTTTTAAAATAACAACCATTTTCTCCAAGTGTAATAATTATATTCTTTATTCCTTTATCTAAAAAAAAATTTCCTGCTTTTTTACAGTCTTCCTCATTTTTAATTGATTGACCGAAATAAAAACTTGCTTCCGTTTCATTGGGAGTAAAAAAATCAAAATATTGAAAGTTATCATCAGTTATTTCACTGGCGGGTGCTGGATTTAGAATTGTAGTACAATTAAAATTTTTCGCTTTTTTTAGAGCATAGAGTGTTACCTTTTTTGGTGTCTCTAACTGAGTTAAAAAAACATCAGAAGACTCAATTACATTTAACTTTGAGTCGATTAACTTTTCATCGATTGTACCAGCAGCTCCTGGAACAACATTTATTGCATTTTGCCCAGTTTTTTCATTAATCAATATACCTGCAGCCCCAGTTGATTCATTTTCAGAGATAACCAAACCATCATAATTTATCTTATCTCTTTCGTATAAAGAGATTGCAAGATCGGCATAGCTATCTTTACCTACTTTACTTATAAATGATACATTTCCTCCGGCTCTTGCTGCTGCTATTGCTTGGTTAGACCCTTTACCACCTGGCCCGATGATGTATTTTTTTCCTAATATGGTTTGACCTGGTATTGGAATATCATTTGCAAAAAAACATAGATCCGCAACAAATATCCCAAATACACAAATACTCACTTATCTAGTACCCAAACAGTACCATCAGGTTTAACAACTCCTTTAGTTAAGACAAAGCATCCAAATGGTCTAGTTTCGTTTGTTGTTATTATGGCAAATGCCTTTTTGGCTTCATCATAAAATTTAAACCTTTCAATGGATGAAATTTTCCAATGCTCTCCTGAGATTTTCTTAGTTATGTCAATTATTTCTTGATGAACTTCATTTAATTGATCTGGATTTCCATCAATTTCCATCCTTTGAATAGGAGAGTCGACAAAGCTATCTAGAGGAAATACGGAGAGTATAGCCTCTGCAGCTCTTGCAGCATTTACGCCATCAATACGATGAACTCTGGAGTTCATCGAATAGGCGGGAAAATTTGAGTCACATAAAATTAATTTATCTCCATGCCCCATCGCTCTTAAAGTATGCAAAACCTCTGGACTAAGAATAGGATCAATTTTAATAAGCATATAACATAGAACTAAATTAATTCGTTAAATTCAACTTAATTAATTAATCTTTACTGGTTTTGATCTTAGTTTTCCGACAGTCTCTAGCTCTGCTTTTCTACATAACTTTGGAGGGAGACCTTTATTTATTAGTTTTAAATCTTCAAACACTATTTCGCCCATTTCATAAAAGACAGACTCTAGAGCTCCCGCTCTGTGTGCTGAGAAAAGAATATTTTTAGATTTACGTATGGGATCATTTTTTTTTACTGGCTCCTCAGGAAATACATCTGTTGCAACTTTTATTTTTCTTTTTTTTGAAATTTTTAGTAGGTCTTTAAAATTCACTACATTAGCCCTACTTAGAATTAGTAAACAAGAATTTTGTTTCATCAGACTCAGTAGCTTTTTATCAATCATATGTTTGTTTTTTGTTGTGATAGAACTAAGAACATATATCACATCTGATTTTTTAAATATTTCATTAAGAGAATTAATTTTACAATTATTTTCCTCAAGCAACTTGCTTGGAAGCCATGGATCGTATGCAAGAAAATTATTTGTGAATGGCTCTAACAAGGGTTTTAACTTTTTGGCCAGATCTCCAAAACCAATAAAGCTGACAGTATTATTCTGCAATAAACTACAATTCATATTACTTTCCAATCCATATTTTTCTTTATTATTAATAAAATCTATATGTGATTGATGAATTTCCCTCTTGAGAGATAAAGTAAAACCAACTGCAATTTCAGCAACTGTTTGAGCAAAAACAGGAGCAGTGGAGAGAACATAGATACCATTTCTAAAACAATACTCATAATCCATATTATCCATGAAGTTGCTCTCAACATTGAATATAGCTTTAAGTTTTGCTGCCTTTTTTAAAATTGAATTTGGAAGGTCAGGTTGTCCAATTATAAAATCTGCTTTTGATATATTGTTTTGATAAAAATTTTTTTTATTTTTTATTGGAGCGTTAATAAGTTTGAAATTTTTTTTTAAATAAACAAGCTTATCTTTAGAGAAAATAAGATCCATTTGTCTTGGAAAAGGATCAACAATTATTGTTTTCATTACTTGATTATATCAATTATTTATTTTTTTGATAATCTATTTGAAATGAAAAGATCTGAAATAAATGCTGCAATATCTGAAGCTAAAGACATGATTGATAGATATTCGTGGGTTCTACCTAAATGGGCCTATTGGTCGAAAGAAGAGTACAACAATAATCCTGACCTAAAAAATTATTTAAAAAATCATCAAATGGGCTGGGATGTTACTGATTTTGGTAAAGGCGAATTTGAAAAAAAAGGTATCACCTTGTTTTGTATAAGGAATGGAATACAGGGTAATAATGATGACAAACCCTATGCAGAAAAGTTATTGTTTATGAGAGAAGGTCAAGAAATTCCTTTTCATAGCCATAAGGTAAAACTAGAAGATATAATTAATCGGGGAGGCGGCGAATTAGTAATTGAATTTTTAGAAGTCGACTCAAATCAAATTGAATTAAACTCTAAAATTGATGTTCTTGTTGACGGTGAAATAGTTTCCGTTGCACCAAGAGAACCCTTAATTTTAAAAAGAGGTCAGAGCGTCACTGTTGAAAGAAACATATATCATAAGTTTTACTCTGCTGAGGGTTCAGGAATGGTTATGGCAGGAGAGGTTTCTCAAGTCAACGATGATAATAAAGATAACTATTTTCTAGAAAGTGTGGAAAGGTTTACTGAAGTTGAAGAAGATGAAGTTGCGATACATCCTCTCTGCAATGAAATATAATGCAAAGAGGTATAATTGGCCTTGGAATGTGGTGTGTAGATACCACATACAAAATAGATAATTTACCTGAGAGAGGTAAATTAGAAGCAATTTCTAATACTTTTCAATGCGTAGGTGGAGGTCCATCAAATGTTTTGACGGATTTAAATTCTTTAGGATTTAAACATCCAATGTACGCAATGGGATCAATTGGACTTGATACAGATGCATCAATTATAAAAAAACATTGTAGAGAAAATAAAATAGAGACTAAATATTTAATTGTATCAAAGCAAATCTCTACTTCTCATACCGTATGTATGTTTGAAAAACAAAAAGAAAGAACTTTTTTATATTATCCAGGGGCAAACAGCTTACTTGATAAAAAACATTTTAAAATTAACCAATTAAAAATTTCACCTAAAGTTCTTTATGTCGGATATATTACACTATTAGGTAAATTGGACAAATTTGATGTTGACAAAAAAACTCGTTTATCAAAAGTTTTAAAAAAAGCTAAAAGTAAAAATGTGATAACAGTTTTAGATTTAGTTTCAAATAAGCACCCTAAATATAAAAATATTATTGAAAGCTCATTGCCATTCACCGATTATTTGCTTTTGAATGAAATTGAAGCAGAGATACTATTTAATAGAAAAATTTACGACTTCAATAAAAAACTTAATCAAAAAATCTTAATCAAGTTAATCAGTAAAGTTTTCAAAAAGGGTATTATTAGAGGAGTTGTTATTCATAGTCCAACTGAGTCGCTCTATTTTGATAGATCAAAAAAAATCTATACTAGATCAAAGGTTTTACCAAAAAGCAGGGTAATAAATTCAGTTGGAGCTGGAGATGCTTTTTGTGCAGCATTTATATTTGGAATACATGAAAATTGGGACATAAAAAAAACTCTCAAAAAAGCTCATGCAGCTGGGACATCTATGATGAAAGTTGATGCCTCTTCTGGAAATTTACCCAATATATCTAAATTATAATTTTAAAACTTTTTCAGTGATCTCAAGGTCTTTTAAAAGTTTCCTGTCGGGTATGAGTTTATTTTTCTTTAATTCAGAATGGTAAAGTTTTACAGCATCCTTAGGTTTAATGTTACTTTCAACAACTTCTCTCATAATTTTTACTAATAAGATAGGATCTTCAGCTAAGTTAATTTTTCTCCCAAACAAAGCTACTTTTGCACCATATTGACTGGCTTTTTTAATTAATTCAAAACAATCTCTTGTCGTGCCCTTGCTACCCCCAAGAATACCAACAATAAGATTTTCAGGATCGAAGCTGGCTAGCTCCTCCATTGCTTTTGGACCATTGTAAGCTATTTTCAAAAAAAGAGGTCTCTCATCTTTAGTCTGACCAGCTATTGCTTTTATAATGCAATCATTAACGTAATCACCCATTTGTCTTATGTTCATATTTAGATCAATAGGGGAATTGAATACTTCTAAAAAATGTTTGAATTTATATTTAGAAGCTTCAATTCTAAATTCTTTATAGGCATTTAGCATTGCAAGGTCATAGTCAACATTATTAGAAAATGTTACAGAAAATAAACCAAGGTTGACTAATTTACTTACTTTATTTATTTGAGCAGACCGAAAAGGTCTAGGTTTAGTTTTTCTATAATTTCCATTTCTCATCAGCCAGATATCAGTCGTATCATTCATTCTAATAGCAGGTGTAATACTTGAATTTTTAAATAAATTTCTTTTAACAAGATCTTCACCAACTGATGCAGACATCAGCATAATATCTACTAAATTAGATTTAGTCATCGATATCATTGCATTTTTGTAATCTACTAGATTTTTATATCCTTTTAGTACTTTTCCATTTTCATTTCTTTTTGATCCAGGTGTTGTGATACCCATTGCTAGATCGCCATCTTTAGCATCTGCTATAATGAAGTCTCTTGGAGAATATTTATTATTTTTTATTCTAAGAATTTTTTGATCTAAAGACTTTTTCATAATTTGATTATACTCAATTCTAAAAATAGAAAATAGTTTTATTCTCTATATAATATAAAAATGTATTTAGGTATTGATCTTGGTACTTCTTCGATGAAGTGTTTGCTACTTGGAGAAGAACAAGAAATTTTGTTTAGTGTAAATAGCGAAGATATACCACTGTCCACTCCTCAAAATGGCTGGTCAGAACAAGATCCATCATTTTGGATAAAAGCATTAGATCAGTGTATCAAACAAATTGTTTTGAAATTTGATTTATCGCAGATCAAAGCTGTATCTTTTTCCGGACATATGCATGGTGCAACTTGTATTGATAAAAATTATAAGGTCATAAGGCCATGCATACTTTGGAATGATACACGTAGTTTTAAGCAGTGCAGTCAAATTATGGCTGACGAGACTGTTATGGATATAGCTGGAAATATAGCAATGCCTGGTTTTACATCACCAAAAATCTTATGGATGAAAGAACACGAAAGTGAAAATTTTAATTCAATTGCAAAGGTTTTATTGCCGAAAGACTATTTAAGGTTTTATTTAACAGGAGAGTTTTTTAGTGATTTGTCAGACGCAGCAGGCACTTATTGGTTAGATGTAAAAAATAGAACTTGGTCTAATAAACTTTTAGATATCGGCTCAATGGATATCTCGCAAATGCCTAAAACTTGTGAGGGTACCGATCAAACAGGTGTAATAAAAAAAGAGATTGCAGAAAGATATGGCTTTAATAATTCTTGCAAAGTATTTGGTGGAGCAGGAGATAATGCTGCCGCCGCTGTTGGATTAGGGCTTTACCAAGAGGGAAATGCTTCATTATCTTTAGGTACTTCTGGTGTAATTTTTGGCTCAACAAAAAATTTTTTAAAAAATTATGATGATGCGATACATTCCTTTTGCCACTGCTTACCAGAAACATGGCATCTCATGTCAGTGATGCTCTCTTGTACCTCAAATGTTAATTGGTTTATAAATAATTTTAATTCATCAATTGATGAGATTAATAAAGTGTTAAGTTCTGTTTTAAATAATTTTTCAGAAATAAATAGATACCCTTATTATCTTCCTTATCTCACAGGTGAAAGAACCCCAATTAATGACCCTCATATAAGAGCAAGTTTTCACGAAATGGGTATTGACACTCATCGAGATACATTAATATATAGTTTAATAGAAGGTATTTCTTTTGGTTTATATGATAATTATTCTTCCATAGTTAAGACAGGTATAAAGTTAGATAACATCTTTGTAATAGGAGGTGGTTCTAAAAATGACAGCTGGATACAAATACTTGCTTCATTGATGGAGAGAGATTTATCTATAACGGATGCTTCAGATACAATGGCTGCTTTTGGGGCTGCTAGAATAGCATTTCTTGGTTACAATAATTTAAAACCAAGTGAAGCCCTTAGTCTTCCAAAAGTCAAAAAAATTATAGGTAAAAATGAAATTCAAACAGGTATCTTAAAAGACAGATTTTTAAGGTGGAAAAGCTTTTATTTAGGAAAAAATGTCTAGTAACCAAAGAATAGAATTCCCTGAATTAGTAAACAAAATACTAGAAAATGTTATTAAAATTAATCAAAGTCGTTATTTTATTGCAATTGCAGGAGCGCCAGCATCTGGAAAAAGCACAATATCTGAAAAATTAAAGTCTGAATTAATATCTAAAAACCACAAATCAAGTGTTCTTCAAATGGATGGTTTCCATCTAGATAATAATATTCTTGAGAAAAAAAAATTGATTGAGAGAAAAGGGGCACCAGAAACATTTGATGTACTAAGTTTATTAAATTGTTTATTAAGATTAAAAAATGAGGGTGAAGTAATTGTTCCTATCTTCGATAGATCATTAGAACTATCAAGATCATCTGCATTAGTCATATCTGAGAATACAAAAATTATAATAGTAGAGGGTAATTATTTATTGCTTGATCAAGAACCATGGATAAAAATTCATAATTTTTTTGACACAACTATAATGATTGATTGTAATAAAGATATTTTAGAAAAAAGATTAATTGAAAGATGGGAGAGTTATGGGCTATCTAATGATCAAATTAAAAATAAAGTTTATAAAAATGATCTTCCAAATGGATTAAATGTTATTAGTAAAAGTATTTCTGCTGAATTTAATTTAATAAACTAATCTTGAGGTGGTTGCTTAGCACCTGTCATATATGCGACAGCATCAGACATTTCATGTTTCTTAGGGTCAATTACACATAATCGGGTTCCAAGTCTATGAATGTGTATTCTATCAGCTACTTCAAAAACATGAGGCATATTATGTGAAATTAATATGATGGGAATTCCTCTAGACCTCACCTCACCGATTAATTCTAAAACTCTTCTACTTTCTTTGACACCTAGAGCGGCAGTAGGCTCATCCATAATAACGACTTTAGTTCCAAATGATGTTGCTCTTGCAACCGCAACACCTTGCCGTTGACCTCCAGACAATGTTTCAACTAATTGATTTATATTTTGTATGGTTAATAGACCAAGATCTGACAGTCGTTTTCTAGCTTCATCTGCCATTGCTTTTTTATCTAAAAATTTTAAAAAACTACCCATAAAGCCTTTTTGTCTAATTTCTCTTCCTAAAAACATATTATCAGTGATTGATAAAGCGGGTGAAAGTGCAAGGTTCTGATAAACAGTTTCGATACCTAATTTTCTTGCTTCTATGGGTGATGTAAAAGTAACTTTATTTCCATCAAGCAATATTTCACCACTATCAGGTATAACAGCACCACATAACACCTTAATTAGTGTAGATTTTCCAGCACCATTGTCTCCAATTACTCCCAAAACCTCACCTGGATAAAGCTCTAAATCAGCACTATCGAGTGCAACAACTTTACCGTATTTTTTTGACAACTTATTTGCTACTAGCACTGGGCGCATTATGCTGAGACCTTTCTTATCCATTGATCTATTCCAACAGCTACTATAATAAGACAACCTAAAGCAAATCTTTGCCACAATACATCAAGACCTGCTATGGACAGACCTGAGCTAAATACACCCACAATCAAAGCTCCAAATAAAGATCCAATTATAGTGCCCCTTCCACCAAAAAGAGAAGTTCCACCTATCACAACAGCTGTGATGGAGTCTAAGTTACCCTCATAAAAAGATGTTGGAGACACTGAACCAACTCTACCTATGGAAACCCATGCTCCAATAGCAACAACAAGACCAGCAACAGCATAAATTGAAACTAACATCCTATCAGTTCTAATACCTGATAACTCAGCAGCCTCCTTATCATCGCCAATTGCGTAAACATGTCTTCCCCAAGCAGTTTTATTGAGTAAAAACCATAGAAAAACAAAAATACCAATCATGAGGAACGCACCGTAAGTGAATACAAAACCTCCAAGATTAATTCTTTCACCCCAAAAGTGAAGAAGAGGAGCATTTAGTTCAATATCAGAGCTTCTGATAGATTGAGATCCAGTAAAGAAAATTACTAGTGCAAAAAATATATTCCAAGTTCCTAAAGTAACTATGAACGGGGGCAATCTTAAGCGAGTTACCAGTAATCCATTGAAAGCACCTGTTGCAATACCAGAGATAAACCCTACTGCTATTGCTGGGAGGGTTGGAACTCCCATTTCAACAGAAAGCTTACCCATAAATACTGATGCTAAAACCATCATTGCAGCAACACTTAAATCAATTCCAGCAGTTAATATTATAAGAGTTTGAGCTGCTGCAAGAATACCGACAATTGTAACTTGTTGTACAATCAGGGATAAATTAAAAGCAGAGAAAAATTTTCCTCCAGCTATGAAACCAAATGCAATAACGCTTAATATTAAAATAATAACAGGAACTATTGTTGGGTTACCGTGAAGAAAATGTTGAATTTTTTTTAGTGTAGTTTGTTCACCTAAATCAAAAGAGTGATGATCTTGATCTTTTTCACCTATATCAGTTGTGAATTTAGGTTGATCTTTTAGATCTTTAGAAATGTCGTCAGAAACTTTATTCATTTAAAAAATATCATGACTTCAGGGCAGAATAATCTGCCCTGAATAATAAAATTATTGGATTAACCCCAACATCTATCCATACCTTCTTTGACACTAATTGATGGAACTCCGCTAGCAGCATCATCTGTAACTAAGTTCACACCAGTGTTAAAGAAGTCAAGACCTGGAGTATTTTCAGGCTTTGAACCATCTTCAGCCCAAGCTTTAATCGCCTCAACACCAAGTGAAGCCATTAATAGTGGGTATTGCTGAGATGTAGCTCCTATAATTCCTCTTTCAACATCAGCTACACCTGGGCAACCTCCGTCAACTGAAGCAATAAGAACGCTACCATCATCTTTTCCAACTGCTTTTAATGCCTCATAAGCACCAACAGCTGCTGGCTCATTAATAGTGTACACAACGTTTATGTCTGGGTCTTTTTGTAGACATTTTTCCATTGCAGTTCTTCCACCTTCTTCGTTACCATTTGTAACTTCATTACAGATAATTCTTGGATCATCTTCATCTCCCCATCTGGAAACATCTTTTACATCGATTCCAAATCCAGTTAAGAAACCTTGATCTCTAAGAACACCAACAGATGGTTGACTCTCGTTAAGGTCTAACATTGCAATTTTGGCATTAGCAGCATCTGCTCCTAACTTTGCAGCAACCCATGCTCCACCTAATTCACCTGCCTTGAAGTTATCAGTTGCAAAAGTAGAGTCTGCAGCTGTAATTGGCTCTAGTGGTGTGTCAAGAGCAATGACTAGTAAGCCATTGTCTTGAGCATTTTTTAATGGAGTAACAATAGCTTTTGTGTCAGATGCAGCAATTAAAATACCTTTGGCACCTGAAGCAATACAAGTCTCAATAGCTCTTACTTGAGTCTCATGGTCACCATCAACTTTACCCGCAAAGAATGATAATTTGACACCTAATTCATTAGCTCTCGCTTCTGCTCCCTCTTTCATTTTAACGAAGAAAGGATTAATGTCTGTTTTTGTAATTAAGCAAGCTTCAACAGCATGACTTCCTGCTTTTGCTGGCATTGTAGCAAAAGTAAAAGCAGCAGCCATAAGTGAAGCTAGAACTAGAGATAATTTTCTCATAGTTATTTCCTCCTTTATATAGTTATGTTCAGAATAACCTATTGTCATGTCAACTTGCTAGTTAAATTTTAATTTTTTAGTCTTGATTTTTCACGAAATGTTTATCAACTATTTCTTTCCAGGAATTAAATGAATTTCTTATAGTATCATCGTTGTTAGGAGTAATTTTAGAGTTTTTCACCTTAAAATCCTTTAAATCACTTGTATTTTTTAAATTATGATAATATTGCATTCCAAAAAGTAACGCACCATAAGATGACATATCCTCCATTTCAGGAATATTTAACTCAATTTCTAAAAGGTTACTAATAAGTTGAAGGAAAAACTTATTTTTAACCATACCTCCATCAACAGATAAGTTTTTTAAATTAAGATTTCTTGATTTTTTCATAAACTCTAAATACACAACCATTTGATAAGCAACAGACTCTAGTCCAGCTCTGACTAAATGATTGGTATTTGTAGACGCACTTATTCCAAAGAATGCAGCCCTAGCGTCGGATACCCAAAATGGAGGACCTAGCCCTGAAAAGGCAGGTATTAAATAGACACCATTATTATCTTTTACTTTTTTTGATAAAACTTCACTATCTTCAGCCTTATTAATTAATTTTAAATTGTTTTTGAGCCATGAAATTGTTCCTCCAGCAAATGAATTTAGGCATTCTAATGCGTAGATATTCCCTTTATCATTTGTGAAAGCCAGGGAGGTAAGTGAATTTTTATCGATAATCATTTCATTACCAATATTTGTTTGAATGTTAAAACCAGTTCCCGTTGTGATTTTAGTATCACCTTTATCAAAACAAAAATTTGCAAAAAATGAAGCTTGAGCATCACCAGCAACTCCAATTATAGGTATTGACTTTTCAAATGCTTTATTAAAATTACTCTCTCCAAAAATATTTGAACTATTGAGTATTTTTGGAAAATTCAGATTATTGCCATCAAAAATATTTAATAAATTTTGATCCCAAGAATTTTCTAAACAATTAAATAATAAAGTTCTTGATGCATTTGTAGCATCAGTCACATAAGAATTTAGGTTTGTAAGTCTATAAATGAGATATGTTTCGATCGTTCCAAATAAGATATCTCCATTGTCGATTTTCGATTTAACTTCTGATTTGTTCTCATAAACCCATTTTAATTTACTGCCAGAAAAAAAAGTATTTGGTTTAAGGCCAGTTTTATCAACAATTTCTTTATTTTTTGATTTATCGTTTAGAATATCTTCACAAATTTTTTGACCTCTAGTGCACTGCCAAACAACTGCATTATGAATTGGCATTCCATCTTTTTTATTAAAAAGTGTAAATGTTTCTCTTTGGTTAGTAAGACTTATGAATTTAGGATTTGAGATAATTTCTGATGCTATTTTAACTAAATCTAATAAGTTTTGATAAATTTCCTCTAAATCGTGTTCAATATAACCCTCATCTGTGATTATTTGCCGGTGTTCCTTTTGAAATCTTTTTACGATCTCTAATTTTTCGTTAAAAACAATAACTGTCGTAGATGACGTACTTGAGTCAATAGTTATATAACTCATTTGTTAAGTAAGTCTTTTGATATTTCAGCTATTTTTTCCGGACTCATATTATAGTGATCTAATACATCAGCTTGAGATCCATTA
Source organism: uncultured Alphaproteobacteria bacterium (assembly GCA_902546975.1). GTDB lineage: Bacteria > Pseudomonadota > Alphaproteobacteria > HIMB59 > HIMB59 > HIMB59. The sequence continues at coordinate 206,070 of CACCLU010000002.1, forward strand.
ATCATATATTCGTCAGGTATGCCAAGTATTTTGAGTTTTACATTTATATTATTTTGAGCAATCAGGTTCGCACAACATTCACCAAGTCCTCCAAATGTACTGTGTTCTTCGACTGTTAAGATTACTTTGGAGTTTTTAGAAAATTCAATAAATGTTTTTTTATCAAAGGGCTTTATTGTATGCATGCTGATAATTGAACAATGAATATTACTTTCTTTTAAAATTTCACTAGCTAAATATGCTCGTTGTAATGTTTCACCAGTTGCTACAATTGTTAAATCCTCTCCTTTTTTTACCACAATAGATTTTCCAATTTTAAATTCTGTACCTGGAGGATGAATATCCATCATTGGTTTTTTCCCATACCTAATGTAAAGGGGATGATCATATGAAATAGATTGTTTGATAGCTTGTGATGCTTCAAAGTTATCCGCAGGTGCAACTATTGTCATATTATTAATTGCTCTCAATGTAGCAAAATCATGTATCGAGTGATGCGTTGATCCTAGCTGACCATAACTAATGCCTGCACTAATTCCTATCAACGAGACATTGCGATCAGAATAAGCAACATCATTCTTAATCTGTTCTAAAGATCTTGCAGTTAAAAAACTTGCAGGAGAGACACCAAATACAATCTTTCCTCCTGCAGCTAAGCCTGATGAAACCCCGACTAAATTCTGTTCTGCGATACCTACTTCTATAATTTGATCAGGTAATTCTTTACCGAACGGAACTAATTTACCCGAACCTCTTGAGTCACTCGTTACAACAATAATATCTTTATTTTTTTTTGCCTCAGATAGTAATGTCTCAGAAAAGATTTCTAGATTAGGTTTACCAATTTTATTCATATGACTTTAGTTTCTCATTTAGCTCTGAGATTGCCCTCCTATATTCATCCTCGCTTGGCACTTTATGGTGCCAATTGATTTGATTTTCTATAAAACTTACACCGGACCCTTTAGTAGTTTTTGCAATTATGACAGTAGGCTTATTTTTTTGAATGGGTATTTCTTTAAAAACATCTAATAATTCAGAAATATTATTTCCATTTGTTGAAATAGTTTCAAAACCAAAAGCTTCGAATTTTTTATCAATCGGCTCTATTGGGTTAACTTCTTCTGTATTTCCTGTAATTTGCAAATCATTCCTATCAATAATTACGATTAAATTATCCAAATGATATTTAGAAGCAGTAGTACAAGCTTCCCACACCGAACCCTCTGATAGCTCTCCATCGCCCAATAAAGAAAAAACCTTATTTGTTTTTTGATCTATTTTTTTAGATAGCGCTAAACCTACAGCAACTGAAAGGCCATGTCCTAAAGCGCCGGTGTTATGCTCAATTCCCAAAATTTTTCTAGTTGGGTGTCCAATAAAATGAGAGTTAAAATGATTGAGTTTTTCAAGATCTTTTCTTGAAAAAAAACCTTGATCACAAAGAACGGTGTAAAGAGCCTCAACTGAATGACCTTTACTATGGATATAATGGTTTCGGTCTTTTTCGTTAAAGTTTTTAGGATTTATATCTAAGACCTTATTATATAAGACATTCAGAATGTCGATACATGATAAACTTCCACCAGTGTGACCAGCGCCAGATTTATAAATAATATCTAATATGGTCTTCCTGTATTCTAAAGATTTTATTTTAAGTTGATTTAAGTCCATTATTTATTGAATAGTAAATAGTTTTAGTCTTGGGATAAATGTTTATATAAAGCTTTTTGAGCAATTTTTAAAGCAGCCATAGCATCATGATTTGCTTGAGCTTTTGTTAATGCTTCAATGTCTAAATCATCCAGGGCTTTATCAACAGCTTTTAAAAAATCTATAGCCATATTTGCCATTACCACACTATCTTCTCTAAATGGAAACTGATCCAGTTGCCAAACACCCTCCCAATTATTTTTTCTTAGAACATAAAAAAATTCAAAAAGCTCTATGGGGTGAAGACTACCAGCTAAAAGATCATCGTCCCATGATCTAAAGTTATCATTAACATCCATTCCAAATAGCCTACCATAATCAATAGCTAATTGGGCCGAGTCAGCAGCTGACTCTCCACCATAAATAGCATGACCAAAATCAAGAAGAAGTCCGATATTAGGAAGACCTATTTTTTCAATACCAAGAATAGTTCTTGAAACAGAGTCATAGCTCATTTTTACCCTTGGCTCTCTTGGTTTATATTCTATTACAAAATTTAAATCAGTATTTTCACTTGCTAAATTTCCCACACCATCCATCGAATTTTTCCATAACGATTTATGATCAACTTGAAACGGATAGTCCCAACCATCTTGTCCAGGCCAAAGCTTAACATATTTGGCATTAAAAAATCTCACAGCCTCGCAAGCTTGAGTAATTAGTTCATGCGCTCTTTTTCTAATACCCGGATCAGGATTTGTGAACGCTCCCTTTGAGAATTCTCTTGTATAAATTTCAGGAGTTATACCAATCACTTTTAAATTAGCTTTATCAAGAGCATCTTTTATTTGCTCATTTGAGTAACTGCCTCCAAAGTATGGAAAATTAAGATCTACGTATGAAAGGTCTTTTACTTGTCCAGCAAGTTCTATGGCGTCAAGTACACTTCTTGGTTCGCCATAACCATCTGTTGCATATCTATCAAGATAGGTGGCAAAATGCCAAATACCTGCGCCAAACTCTTGTTTTTTCATGAATACATTTTCTATTATTTAAATTATTTTAGCTATCAATAATTTTAATTAACTCATCGTTCAAGAATTGAACAGTTGAGATGATATTTTTGTCGCAAATGTCTTATTTGCATGATTTTTTTCAACATTTATTTGGAATTGATCGCAAAAATTGACTAATATGCATTCGTTTATAAACATAGGAGGAATTTATGAAAAAAATAATTCTTACAATTCTTGTATCATTCCTATCTCTTTCTGCTTTTGCTGAGAGATTTGTAATGGTTACACACGGTGAGGGTAAAGACCCTTTCTGGCCTGTTGTGCAAAAAGGTGGTGAAGATGCTGCTAGACACGTAGGTGCAGATTTTGAATACATTTTCAATCCATCTGGAGACCTAGGTGACATGGCTAAGTCAATTGCAGCTGCCGCTGCTACTCAGCCTGATGGTATGGTAGTTTCACTTCCTGATCCAGAAGCTTTAGGTCAAGCAATCAAAGATGCTGTTGCTGCTGGTATTCCAGTTATTACTATGAACTCAGGTTTAGAGTCTTCAGCTTCTCTTGGTGCATTAATGCACGTTGGTCAGCCTGAATTTCTTGCTGGTCAAAAAGCTGGTGAAAGAGCCAAAGCAGAAGGTGCAACGAAAGCACTTTGCATGATTCAGGAAGCTTACAACACTGCTCTTACAGATAGATGTGGCGGTTACGCAGAAGCTCTACCAACAACTAACGTAGACACTTCTAATGACCCTGCTTCAATCCCAACAAGAGCTGCTGCTGGTTTACAAGCAAACCCTGACGTCGATGCTGTATTATCAGTTGGACCACACGTTTGTTCAGGTGTTCAAAAAGCTATTGATGATTTAGGTATGTCAGTACATCACTCTTGTTTTGACTTAAGTCCAGAAGTTATGGATTTAATTGCTTCAGGAAAAGTTGCATACACAATCGATCAACAACAACGTCTACAAGGTTATATGCCTATCGTAGTTCTTCACCTATACAACAACGGTGCTGGACTATTACCAGGTGCTAATATTCCTTCAGGACCTGGATTTGTTGACAAGTCAAACGCATCATCAGTTTCTGCATTAGCAGGTATTGATAGATAATTTTATTTAATCTTAAAGTGGGCAATTTATTGCCCACTTTTTTATAAACTACAGAGAGTATTTATTTACATTGAATCATGTCAGCTACAACTCAAAGACAAGAGTCAGATAGACATCAAAAAAAGACATGGTTTACAGCATTAATATCTAGACCAGAAGTCGGTCCAATAGGAGTGATGCTCCTTTTATTTGGTATGTTGGGCTACTTTTCAATTCCAGCTGGGGAGATGTCATGGAACCCCTTTACTGGTGAGGGTTTTAATGCTCTTGGTATTCGAAATTTTTTAAGAGTTATTTCTCAATTAGGTATAATCGCAATAGGAGCAGGTTTATTAATAATCGCTGGAGAATTTGATCTTTCAATCGGATCAATGATTGGTTTCGCTGGTGCCTGCATGGCAATGATTTTAAGATGGGGTTTTTCAGTCATCATACCCTACATATCTTTTGAGGGTGGTTTTCATATTGAATTTTACACGTTATTTCACATCTCTGATGTCTCTCCAATTTTAGCTATCTTTATAACTTTATGTTTCACTTTATTTTTTGGTTGGTTACAAGGAACTATTGTTGTTAAGTCTGGTTTGCCATCATTTATTGTTACACTTGGGGGTTTATTTTTTCTCAGAGGATTAACAGAGGTTTCTCTGAGATCATTTAATCATAGACCAGATCAGACAAAAGGGGCGACTACTGTCACAGAGATTCCAGATATAAAAAATATTGTAAATGTCCCTGGCCATGGAGAAATGGTAAGAGAAAAAGCAAAAGCTTTACCGGAAGCTGATCTTGTAGCTATAGCTAAAGATATACCAGCTGATACAGTTGCAACAATTACAGATAGATTAGAATACACTTACCAAAGAGTAGCTGAAGCCAAGACACAAATTTTGCTTGATAAAGGAACTAAACCTTTACAAGAGGCTTTAGCAAACGCTCAGCAAAGTGGAAATGATTATATGGTTGGCATGATTCAAGAAAAAATTGCTAACTTTCAAATCGATCCAGTAGTACCAAAAACAGTTACTGATGTTGATATAGCAAGAGTTTACATTGACTCTCTTATTACTGCGCGCCCCGTTGCAAATTTTTTTGGTGGAGATATTTTAGAACCTGTTTTTGATTGGCTTTATTACCCGGTTGACTGGAACACTAATAATTTTGGAAATCAGTTTGCCTCTGGTTTATATTCCTGCGTTATGATTTGGCTAATATTAGCGATTATTTGTTACATTGTACTGAGCAAAACTCAAGCAGGTAACTGGATTTACTCAACTGGTGGAAATCTGAGTGCAGCCAAGGCAAATGGTGTACCTACAGATAAGGTTAAAGTATCTTTATTTATGTTTTCTGCTTTTTGTGCAACAATTTTTGCAACCGCTCAAGTTTTTGAAGTTAATACAGCAGACGCGGCTAAAGGTAATTTAAAAGAATTAGAGGCGATTGCTGCAGCTGTGATTGGTGGCGTTGTTTTAACAGGAGGTTTTGGCACCATACTCGGTATTGTTGTCGGTGCATTTATATTTGGTGTTGCTAAAGAAGCATTCTTTTATATTCCAGGCATAGACGGATCATTTTATAGAGTATTCTTAGGGTTAGTAATCATAGCTTCTGCTTTGACTAACGAAAATATTAGAAAACGAATTATGGGTAGTATTTAGTTATGGAAAACAATAATTCACCATTTATAGAAATTACAGATCTTGTAAAAAAGTTTGGAACATTTACAGCTTTAAATGGTGTCTCTTTAAATGTCCTACCAGGAGAAGTTCACGCATTACTAGGTGATAACGGTGCTGGAAAGTCCACTCTCATTAAAGTCTTATCAGGAGTTCACCAGCCAACTTCTGGAATTATTAAAGTTGGAGGAAGTGAAGTAAAATTTAGCTCTCCAAGAGAGGCTACTAGTGCAGGTATTGGAACTGTCTATCAAGATCTGGCACTTAATGCCTTGACCTCTGTTACACGAAATTTCTTCTTGGGAAATGAATTAAAAAAAGGACCTGGCCCTTTTGGAATATTAGATTTTAAAAAAATGGATGAAATTACGATTACTGAAATGGGAAAAATTGGCATAAATATCTCAGATCCTACTCAGCCAGTTGGAACTATGTCAGGTGGTCAAAGACAGACACTTGCTATTGCAAGAGCTATATACTTTGGTGCTAAAATTTTAATTTTGGATGAACCTACATCTGCACTTGGGCAAAAACAACAAATGGAAGTTTTAAAAACTATTAAAAAAGTCCAACAATTAGGGAATATAGCTATTATTTTGATTACTCACAATGAAATCCACGCAAGACTTATTGCTGATCGATTTACATTCTTAAGCTTAGGTGAAGTAATAGGATCTGGAAAGTCATCAGAATTAGGTGGAGATGATGTTAAGCGTTTAATGGCTGGCGGTGCTCAAATAGGTGATTTGGCCAAAGAGCTTGAAGCTGTATAATATTTTTACTAGTAAGAGCTAGGATTATTATCTTTATCAGACTCATCGTAGTTTTGATTAGTAAGCTCTTTGAATTTTCTCACATGAGTGGCTGCTGCTCCAGATAACAACCTTACATCATTTGTAATTGTCACAAGATCAAAACCCCATTCAGATGCCTCGGCAGCATACTCTGGAGTCCCACAATGAAGACATGCAACTTTTCCATGTTTATGAGCAATATCTAAAATTTTCTTTTTAGACTCAATCATCTCAGGTTCTGTTCGATCAAACCCAGGTGTTAACTTTCCTTGGTTCAGCCCTATTGTTAAATCTGCTGTCCCGATATAAAGGCCATCAAGACCAGGTGTGGATGCTATATCGTCAAGATTATCAAATGCTTCTTGAGTTTCTATCATGGCAAGACAAAAAGTCCCCTCATTTGACTCATAAAAATAATTTGAACTAACGGAAAAGTTAGCTCTCGTCGGGCCAAAACTTCTAATACCTATAGGTGGATATTTACAATCTTGAACAAGTTTTTGCGCTTGCTCTTTATTATTAATCATTGGGCAAATGATACCCAAAGCACCTGCATCCATAACTTTCGATATTACTGCGTGATCTAATCCTGAAACTCTACAGATTGGAGTGACACCACTATTTCTAATACTTTGCAACATTTTAAATAAATCACTAAAGCCAATCATCCCATGTTGATAGTCAATGGTAAGGGCGTCATAACCTTGCTCAGACATAATTTCAGCAGTAAAAGTATTAGGTATTGATAAAAAGCTATTAACAACCACTTCCTTTTTTTGCCATTTAGCTTTTACTTTGTTTTCAATCATTGAGTGTTAGATATCAAATTATTTAAAAATATAATTATAACAATTATTTATTATTCATGAATAAATGCATATATTTAATCAATATTCTCCATCCTCCCACTTTTGACAGATTTATAAGCAGTTTCGGCTAAGAGAAGAGCTCTTCTTCCGTCCTCAAAGCTAACAGATACAGGCTTTTTTTCCAAAATTGTTTCGACAAATGAGCTAATAGAATTCATATAAGACTCCTGGTATCTCTCAATAAAAAAATTTAAATAGGGTTCACTCTTGTCAACAAACTCTGAATTATATTTTTTCAATTCATGTGGCTTTCTATTTTCAGATATAACCATCCCTTTGCTACCAAACAACTCAACTCTTTGATCATATCCATAAGTTGCTGATCTAGAGTTGTTTATATGACATTGTTTTCCCGAGGCTGTCTCCATTATAATCATCAAGGTGTCACTATCATTTAATTCAGATTTAATTTTTGGCTCTATTAAAGCATTAGAAATTGCAAATACCTTAACTGGCTCTTCACCAAGCATAAAACGGGCTAAATCAAAATCATGAATTGTCATATCTCTAAATTGCCCACCAGACACTTTTAAATAATCCCAACTTGGCAGACCTGGATCTCTAGATGTAATCAGACATTGATGAAGCTCACCAATTTCACCATTAATAAAAGATTTTTTTGCAGCCTGATGACCAGGATCAAATCTTCTATTAAAGCCTAATTGGATTGGAACTTTATTACCTTCAAGTCTTTTTGAAAACTCATCAACTTTTTTTATATCGAGGTCGATAGGTTTCTCACACAAAACAGGTTTTTTTGATGCAACAGATCTCTCTATGAAATCAATATGTGTATTTGTAGGGGAAGATATAAGAATAGCATCAATATCATTATTGTTAAAAATATCTTCAACATTTTCCACAGCAAGTACGTTTAAATCATTTGATACTTTTTTTGCAAATTCTTCATTTGTGTCATAAATGCATACTAAATTTGTCTGTTCATGAAGTTGAATATTCTTAGCATGCATTTGGCCAATTCGCCCGCACCCAATAACTGCAATACTAACTTTTTTCATATCACAGAATTATAGTATTCTTTAAATTTTAGAAATAAAAAAAAATTCATTTTGAATAAAATTTAAGTATTCTTTAAAAGGTTTATTTATCTATAATCTTTTCATAGGAGGGGTTTATGAAAGCAAAATTGGGAATAGCGCCTATAGCATGGTCCAATGATGATTTACCTGAACTTGGAGGAGAGACTTCTTTGGATACCTGCCTTAGTGAGTCAAAACTTGCTGGATTTACAGGTGTGGAAACAGGTGGAAAATTTCCAAAAACTCCTGAAAAACTAGGTCCAATTTTAAAAAATCACCAACTATACTTGGCATCAGGGTGGTATTCAGGAACTGTGCTAGATAATGACCTAGAAAATGAAAAAGATAAAGTCCTTCAACAACTCACTCTCTTCAGAGACCTAGGCGCAGCTGTTTTAGCATATGGAGAGACATCTGGAACTATCCAAAATATTAGACATGCTCCATTAAACACAAAAAGAAAAATACATAGTGAGGACTTTAAAGAGTATGGAAGAAAACTAACATTATTTGCAGAATTTTGTGCAGATTTTGGTGTGCCAATTTCATTTCATCATCACATGGGTACAGCGATTGAGACTGAGGATGAGCTTGATAAATTGATAAACCACACAGGTGAGGCGGTAAAAATCTTATTTGATACAGGCCATATGACCTTTGCAGGAGGTAACTCTTTGAGAGTAATAAATAAGTATGCAAAAAGAATAAATCACTTTCATGCTAAAGACATTCGCTCAAAGGTTGTAAATGATTTAGATCGATCAAAAAAAAGTTTTTTAGATTTTGTATTAGAGGGAGCCTTCACAGTGCCCGGAGATGGAAATATTAACTTTAAGGAAGTAGTTGAGACATTATCAAATAATAATTATGAAGGATGGTTTATTGTTGAGGCAGAGCAAGATCCTGCCAAAGCAAACCCATTTGAATATGCTAAAATTGGAAATAAAGAACTTGTAGAATGCTTAAGTATGTATGGATATGAAATAGAGGATTATAGAGATGAATAGTATTAAGGGAAAGTTTGCACTGGTGACTGGAGGAACACAAGGTTTAGGAGCAGCAATTGCAAAAAATTTTGCCGATAGCGGAGCTGAAGGTGTTGTCACAGTTGGTAGAAAAGAGGATAAAGGAAATGAGGTTGCAAAAAAAATTCAAGATGAAACTGGATGTAAAGTAATTTTTGTAAAAACAGACCTTGGAGAGGTCCAAGAGTGTAGAAATGCAGTTTCAGTTGCCAAACAAGAATTTGGGAAATTGGATGTTCTCGTAAACGCTGCCGGTATTACTGATAGGGGAGATATTGTTAATACGAGCGAAGAACTGTTTGATAAAATGATTGGCACTAACTTAAAAGGCCCTTATTTTCTAATACAAGATACAGTGAAAATTATGATTGAAAAAAAAATAGAGGGTTCAATTATTAATATTGGATCTGTTGCAGCTATGACTGGCCAACCATTCATATCAACTTATTGTGTATCAAAAGGGGCACTTGCAACATTAACCAGGAATACAGCATTCGCTTTGTTAAAAAATAAAATTAGAGTTAATCAGTTAAATATTGGTTGGATGGCTTCAGATGGAGAACATGAGATACAAACAAAATATCATGGTGCCTCAGAAAATTGGTTAGAAGATGCTGGTAAAGCTCAACCATTTGGAAGGTTGCTTGATCCAAAAGAGGTAGCTAAAGCAGTTACATTTTTAGCATCTGATGATTCAGGTATGATGACAGGTTCCGTTGTAAACTTTGACCAGTCTGTGTGGGGAGGATATCCTTTTGCACCTCCTCAGCCTGCAGAAAAAATGGAAATAAAATAGTTTAGCTTAAATACTTTTGGGCACTTTGTTGACAACTCTTTAGTGTAGTTTCCAAATCTTTATTCAAAAAAATATACTCATAAATTTTATGACCAACATCTTCAATAATATTTGAATAGGTTGGCAAAGGATATCTTGCCCATTCTATAATTTTTTCCTCCTTTTCCATTTTATCAATTTCATTAAATATTGGACTTAAAGCTCTCACTTCAGGATCATTAACGACACTAAAAACCGGAGAGGATAAACTACCATGCTCAATATAATATTTTATAAATTCTGGAGAGACAAAATTTCGAATATTTTTCATAACAAAAGGTATTTTTTCAGGAGAGATATTTGAGGGTATACCTAATGAAAACCCACCTATTGGAGATACTTGAAAAGAGGAATTTCCAGCAGGTCTTGGTAAATAACCAGTTTTTTTATATGCAGGTGAAGCTTCATTTAGTTCAAACAAATGGGCTCTACTACTCCAATTCATTGCCATAGCTGATTTACCCTGACTATAATATTCAACACATTCATCATTGGAATGAGCAGATAATTCATTTGGCGAGTATAAAGTCAATTTTTTCAACATTTTAGCCGCTTCAAAAGATGCATCAGATAAAAAATTTGCCTTTAAGAGTATTTTTTCCACATCTAAATCATAAATATTTTTCCCAATGTACCTAAGGTTTACATATGGTTTCCCATAATTTGCCATCGCTAAAATAAAACTGGTAGCAAGTGGTTGTCCTTTTTTAGCTGGCCAAGAAATAGGACTTTCTATCTGTTTGTCACCTTTTAACACCTCACAGGCATGGAGTAAATCATGAAATGTTTTTGGTGGGCTCAAAGCATATTTTTGAAAAATATCTGTTCTATAAAATAATAGATCAGGAATTGCTTCGATCGGTATCCCATAAAGTTTTTTATTAAAAGAACTTGATCTTACTCCTGAATAGTGAAAGTCATTCAAATTTATACCAACATCTTTAACAAAACTATTCAAAGGAAGAAGGCAACTTAATTTAGTTAACTGTCCAATCCATGGAATATTAAAAGCAACTATATCAAATTTAGACTTTTTATTTGATGAGGAATTTTTAATTATTACATTAAGTAGTTTTTTTAAATCACCTTCAATAATTAGTTCAATTTCACAGTCAAGTATATATTCAAAAAAATCAATATTCTTATTTATCACTTTAAATGTCGGATTATCATTGGCAAGAAAGTTAATTTTTTTGTATTTTTTATTCTGATTTATTATAACATTTGGTGCAGGTATTATATTTCCCGCAGACAGAGAAGTTCCAAAAAAATAATTATTATTAAAATCACTGTAACCCAAGTTCAAGGCCACCTCTTTTTTGATTGAAAGTAAATAATCCGTGAACTCTTTAATGAGATTATTACTTGGATGTATAGAAAATGATTTACCTGATTTTGTTTTTGATCTTTGTATTAATTTTTTTTCTTGAATAAGTTTTTTTACTCTTCTCAAACCAGTTGCAAATGGCAAACCTGATGCCTGGATGATACTCGTAGTAGTGGTAATTTTATTGTCTAGATGGTTGATAATAACATAAGAAAAAATATTCCAATCAGCGTCAATTGTTTTAATTGAAATAGATCTGTTAAATAAAAGTCTTGTTTTATCAACAAATTTTAAAAGAGTGGTAATCTCGTTTCTATTCATTTGAAGGTATTATATTATAAATTCATTAAAATATTCAATTTGAATATATTAGAGATTAAATCTCCTAATAAATCGTAGATAATTTCTTGAAAGGATATTAGGAGGATCAATATGAACAAACTAATAAAAGTATTAGCTGTTCTAATGTGCTTTTCTTTCGGTTCAGCTAAAGCAGTTGAAATCGTGTCTTTTAATGCTGCGTCATCCGAGGCTTATGTTGGTGCGTTCGTTAAAGGTATTAAAGCTACAGCAGAGCAATACGGCTATGATATTACTGTCTTTGAAAACAACTATAACCAAGCAGAGCAAAACCAACAAGTAGAACAATACTTGTCAAGTGGTGCGCTACCTGATGTATTTATTTGGTGGCCACCTGATGCTGTTGCAGGTTTAGGTTCGTTAAGAAAGCTTGCTAAAACTGGAGTACCAGTTTTAAAAATCAATCAGTTACCTAATGAGCAAGATAAAGCATTCATCTTTGGATATGCCGGACCAGATGATAGCCTTCGCGCTTATAACGCAGGTGAGATGATGGTTAAAGCTATGAAGATGAAACAAGCTGCTGGTGGAGATGGATATAATGTAATTGCATTATCATATCCTCACTCCTACGGTGGATATGGCTTATCAATAAATGCTTTCAAACAAGCTATCGCTGGAACTGACTTAAATCTTATCGGTGACATCGGTGAGGGATTTGGACAGGCTAACGGTTATAAAGGAGCAGCTAAGCTAATAGCTAAAGTTAAAGATCAGGGGATTCATTTTGTATATGGTATGGACGATGCGATCTTAACTGGTGGTATTAAGGCTTTAGAAGAAGCTGGTTATAATGTTGACTGGTATGCAGGTACTGGCAAAAGTGGCAGTGTAGATAGTGATGCTGTCATTACAGTTGGTACTGTGTGTAACGGTGATAAGCAGATGATTACTGATGGAAAGCAATTTGGTACTACTCTACAGTCACCTCTTCATGAAGGTCAATTAGCTATAGCTCTTGTTAAAGAGTATATGGAGAACGGTAAGCTAGCAAACTACATTAACTTTACACCTAACCCTTCAGTGACTGGTGCCACTATGGACTTCACAGCACTTAGAGGTTTTGATGGTAAGTTGTACGGCATCAACGAGCTTTGCTCAGGTGCTTGGGACTAAGCTTTAGTCTCTTCATAAAAATTTTTACACACAGGGAACTATCCCTGTGTGTTTTTAATAAATAAAAAAGGTGTACAATCTCTTTTAATATGTCCACAAATCCTATTCTCAAAATTTCAAAAGTTTCTAGGACTTTTGGTGCAATACAGGCTCTGAAAGAGGCAAATTTCGAGATAAATGAAGGTGAGATTATGGGACTAGTTGGAGAAAATGGAGCTGGAAAATCAACGCTTGTAAAAATTATAAGTGGATTTGACCCAGGTTTTAAAGGCAGCTATCAAATCAATGGTAAAGAAGTAAAATTTGAAACGCCTTCACAAGCAGAGGAGTCTGGCATTGCTATTGCTCAACAAGAATTAAGCTTGATTCCTAATATGTCAGTTGCAGAAAATATTTTTCTTACTGGAGCTAAAGTAAAAAAATTTGCCACTCTTAATACATTGGCAAAGATGGCACGCCCATATCTTGATGAAGTTGGATTAACTGAAGTAGACCCGACTACTAGAATAAATTTATTATCTGTTGGTGAACAACATTTGGTAGAAGTAGCTAGATTAATTTCGAGAGAAGCAAAGATTTTAATTTTAGATGAGCCTACAGCTGCGTTGGGTGAAGCAGAGAGTCGAAGAATTTTAGAAATGGTTGAGCGTCTTGCAGCAAATGGTAAATCAATTATATATGTAAGTCATAGACTGGACGAAATTTTTAAGATTACAAAAAGAATAACAATATTAAGAGATGGAGTAAGTCAAGGTATTCAAGAAACTAAAGATATTGATGTAAATAAACTAGTTGAAATTATGCTTGGAAGAGAATTAGCAAATATGTTCCCATCAAAAGCTGACCATATAAGTGATGATCCAAAATTAGAAGTCAAAGAACTTTGGCCCGACGGCGTTTTAGAGCCGGTTAGTTTTTCAGCCTACAAGGGAGAGATACTTGGACTATCTGGGCAACTTGGTAGTGGAGCAGGTGAAGTGTTAGCCTCTATAGCAGGTGCACTTCAATCTAGATCAGGTTCGCTCACTTTGAATGGTGAAACCTTTTTACCTAAATCACCAAGTCATGCTATAAAGAAAAAAATTGCATATTGCTCCTCCGATAGAAAAAAAGATGGTCTTTTTCTTGGACGTCCAATATTTGAGAATTTAACCTCCCCAGCACTTGGTGCTATATCAAAATATGGTTTTAACTTTGGCAGTTCTGAGGATAATTATTCCAGAAATTTAGCAAAAGAGTTCTTAATTGATGTCAAAAGAATGCACGATGAGTCAGGTCTTTTAAGTGGTGGAAATCAACAAAAAGTAGCATTAGGAAAATGGCTTTCAATTAAGCCCGATGTATTGCTTGTGAATGAGCCGACAAGAGGTGTTGATGTTGGTGCTAAATCAGAGATATATCAAAGAATGAGAGAATTAGCAGCAAGAGGAATTACAATTATTTTTGCCTCTACTGATATCCAAGAAATCACGTATCTTCCTGACAGGGTGATTACATTTTATAGGGGAATGATGATTGATGAACACCGATTAGAAAAAATTAAAACACCTCTTATTCTTAAAGAGATTACTGACCCATTTAATGAGACAAACTTATGAGTGCTATCATCGAAAATAATCAATTACCTTTTTCGGCAAAATTTTTACAATTCTATAAAGATCGCACACTTCTTGCTATTTTGTTGTCACTTTTTGCTGTGATGTTTATATATGGAATTTTTTTTACAGAAAATTATTTAACAATAACCAATTTTAAAGCAATTATCAGAGATGCAGCACTATATGGCATTATGGCTATAGGACTTACATTTGTAACTTTATCAGGAAATTTTTTTTTATTGTCATTAAAAGAAACAGCATCAATTTGTGGTGTTACGTTTGCTATGGGCATGGCTACTGGTTTTGGATCACCGGATCTTGCAGGAAACTTTTTAGTTTCACTATTAGCTGCTTTAGCAGTAGGTGTCGTAAGTGGAGTAATACAAGGATATTTTGTTGGAATGGGAGGCAACCCAATTGTAGTAACATTAGGTGGAGCAGGCATCCTATATGGTATTGGTGCATGGTGGAGTGATAACCTTGTAATAAACTTTACTAGACCTCATGATGCAGAATGGTTAGGGACTGGTTCTTTTTTAGGTCTTCCTAGTATTACATGGTCATTTATTCTAATAGCCATTGCTGCTGAAATAGTTTTAAGACATACAAATTTTGGAAGGAAAGTTTATTTAGTCGGAGCAAACAAAGCTGCTGGAAAAGCCACTGGTCATGAAAATTTTTCCATGGCAATAATTGTTTTTACAATTTGTTCTGTTTGTTGTGCTTTTGTTGCAGTGGCTTTTGTTGCTCAAATGGATAGTGCTCAATCTAATTATTTTTCTGCAGAATTTGGATCTTCAGGTGACATGACAATACTAGTTATAGCAACTGTCATGGTTGGTGGAAATTCAATAATGGGCGGTTATGGATCTACTTTAAGAACTAGTTTGGGAGCAATTTTTATTGCTATGGTTGATAATATGATGGTTTTACAAGGATTTAATAGTGGACCTAGAATAGTTGGTGTGGGCTTAATGATCGTGTTTAGCATCATAGTTTTTGGTTTATTTGCTAAAGGAAGTAGGGCTCAGGAATAATGGAAAATTTTTTAAAAAAGATTACAAAAGATGTGGATCTCTCTTTTGCAATCTTATTATCATTTTGTGTTTATGTATTCTTTGCAATTAATATAGAGGTTTTCTTTAGTCACAATATCAGTTTCGCTATTCTTGAAAGGTTTGCAGTCTTGGGCCTTGTAGGTTTAGCATTAACAATTTGTATAATTGCTGGAGAAATTGATTTATCAATTGGGTCCAACGCAGCCCTGTGCGCTGTGATAGTTGTAAAATTAACTGACCCCTTAGGCGCCCCATTAGCGATGATTATAGGACTTTCAGTTTCAACTCTAATTGGTGCAACACAAGGTTTTGTTATAGCTTTCATAAGAATAAGAGCGATTGTGATTACAGTTGGTACACTAATGTTGCTTAGAGGTGTGGCTTTACTAATTGCTGAAGAAAAAACAGTTATGTTAACTGATTTTAGAGTTCCTGATTTTATTACTACTAAAGTTTTAATGTATTTTTCACCTGCTAGCCTAACAGTTATCTTCATATTCATTTGTGTAGGAATATTTATGCGTTACACAAAATATGGAAGAGAAATATATGCGATCGGTGGAGCAAGAAAAGAAGCACTTACTGCAGGTATACCTTTAAGACGCCCAATGATTATAGCCTTTGCGCTGTCAGGTTTTTGTGCTGGTTTTGCTGGAACTGTAATTGGTTTGAAATCAGGAACGGCTCAAGGTTTAGGACTGCAATACCTTCTTTTAGCAGGAACTGTTGCAGCTTTTGTTGGAGGTGTGAGTATACTAGGAGGAAAGGGTGGTGTTTTAGGAGCTGCTATCGGAGCTTTAACAGTAAATTTTTTAAATACTGGTCTCGTATTTTATGCACTTCAGGTTCATTTTGTTCAATTATTTACATCAGTGCTTTTGGTTATCGTTATAGTTTTTCAAACTATGTCCAGGGTATTTGACTCGCGGCAAGCTAGAAAGAGTCTACTTGCCACAATTGATGAACGAAAAACATCTTTACTGGAAAAAAAGAGATCAGCTTTAGGTAAATAATATTCATTTTGAATATATTTGAAGTCAGTAATTTAAATACATATTATATAATAAATTTGGAGGAAATTTATGGATAAAGAGAGACTAAAAGGTAAAAATGTCCTTATTACAGGAGCTGCACAAGGTATGGGCGCTGCGGTAGGTGAGCACTTTGCTGCCCAAGGAGCCAAAATTTGTCTAACAGATGTAAACCTTGACGGTTGTAAAGAGGTTGAAGAGAGAATTAGGTCAGCTGGAGGTGAGGCTATTTCATGTAAAGTAGACGTGAGAAATCGTGAAGATCACGTAGCTGCAGTAAAAGCAACAGTTGAAAATTTTGGTAGTCTAAATGTTTCTATAAATAATGCTGGAGTAAACAAACCACTTTTCTTCATGGATATAACTGAGGAAAATTACGATTTTATTATGGATATAAATGTTCGAGGTGCTCTTTTGGGTATGCAAGAACAAGCTCGACAAATGATTAATCAAGGTAAACAAAAAGAACCATATAAAATTATTCATGTAGCTTCTATTTTATCTCGGGAAACTTTTGATGATGTTGTGGTTTATGGAATGAGTAAACATGCCATAGCTGCTCTAATAAAAGGTGGTGCAAAAAGTTTAGTTGAGCATGGCATTACTGTTAATGGATATGGCCCTGGCGTAGTAAGAACAGAGCTATGGGAGCAACTAGATAAAGATTTAGTTGCAATTGGAAAATTTGATAAACCCGGAGAGTCAATGGACTCAATTGCAGAGAATATGATTTTGATGAAGAGGTATTCCTATCCTGAAGACGTGGTGGGCACAGCATCATTTTTAGCGTCTAGTGAGTCTGATTACATGACAGGACAAATACTTATGATTGATGGGGGAATGGTAATTCAATAAATGAGCGAACCTTCAATCATAAAACCTGAAGATATAAATCCAAATTACGATTGGCATAGAAGAGTACCATCTCATGGAAGAACAAATGTAGATTATGAAGAGAGAATTAACTTTCCTAGACTTCACAAATATAGACTGGGAAGAGCTAGAGAGGCTCTAAAAAATTCAAAAGCCGGTTCACTCCTTTGTTTTGATAACAACAACATCCGATATCTCACAAGCACAGTTATTGGCGAGTGGTCAAGAGATAAAATATGTAGATATTCTCTATTAGCTCAAGACCATGACCCTGTGCTTTGGGATTTTGGTTCAGCGGCTAAGCATCATCAATTATTTTCACCTTGGCTTCCAAAAGAAAATTGGAAGGCAGGTATGGTTGGCTTGAGGGGTACGGTGCATCCTGATGCGGGTTTAATGAAAAATGCTGCAAAAGAAATAAAATCAATGTTAAATGAAAAGGGACTGGCAAATGAACCTGTAGGTGTGGATCTTGTTGAACCAGCAATGATGTTCGCTCTTCAAGCAGAGGGTTTAGAGATAATTGATGGACAACAAATTCTTCTTGAAGCCAGGGAAATAAAATCAAGAGATGAGCTAATGTTATTAAACCAAGCTGCATCGATGGTTGATGCAACTTATCATCAAATTTATGAGACTATGAAACCCGGTGTTAGTGAAGCTCAAATAGTTGCGAATGCAAATAAGCTTCTATATGAACTTGGTTCAGATGATGTCGAGGCAATAAACGCTATTTCAGGTGAAAGATGTAATCCACATCCTCATAATTTCACAGATAGAATTTTTAGACCCGGTGATCAAGCTTTCTTTGACATACTTCAATCTTATATGGGTTATAGGACTTGTTATTATAGAACCTTCAATATTGGACGAGCATCAGACTCTCAAAATGATGCCTACAAGCAGTGTCGAGAGTGGCTAGACAAAGCTATTGAACTTGTTAAACCTGGGGTTTCTACAGATAAAATTGCATCAGTATGGCCGAAGGCTGAGGAATTTGGTTTTGCAAATGAAATGTCAGCATTCGCATTACAGTTTGGACATGGCTTAGGTTTGGCAATTCATGAAAGGCCAATAATCAGTAGATTGGTTTCAATGGACTCACCCGATGAAATTAAAGAAGGAATGGTTTTTGCTCTTGAAACTTATTGTCCTGCAAAAGATGGTTATTCTGCTGCAAGAATTGAAGAAGAATTGATTGTTACTGATAAAGGATGCCAAGTAATTTCCTTGTTCCCTGCTGAAGATCTACCTATTGCTAATAAATATTAATGGTAGATAAATTAAATGACGATATAGGAGAAGAGAAAAGACTTCGATTATGGGAAATGATGCTGAAATTAAGGTTAGTCGAAAAAAAAGCATATGATCTTTTTCTTCAAAATCTTATCAAAGGTACTAGCCATTTAGCTCTGGGTCAGGAAGCTATTGCAGGTGCCTTTGGAGTCGCCTTGAAACAAGGCGATTATACATTTTGCACATACCGTGGGCACGCACATACACTCGCAAGAGGATCCTCAATCGAAGGAGTTTTAGGAGAATTAATGGGTAGACAGTGTGGCTTGATGAAAGGTAAAGGAGGATCCATGCACCTTACAGATGTAGATAAAGGAGTTATGGGTTCATATGCTATTATAGGTGCTCATTTAACTATAGCCAATGGAACTGCTTTAGCATCAAAATATAATAAAACAAATGAGGTAAGCGTTTGCTTTTTTGGAGACGGTACTACGAATATCGGAGCATTCCATGAGGCATTGAACATGGCAAAAATATGGAATTTACCCATAGTGTTTGTTTGTGAAAATAATTTATACATGGAATATACACCAATTCATGAAGTTACTGCTGTTGAGCACCCAGCTGCTGATAGAGCAGGTGCATACGATTTAGATAAAATTATTGTGGACGGAAATGATGCTGATGAAATGCTTAGAACAGCAGAAAAAGTTATTTCAAAAGCAAGAGAGGGTAAAGGTCCAAGTTTAATTGAAGCAAAGACTTATCGACATAGTGGGCATTCAAGAGCTGACCCAGGTAAGTACAGACCTGATGAGGAAGTAAAAGACTGGATGGAAAACAAAGACCCAATAAAAAATTACAGAGCAAAGTTATTAGATTTTAATATCAATGAAAAAATAATTTCTGAAATTGAGGAGAAAATTAAAGATCAAGTTGAAAAAGCAACTGAAATTTCCATGGCTTCTCCAATTCCAGAAATTAAAGAAATATATACTGATGTATGGGCTAATGGAGGTTCTGAGTGGCACAATTAACATACAGAGCAAGTGTTTCACTCGCTATAGCTCAATCCATGAGAAAGGATCAAAAAGTTTTCTTTATTGGTGAAGACGTAGGTGCTGCGGGTGGAGTATTTAAAGCGACGGTTGGTCTTTTAGAGGAGTTTGGTAAAGAGAGAGTCATGGATGCACCAATTTCAGAACAGGCGATTTTAGGTGCAGCTATGGGCGCAGCAATGACAGGCTTAAGACCAATAGCAGAAATAATGTTTTCAGATTTTTTAGCTGTTTGTTGGGATATTGTGGCAAATCAAATTGCTAAAACTAGATATATGTCAGATGGCCAAATCAACATTCCATTGGTCATTAGGACTGCAAATGGTGGAGGATCAAAATTTGGTGCACAACATTCTCAAAGTTTAGAGAATTGGTCTATGATGATACCAGGTTTAAAAGTAGTCGCACCAAGCTGCCCTAGTGACGTGTTGGGTTTGATGGATAGTGCTGTAAAGGACCCTGATCCCGTTATATTTTATGAACATAAATCACTTTATGCATTTAAAGAAGAAATTGAACAAACTGATATATCCATTCCTATCGGGGAAGCTAATATGCTTCACGAGGGAAAAGATATTACTATTATTGGTTTAGCTTTAATGGCACAAAGAGCAAAAGAGGCTGCATTAATTTTGAAAGACAAACACGATATTAATGCAAAGGTAATCGATCTGAGATCTCTAGTGCCCCTAGATTTACAAACAATAAAAAAATCTGTAATCGAGACTGGTCATGTTTTGACAGTAGAAGAAAATCCAAGACTTTGTGGATGGGGAGCGGAAATATCATCTTTAATCTCAGAACATTGTTTTAAAAATTTAAAAGGTCCTGTCACTAGAGTAACTACACCACATGTACCATTACCAAGTGCCGACATACTCGAAGATAATACAATTCCATCAGTGGAACTAATTGTAAATGAGGTTATAAAAAAACTAAAAGGAGAATAATTATGGAAATAATAATGCCATCCCTTGGAGAAACTGTTGACGAGGGAAAAGTAGTAAAGTGGCTTAAAAAAGTCGGAGATGAAATTAAAGAGGGAGATATCCTTTGCGAGGTTGAGACTGATAAGACAGCTGCTGAGATACCTTCAACAGTTAATGGAAAATTAACAGAGATAATTGCACAAGAGGGAGATACGATCCCTGTAGGTGGTAAAATTGCCACTGTAGAATAAGAATTAAAACTGTTATAAATATTTATGGAAATTAAAGACTCAAAATTTTATAGAGATAAGTGCTTCATTAACGGTGAATGGGTTGATGCCGACTCAGGTGAGACAATATCTGTTAACAATCCAGCTAACTTGAAAGAGATCGGCACTGTCCCTAAGTGCGGAACATCTGAAACTAGAAATGCTATAGAAGCTGCAAATAATGCTTGGCCTGAATGGAGGGCAAAATCTGCACGTCAAAGATCAGAAATACTCAGAAAATGGTTTGATTTAATGATTGAAAATAAAGAGGAATTAGCTCAAATCATGACAGTTGAACAAGGAAAACCAATAAATGAGTCACGTGGAGAAATAGGCTATGGAGCCTCTTTTGTAGAATGGTTCTCCGAAGAAGCCAAGAGGGTTTATGGAGATACAATTCCAGATCCCATGACCGATCGAAGAATTGTTGTTTTGAAGCAACCAGTTGGTGTAGTGGCATCCATTACCCCATGGAATTTCCCTAATGCTATGATTACAAGAAAATGTGCACCAGCTTTAGCTGTTGGGTGCCCAGTTGTAATTAAACCAGCAAGTCAAACTCCTTATTCTGCACTTGCACTAGCTGTTTTGGCTGAGGAGGCAGGCTTCCCAAAAGGTACTTTAAATGTAATTACAGGAAAGGCCTCTGAAATCGGAGAGGAATTAGCCACAAATCCAATTGTTAGAAAATTATCTTTTACAGGTTCAACAGAAATTGGAAAAATACTTTTACAGAAATGCTCTGGAACTGTAAAGAAAGTCTCAATGGAACTTGGTGGTCACGCACCCTTCATTGTATTTAATGATGCAAATATTGATGATGCAGTTGCCGGTGCAATCCAAAGCAAATTTAGAAATACGGGACAAACTTGTGTTTGTGCAAACAGAATTTATGTCCAAGAAAAAGTTCACGATGAGTTCTGTTCAAAATTTGTTGATGCTGTTTCTAAAATAAAAGTAGGAGATGGTTTAAATGAGGAAAATGCCTCTGGACCCATGATTGATGAGCACTCTTTAAGTAAAGTAGAGGAGCACGTCCAAGATGCATTACAATATGGGGCAAAAGTTGCAATTGGTGGATCTAAGCATTCTTTGGGAATGAACTTTTATCAGCCTACAATCCTAACTGAAGTCGCACCAGAAGCGAAAATTACAACTGAAGAAACATTTGGACCAGTGGCTCCAATTTACAAATTTAAAGATGAAAAAGAAGTAATTAAACTTGCAAATAACTCACCATATGGACTTGCATCCTATTTTTATTCTAGAGATATCGGAAGAATATGGAGAGTTGCTGAGGCACTTGAATACGGTATGGTTGGAGTCAATACTGGATTAACTTCAAAAGCAGAGGCACCATTTGGAGGAATAAAAGAGTCTGGTCTTGGCAGAGAAGGCTCAAAGTATGGAATTGATGATTTTATTGAAATAAAATACATCAATATGTGCGGCCTAGACAAATAATTCATATTTATGAACAAAGTCTTTAATGTTGGCTTAATAGGATGTGGTCATATTTCTGAAACATATTTTAGAGGACATGATTATTTTAATAATTTTCGCATAATTAAATGTGCTGATATTAATCATGAAAATTCTAAAAAATGTGCCGAAACTTATAATATAAACTCTTGTTCTGTTGATGAAATATTAAATGATAGTGAAGTCGATATTATTTTAAATTTAACTATTCCAAAGGCTCATTACGAGGTAGCAAAAAATTCGCTGGAGAGCGGTAAACATGTTTATAGTGAAAAACCAATGGCTGTAAATTTTTTAGATGGTGAAAATCTCTTAAAATTATCTAAAAGTAAAAACTTATACATTGGCAATGCTCCTGATACTTTTTTAGGTGGTGGAATTCAAAAATCTATTGAATTAATAAACGATAATAAAATTGGAAATGTTCGGCTTGGAAATGCTATTTTTGCTTATCCAGGAGTTCAATCTTATCATCCCAATCCTGAACCGTGGTTTGCAAATAATGAAGGTGGCCCAGTTATAGATATGGGACCATATTATTTAACAGCTTTAGTAAATTTACTTGGCCCTGCTAAAAGTGTTCATGGTATTTCTACCAAAGTTTTCGATAAAAGAGTGATAGGCATAGGTCCAAAAAAAGATCAGGAGTTTGATGTGGAATGTCAAACTAGCTATTTAGTTAATTTAGAATTTCATAATGGGGCTCTAATTCAAATAACTTTATCGTTTGATGTTGTAGCTCACCAACGTAATCACATAGAGCTTTACGGCGATAAAGGTTCTATGATTGTGCCTGATCCAAATATGTTTGGAGGCTCAGTATACACAAGTACTGATGATAGTGGTGTTTGGCAAGAGCATAAAACTGATGATATGCCCCTTGGTAAAATTAATATTACATCTCATAGCGGTAGGGCTAATGAGTCACCAACTAATGCGAACTACCGTGGTGTCGGATTAGCTGAAATGGCATACTGTATTGATAATGAACTTGAACACAGATGTAGCGGAGAATTATCGTTACACGTTTTGGATATTATTCAATCAACAATGGAGGCAGCAGACACCAAAACACCCCAAGAGATAAAGACTACTTTTAAGAAGGCAGATTATTTTTCACTAGAGGAAATACAAAAAATTCTTAAGTAATTACAATAATTCCTCTAGACTTAATTTTCATTAAATGAAATTTGATAATACAAAAAAAATTCTTGTAATAGGGAGAGCAGGATTAGATATTTATCCAGAGCCACCCGGTACAAAAATCTTCGATGTAAATAACTTTTCTTCTCATTTAGGGGGCTCGGCGGCAAATACTTGTGTTGCTCTATCGAACTTGGGTGTCAGCACTGATTTACTTACTTGTATATCTGACGATGCAATCGGAGAATACATAATTAACAAACTTAATGAATTCAAAGTTGGTGTAGAACACTGCAGAAAAGTTAATAAATCATTTCAAACACAAATAGCTGTTGTTGAAACTATTTTAAACAATAACCAATCTATTCTTTACAGAAGTAATCCTTGTGATCTGCAACTTAATAAGGAGGATATTAATAAAATTAATTTCAATAATTACTCTGCTGTATTCATCTCTGGAACTGCGCTTTCTGGAGAACCTTCAAGGAATGCTGTTTTTGTTGCCTCAAAACTAACTTCAGATCTCAAGATACCATTAATAATCGATCTTGATTATCGGTCTTACAACTGGGAGTCTGATACAATCAAATCTGATGTTTACAAGGAAATTATGAATGAAATGGATATTATCATTGGAAACGATTTAGAATTTAATGTGGCTGATAATTCCACAAATGGACTTGAATTAGCAAAAGTATATATTAAAAAAAAACCATCAGTGATTATCTATAAAATGGGCGAAGAGGGATCCAAAGTATTTACTAAAGAAAATGAGAGCCAATACGGGACATTTAATGTCGAAGCTATTAAACCAACCGGTGCAGGCGACGCGTTCAATGGAGGTTTTATAAGCTCCCTATACAATGGCCTTAGTTTAGAAGATGCTGTAATTCGGGGTTCCGCAAATGCTGCAATTGTTGTAACAAGAGTAGGATGTTCCTCAGCTATGCCCAATAATCAGGAATTAGAAAAATTTATTAACCAAAATCAAAAGGAGTTATAGATGCACATCCCTTATGCAGATAATAAAAATCAAGCTTTATTTGGAGAAACAAATAAAACAGTACCTTTAGTTTATTTTAATATTATCAATTTAAAAAAAGGTGAATCCTATGAATACCAACTATCAAAACATGAAAGTAGCGTAGTTCCAGCAACAGGTATCGTCGAGATTACCGTGGAGGATAATAAGTTAGGTCAGATTGGAAAAAGAACCACTGACGTATGGGATGGTGAACCTGAGGGTAGTTATATTCCTACAAATTCAAAATGTAAAATTACTTGTTTATCAGACTCCTCTGAGTGTTTCATAGCTGGTGGAATTTATGAAAAAAAATTAGAGCCATTTCTTGTTTTAAAAGAAGAACTAGATGTTGTTCAATACGGCTCAGATGATACTAAAACTCACAGAAAAATTAAACATATCTTAGGTGCGAAACATCATGATCAAGTTGGTCGATTATTAGTAAATGAATTATATACTGTTGGCGCTGGAGGGTGGTCAGGCTTCCCTCCTCACAAACACGACACAGATGATCTCCCTCAAGAAACTCGTCATGATGAAGTTTATAATTATCGATTTAAACCAGGACATGGTTTTGGTGTTCAAATTATGCAATCAGAAGATGAAAAAGAGGGTCACGGTTATCAACTTTTTAATGGCTCTACTATTGCAATTAATAAAGGATATCATCCATGTGTGGTTGCCCCAGGATATGAGATGTATTATTTTACAATCCTAGTAGGTCTTTCTCAAAGATCACTTATTCAATCTTTCCAAAAAACTCATGCTTACCAATTAGAAACAATCCCAGGTATTAAGGATATGATAGCAAAATATAAATGACGATAGCTAGCCTCTCAGAAGTTTTACAAGAAGCAAAAAAAAATAATTATGCCGTTGCAGGATTAGTAGTATTAGGTTGGGAAGATGCAAGATGTTATGCAGATACAGCCGAAGAGCTCAAGGTACCTGTAATTCTTCAAGCAGGACCAGGTTGTAGAGCAAATACACCTCTACCAGTTATAGGTAAAATGTTTAGATACTTGGCTGAGCAATCATCTAGTCCAGTAGTTTGCCATTTAGATCATGGCTATACGAAAGAAGAGTGTTTACAGGCAATTGACAACGGATTCTCATCTGTAATGTTTGATGGATCCAAGCTTTCAATTAATGAAAACGTTGATAAAACAAGTGAAATCGTTGAATTAGCTCATAAACAAAATATTTCCGTTGAGGGAGAAATTGGATTTGTTGGTTACAATGATGGTGCTAAGTCACAAAGCACAGATCCAGAAGAAGCGAAGACATTTGCTGAATTAACCAAATGTGATGCAATGGCCATCAGTGTAGGAAACGTACACTTGCAGACAAACAAATCCTCTTCTATTGATATGCAAGTCATAAAGAAGATAGAATCCTTAACCGAAGTACCATTGGTGCTTCACGGAAGTAGCGGTATCGACGATACACTTAAAAGAACGATAGCAAATACAACGAATGTTTGTAAGTTTAATATCGGCACTGAACTCAGAAAAACTTTTGGCGATACTTTAAGAGAGGAAATTGCAAAAGATCCAAATACTTATGACCGTATTAAATTAATCAATTCAACTATCCCAAGATTAAAAGAAGTAACAAAAAAAGTTTTAGAGAATATTTCAAAAATTTAATCATTAATGATTAAATCACACACAATTGAAAATAAGTTTTTAAGAGTTAAGACTCTCAATATTGGTGCAACATTATTTGAAGTTTTTTATAAAAAGAAAAAAATCAATTTAATTCTAAATTTAGGAAATATCTCATCATATAAAAATAATAAAAATTACTTAGGAGTAACATGTGGCAGGTATGCAAATAGAATAAAAAAAGCTCAATTTCAGATCAAAGGAGTAAAATACAAATTAACTAGAAATGAGGGAAAAAATATACTACATGGTGGTAAAAAAGGGTTTGACTCAAAAATTTGGCAAGTTAAAAGCTTCTCCAAATCTCATATTAGCTATTATTGTATATCACCAGATAAAGATCAGGGTTTCCCAGGAGAATTATATTCCAGTTGTGATTACTCAATTGCAAATTCGACTCTCAAAATCAATATAAGTGCACAAACATCAAAAACTACTCACGTTAATTTGGTAAATCACGCCTATTGGAATTTAGATAAAATTAAAATAGATATTTTTGATCACCACGTCCAAATCAATTCAAATCAGTACTTAGAAAATGACTCTGAAAATATACCTACTGGTAGGGTAATGAATGTAAAAGGAACACGTTTTGATTTTAAAAAATCAACTAGGATACGTGATAAATTTACTAATAAATTCAAGGGATTTGATGAAAATTTCATTATAAAAAAGAATTCTAAGTTTGTAGCTAAAATACAATCACCAAAAAGCAATATATCCCTAAAAATTTTTTCAAATCAACCTGGTGTTCAGTTTTATACTGGTCAGCATTTAAAATATTCCAGTAATCGTATTAAAATAAAAAAATATCAAGGTATGTGTTTTGAAACTCAGGGTTTTCCAAACGCACCCAATAATAGAAAATTTCCTTCAACGCAATTAAACCCATCACAAATTTATAAACATCAAATGAAGTTTGAAATTGGAGAAATTAAATAATTATTCGGTTTTTTCTCTTAATTTTATATTCAATGTATCAAAAAATATTTGAGGAACGCTAAAAGCAAAATTATATAAAAAAGCAACCGAACTAACTTGTATTTGATTTCCATCTAACAATGGATCTATAAACTTTGATATTTGAACTTTGTCATCGACATAATTCCAATCAAAAGTAGCATGAACACCTTTACCCTCTATATCATAAAAATTTACAAATATTACAGTTCCATTATTGAGTGTAAACCTAGTTTTTAAGTCTGGAGAGTTAGGTAATTCTGACTTAAGTATAAAGCCATTATGTTGAAGATCAGTTAGTATATTTTGAGCATCAATAATTTTATCATTATCAATTTCATTAAATTGAGAGGTTAAATTTGTGTGTTCTAGCTCTCCTTCTTTCATACTTAAATTAATCATATTCTGATTATAAATTTGAATTGATTTGATTTGAGATTTACCAATATTTATTAAATCGGTGGGTACCCAATAGAAACCAGATACATCGGCAGTTAAGTTTGTTGATACTAAATAAGATTGATTGGAGTCAGTAGCTTTTATGTAAGATCCTGGGATATTGTAATTATAAATACCAATATCTAGTGAATATAAGACCTCATCATCTTTTGATTTTAAAATTAATTGCATTTTATTTTCATCATCTAGACCCAATTTGTATAAAAGATCTTCGCGATTAGTTTTAGCATCTAAAATATTTGCTTCACGAAGTTGAATAAAAAACCGACTTAAAAGCTCAGTATTTGCTGGAAAATTATTTGAGCTTGAAATAAGCCATTGATTATCAATGATTTCAATGACTGATTTTCCATTTTGATTAGAAAATTCAATGTATGCAATTTCTGGTAAAACTTCATCAAAACTAGGAAACAATACTTCAGATGATGACTTGTTAGAGATATTTTTGCCATCAAAATACATACCAAGAGCAATAATTAAAAATCCAAACGATATTAAAACCAAGATTTTTAAATTTTTAATATACATTTATCTGCTTTTTCTTTTTCTGATACCGAGTTGTCTTGGAATAAAAAACATTAGTAGAATTAAAAGAACAGGGATTAAAAAAGTATTTAATATGTTTATTTGATTTGCTAATCGATCTATGTCTTTACTTAAATTTCTTCTAACTTCTCTTAGTTGTTTACGAGTATTTTCTACTTGTAATTGAAAATTTGCTAATTCCATTAATTGTTTGTCAGATAAATTGACACTTTCTACATCTCTACCGCCTGATAAATTTTGAATTTGATTTAATGTATTTTCAAGTTGAGCTTGTAATTGCTGTTCCTGTCCTAGATACATCTGCTCAGCTTCTGCTTGAAGTTTTTGAACTACAACAAACGGTCTAAATGGAGCCTCTTTGTTTCTCAGATCAATAAACTCGTCATATCCTGTCATTGAGTCAAATACATTTGTAACTAAACTTCCATTATCAGATGTTGCTTCTATTACATTGGTATCTAAAAACTTTTGAATTCTTGCCCAAAAGGCATTTCTTATAAAATCAGCGTCGCTGAAAACTACCACATTTATATTTTTTGAGGATGTTTCTAAATGATTTTCATTTTTCAATTCAAAATCATTAAAATTACTTTTTGCGATACCACTTAACTTTACTCCAAAGTCATAGCTAATACCTGTTGGCTGAAAATTATTAATGAGCTTAATTGGATCATGTACCTCTTTCATTGGTAGATCCATTGTTACCTCGCTAGAAGACATAATTGGTGTGTAAGAAATTTCACTTTCGTCGTTTAATGGGGAGAGACCTCCTGGAGACACAAGTCTAATTAAAGATAAACCATCTCCAATTTCTTCAGCTTGATTTATGTACTGTCCTCTGACTTCAGGCCAATTCAATTTCAACATAGTTTGCAGAGATGTATTTTCAGTTATGTTTTGTTGTGTTTGCAGTCTTGTGGCTTGAGCGCCATCTAAAATAACATTGCTATTATAGTTGATATTGAGGGTTTTTAAGACATTTTCTAAATTCGATGATTTATTTGAATGGTCATTTTTCTCAAAAAATGGATCAACAAAAATAACTGATTTTCCCCCATTCAAGATAAATTGTTCAACTGCATATTCCGTTTTGTCACTAATATCAGAGGGGTGATAAACTATTAATAAGTCTATACCCTCAAAACTCTCTACGTCTGTATCTAAAAACTCAAAATCATAAAAATAACTAAGTTCCTCAAGTATTGTGTATTCTCCTTGTCCAAGTTGATTATTTGGCATCATTGGTGGTGTAGTGTCCACCCATGATAAAAAACCAATCATTGGTTTTTTTGATCTATTAAGTTTGTATACAATGTCAGTTAATTGTTTTTCTAATGTGCCAGCTTTTGAGGGATCAAAAAAGGGAACAGTTTCAATATCATCTGTTGTATTTGAAGCAATTAATCCAAAATATACTTTGGACCCTTCTTGATCTATAGGAAAACCTTGCACACCATATCTATTTACATAATCTTCATCATCTGAATAAGGCTCTGGTTCAATAAAGTTTAATTCAATTTTACCTGAAGCTAGATCTGAATATCTATTTAATAGACCTTGAACTTGATTAGCGTAATTTTGAATAATTGGAATATTT
Source organism: uncultured Alphaproteobacteria bacterium (assembly GCA_902546975.1). GTDB lineage: Bacteria > Pseudomonadota > Alphaproteobacteria > HIMB59 > HIMB59 > HIMB59. The sequence continues at coordinate 235,829 of CACCLU010000002.1, forward strand.
TTAGACAAGTCTCTGCTATATACAAAATTAATTTTTATTGGCTCTTCTATTTCGTCTATAACTCTCTTAGTACCACTTGAAAGAGTAAAAGTTTTGGTAGAGGTAAAATCAACTCCTAAATTAAAATTGATTTTTTGGATTATAAAATTAAAGGACAAAAATAAAATAACAGTGCTTAGTATAGATATTATAAGATAGTTTTTTTGTAAAAATTTATTCATTAGTCTCGATTTAAAAATTTTATAATTGTTAAATAATTCCAAAGAGCAATAAAGGACAAAAAGAAAAACAATCCTTTAATTGAGAAGAAACCCGTCTGGATACTTGAGAAGTGAGTCAAAAAGCTAAAACTAGAAATGAGTTCCACTATTTCAATAGGTAAAATCCCAGTAATAAAATTAATCATAAGAGGAAATCCACTTATGGTGAAAAGAAATGAGACTAAAATGGATAAAATAAAGGCAATTATTTGATTGTTAGTTAATGATGAAAAGAAAATTCCAAGAGAGACATAAGCACCTGCCATGATAATAACCCCAAGATATTGACCAATAATTACAAGGTTATCAGGGTTTCCAAGATAATTTACTGTAATCCAAATAGGAAAGGTCAAAACAACTGAGAATATAACAAAAGCCCAAGTTGCGAAAAATTTACTCAACACTATCTTCCACAAAGGAATTGGCAAAGTCATTAATAATTCAATAGTGCCGAGTCTTTTTTCCTCGGACCAACTCTTCATAGTAACTGCAGAGACAAAGAAAATAAAAACCCACGGAATAAAACTAAAAAAAACCGTTAAGTCTGCAACTCCTGAGGAGAAAAATGAGCCAAAATAAAATGTCAAGGACATAGAGGTCAAAATAAATATTGCAGTAAAAATATAGGCTACAGGAGTGATAAAATATAATTTAAGTTCTCTTTTAATTAGTGCCAACATCAGCTTACTAACTTTCTAAATTTTTCATCAAGGGATTTACCAATTTTTTTCTTAAGTTGTGCTGGGGTTCCCTCAAAGACTTTTTGTCCATCATTAATAATAAGACACTTATTACAAACCTCCGGGACTTCATCAAGAATGTGTGTAGAAATTATAATTGCTTTTGTTTTAGATAATTTTTTAATTAATTTTCTTACTTCAAATTTTTGAAGGGGATCCAATCCATCAGTTGGCTCATCTAAGATCAGTAATTTGGGATTATGAATAAGAGCCTGTGCAATTCCAACACGTCTTTTAAAACCCTTTGATAAAGTTTCAATGGGAACATCTTTTACTTCTTCTAGTTGCAGATCATTAATTACTTCTTTGATTGCTGCTTTTGAGTTTTTTATATCTCTTACTTGGCAAACGTAGTCTAGGTAAAGATATGGCGAAAAGTCCAAATAAAGGGGAACACCTTCAGGTAAGTAGCCAATCATTGACTTTGTGTGAATGGGATCTATTTCAATGTCCTTATTGTTTATGATAACGTTTCCACTGTCAGATTTCAGATAACCTGTTATTACCCTCATAGAAGTTGTTTTGCCAGCACCATTAGGTCCAAGGAACCCCATCACATCACCAACTTTGACCTCAAAAGAGAGTTTATTAATGGCAGTAAAATCGCCAAAATTTTTAGAAATATCTATTACACTTAACATTTTTTCATATTATTTAGTTAAAAATCTTAATAATTCAAGATGATAAATTTACCATCTCTTATCAGATGAAGTTTTTACCATGCAGACCTATAAATATCAAAAGCATCTTTTTCAGATATTTCTCTTGGATTATTGATTAGTAATCGGGTTTGTTTCATAGCATCTCTAGCCATTGTTTCGCATGCAGTTTCAGGGATGTCGAGATCTCTTAATCTTTGTTCTAAACCTAATTCGCTTGATAGATCTGACAACTTTTCAATGAATTTTGAAGAAATATCTTGAGTGCTGGTGCTTATATCAATATCTGGAAAAACAATTGGGGCTATTTCACTATAAAGTTTTGATGCATTTTGATCAGATATATTAAATCTTAACACATATGGCAGGACAAGTGCGTTGGAAAGACCGTGAGGGACATGATAAGTGCCTCCAATCGGATATGCCAAAGCATGAACGCCAGCAACTGGAGAGTTTCCAAAGGAGACACCTGCTAACATAGAGCCAACAAGCATATTTGATCTTGCTTCAATATCCTTTCCGTTAATGACAGCTTGTCTTATTGAACTACCTAAAAGCTTCAATGCTTCCCTTGCAAGTGTTTGGGAGATCAAATTATTATTCACACTTTTTGAAGCATAAGACTCTATCGCGTGGACCATTGCATCAATACCGGTAGCAGCAGTAATGTGAGGGGGAAGACCGAGTGTTAATGATGGATCAAGAATTGCAAGGTCTGGAAGTATAATAGGAGAGGAAACTCCTTTTTTTTCTAAATCTTCTTGTGTGATAATAGAAATTGGAGTTACTTCAGAACCAGTTCCAGAAGTTGTTGGGTAAAGAGCAAGAGGGAGCCTAGGCCCTTTAGCATTAGCCACTCCCCAAGCTTCATGAATATTTTCGTCTGAGCCAATCAAAAGTGCAGTTAATTTTGATACGTCCATTGATGATCCACCACCAAATCCAATGACACCTGTTGCATCAAAATCTCTTCCTTGTTGAACACAATTCATAAGTGTTTTTATAGATGGGTCAGCTTCAACATTATCAAAAATTAAAATTTCAGAGTATTTTTGAAGCTCAGTAATTGTTTTTTCGTGTAATCCAATTTTTACTAAACCCGGATCAGTTACAAATAGTATTTTTTTACCAAGTTTTTTAGAAACTTCCTCTGCTGTGCTTACTGAATAATCACTTCCAAATCTTATTTCAGGAGTAGTATTGAATTGAAACGCTTTCACGATAGCAATATAAATGATATGTGGTTTATTTCCTATATAATTTTAAGAAACCTATTCTAAGCACCTATCAACCCACAACTTTTTTTTAATAAGGCTTTCTTAAGAGTTTTTTACTTTTATACTTGAATTGTGTCTAAGGTTATTACCATCGCTCAACAAAAAGGAGGCTCTGGAAAAACCACTATAGCTGCAAATTTAGCTGCTGTTTATTCTTTAAAAAATAATTTATCCACGACATTACTCGACACAGACCCCCAAGGTAGTTTAGGTAAGTGGTTTCTTACTAGAAATGAAAAACTTAAAAATAAAAATTTGATACAGTTTAAAACAGCAAGCCTCTGGGGCGCACAGTATGAGGCTAAAACGCTTAAAGAAAAATCTGATTTAGTAATAATTGATACTCCTCCCAAAATTGACGCTGATGGAAGACCAGCAATAGAAATTGCTGACCTTGTCATTATACCGATATCTCCCTCTCAAGTGGATTTTTGGGCTACGGAGTCCATAATTGAATTAGCAAAAAGAGAAAAAAGAGAGATATTAATTCTTATTAATAGAGCAAATGCTAAATCTAAACTTATTCAAGAAGCACATAAATTTGTTAATAAAATGAATGTTAAAAAAGCAAAGACGATTTTGGGTAATAGACAAATATTTGTATCAACTATGGGACTAGGGTTAACAGTAGTAGAAAAACAAAGAACTGGAAAAGGGTGTTTAGAAATGTTGGCTCTAGCAAAAGAGATAAAGTCATTCTTGAAATTTTAAATTTTAATAAATTATATGAATGAAGAAATAGATAATGTACAACTCCATGACATATGCTCAAGATTATTGAAAGGTTTTAATAATTGGATTGAAATAAATGATAGCAAAGAAAAAGCATCAATTCTCGATAATGCATTCCAATTTAAAAAATCTATCCTAGAACAAGATAAATCAACGCTTCAAAAAAAATACTTTACATCACCGCAGAATTTATCAAAAAAAGAAGCTGAAGTTCTCTTACTACAGTGGAAAGATACTTTTTCCACATTAGTCAATTCAAATGTCGATAGACTATCAAAGGACTCTTTTAAGATATGGTTTTTAAGCTTAGCATCATATTCGATCCCAGAATTAGAAAAGGATGCAAAAGAACTATGGTCAAAACTTTTAGAGGGTGTTGAATATTGTCATAAATTTTCTATCAAAGATGTTCCATATCCGCTCAACACTATTTCAAAGAACTAAATCAATGTTAAAATTCCCTATGTTTAAGACATTATTCACGGTTAGCATGTTTTTTTGTTTGAATGCACAATCAATTGAGCTTTTTGGTTATAAATTGTACGAGGACATTCTCAGGTATGAAAATGATGGTAGTATAAAATTAAAGAAAGGTAATATTGAGAGCGTTTCTATTAAAGAGGACAACGTCTTGATAGCAAACAAATATCTTACTGAATACACATTAAAATCAACAAAAACAGGAAATATTTACGAAATTCACGGCTCAAATAATCAATTGCAACTCAGTCCTGTTGAGTGCCTTGACATTCAAGATAGCTTTATTAATTCATTTCAAAAGAAAAACACCGAATTATTTCAAACTGAAGTTAAACAGTTTCCAAATAAACTTAAAAGTAAAACAACTTGGGAAATTTATCTTAGAAATAGATCAAATAATAGTGAGTTAATTTTTTCAGTTACTTGTGATTATAGCTTTAATAATAGGAGAATGGATATAATTTTATCTGATAGTACTTATTTGAGTAATGAAAATTCGAACTATGAAAATTTACTTGATGAAAATAAAGAAAATATTTCAAAAGAAGAAATTGATACTAGTGGAATTTAGTAACTAGAGATAACATATTAATAATTATATAAGACTTTATCTCTGATTTCAGCTGATCATAAGTTTCAGGTAATTTTACACCAAGCTGGAAAGCAAAGTCTATAATTTCATGAGCTTCATCTTTATTCATATAAATCTCATTACATAGGTCAAAGGCAAGTTTTTCTCTTATTAATATTAAAGAAGCTATTGATCTCTTTTGTTTTTTTTTCAAACTATTTTTTTGTTGGTTTTTTAAGTTTCATTCCGGTTCCTCCAAGTTGCATGCCACCAGAACCTTTACACAAACTTTTCTTTTCTTTGTCACACTTTTCTATCTTCTTCTCTTTTTTCTCTTCTTTTTTAACAACCTCTTTTTCTTCTTTCTTTTCTTCTGATTTTACTTCCTGATTTACAATTTTTATATCTGAGGAAGGCTCAACACTTTGAACTGTGTTGACAGATCCAACCTGAATATTGGAGAGCATTTCTAATATTTGATCTTGTTTTGATAGTTTATCTTTCTGTTTTGCCTTCCAAGATTTTGGTAATTTTAAATCGATACAACTCTCAGAACCGCAAAAAAGGACATCCCCAGTTTCATTATCAAATAAAAAACCACCACAATTTTCAACACCTTTTTGAGTACAATTTGGGATATGCATCTCGTACTCTGCATTCAAATTCACCGATAATAATGGCAAACTTAAAAGAAGTACAAAAATATATCTCATCAACTTATAATGTATCATTTGTAGAAAAAATTTTCTAAATCTTTTATTCATACTTAAAACTCTCTCCAGGTAATGTTGATTTCATAAAATCATTCTTGGTAATATTTTCTAACCATTTTTTTAATTTAATATTATTTTCTCCCCAAGCGTCAGTAAATCTAAAAGACGTATAGTCTAATGCACAGGCAACAGATATTTGATCAATCGTTAACTTGTCAGTCACGAACTCATCATATTTTCTTTCAATCCAATCAATGGATCTTAAAATTTTTTTCTCATAACGTTCTATTGATTTATGTCTTTGCTCTAATTCTGGTATAGCTGACATTTCTATATAACGATTAACTGCATTTTCCATAATTCCATTTGAAACACTTATCATTGTCATACTTTCCCAATAACGATCTTTTGGATATATAGAGTCTTTTTTTGAAATACTATCAAAGTACAAACAAATATTATCACTGTCTGTGATTGTTTTATTACCAACTATTAAAGTAGGAACTTGTCTTAATGGATTAAATTCATCAAGAAATCTTGATTTATAAATATTTATCTTTTCTTCTTTATGAGCAACGTCTAATACAAGAGCAGATACTTTACATTTTCTTCCAAAAGGAGAAGTAGGCCCATTATATAAAAGTGGAGTATCTGTCATTTAATCTATGATTATAGCAACAGTGCCAGGGCTTACACCCTCTTGATCGTTCCTAATGTTAACTTGAGTTATCGTTCCACTAACTGGAGCGTTATGATTGACCTCTGATTTCATAACTTCCATAATAAATAATATATCCCCCTCACTTACTTCATCACCAACTTCTACTAAAACTTTCCATATGTTACCTGGAACTGACGTTAAAACTTCTGTAGACATATTATATTACACTTCCCATTGAGCAGATGGATGTTTGTTCAGATCTCATTTCCTGTGCCTCTTGCACACTTATTTCTTTAAACTTAAATTTTTCATTTGGTTTAGCTTGTCCTAATTTCCAAAAAGAGGCTGATGGAACAGTAAAAGGTACAATAAACCCACCCATACTAGGCCCATCATTTACAAGTATTATTGGCGTTTGACCCGCCAAATTAATACCACCAATTGGGTAGCCCTGGTCTATTATATTTGAGGGTTCATAGCCATGTTCAGGAGATTTATTTGTAGCTTTTTCGGTAAAACTTAAAGTGGGTCCATCCAACCTAAATCCAGTACGATCACTTCTTGCTTGAAGTTTCCACTCTGCTTTAAGAAAAGTGTCATATCCTTCGTCGTCAAGCCAATCATCATTTGGTCCCCGAACAACCTCAATTTCCCAAATACCACTATTGCTAATCTCTGGAATTGAGTCAGTTCTAATTTTTCTACCGATCTTCCCATTAGCTTGACCCAAAGGGACTCTTTGACCGTCTTTCAAAGCATGACCATCAATGCCACCAACGCCTGCTTTGTGAAAAGTTGATTGAGAGTTTAGCCATTTTTCTGACTCAATGCCTCCAGCAAAAGACACATAAGATCTTGCACCAGATACTGTAAAACCCATTTCAAGAGTTTGTCCAGATTTTATTAAAACACTCTCCCACATAGGAATAGAATTACCATTTATTTTGGGCTGCATATCAGCACCACAGACCGCAATGACATGATCTTTTTCAAATTTTAAAGTTGGACCAGTGTACTGACACTCAAGTGCTGCAAAACTCTCATCATTACCTACAAGTAAATTGGCAAGTCGAAAAGACCAACTATCCATTGGCCCTGAGGGAGGAAACCCTTGGTTAAGATAACCAACTCTCCCGGGATAATCTTGCACTGATGTTTCTAGTCCCTGTTTAATAACTTCAAACATTTAAAACTTCTTATTATAATCTAGTTTAGACAACCAGTTTTTATATTTTTTGATAGAAAATTTATGCTCCTCAATTAAATCATATCGATATGACTTATCCTCAACTTTTTTTTCAATCATTTCAAACTCATCATAATCACAAGGTACAAATTTAATTCTATCTCCCGGTCTAAATAGACAAATGCTATCTTTGAAAACATCAAAATTCTTGTCAGGATCCCAAATGGGTACAGGGGTTCTACCAAAAATTTGATAACCTCCAGGTAGCCTATCAGGATAAATAGCTGTGGACGATCCCCCCATACCCACAGTTCCTTTTGGTGTCCATGTTCTAGGTGGGTTATACTTTGGAGCGGTTAATTTGCACCTAGGGTCAAGCGGCATTGTAAATGGTAAACCTGGCCAAAAACCAAGCGAAGCCACCCAATACTCAGTTCCAGAGTGAACTCTGACAAAATGATTAACGTCATCTAATTGGTTTAATTCTGTAATGAACTCAGGATCTGGCTTTTTCATTGTGATTTTAGCTATATAGTCTTCAATTGCCTCTTTTGTCCATTTGTCAAGATAGACAGTCGGGAAATGAAAAAGTCTGCTATCTACAACAGTATCATCATTATCTTTCATGTCTTTAAGCAATGATTTCAATTCATTAATTAAATCTTGATAGCCGATATCATCTGGATTGTAGTGAACTATCATTGAGGCAAAACATGGGAGTGTTTCGTAAACTCCCTTTATATTTGCTGTCTTAATTAAGTTTGATAGCCCCTGAGCTTTAAAGTTCAATTCTAAATTCATCACATTACCAAATTCTATTAATAAATACTTATCACCACCTGGTAAAAACTTTGGCTCAGGGTAAATTCCCTGAAATATCTCTGAGGTTTTATCTTTTGTATTCTTTGAAACTAAATTGGGATAAGTGCCATCCTCGTTTATATGTTTTTTTACAGAGAGTTTACTTACATTTAATTTAGGTTGAGAAATATTATGAGGATACATTTTTTTGAAACTAGCATAATCGTCAACATCAAGTTGAGAGAATAAAATATCATCAAGTTTTTTTGATTTATTTTGAGATAAATGACTTTCTAAATTTTCAAATTTTGAAATCTCGTGGTTTAAATAATTAAATTTTATATTATTGTCTTCTTGTTGCGATGATCCTATCTTATTTTTTTTTAATAACTCATCTTTAGGATTGGTTAAATCTATTTTTTGAAATAAATCTAAATCTGTATTTTTATATTCTTGAACCATTGAATTTAAAAATATTTAACTTTAATTTTTTCTTTGCTCTTAGGTTTATCTGTAAAATCTACTACTTTGACATTTTTAGGCACAGTCGGTTTAATAATTTTATTTTGAATTTCTGCATTCGTATTAGCTTTTTGATTTGAATTTTGCGCACTTGATAAATTATTATCATTAGAATTCTTTTTAGTATGACCAAACATTCCTTCAAGAATAGTATTTGGATTGATATCCTCTTTCTCAAAGGTCTCAAATATGCTCCCATCTCTAAAAACTAAAACTCGATGACATAATCCTATAAATTCCTCAAGTTCACTTGACAGAAATATCGCTGTACCACCTTCATTTACAAAAATTCTTAAGTGTTTATATAAGTCTCGTTTTGCGCCAACATCAATACCTCTCGCTGGATCATTAAGTATTAGTATTTTTGGAGTTGTTGTGAAAGCTCTTGCAATCATGACTTTTTGCTGATTTCCTCCACTCAATGAGGTAATTAGATTATTCTTTGGACCTGTCTTAATACTTAATCTTTCTACTTCCCAATCAAAAATACCGTTTAATTCCATCCATTTAATAAAACCAATAAATCCACCTGATGTTTTAGCTTGTTTTCCTTTATATAAAGGTATGACCATATTTTCATATATGCTCATGTTAGGAAAAATACCCTCTTTTTTTCTATCTCCAGATACATATCCAACTCCACTTTTCTTGGCATCTAACAAGCTATTCACAGTAGTGTAATCTTTCTTGGTTCTCTCTCTTTCCTCATCAGACTGTTTAACAATTACTTCTCCGCTAAGTGGTTGATCGATACCTGCAAGAGCCTTAACAAAATTATCTTGTCCTTGCCCATCAAGTCCTGTGACTCCAAGTATCTCACCTTTTGGAAGATCAAAGTTAATAACATCTCCATTTTCCCAAACTTTTAAATCTTTAGCAGACAAAACTATTTCATCTGAGATTGAGTCTGGAGGTGTAGCTTTTATTTCTGATGCTGTAGAAAATTTTTTATCACCTGTCATAAGTCCTAGAAGATTTTTTTCAGTAATTTCCTCTCCTGCTAAAACTCCAACATCAACCCCATCTCTCATAACTGTTGCTCTATCGCTTATTCTAACTAGCTCTGCAATTCTGTGAGTTACAATAAAGATTGCTGCACCTTGATCTCTTAATGTTCTCATTTTTGCAAAAAGTCTTTCTGTAGAGTCAAAATCGAGAGCAGCTGATGACTCATCTAAAATTAGTACTTTAGGATTTCTTAAAAATGCTCTACCAATTGTTATCCAAGCTTTCATACCAAGCGATAATTGATTTGCTATTGTATATGGATCGACAAATTCACCGGATAGCTCTAACATTATAGAGGCAGCTTTTTCGACCCTATCTCGATGTGCTAATTTTTTGCCAAAAAAAGAGTCATATCCAATAAATAAATTTTCATAAACAGTAGCCTCTTCAGCTATCATCACTTCTTGAAAAACTGTTGCGATACCAATTCTTTGAGCTTCAATTGGGGAATTTGGTGAATGCCCCATAATAGAGACCTTTCCTTTGTCCAAAGGTAAAACTCCTGAAATAACCTTTGCCAATGTGCTCTTACCACATCCATTACCACCAACAATGGCGTGTATTTCACCAAAGTTAGCTTTGAAATTTACACCGTTTAGGGCTTTTGTAACACCAAAGGACTTTGATGCATCTTGAACATAAATATCTCCTCCGACCTTAGAGGAGTTAGACTGTGCCCCATTCCCGTTTGGGGCACTGTCCAAAGTTTTTTCTTCATTCATTAATTACTTGAATTAAAGTAATGCTTCTCCACGATCGAAGAAATTATTTAAGTATTCATCACTAGCCCAGTTTTCAATTCCAACAGTTCTAAACTCACTTGAGTTTCTGTCACAATCCTCAGGAACAAATGACTGAATAGTCTCAACATCTTCTTCATATGGAGGAACTAAGATAGACTGGATTTTAAGACCCTGACCATACATAGTTCTTAAAAGAACATTCATCGCAAACTCTGCATCATCTCCAGGAGGCCATGCATAGACCGCTCTGTCAATAAAGTCTGGATTATTTCTCCAATAGCAGAATGCACCAATTTCTCCACCCAAAGCCATAGGGACCATTGGTCTTCCAGATGATTCTAGAGCGTTAAGTGCTCCGGACTCTCCTGAAGACTGAACAGCAAATCCGTCAACTTCAATAGTATTAGCTGATAACCATTTTTGAAGTTCAGCTTGAGCAATTTGTGGTGTCCACATGTGTGCAATTTCAGCAACAACGGTAATATCTGGATATTCTGCAAATCCATCTAGCATACCTTGGTGCTGTGAGTCAGATGCTGATGTTCCAGGAATTCCTTCCATGATAACAACATTACCTTCACCACCAATAGTTTCTGCTAACCATTGTGCAATATAATATCCGGTTAATTTATAGTTAACAGATGTACTGATAGCATATTCTGAAGTTAAGTATCCTGTCATTGATGCAGTAGGAACACCTTTTCCATACGCATACTCAATAGTTGGATTTAATGCAACAGGATTTGAGCAACAGACTATTAATCCGTCAACTCCTTGATCAGTTAACTGTCTCATTTGTTGAATTTGAACCGCGTCTTTTAGGTTAGATTGTGTAACAACGATATCATTAAGAATACCTGCTGCTTTCATTTTTGGTAAATAGTCACCGTACAATCTCTCCATCACACCTTTTCTCCATAGATTACCTGCGTAAGAACTTGCATAACCGATAGTCCAAGGAAGTGGTCTATCACTTTTCCAATTTCTGTATACACTTTCACCAAGCGGTTGGTTAGGATCCATAAAGTCAGGATTATAAACGAAGTCTCTAATATCAGCTGGAATTTCGTCTAAAATGTCAGCATTTAAGTTACCTGCGACACCGACAAAACTAACAGCTAAAATAGCTATGAACTTTTTAAGCAATGTCATAGTTTTATCCTCCTTACTTATATAAGTATTTATAATAATACCTATATTCTGAAAAATATAAGCAAAATTGTTCCAACATGTGGAAAAGATTTTCACATAAAAGCCTGATTTTCTGTAAATTATAAATGAGAGGAATTTATTATTCATGGTCGATTTGAATTGCGATATGGGTGAGGGTTTTGGTATTTACTCCTTCGCAGATGACGAAGAAATAATGCCTTATATAGATGCTGCTAATGTAGCCTGTGGGTTTCACGCCTCAGACCCAAACACAATGAGGAAAACTGTCGAGCTTGCAAAAAAATATGATGTGAAAGTTGGATCGCACCCTGCCTATCCTGACTTAGTAGGATTTGGAAGAAGGCCGATGAAAATGAAACGTGATGAAATCAAAAATCTTGTGATGTATCAAACTGGTGCTATCAAAGCCTTTCTAGATGAGTATGGAATGCCACTAAACCATATCAAACCTCATGGATCTTTATATGGTGTCTCCGCGAAAGAGGAAGATGTGGCTAATGGAATTGCTGACGCAGCTGAAATTTTTAATGTTGGTATTTTCGGAATGGTTAATACCTTTCATGAAAAAGTATACAAAGAAAGAGGAATAAAATTTTACGGAGAATTTTATTCTGACTTGGAATATGATGAAACAGGTTATTTGGTTATAGCCAAGGGTCGAAATAAATATTATCCAACTGATAGAGCCGTGGAGCGTTGTTTAAGAGCAATGAATGAAAATAAAGTTAAAACTGTTCAAGGAAACGATGTAGTCGTAGGATGTGAAACAATTTGTGTCCACTCTGACACTCCTAATGCTGTAGAAATCTTAAAGGCCCTGAGAGAAAAAATTTCCTCTGATAAAAAAATTCCACAAAAAACTTCAAACGGCAATCATACTAAAATGCCTTATATCGTTGATAAGAAATGAAAAAAATTTTAATTGCTAATCGCGGTGAAATAGCAAATAGAATTATAAAAAGTTGTAAAATATTAGGTCACAAATCTGTAGCTATTTATTCAGATGCAGATAAGAATTCAAAGCATGTGAGATTATCTGACGAGTCTTATTATATAGGACCTAGTAAAGCTCAGGAAAGTTATCTTTCTTACAATAAGATTTTAGAAATAGCTACAAAATCAAATGTGGATGCTATTCATCCTGGTTTTGGTTTTTTATCAGAAAACGACATTTTTGCTCAAGAGGTCATAAACAGAGGCATTACATGGATTGGCCCTAAACCAAAATCAATAAAATCAATGGGAAATAAGGATATTGCTCGTGAATTAGCCCTAAATTCCAATATACCTATATGTCCGGGTATAAATAATGTTCATAAATTAAGCGATGAACAACTTAAGACAAAATGTGAAGCAATAGGTTACCCTTTACTTGTAAAATCAAGTGCTGGTGGTGGGGGGATAGGCATGAGCGTCGTCCAAAACTTTAAAGACCTAGCTAATGCAATTGAAAAAACTAGTAATCTTGCTGCAAAATCTTTTGGTAACGGAGATATTTTTATTGAGAAATTTATCACCAACGCCCGACATATCGAAATACAAGTTTTTGGATTTGGTGCAAAAGGATCCGTGCATCTGTTCGAAAGAGATTGCTCTATGCAAAGAAGATATCAAAAGATAATTGAGGAGTCTCCGGCACCAGAAGTAGATAGGGAATTAATTAACAATATGGCTCAAGCCGCTGTAAAATTATCTTCTGATGTAAAATACGAAGGAGCAGGTACTGTAGAGTTTATATATGATGTCCAAGAAATGAAATATTATTTTCTTGAGATGAATACTAGAATTCAAGTTGAACATCCTGTTACAGAGTTAGTTACAAATAATGATTTAATTTCCATGCAAATAAATTTTGCTTTTAATAGAAAAAATAAATTTTTAAATCAAAGTAAAATTAAAACTTATGGACATTCAATTGAGTGCAGAGTTTATGCAGAGGATCCTTCTCAAAATTTCTTACCATCTCCAGGAAAAATAAATAAATTAAAATTTCCTAAAATACCAAATGGCATAAGATTAGATTGGGGATATGATGAGAGAGATGAAGTAAGTTTCTATTATGATCCGATGATTGGAAAAATTATATCTCATGACTTAATTCGAGACGATGCTATATCCAAATTAATAAAATTTTTAGAGGGCATCCAGATTGAAGGTATTAAGACAAACATCCCCTTTTTAATTTGTCTTCTCAAAGACAAAAACTTTACAGAGGGTAAACACAACACAAAATATATCGAAAATAATTTAAACACTCTTATTAGTAAGACATCTTTTAAAAATGGTTTTACTAAAAATATTGATTTGGACTCAAAGAGAATTAAAATTGTTGAAACAGATAAGCTTAAAGTAGGTCATGGAAGATCGCAGTCTGACAGAGGGGGTATCAAAGTCGTATATTTTGACTAATAATAATGGTTAATCAACTTGTAGCAGCAATAAAACCCTCTCAAATTCCAGGTTCTGATCCTCAGTCAACAAAATACTTAATCGTTCCAATATTTATATTTTTTGCCCTAATGATTTTTGCGATGATTAGAGGACCTCAAATTATTTCAGGCTCGGGTATTGGAACCGCAATTATGGTTTCAACACCCCTTATTCTTGCTACTTATGCTCTTACTGCATTGGCTTTAGCCGGCAGAGTAACAGTCGATTTATCAATAGGACCACTTATTGGTTTTATTAATGTAACGACAATACAACTTTATGCTGCAGGTTATATTCAATCGCCAGTTGCGTATTTCATATGTGCTCTTGCAATAGGAGTAATTTACCAATTTCTTTATGCTTTAATCGTAATTTTTATCAGAGTTCAACCAATAATAGTTGCCTTAAGTATGTTTCTTGCTTTCTCTGGTATCAATTTAGTTATTTTACCAAGACCCGGAGGAAGAGCACCTGATTGGATGTTATCTTGGAGTGCTGGCACTGAGGTAGTACAGCCCACACTAATACTTTTAATTTTCTCGACACTTATTTGGTATGCACTAACTCATACTGCTTACTGGCAACATTTAAAATTAATGGGTTCAGATGAAAAGTCTGCTTATACAAGTGGAGTGAGAATTTACGTCGTAAGAATTGGCGCTCATATTATAGGTGGAGTTTACGCTGCACTCGCAGCTATTGCATTTACAGGCTTAATTGGTTCTGGAGACCCAACTCAAGGTACTACTTATACATTGATGGCAGTTACAGCACTTGTATTAGGTGGGTCAAGTTTAATTGGTGGAAGAGGCGGTGCGTTTGGAGCTATTCTAGGTTCAGTTAACATTTATTTGATAAATTTTATTCTATCAACTTTTAGGTTTGAAAGATTTCAAAGTTTCGTAACAGACTTATCATATGGTGCGGTATTGGTGGCTTCTCTTTTAATACTTATTGCACTTCCTTATATTCAAAAAGCATTCAAAAATTTATCAGTTTTTGTATTTTTTATTATTGGAACATTAAGTGCTGCTGCTGTTCAAATTCATATGAAATTTGATCAAGTCACTAGAGGGACTGTGGGAGGTTTTGGAGGTAAATCTAAAGATGCTGAGATTTTTGAAAAAGCTCTTGAGTCCGGGAGTGACTGTTTAATCACAGGTAAGGCATGCGCAGAGGGTGGAAATTCTACAGTGTGGATGTTTATTGCTATTGGAATAGCAGCCTTGATTTATCTCGTCTATTTGCTTGTTAAACATAGAGATGGCCCAACAGTGTCTTTTATTATCGCAGCAATTGTTATTTTCTTCGGTTGTGTTTGGAGTGGCACAAGAGAGGCTTATTTCGTTAACGCTGATTTGGGTACCAACTTACAATATATTTTAAATTATGCTCCTCAGTATTTTACATCTGAATATCTAAGAGTTGGTGCAGGATTGCCTGATTTTTCATCTTCCTCGAGCGCTTTGGTTGGCTTCGCTTACGCTGTCGCAACTTTAGGAGGAATAGTTTTCTTTACATCTGCGATAGTAATAATTGCTATGCCAAGATTTAGAAAAGAAATCAAAACACAAACATTGGTATTATTTGCAATAGCAATTTCATTTATTGTATTTGCTGCAATATCTTATTACGGAATTGAATCAAATAGACAGAGTTTCTTTGGGATAGATGGATACGCTGTAATACTAATTTTATTTTTACTTTTTTTACTCACGGCACCAACTCTTTTCTCGAATATCAATTTGAATAATGTTTTTATTATTTTCCTCGGTGTATTAGCAATACTCGCTGTTTACTTTTTAGCTTCACCTTCTGGAACAATTATTACTGATGATGGAAGTAAGTTTTACTCTCCAATTATTACAGAATTAATTGTTGGCGATACATCATCAATTAACTATACAAGACCTATACGAGGAGAATTTATCACAAGTGATGTTACTTGGCTTAAAGAAGCAGCTCTAATTATATTTGCAATATTTGTATTTCAATTTTTTACATATTTAACAATGGGAGCAAAAATATCATTTGCTAGATTCAGACCTTACATTGCTATTTTAAGTATAGCTGCATTAACATGGTCAGCGATGTTCTTCGCAATTGGTTATCCTTATTGGAAAATGATTTTAATTACTGCAATTGGTATAGCTATTTCGCCTCTGATATGGCAAGCGTTTGGTGTTTATAAAATAAAATTAAAATCTCAAGAAGGACTTGAAAAATGGGGAGGTCTATCAGAAGATAGAAGAGTTTAGTAAATGGAGAAAAGAACTCATAATTTTTTAAAAGGACTTGGAATTCTTTTTGCTGTTGCTGCTGGGATAGGTACCGCAGTTCTTGGTTACGTAGATAGAACTGATTGGATACAGGTTGCATTTTACTCTGTAGCTGTTGTTGCCATTATTCTTTGGGGATGGCATTTTTTCTTAGTTAGATGGTCTTATCGATCTTTAGTAAATGAGGATGGATCTCAACCTCCTGAAACTACTGAAACCACAAGTAAAAGAAGCCTTTTGTGGGACCTTATTGCAAAGAACTGGATAGCTGTTACGGGATTTTTACTTCTTTTAGGTCTTTTTATATTACTGTGTTTTTTGGTACCCGGGTTCTTCTCAGGTAGAACAGTCGTATCAGCAATCATACTATTAGGTTTCTTAATCTTAGCATTTCTTGCATACAAATTTTTAAATATTAATAAGAGCGTGATAATAGGAGTCGCCGTTTTAGTTGGTCTTTTTATAATTGGATCAGTTTCTATTGATGGCTTCTTATCATTGCAGAATATTAAATCTATGTTGGTTTTTGCCTCTTTCTTAGGGCTTGCAACTATTGGACAAACATTAGTTGTGATGTTAGGCGGCCTAGATTTATCAATACCATTTTTAATTGGCGCAACTAATTTAGGATTAATGTCACTTATTTCACTTGGAGTCCCTCCTTGGCTTGCGTTTATAGTTATTCTTGCTTTTGGTACGATTGTCGGGCTTTTCAATGGTTTGATAAGTTTTAATCTCCAAGGACAATCATTAATAGTCACGCTTGGAGTTGGGTTTATGGTAGTAGGCGGAGTACAGATATTGGTGTCACTACCTACAGTTACAGGTGGAACTGTGTTTGGTGTAGTTCCAGACTGGTTAAAGAACTTAGCGTCATTAAATGGAAAATTTTTTGGTCTTCCAATACCTCCAGTTATCTTAATTTGGATATTGATTTCAATTTTGTTAATTGTTGGACTAAGACACACTAAGTGGGGAAGAAACTTATATGCTGTTGGTGGAAAAAGGTTATCTGCTGATAGATTATCAATTTCTGAGAGAGCCTATTGGGTTGGAGTTTATGTCATTAGTGGGTTTACTTCTGCAGCAACTGGAGCAATGTTACTGGGTTGGAGTGGTGGAGGGTTCATTGGTGTAGGTGATCAATATTTATTTTTAACAGTGGCAGCTGTGGCTGTAGGAGGAACTTCCTTATTAGGTGGATATGGAGGATACGGATTTACAGTAATCGGTGTTCTTGCACTTCAAGTCATTAGTACATTTTTGGCTGGACTAGGTTTAAGTTTTGAGGGGCAACAATTTATATTTGGTCTTCTTATTCTGCCTCTTGTTGCTCTTTATTCAAGAGCACCCCATATAAGGGAGCAAATATAAAAATAATGAGTTTAATCAACAGATTTTGTCGCTTTTACAATGAATATTTATTTCAAAATATGAAACAAAAATTATTATTAACTAAAGAGGACGGGTAATATGTACTTAAGAGGAATAATTTTTAATGAATAAAATGCTTCTCCCTTACGACATTGTAGGGGGGTCTTTCTGGTTAATTTCTGTTGGCATGATTGGTGCCACTTTATTTTTCTTTTTTGAGCGCAGCAAAGTAAGCTCGAGATTTCATACACCGATGACAATGATAGCTGTTGTATGTTTGATGTCCTCTATACATTATTTCTTCGTAAAAAATCTCTGGGTAGTCAGCGGCACCGCCCCAACTTTATTAAGATATATAGATTGGTTTCTTAACTTTCCAATGCTTGTACTTATTTTTTATGCAATGCTTATGTCAGTTGTCAAAGTTAAACAAGGCATGTTCTGGAGATTATTGGTTGGAACTTTAGTTTTTGTTGTAGCAGGTTTCTTAGGTGCAGCGGGTTATATGAGCAAGACATTAGGTTTCATTGTTTGGTTGGCTGGATGGTTGTACATCCTTGGTGAGCTATATGTTGGAGAGGCTGGAAGGGCAAATGCTAGATGCGGAAACGAAAATGTACAAATGGTTTTCTTCTCGAACAGACTTATTATAACAATTGGATGGGCTATATATCCAATGGGATATTTCATAGAGCATTTGGGTGGGGGTATTGATCCCAACAGTGTTAATGTGATTTATAATTTAGCAGACTTTTTAAATAAAATAGTTTTTGGTTTAATAATTTACAAAGCAGCAATACAAGACATGAGAGTTAATGGATAATAACATCAACTTAGGAGGTGATAAATAGGTATGAACATTACTAGTGGTGCAGATATTATTGCAATAATAATCTTAATAGCGTTAGCAATAGCAATTATAGTTTACTTGCTACATTGGCTGTACAGGCGTTCCTCAAAGGAAATAGCGTTTGTTAGAACTGGTATGGGTGGTGAACAAGTTGTGATCAGCGGAGGTGCCTTCGTTTTACCTATTATTCATAACATTACCTCAGTGGGTATGAAAACTCTTTGTATAGAGGTTCAACGAAACGGCAGTAAATCTTTTATTACAAAAAATAGAATGAGGGCAGAAGTAACGGCTGAATTCTATGTAAGAGTAGCTCCTACAACTGAAGCAGTCTCAATAGCCGCGCAAACATTGGGAAATAGAACATTAGAGCCTGATCATTTAAAGGAGCTTGTTCAAGGTCGATTTGTTGATGGACTAGGTGTTGTAGCCGCAAAAATGAGCCTTGATGAAATTCAAGAGAATAGATCTGAGTATATTAAAAATGTTGCAGCTCACGTTGAAGAAGCAATCAAGCACACTGGTTTGGAGTTAGAAACTGTTTCCTTGACATCTCTTAACCAAGCACCTGTGGGTGTATTTGATCCATCTAATACATTTGATGCTGAGGGTTTAACTCAAATAACAGAATTTACTCAGTCACGTAAAAAGAAAAGAAATGATATTGAGAAAGATACAGAGGTTAGTATTCGAAATAAAAACCTCCAGTCTATCAAGCAAACTCTTGAAATTGAAAAAGAGGAAGAATTTTCAAAGTATCAACAAAAACGTGAAATCGAACAACAAAGAGCTATTGAAAATACTGAGACAGTAAAAACAAAAGCTGAGAAAGACAAAGAGTCTGAGCTGGCTGAAATCTCTTCAGAAAAAGATATTGAGATTGCCAAGATTAGCAAGAAAGACTTTGTTGAGATGGAAAAAAGTTTACAAGAAACTAAACTTATCCAAGAAATTGAGAAAAGAAGAAAAGAACAAAATGAGTTTAAACAACAAACTTCTATCGAGATTAAACAAAAAGATATTGAGACAGAAAAAACTATTCTTGAATTAGAAAGAGATGTTGAATTCAGTCGTCTAGAAAAACAAAGATCAGTTGATATCAAACTTGCTGAGGAAAAAGCTCAAACAGCAAAAGAAGAAGCTAGAAAAAGGTATGAGTCTGAAGAGGCTTATATTATGGCTGAGGAGCAAATTAAAAATGCAAAAACTGCTCAACAGAAAAATGTTGATGCGTTCAAAATTGCTGCTGAGCAAGAGACAAGAGTCTTAGATATTGAAAAGGCAAAAAGAATAGAAATTGAAGAAAAGCAAAAACAAATGGAAGTTCTAGAAAAATCTAAGTCAGTCTTAAAAACTAAAATGGAAGAAGAAAATGCTCGCGCTAAGGCTGTAGAAGCTGAGGAAAAAGTCAACACCATTAGAGATGTTGAACAAGCTGAGAAGACAAAAGCTCTTGGAGTAATAGACGCTAGTAAAAATGCTGAGAGAGAAAAGTTAGCATCGATGGCTGCGAAAATTAGATATGAAATTGAAGCAGCTGGCAAAAAAGCCCTTAATGAAGCGGAAAATGCTAGAAGTGATGCAAGTAGAAGAAGTGCACTTAGACAAAAACTCGCTGAAAAAATTGAGGGTATTATTAGAGAATGGGTTAGACCAATGCAAAACATTGACTCAATTAAAGTTGTCGATGTAAATGGATTACCTGGATTTAGTCAAGGAGGAGGTGCTGAAGGAAGCGGCAACGCTGATAACCCCTCTGCGTCCTCAGGTGGATATTCCAAAAAAGGATCTTTAGCAGATAATGTTGTGAATTCTGCTCTTCGATATAGAGCACAACAGCCGTTCTTAGATAGTCTTTTAAAAGAAATTGGTATGTCGCCCGGTGAGGCAAGTAATATCAGGAATATTTTAGGTGACTACGATGATCCTAAGAAGGACAAGCATATGAGATTTGATGAACAAGCCACAAAGACACCCAGGAAAAAGAAATAGGTATAAAACATGAGTATAGATGTAAAATCCTGGGCAAAAAAATATAAAGAGCTTACTGAAAAAGATGAAACCATAAAAGCGATGGCTAAATATTATACTTGTTCATTTCTTTTCGACATGGGTAGTGTGAAAGTAATTATCGAGATGCATGATGGAAAGGTAAAAAATATTAATACCAACCCTGGAGGTTTAGATCCATATGACTTTGCATTAAGGGCATCAGAGCAAACATGGAGAGAGTTTGCAAAGCCTGTTCCAAAACCTATGTTTCATGGTATCTATGCAGCCTCATTTAGAGAAGACCTTAAAATCGAGGGCAATCATTTAGTCTTAATGCAAAATCTTAGAAACTTTACTGTTCAATTTGAATTGCTAAGACAATCAGGAGTCCCAGTATGATCAAGAGAATTGAAAGGAAAAATTTATGGCAGTAAAACATCATGACCCAATAGGTAGATACGTTACCATCGAGGTAGATGGTCAACAGTATAAAGTCTTTTATCTTTCAAATGGAAAAGGCACTCCATTAGTATGTCAGCATACTGCTGGATGCCACAATCATCAGTGGAGAGGATTACTGGAAGATGAAGAAATTACTCAAAATTATCAAGTTATCGCTTACGACCTTCCAAGACATGGTAAATCAGATCCACCTCATAATACAGAATGGTGGAAAGAGGAGTACAAATTAACAGCAGAGCATTACTGTAATTTTATTGTAGAACTTTGTAAGGCCTTAGACCTTGAAAACCCTATATTTATGGGTTCTTCTTTTGGAGGAAACGTGGCTCTTCAATTAGCTCTGAAGTATCCTAATAAATTTAAAGCTGTCATTCCTGTCGAGGCTGCGCATTATTCCCCTGGCTTTTATATTGATTGGTGGAGGCATCCTCATGCCAATGCAGCTCAAGTGTGTGGTAGTGGTGTTTGGGATTTAATGGCCCCACAATCTCCAGATATGGATAGATGGTTAACTTGGCATTATTACACTCAAGGATCAGAGGCTTTTAAAGGAGACCTTCATTTTTATTCAGTTGATCATGATTTAAGAGATGAGCTTCAAAATATCGATGGTCACAAGTGCCCTGTTATCATGCTGACTGGTACTTATGACTACCTAACCCCTCCCGAAGCAACAGAAGATACTGCCAGACAAATAAAAGGAGGAGTTTATATTGAAATGAGAGAT
The DNA here is from genome assembly GCA_902546975.1 of uncultured Alphaproteobacteria bacterium. Lineage (GTDB taxonomy): Bacteria > Pseudomonadota > Alphaproteobacteria > HIMB59 > HIMB59 > HIMB59. The sequence goes on from CACCLU010000002.1 coordinate 257,469, forward strand.
ATTGGTCATTTCCCGATGAGTGAAAACCATGAAGTCTTTAGAGTATATTTATTAGAGGCACTCAGAATTATTAAGGAAAAGACTGATTACAACTCTTAATTCAAGTTTGAGTTATGGTCGCTAATCTTTATTGGTTTTTTTTCTTTCTTGTCCTTTATATAAGCTTTTGTCTTTTTTGGGGAGCTAGAACTCTTAGAAAAAATAAAACCCCTGAGGCTTACTATTTAGCAGATAGAAGTGTATCTCCTTGGGTATTCTTTTTCTCTGCAACAGTAACTACATTTGCAGGCATAACTATCATTTCTTTTCCATCATTAATTTATGCAGATGGATACTCTTTTCTAGCTACTGCTGCAATTGTAATAACAATTCCTCTCGGAAGTATACTATTTTTTAAAAGGCAGTGGATGCTAAGTAGAAAATTTAATTTTATCACTCCAGGAGAGATGTATTATAAATATTATCAAAGTAATACTCTTAGAATTGTAGTACTAATAATCGGATTATTTTTTGCTGTTCCATTTCTTGGTATAATTATTGGATCAACAGGTAATGTTGTAGAGTTTATTAGCGGAGGTGAAATAACTAGAGACTCTGCAATGTGGGCACTAACTGCTGTTGTCTTATTTTACATAGTATCTGGTGGATTTAAACCCATGGTGAGTGTAGGCGTTGTTCAATCATGGTTATTTTTTGTTTTTTTCTTAGCACTTGGTGTTGGTGTATTTAATTACTTAGGAGGTTTAAGTTTTTTTGAAGACCTATCTATGGCGAATAGCTTTATATCTTTCGGAGCTTGGGGAACTACTGGAGGTTACGGAGGCGGCGATATTTCAGGATATTTCAACGTTCCTGGTGTAATTCAGTGGGTTGCAGGTATTGGAAAAAACAACCCATTAGGAGGACCTTGGACAGCAGTTATGATTTTATCCTTTACTCTCTCTTATATGGGTATTGTGCTTTCTCCTACATTTTCGATGTGGAGCTATTCAGTAAAATCACCGAGGTCATTTTATTTTTATCAAGTTTGGGGTTCAGGTGCTGTTGTTGGAATATTTTTATTTATATTCGCCCCTTTATTAGGTGTAGGAGCACATCTTCTTGGAGCTAATAGTATTGTTAATTCAAATGGTTTTGCCATTAACCAAATATTCCCTGAGTTAAGTCTACAAAATATATCATCTTTAATTTATGTGTTTGTTGAAAGTTTCAGTAATCTCTCACCAATCATTGTTGGATTTTTAGCAATATCCATAATTGCTGCTCTTCAATCTACATTATCTGCTTTTTTAATGACTTCAGGCAGCATGGTGGCAAGAGATCTCTATAGACCATATATCGATAGTAACCCTACATGGAAAAGGGAGTTATTAGTTGCTAGGTTAGCGATGTTGTTATTGAGTTTAGCGGCACTGTATCTTGCAACTTTTTTTGAAACTTCTCTAATACTACTTGGTGGATTAGCAATCGCTTTTGGTTTCCAATTGTTTCCTGTTTTACTTGGAATGCTTTGGTTTAAATGGATCACAAGAGGCGGGGCAATTCTAGGACTCATCACCGGATTAGGTTTTGTAACTTTAGCTGAAACTTTTGGTCATAAGTTAACAGGAAATTCTCTTCCTTGGGGGCGATGGCCATTAACAATCTACTCTGGTTTATGGGGTTTATTCTTTAATGTGATTGTATGTTTTTTATCCTCTATATTTGCAAGTAATGATACAGATAAAGAACACCGAGCGTCATTTCATGATTTTTTAAATGAACATATGGGTATTCACCCATCAAGAAAAAAAATAAAATCCCTTGCTTATGTCCTCTTTTTAATTTGGGCATTCTTTTCTATCGGCCCGGGTTTAATTTTTGGAAACTTAATATTTGGTAGTGCGGATCAAAGTTATGATAATTGGGTGATGGGAGTTCCTTCACTATGGGCTTACCAAATAATTTGGTGGGTAGCGGGTATATTTCTAATTTGGTTTTTAGCCAATAAGATGGACTTATCGACTTTGCCAAAGAAACCCATATTAAATGGTGATGAACATTTGGCACCTGATGATGTTGAGGAGCAAGGAAACTATATTGATAGAATGGGAGGCGGATATGGTTGGCCACTTATATTAATAGGAATGGCTGTGGCAACTGTAATACTTTCCGTTTATGCATTATGATGATAAAATACACAAAATTGAGGAGGAATAAGAATTTTTCGTATTGTGTTTCATTATTTGGAACAAAAAACTGTGCGAAAGGTTAACTATATCTAAAATAGATTTATGTCTGATTACAGCTATAAGCACCCGTCAAACGTCCAATTAAATAAAGGACATAAACACACTGATGATTTTATTACCAAAAAATACATATTAAAAATGCTGAGAGATCCTCAGAAATTAAAATCTCTAATTGAAGAGCATAGAGCAACTCCAATTGGAAGGGCTGCTACTCGAGACCACGGCGTGATTCAGCACAGTCAAGATCTCCAAACATTATTAGATAAGTTAAGAAGAGGAAGTAAAGAAAATGGTTTTGTAACTGTTTGTTTAAGAAGGCATGAAGATTATAGAGTTGGAATAACAACAGGAGTTAGAGGTGAGCCAGTTGAAATTACTGAAGACTCTTATTCATCTGAAGAAGCATGTGAACATGCAATATTTTTAAAAAGAATTAACAGACTACTTGAGGAGTATAGCGGGGAAGAGTAATGTTAAAAATAACAGGTTATAGTGATAAGTACTCAGCTCACCCTGGCGAGGAGGTTAAATTTTATATTAATGCTGAATACAATGACAGTTATGAAGTTCAATTAGTCCGCTTAATACACGGTGATACAAATCCTGAAGGCCCAGGATATAAAGAGGCCGAAATAGATGCTAGTTGCAATGGAACCTATCAAGGGAAAAACCAGAGAATACATGGTGGATCATATATCATCATGCCCCAACACGATAATTTAAATTTAGAAAGCTTCACTATGCAGGCTTACATTTTCCCAACCACCCCTGACAAAGGCAGACAAGGAATTTTCACCAAATTTAATGAAGAAGAAAAAAAAGGCTATGGCCTTTTCGTTAATGATGAAGGCTGTTTATCTGTAGAAATTGGTGATGGCTCTCAGGTTGTTACTGTCTCCTCAGAAAAAAAGCTTTTAAGAAAGGTCTGGTATCTGGTTATTGCAACATTTGATGCTCAATCGAGAAGGCTTACCCTTCATCAAGAACCTAGAGTTACATCTACAAATGGTGGCTTGGGTATGGCTATTTTGAATCCAATTGAAGAAACCTCAGCTATTATTGAGACCACTAGCTCAGTTTTACCTGCTGCTAATGACGCTCCATTGTTAATAGCTGCCACAACACTTAACAATAGATCAGGCAGACATATTTCTGGTGGACATTTTAAAGAGGTACCTCACCCTATTGAATTACCTGAGCAAACAAAGACATTTAATGGAAAGATAGACAGACCTAGATTATCTAATATTGCGCTATCGAAGGCTGAAATTGAAACACTTGCATCAAGCTATGATGAGTGTAATACCACTGTCAGGTCAACAGTCGTAGGTGCCTGGGATTTTCATGCGAATATTGGCAAAAACATTGCCTCAACAAAGATTGTTGATACTTCTCCAAATAATCACCACGGATTTATTATTAATATGCCAAACAGAGGTATGACAGGACATAACTGGACAGCGGATGAAATGGTTTTCCATCATAAACCTGAGGAATACGGTGCAATTCATTTTCATGACGATGATATAGACGATGCAAGATGGGATGTAGACTTTACTTTAAAAGTACCTGAGGGATTAAAAAGTGGTGTCTACGCTGCAAGACTAAGAGTAGACGGACGAGAGGAATCAGAAAATGAGGACTATATTCCATTTTGTGTTAAACCTCCCAAGGGGACAGCAACTGCAAAAACTTTATTCTTATTGCCTACTAATAGTTACATGGCTTACTCCAATGATAATCTTGGAACCAACTCTGTGGTAGCACAATTGCTTGCAGGTAAAGTGCCTGTGCTTGAGCCGGCAGATTTATATTTAAATGAACATAGAGAATACGGGCTATCAACTTATTCACTTCACTCAGACGGGCATGGTGTATCAATATCGTCAAGACTAAGACCAATCCTTAATATGAGACCCAAATACAGACATTGGCTTTCTCCTTCATTATGGCAACTCAATGCCGACTTACATCTTACTGATTGGCTAGAAGAAAAAGGTTTTGATTTTGATGTTCTCACAGACGAGGATTTGGAACATGAAGGTATAAATTTATTAAATCGTTATAAAGTTGTGATGACTGGAAGTCACCCTGAGTATTCATCTGAGAAATATATGGATGCTCTAGAGTCATATCAAATGCAGGGTGGTAGATGTTTTTATCTAGGATCAGATGGATTTTATTGGATTAGTGAGTATCATCCTGACAACCCTAATATTACCGAAGTTCGAAAAGGTGAAGCAGGTACAAGAGCATGGACATCTAACCCAGGTGAATACAATAATGCTTTTGATGGTAAATATGGAGGTATGTGGAGAGCTCGAGGAAGAATACCTTCTAAAGTTTGTGGGTTAACTTTTACATCTTATGGATTTGACGTGTCCTCATACTACAAAAGAGAAGAAGATAGTTTTAAACCTGAATGTTCATGGATCTTTGAGGGGATTGGAGCAGATGAGGTGATTGGTGATTTTGGTTTAGTTGGTGGAGGAGCTGCCGGTTTGGAGTTAGACAGATACGACTTAGAATTTGGAACTCCACATAATGCTTATTATTTGGCTCGCTCGCAGGATCACTCTAATATGATGTTGCAAGTTAACGAGGAAATACATTTTGCTGTTCGTGGTTACTATGGTGGTGGTCATGAAAATCCAATGGTCAGAGCTGATATGATTTACTATAAAACACCTAACAATGGAGCAATGTTTGCACCAGGGTCTTTGGCTTGGTGCGGTAGTCTCTCACATAATAATTACAATAATAATGTCTCTAGAATAATGGAAAATACACTTAAAGGTTTCTTAAAGGACGGGCCTTTACCTTAAACTATGAAAAAACAAAATATGCAGGAGATTCCATGGGGGAAAGAGACACTTGGCGCTCTGGATACTCCGTTAAATGAATTAGAAAAAAAAGCACTTCAAAATCTAGACATCGATAAATTAAACGATATGGCAGAGTGCCTTTTTGCTTTGAATAATAGACATTATGGTCCTATTCCTGGGACATATATGGTCATGTGTGTTGAACCCGGTAAAACCTGGTGTGTTGGACAGCTCAGTGCTGATAGAGCAAAACCTTTTGTTCTTTTTCCTGAACTTGTTTTCGACTCAGTTGAAAAAGCAACAAAAGCTGCCGAAGCTCTTAAGGCTGAAAAAGCTGAGAGCGTACCCTGTAGAAATATCTAACGACATGGCTAAAGCCAATGTCATGATTGATAATCAAAAAACTAGAGTTACAGAGTGGTCTTTTGAAGTTGGGGACTCAACTGGCCAGCATATTCATGAATACGATTATGTGGTAGTGCCCTTGTTAGATGGGGAGCTAAAAATTGTTAATCATGATGGTGAGGAGACAATTTCAAAACTAGCAAAAGGTGGATCCTACTTTAGAGAAAAGGGAGTTAACCACAATGTATTTAATAACAATGATTTTATTTATAAATTTATTGAGATAGAATTTAAGTAGATGGAAAAAAAATTAAGCATTAGTTACAAAAAATCTGATTTAGATCAATTTGATAAAATTATTACAAATAAACAAACAGATCAAAAAGTAAAAGAATATTCCATAAAAGAAGCAATCGAAGAGTCAAAAAAAGAATATAGTCACTTAACGAACTCACAAGTTTCTACTGACATGAGGCTCTATATGTTCCAGACCGGAACTCTAAAAACAAAAATGAAATATATTAAAATGAATCAATCTAATGAGGACTTTGAGATACCTGTTCCATGGTTTTTGATAAGACACCCAAAAGGGGATGTGGTCATTGACGGAGGCAATGCAAAAGAGGTCAGTGATGATAAACATGCTCATTGGGGTTCTGTTGTTGCGGCTTATGATCCAATTATGGGAAAAACTGAAAATTGTATTGATCAACTTAACTCTATTGGGGTTAATCCAGCAGGTATAAGATATGTCTTACATTCTCATCTTCACCTCGATCACTCAGGTGGTGTTGGAAGGTTTCCTAATGCAACACACCTAGTTCAACAAAAGGAATATGATTATGCTTTTAATCCTGATTGGTTCTCAAAGCCTGCATATATTAGAAAAGACTTTGATAAACCTGGAATTAATTGGAAATTTTTAAGAGATAAAAATGATGATTTTTATGACTTATATGGCGACGGATCAATAATTGTAATTTTTACTCCGGGGCATGCACCGGGCCATCAGTCTTTTTTAATTAATTTACCAAATTCAGGTTATGTATTGCTTACTATAGATGCAGCTTACACAATGGATCATTGGAACAATTTAACACTACCAGGTCTTGTTTGCTCTGCTGTTGACGTTGTTGACTCTGTAAAAAAACTCAAAAAAATTGCAAAAGACAAAAATGCTACAGTAGTCACAGGGCACGACCCGCATGCTTGGGAAGAATTTAAAAAAGCCCCAATGTTTTATTACGACTAATTTATGTCTGATTATTTCAAAGATATACCTACAATTAAATATGAAGGTAGAGACTCTACTAATCCACTTTCATTTAAATTTTATGATGCTAATAAAAAAATTCTAGGAAAAACATTAGAGGAACATCTGAGAATGGCAGTATGTTACTGGCACACTTTTAATTGGCCAGGGGGTGACCCTTTTGGAGGACAGACATTTTTAAGACCATGGATGGAAGCAGGAGATAAAATAGAACAAGCAAAAGATAAGCTCAATAATGCATTCGATTTTTTTGAAAAATTAGGAATACCATATTTCTGTTTTCATGATGTAGATATTGCTCCAGAGGGTAAAAGTTTTTCGGAGACAGAAAAAATTCAAAAAACCATTATCGATGAAATTTCAAAAAAACTTGAAACAAGCAAAGTAAAACTTCTTTGGGGAACAGCAAATTTATTTAGCCACCGCAGGTACATGTCTGGTGCTGCTACTAATCCTGATCCTGATGTTTTTCAATATGCAGCTGCTCAAGTGAAGATGTGTATGGAAAATACAATGTTTTTAGGTGGACAAAATTATGTTTTATGGGGAGGCAGAGAGGGTTACGAAACAATTTTAAATACTAATATGAAACAAGAATATGATCAGCTTGGTAGATTTTTGAACATGGTAGCTGAGCATAAGCACAAAATTGGTTTCAAGGGTTTACTTCTGATTGAGCCGAAACCCCATGAGCCAACGAAACATCAATATGATTTTGACTCTGCTAATGTTTTTGCATTTCTTCAAAAATATGGTTTGGAAAGAGAATTCAAGCTAAATATCGAACAAAATCACGCTATTTTAGCAAAACATTCATTCGAGCACGAGATTGCATATGCACTTTCCAATGACATCTTTGGGAGTATTGATATTAACAGAGGAGACTATTTAGTAGGATGGGACACAGACCAATTCCCAAACAATGTTGAAGAATTAGTTTTGCCTTTTTACTACATTTTTAAAAATGGTGGTTTTTCCTCAGGAGGTCTTAACATGGATGCTAAGATTAGAAGACAATCAATAGATCCTGAGGATCTATTCTATGCGCACATTGGCTCTATGGATACTTGTGCTAGAACTCTTATTGCTGTTGAAAAAATGATTAATGATGGAAGTTATGAAAATTTTTTAAAACAAAGATATGAACAGTGGGCCTCTGAAAAACAACTCATGACTTCAATGTCTCTTGAAGATATTCATAAAAATGTCATTGCTAAAAATATAAACCCTCAACCAAAGTCCGGTCGCCAAGAATATCTTGAAAATCTAATTAATTCTTTTGTCGATTGAGTCGATGAAAATTACAAAATTTCTATTTGATTTAGGTAATGTTTTTTTTGATTGGGATCCACATTATGTATTTAAAAATATTATTCCTGATCAAACTAAAAGAGAATATTTTATAAATACAATCGCGTTCCCTCATTTAGATATGAGATGCGATGCTGGAGTAAAAATTGATGACGTAGTTAAAGATGCAATAAAAAATTTCCCTAATTATGAGAATGAAATAAAGCAATATTATCCAAATCACAGGAATATGGTTAACGGGGTTTATCAAGATACAGTTGATATTTTTCGAAAAATAAAATCAAGTGGTTACCCCTGCTATGTCTTGTCAAATTGGTCAGATGAGACCTATGAGGGTATGGAAGATCAACACCCATTCCTGAAAGAATTTGATGATAAAATTATCTCTGGTAGAGAGTTTTTAGTAAAACCAGACCCTGAAATTTATAAATTAGCGATTTCAAGATTTAATTTAACACCTGAACAAACTCTTTTCATTGATGATCGTATTGAAAATATTGAGGCGGCGCAATCACTTGGCTTTCAAACTATTCATTTAACTGACCCACTGACAATTAAAAGTCAAATAGCAAATCATATAATTGTTTAAATTAGACAATAAAATAGGCCTAGGATTGGCTTCTCTTGGGAGGCCCGGATATATAAACATTGGTCATAGTTCAGATTTAGGCAGCGACATATCAAAAATTTCTATGAGATCTCATTGTCACGAAGTACTTAGTCATGCTTACAAGAGAGGTATTCGATATTTCGATGCGGCAAGGGTATATGGAGATGCTGAGGAATTTTTATCTAGTTGGATTAGAGCTCAAAAACAATTTGATGGTTTTGTGGGGTCTAAGTGGGGCTATGAATATTTAGCAAATTGGGAAGTTCAGGCAGATCAACACGAAAGAAAAGATCACTCAGTTGAATTTTTAAAACAACAATGGGTGGAGACAAGACTTAATTTAGGAAAAAGTATTGATCTTTACCACATTCATTCTGTCAATTCAGAAAGTAAAGTCTTAGATGATATTAATGTTCTAAAGGAGCTTGAGACAATAAAAAAAAATGGAATAGAAATAGGAATCTCAACAAGTGGCCCAGATCAAGAGAAAACTATTAATGACCTTTTAATTAAGAATGAAAAACTTAATCTATTTTCTTATTTACAAACGACCATTAATATCTTTGACCAATCTTGTATTTCCATTTTAAAAGAAGTATCTGAAAAAAAGATCAATGTAATTGCAAAAGAGATTTTCTCAAATGGAAGACTAACTAATTCAAATAAAGAATTTCATCAAAACAAAATTAAAGAATTAAAGTCAGTTGCCTCATCTATGGATTTAACTTTGGAGCAATTGTCTTATCTCTGGGTTTATCGACTACCGTTTGTTAAAATTTGTCTAACAGGAGCATCAACAATCAAACAGTTGGATGAAAATTTAAGTTGTCTTGAAAAAATAGATACCGAATTGCCCTCTCTTGAGTCTTTTAGCCTGTCCACTCAAGATTATTGGGAAACACGTAAAAAACTAAGTTGGAATTAATTGAAACTTACCCAGCTTGAATTTGATGAGCTAGAGGCGATTGACCTTTCGATAAATTTAATACCTTCAAGTCCATCTTCTACACTTGGAAAATGGTGATTTTCCTCATTAAATTTGCCATTTTTCTGATCAATTAGTGCATTAGCTACATCTGTATAGATATTTGCGAAGCCCTCTAAATATCCCTCGGGGTGTCCAGCAGGAATTCTAGTAACATCTCCTGCATCGCTCATAGCACCTGATCCACCCCTTGTAATTTTTTGTTTGGGTTCTCCAAATTTTGTAAAGTAAAGGTAATTTGGATCTTCTTGACACCATTCTAGTCCGGCCTTATTACCATAAATTCTTATTTGTAAATGATTTTCATTTCCTGGGGCTACTTGAGAAGACCAAATAGTACCTTTTGCTCCCCCTTTAAATCGTATCGATATTTGAGCATTATCATCTAATTTTCTCCCAGGCACAAAAGATGTTAACTCTGCAGATATCTCCTCAGTATTGAGAGCAGTTATAAACCTAATCAGATTGTAAGCATGAGTTCCAATGTCACCAATACATCCACCAGCACCTGATTGATTAGGATCAGTTCTCCAAGAGGCCTGTTTGTTTCCCCCATCATTAATTCTATTTTCTAAATCTTCGGTCAGCCAATCTTGAGCATACTCTGCTTGAATTACTCTTATTTCACCTAAGTCACCTCTCTTACAAAGAGCTCTGGCATTCCTAATCATGGGATAACCAGTGTAGTTATGAGTTAAAGCAAAAAGAACGTTATTGTCTTTTTTACATTTTATTAGTTCCTCACATTGATTAACATTCATGGCAAGGGGTTTGTCACAAATTATGTTAAAACCTTTCTCCATGAAAGCTTTAGCGATCGGATGGTGCATATGATTTGGTGTCACTATGGCTACAGCATCTATTTTATCCTCTCTGATCAATTCTTTTTCGACCATTTCAAGGTAGTCCTTATAATTCCTTTCATCTGCTATTCCAATATCTCTGCCAGAGGCTTGAGCTTTTTCAGGATTAGATGAAAAGGCACCAGCGACCAGTTCAAAGCGGTCATCAATTCTAGATGCTATACGGTGAACTTCTCCTATAAATGCTCCTGAGCCACCACCAACCATTCCTAATTTTAATTTTTTGGTCATATTATCATTCAATTCCAAGCATTTTTTTGTTTGCATCTTGATCAGTACCAGCATCGGCAAAATCATCGAAAGCATTCTCGGTCACTCTAATTAGATGATCTTTAATAAATACAGAACCCTCTTTAGCTCCGTCTTCAGGATGTTTCAAAGCACATTCCCATTCTAAAACAGCCCATCCATCAAAGCCGTAAGTAGTAAGTTTGGAGAAAATTGACTTGAAATCGACTTGCCCATCTCCTAAAGACCTAAATCGACCTGCTCTGTTCTTCCAAGATTGAAATCCACTATAGACCCCTTGTTTACCAGTGGGATTGAGTTCTGCGTCTTTCACATGAAACATTTTTATTTTCTCGTGATAAATATCAATATGCTGCAAATAATCTAAATGCTGCAAAACAAAGTGGCTAGGATCATATAACATGTTGCAGCGTTCATGACTACCTACTTTATCTAGAAACATTTCAAAAGTTATTCCATCAAAAAGATCCTCGCCTGGATGAATTTCATAACATAAATTCACCCCACACTCATCAAATTCATTAAGAATAGGTTTCCACCTTTTAGCCAGTTCATCAAATGCAGTTTCAACTAACCCTTCTGGTCTTTGAGGCCATGGATAAACATATGGCCAAGCCAATGCTCCTGAAAAAGTAACATGTTCAGTCAATCCAAAATTTTTCGAAGCCTTAGCGGCCATTATTAATTGATCAACTGCCCATTGCTGCCTTGCAGATGGATTTCCTCTTACCTCTGAGGCTGCAAAACCATCAAATACAGAGTCATATGCAGGATGAACAGCTACAAGTTGACCTTGGAGATGTGTCGAAAGCTCAGTTAGATTTAAATTAAAACTCTTAAGAGTCCCTTTTATTTCGTCACAGTAATCTTTGCTTTCAGATGCCTGTTTTAAATTAATTAACCTCTCATCCCAACTAGGTATCTGAACACCTAAGTATCCCAAATCACTAGCCCATTTTGAGATATTCTCTAAATTGTTAAACGGAGCATCATCACCTGCAAATTGAGCTAAAAATATAGCTGGACCTTTTATAGACATCGCTTAACCCCCCTCCTGCGACAAACTATAATATTACAGTTAACTGCTATTTAAAATGTTTTTAAAAATATGAATAATCTGCATTTATAAATATGTAAAAAGACTGTATAATCAGCCAGTTTTGTTATTAAAAAGGAGGAATAATAACATGAAAAAAATACTATCTGTATTTCTAGTTCCTGTTTTTGCCTTACTTTTTTCTTTGAATGCTAAATCTGAGTCTTTGACTTTGGGCTGGGCCGCTTGGGATCCTGCTAATGCCTTACAAGAACTAAGTAAAGAATTTACAGCTGAAACAGGCGTTGAAATGAACTTCGAATTTGTGCCATGGCCAAATTTTGCTGAGAGAATGCTTAACGAGTTAAATAACCAAGGTAAAACTTTTGACTTGTTAATTGGTGACTCACAGTGGATTGGACAAGGTGCTGAATATGGTCACTATGTTAAGCTAAATGATTTCTTTGATGCTAACGGAATTTCAATGGATGATTTTAACCCAGCAACTGTTTACGCATATTCAACATGGCCAAAAGGATCACCTAACTATTACGCTCTTCCAGCAATGGGTGATGCTTTAGCATGGGCTTATCGAAAAGACTGGTTTGATAGACCAGAGCTTCAAGCTGAATTTAAAAGTAAGCATGGATATGATCTAGGTGTTCCAAAAACTTGGGATGAGTTATATGACATGTGTACTTTCTTCCAAGGAAGAGAAATTGATGGACAAGTAAGATATGGTGCAGCTATCAATACAGAGCGTGGATCTGAAGGTATCACCATGGGTGTAACAGCAGCCATGTATGCATGGGGTATGCAGTACGAAAATCCTGATAACCCATACGAGATGGATGGTTACTTCAACTCAGATGCTTCTGTAGAGGCTGTTGAATTTTATAGAAAAATGTATGAAGACTGTGCACCCCCAGGGCATTCAGATGCTTATATGGTCGCAAATCTTGATGCATATAAATCAGGACAGGTTGCATTTCAAATGAACTGGTATGCTTTCTGGCCTGGCGTTTCTAAAGAAGACAGTGACGGAAGAGTTTCTGGTTTCTTTGCTAACCCATGTCAAAACGTATGTGCAGCTACTCTTGGTGGTCAAGGTATCTCAGTTGTGAGTTACTCTGATAAACAAGACTTGGCTCTTGAATACATGAAGTGGTTTGCAAAGCCAGATATTCAACAAAAATGGTGGGATTTAGGAGGATATTCATGCCATATGGATGTTCTTGGATCACCTGATTTCGTTGACTCAGCTGTGTACGCACAAGGCTTCCTTGACTCAATGGGCATCGTCAAAGACTTTTGGCAAGAGCCTACATTTGTTGAATTAATGCTTCCAATGCAGGAGAGAATTCATGACTACGTTGTGAATGGAAAAGGTTCTGCAAAAGACGCATTAGACAAAATCATTGATGATTGGACTGAAGTCTTCGAAGACGACGGTAAAATTTAATCACTAAATTAATATAAAGGGTGGGATTAATCCCACCCTTCAATCAAAAACATATATGAAAAGTGCTGTTAAAAAGTTCAAAGGCTTATCTGATAAAGCAATAGCCTGGATTTTCATAGCACCAACTTTAATTCTATTACTTGCTATAAATATTTATCCTCTTATCTATGCCATAAGAATGTCATTCACCAATTTTTATGCCAATAAAATAGGTAGAGAAGTAAAATTTGTGGGTTTAAAAAACTATAAAAAGATTTTAGGAAAAGAAGAGATATGGGAAAAGATGCAGATAACTGCCCACTTCGTTTGTTGGACATTAGTCTTACAAGCATTAATTGGATTGGGTCTTGCTCTTCTTTTAAACAAAAAATTTAAAGGTAATGAACTACTCACTACTTTAATAGTTTTACCAATGATGCTTTCCCCTGCAGTCGTAGGAGTATTTTGGACTTACTTATATAATCCTCAAGTAGGTTTGTTTAATTACGTAGTTAATTTTTTCTATGACTTTGGTATTTTTGATATGATTGGTTCAAGCACTTTAGCCCCTTGGTCAATTGTGATTGTCGATACATGGATGTGGACACCTTTTACCATGTTAATTTGTCTGGCAGGATTAAGATCAATCCCAAATTATTTGTACGAGGCTGCAGAAGTTGACCGAGCTAGTAAGTGGCAGCAATTTATCCATATAACATTGCCATCTGTCCTTCCTTTTCTACTTCTTGCATTATTATTTAGAGGGATCGAGAATTTCAAAATGTTTGATCTGGTCGCTGAGCTTACTTCAGGGGGTCCAGGATCGGCGACTGAACTAGCATCAATCAATTTAAAACGCGAAGCATTTGAAAAATGGAAAACAGGTTATAGCTCTGCTTTTGCTGTAATATTATTTGTCACCATATTCGGCTTTGGAAATGTGTATGTAAAAGTTATGAACAAAATTAAAGAGCGATAATGGACACTTCAAGATCACCACTAGAAGCAACAGGATTTTCAAGAAAATTAGCTGCCACTATCATCATTGTTTACATGATTGTAACCCTTATACCAATCACATGGATGGTTGCCACAAGCTTTAAAAGTGTTGATAGTGCTATCTCTTACCCTCCAGAGGTCTTTTTTGAGCCATCTTTAGAGGGTTATGTGAATTTATTTACAAATCGATCAAGACAACCCAAGGATTATTTGGACTCTCTTCCACCACCAGATACATGGTATGAGGAGTTAGTTCGCAGTAGAGAAATGGTCATAACAGGACCATCAAAATTTTTACCGAGGTATTCCAATTCTTTGATAATTGGATTTGGTGCAACGTTCTTTTCGGTATTTTTAGGCTCCTTAGCTGCCTACGCTCTTTCAAGATTTAAAGTCCCACTGAAAGATGATTTATTATTTTTTATTTTATCTACGAGAATGTTCCCACCAATAGCAGTGGCAGTGCCTATATTTATTATGTATAGAAAACTTGGCCTCGGTGATACTCACGTTGGCATGATTATTCTGTACACTGTTGTAAATTTAAGTTTGTCAGTTTGGCTGTTAAAAGGCTTTATGGATGAGATACCGAGAGAGTATGAGGAGGCTGCGATGATAGATGGTTACTCTAGAATGCAAGCATTTTTTAAAGTAGTCCTTCCGCAAGCAACTACAGGTATCGCAGCAACAGCAATTTTCTGCATGATATTTTCGTGGAATGAATATGCATTTGCTGTTTTACTAACACAATTTAATGCGCAAACTGCACCACCATTTATCCCAACAATTATAGGAGAGGGTGGTCTTGATTGGCCTGCTATTGGAGCAGGGACAACATTATTTTTAATCCCAGTGATGATATTTACAGTTGTATTGAGAAAGCATCTTCTAAGGGGAATAACATTTGGAGCAGTAAGGAAATAATGGCTGAGAAAAAAAGTTTATTGAGAAGAATTTTTAGAAGATCCATTTGGGAAAATGCATCAACTGTTTTAATTTTATTGGGTGTATTTATGTTGATGCAGCCTTTTGCTATGTGGATGTATACATATTCCTTTATCGTTATTTTGGTGGGAACTATCGGATTTGTGATCACAAGTCATTTTCCAGATTAGCCATGGCAGAAATAGAAATTAAAAATTTACATAAATCTTTTGGAGATTTCGTAGCAGTGAAAAATTCCAATCTTATTATTGAAAATAAAGAATTCTTCGTTTTACTCGGCCCTTCAGGTTGTGGAAAAACTACCACTTTGAGAATGATTGCTGGTTTAGAGCTACCAACTTCTGGAAATATATATTTAGATAAGGAAGATGTGGGCTATCTAAGGGCCTCTCAGCGAGATATAGCCTTTGTTTTTCAGCTTTTTGCACTCTATCCACACATGAATGTAAGAAATAATTTGGCTTTCCCACTGAAAATGCAAAAGCTCTCACGAAGCGAAGTAGATGCTAAAGTTCTGGAAGCTGCAAAACTTCTCAGAATTGATCACTTATTAAAATCAAAAGTATCCTCTTTAGCAGGAGGTGATCGTCAACGTGTTGCACTTGGAAGAGCACTAGTCAGAAGACCTAAAGCATTTTTAATGGATGAGCCTTTGGGCACACTTGATGCAGAATTTAGAGAATTGATGTGTTTGGAATTAAGAAAACTCCACGATGATATTGATGCAACTACAGTTTATGTAACGCACGATCAACAAGAGGCAATGTCGATGGCTGATCGAATAGCAGTAATGAATGAGGGAGTGGTGTTGCAAGCAGACTCACCAAAAGTTATTTATAATAAACCCAAAACAAAATTTGTTGCCAATTTTATTGGATCACCAGGAATGAACTTCATACCAATAAATGAAAAAATTTCACCAAGTCAATCAAGTATTAAATTATTAGACTCTTCATTAAATATCCCCGAACAAAAAGAGGGAACAGACTCCAATGAAAATTTTTTAGGTGTAAGGCCAGAGAATTTAAAATTAGTTTCTGAAAATGGTGTAAAAGGCAATGTTTTTGGTGTTGAATATTTAGGTTCAAGAAAAATTCTTACAATTGAAACTCAACTCGGAAATATAAAAATTAGAGTTGATAGTGACACACAAGTTAATATTAATGAGCAAATTCAATTTGATACTCTTAATAATAACCAAATAATTTTTGATGGTTCAAATGATAAGGCACTTCAAAGTGAGTTTATGAGTTAATGTCTAAAGTAGAACTACAAAATATTACTAAAATATATGATAAAACTATTAAGGCTTTAGATGATATTAGCTTTACAGTAAATGATGGAGAGTTTTTTGTATTATTGGGTCCAACCGGTGCAGGTAAAACAACAACATTAAGATCAATAGCAGGTTTAGAAAAAATTGATAAAGGAAAGATCCTTTTTGATGATGAAGATTTTTCAGATGCTCAGCCAGCAGCAAGAGACACAGCGTTTGTATTTCAACAATACTCTTTATACCCTCATTATAAGGTTTACGACAATTTAGCTTTTCCTCTTCGATCTCCTCTTAGAAAAATCCCAGAAGATAAGATTAGAGAAAAAGTCACAAAAATAGGGGAAATGTTGAAGATTTCAGCTAAATTAGACAATAAAGCTACTGAATTATCAGGCGGAGAAATGCAGAGAGTTGCGATAGGTCGTGCTCTAGTCAGAGACCCAAGTATATATTTAATGGATGAACCCCTTTCATCCCTTGATGCGAAATTAAGGGAAAGTTTGAGAGTCGAACTAAAAAAAATCCAATTAAATTTAGGCTCCACAATTCTCTACGTCACGCATGATCAAGCTGAAGCCACAACTATGGCAGATCGCATCGGAGTATTAGAAAATGGTAAGATCGCCCAGATTGATAAACCAGAAGATATATACAATAATCCAAAATCTATTTATGTTGCAAATAGATTAGGCTCACCAAAAATTAATATTCTCAACAGAACTTCTTTAAACACTTCATCACCAGATAAAGCAAGTCAACTTGGTCTAAGACCTGAGCACATTAAGATAGGAGAAGGTGAACTTTCAGGCTCAATTAAAACTGTTGAGTCTCTCGGTGCAGAAACTGTGGTAGAGCTAGATTTTAATGGAGCAGAAATTTTATCCTTATATCAAGGAGCATTCCAAGGACAAAAAGGGGACAAAGTAAATTTTGCAATAGATCAAAATAAAATTTTATTTTTTGACGAAAAAGGAATGAGCGTGCAATGAGTGTTAATTTTTTAATCCATAGAGCAAAAGAAATTCAAGCTGTAATTGATGCAAATGCAAGTGAAATAGAAAAATTGGACCAAGAAATAGGAGATGGGGATCATATTTTTAATGTCCAAAGAGGGATCAAGCTGGTTATAGAATTAGAAGCTGTTATTAAAGATTTGCCAATGTCTAAAGCTCTAAACCAAATAGCAATGAAAGTTCTTTCTGGTATAGGTGGCTCATCTGGAGCCTTGTTTGGCACATTGTTTATGACTATGGCCAAAGGAAACGATATCGATAATGGTGTTGATTATAAAAAAGCAATTGAAATTTTTGCAGATGGCGTTGAAGCTGTAAAACAAAGAGGTAAAGCAGATGTAGGTGAAAAAACAATGATGGATGTTCTCATACCTGTATCTAACTGCCTTAAAAAAGGTGTCGATGATAACAAAGATGTTAAAGAGATACTTAAAGAAGCTATAGAAGTCGCGGAAAAAGGGATGTTTTCAACAAAAGATCTTTTAGCTACAAAAGGGAGAGCTTCTTTTTTAGGAGAGCGAGCGAAAGGTCATATCGATCCTGGAGCCAGGTCTTCACAATTAATGATAAAAACTGTCTGTGAGTCAGTGTTAAATAGTTAGGAGGATACTATGAAAAAATTTATGAATTCAGCGGATGATTTTCTAAAGGAGAGTCTGCAAGGTTTTGGTGCTGCGCATCAAGATATTGTTAACTGCAACTACGACCCCAACTTCATCACCAGAGCCACTCCCACAAAAGAGGGAAAAGTAGCTCTAATCAGTGGAGGGGGGAGTGGACACGAACCCATGCATGGTGGCTTAGTCGGCTACGGCATGCTGGATGCAGCCTGCCCTGGATTTGTTTTTTCATCACCCACACCTGATCAAATGTTAGCTGCTGTTGAAAAAGTAGACAGCGGAGCTGGAGTTTTATTTATCGTTAAAAACTATTCTGGAGATGTAATGAATTTCCAAATGGCAGCTGAGATGATGCAAGGTCCAAATGAGTCTGTATTGACAAATGATGATGTTGCTGTGGAGGACTCTTCATTTACAACTGGTAGAAGAGGTGTTGCTGCTACTGTTGTTGTTGAAAAAATAGTTGGTTCTTTAGCTGAGCATGGAGGTAGCTTACAAGAATGTAAAGCCTTAGGGGATAAGGTAAATAAAAATTCAGGTTCTATGGGAGTTGCATTTTCAAGCTGCACTGTCCCAGCTGCAGGAAAACCAAATTTTGATATAGGTGATGATGAAATGGAATTTGGTGTTGGAATTCATGGTGAACCTGGAAGAAGAAGAGATAAAATGAAATCTGCGCAAGAGATTACAAACGAGTTATTAGAAGCAATTAACGAGGACTTAAAGCCTGAGGCAAATGAAGAAATTCTTTTATTCGTCAATGGAATGGGGGGTACCCCTTTAACAGAGCTATACCTAATTTATGATAATGCTAAAAACATGTTAGACAAAAAAAATATAAATATTTCAAGGTCTTTGGTTGGAAATTTTTGTACTTCTCTTGAAATGCAAGGAGCTTCAATTACCCTTACTAAACTAGATGAAGAACTTGTAAAGCATTGGGATTCAAATGTTCACACCGCTGCGATGCGTTGGGGAATGTAATAAAAGTTCATAAAATTTAAATAATTAATTCAAACAATTTTCATAATTGGAACTGAAAATTTTAATTATGTTTAAATATATTTTTAAAGGAATTCCCTTTTTACTCTTACTAATACCAAATTTGGTATTAGCAGAAAAATTAACCATTTTACATATCAACGACCATCATTCTCACTTAGAAGCTAACAGCAGAATGAGTTTGGATTTAGATGGTGAGACAACTAGGACAAAATCAGGTGGGTTCCCCGCTGTTGTAACTAAGATAAAAGAACTGAGATTGGAAAACCCAAACTCACTCACTCTTCATGCTGGAGACGCAACGAATGGTACGCTGTATTTCACTTTATTTGAAGGTGAAGCAGACGCAGCTTTAATGAATGTAGTATGTTTTGATGCCTTCGTGGTGGGTAATCACGAATTTAATAATGGCGATCAAGGATTGGTAACGTTTCTTGACTACCTCAATGAGGGAAACTGTCAAACACCAGTTCTCGGAGCTAACGTTCAACCTGAAGTCGGTATTTCTCCTTTAGCCAAATCATCTAGGGATGATTACATCCAGCCTTACACCATCGTTGAGCGCAACGGAGAGAAAATTGGAATTATTGGTATTGTTATCTCTAAAAAAACAAAGATCTCCTCTAATCCTGATGACAACACAATGTTTTTAGATGAAGTATCAACAGCCCAAAAATATACTGATGAACTCAACTCTCAAGGGGTGGATCGAGTTATTTTACTCTCTCACTTTGGATATGAGAACGACCTAGCGCTCGCCCAAAAGACATCTGGTATCGATATTATTGTTGGGGGTGACTCTCATAGTCTATTAGGCGACTTAAGTGACTTAGGATTAAAACCTAGTGGTTCTTATCCGACCATGGTTAATGACGCGTCTGGCAACGATGTTTGTGTGGTAACTGCTTGGGAGTACTCTCAAATCGTAGGAGAACTTCACGCCGAATTTGACGGTCAGGGTAACATTACTTCCTGTATGGGAACGCCACATATGATGCTTGCTGACTCGTTTAAAAGAAAGAACGCAGATGGTGAAAGAGTAGAAATTGAGGAGGGGTACCGTGATGCTGTATACAGTGTTATTAAAGTGAACCCATCCTTATCCATCGTTGAGCCAGATGCGGACGCCCAAGCTCTACTAGCTAGTTATTCCTCTAAAATCGATGAATTTAGTTCTGAGATTATTGGTAGTGTGAGCGAGGATCTTTGTTTAGAGAGAATTCCAGGTCAAGGAAAATCTAAAATGTGTGACCCTTCAAAGACAGCACAGAATGGATCGGATATCTCGAATATCGTCGCTCAAGCATTTAGAGAAATGTCAAACTTAAGTGACATCGCTATTCAAAATGGTGGTGGTACACGTGTTGACGTTGCAGCGGGTGATTATACTCTGGGTGATGCTTACACCCTTTTGCCTTTCGGGAATACGATTGTCGAATTATCAATGACAGGCCAAGAAATTAAAAATGTTCTTGAAGATGCTCTGGACTACGCTCTTTCTCCTGATGGTTCAACTGGTGCATATCCATATGCGGCAGGTCTACGTTGGGACGTCGACTCCTCAAAAGCAAAGGGTGATCGAATTTCTAACTTAGAATTTAAGGGTAGATCTGACAGTTCCTGGTCAGCACTGAATATGACTCAAATGTATACTGTGGCCACGAACAATTATATCTCGAGTGGAAAAGATGGATACCTAACTTTTGGTGACATCTCTAAAGAGGGACGAGTCGTAGATACATATCTAGGTTATGCTCAGTCTTTTGTCGACTATGTCAAGAAGGTAGGAACAATTAATAAGCTTCCTTTATCGGAATACTCCACCCAGTCTTTCAAGTAAATTAATTTATTTTAGCCCGTGATTTTCACGGGCCACACTCTTATTGAAATTAAGTAAACTTTTATAATCTTTCAATTTGACTTCATTATATATAAATAAGTTTGAGTAATTTTTATTTTTATAGGTGTATCGGAATATTTTTTTTACTCCTGCGGCTTTAGCTGATTTGATACCGGCATCAGAGTCTTCAATGACAACCACATCTGTCGGTTTGAGGTTAAGTTTTTTGCAAGCCATTTTATAGCCATCAGGGCTAGGCTTTGGTTTCACGTTATTTTTACAAGCAATAATGAAAGAAAAATATTGATTGATATTATGATATTTTAATACTTTAAGGACGCGTTCTTTTTTGGCATTTGTAACAATCGCTTTAGGTTGACTAATCATCCCGAGAGTTTTTTTTAGGTTTGGAAACAAAGAGGGAGTATTTTCAAAATATTCGTCCACTAAAAAATCGTATTCTCTGAGTATTTCATTTATTGTTTTCTTAGATTTTATATTCGAAAAATGTTTGTTAAGAATACTAATTACTGGAGTTCCGATAAGGTGGTGATATGTGATAAATTTTTCGAATTTCATGTTAAATTTTCTAAGGCATTTTTTTAAAATGTAAAAGCGTTTGGGCTCTGAATTAATTATTACGCCATCAAAATCAAATAGATAAGCCTTAAATATTTTTTCTTTCTTCACAAAAACAAAATTAAATTTTACTCTTTAACAATTATTTAACTTACCTCTTTTATATTAATTTAATGTTAAGGCCGGAGTGGATTTCAATTTTCTCAAAAACAAATGAAAGTCTTCTTAAAAACTCACTTGATCATATAAACTTTAAAGAGAACTATGATGTTTTATTGGGCCCAGAAATTGGCTCAATTATGATCCAAGGAAGAGCAGGAGGAACCGGTGATAAATTTAATTTAGGAGAGGCTACACTTACTAAATGTATTGTAAAATTTCAGGAAAAAACTGGCTATTCTTATCATTTAGGTAGAAATCTCATCAAAAGTGAGTATGGAGCTATTCTTGATGCATTGATGCAAATCGAGAGCTACCACTCAAAACTGTTAATTTACGTCAAAGAATTTCAAGAACAAATACAAAAAGAAAAAATTAAAATTATTGCTGACTCTAGTGAGAGTAAAGTCGATTTTTTTACTATGGTTAGAGGGGACTAATTTTTTTGGAGCACGTCGGCTTTAAAAATAAAACATTTGAGTCTCAAGAGGCTTTTCATTTAATTTTACAGGCTACCGCAAACCCAGGAAAAAAAGTTAAATTTATGAATCATAATTATTCTCAAGAGGATCTTCACATCTCATCTGTTAACATCATCTTTACACTATTGGATCTTGACACAAATGTATTCATTCAAAGCGCTCAAGAAAACATTATTTCTAACTTTATTAAATTACATACCGGCTCACCAATTACTAAAAATAAAGTGGAGTCTGATTTTGCTATTGTTACCCATGGTGATTTAGACTTTGAATCTTTTAATGATGGGCTAGATCAATACCCTGATAAGTCCACTACAATCATAATTCAAATTCAAAGTATGAGCGAAGGAGAAGATTTTGTACTTTCTGGACCTGGTATTAAAAATTCAAATCAAATCACTTTAAGAGGAATTCCTCATAATTTTAAAGAAAAAATAAACTCCAACTCTTCAAAATTCCCACGAGGTGTTGATATTTTTTTAACCTGTAATGATGAGCTTATCTCCTTACCTCGAACTATAAAGATAATTAACTAATGTATGTAGCGGTCAAAGGAGGAGAAAAAGCTATAAATAGTTCAATTGAGCTTCTTGATCAAAAACGAAAACATATCTCTTCTAATCAAGATATTAATATTAGCCAGTTAATAGAACAGCTTAGTTTTGCAGTTGACCGTGTGGTCTCAGAGGGATCTTTGTATGATAAGAACTTATCTGCCCTATCCATTAAGCAAGCCCAAGGAGATTTGGTAGAAGCGATCTTTATTTTAAGAGCTTATAGAACAACATTGGAGAGATTTTCTTACAGTGTTCCGATTGATACCAGTTCAATGACTTTAAAAAGGAGGATATCCGCAACATATAAGGATATTCCCGGAGGTCAGATATTAGGACCGACATTTGATTATACACATAGACTCCTCGATTTTTCGCTGCTTAACGGAAAAGAAACATCCAACAAAAAAAATACTCCAACGAGTAACGATAATGTTTTTTTTCCAAGAGTAATGGAATTCTTGAACAATGAGGGATTGATGGAAAAAGAAATAGAAAAATTAAAGTCTAAGCCTTTTGATATTACCCGAGAGCCTATGAAATTTCCTGCATCTAGAGATCAGTGGCTTCAAATCTTGTCCAGAAGTGATGAGGGATTTTTGTTAGGGTTATCGTATTCTGCAATCAGAGGATTTGGCAGCAAAGGAACTCATCCTTTTGTAGGTGAAATACGATACGGTTTTGTTGAAGTCAAAATATATCCTGAAGAACTAGGGTTTGAAATTTGTGTTGGTGAAATTGAGGTATCAGAATGCGAAATGGTCGATCAATTTGAGGGAAGTAAAAAAATAGCCCCACAATTTACTCGAGGTTACGGCCTTACTTTTGGTTATAACGAAAGAAAAGCCATGTCTATTTCTATTATTGACAGAGCACTTAAGAGTGAGGAATATGGAGAAGAAATTAAATTTCCCATTCAAGATCAAGAATTTGTGCTTTATCACTCTGATAATGTGGAGGCCCAAGGATTTGTCTCACACCTCAAACTCCCCCATTACGTAGATTTTCAAGGAGAGCTAAATCTTATCAGAGAATTAAGAAAAAAAATTTTGAAAGAGAACAAAGATGATTGATGGTTTCAATTTTGCCTATTTGGATGAAGCCACTAAAAGGATGATCCGAAGAACCATATTAAAAGCTATTTGCATACCCGGTTATCAATGTCCATTTGGAGGTAGGGAGATGCCCCTCGCTTATGGTTGGGGGACTGGAGGTATTCAAGTGACGGCTTCAATCATCGGCATTAATGACACGCTCAAAGTCATTGATCAGGGAGCGGATGATACTACCAATGCCATATCCATTAAAAATTTTTTCAAAAAAGTATGTAAAATTGAAACAACTGAAGATACTGAAAAGGCTACCATCATCCAAACGAGACATAGGATCCCAGAAAAAAAATTATCAGAAAATCAAATTCTTGTTTATCAAGTCCCTCAACCAGAACCTTTACGTCGCTTAGAGCCAAAAGAACAAGAAACCCGCAAACTTCATGCATATGAAGAGTATGCCTTGATGCATGTGAAGCTTTATGAAGAAATATCTCACTTTGGATCTGTGATAAAAACATATGCCTATCCGGTTAGAACAAATAAAAGATATATCACTGACCCCAGCCCGACACCTAAATTCGATAACCCAAAGATGGACTTTATGGAAGCGCTCCAATTGTTTGGCGCAGGCAGAGAAAGAAGAATATATGCGATCCCTCCCTATACAAGTGTTCAAAGTTTAGATTTCGAAGATCACCCTTTTCAAATTCAAACTTGGGACGAGCGCTGTGATATTTGCGGCTCCAACAACAGTTATCTGGATGAAATTATAATAAACGATAAGGGAGAGAAAAAATTTATTTGCTCTGATACGAATTACTGCGAGAAAAATTTAAAAACATAAATGATAGTTAAAGACAAGATTTTAGAGGTAAAAAATTTAACTCACTATTATGGTGAACAGGTGGGCTGTGAGGATATTTCTTTTGATTTATATCAAGGAGAAATACTAGGCATAGTCGGTGAGTCAGGCTCGGGTAAAAGCACGCTGTTAAAATGTCTTTCAGGTCAAATTTCTCCATCTCAGGGAATGATAAATTTTTGTATTGATAAATCCCAACCTTTACAGGATTTATGTAAAATTTCAGAGCAGAAAAAAAGATCGCTTATGAGAAAAGAGTGGGGGATCGTTCAACAAAACCCAAGAGATGGTTTGAGGCTGAGAGTCAGCGCAGGGGGGAATATTGCAGAGAGAATTATCAACGAAGAAATTAAGAATTACTCCAAAATTCGAAATAAAGCCTTGGAATGGATGGATAAAACAGAAATGGAAAAATCTCGAATTGATGATTTTCCCGTAAATTTTTCAGGAGGGATGCAACAAAGACTTCAGATTTCTAAAATCTTATCCTCTAATCCCAAGCTCGTATATATGGATGAACCCACAGGAGGGTTAGATGTTTCAGTTCAGGCTAAATTGCTCGATACTATTACCATAATTGTCAGAGACTTGAACGTTTCCATGATAATCGTCTCTCATGATCTTGCGGTTGTGAAGTTTTTAACCGATAAGCTATTAGTAATGAAAAGCGGCAAGGTCGTTGAAAGTGGTTTAACAGATCGAGTACTGGATGACCCCCAACACTCTTATACACAATTACTTACTTCATCAATTTTACAAGTATGAACCCCTCCATCAAAACAACAAACCTGCAAAAAACTTTTACGCTTCACAATCAAAACTCAACAGAATTGAAAGTGTTGAAAAATATTAATTTTTCAATATCACCTGGTGAATGTGTAGCGCTCACGGGCAAATCAGGAACAGGAAAATCTACTTTTTTAAGGATGCTCTATGGTAATTACCTTCCAACTGCTGGATCAATTGAGATTTTATATAACGACACTTACTTCGATCTAATGAATTGTTTAGAACATCAAGTTATCTATTTAAGAAAGCATGCTATTGGATATGTCAGTCAATTTTTAGTTGTCATTCCGAGAGTATCAACATTTGATATCGTTTCAAATACGCTTAAACAACAAAATACATTGGAAGATAACTCCAACGAAAAAATTTCTCACCTACTGGAAACACTTAATATCAAAAAAAATATGTGGCATCTTCCTCCCATGACATTTTCGGGAGGCGAGCAACAAAGAGTAAACATTGCCAAAACATTTATAGGTAATTATCCCATACTTTTTTTAGATGAGCCCACATCGGCCTTGGACAAAGAAAATACAGAAATTGTCTTAGAATTAATTAAATCTAAGCTTAATAAAAATGTAGCAATAATCACTATCATACATGATGCAACCATTAGAAATCAAATTTGTACAAGGGAATTTAATTTAGAAAATTTTACAGAAGTATGATCATCACGAACGCAAATATTGTAACACCAGAGAACAATTTTATTGGCTCGTTGGAGTTCGAATCCGATTTCATGAGTATATCGGACAGCAACCACCATGGATTGGGAGCATTGGATTTCGAAGGGGACTATCTTTTGCCTGGTTTTATTGAATTACACACTGATAATCTTGAAAAACACTTTGTTCCAAGACCCAAAACTTTCTGGCCAAACAAACTCTCTGCAGCCTTAGATAATGATCGAGACATTATTGGCTCGGGAATCACAACTGTGTATGATGCAATCTCCATAGGAAGTTATACCCGTGCTAAGAACGAAATTGTGCATGATGTGATTAATGCAGTTGATGAGGGCATCAAAAAAAATATTTTTAAAGCAGATCATTTCATCCATTTGCGATGCGAGCTATCAGACCCTGATTTATTAGAAAATATTGAAAAATATAGCGATAACCAAAATGTTTGTTTTGCCTCTTTGATGGACCACACGCCAGGTCAAAGACAGTGGCAAAATAAAGAAAAAATGATCGAGTTCTATAAGAAAGATAATGTTGTTATTTCTAGTGGAAATATTGGAATTGACGAGGATTTGATCCGTTCCAATGATATAGCCATGAAAGCAGAAAGAGAAAATAGACCTAAGGTTGTGGATATTTGGAAATCTCGAAAAATTTTAATGGCAAGCCACGATGACACAACGGAAGACCATGTCATCGAAGCTAATGACTACGGTATCAAAATTGCAGAATTTCCTACAACTATGACTGCCGTTAAAAAAGCGAAAGATTTAAAAATGACTAACATTCTTGGTGCACCAAATTTTATTCGCAAAATGTCTCATTCTGGAAATGTTTCAGTGAATGAAATTTTCCAAGAAGATCCATCTTTTGTGGATGCCTTATCATCCGATTATGTGCCATCTAGTTTACTTCAAGCTGTTTTTAAGCTTTTCAATCAAGGGCATAGCATTAGTAAAGCTGTTAGTTATGTCACTAAAAATCCTGCTTTGATTTTATCTTTGGAGCACCTAGGTGAAATTAATGAGAAAAAAAAATCTGATTTTTTAAGAGTTGCTCTTATTAATAATACCCCATTGATTAAAGAGGTTTATAAATCAGGAAAAAGAGTCGCCTAAGTTTGTAACACAAACTTAACTTTTTTTTAATCAAAAATATTTATTTGAAATATACGTTTTGTCATAGCTCTAATTGAAGCGATTCAAAATGATTGAAATAAAAAATTTAAACAAATACTTTGGCTCAAATCATGCGGTTAAAAATGTAAATATTACCATTCAAGAATCAGAGATGATTGGCATCATTGGCCGGTCCGGCGCAGGAAAATCCACTCTTCTTCGAATTATGAACCGCTTAACTGAGGAGAGTTCTGGTGAGATTATCGTTGATGGTCAAGATATAACTAAACTTAACAAAAAAGATAAAAGAGCATGGCAAAAAAGCTGCGCGATGATATTTCAACAATTTAACCTTGTTCCAAGACTAGATGTCCTGACAAATGTTGTTTTGGGAAGACTGAATGTTCAATCAACCTTTAAAGGAGCCCTCAAGTTATTCACTAAAGAAGAAAGAGTAGACGCTCTTCTCGCTCTTGATGAACTCGGCATGTCTCAAACAGCTCTTCAAA
This sequence comes from uncultured Alphaproteobacteria bacterium, assembly GCA_902546975.1. Classification (GTDB taxonomy): domain Bacteria; phylum Pseudomonadota; class Alphaproteobacteria; order HIMB59; family HIMB59; genus HIMB59. The sequence continues at coordinate 285,120 of CACCLU010000002.1, forward strand.
GAGCTGAAACGCTATCAGGCGGACAACAACAACGAGTAGCAATTTGTAGAGCGATGATGCAAGACCCAAAAATGATTCTGGCAGATGAACCTATCGCTTCCCTCGATCCTTTAAATGCTCGTCTGGTAATGGAGTCTCTTAGAAAAATTCACGAAGAGAAAAAAATGACTGTAATAGCAAACCTTCATACTCTCGATACGGCCAAACACTATTGTGACAGAATTATTGGGATGAGTTTAGGAGAAGTAGTTTTTGACGATGTGCCCTCCAAGCTGACAGATCAACTTGCAAAAGAGATCTATGGTGCTGAGGCTGATGAAGCCTTTGAGGCCTCACTTACATCAACAAGTTTGGGGACTACCCAAAAGGCAGAAGCAAGTTAATGCATTTGTCTCAAAGCCTTAGGGCAAACTTTATTAAGGAGAATAAATAACATGACACTTATAAGAATCGTGATCACAATGTTTACTATCTTTGTGGGTAGTAACGCATTTGCTGGTGGTCACTACGAAGGTCCAAAAATGGACTTAAACGCAATGACTGGGAAGACGTCATTCAACCTTGGTCACCTAGGTGATGAAGCGGCACAAGACATTATTGCAAGAAACCAATGCTTAGACTACTATGTCGAATCTGCATTTGGTGTCCCAGCAAAAACTTTTACATTTAAAGACTATGCCGGAACTATGCAGTCTATGCTTGGGGGTAACCTTGACTGGACATGGTTTGGTGCATCAGGATACGCTGGTATGTATCTGGAAGACCCAACAGCTGTCGTTCCAATTATGACTAGAATGCAACCTACAGGTGATCTTGGTTACTACTCTGTAATGGTAGCAAGAGCTGACTCTGGTATCACATCTATCGAAGATTTAAAAGGAAAACACTTAGGTTTCGCAGATCCTAACTCTACTTCCGGTTACTTAATTCCTTCAATCGAACTACCTGAGCAAGGTATTGATATGGACTCTTATTTCTCAGAGACCTCTTTTAATGGTGGACACGAGAACAATGTTCTAGCAGTGTTAAACGGTGACGTTGACGCTGGTGTAACATGGGTATCTGGTGTTGGTGAATGGGAAGAGGGTTACTCATCAGGTAACTTAAGAAGAATGGTTGAGAAAGGTATCTTAAATATGGATGATATCGTTCAAATTTGGTCGTCAAAACTTATCCCTAACGGTCCGCTAGTAATGCCAACTAATCTTCCAGTAAGAGCTCACCAGGTTTTTGTTGGAATGATGGAGTGGATGCATGAAAACGATCCTGAGTGTTCAGAAAACGTTGCAAACGGCGTCGTAAGAGCATGGGTTCCTGTTGACCACTCTTTCTACGAGACAATTGTGGCTGCAAGAAAAGCAAAAATTGAGGCTCAAAAAAGTAATTAAATAATAATTTAAATAAGGTGGGATATTTACATCTCACCTTATTTTTTTGATATGAACTCAACTAAATCTATACCCGATCATATTCAAAAAATAGACAATGATCTGTTAAAGCTGGAGAGAGCAAAAAGAAACTACTCTTTTCTCTCTATTGGGATAGTGATTTTAGTTTGTTATTTGGGTATCAGCGTTTCGGAAAATAGTAACGCTGGGAGTTTCGCAAGGGGTATCAGCAGTTTTTTTGACTACCCAGTTGATATTATATCTGAAGCTTATCAATCTGGATTTAGTTTCTACGGATTAATCATCAAATACATTCCTGTTTTAATTGAAACCATCAATATGGCTGTATTTTCTACTACTGTTGGTTTTATTGGTGGTTTAATTTTTAGTATATTTTCTGCAAGAAATTTAATTAAAAACCCGACTGTTATTTTTTGGGTCCGCAGACTCATGGACGTTTGTAGAGCGTTTCCTGAGCTTGTGATCGCTTTATTATTTTTATATTTGATGGGAAAATCAGCTCTGCCAGCCGTTATTGCAATCTCCATCCATACCGCTGGCGCGCTGGGCAAGCTCTTTTCTGAGGCTGTGGAAAATTGTGATATGAAACAAATAGAAGGACTAGAGTCTGTTGGAGCAAAATGGATTATGCGAGTAAGATTTGGCATCATCCCTCAAGTATTTCCCATCCTTTTATCCTACACTCTCCTTCGTTTAGAGATCAATGTTCGTGCTTCAACTATCCTTGGTTTTGTGGGAGCAGGAGGAATTGGTGAAATTTTATCGAAAAATATTCAATGGAAATATGGTGCAGATATTTGTGCTGTAATTCTCATACTAGTACTTACCATCACAGCAATTGATTATCTCTCTAGGTATTTTCGAGGGATCTTGATTGGCGACGGAAAAAAAGGTTTGGGTTTCGGTGCAAAAATTTTACCAGGAAAGAATGAATAATGAGTGATGTATCAATTCCTTTAAGAGATAAAATTTATCAAGATAACATTCACGTCTTTGAAACCGCTTCCAAAAAAGCAAAACAAACCGGTATTATTTTTACTGTAGTCGTCCTTTACTTTCTTTTTGCCTTTTTTTCATTGGGCGTCGACAAGATTGCAGAGAAATGGAATCCTGAACGAGCGAGCTTCCTTGCTTTGGATATTTATGCGCATAAAGATCACTTTAAAATGCCTTGGAAAAAAACTGAAAATAAACTCCAAATAACATTAGAGGGCAATCTTCGCCAAGAGTATAAAGTTACCCCAGAGTGGGCTGAGAAATCAGATGACAATAAATGGACAGTAACTTTTAAAAATGGTGGCAAAGTTGATGCCTACTATTTTCCTGATAATCCTTTAGCAGGCTACGCTGTTATGTACGATTTCCCTGGAGTGGAAGAAATATTCACTTTTAGAATTAATGAGGATAAAAGACCTTATGTGGAAGGATATGAGGACCGAGTTGAAGAATTACCAGGATTTATTCGACAAACCAAAAATAAGCTTGAGGTAAGACCTTCTCTTTTTTCAAGAATTCAATTTACAAAATCAAAAATTGAAATTCATCGTTTTAGCAGAGGATGGAAATATTTTTGGTTTGATAACAATGGCCCACTCGACGGATACTCACTATTTGGGGCTCTGAGTAAAATCTTTAGTGGAGATAGAATTGTTGAAGAGATGTCTAACGCTAAGTTGATTTGGGTAGAGTTCACAGAAAATGAATTATGGCAACATGGTAAGGCCTGGTACGCACTGCTTGAGACGATTATCATGGCCTTCATGGGAACACTGATTGCTATGTTAGTGGGTTTTCCCCTCGCTTTTTTAGCAGCTTATAATATTACCCCTTTGGCAGGTGTAAGGTTTGCGGTAAGAAGACTTTTTGATTTTTTAAGAGGAATAGACTTTTTGGTTTGGAGTTTAATTTTCTTGAGAGCATTTGGCCCAGGGCCCTTTACTGGTATCTTTGCCATCGCCTTTACAGATACGGGCACTCTTGGAAAATTAATGTCTGAGGCTATTGAGAATACAGAAAAAAATCAAAAAGAAGGTGTTGAGTCAACTGGTGCTAATAAGACCCTTCAAAATAGATTTGGTATTATTCCACAGATTCTTCCAGTTTTCATATCTCAATCTCTTTACTATTTGGAATCAAATACTAGAGGGGCGGTTATCATTGGTGCGATGGGTGCTGGTGGTATTGGCTTACAATTTTTAGGGGCATTACAAACAGGTACTGATTTTGAAAATGTAGCTTATTACACCGTCCTTGTTGTTGGCGTTGTAATTGCCATGGATATGTTTTCAGCTTGGCTTAGAAAAAAACTCATCGTTCCTTTCGGACAATTTGGATAAACACATGTTTAATAATTTTTTAATAATTAAAAATTATAATAAACTTATGAAAAAATTAGTTTTGTTATTCCTTTTATTTTCTTTTAACTCTTTTGCAAACGATCATGGTGAAAAAACAGATGAAGGTTTGATTATTCTAGATGAAAAAACTGCAGAAAATCAAATGGCTGGTTCTGCTGAGGATACCGACGCTGTCTTTGAAAAAAACTTGGCAAATTGTACTGACCTAAAAGTCGCCATGCTAAGAGGCAAACTACTTTTAGATATGAATAAAGCCTGCACCCAGGCTAAAGATGTTGCTTTGGAAAAGTTGGAAGAAGGTATTAAGCTTTGCTCAGAGGGTAATAGCTTTATGGCTCAAATGACGTTACAAGAAGGTATCGACGCAGCTGTTAAGGGAAATTTATCCGGAAGAGATCTAACTGGGAAAGATTGTTCCGAGTTTGATATTACAATTAATTAAGAATTCTTTACTGAAGATTTAATAGTTCTAGAACTTTTTGTACACTTCCCTCATGATAGGAGGCGTGCTGAGGCTTCAATTCCAAATTTAAATTTAGATGGTCGGGAAAACTATTGTCAGTAAAAATTTTATCAAAATTGATATCACCCCATCCCAAAGGTAAATGCAGGTCGCCTAATCCATAAGAAACTTCCTCGGTGGAGTCATAAGGCTGAAACGTTTTTAATTTCCCAAAAGAGTCATGAATATGGACGTGTTCGGCATAAGGAGCAATCGCATTAATTTCAGAGAAAAAATCTAAATTTAGCCAATTGGAATTAATATAAGCATGAGAGATGTCTAAACAGGCACGAAGATTTTTGTGATCAATTTTGCTAATTTGGTTGGAGAGCTCTGAAGGGGTGGGGGCGTAATGTTTAGGGGTTACACAAAATATGGTTTCTGTTGCAATCACAACATTATGTTTCTCGGCGTACTCAGCTAATTCACTATACGCATCTTGCTGTTGTGACATCAAAGATTGGTAAACGTCTTTATTTTCAAAATCCTCAATCTTACAAATCCCAAAATGAGTAACTAGGTGTGAGGCATTAATTTCTGCTGAAACCTCGATATCTCTTTTAATAATTTCTTTGTGCATTTCGAGATGGTCCGTATCAAATAAATTGGCGGAGAGTTCACCATGAACGCTGTAATCTAATTCTTGGGATAACAGTGATTGCTTCAGTAATCTGAGTTCATTTTGATTGATTTTTTGTCCGACAATCACATTAGTTGAACAGATGGGCACCTCGATCGAGGTCACACCGAAACTTCTAACTCTTTCTATTTGTGAGTTAAAGGAGAGTATATTTTCTTTTTCACATTGAATCGTGAAACCTGCTTTTTTAACCATTTAACAATGTTAATCAGTAATGTTAAATTAGTGTGAATTTTCAATGAACTAAAAAAAAATTATTTTTTTTTCTGATAAATAATGCTTATTAATTTATAAGTTCCAAGTGATGCGATAATTGTTAAACACATCATCAATACGATTGTAATGTTGTATCCAAAAAATCCCCATAAAATAGATACAAGAAAAGGTCCCATCGCATAGGTGCTTATTCTTATACTGCTCATGTATAGGGCCGTCTTTCCAAAATTTGTTGTTCCAAATATTTCTTTTTGAATGAGAGGAGATATAATGGAGTCGATACCAAATATAGCCCCTTGAAGGCACATATACAATATTGGTAAAAAAATAGCGGTTTCTGAAAATAGTAACATAATCAAACAAGCCACTAAAGTAAATTCCCCAAAAAATCTAATATGGAGGTTTTTGATTTTTTTTGGAACAATATTGATAAGGACCCTCCCGGCCACTTGAGAGGGACCGAGTAAAGACATTATAAAGACTCCAAAGCTATCAGAATAATTTTTTTCAATTAGTATAGGGATTGTATGAGTGACTAGTGCAGCATGATTAAAGCCGATAAAGGTAATAGGGATCAAAATTAAATAAAATCGATAGTCTAAGTAAATTTTTTCATAATTGACATTCTCTACTCTTGTCACCTCAGGGAGTTTATTTTTTCGAATAAAATAGATACCCAAAAAATTACAAGGAATTCCAATTAATAAAGCTATTAAAAAAAATATTTCGACTACAAATTTCCAGTCCCCCATTGTTAAAAGAAAACTACTTAATGGAAAGGTAATAGTACTTGCAAACCCAGCGATGAGCGTAACAATCGTAATGTATTTTCTTGGATTATTTTGTATTCTAATCGTGAGAAACGAAAAACAAATATCATACCCAAGCCCCGCAGAACTCCAACCAATTAATATCCAAGAAAGAGCAAAAATATAAAAATTATCAAATGTAATTTGAAGAAAAAGCCCTATTAATAAAACAAATCCAGATATTGTCATTAAGATATGAGTTTTATCTCGATCGAGGTATTTCCCAAGAAAAGGGCTTGTTACCGCATGTAATAATAAGCCAAAGGTAAAAATCATAGTGAGAGTAGAAATAGGTTGAGTTAGAACGCTATTCCACTCCAATAGTAAAGACGGGAAGAGATACCACGTACACCCATAGAAAACTGTTTGGGCAACGCCCAATAATAAAGCAGGTAGAATCATATGATGTAATAAAACTTTAACTAATGTATGTGTATGTAATATTAAAATGGTACCAAATATTTCCAGATTAACAAAAAATATTTTTGCCCTAGTTGTTTATGTAAAAAAAAGAAATGCCTTTTTAGAAATTGATGATCCTATTTATCATCAATTTAATGAAAAATTCATTCAAGACTTAATTAATAAGGACCAATTTAATTTTCATAATTTAATATGGAATAAGCATGCAATTTTATTAAAAGACTTAAATCACCCTCAATACTTTATAAAAGAATATTCAAATACGATGATATCTGTTATGACCGATGTATACTTATCAGGCTACAGGCTTGATACAAAAACTTAATGATTTTTATTTCCCTAGCTCTTATTTTAGTTGGATTTGTATTAATGGAAATTATGTCAAGAAGAATAACTAAAATGGAGCTTGAAATGAGGAAGAACATGCAAAATCAAGAAAAATTAAATAAAAAATAGAAATTATCTAATTTCATAAAAATTAAAACATTTGTAAATATTTTCTTAATATTTAAGTGTTACGTCTAATTTATGCTAAGTTTTATAGATTATATTAGAGCATGGGTAGAAGCAATGGAGAACAAGAATCCCGAACAACTTGAATCTATTTTACATGATGAATTTCAATGGACTTCACATCACAAATCCTCCCTCCCGATGCAGGTCAGATCTAAAAAAGAAACTATTGCATGGTGTTTAGAAACAAAAGCAAAATTCCTCGATACGAAACCACTTTACACAAATGATGACGTATTCGTATTTGTGCAAGATATCATCCCACCTGAAGAAAAAAATTCTAAATTTGTGACTATGGATCTTGTAAAAATTAAAAACGATAAAATTCTCTCACATAATCATGTTCGTGGGATTCATCCTGAGAGTTAAAATCAATATTTTTAATAATTGATAAAAAAAGGCGATAAAATAGGTGAAATAATTTTACCAGACTCTGAGGGTAATAATTTTCAGCTATCCAGCACTATTGGAAAAAAAGTCCTATTGACGTTTTATAGGCATGCTTCTTGTGCAATCTGCAACTTAAGAATTAATGAATTTATTAAGCGTTATGATGAATTTGGTAATAAATTTACAATGGTAGGAATATTTCATGCACCAAGAGATTTTTTAAAAAAAAATATGAAAAAGCATAAACTTCCTTTTACTGTCTTAGCTGATGAAAAATTTGAGTATTTTAAAAAATTTAATGTAGAAAAATCATATTTAAAACTGATTTTAGCCTTTATTCTCAAACCTCATAAGTTCTTCTTAGCAGGTTTAAAAGGTTACTTACCAGTTCAATTTAAAGGCTATCTCACAATAGTTCCTGTTGATGTCCTTATTGATGAAAATGGAATTGTAAAAGACGTCTATTATGGAAAAAGCGATATCGCCGATCACATGTCATTTGAAAAAATTAAGTCTTTTTCCAATAGTTAAAAATATTAAAAATTTTTAAGATTTCTTTTTTTGGGTAGCCTTAGATGAAGACTTCTTTTTTTTTGTCACTTTTTTTTTGGGAGATGGGACTTTTGTTTTTTTCTTTTTGGCTTTTTGTTCTTTTGGTTTTTCTTCTATTTGGGTATCACTGGGGGAAGAAACCTTTGGAGTTGACTTTCTATTTTTAATAAAAATCCAAAAAATGAAACCTACCAAGCCAACTATAACAATTAATAATAAAGGATCCATAGATTTAGTTATGTAGCTTTAAATTGAAAGAAATTATTTTTTTGAAATGTGGTGCAATGTATTTTTTAAAAGCTTTATAAGCAAAAAATCCAAGTATCCATGTAGAAATTAAGGCTAGTGTTGTTCCGATACACATTTTTTAAATTTACCATATTTAAAATTATTAAAAAGTTAAAGTGATGCTTTTAATAAAAAATTCATAAAAAAAATTATATTAAATACAACCATGACTAAGATAATAAAGAAAAAAGGAAATATTCATAAATTAGCTAAACTTACCAAAGTCAAACTCGGTCAATGGAATGAGGTATGCGAGAGATCAGTAATTATTGACTCAGAAATTGGTGACTACTCTTATATAATGGAAGACTGTGATATTGCCAATACGATCATTGGCAAATTTTGCTCTATCGCAAGAAATGTTAGAATTAATGCAAGTAATCACCCCACATGGCAAATTAGTCAACATCATTGGACCTATCGAACGGAGTCTTACAAGCTTGGAAAAGACGACAAGGATTTTTTTCAATGGAGAAAAAAAAATGCTGTAATTATTGGCAATGATGTATGGATTGGTCATGGCGCCATTATTCTTCCAGGGGTAAAAATATCTGATGGGGTGGTTATTGCAGCCGGTGCTGTCGTCACTAAAGATGTTCCAGCATATAAAATAAGTGGCGGCGTTCCATCTAAAATTATCAAAGATAGATTTAGCCCGAAATATGTAAAAAAACTTCTCTCAATCGCGTATTGGGATTGGGATCGAAAAATTCTCAAAGCCAGATTGGCTGATATAAGAAAATTAAATGTAGAGAGTTTTATTGATAAATATTACTTTCCAACAGATAAAGATATTAAGAAAACCCATTGATTAGTTCTTACTAACGATCGTCACCGGAACCTGAGATTTTCCCACGGTTCACTCTGTCTTGTAATTTGTCTATGTTTAATTTAGCAATAGACTCCAAATCCCAACCAATATCATCAGCCAATAAGCTGATATACCAGAGACAATCGCCAATTTCAGAGGCGATATCTTTACTAACATCTTTAATTTCTGTTCTATCTCGGAGCACTTTTTTTACTTTGTTTGCAACTTCTCCTGCTTCACCTGCTAAACCTAGTGCCGGGTAAACCACTGCTTTATCTTTTGGGTATATTGCGGTGTTCTTCGCTTGAATTTGATACTCGTTTAATTTCATCTATTTAACTCTCCCTACATTGCTAAGACACTTGTTTTTGTATCATCCCAATTCATATAGATAATATCATCATTTTACTCTTAGAAGCCCATGATAGTTTCATGGGCTTAAGATGCAAATTTAGTTGGTAGTTTTCAAAGGCGTAGCACCAGATTCTGTTCTCCATAAAAGTCCATCCTTTTTAAGATGGACCATCATCACAGCCTCTCGGTCACCAGATGCAAAAGTAATGAAATCATGAACCACAAGGATGTCATCATTTTCATACAAACAGCGAGGGTTTTCTCTCTTCATGTTCTTCATGAATTCCTTCATTTCTTCCTCAGGGCTATCATCGGCTCGAGTGATGACTTTACCTGAAGAATGAAAAGTAAATTGCCAATCCTCATGAAAACAGGATCTGTAAGTTTGCACGTCTTGTTCATTCCATGATTTTGCTAATTTATCAAATAACATTATTTTATTCCTAGCTTTTGTGATGATTGAGAGTGACTGTACCTACTTTGGTGTCAATTGATACCCTTGAGGATTCATCAATACTCAGTCTTTTTGCTCTTGCTTCATCTGCATTTTGCATAGTTTGCTCATCAGGGTAAAGCGTCACCGCCATTACTGTGGTCTCATCGAGACGCATAAATAAAAGCTGGGAGGCATCAGGAAATTCCTGGGGCGCATTATTGACATAGTCTTGCTCTCGAGTATCGCAAGTCTCTTTAGAGTTCCATTCTACAGTGGTAATTCTTGCTATAGTCATTTTAGTTTCCTCCTTAGATTTCTATTAGCATCGGTTCTGGAAAATTGGTAAACGCCGTATCTGCTATGGGTGTCATTTCTCCAGACTCAACATCAACAACCTCTGCTCTGCGTTTGGTCAGCTCTTCATCTGATTGAAATTTTGCCAAATGTTCCATGGACTCAAAGTGAATGACGGTATGTAAAATTGTTGGATCATCCGCCTGAACTCCTGCAAAAATAAAGTTCATGCCATATTCTTTTAGCTTATCACCGCTGTCCTGAACCATATCTTTCCAATCTTGGAAATCTTTGATTAATTTAATTTTACCCTTTACTAACATTAGTTTTCTCCTTTTATGTTTATTTAATTTTGATGATTTAAGGTTACTTGACCCACAAATGTTTCAACTGAAACCCTATTATCTTTATTAGTGTCTAGTCTTTTTTCCCTTGCTGCATCTGCATCTTTCATAGCTTTCTCATCAGGATAAATCGTAACTGCCATCAAAGTATCATCGCTAATTCGCACACCAATCAATTGACTCGCTTGCGGAAATTCAGATGGTGCATTCTGCGTATATCCTTCTGACTGTTTGTCAGCAGCCTCTTTTGAAGCCATTTTAACAGTTGTTATTCTTGCTATACTCATTTAAAACTCCTCCTTTATCTTGAACTGAATTATCTAACTAATATTTCAATATTACATTCTCATATCACTTTTATTAAATATTTAATTTCATGATTAACTTGAGCATTTTGCATATCATAAAGTTATAATTATACTTTAACATATTTAGTTATTTCTATATGAGAGGAGCAGATATATGAGAATTAACAAAGGTGATAAAATAGAAGATATAGAATTACCTGACTCTTACGGAAATACCTTTAAACTTTCTAGTACAAAAGGTAAAAAAGTATTATTAACTTTTTATAGACACGCATCTTGTGCTGTGTGTAATTTAAGAATTAACGAGTTTGTAAAAAAATATCAAGAATTTGGAAAATACTTTACAATGGTAGGGATCTTTCATGCACCAGTTGATTTTTTAAAGAAAAATATGGATAGACATAATTTGCCATTTACTGTTCTTGCAGATGAAAATTTCGAATATTTTAAAAAATATGATGTTGAGAGATCTTATGGAAAACTTTTCTCTGCTTTTATTTTTAAAGTTCATAAATTTTTTTTAGCAGGAATAAAAGGTTATTTACCTGTTCAGTTTAAAGGGTATGTAGATATTGTTCCAGTTGATATTCTAATTAACGAGGATGGGATCGTTGAGGATGTGTATTATGGAAAAAGTGATATTGCTGATCACATGCCTTTCGATAAAATTAAGGCTTTTTCAATAGCCTAAAATTTTAATAATCAGTTATAAAAATAGATTGCAAAACCAAGTATAAATATTCCTATCAGAAAATAACTAATTGCAGATTTTTTAAAATATATTTCCGATCTAAAAATAATATTAAAGATTTTGTATGATGCATAAACTATAAAGGCAATTATTAATAAAGTGATTATCCATGTGCCTAAAAATTCTATTGAAAAAAGTTTATCTAGAGCGCTCTCATTCATCTTGAAAAGAATATATTAATAAATTTTTGAACCAAGTAGCTTTAATGTGACAAAAAAGGATCATTTTAAATAAATAAACTTATTTCTATTTTTGTCTATATATAAACAAAATTAAGGTCATGGTGGACCAAATATCCAAGAATTGGAACACCCAGTACTTACTGTTATTAAAAAATAAAGATCATTTACAAAATGCTCAATATATTAATAAAAACCAACTGGATCAGGACCCATATGACACGGGGATAGTTGATTATTAAAACCACATGGATACCCAGATATAAAGATGTCAAAAAATCTCAATGAAAATCAACTTCTGGCCGTTAAGTTAGTAGCTCAAGGGATATCAGGTAGAGAGAAATAGCAAAACAATTAAGTGTAATTGAAGAGACAGTTTCAAGATAGCAAATTTATTTACATTTTTTACAGCTGCTGCTGTAGTCTATGCAATTAAAAATAAATAGTTAAAACTTTTTTTTTAGTTAAGATGGATTTATGAAATATTCATATTTTTTTATATTTATTCTATTATTTAATAATTATTTAAATGCCCTTACATGGAAAAGTGATGGAACTGTAATCTCTAGTCAAGGAGAAATACTTACAGAATCATTCGCGAAGAGATATCAAGAGGCTCTAACACAGTTTATGAATGGTGAAGAAGTGCTTGATTGGCCTGTGGTTGAGTTAAATAAAAAAGGAAAGCCAATAAAAAAAAATGGATTTATGGGAGAGAAGCTTCTAAAAGAAGGAGCGCCTTTGTTTTCAATTCCTAGAGTGCTAGACGGTGACCCCGTAGAAGCAATCTCATTAAATAATGGCTTAGTTCAAGAAAATTTTATCCAAGTTATGTTGGCTAATTCGAGTGAGAAATGGTCGAATGAAAAAGGATTTAATGAGGAAATAATCGAGAATGCAAAAAAAAATGTAGGAAGTTTAGTAGATGAAGGTTTTCAAGAATTTAAGTTAACTATTCTCTCCAAAGAATTTATTCGGGAGACTTCAGCCTATGGGTCATTTGAGGAGATAAAAAATACAAGTTCATATACAGAACTTAGCTCAAAACTAAATGAATTCTATGGTGCTGGATCAGAAATTTCAGAAAAAATCATTGAAGAAAAATATAGTGATAACCTTCAAAATCAAAGTTTTGCACTTAATGCAAAAAGTTTTAAAAATATTATCGAAGAACGAACAGGCATATCGATTAATGATCATGGATGGACAGACAATTTAGTAAGAAATGAACTAAAATCAATTTCTGATGAACTTGGTAACGACTTAGATATTGACAAAGAACTTGCTCAAATAAATGAGGAAGCCGGTCAGGCTGCCATGGAGTACGCTAATAGTGATTTAAAACAAGCATTAGAAGATGCTGCTAATGCAGCTCAAGCTGAGGCAGTTAATGATGTTGCTACACGTGTAGCTGCCGCAGAAGCCTATGCAGCAAGTGCTTCTGCAGCACGTCAAGAAGCAGAGAGAGCAGTAGCAGAAGCAGCAAACGACGAGGCAAGAAATGCAGCATTGGTTGAGTTAGAGAGAACTTTACAAGAAGAGCAAGGAGCCCTAGATAATTTAAACAATGTTATTGAAACAGAAGTAAGTGAACCTTAAAAGTTCCTTTTAGGACAAAAAAATTACAACACCCAATTTATCGATACCTTTTAACGATTACAGAGATATTTTAATGATAAAAGTAATTTGGTGGAGCCAAGGGGGATCGAACCCCTGACCTCTACGCTGCCAGCGTAGCGCTCTCCCAGCTGAGCTATGGCCCCCTACGTCAGCATTATCAAGGATTTTATACAAATTGGTAGTTAGTTCAAATCGTATTTCCTATAAGTTTCCGAGAATAAATACAAAGAAAGGGAACTATTTGATAAGTTAAAATTATGAGACTCGTTCTGATATTTATATTCTCATTAATTTCTATTTCCTCTCATAGCTATCATGAAAAAGATATAATTTATGATGAAGAGGAAATAATCTGTATTGCAACCTATGAGCTAGCCGAAGATTTTTTTTTACAAATGAAAGACCCTAACACTTCTGAAGAAATGAATAAAAGAAAACAAGCTCTATTGGATAAATACGATGAGGGTCACTTTCCTCAGGAGGATATAGAATTTTATACTCTTGAAATTCATTATGCATGGACTGCTAATTTTGATTTTTTACCACCAATTTTAAAAAATTGTCGTGAAAATATCCGTTGATCAATTTGGGTATTACTACATTTTTTCCAACTTATATACGTCATCTACATTATTAAATTTAGCATCAAATTCCTTTGACCTTGGATCTTCAAACAAAGCATAAAATTTTTCCTCATCGGTGACATTTGCTACAATTATCACTTTTCCATCTCTGACAAATCCCATCTCAAATCCATCAGTATATTTGCAATGTCATCTTTAAAAGAGTCATACAATTTTAAGTAGTCTTCTTTAGTTCCGTTATAAGTAGATACAACACATAAATTCATAATTATTTTCTCCTTTAAACTAATTTACGTATTGTTCAATTTTAGAGATCAATATCTTTTGAATGAATTATTTTTAAATAAACTTTATAATAATTTATAGAGAGGACAGCTATGAAAATTATTACAAATGCAAAAATAACTAAAGGTTATGAACATTGGAAACAAATGTTTGAAGAAAATGAAAATCTGAGACAGGAATATGGTCTTAATGTATTAGCCTATGGACATCCAAAAGATAACAATGATGAAATTTATACTGTTATAGAAGTAGAGTCGATGGATAAAATGCAAGAAATGTTAAAACTTCCTGAAATGATAAAACTTAGAACAGAAGCTGGAGTTGATCTAGATACACAAAAATTTATTTTACTTGAGGGTGGAAACTAAGATTGTGTAAGCAAGAAATACAAGCTTAAAAAAATTAAAAAGATTGATACAGATAAGCCTAATTTAAAGGCTTTATCTATAATAGAATATTCCTTTTTACCTACATACCTCTTTTTAATAATGTAAATAGCTGCTGTAAAAATCGAAAAAAACCAAAATGTATTTACCACTAATTCTATGTTCATGTGCTCTTGTATGAATTTCTTTCTAAATATTTTTCACCGTTCTCTGACAAATACCAAAGATATCGCTTTTCATTATTTTGATCGTCTTCCCACATAATTTTATTTGCTAGATTCATTCTTATAAGTTTTGCCCCAGTATCACTCACAATATTGAAATTTAATCCTGTCAAGAATGAAATTTCATCCAAGTCAAAAGCATTAATCACATTTTTTGAAATTAAAGACTTATCATTTATCTGTTTACCTGTTGTTTTTAGTGTGACATGTCTTTTACATATTTTTTCCTGGAGACACTTCATAAATATGTAATCTTGAGTTTCAATATCATCACTATTCATAAGTTTCGATTATTTAAACCAATCGCCATAAACACTAATTAAAACCAGTGAGAAAGTCCCGTACCCTAAAACGATTATAATGAAATATTTAATATATATTCTTTTGGAACTAACATTTTTTGTTAATTTACCAAATTTTTTTTGAGTATAGATAAAAGCTGCCCATAGTAAAATTGCAAAGCCGTATGAGGATAATAATACTTTAATTACTTCTGACATTTAAAAAGACAATGATCCTGACAATAAGTTTTCATTCAAGGTGCCTAAATTTTTAGGGTAGGTTAGTATACCATCAGATATATATTTATCATCAAATTGTGACACACACCAAGATAGCGAAGCTGGTTTGGGCACTAGAGTTTTATTATCTCTAATAGAGTAAAGTAAATTATCTCTAACAGCTAAGTCACCCATATATACTAAATAAGCAACTTTTGTCCGCCTTGTAATAAAGTTACTTTCGCCTTGGTTGAGACTTTTAGGAGGATTGTAGATCACTGGCTTTTTTTTGACATATTCATCTTTGAGTCTCTTTATTAACCAATTTCTCATTATTTTTCTGACCGCATGATAAGCTGCAAATTGTGGTTTAATTAAATATGTGGTTTGGTGCCCAATATTCAAAATTGTATTATTTTCAGAAAACTTGTAAGAGTAGCCGTCTTTATATCTTTGATGAAACTTTGAGAATTCTTTAGCCCAAGTTACTCCCTCAATTACCCTATCTTTAGTTTGAGAGGTGTACTTTTCTCTAGTTGAGGTGTCATGTAAAACTACGTCCCGGAAAAAAGATAAGTAATCTGACTCATTTTTAAATTTTTCCTTATGAATTTGTTTTAATTCTTCCCAAGGTTTGATTTTTATATCTTTCACTTCTATTGAACTTATATTATTTTCAATTTATACACAAACTATTATATAATCTATGTGTAATTTATGATAAAAATAGAAAAATTATCAATAAAATCAACAATTTTTCAATAAAATCGAAAAATTAAAAAAAATCTCAAATTTAAGGTAAATTTAAAAAAAATCATAATTAATTTTTTTAAATCCTTGGTTTCCATTTTAAAGATTTTTCTGTGATTTTTAAAAATTTTATTACACTAAATTTTATTGATTATGTGTGTAAATAAAGTTAAAAAATACTTACATTTACTTATAAATATTGAATTTTGTCAGAGATAGCCCTTAAATTTTATAGGTTTCCAATTTTTGGGAGCAATTTCTAAATCCTCAAATTCAAAAGCTGGAGCAACTGTACAACCAATTAAACTAAATAATCCAGTCGTTTCTAGTGAGAACCATATATTACTATCGACGCTGTAAATAAATCTATTTTTAGATCCTATCTCATTTATTTCATATTCTTCACCATTTTTCGATGTATATATTCTTAAAGGACTACCAGTATAGAAGTGTATTGTTTCGTTCTTTTTAATGCGATGCCAATGTGAATATTGCCCTTTTTCTAATAAATAGTATATGTGACTAACATCCTTATTTTTGTAAACTTCGACGTAATGACCGCCTTCAGGATGAGCTATCATTTTATGACTTTTTATAAGGGATTTAATTGTATCCATTCAAACTAAAAGTACATTTTTATTTCCATCAATCAAAATAGAAACTTATAAAGCAAAAATACTGAATTTATTGATTATTAATTGTTTTTCGTAATCTATTCCATTCTTCATCTAAAAAGGTATATTAATAGTACTACATGACAATGGAAAACGCACAAACAATATCTTGTCCTAAGTGTGACTTATCTGTCTCTTCTATTTGTTCTAAGTGTAACAAAGAAGTAGAGGTATCTCAATTAGCTGATGGATGTGTAGTTCAAATCACAAAATGTGTTGAATGCACTAATACTCCAGTTATTAAAGATATCTGCGCGGAAAATTAGTCCTCACTTTTAACTGACACTATACCTTTAATCAGTCTGTTAAGATCCAAAGATTACTATTAGACTAAAAAGTAGTATCGGAGATATAATTAATGAAAATATTAAAAATTTTGGATGATGCAGAATTAATTCTTGTAGACTTAGAGGTAAATTTGGGAAAAGAAATAAGAAACGCCCCAACTTTATGTGTCAGGTATAAAGGTAAAATTATACCTTTAAACACTGCACATGATGGTCGACCTATTCTGATGAGAGAAGAAAACGCCATCCCAAGTGAAAATTAAAATTATATGTTCACTGGTACTCTTTGGGTAGATTTAACTATTTCGCTCATACTTTTAGCTACATTTTTTATGTGGATAATGAGGGGGGATTAAATAAAATTAACTATTTAGTGGAAATATTAACCAACAAAGAGGAAGTAAGAGAAAAACTCAAAAATAACCCCTTACAAGCTGCCCACTTACTCAGACTCAATGGATATGGTTCTATTAATTACGAATGTGCTTGTGGTGAAACACATGATGCTAATGGTAAAGATGTAAGTTGTAAAGGATCTGCTAAACCTTTTAAAGCTCTTCTTAAATGTTCAAACAATTTTGTAACGATGATAAAAATTGAGGGCTTTTTTCGAAAAAAAGCTATCTCAGAGTATGGATTTAAAGCAAGCATTATGGATTAAATTATGAGGTTTTTTTTTATATTATTTTTTATTCCAACTTTATCTTTCGGTCAGAGTATAAAATTAGCTTGTCAAGAAACATCTCTTATTGATTACTCAAAAGTACAAATTATTGAATTTAAAAATGAGGATATAAATGAATTTGAATACTCATTTGACCAAAACCTCTTTATGTTAAAGGAGAGATTTCAAGATTTACAATATGAGTACATGGGAGAAGATGACGTAAGTTATCATTTTAGAATTGAAACTGACTTCTCCTTTAACACCCTAATTCTATATAAAAAAATCCTTAGATATGAGAGAAACATATTTTATCCTGATAGTGTAAATTTGAAAAAAACTTATTACGGCGATTGCAATAAATCAGACAGTTTTTTGCTGCTTTGAAATAGAATACAGAAAAATCACTTTTTATTAATTTTTAGGTAATACATTTTCACGAACTAGACTTAAATACTATTTTTTGTATAGTTTTTCTATATGTCCGATGTTTATAGTTTAATGAAATATTTAACGCCCTATGAATTAGATCATATTAAGTTCTTGGCCCATAACGACGAGATACCATACCAAATAATAAATTCTCAATATAAAATAAATAAAAATGATGTAAAAAACTTGATGAGATTTATGTTAAATGACCAAGACTATTTAAAATGGAAAAAAATTTATAATAAAACGCATTGAGGAACTTCCTAAATTTTATTATTCACAATCTTTATTTAATTTTTTAATCGCATTTCACTGAAATGCTGAGCTAATTTCTTACCAGATAACCAAGCATCTTGCATACTTGGACCTTCACACCAATCCCCAAAAGCATATAGACGCTGATCTATGGACTCAATGAATCTTTTAGAATTTTGATCTCTTAGACTTTTCTTTGTATAAGAGTATTTCCACCTATGTGACTTCTTAAAAACAGCATCAGCTTTTGATTGAAAAGACTTTTTCATTTGATTTACCACATAGTCCTCTAAAACATAATTTTCTATGTTGTAATACTCTTTTGTCCAATCAGCTCTCATATTTACTACCCAGCACTCTTCATTAAAAAATTCGTGTTTAAAATTTTGATTCATCAAGAAACTAATTTCAGGTGTTAAGTGATATCCAAATTGAAACGGAGCTCCCAATCTTTTATTAAATGCAATCATGACTGTCCAAATGGAGTCAAACTCTATTTCAGGAATATCGCTATAATCTATAAATTGATCTAACAATTTTTTTGATTGTTCATAGGGCATGCTACAAAAAACATAATCAAAAGGTCCAAATTTCTCATCTGCTGCGATTAAGAAATATTCATTATTATGGCTTTCAATATTAGTTATCTGTTTTGAAAAATGCGTAGGGTAGTGCAGTGATTTATGTATCTTTATAGGAATTGATTCATTTCCATCTTTACCAACAATGACCTCTTTATCTTCAATTGGAGAATTTTGTGAGATATTTGAACAAAATTGACCTTTTAAAATTTTAATAGCATCAATTTTTTTTAAAAATTCATTTAAGCCAATAACACCATGATCTAATTTCAAATAGTGAGCACCATGATCAAAAGCATATTGCTCATGTTTTCTTGTACTTATTCTTCCACCTGGTCTCCAGGATTTCTCAAAAAATGTAATATCAAGTGCAGGCAAGTGATATGCTAAAGAAAGCGCACTAAGCCCAGTTCCAATGACTGCAATTTTTTTCAATTTTATTACTTTTTTGTGCTTTTAGGTTTAATTTCATCAACATCTTCAATAGGACGAAGTATTGGGACATACCTAAGTCGAAGAATGATGACTGCAATCGCAACTAAGACTATTGCTCCTGCTTCGTAAAGAAGAAGCTCTGGGTTTGAGTCTTTACCTTGAAGTATAATAAGACGAGATAAAGCGGTAATAGCAATAAATAAGGGATATGTCATTCTAACACGATTGGAAACATAGTAGACTCGAACCATTCCAATGACCTCAACATAAATAAACAAGAGGAGTAGATCAGCTAACTCTACATACTGAACTTCTATCATTCTCATTATCTCAAACATAATGGCTGTAATAGTAGCTACTAATATTATTGCAATAACTGCTTTTTCAATAAACCCTACGAGATTTTCAACATCAGTCTTCATTACCATTCAACCATATCAATTTGTTTTGATTTTAGAAAGGTATTTGTCTTAGAAAAAGGCTTACTCCCAAAAAAACCGCGGTGAGCCGATAATGGGGAAGGGTGCGGTGCTGATAAAATAAGATGTTTATTCGAATCAATTATCTCTTTCTTTGATTGAGCAAACGAACCCCATAATATGAAAACAATATTTTCTAATTCATTACTGATCACTGAGATAACTTTGTCTGTAAAAATATCCCAACCAAACTTTTGATGTGAGAGGGGTTTTGATTTTTCTACTGTAAGAGTTGTGTTTAAAAGAAATACTCCCTGCTTAGCCCACTTATCTAAATTACCATTGTTGTAATTCACCTCTTTTTTTAAGTCATCATGTAGTTCTTTATAAATATTTAACAGTGAGGGTGGTGGTTTTATATTTTCTGGTACAGAAAAACTGAGCCCATGAGCTTGGCCAGGTCCATGGTAGGGATCTTGACCTAATATCACTACCTTCACCTTGTCTAAAGGAGTTAAATTAAATGCATTAAATATTTGTTTTCCTGGAGGATAAAAAATAATTTTATTTTTTTTTAATTCTAAAAGTTTGCTTTTGAGTTTAATCATATAATCTTGATTAAATTCCTCTTTTAAATGTTTAAGCCAAGTATCAGGAAGTTGAATGGTAGATTTTTCCATTCAAATTTTAGTTAATTTAAAGTTGCGTCTTTACTTCTGCCGTATTTTTCAAGCTTGTAAATAATCTTTTCCTTAAGTTCATGATTTTCTTCTAAAGCCATGACTAAGGCTTGTGTATAGAAAAAACATGCTGCTTCAATATCAGCCTTATCTTCGAAGTAATTTGCTGCTTCATAGTAGAGAGAACATACTTTATCCATTTGCTTTTTTTGAAAAGCATCAGCAATATCGCTATCTAATTGAAAAGTGTCTTTCATAAGTATTCTGAAACTAGCACATTTCATTAAAACACCAAGATTAAAATAATTTTCTAGAAATTATCCTTTGCAGAGCGCATTTTAGCAAATACCTCTGTTGCATCTTGCGTGTCAAAAAATTTCATAAATTGATCTGTGTCACATCTCAAAAATGGATTACATAGCAATTGGTCTGAGAGAGTTGTTGGAATTGTTGGTCGATGCTCTTTTTCTTGGTGTGAGGCCCATTTATAATATTGATGAAGCTTTTCATTATCAGGGTCTATGTTTAGGGCAAATTTTAAATTAGCCATCGTATATTCATGCCCGCAATATACTTTTGTATCTTCAGGTAATTGTTTTAACTTAGACAAACTGTTCCAAAAAACTTCAGGATTTCCCTCAAACATTCTTCCACATCCAATGCTAAATAGAGTATCCCCAGAAAATAAAATATTATGTTTTAGCATAAAATAATTTATGTGTTGAAGCGTATGCCCAGGAGTATGAATGACTTTATATTCATTTCCATGTATTTCAAAAATTTCCTGATCTTCAACTTCTTTATCTGGTTTTGGTATTTTGGAGTCATTTTTGTACCCTATGACTAAAGATTTAAATCTTGATTTAATTTCATCAACAGCACTAATGTGATCATCGTGATGATGTGTAATGATTATGTGAGAAGCACTGCAATCATTTAGCTCAAGTATCTTCAAACACATATCTAGATCTGAGGGATCAACTAGCACTCCTTTTGTTTCATGAGGATTTTTTATTAAATATCCATAGTTATCATCTAATTGGGGAAACAAATACACATTAGGTTTTTGCATAAGAAATAGAATGTTATGTAAATCTCGTTAAAATACAACTATGGATATCAACGCATCCGATATTTATAGTTTTTATAATTCAAGACTAGGCACTATTGTTAAACGCAACATACGTCATCAATTAAACACCCATTTAAATTCTGTAAAAGATATTGTTATTTGTGGATATGGTTATACAAACCCTTTTCTCTCTTTTCTTAGTAAGCAAAATAAAAATTTACAAATATCCTCTATGCAGCCAGAATTTTTAGATGGTAATGTTAAAGAGAAATACGATTTCGAACACCAAATAATACATGAATATTTCTTACCTTTGGATCCAAGTTCAGTTGATGTTGTAATATCTACTCATTTACTTGAGTTCGTTGATAAGCCCCAGAGTAGTATTGAAGAAATATGGAGAATACTTAAGCCAAACGGTTTATTTTTATCAATTATTCCCAGAAGGTCAGGTATATGGACTCGGTATGATAACAATCCTTTTGGGTTTGGTCGATCATACTCAAACAAGCAATTTAAATCACTAATACAAGACTTTTTGGTTCTAGATTATAGAAAAACATTTTTGCACTTTCCTCCATGGAGTCATTATTTAAATTACAAATCACATCGAACAATTGAAAAAATAGGTAAATTATTTTTTCCTTATATGGGAGGACTAATGATTTGCGTATGTAAAAAGATTGTTTACGCAAAGAGTTCAAAAAAACAAAAAAAAATACCTATTAAAAATTTTGTGCCAACTTAATATTAATTTATATTGAGATTTTAAAATATAGGATAAATTATTGTTAGATATTAGTTATTACTTAATAGTTTCTTTTTCTATTCTTTTATTTGCAATTTCAAAATCAGGTTTTTCCGGGGGTGGATTGGCTTTAATTTCAGTAACCCTATTATCCATAACTTATGGTCCTTTAACTGCAATAGCTATATTAATGCCAATGTTAATTGTATGTGATGTAATTGCTTTGTTTTTAAATAGAAAACATTTTGAATATAAAATTTTATGGTCAATTGCACCATATTCTTTATTGGGGGTTATTATTGGAACAATCTTGTTTAAATTTATCAATTTATCAATGATAAGTATTTTTATTGGATCAATTTCCTTACTATATGTTTTGCTTAATTACTTAATCGCAGACAAAAGAAATTTAAAAAAAATACCCTTTTATGGAAGTAAATCTTTTTGGGGAGCACTAGCGGGGTTTACTAGTTTTGTACTCCACTCTGGAGGATTGCCATTAAATATATATTTTATGTCAATTTATAATAAAAAAGTGCAGTTTGTTGCAGGCGTAGTTTTTTCTATTGCTTTAATAAATTTATTTAAATTAATCCCGTATTTCTATTTGGAAATATTAAACTTTGAGAAGTTATATAGTTATTTAATTTTTTCACCAATTGCAATAATAGGAGTAATTTTGGGACACTGGATGAATAGTAAACTTTCAGATAATTCTTTTTTTACCATTATTAATATTTTTGTAGTAATAGGTTCGCTTCGATTAATTTATTTGGGTTTAGTCGGTTTATAATATCTTTTCTAAAATATTGATTAATTCAAATTCATTTTTAAATTCATTCATTTGTTTCTTATCTATCAATAATTTGTATTTACCTTCTTTTTCCTCAAGACATATAGGCAGTTCATCTTTGTAATTTAGAAGATTAAATTCTTCCAATTCTTCTGAATGTAAAAACTTAAAATTATGTGGTGAGCTCTCTATAAATTTCTTCCACGACTCGCGCATTTTCAGGTCGTGAGTAATTTTACATAAATTGCAATCATAGGTGCTGGGGGAGGCATATTTATGGACTGTATCAAGAATATAGTTCCATTTACCACCTTTGGCGTTATAGACAAAAATTATATTTTTATTGTTCATTAGTAATATGGAAGAGAACTTCCTTACAAAATAAATTTGAGGGAATTTTACCGTTTTCAAATTTCTTTTGAGAAAGGACATCAAAAGTTGAAATTATTTTTAGATTTAAATCTGTTGCTAATTTTTTAAAATCTTTGATGCTACATGGGTGAATATAATCAGTATTATACCAGTGATCACTATTTGCTTTTTTTAAAAGTGAGTCAAAACTTCCTGTTAAAAGAAAATTTGAAATTTTACTCAGACGTGCTGAATTATTAAAGCTCACAATGATATTTTTACTTACTTTTTTGAGGGTGTTTAATAATTGGTCTGGTTCTTGAACTGCCTGAATTGTCTGAGTCAAAAGACAATAATCGAATTGATTAAATGGAAAATCTTCAACTATTAAATTTATATCACCGTGTATTACATCTAATCCTTTTTCCAAACATTTTATTACTTTTTCTTGACTCAATTCCACACCTTGAGCACTTATTCCTTTATTTTCTAAGTAAGTGATTAGCTCTCCATCAGAACAACCAATATCCAACACCTTTGAGTTTTCTGGAATTAAATTTAAAATGATCTCATAGTCTTTTCTCATTTTATTCCCTTTAAAAATCCCTGAGCAACTTTAAAAAATTGTGGCTCATCTAATAAAAAACTATCGTGACCTCTATCCGATACGACTTCAGCAAAACTAACATTGGACCCAATAGAATTTAATAAAGATACTATCTCTCTTGACTCTTTTGTTGGAAATAGCCAATCACTGGTAAATGATAAAACTAGAAATCGGATCGAATTATCAATTATAGTTTTTTTATTTGCAATAATTTCATCTTTCACATCAAAATAATCCATTGCTCGAGTCATATATAGATAGCTATTAGCATCAAATCGATCAACAAAAGATCTACCTTGATAACGAAGATAACTTTCGACCTGAAAGTCTATTCCAAAGCCAAAAGATAAATCATTTTTTTCTTGTAAATTTCGACCAAATTTATTTTGAAAAGCTTTCTCAGATAAGTAAGTAATATGAGCTATCATTCTTGCAACAGAGAGACCATTCTCAGGTTTTTCATTACCCTCCAAATATCTTCCATTTTGCCAATTAGGATCCAACATAATGGATTGTCTTCCTGCTTCGTCAAATGCAATATTTTGTGCAGAGTGTTTCAATGAACCTGCTATACTCATAATAGACCTTACACTCTCCGGATAAGTAGCTGCCCATTGTAGAACTTGCATTGCACCCATTGAACCACCTGCTACAGAAAGCAATTTGGATATTCCAAGCTCATCAACAAGTATTTTTTGTACTTTCACCATATCTCTAATCGTTATGGTAGGAAAATCTAAACCATATATTTTTGAGGTATCAGGATTAATATCATTAGGACCTGTCGTTCCAACACAGCCCCCAAGAACATTCGAGCAGATAACAAAGTATTTATTCGTATCAATAGGCTTATCGGGTCCAATCATTAATTCCCACCAACCATTTTTTTTAGTTATAGGATTTTCCTCTGCAGGGAATTGATCACCAGTTAATGCATGACAAACCAAAATTGCATTATTTTTTTGAGCATTAAGACTTCCATATGTTTGATAAGCGATTTGAAAATTCTTAATTTTTTTACCAGAGTCCAATTGTAGTTCTTCTTGGCATTTCAGTAAGAAACCTGGATATTCAGTATTTGCAATTATTTCTCTCATTTTTAAACCTGTTCGAAAGATAACTGCGGGAGATACGCTTTAGCTGTTTTACACCCGCAAGCTGCTATCAAATCGGTGAAACTGGAATTTAAGGCTTTTTGGATTAATTTTCAATATAAAATGATGATATTTTCTTTATATAGTTTATTTATTATCAAAAAATTATGAAAAATAGCCAACCAAAAAATACCTACAAGGGTGGAGCAGAAGTATTTAAAGGGTATGTAAGGCTTTCATCAAATGAGAACAACTATGGCCCAGCTAAATCTGTAAAGTCATTAATAAAAAAAAATATTAAATTTTCAAATATCTATCCTGAGCTTGATGGAGAGAGTTTAATTAATCAAATTGCTAAAACTTATAAAATAAATAATAAACAAATTATATTAGGCGCAGGCTCAGATGAAGTTCTCCAAATGATATATGCTACTTTTTCAAAACCCAATGATGAAGTCGTTTTTACTAAATATGCTTTTGCTATGTATTCAATCTATGCAAAACACTTTAGATGCAAAGTAAAAAAATATGATGATAAAGAGTTTCAATTTAAATTAGAAAATTTTAGTAAAATTATCAGCTCAAAAACAAAAATTGTTTTTTTAGCTAACCCCAATAATCCTACAGGGTCTATTTTTTACAAAAATGAATTAATTAAATTTTTAAATAAAATAAGTAAAAAAACAATTGTTGTATTAGACTCAGCATACTGTGAATACATTAGAGATAAAAAATATGATGATGGAATGCAATTAGTTAAAAAATATTCTAATTTGATTATAACAAGGTCTTTTTCAAAAATATTTGCTCTAGGCGGCTTAAGAGTAGGTTGGGGATATGCTAATTCAAAGCTTATTTCTCAACTCTATCAATATAAAAAGCCTTTTAATGTATCTAGATTATCATGTATTGCAGCTCAAGAGTCTTTGAAAAATAAAAAATGGATTAATGACTCTGTAAAAAATAATTTTGTAAACAAATCTCTTACTTGCAGAGGCTTAAATAACAAATTATTTGAAACCATTGATACTCAGGCCAATTTTATCCTTTTAAAGTTTAAAAGTTCATCAATAACTCAAAAATTTGTTGATTTTTTACACTCCAATAAAATTACAGTCAGATCATTGTCATCATATGGATTACATAATTTTGTTAGGATGACCATTGGAACAAAAAGTGACATGAAAAAGGCAGTAAAAACAGCGAATAAATTTAATGTTTAAAAATATTCTCATAATTGGTTTTGGAATGATTGGATCATCAATAGCAAGATCAGTAATTAAAAAATACAAAAATGTTAATATTTTTGCCTTTGATAAATCCAATAACCTTAAAATTAGAATTAAAAAATCAAAATTAAACAATGTAATAGTTTTGAAATCACTTCAAGAAATCAACAAATTAAACATTGATCTCATAATTATTTGTGTACCTATGCTCCAGTATCAATCTATATTCAAAAAACTTAGCAACATTAATTTAGATAAAACAATTGTTACAGATGTGGGCTCAACAAAACTAAACATAGAAAAATTATATAATCAAAAAAAGTATAAATTTAATTTTATTCCCTCACATCCAATAGCGGGTATTGAAAAAGCTGGACTGGAACATGGATTTGATGGACTATTTACAAATAGATATAATATTATTTGTCCTTTAAAAAAATCTTCCAAGACAAACATCAATAAGATTGTTAGGTTTTGGAAGTCACTAAATATGAAAATTGAAATTATGTCTGCAAAAGAGCATGATAAAGTGCTTAGTTTGACTTCACACTTGCCTCATTTAATTTCCTATTCATTAGTTTTGACGGCAATGAAAAAAGAATCTTCACTAAATTCAAAGCTTGTAAAATTTTCTGCTGGTGGATTTAGAGACTTTACTAGAGTAGCAGGAAGTGATCCAGAAATGTGGAGGGATATATTTTTAGCAAATAATTCCCAAATTCTAAAATTAACTAATAATTTCATAAGTGAATTAAAAAATTTTTCTAAAACCCTCAATCAGGGAAATTCTAAGAATTTATTAACAAAATTAAAGAAGACCAAAAATGTAAGAGATAGAATTGTTAAAGCAAGACAGGCAGGAAAATTTATTCCTAATGATTAAGGCTATTTATCTCAATTTTGAGTTTATTTAAAAATTCTTGCTTGCTCAACCCAGGAGGTATCGGCTGTTTAAACTCTACTGTTATGGAGCCTTTATGAATCTGATTATTTTTAGGCCAAAATTTTCCAGAATTTAAAGCAATAGGTACAACTGGCTTGTTCAAAGACTTGTACATAGAATAAATTCCAGGTTTTAAATCAGGTTGATCTTTAAAGGTTGTTCTGGTTCCCTCGGGAAAAATTATCACAGGTCTATGATCTAAATATTCAGCTGTTTGCTGATTTACATAACGAAGACTATGGATTCCTTGTTTTCTATCAATAGCAATCATTCCCAATTTTTTAAGGTAGGTCCCAAATAGTGGAATATTCAATAATTCTTTTTTTAAAATATATGCAGGATTATAAAAAAGTTCATTAAAGTATATTGTTTCAAACATTGACTGATGTTTACTCGCATAGAGATAACCCTTTTTGTGAGCAATATCAGAATTAATTACTTCTATATTAATTCCAAACAGTTTTAAAATTACTGCCATGTTCCTTGTAAAGAAAAGCACAAAAAATCTAAATTTTGTATATTTGAAGGGAAGGCCTAACAAAGAAATAATTAATACAATAGCTGTTGTAAAATAAAATGTTATTAAAAAACTAAATTTCATATTTTTTTATAAAAACTAATTTTGAGACAATTAACTTAATGTACTCCTCTACCAATTTTTCAAAAGGAATAACTATATCACTATTGCTTACAGAATAAGGAGTTACTTTCAAACCTGATAGTTGATTAAATAAAAATTCTGCACGTTGCATATGTAAATCTGAAGTAATTAATAAAATCGATTTTATTTTTTTTTCTAAGGCCCAATATCTTGTTTCTAACGCATTTTCATATGTATTTTTTGATAAATATCCAACCTCAATACAACATTCAACAATGTTTTGATCAAAGTTAAGAATATTCACTAATACAACTTCTGAATTAAAGGTATTATCAACACCAGAAATAAACAACTTATTTTGATTAGATTTTTCAATTTGTTTATAACCCTCAATAATTCTCTCTCCTTTCCCTCCTGTTAATACAACAATCGCATCAACATTAAAGTTACTTACAGGATCATGAGATAAATTATTTTTAAATTTAATTAAACCAAGAGTTAAAAATAATAAAATTAAGGCGATTATAATATTTACACGCTTTAAAAATATTATCATTACATGATCTCATTTTTACATAGATCTTCTAAGGTATCACGAGATCGGATTACACGATACTCATCTTTGTTGAATAATACCTCTAGAGGTCGAGGTCGACTATTATAAGTTGAGGACATAGAGGATCCATAAGCACCAACATTCATAAATATTAAATTATCTCCAACTTTTATCTTAGGTAGTTCAATATCTTTTACAAAATAATCAGTAGACTCACAAATTCCACCTGCGATATCATAAATTTCAACATCTTTTGAATTGTTTGAAACTTTTATTGGAGGCTTTATGTCATACAAAGCTGGACGAATGTATTCAGAAAATGAACAGTCAATAATAGCAATTTTCTTATTGCCACTATTTTTTATATATAAAACTTTACTGATAAGTTCACAGCTATCAGCTACTATAAATCTTCCAGGTTCAAAAATAATATTATAATTTTTTCCACTAAGTATTTTGTTACAATTATTTTTCCAACTATCAAAATTGATTTCTTTATCTGAGTGATCAAGAACAGCAAATCCTCCACCAAAATCTAAAGTATCAATATTTATATTATTTTTAAGATTTTGCTCATCTGCAATTTTGATTAGATTTTCATATGAACCAAGTAACTTCTGATAATCAGTTATTTGACTTCCTATATGAACAGAAAGTGTTTTTAAGTTCACCCCCTCTAAATTAGAGATTGTATCGAAGTCAATTTGATCAATTGAAATACCAAATTTACCTCCTGATAAACCAGTAGTAATCTTATCCATGGTCGACCCATCAATATCGGGGTTTATTCTGATACCAATATTTGTTTTTAGCCCCTTACTTAAAGAGTAATCATTAATGAATTCAACTTCCTCAATATTTTCAACATTTATAGAGTGAATCTTCTGCGTGATAGCGTACTTTAAATCAAAATCAGTTTTTCCTGGCCCATCAAATATAATATCCTCAGGTTCAAATCCGGCTTTCAATGATTTAAATAGTTCACCAGCAGAGACAACTTCAGCACCAAAACCACAACGATAAATAAGGTTTAAAATTGCAAGGTTAGGATTAGCTTTGACGGCAAAATTAAATTTTCTAGGAAAGTCTAATTCTAAATTATTTAGAAAATTTATCTTATTTTTAATTTTATCCTCATCATAAAGATAAAAAGGACTAGAAAACTCTTTTAATATTTTATCCAGCATTATTCGCTCTCAGGGTAATCATAGTCATCATTAGGAGGAAAAGGATATTGAGATTTATCTACAACACCCTCTGGTAATTTATTAGGTTTTTGGTTTCCACAGCCAATGATAAATATGGGCAATAATATTATTAATAAAAACTTGATCATCTTATTCTAAGCAATTTAATATATTTTTTAATAACTTTAGAAACCTCTTTTGGATTAGAGCTCATGGGTGTTTTTTTTCTTGATAGACTTTTATTTATATCAACATATTTATAAATATTTTTATCAATTGATTTTTGAAATTTTTGGTATTCATCAATTTTTATTTGTGAGAGATTTTTATTATTTTTCTGCGCATAATTTACTATATCAGCAATAATTTTATAAGAGTCTCTGAAAGGTATTTTCTTTTCTATAACTAGATAGTCTGCTAAATCTGTAGCTGTAGCGAAATAATTATTGCATAAATCTCTTCCAATAGATTTTTCAAAATTAGATTTTTTTATAACTTCTTCCATAATTTTAATACAGCTTATTAACTCATCATAACAATCAAATATTATCCTTTTATCCTCCTGAAAATCTTTAAAATAAGTTAAAGGAAGGTTTGAAACGATATTTGAGAGTTCTATTGACTTAATTCTAATGCTATTCGTTTTTGATCTTACAAGTTCTAATGAGTCGGGATTTCTTTTTTGAGGCATTATGGAACTACCTGTAGAATATTCACTACTTATATAAAATAACTTCATGAAATTACTTGACCATAAAATTAGCTCAGATGATAATTTACTTAAATGCGTCGCAGTTAAAGAACTAGCATGTAGAAAATATATGCAAAAATCACGATCACTTACACCATCCATAGAATTATTTTTAGATTTTGAAAAATGTAAACTTTTATTTAGTAAACCTATATCTAAGTTATAATTACTACCTGCTAAAGCAGCACTGCCTAATACATTTTCATCGCTGTTATTTATACAAAAATCAAAATAATTTAAGTCTCTTTTAAACATCTCTAAATATGCAATTAAGTGATGAGCCAAAGATACAGGTTGTGCCACTTGCAAATGAGTAAATCCAGGAATAATTGTTTTTTCATTTCCACGAGCTTGATTTAAAATAGACTTCATTAAATTCTTGATTTCTTCTTGTAAATTTTTGGAGGCTTTAATTGTCCATAATCTAGTATCAGTTGCTACCTGATCATTACGAGACCTTCCAGTATGTATCTTATTAGCTACATTACCTATTTTTTTATTGAGGAAAGACTCTACATTCATGTGAATATCCTCATTTTTTTTTGAAAATTTTAGTCTACCTTTTTTATGATCATTCAATATTGAATTTAATCCTTTTTGAATAGTAAGAGCTTCTTTTTTTGAGATAACTTTTAGTTTTACTAAAGCTTTTACATGTGCACTTGTAACAGCAATATCCTCTTCAATTAATCTTTTATCAATATCAATTGAGCTATTAAAATCATCCATTAAACTGGAAGTGCTTTTATTAATTGTGGTTGATAGTATTTTACTTTTCTTATTCATGATTTTAGTAATAAAATTATCTTGATAAATATATTATCGCAGCGAATACTAAAACAGCAATACCTTGAAACAATACTCTCATTCGCATAAGTTTGTTACTGTGTTTTTTATTAAAACTTCCATTTTTAGCCATAGCTATTACACCAATTACAACCATGAGAAGAGCTAAAATCATGGATACAACTAAAACAAAAGGCAATACAGTAGATGAAAACATGGTAAATAGTTATCAAATTATCTATAAATGTCTAATTATTAAATTTAAGAAGAATTGATGAAGAAAATTGTATTATTTTTGCATGGTTATGGGTCTAATGGAAATGACCTAATTTCCTTAAAAGATTATATATCTTTGGAAAAAGAAGAAACTGAGTTTATATCTCCTAATGCCCCGGAGCCCTGTGAATTCAATTATTTTGGGTATCAGTGGTTTCCATTAAAAGAAAGATCAATTGAAGAATTAAATGAAGGCCTAAAAACAGCCTTCTTTCATCTTGAAAAAATAATTGAAAAAATAATTCATGAACACTCAGTTGATGAAACTCAGATTTCTATCATTGGTTTCTCTCAGGGCTCTATGTTGGCGACATATTATGCTCTACAAAAAAATTTAAATTTTCACAGTATCATTTCATTATCAGGATCATTACCAAAAGAAATTTTAAATGATTTAAAAATATCTGAAATCAAATCTAGTTTTTTAATTTTTCATGGAAAAATGGATGATGTCGTACCATTTAATAGGGCAGTTGAGACAAATTCGTTTTTGGAATCAAAAAAATTTTCTAGTAAACTGGTTATAGATGATAACTGTGCACATTCAATTAGCCCAATTGCTTTAGATGAGATTAACAAGCTGTATGAACACTGGAATTAATAAACTATTAATCATACTCTTTTTTGGATATGTTAATATTTAACCATGATTAACTCGAATCATTGTCCATCTTTAGTATTAAATGCAGACTACCGGCCTCTTAGCTATTTCCCCTTATCCATATGGAGTTGGAAAGATACGGTAAAAGCAGTTTTTCTTGATAGAGTTAATATAGTTGAAGAATATGATCAAAAGGTTTCATCTCCATCTTTTGAAATAAAACTCCCTAGCATTATCGCACTCAAAGATTACATACCACATAGTCATAAACCTGCATTTACAAGATTTAATGTTTTTTTGAGAGATGATTTCACATGTCAATATTGCAATGATAAATTTTCAACAAAAGAATTAACTTTCGATCATTTGATACCTCGTTCAAAAGGTGGACTGACAAATTGGGAGAATGTTGTGACTGCATGTTCAAAATGTAATTGGACCAAAGGAAGTAGGGATTTAAGTCAAGTTGGTTTTAAATTGCTTAGAAAACCTAAAGAACCCTCTCAATATTCTTTAAGATTAAAAAGTAAAAATTTCCCTTCTGATTATCTTCATTCAAGTTGGAGAGATTATTTATATTGGGATAGTGTCTTAGAAAAGGATTAATATTTTTTAGTTATTTTTATCGCAGTATAGCATAGCTGTTTTATTGTTTTAGACAAAAGAACATACCCAGTTGTCATTTCTGCCTGGTGTTCGACGCCTGTATCATGATGTTCTAGCTCATCTTCTCTAAACTTTTTTACAGTCTTCAATAAATCTGGTTTTAATTTTCTTTTTGATAGTTCCTTGGCTTGTTCCTCATAGTGTTGACCAATAACCTCCTCAACAGCAACGGTGCATGCCATTGCAGCTTTTTTCCCCATTAATGCAGTACCTAATCCAAGGGCATAACCTGCTAAATTCCAAAATGGAAATAAAGCGGTTGGTTTTACGTTCTCTTTTACTATGTATTCATCAAAAGTTGATTTATGAATTTCCTCTTGGTCAGCCATCTCCTTAATTTCTTTACCAAATTCTGTGTTTTCTTTAAAAATAGCTAATTGTCCACGATATATTTGTGTTGCTCCGTGCTCACCTGCGTGATCCACTCTGATAATTTCTTCAATTAATTTTTTATCTTCACTGCTTAGTGATTTATTTTTCTTTCTTGTAGGCATTGAAAATAATTAATAACAGAAAAGTCATTGAAAACAAGAAGTTATAAACTGATAATGGAATACCAAAGTAAGGTAAGTTTGCATCAGAGCATGTGGTAATTAATGTATTAGACATTAATTCTTCTTTTAATTTTGTAATATCATTTGGAAGCGTGGCAGCTTCACATCCGGTGTATTCAATTATTCCAAATGTTGTAAGAGAATGATAACCGGAAATTCCTAATTCAACAAGAAGTAAGATAGTTAGTAATATATAAATTAAATTGAAATATCTCTTCATTAAAAAATAAAATACACCCAATATCAAAATTGAGTAATATGGAACTCGTTGATATACACACAATTTACATGGGCTATGACCATATGCATATTGTAATATTAAAGCAAAAGACATAGCTACCAGCGAAAATAAAAAAACAATAAATAAAATATTAGTTTGTTTAATCATGATAAAAAAATAAATAAATAAAAAAGACTATTCCAAGAGGTATGATTATAAAAATTAATAGTTTATTTCTTTGTAAAATTTCCATACCTAATTTCCCAAATTGTTTAATGATAAAAGCAATAATAAAAAACCTCAACCCCCTAGATAACAATGAAAGGAGTATAAAATAGATAAAATTAAATTGAGCATATCCACTTGTTAAAGCTATAACTTTGTAAGGTATAGGTGTAAAACCACCCAAAAAAACTGCAAAAATACCCCAATCTTTATAAAAATTCATAAATTCACCCTGCTTGCTTATATCAAAATAAGATTGGGCAATATCAAAAATTAAATACCCTATGATATATCCAAAAGTGCCACCGATGACTGAAAATATCGTACAGTTCAGGGCAGTTACTACAAACTTTTTTGGGTTAAAATAAACAATTGGTATTAAAATTAAATCTGGGGGAATTGGAAAAAATATACTTTCTATAAAAGCAACTAAAGATAAAAAATATTGTGAATATTTTGATTTAGATTTTTTTTCAACATATATATGTAAATTCTTCCAAATCATATCGATTAATTAATATTTAGTATTTAACCTATAAGGTAATACCAGAGATAAGCAATTATAATAGCTGGGATCGCACTGTAGAGTGTTGCAACTATTGCTGCCTTTGCAGATATGGCTATCGCAGGGAAAAGTGCATCACCGTCGTTAGATATAGAGTTTCCTATTTGTGCGGACATAGGAATTTGACCACTCACATACATGGATGTGATCATAATTTGAGGACCACAGCCAGGAATAAAACCAATTAGTATAGCTATAAGAGGAATAAATGGACCAAATAGTATTAATGACTCAAATATAAAACCATTAGTTGATAGATCTATTAATTCGTAGACAACAAATGAAATAATGACCCAAACAGTAACAAAACAAGTTGTATCTGCAACTTTTCTATAGGAGTTTTCGTGTATTGAAGCCATTTGAATATCTGTTAATGGATTCAAAACCCACAAAAAGACACAGTATATCGCTAAAATAAATGCCATTACTTCGACCACATTAATTCCAATAAAATTAAAGTTTAGTTCAATGTTAAAAGCATTTAACATTCCCAAAATAAATCCAGGAGCTAAAAATAAAAACCAAATAAAATAAAACTTATTTGAAATTTTGTTTTTAGGTAAAAGGTTCGTATTTATATTCTTATTAATTTTATTTTGTAAAAAATTTTTTGTAAAAGGTTGAGCAATATATCCAGATATTATACCAACTATAAAAGTTACTGGTAGTATGATTAAAGCAGCCTGAGGTTTTGTTGCAATGAGAAGAAAAGCTGCATCACCCATAGTACTAATAAGTGCTGCGAGCACACCTCCAAAAGAAACTACTTTTCTAGTGAATAAGCTCATTACCATTATTGCTCCACCACAACCAGGTATAACTCCTAACATAGAGCAAATGGGAATTTCAAATTTCTTATTTTGTAAAATTAATTTTTGTAAATTAAAATTTCTCTTTTCAAGAATAACAAACAGAAGAAGTGTCACTCCAACAAAGCTAGATACAGCTATGTAGGCGTCACTCGATGATGAAATTAAAATACTTCTAGTCTGTTCAGAAAATAAAAGAAGGAGAATACATATAAAGAGGAAAATTTTTGAAAATCTTAAATATTGAAATTTTCTACTTAATTGTAATACTAATTCTGTCATATTTTTAGCCTAGGCTAAACAATATAGATATAACTAAATATTAGTCAAACAATTCTTTACTTTTAATTGTTAACAAAATAGATTGAACCAGCTATGAAAAACACTAGATCTAGTGAGCCATATCAATTTTCAAATATCAGAAGTCAAAATAAGAATGAAATACTAGAGGATTATGTTGAGGCTATTCAAGAAATTTTAAAAAATAAAGGTGATGTTAAAAATGCTGATTTAGCTCAACATTTTGGTGTGTCACAAGCTACTGTTAATAAAAATTTGAAGCGTTTAATAAGTTTTAATTTAGCAAAATCTGAACCATACCGTTCAATTTTTTTGACAGAAAAGGGAGAAAAATTAGCCACACAGTCAAAACAAAAGCATGAAATTGTTTATAATTTTTTAATTAAGTTAGGTGTCTCCAGAAAGACTGCAGAAAATGACAGTGAAGGTATTGAGCATCACGTTAGTGATGAAACATTAAAGTTAATGAAAAAATTTAAATAATTATTTTTTCGTCTTTGACAACATTCTTTTTTCTAACACGTTATCGAACAAATAAATTACGATAGAAAGAAAACAAATAATTGTTAAAGCATGCAAACTTCCATACTCAAACATTTCATTAGATGAATATTCGTAAAGGCTTGTAGCAAGTGTATCAAAATCAAAAGGTCTTAGTAGTAAAGTAATAGGCAACTCTTTTACAGTATCGACAAATACTAAAAAAAATCCTGCAAATATACTTAATTTCACCTGAGGTAAAATTATTCGAAAATATGTTGTTGACGATCTTCTTCCAATTAATCTTGAGGCATCATCAATTGATTTTCCTATTTTTTCCATCCCTGAGTCTAAAGAATTATTTGATAGAGCAATTAATCTAATTATCAGAGCTAAGGACAAGCCCAATAAAGTGGTAGACAAAGATAATGTCGTTAATCGATCAAAATAAAATAAAAAGAAAAGTACTCCTAAAGCTATTACTACACCTGGTATAGCATACCCAATGTTTATTATTTTTATGTAATATTTAATGTGATTTTTAGTAGTGAATCTTGAGTAATAACTAATAAATACTGAGATGATAGCACATCCAATTCCAGCAATAACTCCAAGCACGATTGAATTATATAATGAGGTAAAATAGTTATTAAAATCAATAAAATTTAAATTATTTAAAAATGTATAAATTACAAAAACAAGAGGCAGAATAAAACCAAACAAAATAGGTAAGACTCCTAAGATTAATGCAATTATTCCAATGAGCTTTCCTAATTTATATTTTGACCACTGAATATTTTCATAAGTATTATTATTAAATTTCCTTTTACCTCTTAATTTTTGCTCAAAAAAATATAACAAAACCATTACTAAAATAATAATTAAGGCTAATAAGAAAGCTAAAGGTAAATCATTTAATATCGCCATATAATGAAAAACTCCTACTGAGAGTGTTTGTAAACCAAAAAAATCTGCAACACCAAAATCATTGACTGTTTCCATCAAAACTAATGCTAGTCCTGCAGCTATTCCAGGTAGGGCCATGGGTAAACCAATTTTAAAAAAACATTGATAGGGATTTTTACCAAGAGTTTTTGCTGCCTCTATATATCTTGTGGAGAAATTTATGATTGCAATCCTAGTTAGGATATAAACATATGGAAAAAAAGATAAAGAAATTATTAGCGAAGCCGCGATACTATTTCTTATTGAGAAACCATCATAAAACAAAAATTTGAGAGTTATAAAACCACCTGGCTCCAAAATTTCAGCATAAGTATATGCTGAAATATAGGCTGGAACTGCTAAAGGTAGTATTGCAAATATTTGTAGAAATTTTCGCCCCCAAAATTCGGTCATTGTATTTATCCATGCTAATGGCACACTGATGATTGTTGTAAAAATACTTACCATTACTATGAGTTTAGTAGACCCAATTAAATATCTATTAATGTAAAGCTCATTGGTTAAAAAAATTGCACTCAAACCATTTGTTATAACTAAGGCTATAGGGGTGAGTAGTAAGAAGCTAATTAATAAAAAGAAAAATAATTTAAATAAATTTACTGTCATAAAATTATATAAAAAACACAGCCTAGTAATAATAGAGCCATGACTCTATTAAAATAAATAATTTTTCTTTTATCATTAAGATATTTTCTAAATGAGTGTCCAATAGCGGCCCAAACTACAGCACTAGTTGATGTTGAAATTATAAAACAAATAAAGATTAAAATAAATTCCTCTAAATATGAGAATTTATTTTGTATAAAAATTGCAGAACTAGACATGGAAACACTTACAGCTTTAGGATTTATTAATTGAAAAAAATAAATATCTCTAAATGTAAATCTTCTTTTTTTATTATTGTCTGAAAATTCAGTTGAAATAAAAATTTTATAAGCCAAATAAGTTAAAAAGATCGTGGCTACTATTTTTATAAAATTCTTAAAATTTGGATAGTTTTCATAAATCTCTCCTATTCCTAATAAGCAAAGAGTTAAAACTGATAAAAATCCAAAAAAGACACCTAACATAAGTGGAATTGTTGCTTTAAAACCATAATTAACAGCGTTTGTTGAAAGAATTATATTATTAGGTCCCGGTGTAATGGCAGCAGTCATTGCAAAAGTGAGTATGGGAGCCATAAAGTAAATGTATTCCAAAGTATCGAGATATTATTCTTAAATTTAAATAAATATACAATTAGTTATCAATTTGCCTAATTTGTCTTAATAATATAAGTAAATAAGATTATTTTAAGGCGTTGTGGCGGAATGGTAGACGCGCCGGATTCAAAATCCGGTGAGGGTAACCTCGTGAGAGTTCGAGTCTCTCCAGCGCTACCAACAAAAAATAAAATTATGAAAAATATTAAAAATTTAACGGCGGTTTTCTCATTATTTTCCACAGGTATTACGATTGTAACAAATGGAACAAATAGAAAACAATTTTTTGGTTGTACAGTCAATTCTTTCTCAAGCCTTTCTCTTGTTCCTCCAAAGTTTTTATTTTGTCTTGGAAATGAAAATTTAAATTTAAAAAGTTTTAAATTAAATAGTCCTTTAAATGTAAATTTTTTAGCTAAATCTCAACTTAATTTATCTAATAAATTTGCTGGATCATTAGAGAAAAGGTGGGTGAATACAAAATATAAAATTGCGAATAATAAGGTTCCTTTCTTTCCGGAGTCTTTGGGTCTATTAGAGGCAAAAGTTGAAAAAAAAGTCATATCAGGCGATCATACAATAATCATATGTTTAATAACAAACTGCGTAAAACTAAATACCAAAAAACCCCTTATTTATTATAAGAGTAAATATCACACCGTTTAATTTTTTCTATGAAATATATAAATAGTAGTTTTGAAGAAATTAATATCGATGAAAAGCTGTGTTTAACAATAGGTAACTTTGATGGTATTCACAAAGGCCACAGAGAGATAAT
The DNA here is from genome assembly GCA_902546975.1 of uncultured Alphaproteobacteria bacterium. GTDB lineage: Bacteria > Pseudomonadota > Alphaproteobacteria > HIMB59 > HIMB59 > HIMB59. Next base: position 323,832 of record CACCLU010000002.1, read on the forward strand.
AAAAAACTTAATACAAAAAACTAAAATATCAAAATTCAAATCTGCTATTTTATCATTCACTCCACATCCAAAAATTTATTTTAAAAAACAAAATAATTTTATGATTAATTCTCAATTAAAAAAAAAAGAGATTTTAGAGAGCTTAGGTTTAGACTATTTAATTGACTTACATTTTAATAAAAAATTTACTGAACTAAATCATTTAGAATTTGAAGATAAAATTTTATTAGGAAAAATTAATGCCAAAAAAATTTTAATAGGAAGAGACTTTCATTATGGGAATCAAAGAAAAGGAAACATAGAGACATTAAGGATATTTTGTGAGAAAAATAATATTCAACTAAACGAAATTGATCTCATTGTCGATGAGCAAAATAATAACAAAATTTCTTCAAGTAAAATAAGAGAAAATCTTAATTTAGGAAATATTGAATTAGCAAATGAAGATTTGAAAAGAAAATTTAGTATTTCTGGTATAGTTATTAAAGGCGATCAGAGAGGTCGTTCAATTGGTATTCCCACAGCCAATATTGAGTACCCTCTCAATACAATTATTATTCCATATGGTGTCTATGCTGTAGAGACCTCAATTGATGGAAATACCTATTTTGGTATTGTTAATTTTGGTATAAGACCAACCTTTAATAAAGAAAAGCCAATTGTTGAGGCTTATTTGTTTGATTTTGACAATAATATTTATGATAAAAATATAGAATTATTTTTTTATAAACAAATTCGACAAGAGAAAAAATTTAATGGTATAAAAGAATTATTAAATCAAATCAATTTAGATATCGCTGAAGCAAAAAAAATATTAAATTATGGAAATTAAAGACTCTATTACTCTTCCAAAGACTGGATTTTCTATGAAAGCTGACTTGCCTAAAAAAGAGCCAGGAATTCTAGATGAATGGCTTAAAAATGACATATATAAAAAATTAAGAGAACAATCCAATTTTAAAGAAAAATTTATTCTTCACGACGGACCTCCTTATGCAAATGGTCATCTTCATATGGGTCATGCCCTTAATAAAATTTTAAAAGATATAATTGTAAAATATCAACAACTTCTTAATAAAAACTCTATTTATGTCCCAGGATGGGATTGCCACGGACTACCTATTGAATGGAAAATAGAGGAGGAATACAGAGCTAAAAAGAAAAACAAAGACGATGTACCTGTGATTGAATTCAGAAAACAGTGTAGGGATTTTGCTAATAAGTGGATATCTATTCAAAAAAAAGAATTCCAAAGATTGGGAGTAATTGGCGATTGGGATAACCCATACACAACTATGCATTTTCATGCGGAGGCACAAATAGTAAGAGAATTAGGAAAGTTTCTCAAAAATGGTGGTATTTATAAAGGACACAGACCAGTTTTATGGTCAGTAATAGAAAAAACTGCACTTGCAGATGCAGAGGTTGAATATCATGATCATAAATCAACAACAATATATGCTTGTTTTCCAATTTCAAAAACTGATAACGATAAATTAAAAGAGCACTCTATTGTTATTTGGACAACTACTCCTTGGACAATACCAGGTAATAGAGCTCTGGCAGTTCATAACGATATTGAATACAAATCTTTAAATTTAAAAATAAATGATGGAAACAAAGACATTATTATAGCTAGCGATTTGGTTGAGTCATTTATTAAAGAAAATAAAATTGAAGAATATAAAGTTAATTTTTCCATCAAAGGTCATGAATTAACAAATACTTTTTGTAAACACACTTTATACGACTCTGGATATAATTTTGAAGTTCCTATTCTTCATGGTGATTTTGTAACTACTGAACAAGGCACGGGCATAGTTCATATTTGTCCAGTACATGGAATGGATGATTTTATTTTGGGTAAACAACATGATTTAGAATTACCCATGACAATAAATGAAAGTGGAATATATTATGATCATATTCCTGTATTTAATGGCCAACACATTTTTAAAGTTGATCAAAATGTTTGTGATGAAATAAAAAAAAACAATAACCTTATATCACAAGGTATCTTAGTTCATAGCTATCCTCATTCTTGGAGATCTAAAGCCCCCTTGGTATATAAAAATACATCACAATGGTTTATCTCAATGGACACAAACGATTTAAGAACAAAAGCACTTAAAGCTATTGATGAAACTGATTTTTTCCCAAAACAAGGACAAAAAAGATTAAGAAGTATGATACAGGACCGTCCGGATTGGTGCGTGTCGAGACAAAGAGTGTGGGGGGTGCCTTTACCAATATTTGTCAATAAAAAAACAGGTGAACCTCTACGCGATCAAAATATTATTGAAAAAATTGCAAAGATTTATGAATTAGAGGGAGGAGATGCCTGGTTTAATTCCGAACCCTCAAGATTTTTATCACCTGAATATGACCCAAATGATTTTGAACAAGTAAAAGATGTCGTTGAAGTTTGGTTTGATAGTGGTTCAACTCATTCTTATGTATTAGAGGCTAGAGAGGATCTTCACTGGCCAGCATCGATGTATTTAGAGGGCTCGGATCAACATAGAGGTTGGTTTCACTCCTCATTACTTGAGTCGTGCGGAACAAGAGACAAGGCACCTTTTGAAAGTATTTTATCACATGGCTTTGTTGTGGATGGTAAAGGTAGAAAAATGTCTAAGTCAGTCGGAAACGTTATTTCTCCAGATGAAATAATCAATAAATACGGTGCAGATATATTGCGTATTTGGGTTGTTGCATCAGATTATTCTGAGGATTTAAAAATTGATAATAAGATTATCAACTACCAAATAGACTCTTATAGAAAAATAAGAAACACACTAAGATTCCTTTTAGGAAATCTTTATAGCTTCAATAAACAAAATTTAGTTGACCCAGAAGAAATGCCTGAATTAGAAAGGTATCTCTTAACGCGAATTTCAAGCCTTAATGAAAATCTTAAAGAATTAGTTTCAAAACATGATTACCATGCGATTTACACTGCTTTACTAAATTTCTGCACTCTTGAGCTATCAGCATTTTATTTTGATATTAGAAAGGACTCCTTATATTGTGATGATATAAAAAGTATAAAAAGAAGATCAACTTCAACATGTTTACATATAATATTTGAGTTTTTAACAAAATGGCTTTCACCCATAGTTTCATTTACATGTGAAGAAGCATGGAAGTCTAGGAGCTATAGTAACGAAGAAAGTATTTTATTACAAAATGTTAAAGATGATGAATTTACTTATAAGGATATTTCGCTTGAAAAAGTTTTTGAAGAACTAAAAAGAGTAAGAAAAAGTGTTACCTCCGCCTTAGAGCTAAAAAGAAATGAAAAATTAATTGGCTCAAGCCTTCAAGCCAAAGTAATTTTATTTTTATCTAAAGATATACAAAAAATAATTGCAGATTTAGATTTGGCTGAGATGTGTATTGTCAGCAATGTTGAAATACACAATATTTCAAATAGGTCAAAAGAATCAATCAGTATTGAAGATGAGGAAATATATGTTGATATAAAATTAGCTGATGGAAAAAAATGCGAGCGATGCTGGGCTGTGTTGCAAGAAGTATCATCTAGTAAAAATAATTTATGCAATCGATGTGATGATGTTTGGAAAACTTTTCAAAAATAAGTTTAACTTAAATTTATTTTTTTTATTTTTATTCCTTGTTACTTTGGACCAAATCACTAAGGCTTTAGTTATCAATTTCTTTGATCTTTATGAGTCAGTGTCTTTATTCCCAATTATAAATTTAACATTTGTTGTAAATTACGGTTTTGCATTTGGACTATTGAATAATCCATCTCTTAATCAAATAGTAGTTTCAATAGTAATATTACTAATTATTTCATATTTTTTATATTTACTCATAAAAACACAAGATAAGGTTTTTCAATTTACTTTGACCTTGATTTTGTCTGGTGCATTGGGCAATTTTATAGACCGAATATTTAGGGGTTTTGTTATTGACTTTATTGACATATACATAGGGGAATACCATTGGCCAGCATTTAATATTGCTGATAGCTGTATTACTGTTGGCTTTGTTTTTTTGATGATGAATATCTTGTTTTTGAATAAAAAATTATGAAAAGTATATTTTTAGTCTTATTAGTCCTGTTGGTATCTTGCCAAAGAGAAATAAGAAACGAAGTTGGTGTTGGATATAATAAAGAGCTTATTATACCTCCAACAAATGATTTACCCCTGCCAAATAGTGGAGATGATAACACAACGAATTCTGAAATCTCAAATAATCCAGTGATAGAGTCAATACTTAACCAGACAAATGCCAATGAAGCAAATCCAAATATTATTGAACAAATTGATAATGGAAACGAGATTATAATAGAGGAAAACGATACTGAAGAGGAAGAGGAAAATTTTTTCCAGAGGCTTTTTAAGGGTAAAAAAAAGTAGTTACAAGAATTTTTATTATTGAGTCAATTATTTCATGAAAATAAAAAATAATTCGAAAAATTTTAGATTTATTAAACAAACAAATATCAACTATTCAATTAATGAATTCTTTTCATTAGATATGTTTAATCCAATATTACAAAAAAATTATTTTAATAATTATGATCTAAGTATATTTAAAAATAAAAAATTTAGAACTCACGTATTTGGAATGGGAGGGTCTTCATTAAGTACGAAATTACTATGCCAATTCTTAGATCCCTATTGCCTTGATAAAAATATTTTTATTTATGATAACCCCTCATTGGTTAAGATCGAAAACACTCTATTGGATTTAAATATTAATAAAAATGATAAATTTATATTCATTTCGAAATCAGGTAACACTATTGAGACTAAATATTTTCTAAATTTAGTAATAAAAATTTTCAAACAAAAAAAAATTTCAACGCTTATAAAAAAATTTATTTTTATTACAGAAAATAAAAATAATTACATGAGAAAATTTGCTCTAAAAAATAATATTCTATGTTTTGATCATGACCCAAATATAGGTGGAAGATTTAGTATATTTTCAATAACATCACTTCTCCCACTTTTATCGATAGGACATTCATTACCTTCAATCATAAAGTCATTTAATAAAGCAAAAAAAATATTTCAAAAAAATCATAGTAAACTATCAAAGTATATTAACTACTCTATTGCCCATGAAAAAAAATTTAACTTAAACATCCTTGTAGGCCTTAGTTATCACGATAAGGTAAATGCTATTAATGAGTGGTATAGGCAAATTTTTGCAGAAAGTTTAGGTAAAAATAAAAGAGCAAAAAATTATATATCCTCTTATGGCTCTATAGATCAGCATAGTCAATTTCAACTCTACATTGATGGCCCACATGATAAACATTTTTATTTTTTTAAAATTGAAAATAGAAATAAAACAATCATTTCCAATGCCAGTTTAATTAAAGGTTACAATTTAATGAGTACATTAGAGGAGGGTGCTATAAAAACCCTAATTCAAAAAAAATTTTTAGTTACACAGTTTTCAATTAAAGATGATTTTACTAGTTATTGTTATCTGATCTTCTTCTTAATTTTTGATATATATTTAAGGTCTAAATTTGAAAAAATTAATTTTCTTGATCAACCAGCTGTTGAAATTTTAAAGAAAAATACGAAAGCATAAATTGATAAATAATTTGATTAATTTTTTTGGTGCAAATTCCAAGTTACATTTATTAAAAATTTTTATAATTTTTGGATTAGCAGGCTCTCTTTCTGTTATTTTATCTGAACCATTACTTCAACTTTTATCAATAGAAAACTATATTACAAATAAATTTTT
>CACCLU010000003.1 GCA_902546975.1 uncultured Alphaproteobacteria bacterium
AATTTAATCTTAAAAAATTAAAAATTAACAATTCAGTATGGATAGAAAAATCAAAAATTAACCAGCTTGCATTACCAACACTCTTTAAAAGAATATTAAATTAATTCCTCATCTTCTTTCTAATTTCATCGATACATATTAAATTCTTTTTTTTATCCTCATAATGCCAATAATCCCATCCATTGAAACTCGATGTCTTATTTACTTTTGCTGCAATTTTATGAATTGATCCTCTCTCATTTTTATATGAAATACTCCCATCTGGTAAAATTGTAGCTTTATAGCTTTTCTTATTGTTATAGAGATTAGCACCCGGCTTTAAATGACCATTGTCAATTAAACTTGCAAAGGGTATTTTTTGTGTTGGTTTATCTTTTTCATTAATCTCTAATAAATCATTTTTTAAAGATTTAATTTTTTTTAATCTTTTAATAGCTAAATTAAAATAACCTTCATCTTTTTCAAGACCTATGTAATCTCTGCCCAAATATTTTGCTTCAGCACAGAAACTTGCTGTGCCTGCAAAGGGTTCTAGTACTAAATCTCCCTGTATCGATGACTGAATAATAATTTTTCTCATCAAAGCTAACGGTTTTTGAGTTGGGTGAGCTGTTTCTTTTTTATGGTTTTTAAGCCTTTCTTTACCTGAACAAATTGGAAAGTTCCAAATGCTTCTTTCTTGTCTGTCTTCATTTGCAACCTTTAAAGTATGATAATTAAATTGATACTTAGATTTAGGTTTTTTCGAACACCAAATAAGAGTTTCATGTGCATTAGTAAGTCTTGTTGCCCTAAAATTTGGTAATGGGTTAGATTTGGCCCAAATCACGTCATTTAAAATCCAAAAGTTTAAATCTTGGAGAATTTTTCCAATTCTAAAAATATTGTGATATGAACCAATAATCCATAACCCTCCATCAGGTTTAAGAACTCTTTTACACTCAGTTAAATAAGAAAAGGTAAAATCATCATAACTCGAGTAACTATCAAATTTGTCCCAATCCTGATTGACACCATTGACAATGGAATGATTTGGTCTAGTTAAGACTTTGTTCAATTGTAAATTATAAGGAGGGTCTAAGAAAACTAAATCAATTGTCTGATCTTCAATCTTAGCCAACAGATCAAGACAATCACCTAAATACAGGTTATTTGATTTCAACACATATGAATCTTAATATTTATAAAGAATCTTGTGTAAAAAAAACTTAATCTACTGTTGATAACTAAGTAGATAACTTTTTGATAAGTTTACTTATAGGTTGATAAGTGGTCCTGTGATATTTACTGACCCCATGTGTATAAATAGCGCTTAAGTGAGACTTTGTACCGTACCCAGCATTTTTATTCCATTGATAATTACCATCTAATGAGTGGAGCTTCAAAAGTAATTTGTCTCTGAAGACTTTTGCTATAATTGAAGCCGCTGACACCTGATTAATTTTATCATCTGCTTTAATTAAAGACCTCACCTTATAACCTTTCATTTCGCTTGGAATAAATTTTCCATCAATGATGATCGTATCTGATTTTTTAGACAACAAAATTATCGATTGTTTCATGCTTTGCAAAACCACATTGTGAATATTAAACCTTTCAATAAATTTTTTTTTTCCAAAAATAATTTGATAATTATATTCAAAACCTTTATTTAATTTGAAATATTCATATATTTCCTCTCTTTTTTCTTTATTAATTTTTTTTGAGTCAGAGACACTAAATGGAAGTTTATCAAATAAGGAATTTTGTGATCTAAAAGCACAAATTATTGCACTTCCAACAAGAGATCCCCTGCCAACCTCGTCGACTCCAACAACATATTCACTCATCAAGTCTAGGTATTAGTTCGACAAAATTACATGGCTTGTGTCTTATGTCTAATTGATGAAAAAGAATATCATTCCAAGCATCTCTGACAGCAGAGGTAGATCCAGGTAAACAAAAGATGTAAGTTTGATTTAATAAAAATGCACTTGCTCGAGATTGTATAGTTGAGGTTCCAATTTTTTTATAGCTTAATTGTCTAAACAATTCACCAAATCCCGGAATTTCAACTTGAGATATTTTTTTTAAGGCATCAATAGTATTATCTCTTCCCGTCAGACCAGTCCCGCCTGAAGTAATTATTACATCGTGTTCGATAGATGCTGTTAATTTCTGAATAATAGGAATAAAGAGTTTAGGTTCATCTTCAATAATCTGATAATGGGAAACAGAATGTCCTTTTTTTTGTATTAGTTCTTTTAATGTATTACCTGATTTATCATCACTTTCTTTTCTTGTATCCGACAAAGTGATTACGGCAATATTTATCTGTTTAAATGTTATTTTTTCATCAATCATTAATCAAGATAGTATTAGTGGCTATAAGTTCATCAGCATAATTGAATGAATTATGATTTATTAATTCATAAATAACAAGATTAGTTAGAACTCTCTCAACAAACATTCGTGTTTCTCTTGAAGGTATAGACTCAATTAAAAGAAAACTATCATCGTTAAATGTAGTTTTCTTCATCCATTTTGAAAGATTTCCTGGCCCTGCATTATATGAGATTAAAGCCTTTAATAAATCTCCATTAATATAATTTATAGATAATAAATTTTGAAGGTAAAGGCTACCTGTCTCAACATTAATTTCAGGATCATATAATATTCTCGGATTAGACTTAAATTTATATTTTTTATTTACCATACGAGCTGTTGATGGAAGAATTTGCATCAATCCATATGCACTTTTACCACTTTTTGCGAAAGCACTAAACTGCGACTCTTGTCTAATCATGCTAATAATAATAGTTGGGTCAATACTGTTGAAATTGTAACCTTGAATCCATTTTGGAGTTGGATATAAAAAATCTATCGGGGCATCATCTTTAAACAAGTATTTTGCTGTTTTAATTTGCAAGGAACTGAGATCATTTTTAATAGAAAAATTTAGTATGAGTCTTTTAAACCTCTCATTTGTAATGTTTTGAAGTCTATTTAATTCTATCTCTGCAATTGGAAGTTCATCGATTTCAATTAATGCCTGAATTCTCTCACCTAATTTGGTATTTAAAAATGACTCAAGATCTGAGCTCATTAATGAGGTATTAAATTCAAAGTCTTGAATGGTTTTATCTAAAATTCTACAAGATAAAATTGAATATATATTAAAACTTGGTTTGCAAGATTTATTTAGAGCCTCTAAAGATGCTTTGAAAGTAATTTCGTCATTAGCGTCTTTTGTTGAGGATAAAAATGACCAATAAGCACCAGCATCCCTTAACCATTTGTTATCTGAAATTTTTGAGAGTATTAAAAATTGTCTCGAGGCTTTTTGGTATTTTCCTTTTCTATAATATGAGAGACCTTTGATCCATAAGCCCTCATCGTACGGTTGACTCAAGAAAGCTTCATCATTTAAAACATTTATAGCCTTATCATCTAAATCTGCAAGGTAGTAGCCATTGGCAATTTTGGAAAGAAGAAAAGATTTTTCTTTTTGATTAAAATATTTTATATGGTGGTTTAAATACTCTAATGCTCCAGTAGGCCATCCTCTTCCAACTCTTGATCTTACAGTATTATAAATACTAATTTTTTTTGAGTAATTATTATTTAAAAATATTTTATTTGATTTAGTGGAGACGGTTTCTTGTAACTTATCTTTTTGAAAGATCTCATCAAAAAGTGGGTATGAATTTTTTTTTGGTTTTTTTGCCCCATTTGGCATCCTTCTTACTCCCAATTTATAAATCCTTCTAGCTTCGTAATGATCACTATATTCACTCAACCAATCTCGGAGCTCTAAAAAACTAGAGCGATGTGCTGTTGGATGAAGAAGTTTTAAAGCTTGTACATGACCCATAAGAATTAAATCATCTAGTTTTGCTATGTCTTTATCACCTTTATCAAAATTTCCATTTCTGTAGTCATTAAAAATACTTTTGTAAAGGCCAATATCTTTAGAGCTAAGAGCAAAGATACTGTGTGAGTAAAAAAACGTTACAATTAATAAAACTATAATTTTCATTCTATCCACCAAGCTGCTTTTTAATTTCTTTTAAATCTTCCCAAGCATCTTTCTTAAGTTCTGGATTATTTATTAATAAAGAAGGCTCATAAAGCACACGGCATTTTTTGGGTACCACGTCATTGGGTGTGTTGAAATCAAACCATTTTCCACGAAGAGACATGGAAGACAAGTCTGCAGCCAATAACATTTTGATGCAATAATTTGACATAATTATTAAATATTTTGGGTTAATCAATTCAATCAACCGATAATTGATAAGTTGTAAAATTGAATTCATTTTGTGGTTATTATCAAACTCACTAAGTCCCCTTGGTATATAAGACACTAAGCTTATTTGTTTCCTATCTAATTTTATGGAGGAAAGCATTTTATCGAATAACTCACCACTTGCTTTATCTATTATCTTTTCATCAGTAATGTCACATTTACCGTAAAAAAATAAGATCTGCGAATTTTTATCACCTTCTACAAGATTGATTGGTTGATTAATATTTAACTTTAATAATTCTTTTTTTAAAAAATCCTCTATTTGCTCTATACTGGTTGCTTTGCTTGGACTATTGATAATATCTATATTTATTTGGTTATCGGAATCATTTTGAGATTTTTTTACTTGAAATTCCTCCAGATTCATCAATTCCAAAAGAATATTTTTTTGGTAGTCTTGGTTATTCATGATTAAAAAATTATCTTTTAGTTTATATTTTATATGTTTTTTTGGATTTATTGTATATGCATATGGGTCTCAATTAAAAAATACTTTCGAAAATCAACTTCTAAGTTCAATTTATTCTGAATACAATAATGATTATTTAATTTGGGAAAAATTACCCAAATATAATTTTTCAAATGACCATACTTCAACCTTACTAAGTAATATTATCATAGGAAATTATACTTTTGATAATATTAGTGAAATTGAAAGTGGGTTTATTCATGAAATTGTTCTTTTTTTAAAGAATCTTGGTGATGACAAATGCTTAAATATTCCTGACAAAAAACAAATTTATATTTTTGAAGAGGCTATACTAAAAAGCATAAATTTTTGGATGACTTTTTGTAATAAACACAATGTTCAAAATAATTTAGAAAATTTGAATGAAATTGATAGTCGCTTTACAAATTTAAGATATATCAATAGTATTTTTTACTATCATCTTCAAAATGACCTCAACAATTTAAAAAAAATTAATGAAGAAATAACATCAAATAAAGAAACACTCTCTATCTTTAATTCTAAAGAATTAAATGTTATGGATAGTATTTTCAATTATCATAACATTAATTTTCCACTGTCAGATTTTATTAAGTCATCAACTACTTTTAATAATTTGTCTATAGAATTAGATCAAAATTACGTAGTTAAGGATTATGAAGACATAATATATCTTCAACTATTTCAAACTAGCAATTATTATTTTTATGCGCGTGAGTATAAAAAAGCACTTGCTTTATTGTCTTATTTAATCGAAATAAATCCGGATAATAGTGATTATTATCTTTATAAAAAAATTTCATTTTTAGCAGAATTAAATCCAAGTAAAGAAATACTAAAATTAATTAAAAATTTTAACCCAACTGACAAAAATTTTAATTTTTTTAAAAACTACCTTTATATCTCAACATCATTTGAATTAGACACTGATATGAGTGACTTATTGTATTTTATAAATAATAGCGATCATCAAACTGATTGGATAAATCTAGAGTTATCATTTCTTGTTGCGATGGAAATGTACTTTTTAAATGATAATAGTGGTGCTTTAGATTTTATAAACGAGTGTTGCATGAGTATTTTAGAGAATTCTGATGATGCAATTCATCTTTTTAAATATGGTATTTTGTTAGAGAGAAATAATGAAATTAAAAAAGCTGAAGAAATTATCCAAAAAAGTATTGATATATCTAAAAGTTCATATCCTTACATATTAAATTATCTTGCATATTTATGGGTTGAGAATGATAGAAAATTAGATCTTGCAGAAAATATGCTTCAAAAGGCAGTAAAAGACTCAAATTATAATGATGGGGCTATACTTGATAGTTTGGGATGGCTTTATTTTAAGAAAGATAATTTAGATTTGGCAGAAAAATGGATTTATGATGCTTATCAACTTGAACCCTCAGAGCCAGAAATAATAGATCATTTATCTCAAATATATTATGAATTAGGCAGATACAAAGAATCAAAATTTTTAGATAATAAAATTATACTATTTCATAAAGATTATTTTAAATACGAGGAAGTTTTAGGCAGAAATGAAAATAAATAAATTAACAAGCTATGCTAAAATAAATCTTGATTTAAAAATTAAATATTATGACAAAATTATCAAAAAACATAAGATTTCTTCTAAAGTCGTTCTTTTAAAATTAAATGATTTAATTAAGGTATCTAATTCTACAAAGTTACAAATTACTTATTACGATCAAAATAAAAAAATAATCAAATTGAAAAATGATATTATAAAAAAATCAATTCTATTTTTTGATAGAAAATACAAAACTAAAACAAAATTAAAATTTTTAGTTTACAAAAAAATACCAGTTGGTTATGGATTAGGAGGCGGATCCTCAAATGCAGCCTCAATTTTAAAATTTCTATATAAATATCATCAAATTACTTCAAAAAACTTTGAAAAAGATGCACCTTTAATTGGTTCAGATGTAATTATTTTTAAAGATAAATATCCAAAAATAATTGATGGATTAAGTCAGTATAAATACCTCAATGCAAAAAAATATTATTGGAGGAGAGTTTACTTAATTTTTCCTTCACAAAAAAATTTAACTAAAAAAATTTATAATTATTTTAAAAACCATAATATGGGAGCAAAAAAACAACTAATATCTCAAAATAACTTAACTAGTTCATCCATGTTGCTTAATAAAGAGTTTAAAGAATTATTTATGTTCCTTTTGGATTATAGGAAAGATTTCTTAAAATTTGGCATGAGTGGTAGTGGATCTTCAATTTTTGTATCTTTCAAGAAAATCGCAAAAGAAAGGTCGATTTTTAGGGAGATTAATAAATTTAATCCTTCAGTTAGAATTGAAAAATCCTCTTATTTCGGATAAGTTCTTTAAATCCTGATGGGGCGTAGCCAAGCGGTAAGGCACCGGTTTTTGGTATCGGCATGCGTAGGTTCGAATCCTACCGCCCCAGCCATATCTAAGCTATAAATTGAAATAATATGAAACAACTTTTATTTTCACTTAAAGAGGGATCAGTTAGTTATCATAAAAAAGAAATTTTAAAGGAACTTGATATAAATATTCATCGAAAAGATTTTATTGCGCTTGTTGGTAAAAATGGGGCAGGGAAATCAACCCTAATGAATGTCATATCAGGTCAACATGATATTGATGCTGGTGAAAAATGGAGTATTGATAATTTTGCTGTAAATTATTTCAACCAAAATTTTGTATTAAATGATGATAATAACACCGTTGAGCAAGAAATTTTATCTGTTATCAAAAATCAAGATAATAATTATGAGATAGATATATTTTGCAATAATTTAAGTATTGATAAAAACAGTTTAATTAAACATTTATCTGGGGGGCAAAAAAGGAGAGTAGGGCTAATCAAAAATTTAATCAAACCATCTGATCTTTTGCTATTAGATGAACCAACTAATCATTTAGACTTGGACACAATTGTTTGGCTAGAAAATTATTTAAAAAAACTAGATTGTGCAATTTTATGTGTAAGTCATGATAGACAATTTCTAAAAAACTTTACAAATAAAATATTATGGATAGATCGATCTAAAATAAAAATAAACTACAAAGGTTATAGTGATTTTGATAATTGGTCTGAGACTCTTTTATCACAAGAAGAGAGAGAACTACAAAATAGGAAGCAATTTGTCAATTTAGAGGTGAATTGGGCTAATAAAGGAGTTAAAGCAAGAGTTAAAAGAAATACCAGAAGGTTAGAACAAGCTAAAGACTTAAAGGAAAATTTAGACAAAGATATTAGCGAATTTAAAAAAGCTACAAAAAAGATTGTAATTAATCAAATTTATGAGAATTCAAAGAATTTTAAAAATGTTGCAGAGTTTCACAATGCAGAATTTTACTATGAAGAAAATAATAAAAATTTTATTTTAAAAAACTTTAATTTAAAAATAAGCAAAAAAGATAGAATTGGTCTTTTGGGAGGTAATGGATCTGGAAAAACAACTTTTTTAAAAATTTTACTTAATGAACTGAATTTAAAATCGGGAACTTTAAAATTAAGAAAAGAGTTAGAGTTTTCCTATTTTGATCAATTAAGAAATGATTTAAAAGACAATTTACCAATAAAGAAGGTCTTAGTCCCCTCTGGTGGCGATTACTTAAAAACGCAGGGTAAAGAGAGACATGTATGCAGTTATTTAAAAGATTTCCATTTTGATCCATCTAAAGCAAATGATCCTGTCGGGAGTTTATCTGGTGGAATGAAAAATCGACTACTTTTATCAAAAGTCTTATCAAATCCTAAAAGTGGCTTAATCTTAGATGAGCCTACTAATGACCTTGATATTGATACTTTAGATTTAGTAGAGTCTATACTTTCTAATTACAACGGGACTCTCGTAGTTGTCTCACACAATAGAGATTTTTTAGACAAATTAGTAAATAAAATATTATTTTTTAAAGGAAATGGTGATGTTTTGTTATTTAATGGTGGCTATCATGACTTCTTAAAAAACAAAGATCTTCTTGAAAATGATACTAATAACTATTCTCAAAATGAAAATAAATCTGAAAAGAAAAATATAAATTTAAAAAATTTAAATAAAAAAAAGTTAACCTTTAAATTACAATATGAGCTTAATAATTTACCCAAGCAAATAGACCTTTTGAAAGAAGAAATTGTTCATTTTGAAAAAATCATAGAGGCACCAGATCTTTATAAAAAGGACTATGAGTTATTTATTAGCACAACTAAAAAATTAGGCTCTCTCCAAATAGAATTGGAAAATAAAGAGCAAAGATGGCTAGAACTCATGGAATTAAATTAGAAGATGAATTTAAAAAAAAAAGTTGAAGAAATCTCTAATATTTCTCATTTTGATGAAATCTGCAGCATGCTTCCATTTGAAAAAAAGGATATTTATCTTATTGGAGGAGCTACTAGGTCTTTATTATCGGATAATCACAAAAACAAAGATATTGATGTAGTTATTCCAGAATTAGATGATCGAACGGTCGATAAAATTTTAGATAAATATGATAGTGCAAAATATTATCAAGCTTATAAAAGTATATCGTTCGAATTAGGTGATTTTGAGTTCCAGATAAATTCATTTAGAAAAGATGTAGCCCCATCTGGAAGACATTCAAAAATTGCTAATGCCTTGAGTATTAAAGAGGACTCTTTAAGAAGAGATTTTACATTTAATAGCATATACATAAATTTAATCGGGGAGGTGTTCGATTTTTATTCAGGTGTTGAGCATTTTAAAAATAACTACTTGAAGTTTATTTTTGACCCAATTGTACAAATTCAAAAAGATTATCTAAGGGCAATAAGATATATCAGGTTTCTTTCATTATTTGAAAATACAAAAACCTTTCCAGCTGATTTGGAAGCTATAATGTTACTCTCAAAAAACATTACAGATTTTGTAAAAGAAAAAAAAATATCACAAGAGCTTAATAAGATCTACAAGATGCCATTTCCAAAAAATACCATTACTTTTTTAAAAGCGAATAATGAGCTGAGGCAATTTTTAGATTTTTTATCTTAAAAATCAGCTTTAATTGATGAAACGACAATTGCAACAGAAGTAGCAAGATTTAATGACCTTGTTTTGCTGCTTATCGGTATCGTTATTTTGTTATTGACAGTATTATGAATTGTTTCTGGCACACCTGCTGTTTCTTTTCCAAATAAAATAATATCATTATCTTCAAACTTAAACTCATAAAGATTATTGTCGGTTTTAGTAGTGGCTAAGATTATTCTGTTGTTATTTTTTTTTGAATATAAATAAAAATTATCCCAATTTTCATGATTTATAATTTCACAATGGTCTATGTAATCCATCACAGCGCCTTTAAATCTTTTATCTGTCATGGAGAAAGGCAAAGGTTTGATTATGTGAAGGGGAAACTCTAAACAAGCAGCGGTTCTGATAATCACACCAAGATTTTGAGGCATATCGGGCTGATAGAGACAAATTGCAAATTTATGCGTCATGATGACTACTACTTATGCTACATCTTACCAATAAAATCTACTTAGATTTAAACCCAAATGTCAGATAGTAAAAAACCAAGAAGAGATTTTATTAAATTATCAGCAATGACCCTAGGAGGGGTTGGGGCTGCTAGTTTACTTGTTCCTTTTATATCAAGCATGAATCCAGGCAAAGATACTCTAGCCTTGGCATCAACTGAAATAGATTTATCTCCCTTGGAAGAGGGCCAGAGTTTGACAGTAATATGGAGAGGTAAACCTGTTTTTATAAAGCATCGAACAAAAAGTGAAATTGACAGTGCTAGAAATATTTCTTTAGAGGAACTACCAGATGCAGAGGAGGACTCTGCTAGAGTTCAAAAAGATAATTGGTTAGTTGTATTAGGTGTTTGTACTCATTTAGGTTGTGTACCTCTTGGACAAAAAGCTTCGGATACAAAAGGAGACTATGGCGGATGGTTTTGCCCTTGTCATGGTTCTCATTATGATACTTCTGGCAGGATAAGAAAAGGCCCAGCTCCGACCAACTTACCTGTTCCCCCTTACGTTTTTTTAACTGATAACAGAATAAAGATAGGATAATTTAATGAGTTCAAATGAATTACAAGGTTACAAAAAAACACTAACTTCTCCATACACTGGTATAAAAGGTTGGATTGACTCTAGACTTCCTCTTATAAGAATGATGGAAGCAGAATACTTAAAGTTTCCCGTCCCTAAATCACTCAATTACTTTTGGTCATTTGGTGGTATAGCTATGTTTTGTCTTATAGGACTAATTTTAACTGGAATTTTTCTAGGGTTTCATTATAAGCCTTCAGCCGATGATGCCTTTGACTCTGTTGAAAGGATCATGAGAGACGTTAGTTTTGGTTGGTTAATTAGATATTTACATGCCAACTTAGTTTCTTTTTTCTTTATAGCTACTTTTATACACATATTTAGAGCTTTATATTTTGGATCATACAAGGCGCCTAGAGAGTTAGTCTATATTTTCGGTTTGACTATGTTCATGCTGATGATGGCAACTGCATTTCTAGGATATACACTCCCATGGGGTCAGATGTCTTATTGGGGAGCAACAGTTATAACTAATCTTTTTTCAGCTATTCCTGTTGTAGGAGATGCTATACTCACATTACTTCTTGGTGACTTCACCGTTGGTGACTCAGCTGTTAATCGTTTTTATGTTCTTCATTGGCTATTAGCTTTCGCAATTGTCGGTTTAGTTGTCTTTCACGTAATTACTTTGCACATGACTGGTTCAAATAATCCTACCGGCACAGAGCCTCAAAGCTGGGATGAAACAGTGAGTTTTCATCCATACGTAACTATTAAAGATCTAAATGCTACAATATTTTTCTTTATCATTTTGGCATTTATTCTCTTTTATTATCCAAATATTTTAGGTCACTCCGATAATTACATTAAAGCTAACCCTATGGTGACTCCCGCACATATTGTGCCTGAATGGTACTTTCTACCTTTCTATGCAATACTAAGAGCTATTCCAGATAAACTAGGTGGTGTAATAGCTATGTTTAGTTCCATTCTAGCATTAGGCTTATTACCATGGCTTGACACATCTAAAGTTAGATCATGTTTATTTAGACCAATCTGGAGATATTGTGTTCTCTTATTTGCGGTAAACTTTTTGGTTCTTATGTATGTTGGAGGGAAACCTGCTGAGGGTCTTTACGTACTTATATCAAGGATTGGAACTGCATATTGGTTTTTGTTTATATTTGTTTTAGCCCCACTTGTAGGATTTTTAGAAACACCACGACAACCTCTAACTATTACAAATTATTTGCAAAGTAAAAAAGCTTAATATGAAAAAAGCTCTACTGGCCATTTTTTTATTCTTTAGTTTCAATTCGTATGGCGCTGGAGCAAAAATTGATATTCCAAAATATGATTGGTCTTGGAAAGGATTTTTCGGAACATATGATCGTGCCTCAGCTCAAAGAGGTTTAAAAGTTTATAGAGAAGTTTGCGCGGGTTGCCATTCCATGAATTATCTGTCTTATAGAAATTTAGCGGACCTTGGTTTTAGTGAAGATCATATAAAAGCTATTGCAGCCGAACACTTAGTTTTAGATGGACCAAATGACGAAGGAGAAATGTTCGAAAGAGACGGAATTCCTTCAGATCAGTTTGTAAACCCATATCTTAATGAAAAGGCTGCTAGAGCAGCAAATAACGGAGCGTACCCACCTGATTTGTCTTTAATAGTTAAAGCTAGACCTAAAGGCGCTGATTACATTAAAGCATTATTGCTTGGTTATGTTGAACCACCAGAAGATATAAAAGTCCCAAAAGGTCAACATTACAATAAATATATGGCAGGTAATTTAATTGCCATGACATCCCCATTATCAGATGGTCTTGTTGATTACGATGATGGAACTGAAAGTACAATGGATCAAATGACAACAGATGTTACAACTTTTTTAGCTTGGGCAGCTGAGCCTAGTTTAGAGGACCGAAAGAGAATGGGTTTAAAAGTAATACTATTTTTATTGGTATTGTTCGTCTTAGCTTATATTTCTAAACAACAAATTTGGAGAGATATCAAACATTAAATAAGAAGTGGATGATATCGCCATCTTTAACTACATATTCTTTTCCCTCTAACCTTAACTTTCCCTTTTCCTTTGCACCACTTTCTCCTTTGTATTCAATATAATCTTCATATGAAATTGTTTCAGCTCTTATAAAACCTTTTTCCATATCACTATGAATTTCACCAGCGGCATTGGGTGCTAACGTACCTCTAATAATCGTCCATGCTCTTAGCTCTTTCTCACCAGCAGTAAAAAAATTTATATAATTTAAAAGTTCATAACCTTTTTTAATAACTCTTTTAAGACCTGTTTCTTTAAGGCCTATACTGTCAAGAAACATTTTTTTTTCTTCATGTTCGTTTATTTGTGAAATTTCAGACTCAATTTTAGCACTTACAATCAATGTCTCTGAGTTATTTAATTTAGAATATTCCTCAATAGACTTAGTGTAAGCATTTCCGTTTACAGAAGAGTTTTCATCAACATTGCAAACATACACAACAGGTTTAATAGATATAAGTTGAAAGATATGCAAATATTCAATCTCATCTTTATTTAAGTTGTTCAAAATTCCTTTTTCTTTAGAAATAAGATCGATTGCTTTTTCAATTATCAATATCTTTTTTTTATCATCATCAGTTTTTTGAGTTTTTTTTTGTTTCTGATAATTTTTTTCCAAAATCTCTAGATCAGATAATGCCAATTCTGCATTAATAATTTTGATATCTTCGAGAGGATTAATTCTATTTTCAACGTGTTGTATATCATCATCTTCAAAACATCTTACAATATGAAATAACGCATTAACTGAGCGTATATGAGATAAAAAAGCATTACCCAGACCCTCTCCTTTAGAGGCTCCCTTTACTAGACCTGCAATATCAACTATTTCAAAAGCTGCAGGAATTATTTTTTGTGGGTTGCATATTGCAGCAATTTTTTGAATTCTATCATCCGGTACTCTTACCAAAGAACTATTTGGGTCAATTGTTGCAAAAGGATAATTGGCTGCAAGAGCTTGCTCATTTTCGCATAAAGCATTAAATAAAGTCGACTTGCCAACATTTGGTAGACCTATAATTCCACACTTCATTTAGATGCCTAGATTAGATAAATGTTTTGATACAAATATCTGTGATAGGTTTAAGTATATAACTTCAAATAATAAAACGAGCTGTTTCTTCTCTTCTGTATTAAAGTTACCCAGCACATGTTTTGTCACCTTATCTTTAACACCAGGATGACCAATTCCAATTCTGAGCTTCCAATAGTTGTCTCCAATTTTACCACTGATACTTCTTAGCCCATTATGACCAGCGTTTCCGCCAGCATATTTAATTTTTATTTCCCCTAAATCCAAATCTAGTTCGTCATATAGAACAAATATTTCATCTGACTTACTAAGTTTATTTGTTTTGAGGCTCAGTATACCGTCTCCGGATTCATTCATATAACTTTCAGATAAAGCGATTTGACATTTTTGGCCATCAAGAAGGAAAGAATTAGAAAGTTTAAAGCTCTTAAACTTTTTTAGTTTGAGTTCTAATTTATCGACTAGAAATTCTCCAAGTAATAGTCCAGCGTTATGCCTATTATTTTTATGTTTAAATGTTGGATTGCCTAGACAGTATAAAGTAAGCATATAGACAGACTATATTATTCGGCTGCTTTTTCTTCTTCTTTCTTATCTTCGGTTTTTTCTGCTGTTTCTTCAGTTGTCTCTTCGGTTTCTTCTGGTTCTGGTTCTTTTTCAACCTTTGGAGCCTGAACCGTAGCTAACATAAAATCTCTACCTTGAATAGTGGGCTTCATTCCCTCACTTAAAGTCACAGAACTTAATCTGATATCATCACCAATTTCCTTACCCTCGAGAGAAATAACAAATTTTTCTGGTATATTATTTGCAAGACAAGACAACTCGATTTCTCTTCGAACAACGTTTAAGATACCACCTTGTTTTAATCCAGGAGATAACTCTTGGTTGGTAAATTCAACAGGGACTGATATTACGATTCTTGTTTTTTCATCCACTCTTTGAAAATCTACATGAATAGGGCTATGT
The DNA here is from genome assembly GCA_902546975.1 of uncultured Alphaproteobacteria bacterium. GTDB lineage: Bacteria > Pseudomonadota > Alphaproteobacteria > HIMB59 > HIMB59 > HIMB59. The sequence goes on from CACCLU010000003.1 coordinate 14,844, forward strand.
TTAACTTTATGTCTTTGAACACTTTTGACAATTACTGCTTCTTTTTTATCACCAAATTCTACTTCAAATATTTTTGAGTAGAAGCCACCCTCATCAAATCTTTTTTTAAGCTGAATAGTGTCGACTGCTACCATTACAGGGTCAGTGTTACCACCATAAATAATTGAGGGTATCAAACCTTCTTTTAAATATGGGTTAGTATTTCCTTTTTTTCGCTCTTTAGCTTGGATATTTCCACTGATTTTCATAGGCTGAGTTTATACAACAAAATCCTAGATTAATCAAACAGAGAAGATATAGAAGTTTCGTTATTAATACGCTTAATAGCCTCACCAAAAAGTGGGGCTACAGATAAATACCTCATTGATGAGGGTACTTCAAAAGTGGGTTTAATTGTATTCGTACAAACCATTTCCTCTAAAACTGAATTATTTATGTTTTCTAAAGCCTTACCAGAGTAAACACCATGAGAACAATATCCATAAACCTCTGTGGCACCGTTCTCTTTAAGAGCTTTAGCCGCATTGCAAATTGTTCCTCCTGAGTCAACTAAATCGTCAACAATTATACATTTTTTTCCATCAACCGAGCCTATGACATTCATAGCATTAGACACACCTGGAGCGTCTCTACGTTTATCAATTATAGCTAAATCAGCGTCGAGTTTTTTTGCAAATGCTCTAGCTCTTAAAACACCTCCGACGTCTGGAGAGACAAATACAAGATTTTCATCCCTTTTATTTGATTTAATGTCACTCATGAACATATTAGTTGCATATAGGTTGTCTAAGGGGATATCAAAAAAACCTTGAATTTGACCTGCGTGTAGATCCATTGTTAAAACTCTATTTGCACCAGCTGTGGTAATTAGATTGGCTACTAATTTTGCTGATATAGGAGTTCTTGGTCCAGTTTTTCTATCCTGTCTTGCATAACCAAAATATGGCAAAACAGCAGTGATTCTTTTTGCAGACCCACGTTTTAGAGCATCAATTGCTACCAATAATTCCATTAAATTGTCATTGGCAGGGAAAGAAGTTGATTGAACTAAAAAAACATCTTCTCCTCGAACGTTTTCACCAATTTCAACAAATATCTCTTTATCAGAAAACCTTGTCATAGTTGATTTAGATAATTGAATTTTTAGATAATCTGAAATCTCTTTAGATAACTCAATGTTACTATTTCCAGAAATAATTTTCATTAGTTAGCTTGGTTATATAGTAAAATGTATATCCATACAAAGTTAAATTATAGATACCAAGCTTAAATTTCTCCCATAATCTCTGTATTTGAGATGAATACTTCTTCGATAACTAAAATATTTTAAGTTTTTAAAAGTATCTATTTTGGAGTCTACAATTTCAGAAATACCAAAAGCATTCAATTTACGTTTAGCAAGTTTAGGAAGGTCAAAATAATATTTATCATCTTTTTTAGTCCATAAACCTTTATCTTTAAATTTCATATCATTTATGAATTCTCGAGATACCTCGTAAGAGTTCTTTCTTATACAAGGTCCTATAAAAGCCCTAATATTTGACTTTATGGAGCCAATTTGAAGCATTTTATTTATGGTATTTTCGATGATATCTCTTTTCAAACCCCTCCATCCTGCATGGCATATTCCTATGACTTTATTTTGGTAATCAATAAATATTATTGGCAAACAATCAGCTGTCGTAATACCGAGAATAAATTTATCATCTCGTGTCACAACACCGTCACAATTGTAAACAGATTTATTTTTTCTGACTATAAGACATTTGCTTGAATGTGATTGGTTAGGAATAATTAATACTTTTTTTTCTTTAGATATGAGATTTTTAGCAATTTCAATATTTTCTTTTACATTATTTTTATTATCTCTAGACTTTAATCCGCAATTAAGAGAATTATAAATTCCCTTTGATTTTCCATTTTTATTATTAAAAAACTTAAATTTTACTGATTGTTCCATCTTTTTTAAAAGAGAGATTCAAAAATACTTGACCCATATCATTAAATTTTTCTCCACTAATTAACTCAATAATTTCTCTAATATTCTTGTTACTTGATTTTAGGTATTCGTTTGGGAGATTATTACAAATTAAATCTTTTTGGTTTATAATTTGTGGATTTTTACTAATAAAAAAATCCTTTAATAACTCGAAATTAACCCCGAAAGAATAATCTACATTTTCAAATTCATCAAATAAGTCTAATTTTTTATGGCTCGATAATAATCTAAGAGTACTTTTTAATGGTAATTTCGTGTAGCCATAATCAGTTGTAGTAAAAAAATAATTTTTGCAATTTAAGTTTTGAATATCACTTAGTATATTCAAAATTAAATTTGAATGCTCAAGTATATCATTATTTTTAAATTTGTATTTTGAATAGCGATCTATTAATTCTCCAGACATCGCAACACTATCTTGAATTAAAAAATATCTATTATTTTCTCTTGATATTTTTATTTCATTAAAATTACCATTATTAAATATAAATTGCTTAGACCCAATGGCGTCAAAAAATTCGTTAGAGTAAATAAAAACAGTATCGTCGTTATCTATTTCATAATCATAGATATTTTCTATAAAATTAAATTCTACATCTGATCTTTCAAAAATTTTTCCTTTAAAATAATCACTTCTTTCTAATAAAGTAATGTTATTAACATTGATATTCTTTGATTTAAGATAATGATAAATATCTAATGTAAGTATCCCATTACCAGGACCTAACTCCAATAAATTTACATTTTTAACCTTTGGAAATTCTTTTAAAAACTGATTAGTAAGGGCCATGCTAAATAAAGAGGATATTTCAGGAGATGTCATAAACTGACCATCTTTGCCAATTTTTTCAATATTTGGTTTATTATAGAAACCTGAGTCTTTATCAAAATTAGAGATTTCTACAAAATCTTGAATATTAATTGAACCAACTGATTTGATGATGGTATCTATTTTTGTTTGTATTGACATAAATATAGAAAATAAAAACCAAGTATTACAATTGGAATTGATAATATTTGACCCTGAGATAATAAATTAAACTTTAAGCCTACTTGAATGTCAGGCATTCTAAAATTTTCAATTATAATTCTAGATAATCCATAATTAATTAAAAAGAAAGATGTTATAATCCCATTTTTTACTTTAAATTTATAATAGAATAATAGTAGTAAAATAGCTGGTATTAAACCTTCAAATATTGCTTCATATATTTGGGATATATGTCTATAAAAATCCTCATTTGGGTAACGAACGCTTAAAAAAAATTCTGTTGGCTTTCCTACTAATTCTTTATTTAGAAAATTAGAAATTCTACCTAAAAAAATTCCAAATGGAGCAGTTATGCTTAAAAGATCAGAAAGTTTAAAAATAGAAATACTTTTTTTCATTGCAAATATAATAGTTGTTAAGATAATACCAATTAAAGCTCCGTGAAATGACATACCACCCTGCCAAACCTTTAAAATTTCAAATGGGTTTTGAATGTAAAAATTTAAATTATAAAAAATTGCGTAGCCTAATCTTCCACCAATTATGACAGAAATAAATAAATAAAAAAACAAGTCTTCGAGTTTTTTTTTATCCAAACTAAATTGTTTTAAGTTATTATATGCAAAAAAATAAAAGTAAATAAATCCAAGAATGTAAGATATGCTGTACCACCTTATGGTTAAACCGAACAGCTCAAAAGCTACTGGCGATAAAAAACTAGGATATTCAAACACTGTAAAAACTAATAATACAACTTACGTGTCACACAAAGATAAACTTTATCTTAAGTTATCAAAAATACTTTATAATTCAGTTGAAGTTGCCCAAATTTTTAACGATTTCAAATCAGATTTTAAAAAATTAAAGAAATATTTAATCAACAGAAAAGATTAAATTTAACCATAATTAAGTAATTTAATACTATATATAGTATTTACTAAGATAAGTAATGTGATACATATTGTGTATGTCTCAAAAAAACATTGATTCTAGCCCCATTTCTATTCTCGAAGATATTTTCAATGTTAAACAGTTATCTAAAAACAACGTAAACAACGATATTTCCCTTTTAACGGAGATCCATGAGCATAAAGTAATAATGGACTTTCAATGGATTGATGATTTAAAAGTTCTCATATCATCATTTAGCATTGATAATTATGAATATAGTTTTCTTACCAATCATATGAGTAAAATTAACAATAGTCTGGTTATTGGTACACTTAAACAAAATAATAATAATAAAATTATTTATAGACATAGTCTTCCAATTTCAGGAAAAGTAACCACAGAAGACATTAGAAGTTATTTAGAAAATATATTATCTGAATTTAATCACCTTGTTTCAGTATTACTTAAGGGCGATAAAGTTGTTGAGACTACTCAAATTTTCATTAATCAAAAAATTGTCGGCCACGCTTAAGCCAAAAGTACTTTTTATAGGTTTTGGACACCTCGCTAAATCTTTATTATCTAAAAAACTACTAAACTCTGTAAACATTCACGCATTAAATTCGAAAGGTGTAATAAAAAATATTAACTTAAAAAAAAAAATATTAAATTTCAATAATGATTATAAATATATATTTTTACTTGTTCGACCAAAAACATTCCTAACTTCTGGAAATCAATTTCAGAAATATCTTTCAAAAGAAACCTTGGTAATTTCTTGTATGGCTGGTATTAATTTATCAACGATTGAAAAAACCTTAAAATCAAAAAAAATTATAAGAATTATGCCAAATGTAATGGCTTTAAATAATAAATCTCAAACTCATATTTATATGAAAAATAAAAATTTATTTGATAGTAAACTAAAAAAAATATTATTCACTTTCGGAACAATTATTAATGTTAGAAATGAAGATCAAATTAATTTTGCTACATCAGTTTTTGGCAGTGGACCAGCATTTATTGCATATATAGTAAATATTTTCGTTAAAGCATCGAAAAAACTTGCTAAGCCCTATCATATGAATGAAAAAGATGTAATAGAATTATTCAAAAATGTATTAGAAACTAATTATTCATCTAAAATGTTAGATGATTTTGTAAGATCTATTTCTAGTAAGAAAGGGACTACAGAAGCTGGAGTTAATTATATTAAATCACAAAATATAGAGAAAATAATATATACTACACTTCAAAGGGCTTACCAAAGATCAAAGGAAATAGATAGTGAGAAGAAAAACACAAAATCTTAATAAAACAAATTTAAAAAAACTCAATAGCATGGCTCATTTAAAGAGCTTTCCCTCTAAAATTAAATCAATTAGTTCAGATTACCAAGACCTCAATATTTTTATTAAAGATTTTGAAAATTTTATTTCTACTGAATTAAAAGTCCCTTCTAAAGACCTTTCCACACAAGACAAAATTTTTGAAGGTATCATTAATAGATTAGATTTTCTGAATGATTATAAAAATATAACATTAAGAATTTATTTGGAGTCACAGAAAAAACCCAAATATTTTTTAAATTTGTCAAAAAATATTAATAACTATTTTAATTTATTTCTTAATTCTCAAGCTGAAAAAATAATAAGTAACATTATTTACTTATATGCTTTTAATGTTTGGATTGAAGATAATAATAGTATGGACAAAACTATGGCTTCTATAGGAAATGCCTTTGATAACATTAATAAAGTAAAGTCATTTATTAGAAAACGATGATTAATTATTCTGACTTTGAAAAAGTTGATATCAGAGTTGGAACGGTGATCGAAGCAAAACTAAACAAAAAATCAAGCAATCCCAGCTTATATTTACTTATAGATTTTGGCGAAAAGATTGGTAAAAAAATAACGTCAGCACAGCTTACCAAATACTATCTTCCGGAGGAATTAATTGGTAAGCAAGTAGCTGCAGTTATAAACTTTCCACCAAAGCAAATTGGTAAAATGATTTCTGAGGTGCTGGTCTTGGGTTTTCCTGATGATGAAAATAATCCGGTATTAGTAATGCCCTCAATTAAAATTCCAAATGGTGGTAAGCTTTTTTAAACCTAAATTTGTAATATAACAGTTACTTTTAAGCCGCCATGTGAAGATTTTTGGAAATTTAATTCTCCATTATTTAATTTTATAAGTTTTTGAACAATAGATAGACCTAATCCAGTACCTTGATTTAATTGATCAGAGCCTTTAACAAAAGGCCTTATCAATTGTTCTTGTGATAAATTTGTACCTGGGCCATTATCCTCAATCTCTATTTTCCAAATATTATTTAAAATATTTGAACTTATAAAAATTTTTTCTGCAAATTTATTGGCATTGTCTAGTATGTTCATTATAGCCCTAGTTATTTGGTTTTTTCTGATAAATATTTGATTTGAATTATTAATTAAAATTTGAAGTTTAGGATAATTTTGAGTTAAGTTGGATATAAAATCAGAAGTATTAATCTCATCTAAATTTTCATTTTTTTCATTTTTAATAAAGTCTAGATAATGATTAAGCATAATATTCATTTCTGAAATATTTTGAGAAATCGAGTTTTTTAATGTTTCGCTATTAATTTCTTCAATCATTAGATTTATTCTCGTAAGTGGTGTCTTCAAATCATGACTAATACCAGCCAACATATTTCTTTGATTATCGAGAGTACTATTTATGTTATTATGCATATTATTAAAGTCTTTAATTAAACCTCTAACCTCTGACGATCCAGTCGGTTTTAAATTTGGAGTTTCAATACCTCTTCCAAAACTTCTTGTAATGATTCCAAGTCTTTTAAGTGGTTGAATTTGTTTTTTTATAAATAAATATGAAATTAAAGACAAAATAATACTTACAGCAATCGTCCATAGAAAAAAACCACCAACAGTTTTAGTCTCAACTCTTTTCTTTGGAACTAAATAAAAAAATTCTAATTTTTTTTTATCAAAAAATATAAAGTGGGTTTGATTTTGTAGGACTTCAAAATTTCCAGATAATTGATTAAGAGAATTTTTCATTCGTTTTTTAAATATCCAATTAGAAACCTCTTCAGTTTTAGTGAAATCTAAAGTATCAGTTCTAATAATTTGTAAAGTATTTGCATAATTATTTATAGAGGGAGAGTCTTTTTTCATTTCCAAGATTTTTATTTCATTAGAAATTGACTGAGCACTTCTTTTTAATACTAAATCCCAGTGTAATTCAAAAAATATAATAATTCCTATGATTTGAACTAATACTATTGGTATAGTTATTAGATAAACTGATCTTACTAAAAGGCTCTCTGAAAAATTTTTCCATTTAAACATCAAATAAAAATTTTGTATCCTTTTCCATGAACTGATCTAATAATGTCTTTAAGATTACACTCTTTTTTAAGTTTTAATCTTAATCTAGAAATTTGCATATCACCGCTTCTTGATAGATAATCCAATCCTAATTCTGTATTTAATAAATCTCTAGTTAAATACTGATGTGAATTATTTATTAAAAGTTTTAAGATTTTTACCTCATTACTTGAAAGGTTTATATTTTGATTTTTAAATAATAATTTTTCTTTTTTCAGATCAAACTCAGTATCATTTCCAAAATTTACTAAATCAAGCGATTGTTTTTTTGAGATATTTTTTTCTATTTTTAGTAATAACTCCCTTGAGTCAAAAGGTTTGCCAATATAATCCTCAGCTCCAAGCTCTAATCCTGTAACTCTGTCATCAACATTACTCAATGCAGAGAGAAAAATTACTGGTGTATTAACTCTATTTTTAATTGAGTTTTCATAAAAATCTAAACCAGTGCTATCAGGAAGCGTTACATCTAAAATTATTAGATCGAATAAAAATAATTTAACTAATTTTTTTGCCTCTTCAATGTTTACAGCTTTAGATACAACATAATCATTATTTACTAATAATTTTTCTATTAGAGCTTGGAGTGTCTCATCGTCTTCAACTAAAAGTATGTGTTTATCATTCATTACAAAGACTCTATTATGTTAATGAAACCAGACATATTTTTTGGTTCAGTTTTTTTAAAGATTTTAATAATTTTTTCGTTTATTTTATCAGTTGTTCTTTGAATTAATTCCTCTCCATTTTGAGTAATTAATATTTTTTTATCATGTAACTTTAATACGTTTTTCATTTGTAAGTCTTTTAATATCAAATTTAAATTTTGTTTTTTTAAAAAAACTTTATTTGCTATATCAATTTTTCTCTTAAATCCTTTTTTAATCTCTAAAATGACTATCAATTCATTAAATGTTAAATTATTTAATTCACAACAAATTTGAATTTCTTTTTGAAGGGATTTATATGATCTATGTAAGCCTAAAATTATTTCCAAAATATTTTCTTTTTTAAAATATAAAGTATCGGCAAAACTTAAATTCATAAGATATAAATATAATTATATTGTGAATTTAAATAAATAATATTACATTATTTCGAATTATGGAAATTATCCCTTTTGATAAAAGAATTGGTTTTATTTGGTATAATGGTGAGTTTGTTGAATGGCAAAATGCTACCACTCATGTCTTAAATCATGGACTTCATTATGGTAGTTGCGTTTTTGAAGGACTCAGGGTTTATGGCGAAAAAATTTATGAATTAGAAAAACATACTGATAGATTATTTTTTTCTGCTCAAAGAATGGGAATAGAAGTACCATATTCAAAAGATGAAATAAATAATGCTCAAGAAGCGACAATAAAAAAAATGAACATAAAGTATGGTTATGTTCGCCCAGTGATTTGGAGAGGAAGTGAAATGATGGCTATCTCTGCACAGAAGAATAAAATAAATGTAGCCGTTGCTACTTGGGAATGGCCTAGTTATTTTACTAAAGAAGACCGATTAAAAGGCATATCCCTTCAAACAGCTGTGTGGAAAAGACCCCCACCAGATTGCATACCAACTGACACTAAAGCTGCTGGTCTATATATGATTTGTACTTTAAGTAAGCATGAAGCTGAAAAAAATGGATTTACAGATGCTTTGATGCTTGATTATAAAGGTAGAGTAAGTGAGTCTACTGGATCAAATATTTTTTTGGTAATTAATGGAGAAATTCATACTCCCGTGCCTGATTGTTTTTTAAATGGAATTACACGTCAGGCTGTCATTGAAATTGCTAGAAATGAAGGTATCAAAGTTATTGAAAGAGATATATACCCAGATGAAATAAAAAATGCTGAAGAAATTTTCCTAACAGGCTCTGCTGTAGAAGTAACCCCAGTAGGAAAAATAGATAATCAAACTTTTAAAGTTGGAAATATTACAGCTAAGATTTCAAGTCTATATATGAAAGAGGTAGACCCCAACTACAAAGATAATTAATTAATAACATCTTTCCATTTTAACATTTTTTCATTATCTAAATTTTTTTGTAATACTATTTCTTTTTTATCATTATTTAATAAATGAAATTTCCAAAAAGCTACATCTATCTTTAAGCTATCAATCACAAATTCACAAGCTTCTATGGCGTTTGCACGATGAGAAGAAGCAGTAATTACTAAGACAATTTTTTCTCCTAAATCTAATTTTCCTATTCGGTGAATTATTAAACATTCATTTAGTTTCCAAATACTTAATGCTTTACTTCTTATTTTTTTAAGCTGAGTTAATGCTAATTCTTCATAACACTCCAAATAAATTCCTTTTATTTTCTTATTTGATGAGCTTAAATCAGATCTAACTGTTCCCAGGAAAAAACTGTACGCACCATTTGTGTTGGATGAAACACATTTAAATTCTGTTTCTAGATCAAAATTATCATTCGTTATTTTAATCATTATCCACCTGTAACGGGAGGTAACAAAGCTAATATATCACCATTATTTAGTGTTTGATTATCATCATTTATTTCCGTCAAGTTTAAAAAATATTTTACGCTCTTATCTTCAAATATTTCTTGAAATACAGGGTCTTTTGAAATGAGGTTATTTTTCAATTCTTTAAAACTTATTGTTTGGTTTAATTCAATTAAGTCATGACTTTTTTTAAGTTTTACTCTTATCCAAGAAAAATATTTTAATGTAATATTCAAATATGTTTAAGACCTTTTGCTACATAATTATATCCAGATAACAAAGTAATTATAGCGGCTAGCCATAATGTGATTAAGCCAAAATTCCACAGAAAATCATTTAATTCAAAACCTAATCCTATTATGAGAATAGATAAACTAACCATTTGAAATGTAGTTTTATATTTAGCTAGTTTGCTTACTGGCATATCAGTATTTAGTTTAGCTAAAAATTCTCTTAAACCAGAAATTGCAATTTCTCTTAATAAAATAATTATGGCTGGAATTACATGAATGTCCGCAATTACTCTCGTGTCTATCAAAACTATGATGACAGCTGCTATTAATAGTTTATCAGCGATAGGATCAAGTAAAGTACCAAGCCTAGATGATTGATTCAATGTTCTTGCTAAATATCCATCAAAATAATCAGATATAGATGAAACTATAAAAAGTAATCCTGCAACAAGAACTACTTTAGAATTATCGGAGAACAGTAAATATAAAATTATGGGAATTAAAATAATTCTTACAAAAGTAATAATATTTGGAATAGTGTAAATTTTAGCCATTTATCTTATCCAATATAGCCTTAATATTTTTCGAATTTAATCCTTTTATTTGAACTAACTCATCTCTGTTAGCTTTCTTTAGATTTTGAACACTTCCGAAAAAATTGATGACTCTCATTTTTTTTATTTTCCCAATGCCAGATATATCATCTAAAAAACTTGTTTTTAGGGAGTCGGACATCCTTTTCATGCTATTTTTTTTGGATAATTTGTGAGCTTGATCTCTCATTTTTTGAATAAAACCTTCTATTTGAGGGCTATCCCTCAACGATAGATTTTTTTCACTTAGAGTATGATATCTGTCAAATCTAAAATCTCGTTTAAAACCTTTAGACACCCCAATTAACTTTATACTTTCACTAATACCGCTTTCTTCAATAATTTCTTCGCAAATTTTCAAGTAAGGTTGACCCCCGTCAATAATTATTAAATCTGGTAAAATTTTATCATCTTTGGAGAAACGAGATTTAAACACCTTCCGCATTAAATCTGCATCACCAAACTTTTTTAAATCATAATCTTTAAATTTATATGTTCTAGAGTCTTTTATACTAAAACCCTCTTTATTAAATACTACATATGATGCCACAGCATAGTTGTTACCGAAAAAGCTATTATCGTAAGCCTCAACACGTTCAATTTTATTATTAATATTAAACCTTTTTTCCATTAAAGTTAAAATTTCTTGATTATTAATAAATTTTTGTTTTTGAAGATTTACTTCTTTATCATTTCTTTTTGCGGTAAGTTTCGAAATTTTCTGAACACCATTAATTTTGCTACTTTTTAGAAATACATCAATCTTATAATTATCTCTCATAATTGACTTTAATTCATTATATCCGTTAATTTTTTTTGAAATTATTATTTTATTAGGTCTGAAGTTTTTTAAATAAAATTGAATAATTAAAGAGGTAAGGTCTATATCATCTTCAAACTTTTCAGAATAGTAAATTAAATTTCCACCAAGATATCGCCCATACCTTATGAAACCAATGTATATTGAGAAATATTTTTTATCATCAATATGGATATAGTCATAATTTGTATCTTGAGTGCTGATTTTCACCTCCTCCCTAATGATAAAATTTAAAGATTGTATACTATCTCTTAGCTCTGCTGCCTTTTCATAGTTTTGACTTTCACTAAAATAAACCATTTGTTTTTCTAATTTATCAAATATTTTTTTTTGCCCTCCTTGAAAAAATTTAACTGTATCATCAACTTGATTTTTGTATTCATTTTGGCTAACTTTATTTACGCATGGAGCGGAGCATTGTTTTAAGTCATAAAGTAGGCATGCCCGTTTTCTATTTTTAAACTCTAAGTCACTACAACTCCTTAACTTAAAAGATTTCTGCAAGATTTTTATGACTTTGTCTGTTTTTAACGCAGAGGTAAATGGACCAAATACTTTATCCTCATTAGAAAATTCATTTCTAAATCTTGTTAGTCTTGGAAAGTCACCTTTAGTAATTTTAATTAATGGAAAGCTCTTATCATCTTTTAAACGAATATTATATCTTGGTGAAAATTTCTTGATAAGTAAAGCCTCTAATAATAATGCATTTCTTTCAGACTCTGTTAGCTCAAAATCAATATTTACTGTTTGTGAAACCATTTTTTGAAGTCTTCTTGGAAGTTTTGGTAGATTACCGTAATTAGATAATCTCCTTTTGATATTAATAGCTTTTCCTATATAGATCGGGTTATCTTTTTTATTTTTAAAAAGATAAACCCCTGAACTTTGAGGTGCGTCTTTTATTCTGTTTTTAAGAATTTCAAGGCCAATCATAAGTCTATATTACAGACATTTTATAAATCACAAAAAAAATTAATAAGTTTCTAATCAAAAAATAGATAGTATAAATAAATATTATATTAAAACATGGACTGGGATAAACTTAAAATTTTTCATAATGTTGCACTAGATCTTAATATCTCAGAAGCAGCTAATAAAATGAATATAAGTCATTCGTCCATAAGTAGACAGATTAGTTCATTAGAGAGAGATTTGAAAGTATCACTATTTAAAAGACATGCCAGAGGACTAACATTGACTGAACAAGGTAAAATTTTATTCAAAACAGCACATGATATATTTGGAAAGATAGCTCTAACTGAGTCTCAATTAACTTCTTCAAAAGAAAAACCTACAGGTTCACTACATATAGCTGCCACTGTTGCATTTGGTACCACATGGCTTGCCCCAAGAATAGCAAAGTTTTCAAACTCATATCCTGATATTGATATTTCTATAAGAATTGAAAATAAATATACAGATCTTTCCTTAGGTGAAGCTGATGTAGCTTTACGGTTAAAAGAGCCTACACAAATGGATTTAATTCGTTTTCCTTTGTATGAGTTTCAGTTTAAAATCTACTCCTCACCAGAATACATTGAAAAATTTGGTATACCAAAAAGTGTGAGTGATTTATCAAAACATAAAATAATTGCTTTTGGTCATGATGTTGAGCCATCTATACCCGATGTAAACTGTATTTTGGATTTAATTCCTAAATCAAAAAAACCCAAGACCATTTATATATCCAATATGTATGGAGTTATGAGAGCTATTGGAGGAGGAGCGGGCATTGGCGCCTTACCAGAATATATGAAAATATCTAATAACAATCTTGTTCCTATTTTACCTAATGCAAATACTCCAAAGACAATCATTTATTTTACTTACCCCCCTGAATTGAAGGGTTCTAAAAAAATTGAAGCCCTCAGGGATTTTTTAGTGAGAGAAGTAAATAAAGAAAAAAAAGTTTAGTCTTTTTTTATAAATTTTTTATTACAGTAGTTACACACAATTTCTTTTTTTTTACCAAATTTAAAATAAACAGCTGGATGACCTAAATCACCACTTCCACCATCACACATTAATATATCGGTATTTTTTGAAACATATTCGATGGGGTCTGCTATTTTGTTTTGATCACTCATAAGGAAACGAGTTCTGAGACTAAATTCGTATATTTTTTTGGGTCGTCAAGGCTTTCACCTTCCATAAGCTTTGCGTGATCATAAAGAATTTCACAGAATTTGTCTTTTTGATTTTTATCTAAAGATTTTAATTTATTAACTAATTCATGATTAATATTTATTTCTAAAATTCTTTTTTCATCAGAAATATTTTGATTATTAGCGGCCATCAGTTTTTTTAAATGCATATCCATATCGTTCTCATCAGCTACTAAACATGAAGCACTTGTAGTTAGTCTTTTAGAAATTTTTACATCTTTAACTTTATCTTTCAGATTGTCTTTTAAAAAACCAACAAAATCTTTGTCTTCCTTTGGCTCTTCTTTGTCTTTTTTTGACTCTTTTTTATCCCCAATATCTACTTCACCTTTAGTAATAGATGTAAATTCATAATCTTTGAATTTCATTTTCATCGGCATCCAGAATTCGTCGACTGGATCCGTAATTAACAAAACATTTATTTTTTTATTTTTAAATAGTTCCATTTGAGGGCTATTAAGGAGGTTTTCCTTGTTTTCGCCAGAAATATAATAGATTTTCTTTTTATCGTTTGAAAAATCAGTTACGTATTGGTCTAAAGTTATCATCTCCTCTTTCTCAGAGCAGTTAAAAGTTGAAAACTCAAATATTTGATCATGAAAGTCATTAAATTCATAGAGTCCCTCTTTTACAACAGGCCCAAAATTCTTCCAAAAATCTTTAAATTCATCTGGCTTCTTTTTTTTTAATTCAAGAATTTCTTTGAGAACTCTTTTTGTAATAGCATTAGATATTTTATTAATTACGGCATTATTTTGTAAAATTTCTCTTGAAATATTTAAACTAAGATCTTCTGTGTCTACCACACCTGGCACAAATCTAAGCCAAGCTGGAATTAATGCATCTAACTTATCAGAAATAAATACTTTATTAACATATAGCTTTAACTTGTTTTTGCGATCTGGATGGTAAAGATCTTGAGGCTGCGATTTTGGTAAATATAAAAGGGCAGTATAATTTACAACTCCCTCAGCTTTAAAGTGAATAGTTGTTAAAGGCTCATCATAATAATTTGAAACTTGATTATAAAAAGATTTATAGTCATCTTTTTTAATTTTTGATTTATCTTTTAGCCAAATGGCTTCAGCAGAGTTTACTTGTTCTTCAGTTTTATCATCTTTTTTCTTATCATTTTTATCTTCTTCGGATGTTACAAAAATGGGGAAAGGAACAAAATCAGAATACTTTTTTATTATTTCCTCTATTTTATATTTACTTAAAAACTCTTTCTCATCCTTCTTAATTGATAACGTAATTTCAGTTCCAATTTCATTGTATTCCGTTTCCTCAATTGAAAATGTACCTTTACCATCTGAAGTCCAAAGGTAACCACTGGATGAGTCATATTTTTTTGATCTAACTACTACTTGATCTGAAACCATAAATGATGAATAGAATCCAACTCCAAATTTACCTATTTGATTGATATCTCCCTTTTTATCACCCATCTTTTTAATAAACTCTTCTGTGCCAGATTTAGCTATTGTGCCTAAATTTGATTGCATATCTTTATCATCCATGCCAATCCCATTGTCTTTAATTGAGATAGTTTTATTTTTTTCATTAAGATGAATTCGAATTTGGAATTTATTTGTTTTAGGAGCTTTGGAGTCAGTCTGACTAACATATCTAAGCTTTTCGCAAGCATCTGATGAATTTGATATTAATTCACGTAAAAATATTTCCTTTTCGGTATAGAGTGAATTAGCAACTATATCTAGGAGCTTTGATACTTCAGTTTCAAATTTTACAGTTTTCTTTTCCGCTTGTTGTTTAGTCATTTTTTTTTAATATCCTTATTATAAGTAATGTTTACCAATGATAATACTGAGTGTTCTACAAAAATTTCTGTCATTTCACAAAGTAAATTTGATAAATGGCTGTTAACACAATCATCTTTTACTAAAAATTGGGCTTTATCTAATAATTTCAAGGCAGAATCAGGAAAAATTCTCAAAATTCCCTATGAGGACGGAAGATTGAAAGAGGTCATATTAGGAGAGGGCGCAGATAAAAACCTAGAGGCAATTAGTGCTTTTTCTGCATCTAACATTGGTAACTATTATATCTCTTGTAAATTTGCCAAATCAAAGGAGTCTGAAATATACAAAGCATGGGCTTGGGGCAACTATAATTATCAGTCTAAATCTAAAAAAAATTTATTATACGTAAAGGAACAAAAGGAATTAGAGTTTTTAACTTTTTACTCAGATTGTATTAATCTTTCAAGAGACTTGATAAATAGCCCTGCAAATAAATTAAACCCATCAATTTATTACTCAAAAATTAAAAATAATAATTTGTTTAAAAGTTTTAATTTTATTGATTACACTGAAAAAGAAATAAATTCGAATTTTCCTTTGACATGTGCTGTTGGTAAATCTTCCTCTTCAAAACCAAAAGTGATTGAAATAACAAATCGAAAACTTTCAAAAAAAGATAAACCATTGGTTATTATTGGAAAAGGCGTTACATTTGACACAGGTGGTGTAAACATAAAACCAGGTACCTCAATGAGAAATATGAAAAAAGACATGGGAGGATCTGCTATCGCTATATCATTATTTTTGTTAGCAAATTATTTTTTAAAAAAAACTAAAATTGTTTTAATTGCCCCAATCGCTGAAAATGCAATATCATCAAAATCAATGAGACCTGGTGATGTATATTCATCTGTATCAGGAAAGTCTGTGGAAATTGCCCATACAGATGCTGAGGGAAGACTTTTGTTAGCAGATGCAATAGAAAAAGCTTCTTCTTATAACCCATGTATGATTATTGATTTTGCAACGCTTACTGGAGCAGCAAGAGTAGCTCTGGGTGAAGACCTTCCTGCTTATTTTTGTAATAATGAAACATTTGCAAAAAAAATCGAAAATTTAAATAAAGAAAAATTGAGATGTTGGAGATTACCCTTGTACTCTCCTTACTTGTCTAAAATTAAATCTCAAGTAGCAGATCTTAGTAATGCATCTTTAGATGGTATGGCTGGTTCTATTACGGCAGCACTTTTTCTTCAAGAATTTTTAAAATCTCCGAATATACCTTGGTTTCACTTTGACACCTTTGCTTGGTCTCAAGACTCAAAAGGAGCTGCATTACAGGGATTAGATATAATGAGTGATTTTTTAAGGAAAAATTTTAATTAGTGAAGTACTTACTGATATTTTTTCTATTATTATCAGGTTGTATTACAACCGATAGGTCTTTTAACACAGCAAATATTTGCGATATTTTCAAAACAAATCCTAAATGGAAATCATATGCAGAAAAAACAAAAGAAAAATGGGGAGTTCCAGTTAGTTTGCAATTAAGCTTTATTAAACAAGAGTCCTCTTTTGAAAGAACTGCAAGGCCTCCGAGGAAAAAGGTATTGGGTTTTATACCTGGTTTAAGGCCATCAAGCGCTTATGGTTACAGTCAGGCCTTAGATGGAACATGGGAAGAGTATAAAGTTTCAACAAAAAACTATAATGCCGATAGAAAAAATTTTAGAGATGCTAGTGATTTTATAGGTTGGTATGTTGATGGAAGTTACCGTCTGTTGAAAATTGATAAAAGTGATGTTTACAATCATTACCTTGCTTACCATGAGGGCAAGGGTGGGTATCAAAAAAAATCTTATAACAAAAAAAAATGGCTTTTAGAGGTGGCAAAAAAAGTAGAACGTCAAGCTAATGATTATTCTAATCAAATAACAAAATGTAATTTTCATAAAAATAGTGTGTTTTAATTGTTACAAAAATCAGATCTTATAAATTATTTCTACTCAAATTTTACTGATCCTGAGTATAAAGGCATTGGAACTGAACATGAAAAATTTATCTTTTATAAAGATAATAAAAGATTTCAATTTGATGGAGAGGTAAGTATACAAAATTTATTTCAATTTTTCTTATCAAAGGGTTGGCAAAAAAAAGAATACAATAGTTTCAATCAATTAATATCTTTGTCTAAAAATGGTGCTAGCATTACTTTAGAGCCAGGGTGTCAACTAGAATTATCTGGTAAAATTTTAAAGAATGTTCATCAAACATGTACGGAGTCTTATGAACATTTAAGAGAATTAAAAGAATATGCCGAATTGAATAAATTATGCATTTTAGGACTGGGATTTGATCCAATAAGTAAATTAGAGGATTTAACTTTTATTCCAAAAGAGCGTTATAAAATTATGAGTGAATATATGCCCAAAGTTGGCTCAAGAGGATTAGATATGATGACCCGAACATGTACTGTTCAAGCAAATTTAGATTATTTTAATGAAACAGATCTAATTAAAAAATTTGTTGTTTCTAATAGAATTCAACCAATAGTTATGGGTATATTTTGTAATTCGCCCTTTCGTGAGTCGAAATATAATAATTTAGTGAGTAATCGAATTTATACATGGCAAGACACTGATGATCAAAGATGTGGAATAAAAAGATCATTTCTTAACAAGAATTTTTCTATTGAGGAATATGTTGACTTTGTTTTGGAAGTAAAAAACTATTTTTTAAAGATAAATGGAAAACAATATGACACAACAGATTATACTTTTAATGAATTGTTAACTAAAAACACTGCAAATAAAGACCTTTCAAATTACAACATATCAATACAAGATTGGATAAATCATCTCTCCACAATTTTTACAGAGGTAAGATTAAAGTCATATATAGAACTTAGAGGTGCAGACGCTGGGAAATGGGAAATGATTTGCGCTCTTCCAGCATTTTGGGTTGGCATACTTTATGATGATGAAAATCTTGAACATCTTTGGAAAGAAACTAGTTCGTGGCAAGAGAATGATATTTTAAATTTGTATCTAGAGGTTCCTTATAAAGGATTAAACAGTAACTTTATTAGTTCGCCCTTATATGAGCATGGTAAAAACCTTCTTAACCTCGCTAACAAGGGATTAGAAAAAAGAGGATATTTAAATTCTGAAGGAAGAGATGAAAGTATTCATCTTGAAAAATTATATAATATTGTTGAAAAACAAAAAAATCCTGCAGATTTGTTAATTGAAGAGTTTAAGGATAAAAAAGATATATTATCATTATTAAATAATACCTATTATTGAATTTGCTATGAAATTTCTTTTTCAAATGGATGATCCCAAAAAAATAAATATTAACGAGGACTCTACTTATATGTTAATCAAGGAGTCTTTAAATAGAGGAATAGATTGTTATTATAATGATCCAAGATGGGTATTTAGTGAGATTAATAAAGTCAATAAAATTAAATCTCACGTTTCTAGATTAAGTTTGAAAAAAAATAATCAGCTTTCGTATCAAAGAAAGATCCTAAAAGAAATTGATTTAGAGCAGATGAATGCCATTTTTATTCGACAAGATCCACCCTTCGACTTAAATTATATTTCTAATACCTATTTATTAGATCAATTAAAAAAACCTTTAATTTTAAATAATTCAAAGGAGATTAGGAACTTCCCAGAAAAACATATTATGATGAACTTCCCAGAATTAACTCCCCCGACGTTGATATCATCAAATATAGAAGCCATCATAAAGTTTATAAAGAAGAATAAAGAGGTTATTATAAAACCCGCTTATGGAAATGGAGGATTAGGAATTCAAAAAATTAGCCATAATAAGACTAATCTCAGCACGTTCTTAAAAAATTACATAAAAAAATTTTCGAATTGCCCAGTAATTATTCAAAGATTCCTTAAAAATTTCAAAAAAGGAGACAAAAGAATTATTCTCATAAACGGTGACATTGCTGGAGCTGTATTAAGAGTGCCTAAAACTAATAGCATAAAGGCAAATTTTCATGCAGGTGGAAGGGCAGTAGAAACCAATATCACTGACAAAGATAAGTACATTTGTAAAAAAATAAAATCCTTTTTGGTGAAAAAAAAATTATTTTTTGTTGGTATTGATGTGATAGATGGCTATTTAACAGAAATAAATATTACATCTCCCACTGGAATTCAAGAAATCAACAGATTAAATAAAAGTAAGATTGAAAAAGATATTATTGATTTTGTTTTAAGATCACTGAAATAAATTTTCAAAAAGCTTATTTATATTTTTTTGAATTAAATCTTCTATAGGTTTTTTTACAGTCCCATCAGGTATGACTCTTTCATAGGAATAATTTCCATTTTGATATTTTATAACAAAATCCTCATTGTCAATAATATCAAAAATTTTAATTTTAAAATTATTCAAAGCCAATTCTAATTCTGCCTCTAAAGTCTCTCCGTCTGGTGATGTTAAAATTAAGTTTTTAATTTTTAATTCATTCAAATTATTATTTGAAATTTGTCCAGAAATAGAACTACTTTGATTAATGAAAGAATTTGCTAGTGTGTTTAATAATTCATTAATTTGTTCAAAATCCTCAATGTCTTGAGATAGAGATTGAATAAATAAAACTAGTGCAAATTCCTCTTCAGTAATATTAACATTAATATCACCATCTATGTTTCCAGATATATTTTTAATATTTTTAAGATTAACAGGTTCAGAAATATCTAAAGATAGATTAATTTTTCCTTTAATACGAGATGTATTTAAAAATAAACGATCAAAATTAGATAAATTTAAATCACTTAATTTGACTGTACCAGTAAACATCTGATTTTTAATTGATCCAGAAATATTTGAAATTTTATCTTTATTTATTAGATCTAAATTTTCTATCAAAAATAGATCATTGACTGGATCAACGTATAAGTTTGACTCTAAATAATCAAAGTCAACAAGATCCACAATATTCGTAAAATCTTCTTCAGTTAATTCAGAGATAATATTTAATAATTCTGTTTTATTTAAATTTTCAATTCCAATATTCAGTGAGGCATTATTAAAATTATTAAGATCTAAATTACCGTCAATCAATAAATTCGAACCTTCCAAATTAATAAATTGAAGATCTTCAATAGCTAAATTTGAGCCATTTATAAGGCCTCTCGCGTTGATATGTTCCGTATTTAATGTTTTTAATAATCTAATTAATAAGTTAGATGGAATTAACTCAAATTGTCTAAACCTGTTTAATTGAATATCTAATTGTAGACTATTGATATCATCAAGCCCATAAGTGCCACTAATTTGAATAATATTTTCATCCTTATTAGTTATATTTATTTGATCAATTGTAAAAATATTATTTGCGAAATTGCTGGATAATTCAATTTCATCAAATTCAAATTGCTTTACTAATTCAGAATAAGGTAAAAATTCTAATAATACCGATAAGTCATCTTTGGAATTAGAGTTAAGACTAGCATTAAAGTTAGCATTATAAAAATCAAGATTTTCAATAGTTCCGTTTAAATCTAAGTTTGTTCCTTGATCAGAGACATACAAGATTTTATTTATAGTTAAATTATTTGAATTGTAGTTTAAATCAAAAGTTTCAATTATTCCTTGAGGAATGTCTATAATTTCATTGAGAATATTTATATTATGAATCATTTGAAATAAATTATCTGAAGAGATATTTTGACCTTTAATTGATAAATCAGAGTTAATGAAATTGCTTAAATTGATATTCCCCTCAATACTAATTTGTGATTTGTCAGCTAAAGTAATAACTAGGTCTTCAATATTTAAATTTTCTTTTACATATTCACCTTTGATATTAAGACTTTGAAAATTTATTTTTTTTAAAACCTCCTGGTAATTTTCCCCTAAAAGTAATACTAGTTCATCTATTTCAAGATTTTCTATGGAAAAATCAATTTTATTTACTTCTGAGTCAGTTGTATAAATATCAAAATATAAATCAGAGCCTTTATATTTAAATTTATTTGATATTATTCTTGTATTATCGCCCTCGTTAGAGATCTTTAATTTTAAATTATCGATATCACCCTCTAGTAAAATTGCATTATTAACAAAATTTGAATTTATGTTTTCTATTCTTGCTTGGTTGAGTGTAATTGAAATATCATCTGCGTTAAAAATAGATCTAGAAATTTCAATATCAGAAGCTGCAAAATCAGTTTGGATTAAATAATGATTAATCTTGAAATTTGAATTATCTATAGAGAGAATTGGTTTAGGCATAATTTTTAAAGTTTGATTTGATAAACTGTTCAATGTAACAAAACCTTTAGTTTCTCTTTCGACCATTTCTTGAGATAAAATATTCATAGGCAATCTTAGAAAACTAAGTCCAATTAAAATCACTAAAATTAAAAGTATTGCTATGGGTATTAGGACTTTTAATTTTTTCATTTATTCATTCTACAAATATAGGAACACAAAATAGATCATATAGGCTAATATAAAGCCAAGAGAAATTAATTTTCCAGCTAATTTTAAAGAAATAATCATAAAAAATAATAAAGAAGTCACTAAAAATAGCCATTTATCAATTTGACTAAGTAATTCATAAAAATTTATACTTCCATTGATTAGCACAGCAATAATCGTTATTCCAAATATGTTGGCTATATTTGATCCGAGAATATTTCCAATTGCCAAATTATTTTGTTTTTTCACAATTGATAAAATTGTTGCAATTACCTCAGGCAAAGAGGTACCAAAAGCAACAATTGTTATTCCAATAGTAGTTTCTGCAACACCAAATATGCTAGTTAGATCTTTCGCATAAACAATAAAATACTTAGAACTAAAAAATAAAGCTATAAATGCTAATATTATTTTTAAAATAATAAAAAAAGATGAAGAATGTGTTATCTCGGATATTGTGTTAGTCTCATCAATTGGTTTTTTTAATTCAAAATAAATAAAAAAACAAAGTAATCCAAAAAGTAAAACACCGTACGTGTAGCCAATATTAAAATTAAATATTATGAAAATAAAAAAAACGATTGAAAAAATTAAAAAAAATAAAAAAGTACTTTTATCCCTTTTATCAGTTACTAACCTAGTAATTGGATATAACATGATACCCCCTACCAATAAAATATTTGCAATATTACTTCCAACAAGATTACCTGCTACTATTCCAATAGAATTTAACTTTAATGCTTGAAATGTTGCTGCAAACTCAGGGAGAGAAGTGCCAATAGCTATAATAAATATTCCAACAAGGATTGGCCTAATTTTATAAACGTGTGAGATTAATATTGAATTTTTTATTGCAAAATCACATGACCATATTAATAGAGCTAGACTTATTAATACTCCTAATAAACTCTCAATCAATTCACACCCATTTGATCTTTTTTAAGTTTCCTTATCTCATCTCTGAACATTGCAGCTTTTTCAAAATCTAAATTTTCAGCCGCAGATAACATTTTTTTCTCTAATTTTTGAACATGTTTTTCAAATTTATTAGGACTCAATTTATCAATTTCAGATGTACCCACAGTATAGCTATCTTTTTCATAGATGCTCTCGATAATTTCACCAATATTTCTTTTCACTGATTGAGGGGTAATATTATTTTTCTTATTAAATTCAATTTGTTTATTTTTTCTGTATTTTGTTTCCTCAAGAGCTGCTTTAATACTTTTAGTTAATACATCTGCATATAAAATCACCTTTCCATCAATATTTCTGGCTGCACGACCTATAGTTTGGACCAAACTAGTTTTTGACCTTAAATAACCCTCTTTGTCAGCGTCAAGAATGGCGACTAAACCACACTCAGGAATATCTAGTCCTTCTCTGAGTAAATTAATACCAATTAAAATATCAATCTCCCCAATTCTCAAAGAGCGAATAAGTTTTATTCTATCAATAGTCTCTACATCAGAGTGCATATATTCAGCCTTTAAATTATGTTCTTTTAAGTAATTGGTTAAGTCTTCAGCATTTTTTTTTGTAAGTGTTGTAATCAATACTCTATTTTTATTATTGAGTGTTATTTTAATTTCACCCATCAAATCCTCCACTTGATTGACAGTTGTTTTGATCACACACTCAGGATCAATTAGACCTGTGGGTCGTATGATTTGTTCAACATACTCATTTTCGACTTCATTCAATTCCCATGGGCCAGGAGTTGCAGATAAAAAAATAGTGGGGGGACGCATCATATTCCATTCTTCAAAAGTTAAAGGTCGATTATCCAATGCAGATGGAAGTCTAAATCCATAATCTGATAAAGTTTTTTTTCTAGATCGGTCACCTTTATACATTCCATTTATTTGAGGCACGGATACATGAGACTCATCAATTATAAGAAGCGAGTTTTCTGGAATAAACTCGTATAGAGTTGGTGGTGGTTCACCAGGTTGTCTTCCACTTAAATATCTCGAATAATTCTCAATTCCTGAACATGTTCCCGTTGCCTGTATCATTTCCAAATCAAAATTAGTTCTCTCTTTTAATCTTTGAAATTCAAGTAACTTTTTTTCCCTATCAAACTCCTCTAGTCTTATTTTTAAATCTTTCTTAATTTCTTTAATAGCGTTCTCTAATCGTGGTTTTGGAGTAATGTAATGACTATTTGCAAAGATTTTTACTTCTTCGAAGCTTTGAATGAATTCACCTGTGAGAGGATCAAACTCTTTAATGTCTTCCACCTCGTCTCCAAAAAAACTTATCCTCCAAGCTATATCCTCTAAATGCGCAGGAAATACATCAACTCGATCTCCAGTTACTCGAAACATACCTCTTCTAAAATCAATATTATTTCTTTTATACTGTAACTCTACTAATTCTCTTAGGAACTCCATTAAATTAATGTTTTGTCCTTTTTTGATTTCTAAAGTCATTTTAGAGTAAGAGTCAACGGAACCGATGCCGTATATACATGAAACACTTGCTACAATAATTACATCTTCTCTTTCTACTAATGATCTTGTTGCTGAGTGTCTAAAACGATCTATTTGTTCATTTATCGAGGATTCTTTTTCTATAAATGTATCTGATCGAGGTACATAAGCTTCTGGTTGATAATAATCATAATAACTTACAAAATACTCAACTGCGTTATTAGGAAACAATACTTTTAGCTCTTCATACAATTGCGCAGCCAAAGTCTTGTTTGGAGCCATAATCAATGTTGGTCTGTTATATTTTTCAATAACATTTGCAATTGTAAAAGTTTTTCCAGAGCCGGTTACACCTAATAATACTTGGCTTTGTTTTCTCTTTTCTAAACCTTCAATCAATTTTTTGATTGCTTGAGGCTGATCTCCTTTTGGTTTATTTTCACTTACTATTTTAAACGGCATACTTGTAGAAATTTATAAATAAGTTTATAGATAACTAAATAAAAAAAATGATTTCAAATAGAGTTAATAACATAAAACCCTCTTTGACAATAGCCACTAATATGAAGGCTCAGGAACTGAAAAGAGCTGGTAAGGATGTGATTGTTTTAGCAGCCGGAGAACCAGATTTTGATACACCTGATCACATTAAAAGCGCAGCAATAGATGCCATAAATATGGGTTTTACAAAGTATGTACCAGGTAAAGGAACTCCAGACTTGCAGGTTGCAATTCAAAAAAAATTTCAAAGAGATAATAACTTAGATTATGAACTTGGTAATATTACAGTTGGAGTTGGTGGAAAGCATATAATTTATAATGCTTTCTCAGCAACAATTAATCAAGGTGATGAAGTTATCATCCCTGCTCCATATTGGGTGAGTTACCCCGACATTGTAATTTTAAATGATGGAAAACCTATAATTGTTGAGTGTGGTGAGCAAAATGGTTTTAAAATTACACCTGATGATTTAGAAAAAAATATATCTTCAAAAACAAAATGGCTGATGCTAAATAGCCCAAGTAACCCGACCGGATCTATGTATACCAAAGAGGAATTGGTAGCTATAGGAGATGTTCTAAAAAGTTATGAAAATATTTTTATTTTATCAGATGATATTTATGAAAAGATCGTTTACGACACAAATGAGTTCAAAACAATAGCTGAAGTTTGCCCATTTTTAAAAGAAAGAACGTTGACGATGAATGGATTGTCCAAGTCTTATTGTATGACAGGCTGGAGGGTAGGCTACGCAGCAGGTCCAATCAGTCTCATCAATGCAATGAACAAAGTTCAATCACAAAACGTATCTTCGACAGCATCAATATCAATGGCAGCCTCCGTTGAAGCATTAAATGGAGATCAAAGTTTTATCTTGTCAAACAATGAATCTTTTCTTAGAAGACGTAATTTAGTTGTAAAACATTTAAATGAAACACCCGGATTGTCTTGCAGAACTCCAGAGGGTGCTTTTTATGTTTTTGCTTCATGTAAAGATGTTTTAGGTAAGACAACGGAGTCTGGTAAAAAACTTTTAACTGATGGTGACTTTATGGATTATCTTCTTGAAGAGGTGGGTGTTGCAGGTGTACAAGGTTCTGCATTTGGATTAGAGGGATTCTTTAGAATTTCTTATGCAACCTCTGACTCAGTATTAGAGGATGCCTGCAAAAGAATTAAAATTGCTTGTTCTAAATTAAGTTAACTTACTATTAGAAATAATTCTAGCAATTCGAAGAATATTTGTGCTTCCAACTTTTCCAAAAGGTACTCCAGCTGTGATTATTATTTTTTCACCATGTTTTAGAATTTTTCTTACTTTTGCTATTTTACAGGCACGGTCAACCATCTCAGTTGATGAGGAAATTTCATCCACGACATCCATAAAAGTACCCCAAGTTAAAGCATTTTGACGAGCAACTTTTTTATTAGTTGTTAATCCAATTAAGGTCACATCAGGCCTCATCCTTGCCACTCTTAAAACAGATCTTCCTGATTGAGAAAATGTTGCGATACAATTGCATTCAGCAATTGTGGCTACTTCAAGTGCCGCAGTAGCAATAGCCTCTGTTGATGTTTTTACCATATTCAAATTATAATTTTGAATATTAGCTAAATATTTAGGATCACTTTCAACGCGTTTAATAATTTTATCCATCATTTCTACGGACTCTTTTGGGTAATTACCAGCAGCTGACTCTGCGGATAACATTACAGCGTCTACTCCTTGAAATACTGCTGTAGCAACATCAGAGGCCTCAGCCCTTGTCGGAGTAGGCGAGTCAATCATACTTTCAAGCATTTGGGTTGCAACAATACATGGCTTTCCATATTTCCTACAAGCAGCTACCATTGTTCTTTGATGAATTGGCACATCTTCTGGATTAGTTTCTACACCTAGGTCTCCTCTAGCAACCATAATTCCATCAGAATTTTCAGTTATCGACTCAATTTCTTCCATGGCAGACGGTTTTTCTACTTTAACCATTACTTTAAATTTTGCAGGAATAAGTTTTTTTGCTGTTAATAAATCTTTTGTAGTTTGAATAAATGAAAGAGCAATCCAATCAACATCAAGTTTAATAGCTAGCTCTAAATCTTTTTTATCTTTTGGAGTAATTATTTTTAAATCAAGTTTTGTATCTGGAATATTTAATCCTTTGTTATTTGAAATTTCTCCACCATCTGTTACAACGCATTTAATTGCAGAAGAAGATTTTGATTTTACTTTTAACCTTACTTTACCATCATTTACTAACAGCCTTTGCCCTATTGCTATAGATTTGAAAATTTCTTTATGAGGCAAGTAGACTCGAGAACTATCACCATCTTTTTTATTTTGGTCAAAAGTAAATATTTGGTTTTTTTTTAGTTGTTCTTTAACATTTAGAAATCTACCAACTCTGAATTTGGGACCCTGTAAGTCACCTAAAATACAAATATAACGATTATGTTTTTTTTCTAAATTTCGAATAATTTTAACTTTTTTTTTGTGATCCTCATGGTCACCATGACTAAAATTTAGACGAAATACGTCAGCACCAGATAAAAATAATTTTTCAATAGCTTTTTCTGTCTCACAGGCTGGTCCTAAAGTTGCAACAATTTTGGCTTTACGGTTTCTAAGTTTCATTTGATTTGTTTAGAAATTAATAAATAACATGATATTAGTAAATTACCATGAGTAAAATATCAAAAGAACAAGAGTACAAAATTAAAGCTAACGTGCTTGACCATTTAATTAATCATTTAAGAGATAGGACTGATGTACAAAATATTGACCTGATGAATCTTAGTGGGTTTTGCAGAAATTGTTTATCAAAATGGTATGTAAAATATGCAAAAGAGGAAAACTATGATCTAGACTATGAGGAATCAAGAAAGATTATCTATGGAATGGCTTACTCTGAATGGAAAAGTAAATATCAATCAGAGGCAACAAAAGAACAAATAGAACAATTTAAAAAAAAATAGTTTAGATGACCGAGAAATTGCCGAACTGGAATTTAGGAGATTTTTACTCTTCTATAAATGATGAAGGAATTGATCTTGATCTCGAAAAATATAGAAATTTTTCTAAATCTTTTAACAAAAAATATAAAGGTCAATTAGTTAATCAAGTTCAAAACCTCGAAAGTATCATAAAAGAGTATGAAGACGGTAATGAACTTGGTGACAAGCTTGGCAATTTTGCTTTTTTGATATACGCAACAAATATGAACGACCAAGAGACGGTTCAATTTTATCAAGGTATAAATGAAAAACTTACAGAGATATCATCAAACTTGATTTTTTTTACAAACGAAATAAACGCTACAAATGACCATGAATTTGAAAAATTTTTATTAAATGCTGGCAAATATAAAAATTGGTTAACTAATATTCGTCGATATAAACAACATCAACTTGATGAAAAGAGTGAGATGATTTTCCTTGATAAGAATTTAACCTCTAACTCTTCATGGGTGAGATTTTTTGAAGAACAAATAAATGATTTAAAATTTAAAATCGATAATAAAGATTTAAATAGTTCAGAAGCTTTAAATTTATTATCTGATCATAAAGCAACAACCAGAAAAAAAGCAGCAAAAAGCATTGAAGATGTTTTTAAATCGAATGTAAAAACTTTTTCTTTTATTACAAACACTCTCGCAAAAGATAAAATTACAAATGATAAGTGGAGAAAATACAAATCTCCAACAGACGCAAGAAATTTAGCAAACAATGTTGAAAATGAGGTTGTCGAGGCACTAACTGAGAGTGTTACTTCCAATTACAAGAATATTTCACATCGATACTATAAAATTAAGGCCAAACTTTTTAATCAAGAAAAACTTAATTATTGGGATAGAAATGCGCCTTATCCTGACTCACCTAATAAAAAGATAAATTGGTCTGAGGCAAAAGATATTGTAATACGCTCATATGCTAACTTTGATAAAAGTTTTAAAGATATTGTATTATTATTTTTTAATAACAGTTGGATTGATGCAGAATTAAAATCAGGTAAATCTCCAGGAGCTTTTGCAGCTTCTACAATTCCCTCAATACACCCTTACATTTTGACAAACTTCCACGGTAAAACCAGAGATGTAATGACATTAGCTCATGAACTTGGACATGGATGTCACCAATATTTGTCTGCTAAACAAGGTTTGCTGTTATCCAGTACTCCACTTACTCTAGCAGAGACTGCAAGTGTCTTTGGAGAGATGATGACTTTTCGAACATTACTTGAAGACAGTGATAAGAATGCCAGAAAATATCTTTTAGCATCAAAAATAGAAGACATGATTAACACTGTTGTCAGGCAAATATCATTTTTTGAATTTGAAAAGTTAGTTCACAATGAGAGAAAAAAAGGAGAGTTATCATCTGATCAACTTTGTGATTTTTGGATGAAAACACAATCTGAAAGTCTTGGGCCTAATATTGAATTAACAGATGGATATAGATATTTTTGGACATACATACCTCATTTTATTCATACTCCCTTTTATGTATATGCCTATGCTTTTGGAGATTGTTTAGTAAACATTTTGATTCAACTTTATGATGAGGGCCTTCCAAATTTTAAGGAAAGTTATATTAGTCTTTTAAAAAGTGGTGGATCGAAACACTACAGTGAAGTTTTAAAACCATTTAATGTGGATCTAAAACAAAAAAATAGTTGGGAAAAAGGCCTCTCAATGATTTCAGGTCTAATAGATGAGTTTGAAAAAAGTCTTTAGTTTAAAATGAAAGAAGAAAATAATTTAGTATCAAGAGTAAAAAGGTACTCAAAAGTCACAACTTCCATGACTTCTTTAGCTACGAAATTTGCAGGTAAAAAATATTTAAATTTTGATTTAAGTGATCAAAAGTATGCGGCTCAAATTACAGAGATTTTAGGTAATTTAAAAGGACCTTTGATGAAGGTGGCACAACTAAGCGCTACTATTCCTGATTTACTGCCTGAAGAGTATGCTAGAAAATTAGCTGAATTACAGTCAAATGCACCTCCAATGTCTTGGGTGTTTGTAAAAAGAAGAATGAAAAATGAATTAGGTGAAAATTGGCAAAATAACTTCAAAGAATTCAATCAAGAGGCAAGTTTTGCTGCCTCTTTAGGGCAGGTTCACAAGGCCAAATTGAAAACCAATGATTATGTTGCGTGTAAGCTCCAATATCCTGATATGTCCTCAGCAGTAGAGGCTGACTTAAACCAATTAAAAATAATATTTAAAATTTACTCTAGTTATAATAAATCAATACAAATTAGAGAGATCTATAAAGAAATAGAAGCAAGACTAAAAGAAGAATTAAATTATAGTTTAGAAAACAAACATTTAAAAATTTTTAAATTTATTCATAAAAATAACTCTTATATCAAAATTCCAAATGTTTACGAAAAAATATCTACAAACAGGCTTTTAGTGATGGAATTTCTTAACGGTAAAAAATTAATCGAATATAAAAATGCACCACAAAAAACTAGAAATGAATTAGCAAAAAAACTATTCATGGCATGGTACTTACCCTTTTATAAATACGGTATAATTCATGGAGATCCACACTTAGGTAATTACTCAGTAGATAATAAAAATAATATTAATCTATTTGATTATGGCTGTGTAAGAATATTTCCACCTAAGTTTGTAAAGGGCGTAATTGACCTTTATTTTGCTCTGAAAGAAAAAGACAACAAAAAGATAAAAACTGCTTATCAAGTATGGGGGTTTAAAGACATTGATGATAAATTAATGAATGTTTTAAATAAATGGGCTTTATTCTTGTATGATCCAATCTTAAAAAATGAGGTTCGAAAAATACAAGACTCAGATAGTGGTATTTATGGAGCTAAAATAGCTAGCGAAGTCCATAAAGAGCTCAAAAAATATGGAGGAGTTAAACCTCCAAGAGAGTTTGTATTTATGGATCGAGCAGCGGTTGGTTTGGGGTCA
The DNA here is from genome assembly GCA_902546975.1 of uncultured Alphaproteobacteria bacterium. Lineage (GTDB taxonomy): Bacteria > Pseudomonadota > Alphaproteobacteria > HIMB59 > HIMB59 > HIMB59. The sequence goes on from CACCLU010000003.1 coordinate 45,502, forward strand.
ATCTTTATTCATTTGAAAGCTGAAATAAATTGGTACAAGCTTTTTCATGACTTAATTAAAGATTTTTCAGTTAAAAATGTTGAATCCAATCAAAAAAAAGCATTCAAATTTGCCGGTTTATAATGACTTTCAACATATGTTTAATAAATTTTATAAATCTTAGACTTAACAAATTAGATTTATCTGATATACAACATATCTTCTAAAAGGAACAAGTTAATGATAATAGGCGCAGTTAAAGAAAAAAAAAAGTTTGAGAATAGAGTTTCTATTTCTCCTGATGATGTAAAAAACTATGTAAAAGCTGGTCACCAAGTATTTATTGAAAAGGGAGCAGGTTCACTTTCGGGTTTTAATGATAAATCGTATAAAGAGTCTGGAGCGACTCTATCTACTTCAAAAGAAGTTTTTAAGAATTCTGATATTATTTTAAAAATAAATTGCCCAACCCCAGATGAATCTAAATTAATAAAAAATAATTCTATGGTTATTTCTCAAATCAGTATACAGAACAATCAAGACAGTATTAAAATTTTAAATTCTAAAAAAATATCAGCGTTTGCTTTAGAACTAGTCCCTAGAATTACTCGAGCTCAAGATATGGATATTTTGTCCTCTCAAGCAAATTTAGCAGGATATCATGCGGTTATAGATGCTGCTCAAGAATTTAATAGAGTATTACCATTATTTATGACTGCTGCTGGTAAAGTTACTCCGGCAAATGTTTTAGTCATAGGTGCAGGTGTTGCAGGTTTACAAGCTATAGCAACTGCTAAACGATTAGGTGCTATTGTTTTTGCTACAGACGTAAGAATAGCCTCAAAAGAGCAAGTTGAGAGTCTTGGTGGTAAATTTGTTATGGTCGAGGATGAGGAGTCTAAGAACGCTGAAACGAAGGGTGGTTATGCAAAAGAAATGAGTGCAGAGTACCAAAAAAAACAAGAGGCTTTGTTGGCAGAAACTTTAAAGACAATGGATATTGTAATATGTACTGCTCAAATACCAGGAAGAAAAGCACCTTTAATTTTGAAAAAAGAAATGTTGGAGAACATGCAAAATGGTTCAGTTATTGTTGATCTAGCTGTAGAGTCAGGAGGGAACTGCGAATTTAGCCAAGTTGGAAAAGTCGTTTCAAAAAATGGTCTTAAGATTGTAGGTCATGCCAACGTTCCTGGTAGAGTAGCAAATAATGCCTCAAGCCTTTTTTCAAAAAATATTTCTAACTTTTTAAAATTAATGAACTTTGAAGATAAGAAAAAATCTATGATTAATAAAAGTGATGAAATTATTAAAGCTACAATGATTTGCTCAGCTGGAAAGATTTTAATAAAATAAAAAGGAGTTACTATGTCAGAAATTTCAAATCAATTAGAAAGTTTATCATACAAAGCACAACAAATTGCAAATGAAGCAAGCCAGTTAGCATCTAATGTGGCCGAAACATCTGGAGGCCATAGTGACTTTATTATTTTTGGTATAACTGTTTTGGTATTGGCTTGTTTTGTAGGTTATTATGTAGTTTGGTCGGTTACCCCAGCTTTACATAGTCCTTTAATGGGTGTCACAAACGCTATTTCGTCCGTAATTATTGTTGGAGCTTTATTGGCCGCAGGTCCTGTTGATAGTAACATTTCTAAATATTTTGGTTTAGTTGCTGTAACTCTTGCTGCCGTTAATATATTCGGGGGATTCGTTGTAACAAATCGAATGCTCTCTATGTTTAAAAAGAAACAATAGGTAAAAAATGTCAACTTTAACAACTGCAGCATATTTAGTTTCATCGGTTTTATTTATACTTTCTCTTAGAGGGTTATCACATCCCTCAACTGCAAGGAGAGGAAATTTTTTAGGAATTTTAGGAATGACTATAGCCATAGTCACAACACTGTCCAATCCTGGTGTACTTAGCTATAAAGAAATTGGAATAGCTTTTTTAATAGGTGGTTTGATTGGAACATCAATCGCAGTTAAAATTCAAATGACTGCATTACCACAATTAGTTGCTGCTTTCCATAGCTTGGTAGGATTAGCTGCTGTGTTTGTTGCTGCCTCTGCATATTACAATCCTAGTGCCTTTAATATAGGTACTTTTGGATCTATTCCGATAGGAAGTTTAATAGAAATGTCAATTGGAACTGCAATAGGTGCTGTGACTTTTACAGGATCTATTATAGCTTTTGGAAAACTCCAAGGTTTTGTCTCAGGAAATCCTTTAGTTTTCAAAGGTCAACATTTTATTAATTTACTTTTGGGTTTAGGAATTATTGTTTTAATTGTTAAGTTTTGCATCGATCAAAACCAAGAATTATTTTGGCTTATCGTTTTTGCCTCATTTGTGATCGGGGTACTTTTAATTGTTCCAATTGGAGGAGCAGATATGCCAGTTATTGTCTCAATGTTAAATTCATATTCCGGATGGGCCGCTGCTGGAATTGGTTTCACTCTATCTAATAACTTATTGATTATTACTGGCGCACTGGTTGGTTCCTCAGGAGCTATCTTGAGTTACATAATGTGCAAGGGAATGAATAGATCTTTCTTAAACGTTTTACTTGGAGGATTTGGTGGTGAACAAGCAGCTAGTGCTGGCGGGGTAAAAGATGATCGTCAAGCAAAACAAGGTAACGCTGCTGATGCTGCTTTTATGATGAAAAATAGCAAAACAATAATCATTGTTCCTGGTTACGGAATGGCTGTTGCTCAAGCACAACACGCACTTAGAGAGATGGTTGATTTACTTAAAGCAGCAGGTGCAGAAGTGAGATATGCAATCCATCCTGTAGCTGGAAGAATGCCGGGACACATGAACGTGTTACTTGCAGAAGCAAATGTTCCTTATGATGAAGTCCTAGAACTTGATGAAATTAACAGAGATTTCTCTGAGACTGATGTTGCATTTGTGATTGGTGCTAATGATGTAACAAACCCAGCTGCAAAAACTGATAAGACTAGTGCAATTTATGGTATGCCTATTTTAGATGTGGAAAATGCTGGTCAAGTATTTTTCGTTAAAAGAGGTATGGCTAGTGGATATGCAGGTGTTCAAAATGAACTATTTTTCAGAGACAATACCTTAATGCTATTTGGAGATGCTAAGAAAGTTTGCGAAGATATAATTAAAGGACTTGAGAACTAGTCGAATTTCTTCTTACGCATAAGTTTTTTAAATCTTTTAATTGATTCGGCTTTTTCGCGAAGCTTTCTTTCTGATGGTTTTTCATAATTTTTTCTTAACTTTAATTCTTTGAAAATACCCTCTCTTAAAAGCTTTTTTTTGAGTACGCGTATAGCAGCCTCAACATTATTATCTCTGACTTGAACTTCTATTGCCAATCTAGTAACCTCATAAAGGCGTAATTTATATATAAATATGAAGTCAAAGCAAGAAAAATTAGCTAACTTATTTATTAACGAAGTACCTAAATTTGGTTGGTCTAGAGAAACTCTCTTACAATGTGCAAAAAAGCAAAGAATTTCAACATCTGTTCTAGCAAAATTATTTCCATCTTTTGAATATGATGTCTTAAAATTCATAATTGCTCAAAATAACATTCAAGTTGAGAAGAATTACAACTCCTTCAACAACTCACGATTGAAAACTAGAGATAAAATTAAAACAATCATGGAGTTGAAATTTGAAAATAACAGTCATCTAAAAAAAGCATTGCCTGAAATGCTAAAATTTCTTTTAAGACCTGGTAACATATTAATGTCCATTAAAATGCTCCATGAAAATAGTGACTTTATATGGAGTTTATCAGGTGATAAATCAAATGATTTTAGTTACTACTCAAAGCGAGGTTTGCTTTCAATGATTTATCTTGCCACATTAATTTATTGGCTTAACGATAAGTCAGAAAAAGACATTGCTACCAAAAACTTTATCAGCAAATCAGTTGATGGAATAGTTGATGGGGTTTCAAGACTCAAACAATTAAGCATACTAAAGAATTTAGCTGAAAACTTCATGTCAAGATACGCATCAAAAAGAACGTCTTAAATTAATAAATTTTCTTCATCTAATATATTAATTCATTATAATAGTTTCACAACTTAGGAGGATTGATGAATTTGCAAAAAACTATAACGCCTATTGATAATTCTATCTACCTAGAGAGAGAATTAGCCTCAGATAGTAAAATTAATTCAGTCATAGATAAAGCCTCAACAAGTTTTGAAATTTGGAAAAACACATCTCTTGGTGACCGAATTAATATTGTCAATAAATTTATTGATAACTTAATCGATCTCAAAGATGAAATATCAAAGGAAATTTGTTGGCAAATTGGAAGGCCCATATCTCAATGTGCAGGAGAATTAAGAGGCTTTGAAGAGCGCTCAAGACACATGGTAGATATTGCGAAAGACTCATTACAAAATCTTCCAGCCACTCAAAACGAAGAATTTGACAACTATATATACAAAACACCTCTTGGGGTGATTTTTGTAATGGCCCCATGGAATTATCCGATTATTACTGCAACTAACACAATTGTTCCTGCTATAATTTCAGGTAATAGTTTAATTTTAAAACATTCATCTCAAACACCAAGATGTGCAGAACTAATTTTTCAAGCTTTTGAAAATACGGGGATACCTGAAGGTGTTTTCCAATTTATTCATACTGATCATAAAGCTTGTGAAAAAATAATCTCTGACTCAAGAATAGCTCACGTTGTTTTTACTGGCTCTGTAAGAGGAGGTCAGGAGGTAAAAAAATATATAGGAACACGATTTATTAATGCTGGTCTAGAATTAGGAGGGAAAGATCCTGCCTACGTTAGAGCAGATGCTGATTTAAAACACGCAATTGAAAACCTTGCAGACGGTGCACTATTTAATTCTGGTCAATCTTGTTGTGGTATTGAAAGAATTTATGTAGATAAAAAAATTTATAAAGAATTTATAGATGGCTTTAAAAGCATTACTGAAAATTATAATTTAAACGACCCCTCAAAACCTGACACAAATTTAGGCCCTGTAGTAAGACAATCAGCAGCTAATTTTATTAGAGCTCAAATAAATGAAGCGGAGAGCAGCGGAGCAAAACGTCTTATTGATGAGAGTAAATTTACAATATCAAGAGAAGATAATTGTTATGTTAGCCCTCAAGTAATGGTTGATGTCAATCATGATATGAGATTCATGATGGAGGAAACTTTTGGTCCTGCTGTTGGTATTATGCCCGTAGATGATGATAAAGAAGCAAAAAAACTGATGAATGATAGCCCTTATGGATTAACTGCATCCATTTGGACAAAAGATTTGGAGTTTGCTAAAGAATTTGGAAAAAATGTTCAAACAGGAACTTTCTTCATGAATAGATGTGATTACTTAGATCCGGCACTTGCATGGACTGGCGTAAAAGACACTGGTATCGGTTGCTCACTTTCAGTATTAGCATTTGATCAATTTACAAGACCACAGAGTTTTCATATGCGCAAAGTAGTTTAGAGCATTGGTCTACATAGTTATTCAATGTTAAAATATTTAATTATTTAGTTTTCGATTATGAGCATTACTTTTAAAGAATTAGAAAAAAAAATAAAATCAAAAGAGATTGATACTGTTTTAGTATCTCTATCCGATATGCAAGGTCGACTAGTGGGAAAAAGAGTAACAGGTAAAGCTTTTTTAGACTACGTTCACAAAGAAACTCATTTTTGTGATTATCTTTATACGGTTGATATGGATATGTATACAGTTCCCGGATTTAAATCATCCTCTTGGGAGACTGGGTACGGAGATATGACTGTTAAGCCTGACCAAAGAACCATCAAAGTTTTACCATGGTTAGAGAAAACAGCTTTAGTTCTCGGCGATGCTTTTAAACATGATGGAAAGACACCTGTTTCGCATTCCACAAGACAAGTCTTAAGAGAGGCAATAATAAAAGCAAATAAAATGGGATTTGAGCCGATGTTAGGTTCAGAATTAGAATTCTTTCTTTTCAAACAAACTTATGAAGATATACATTCTAGTAATTATAAAAATTTAAAAGAAACATCATGGTACATAGAAGATTATATGATATTTCAAACTTCAAAAGAGGAGCCTTTTAATCAAGAGTTAAGAAATAGTTTATTAGACTCTGGTATATATGTTGAGTGCACTAAAGGGGAAGCCTCACCTGGCCAACAAGAAATTAATGTAGTTTTTACTGATGCTCTTAGTATGGCAGATAATCATATATTAATTAAAAATGCTGCAAAAGAGATTGCTTTTAAACATAATCGTGCTGTTAGTTTTATGGCAAAATACAAACAAGATTTCTGTGGAAGTTCCTGTCATATTCATAATTCTTTATTCGATAAAAAAACAAAAAAAAATATTTTCTCTGATACCAAAGACAAATATGGAATGTCTAAAATTTTTAAAAGCTATGTAGCTGGACAAATTTTATTTTTGAGGGATCTATCAATTTTTTTAGCTCCAAACGTAAATTCTTATAAAAGATTTCAAGAGTCCTCTTTTGCTCCTACTTCTGCAGCCTGGGGAATTGATAATAGGACTGCTGGATTTAGATTAGCAGGACATGGAAATTCAATAAGAATTGAATGCAGAGTTCCCGGGGCAGATGTTAATCCCTACCTTGCTTTTGCTGGATTGATTCAAGCAGGTCTGTATGGAATTGAGAATAAATTAGAACTTGAAGAGCCATTATCTGGAAATATATATCAAAATAGAAAGGCAAAAAATGTTCCAGGTACACTTTATGAAGCAATTGAAATTGCTAAGAAATCAAAATTATTACCAAAGATTTTCCATTCAGATGTTTTAGACCACTATATTCATGCTGCAAAATGGGAGCAGAGTGAATATGATAAGTCTGTAAATGACTGGGAGCACCGTCGTTATTTTGAGAGAGGATAAATAGAGTTATAAATGCAAAATATGAATTGGAACTATCCAACAAATGTTTGGTTTGGAGTTGATAGATCAAAAGAAATACAACAAGCTTGTGATACTTTAGGTATTAAAAATCCTTTAATTGTTACAGACCCTGGATTATTACAAACATCAATTATTGATGAAATCAATAATGGTCTCTCATCAAATACACAAATTTACAGTGATGTTCAAGGAAACCCTACTGGTTCAAATGTAACTAATGGTGTAAAAGTTTTTTTAGAGGGAAATCACGATGGTGTCATAGCCATAGGTGGTGGATCTGGAATGGATGCTGGCAAAGGAATAGCATTCTTAGCTCATCAATCAAAACCACTTTGGGATTTTGAAGATATTGGAGATTGGTGGACAAGAGCAGACTCAAGTGTAATTAAACCTATAATAGCTATACCTACGACTGCAGGAACAGGTTCCGAAGTGGGAAGAGCAGCTGTTTTTTTAAATGAAGAAAATCATAAAAAGAAAATAATTTTTCACCCAAAAATGTTACCACAGATTGCGATACTAGATCCATCTTTGACATTAAATCTACCAAAAAGCATTACTGCTGGAACAGGAATGGATGCATTGGCACACTGTATTGAAGCCTATTCATCTCCTTTTTATCATCCAATGGCAGAGGGCACAGCTTTAGAGGGTTTAAGACTAGTAAAAGAAAATATTCAAGAGGTTTATCATAATGGAAATAATGTTGAGGCAAGATCGCATATGTTAGTTGCTTCTATGATGGGTGCAGCTGCATTTCAAAAGGGTCTAGGTGCCATTCACTCGATTACACACCCAGTAAATTCTCTATACAAGACTCATCATGGAACAACAAATGGTACAGTTATGCCATTTGTTTTGAATTATAACCGTAGCACCATTGAAGAAAAATTTACTAGATTGGCAAACTTTCTAGATATTAAAAATGGTTTCGAGGGTATCGTTGATTGGATTATTGAATTAAAAAAAGAAATGGAGATACCTGAAACACTTAAAGTTATGGGTGTTAATGAGGGAGATGAGATTAAATTGGCGCCATTAGCACAAGAGGATCCAAGCACTGGTGCAAATCCACTAGAGATGACAGTAGAAAGATTTCAAGAATTAATATTAAATTGTATTTCCGGAAAATATTAAATTTTTAGAAATTGTTGGTGTGCTTTTTTTGAAATTGATGCAACAACATCACCATTTGATTGAAAATTTAGAGGATTTCCTTTCCAATCACTAATTATACCACCGCTCTCTTCTACAATATTAACTAAAGGAATATAATCATAAGGTTTTAAGAAAGACTCTACCACTAAGGGTATTCTTTTTTCAGCTAAAAGTCCGTATTGTACACAATCACCACCAAAGGTTGCATATTTAGTTTTTTTAATCAGAGCATTATATTTTTTATTCTTATTATTTGATTTGAAAGCTGTCATTCCAGAGGTACTAAAATATAATTTAGATAAGTTTAAATTATTTTGAGATTTCTTAATTTTTTTTCCATTACAATAAGCACCATTGTCTCTAATTCCAATCCATGTTTTGTTTATATCAGGACAGTTAATAATTCCAATTACGGGTATTTTATCAATACACAAAGAAATTAAAGTGCCATAATTACCATTTCCATTAATAAAATTTTTTGTTCCATCTATTGGATCGATAACCCATATAAATGGAGAGTTATTTGATTTATTTTGGTATTCCTCTCCGTATATATCGTGACCAGGATATTTTTTAATGATCATTGATCGCAATTCTTTTTCAATTTTCATGTCTATTTTAGTTACTGGTGATTTATCTGATTTGAAATCTATTTTTAGTCGATGAGATGGTGTTTTCTTTATTATTCTTTCTGACGCATTAACGAGTTTTTTAGCAAAGTTTAAATATTGAGATAAATCTTTAAGTTTTAAAGGCATTTACAAAATATATAGAAAAAAAGCATTACTACTAATAATTTTTAATTTAAACTATTTTTAATCTTCTGAAAAATAATCTCAAAATTTTCTGAAGTCTGAGCGCCATTTATAACAATTTGTTTATTTATTATAAATGTAGGAACGCTATTTATACCCATCTTTCTAGCTTGAATTTCTTCATTAGCGAGTGGCTCAATATTTTCTTGATCTGACAAATAACTTTTAAAATCTTCAGCGTCAATTTTATGTTTTATAGCTATATCCAACAATACATTGGGGTCACCTATGTCTTCACCATTTAAGAAATAAGACTCAAATAAACTATCTAAAACATTTTCCTGTACACCCTGTTTATATGCTAAAGCTAAAAGTCTATGTGAATTAAAGGAATTCGGGGTTGTCATAATAGAGTCAAAGTTAAAATTAATTCCTTCTACAAGTCCTTCATCATAGATATTGTCATAAATCGTCTTTGATGCATCAGCACTTCCAAATTTCGAAATTAAATATTCTTGCCTATCCATACCATCAGGTGGCATTCCCGGATTTAATTGAAAAGGTCTCCAAGTTTGTTTGAATTTTGTATCTTTGTGATTACTAATAGCTTTTTCTAATCTTTTTTTCCCAATATAGCACCAAGGGCAAACAGTATCTGAAAATATATCTAGTTCGATCATAAATTTATTTCAATATTCATGACATAAAAAAATAATAATTCATAGTCATTAAAGTTAAAAATCTGATAAAATTGGATATGGGAGATTCATATGATAGGAAATTTTAACGGAATATTTTATTTAGTAATTTTTTTAATTATTTTAGTAATGAATGCTTTTTACGGTTATAACTGTTTGTTTAATACCAAAAACTTCATAAGCAAATATGGAATTGATGTAACAGCCGCATTTTTTGCAAGGTTTGCTGGAGCAGTAATTGTTGGTGCTGTTTTAATGCAGTTATATATTTTATTTAGAGGTACAGAGGCTACATGGGCATTCTTTAATTTTATGTTTATAATCATGACCATAATAGCAATAACAGCTTTTTACACTGGTGAGATAGATAAATTAGGAAGAACTGACCAATATTCAAGAGAGGGATGGCTATCAACAGGTGGTCTTGCACTAGGTTGGGCTATTCTTTGTTTTGGATTAGCAGATAAGATTTATATTTAGCGATTTCTTATAAAATAAATAAATGTTAAAGACGTTAAGTACATTATGACGCTATAAGTAGCAGCAGGTATTATATATAGACCGCCACCAAAAACACTTGTGCCTACAAAAATAGCTAAAGTTCCGTTTTGAAGACCACACTCTATTGAAATAGCTTTTTGTTGTGAGGCTCCTGTCCCAAAAAACTTTGCCCAATAAAAAGCAATTATCATCATTAATAAATTGAGAGAAAGGACTACCAACCCAGTTTGTGCAAAATAATCAATTAAATTTTCTCTCTCAGCTAAAATAGCTCCAATCAAAACTAAAACAAATAAAGCAGTTGAAAGTATTCTAGCAAACCTCTCAATTCTCATCGTTAAAAAGGACAAGCTAGCTCTGAAAGTCATTCCAATTAAAACAGGTAATGTCACAATCAAAAACATACTTATAGCTATTCCTGATAGTGAGATTGAGCCTAGAGAGTTGTCAGAAATCAATCCCATTGATATCCCCAAAACAATAGGCACAGAAATTACACTTAAAAGGCTCATTACTGCAGTTAAAGATATTGATAAAGCAACATCCCCTTTAGCAAAAGATGTAAGAATATTAGAAGTTACTCCACCTGGAGCAGCAGCGATTAATATTAAACCTATAGCTAATTCAGGTTGAAGTGGCCAAACAAAAACAATTATTAAAGCGACTATTGGAAGAAAAATTAATTGACAAATTAAACCTATAATAAAATTTTTAGGTGCTTTTATTACTCTTGCAAAATCTGAAAACGTCAAACCCAAGCCTAAAGTGAACATAATGAAAGCCAAGGCTAAAGGTAGAATTACATCAGTTATGAAATTCATAGATTAATACTAACAAAAACTCAAAATAATCATATCTCATAACCGAGACTTTTTTCCTCTAAATCAATCAATTCCTTAGGGTAACCCTCAGCTCTGAATGCAGTATTGTATTTATTTTCAAGCCTTTTTACGACCATTGAGGACCATGCACGATCACCAAAAGTTTTTCTTGCATCTTTAATAATATCAAGAACTAAAGGTGAAATTTCTAATTCGACCCCAAGTTTTGTGGCGAGATCCTGAAAAAGTCCTACATCTTTCTCAACTAAGTCCATTGTAAAATTTATATTATATGAACCATTTAATATTACCTGACTCTCAGTTTCATGGACAAATGAGTTACCTGAAGAAGCTGCAATTCCTTTAAATGTTTTGTTCAAATCAAGATTTGATTTACTAGCAATAGTCCAAGCTTCTCCTAATGCAACTAAGTGAACAGTCGCTAGATAATTAGTAATAACTTTAAGAATGGATGCGCTTCCAAAGTCTCCAGTATACAAAATTTTTCGACCAAGACATTTTAACACTGGCATAGCCTTTTCAAATCCCTCTCTACTTCCTCCAACAAAAATAGAAATGTTTCCTGTTGCAGCTCTATGACAACCCCCACTTACAGGGGCTTCTAAAGCTATTGCATTTTTTTGCTGAATTAATGATGCATGTTTTTTTAGTTGTTCATCTTCAGTTGTACTCATCTCAATCCAAATTTGATCTTTTTGTATAGTATCAATAATACCATCTTTGGACTCTAAAACTTCAGCACATATCTTGGGAGAGGGAAGACAAGTTATTAAAATATCAGAATTCATCACAAGATCTTTTATTGATTTAGCTGTCTCAGCACCCTTTAATTTAAACTCATCCATTGATATGTGATTTTTATCAAAAACTGATATTTGAAAATTATTTTCAATAAGATTATTTGCTAGTTTTCCACCCACATTACCCAACCCAACAAAACCTATTTTCATCACTACCCCCTTTATTTAACAAAATACTATTACTTTATTTTTCAATGTTAATATTAAATAATTCTTATAAAATTAGATAATGTCAATTTACCTTAGAACAGAAAAAATTATTTCAGATTGGACAGACTATAATGGTCATATGAATTTAGCCTTTTATATCCACTTATTCGATCAAGGATGGGATGTGTTGCTTGATAGATTTCAAATGGGAGGAGAGTCAGCTAAAAATGAGAAAAGATCGACATTTGCTGTGGAATCCCACACTAAATATATTCAAGAGGTTAAAGAGGGAGATGAAGTTGATATAAACTTACTATTCTTGGACCGTGATAAAAAAAGATTTGTATATCAATTGGAAATTGTAAGTAAAAGTGGGAATTTTAGAGCAGCTACATCTGAAGTTTGCTCTCTTTATGTTGACTTAAGTATCCGCAAAGTTATTGAAATGGAAGACTATAAATTAAAGTTAGTAGATGATTTCATAGCTGAAAATAAAAATCAATTCTCACCAATAGAATTTTACCTTTTAGATAAATTAAAAAAGTAAATGAAAGTTGCTATCATTGGGTCGGGCATTGTTGGTCTCACAATTGCATATACCTTAAGTAATGAAAATATCGACATAACTATTTTTGAGAAAGAGAGAAACTCACTATCACATGGAACTGGAAGAAATAGCGGAGTTATTCACTCTGGAATCTACTATCAACCTAAAACTTTAAGGTCAACTCTCTGCATCAGAGGCTCAAAGTTATTGAAAAAATTTATTAGTGAGAACAATCTTTATATCAATAATTGTGGAAAGTTATTACTTCCAAAAACAAAAAAAGATATCGAAACACTTAATTTATTGTATGACAGATCAAAGGAGGTAGGAGTCGAAACAATCAAATTAAATAGTTTCGATGAGATTTTAAAAATAGAGCCAAACAGCAATCCCTTATTTAATGAAGCTCTTTTTATTAAAGAAACAGCCATAGCTGATCCAAAAGAGGTATCAAACAAATTGATTGAAATTTTAAAAAAAAGAGGCGTGATAATTAAATACGATACAAAAGTGGACTCAATTTCATCTGATAATACAACTATTATATCAAATAATAAAATTCATAATTTTGATCTTATTATTAACTCTGCAGGTTTACATGCAGACTATTTGGCAAATAAATCAAATTTAAAAACTAGATACACATCTTTACCTTTTAAAGGTAAATATTGGAAAATTAGTTTTGAAGAGAAAAATGAAATTCCAAATAGATTAATTTATCCAGTGCCAAATTTAGACCAACCTTTTTTAGGAGTCCACACTGTATACGATAAAGATGGAAACTTTTATTTAGGACCTAGTAGCACCCCTGTATTTGGAAGAGAAGCCTATAGGCCTTTTAGAAAATTTAATTTTTTAGAGTTTTGTGCCTTAAGTTATAAATTCATTTTGAAAATAATTTTTAATGAGAATAACCTTAGAAATTTAGCTATCAGTGAGTTTAAAAATCTATTTTTATCTAGTATCATGAAATCTTCTAATGTTTACTTTAAGCATAAACCAGTAAAAATTGAATTAAGTAGTAAAGTAGGGATTAGATCTCAAATGTTTGATAAAAATAGTAAAAAACTATTTAATGATTTTGTAGTTATTAAGCAAAATAACATCATACATATTCTTAATGCTATATCTCCAGCATGGACATCTTCTTTTGCTATGGCCGAATTTATATGTGAAAAATATACTATAAAAAAATAGAAATAATAATGAAAGCGCCTAATTTTAAGTTGCCAAGCACATCTGGAATATTTCAACTAAGTGATTATTTAGGGAAAAACATAATTTTGTATTTTTACCCAAGAGACAATACAAAAGGATGTTCTTTAGAGGCAATTGATTTCAATAACTCTCTCAAAGCTATAAATAAATATAATTGCATTGTAGTAGGTGTTTCAAAAGACTCAATTGAAAGTCATCAAAAATTTAAAAAAAAAAATAAATTAAAATTTGATTTGTTATTTGATGAAAAAATAAAGGTCTTAAAAAAATACAAAGCTTGGGGACTTAAGAAATTTTTAGGAAAGGAATATTATGGTATAATTAGAACTACAGTATTAATTAATGAAAAAGGCAAAATTGTAAAAACTTGGAGTAATGTCAGAGTAAAAGATCATGTAAAAAATGTAATTAACGAACTATCTAATATTTAATTTAATCCAAAATACTTATTCACAAATTATAAACAGAAAAATTTATTTTTTTATCTTTTGTTATTGTCAAAAAAAATAATTTATTTTAGGGTAGTTAATGTAGAGGGTAGGAAACTTCCCAAAACAAAGAAAAGAGCCAAAGTAGTAGAGGCTTAGAGAAGGGAAACCGGAACTAAGTCGAGACAACCGAGGCTCTTTTCTGTTTTTAGCCCCAGGCTTAATGATTGAATTTCTTACATTAAATAGTTTATCATTACACTTGAAAAAAATTTTCAAATACACTTTTATTTTTATTTTTGTATGTGGTGCCGCCGAGAAGAATTGAACTTCCGACCCCACCCTTACCAAGGGTGTGCTCTACCACTGAGCTACGGCGGCATTTTTAAAAAATTATAGACTATAAATACATATTAAAAAACATTATCAAAAGACATCCTGCTGTCAGATATTTAGAGATTTCATAAAGAATTTTCCATTTATTATTATTTTGACTCACACGCCATGTAGCAAAAGTAATTGCCAAAAAAACAAATGATACAAACCACATTAAATTAGGGTTTTTTGTTAATTCAATAATAACTGACATTATTAATTCACAAGGTAAAACTTATCTACCAGATAGTTTATTAACAAGACTAATCCAATCATAAATACCCAATATAGCTTTTTGTTGTTTCTAATAAAGGGTATCCCTATAGCACTGTATCTAAATAATTTATGAAGTCCCCACACAATTAAGGGGATTAAAAACAACCAAAAAATAATTTCCCAAATCATTTTCTAACTTTAATTATTTCTTTTTTAATAAGACTATCCTAATTTTAATATCTGAACCAAAATCTTTATTGTTTGGAAGATAATTTAAAGGTCTTGATATATAGATTGAGTTAAAATCAGTTAATTTTTCCAAGATATTATCAAATTTTAATTCCTTCCATAAATCTACTCTATGTGTAAATATAAAATAACCATTTTTTGCAAGATAATATGAAACTAGTTTAAAAAGTGATTGATGATTTTTACAATATGTCATTGCACCAATAAGACTTACCACAGTGTACTTATTTACTATTTGAATTTTATTCTCAAAACTTTTTTTATAAAGATATCTGTATTTTCCATTTTTTTTAGATATATCTAATATTTTTTTAGAAATATCAGATCCATCACAAATACAGTTAGGGTAAACTCGTAAAAATTCATCAACAAAAAGTCCTGTGCCACATGCTAAATCTAAAATAAATTTTGGTTTTGTTTTGATATATTTCTTTAAAATTTTAACTGATTGTAATGGCGCTTTGTAGTTCCATTTATACAATGTCTCATCATATGAAATAGACCAGTTATCATAATATTTTTCTATGTCTTTTTTGTTACCAATGCCTTTACGAAGAGATTTCATTTAAAAAACTACCTAATTTATTATCATTTACCAATTAATCTTCATCATATTGTAATTTTTGTAAAATGATGATACTTAAATTTTATGGATAATAATAAACCAAAACCTGATTGTGGTTGTTCTTGCTCATGCTGTTGCACATGTGGCGACGGTTGTTGTCAATAAATAATTTTAACAAGAACAATTATTCCTAAAATAAAACCGAATATTACGTCTACGTATTTCCCTTTTTTTCTGGCCATTAGATAAAAAGAGATTAAAGCTAGAGTAATTACTACAATACTCGATAAATTTGTTACAAAAGAAGAGGGCTCCATTTATTATTCTTCCCATTTAAAACGATCGAAAGATTTAAAAATTTCAAATATTCCTTTTTCCCATTGTTTAGATATGTATTGATAATCGTCATCATTAATTTCAAGAGATTGTTGGTAAACTATTTCTGATAAATTATTTTTATATACAACTAAGTCGATTGGCGGACCAACAGATAAATCTGCTTTCATTGTACTGTCCATACTTATTAACGCACATCTTGCTGCATCTCCAAGATAAGTGTCTGACTTAACAACTCTGTCCAATATAGGCTTACCATACTTTATTTCTCCAATGACAAGGTAAGGTTTGAATTCACTTGATTTAATAAAGTTACCCTGCGGGTAAACCAAATATAATTCTGACTCTTGATCTTTTATATGTCCGCCAACTATAAAAGTTGAACCTAATTCAATAGTCTCTTGATTAATACCATCTGGTGAAGAGTGTTTAACATTTAATCTTCCAATGTATTTTGCAATTTCGTTTAAATTAAATAAATTATTTAAATTATTACCATTTTTATCGTCTTCTAAATCTTTGGTAATCGAGTTAAAGACTGCTTGAGAAGTAGCTAAATTTCCTGATGTTAAAATTATTATATTTCTATCAATGCCCTTATGGACATACATTTTAGAATAAGAGTTAAAGTTATCTAGGCCTGCATTTGTCCTTCTATCAGATGCAAAAACCATCCCCTCGTTTACCTTAATTCCTACACAATAAGTCATATTTTAATTAAATAGCTAATTTTTTAAAAATACAAACGATTATTTACATACCTTCAATCTAAACTATGCATAACTATTAATAGGCATTTATAGTATTTTTAAATAGTGAGCATAAATTGGAAAAATTACAATTCAAAAAATAGCTATGATGAGTATTTAACCCCAGAAAAAAGTCTTAGAAAAGAAGCTAAAGTAATTTCTAAAATATTAAATAGTTACTCAATCAAAGATTTAGAAAGAATTGAGCAAAATTGTCAAAGCACAATAAGCTCTCGTGGCATTAATTTTAAAGTTTACTCAGCTGATAAAAAAGCTGCAGAGGAAAAAAAATGGCCATTGGATATTATTCCAAGGATTATTCTTAAATCCCAATGGCTTAAGGTCAGAAAAGGGTTAATACAAAGGTGTAAAGCATTAAATCTTTTTATAAATGATGTATATAACCAAAAAAAAATATTTAAAGACAACATTGTTCCAAAAGAATTGGTATTTAAATCTCAAAATTATCTAAAACAATGTGAGGGTTTTCATCCAAAAAAAAAGATTTGGTCGCATATTTCAGGAATAGATTTAATAAGAAATATTGATGGAAAATTTTTAGTATTAGAGGATAACCTTCGTGTCCCTTCAGGCGTGTCATACATGCTTGAAAATAGAATGGTAATGGGGGAGGTGTTTCCAGAATTATTTACACGTTATAGAGTTTCACCAATCAATCACTATTGCAATAGGCTCTATCATTGTATGTTAGATGCAATACCTTATAAAAAAAATAACCCCACAATGGTTGTATTAACGCCAGGTGTTTATAATTCTGCCTATTTTGAACATTCATTTCTAGCACAACAAATGGGAATTGCTCTTGTTGAGGGAAAAGATCTTTATGTCGAAAATGACAAAGTTTACGTAAAGACAGTCAAAGGAGGTTTGAGAGTAGATTGTATATATAGAAGGATTGATGATACTTTTTTAGATCCCAAAACTTTTTTTAAAGGATCGTTATTAGGTGTGGCGGGTCTATACAAATCATACAGAAAAGGCAATGTTGGACTTCTAAATGCTCCTGGAAGTGGTGTAGCAGACGATAAGGTTATATACTCATATGTTCCAAAAATAATTAAATATTATTTAGATGAAGAGCCAAAATTGGACCAAGTAGAGACATATTTATGTCACAATAAATCCGAGAGAGATTACGTAATATCAAATATTTCAAAAATGATAGTAAAACCAGCTGATGGATCTGGTGGTTATGGAATTATAGTAGGACCTAAATCTTCTAAATCCGAGAGAGAGGCATATATTAGAAAAATTTTACATAACCCAAGAAACTTTATTGCTCAACCTTTAGAAATATTATCAACTACACCAACTTTGCAGGGGAATTTAATTGAACCTCGACATCAAGATTTACGACCATTTATTCTCTCTGGAAGAGAGACGTATGTAACTATGGGTGGTTTGACTAGAGTTGCTCTTAAAAAAGGAAGCACGATCGTAAATAGTTCACAAGGTGGAGGTTCAAAAGACACTATGATTGTAGAAGATTAAATTTTAAATCTTTTGCTTCACAACTATTGTCTGATTTAAATTTTCAATCTCTAATGTTTCTTCGTCCCCATTAGTCCATTTAATTTTAATTTTAAACTCATTTTCATTATCTCTAATTCCATAGTGAGCAACTGGCTCCATTTGACATAAATAACCTGATCCTGCATCGATTGTTTTAGAATGAGTTCTTTCATTTGTGAAAAGAGTTACTGTTGCTCCTCTTGCTGGTGCTCCATGGATATTTAAAGGCCTTACCCTTAAAAAAGATCTTTGCTCATCATTATTATATTTAAATAGGGTCAATGGTTGAGCACCGGACTCACCATGAGATAAAAGAAGTTCTAGTACTCCATCGTTATCAATATCTGCAACCGCTGCCCCTGTTCCAAGACCATTTGGCTCAAGAGCTTGATCTAGTTTTATTTCTTTAAAAACACCGTTTTCAATTATTTTATAAAGTCTATTTGGTTCACCTATGTTATTTAGAAACACTTCATCATAACCATCATTATCAAAATCTGCTGAGATTACTGTTCTAATTTTTGATGGTTCGTCAAAAGAAGAGTTAGCAATATTTTTAAATTTATCATTATCCAATACATAGGCTCTGTTAAAACCTGCCCAATTACCGTTTAAAATATCAAGTCTTCCTCGATAAAGGATGTCAGATAAAGCTGTTCCTCTTCCATTTTGATAAATATCTTTGACATTCATCTCGCCAGCAACATCTGAATACTTACCATTTTGATTTAAATAGAGAAAATTCGGACCTCTTTCATTAGCTGCAAACACATCTATTTGATCAGACAAGATGTGACCAGCAACTACAGCTCTACCTCCTGTAACTTTATCAAGCCCTAGACTTGCAGCTAGATCTACAACTCTATTATCAATAAACTCATAGAATCTTGTTGGGCCACCATAATTAGCAACATAAATTCCATAATTTCCATTACCTTCTCTATCGACACAAACTACTGATCTTCCTGCTGTTAAATTCAATTCACTTTGATTAATTTCTTTTTCGAATAAGTCCTCTATTACATCCTTGGAATTAATTAAAAGCCTGTCTGAATACATTTTTACCCCACTATAAGTATCTGTATTAAGAAAATAAATCTCCTCAAGACCATCTTTATCTATGTCACATGCTGCAACTCCAATTGTAGATCTCTCTGGGTCAGAAAAAATATTATTAGTAATTTTATTTTCAAGTCTTTCTCCATTAAAACCTAAAGCTAAATTACTATATCTAAATCCAGTAACTATAAATTCATCATTTCCATCATTGTCAAAATCGGTTACAGCTACACCGTAACTTAGTCTAGAACTTTGATCAGGTAATAAATTACTGATATTTTTGAAATAACTTTTTTCTGCAAATACATTCATAGAATAAAAAAATAATAAAAATAAAAACAAAAATTTATAAAATTTCATATATTTAATACTATTTTGAGGATGATCTAGATTTAGATATGATTTGTAAATTAACAAGTGAATACAAAACTTCTGATTTTTGTTAAAAATAATATTATTTTAGCTTCAATAACCCTATTACTTGTACTGACTGTAAATAAAAATATTTACTCTAGTGAAAATATAAAAGGTGAGTCTTACTACTATGATACACTTGCTAAGAATTGGGGTAAAATTTTTCCAGATGGAAATAGAAATGCAGCAGGACCTAAGTTTTTTAAATATCTTATAGATCAAAAGCTCACTTTTAATGATTTTGTTGAATTCAATAAAAGATATTGCCCAGTTTCTGGGTCATTGATAGCGCCTGGATCTGAACCAGCGTTTATAAGTATGAATGAAGTTGGCTCAAGTAATAAAGTATGTGGAAGTATGTATCGTTGTTGTTGGCCGTGTGTTTGTGACTCTATGAAATATGCAAAAGCTATGGAGATATCACATAAATTTCAGGGCATTGAAGAAAGATTTACTGTTATGACTATTGATAACCCATGTAATAAAAAAGATTTTCCACTAGAGGTAAACAGGGATTATTTTTGTAATGGTGATCAAATGAATAAAAACCAAGTGTATACAATAGATCAAAAAATGGTTATTGGTTATTTACACAACCCAACTAGCTGTAATAGTAGTGACCTTTTAGCTATAAATAATCATCCCGTTGTTGGTGAACAATGCAAGATAAGAAATTCTACCGATGAAGATGAACTTATTTCTGGTATGGGAGATATATTTATTAAACTATCGAAATAAGTTTAAATTATTAATTTAGTACTTTGATTTAATCCCTGAGCATTCATCCATAAGATCGTACATCGCATTTTCAAATCTAGAGATATCAACTAATATTGGAAAAAATATTGTTGTACTTGGCTCAGGTTCTATACCAAAAATCCAAAGACCCTCTGTAGCATCTTCTCCATAAGCATCATATGCATATACTTCTTGAACGCCAATTTCGCCATTTAGAATAAAATACTCTCTTCCATCCTCACCAATTTGACTTGATGCTGAATTCCATAATGCTTTATTAAAATCATAAATTGCAATAAGGTTCATGTCCCCGAGAGCTTGAACATAAGTCGTCACGCAACCATCAATTTCATATTCATTTGTAACAGCTCCCCATCCACCATCTCCACCGATCATAAAACCAAGAGCATCATGGACTACATTCTCGTTTACTCTGGAAAAGGCAGAACTAAAACTAAAAAACAAAAAAGTGAAAAAAACAAATATTTTTGTTTGCATACTGATTAATCGGTTAATAAATAGTCGCCATAGACTATAGTATTACTACCTTTTAATCTATATTTTTTGACTAATTTTACATCTTTATATTTTTTACGTAATTTTTTTAGTTCTAGTGAGGCTTCTTTTCTATATTTTTTGTTTTTCCACCATGATGAATTGCCAATTTCTAAAGTAATTACTTTCTTCATTCAAAAAACAATAAATATTAAAAAAACATATCTAGATATCTTTGAAATACTTACTAATATCAAAAAAGTTAAAAACCTTACTCTCAAAATCCCAGCTATAATTGTCAGTGGATCACCAATAACTGGTAACCAGGCCAGTAGTAGAGACCAAATACCGTATTTTTTGAAATAAATTTCACTTCTTTCTATTTGCGTCTCACTTGCAGGAAACCACTTCTTATCTTTAAAAATTAATATTTTTTTTCCTAAATACCAATTAACTGATGAACCAAGAATATTTCCAAAACTAGCTACTACCAAAAGTAAATATTTATCAAATGAACCTGTTAATAGCATTGTTGATAAAACTAACTCGGAAGATAGGGGAAGTATAGTAGCCGCGAGAAAACTAATAAGGACAAGTTGGAAATATGAGATGAATATAATCAAATAAATATTAATTAAATATAGGTTTCAGCTTTTAAAATATCTAATATTAACATAAACGTAAAATAACCTGCATTTATGAATACAATAAAACTAAACATATAAATAATTTCCTTTGAGACGTTTTCACTTACAAAATTAGGAAAGAAATATTTTCCAAGAAGAAAACTTATTTCTGAATATATTACTGTTATTGTAGCAGCAATAAAAAGAACATAAGTAAATTTTCCAAAAAAATTTACAATAAGTAAGCTAGCAAAAGTAATTAATAATAGAAAAAGAGAGGAATATATTGACAAATTTGAAATTGTTAATTTTTGTTTATAAATTTTTCTTGTTAGGAGTAGTAAAAAAAAAATTATTGTTAATATTGAAGAAACTAAAAAAACCTTAGTGTTATAAAGAGAGTCTGAAAAAAAAATGTCCAAAAATTATTTTTTTCTAATTTTTCTTATAGTCATCACTGAAAGGAACAGTACAAAAAATATTAAAGCAAATGCTCCAATTAAAAATATCCATTTCATGAGTTAATTATACAAATTTTGCTTTAAGTTGGAAGTTATGATCTCAAAACCCTAAGGTTTTTATTGGCAATTTTTAATCCATATTTATCTTTGGAAAAAATTAATTTATCTTCAATATTTTCCCCAATATCTAGAATTACCTCTGATAAGGGGTTTAAAACTTCATCTTGCAGTAATCTTTTCAAAGGTCTGGCTCCAAATAATGGATCAAAACCTTTTTCTTTCAAGTAATTAAAGGCTTCATCAGTAAAACCAATTGAAATACCTTTTGAGGAGACTCTTTTTTCGATAAGTTGAATTTGATTATTTAAAATCGCACTAATATTTTCTTTTGATAATTTGTTAAATAATATTATGTCATCAATTCTATTCAAAAACTCTAATCGAAAATGATTTTTTAGCTCTTCAAGAGCAAGGTTCTTTTTTGTCGTATAGTCAAAATTATCATCAACAGGGATTTGTGAGCCAATATTAGATGTCATGATAATAAGAGTATTTTTAAAATTCACTATTTTTCCTTTAGAGTCTGTTAACCTACCATCATCTAAAATTTGTAGTAGAATATTAAATACATCAGGGTGAGCTTTTTCAATTTCATCAAACAAAATAACCTGATACGGGCGTCTACGTACAGAGTCAGTTAACTTACCACCATCATCGTATCCGACATAACCAGGCGGAGATCCAATTAGTTTACTTACAGAGTGTTTTTCCATGTACTCAGACATATCGAGCCTTAGCATTTGTTTTTCATTATCAAAAACATACTCTGCTAAAGCTTTTGATAACTCAGTTTTACCTACACCTGTTGGTCCTAAAAAAAGAAACGAGCCTAAAGGCTTATTAGGATCTTGAAGACCTGCTTTTGAAATCTTAATTGCCTTAGATACTTTCTCAATAGCATCTTGTTGGCCAATAACTCTTTTTTCTAACAGTTTTTCTATGTTTGTTAACTTATCTTTTTCACCTCCGATAAGTTTTTCTAAAGGGATCCCAGTCCACTTTGATACCACACTTGCGATATCTTCAGCATTAATCACTTCATTAATTATTGTAGCCTGCTCTTTTTTATTCAATTCTTCATACTCTTTTTGAAGACTAGGGAGTAAGCCATACATGATTTCACTTGCTTTTGTTAAATCACCACTTCTTTGAGCACCCTCGAGTTCTTCTTTTGCTTGATCAATTCGTTCATTTAAATTTCTTTTTGTATCTAGTATCTTTTTTTCTGACTCCCAAGTACTATTGAGTATATTTAGTCTTTCTTGAATATCTGAAATTTGACTTTCAATTTTTTCATTTTTTTTCTCATCTTTTTCATTATCTTTTGAAAGGACGTTTTTTTCCATCTGCAGTTTAATAAGATCTCTGTCAAGCTGGTCTATTTCCTCAGGTTTACTGTCAATTTCCATTTTAACTTTACTCGCAGCCTCATCCATTAAATCAATCGCTTTATCAGGCAAAAAACGATCAGTTATATATCGATCTGATAATTGAACTGATGATAAAATAGCCTCATCACTAATTCTTATTCCATGATGGATTTCATATTTTTCTTTTAGACCTCTTAAAATAGCAACAGCATCCGTTGAAGAGGGCTCATTAACAAAAACTGGTTGAAAACGTCTAGTTAAAGCTGCATCTTTCTCAAAATATTTTTTATACTCATCTAAAGTTGTTGCACCAACGCAATGTAATTCACCTCTAGCTAATGCTGGCTTTAACATGTTAGATGCATCCATCGCTCCATCTGTCTTTCCAGCACCAACAAGCGTATGAATTTCATCTATAAATAAAATAATTGAACCATTTTGTTTATGAATTTCTTTTAAAACGTTTTGAAGTCTTTCTTCAAATTCTCCACGATACTTGGCACCAGCAAGCAATAATCCAAGATCAAGAATACGAATAACTTTATTTTCTAATGAGCGTGGAACATCTTTATTTGCTATTCTTTGTGCTAAACCCTCTATCAATGCAGTTTTACCTACACCAGGGTCTCCAATTAATATTGGATTATTTTTAGTTCTCCTTGATAAAACTTGAATAGTTCTTCTAATTTCCTCATCTCTTCCAATAACCGGATCTAACTCTCTTTTTTGTGCCTTTTGAGTAACATTGATTGTATACTTTTCTAAAGCGTTAAAATTATCATCAGAATTTTCGCTTTCAGATTTTCCGTCTTTTCTAAACTCTTGAATTTTTGTTTTAACTAATCCAAGACTTAGCCCATTTTTTTTTAATATTTTTTCAATTTGGTCATCTGATTTTATACAACTTAAAAATAAAGAGTCGATCGATACAAAACTATCATGATTAGACTTTGCAATTTTTTCTGCATCTTCAAAAAGACTCAATAATTTAGGATCAGCATAAATTTGACTACTGTTTGAGTTATTTACTTGTTCTTTAGATAATATTTCAGAAATAGTTGTTTTAATTATACCGGTGTTAATTTTCTCAAAAATTTTGTTAATTAATTCATGATTGGAGTTTAATAATTCATTAAAAATATGAATAGGAGCAATTTTTTGATGTTTTTTACTTAATGCTAAATTTTGTGCAGAATTAATAATTTTTTTTGAACTATTAGTATATTTTTCAAAATTCATCATATAATTTATTTGGTAATAATTTATGAAGAAACAAGACCTAATAAAAAAAAATTTTGAACAACAAAAAAAAGATAAATTAGCTCAAAAATTAAGAGAAAATCTAAAAAAAAGAAAAAAAATTAAGAAATAAATAATGCAAACGGTAGTTATAAAAGGTCCTTCAACCTTGAAAGGGCAAATAAAAATCTCTGGTTCAAAAAATGCTTCTTTACCTATTATCATTTCAACTCTGTTGGCAAAAGGTGAGTGCCTTATTCATAATGTACCTAACCTTAGAGATACAAGATTTTTAATCTCAATTTTAAAAGATTTAGGGTGTGATGTTGATTTTCAAAAAAACACTCTATTAATTAAAAGTTCTGCCATTACAAAAAAATCAGCTGATTACGAATATGTTCGTCAAATGAGAGCATCTATTGTTATTTTAGGACCTGCGATTTCAAGATATAAAAAATTTAAAATAGCCCTTCCTGGTGGTTGCTCGATTGGCACTAGAGGAATTGATTTGCACTTAAATGCTCTAAAGTTAATGGGTGTAAAAATCTCAATAAAAAATGGATATGTAATTGCTGAGAGGAAAAAAAATAATTTAAACTCAATTGACCATAAATTTCCAAAAATTAGTGTAGGTGCAACACAAAATATTTTAATGGCAGCTAGTCTTGCAAGTGGAAAAAGTACATTAAAAAATTGTGCAATCGAGCCCGAAGTCATAGATTTAATTAATTTTTTAAATAAATGTGGCGCACTTATAAAAGTAAAAAACAGGACAATTACAGTTAGAGGAGTGGAAGAACTAAAACTTCAGGATTACAAAGTAATACCTGACAGGATAGAAGCCGGTTCATATATTTTAGCAACTATGGCAACAAAAGGGAGACTCAAAATGAATAACT
The DNA here is from genome assembly GCA_902546975.1 of uncultured Alphaproteobacteria bacterium. Taxonomy (GTDB): domain Bacteria; phylum Pseudomonadota; class Alphaproteobacteria; order HIMB59; family HIMB59; genus HIMB59. The sequence goes on from CACCLU010000003.1 coordinate 70,877, forward strand.
TCAATCCAAAAGACCTGGCTCTTCCTTTGAAACTTTACAAAGCAATGGGTTTAAAAATAAAAAAGCTATCTAATTCCTCTTATGAAATTTATTGCAAAACACTTAAACCTTTTAAAAAAATTTCTACTAAAGAATTTCCAGGATATCCAACAGATTTACAGGCTCAGCTAATAGCAACACAACTAAAGTCTGGTTTAAAGTCAAAAGTGGTCGAAAATATATTTGAAAATAGATTTATACATATTCCAGAGCTGAGAAGATTTGGTGCCAATTTATCAATTAAAGGAAAAACAGTAACAATAGATAAAACATCTAATTTACTGGGTGCAGAGGTCATGGCGACAGATATAAGGGCCAGTTTTTCCCTAATAATCGCAGCAATGATGTCAAAGGGAAAAACTGTAATAAATAGAATTTATCACCTTGACAGAGGATATGAAGATTTTGATTTAAAATTAAAAAAATGTGGCGTAAACATTAGTAGAAAAAAATGAAAAATCAAAATTTAATAATTGCCTGCCCAAAAGGTAGGCTTGAAGAAAAAGTTGTAAAATTTTTGTTTGAAAGAGGTTTAAGAATAGAAGAGGCTTTCTTCAAGGATAGTGTTAGAAAATTAACTTTTGATACAAACCTTAACGAGATTAAAGTAATTAAGTTAAAACCATCTGATATTCGGTCATATATTATGCTAGGAGCAGCTGATATTGGATTTGTTGGATATGACGAGATTCTTGAAAATAGCTCAGAAAATATTGTTCTTTTAAAAAAGACTAAAATAGGAAAGTGTAGAATATCTATAGCTTCAAATAAAAAAAAAATTAATTTTTCGGAAAAGAAAATTTTTAAAGTTGCAACAAAATTTAAAAATATTTCTGAGAATTATTTTAAAGATTTAAATATACAGACTGAAACAATAAAATTAAATGGCTCTATCGAGCTTGCAGTAAAATATGGAATAGCTGATTTTATCTTAGATTTAGTTCAATCAGGTAAGACATTAAAAGACAATCAGCTTTATGAAAATGTAGTAATAAACAATGATATATCAACTGTAATAATTAGTAGTTATTTTGCATACGATTTAAAAAAAAAATTTATTAAAAAACTTTTAATGCAAGGTTTATAGTGAAAGTTGTAAATAAAAAATGGATTTTTGATAATCTCAACTCATCTGTAAATACAAATCCTACTGTAACTTCGACTGTAAAAAAAATTATACAGGACATAAAAAAAAATAAGGATGTAGCTTTATTAAAGTATGTAAAAAAGTTTGAGAACAAAAAAGCAAATTTAAAAAGCATAATAATTCCAAAAAAAACTTTAAAGGATGCTTATAACTCTCTTTCAAATGAAAGTAAAAAGTCTCTTAAATTAGCTTACAAAAGAATTTTTTATTATCACTCAAAACAAAAAAAAACATCATATTCTTTCAAAGATCAACTCGACTCAAAGTTTTATATTGAATGGAAACCAATAGAAAATGTTGGTTTATACATCCCTGGTGGCTTAGCTTCTTATCCATCAACTGTTTTAATGACAGCTATACCTGCAAAAATAGCCGAGGTCCCAAATATTATGATTTGTGTTCCATCTCAAAATGGTCAAACATCAAAACTAACTCTTGCAGCTGCATATTTATGTGGTGTAAATGTTGTTTACAACGTTGGTGGTGCTCAAGCAATCGCAGCTCTCGCTTTTGGCACAAAAATTATAAAAAAGGCGGATAAAGTATTTGGCCCAGGAAACCAATACGTAGCTGAGGCAAAAAAACAATTATTTGGAGTTATAGGAATAGACTTACCAGCTGGTCCATCTGAGGTCTTAGTAATAGCAAATAATAATTCTAATCCTACTTGGATAGCCTACGATGTTCTCGCCCAAGGTGAACATGACCCTAATGCAAAAACGTATGTTTTATCTAAATCCAAAAATATTTTAATTAAAGTTAAAAATGAACTTAAAAGAATTATGGAAGAGACAAAATTTAAAAATGTTGATCAATCTATAAAAAATAATTGCAATTTAATTTTAGCTAAGAGTCAAAAAGAGATATATGAAATTTCAAATTTCATTGCTCCAGAACATCTTCATATTCATGAAAAATTTAATAAAAATATATTAAAAAATATTAAAAACGCTGGATCTGTATTTTTAGGTGAAAAATCCCCAGTTGCTTTGGGAGATTATACTATTGGAACTAATCACGTATTACCAACAGATCAAACTGCGAAATTTTCATCTGGTTTGGGTGTTGAAGATTACACTAAAAAAACAGTTTTCATTGACCCTAGAAAAAAAACTCTTAAGAAAATCGCAAATCACACAATTAATCTTGCAAGACAAGAGGGTTTGGAGGCACACGCTTTATCAGTTGAAATTAGAAAGATCAAACCATAAGATACAATAATATGTCCAAGGAAGATGCAATAGAATTTCAAGGTGTAGTTTCAGAGTTACTTCCAAATGCTATGTTTAAAGTTAAGCTAGATAATGACCACGAAGTCATAGCCCATACATCTGGGAAAATGAGGAAAAATAGAATTAGAGTACTCGCAGGAGACCGAGTAACAGTTGAAATGACGCCATATGATTTAACTAAGGGCAGAATAACATTTAGGTCGAAGAACTAATGAATAATTTTTTAAAAGGAGCAATGCCATGTCTACAAAACTTATTGTTACAAACTATAAAAATTTTAAGTGCGGAGTTAAACTAAATGAAGGGGAATTGGTTAATATTCGCTTTCAACCCAACGAAGATGTTCAAATTGGAGATATCTATAAGGTAAAAATTACAGAAATTTTACCTAATGATAGTGGAGCATTTGTCTCTTACGGTAACGGAGACCAAAGGGGTTTTTTCAAAAGAATAAACTTTCCTAATGGCGATAAGGCGCATGAAGGACAATCTTTGTTACTTCAAGTAAGAAGTATAGGCTCCAAAGATAAAGTTCATCTTTTTACGAATAATGTCATTTTAACTGGTAAATTTATAAATTTATTACCATATGGTGACGAAATTATTTTAAGCAGAAGAACAAGAAAAAACTTAGACACAAATCAACAAGATAAAATTATGGATGCTCTGAGCGAGTCTGAAGTAGGATTGATAGCTAGGCATAATCTTATTCCTGAAAACATAGAAATAGCTCAATCTGAGTTGAATGATTTAAATAATCAATGGAAAGAAATAGAATTAAATGCAAAAGAATTAAGTGATGAGGGACTTGTTTTTCAAAATACATATTTTGATCAAAATTTTGTTTGTGATTACTCTGACAAAAATACTGATCAAATTATCTTTAGTGACAACGATCGATTCGAAAGAGTAAAAAACTGGGATGAAAAACTAGACTCTACTTTTGCAAATCTCTGTGAAGAGATGTCTAATGAACAAATTGAAGAGGTATTTAATTTAGGTGAAAAGATAGATTATCTAATCGGTCATAATTACGATTTACCTAGTGGAGGTAATATCATGATTGGTAAAACAGATGCGCTTACAGCTATTGATGTTAACACTGGCTCAGCAAAAAGATTTGATACAAATAGAGAAGCCATTCAATTAATTTCTAAACTCATAAAATTAAAAAATATATCTGGGAAAGTAGTTATTGACCCTGTAGCAAGTGATCAAAATACACTCAGAAAACTTGTAGGTATGTTAAAGAATGAATTTAGAGACGATTTGAGCATTACTAATGTTTATGGCTATACAAGGGGCGGGCTTTTAGAACTCAGTAGATCAAGAAACGATCGATCTATTGATGAGTTAAATCTTCAATAGCCTTACCTAATGGTGGCCAGAGACGGAATCGAACCGCCGACACGAGGATTTTCAGTCCTCTGCTCTACCGACTGAGCTATCTGGCCATAGCGCATAATTCTTATTACAAATAGTTTCTTTTTACTAGTAAAAATTAATTATCTGCTGTACAGGACATATCGTTTCCACAACAGGTTGGAGATTTAATTTTACCGTGATCTTTTGGGCACTTGGATATCTGCACTTCTGATCCATTATCTAGCTTTAGCACATCATCAACCAAAGGCGCATCACATTTTCCACATGTTGCATTTACTGACATTCCACAATTTGAACATTCGTAAGTTGCCATATTTTCTCCTATAATAAGATCCTATAAATTTAAAATGAAAATGAAATAAAATTATTTTCAATAATAAAATGATTAGAGGTAATTAATGACAAATTTTGAAAAAGTAAGGTTATTTATGAAAACATATGGTCAAGAAGTAAAAGATAAAGCTGAATTTAGTGATGCAAAGACAAACAAATTAAGAATTGACCTTATAAAAGAAGAATTAGAGGAATTAACTCAAGCAATGAATGATAAAAACCTACTTGAGGTAGCTGACGCATTAACAGACATACTTTATGTCACTTATGGGGCTGGCCATGCTTTTGGAATTGATTTAGATAAATGCTTTGATGAAGTTCAAAACTCTAATATGAGCAAATTAGGTGAGGATGGAAAACCCATATATAATGAGGCTGGAAAAGTAATGAAAGGCCCAAATTATTTTAAACCAGACCTTTCAAAATATTTAAATTAATTACTTTGGCATATTTGTGGCACCAGTTTCTAAAGAAAAGATTTTACCATCTTTGAAAGTGAATACCGCCATAACTGCCTGTGTGTTACCATCTGAAAAAGTTACAAATGAGTGCTCAATCCCAATTTCATCATTTTCATAAATAATTCGAACCTTGTCTCTATTAATATCATCGCTCATTGCCCACTGTATAACATCTTGTTTAGTTAAAACTTTTCCAGAAGCATGCATTGTGAATTTATAATCATCATGAAGCACCTCATTCATTCCAGCTTCATCTTTATTCATAAAGACCTCATCATATTTTTTTAATATTGACATTTTTAATCCTTTTTTTATTAGTCTAAAGAGACTTGTGTTAATTCGAACAATTCAATGCTTTGTATACATTCATCATAAATTGGCTTCATCACAGGGTTAGTTCCTTTAACAATACCCATCATTTCCTCTTCATTATGAACATGAACTTTAAACATGATACCGCTTTTATCAGGTAAAATTCCAGGAACTGTTTTTTCGACATGTGCTGCAGCTTTCCTCATTGCCATCCCCTCATCAGATTGAAAAAAAGCCATAAATTTTTCAAATTTACCCTCACCTTCTTTTAATCTACCAATTGCTAACATCATTTTTTCCATGATTACACTCTCCTTTATTAAGTTTATTTTAGCTTATTATTTAAAAAAAATATTAATTTTTTATTAACACATTATGCAAATAAATCATAATTAAGTTTCATCCAGCATAATTCAAAGTCGTAATTACAATTATGAAAACTATTTTTAAAATTGGTTCCAAAAGTCATACACTTAAATATCAAAGAAAAATGTCAGAGGGTGAAGTAAAAAAAATGAAATCCTTTGTTACATCAAAAGGCGTAAAGATAGAAAAAACAGGTAAGTTTAAGATAATTGAAGTTAGTGATCAGAAAGACTCTAGGACATACAAAATTATTTTATAAAAATTACAAATTTAATGAAAGGGGCGTTCTGTTGCCCGGCCGCCCCAAAGCCGCGCTTACCTAATTAGATTAAGCAGCGAGTGCTAATTCATTATCGTTAGCAATTATTTTAAGTTTCTATGTCGAAGAAACGCTTACAACGAGCAAAAACTATATCCTTCAGAGCACGTCAAACCTATATCACCCCCATAAATATTTTTATGGTGGAGGTGTCGGGTACCGCCCCCGAGTCCGATACACCTATTACATATAGCGTTTATTGCTATAGTTGATAAACAACGAAGATAATATAGTCTAATAAATGAATCCTTTAAACACCTATGAAGAAAAAAATCACTAAAGTGCCAAAATTTAAAGATTTTAAAACTACTAGAGCTACTTCATCTGCTCTAGAAAAAATTCTATATAAACAAATTCCAATTTTAGACCATGGTTTCATAAGGGTTATTGATTACATGGGAACAGATCAGTCAATAGTCCAAGCAGCCAGAGTCTCCTACGGTGAGGGAACAAAAAAATTACGTGAGGACCGTGGTCTTATAAGATATCTTTTAAGTCACTGGCATACAACTCCGTTTGAGATGTGTGAAATTAAGTTTCATATTAAACTTCCTATTTTTGTTGCAAGACAATGGATTAGACACAGAACTGCAAATGTAAATGAATACTCTGCGAGATATTCAGTATTAGATAAAGAGTTTTATGTTCCAGAAATGGATCAGCTTGGATCTCAATCCACTACAAACAAGCAAGGGAGATCAAATACTTTAGATAAAAAGTTTGCAAAACAAGCCCAAGATTTAATTCAAAAGAATTCCGAACAACTCTATGATGACTACCAAAATTTATTGAATGGTAAGCTTTTGAATAATGATGAATACGTTGAAGGGGAGGGTCTAGCTAGAGAACTAGCTCGAACAACTCTTCCATTAAACTATTACACACAATGGTATTGGAAAGTAGACCTTCATAATCTTATGCATTTTTTAAGATTACGAGCAGATAGCCATGCTCAGTATGAAATACAAATTTATGCTGAAAAAATGGTTGAAATTTTAAATAAGTGGGTACCCTTAACATACGAAGCTTTTGAAGATTACCGTTCGGACTCTTTCCAACTCTCTAAAGAGGCTTTGAAAATTGTTAAAGATAAATTAGCGAATAAAAAAATTAAGAAGTCTAATTATAAGCTATCACCAAGAGAGCTCAGAGAATTAGAAATAAAGTTTAATATTAAATTATCTTAACTTTGAAATTTTTTTGTAATTGCGTTTGTTATATTTTCAAATTTTAGAGAATAATCATCTTTATAATCAAAACAATAAGGCTTTCCGTCATCACAACTTTTAGGGATATTTAAATTAAAAGGAAGTTCTTCAATTAAATTTATATTTTCTTTGAGTAGTAGAGACTTAGTCTTTGACTCACCAAAAATATATTTTTTTTCATTTTGTTCTTCTAAATAAGACATATTTTCAACTACACCAAGTATTGGAACATTAACCTTGATAAACATATTAATACCTCTGATGACATCTTTTAAAGATAGAAGCTGTGGAGTTGTAATAATAAGAGTTCCATCCAGTTTGAGCTTTTGAGACATTGATATTTGTACATCTCCGGTACCAGGGGGAAAATCAACAATTAAATAGTCTAAATCACCCCAAATTGTCTTGTTAATAAGCCCATCAAGCCCTTTTGCTAACATTGGTCCTCGCCAAACAATCGCTTGTTCTTCATTGACAAGAAAACCTATTGACATTGCTTTAATCCCAAATACTTCAAAGGGTAAAAACTTCCCATCTTCAACTTTAGGTTCCTTATCTCCGATGCCAAGTAATGTTGGGACACTAGGTCCATAAATGTCTGCGTCTAAAAGGCCAACTTTGTATCCTTGGTTTGCTAAAGTTATAGCGATATTGCAAGCTACAGTAGATTTACCAACACCACCTTTACAGCTTGATATTCCAAAACAAGTCTTGATATTCATATATTAAACACTACATATAATGTATCGTGAACAAAAACAAATTTAAAATTTTTGCACTTGATGGTCCATGGGGGCCTTCATCAGGGAACAAAAATAGAGGTTCCGGCGGTTTCTCAGGTGGTAACAACGATTCAATTGATGACCTTCTCAAAGATTTAAAGAATAAATACAAAATTAAAATGCCTTTTAAAGGTGGTTTTAAGGGTGTTTCATTTTTAATATTAATAGCTTTTGTAATTTGGCTTGCGACAGGTTTTTATAGAGTTGAGCCTGATGAACAAGGGGTTGAACTACTTTTTGGTAAATGGAATGAAAGTACAACAGATCCAGGGCTCCATTATTTTTTCCCAACACCTATAGGAAAAGTCTTAACTCCTAAAGTTGAGGCAATCAGGAAAATTAATGTTGGTTTTAGATCCAATGGTAATTCTACTAGAGATGTACTCGAAGAAAGTATGATGTTAACATCCGACCAAAATATATCTGATTTAGATTATACAGTTCTATACAGAATTAAAGATGCTGGGCAGTTTTTATTTAATTTAAGAGACCCTGAAGAAACAGTAAAAGTTATATCTGAAAGTGTTTTAAGAGAAGTTGTAGGTCAGACTAACTTAGAAGGCCTACTAACCGTATCTAGACAATCAGTTGAAAGAGACTCAAGATCTTTACTACAAGAACTTTTGGATGAATATGAAGTTGGAATACTAATTCAATCTATACAATTACAAGACGTTAACCCCCCAAGAGAGGTTATAGATGCATTTGATGATGTTCAAAAAGCAAGACAGGATAAGGAGAGAACAGTCAACCAAGCAGAGGCTTACAGTAACAGAATTGTGCCTGAGGCAAGAGGTGAAGCTGAAAAAATACTCCAAGAGGCAGAGGGTTATAAAAATAAACTAATTAAACAAGCTGAAGGTGAAGCAAGTAGATTTCTTCAAGTGTTAGACACATATGAGCAATCTAAAGAGACAACAAAAAAAAGAATTTATTTAGAAACATTAAGAGACGTCCTGTCAGGATCTAGTAAAATAATGATTGATCAGAATTCTGGTAACGGAGTTGTTCCTTATTTGCCTTTAAACGAGTTAAACAAGAGCAAGCAGACAGGTAGCAACTAATGAAAATGAGAAACTATATTATTGTTGGATTATCTTTCTTCTTTATCTTGTTTGCATCAGGCTTTTTCTTTGTTGTTGATCAAACAAAACAAGTAATTGTTTTGCAATTTGGTGAACCGCGTGCTGTGCATCAATCACCTGGTTTGAAATTTAAGTTACCATTTATACAAAACGTCGTTTACTATGACAGCAGGGTGTTAAACCTAGATCCTGCTCAAGAAGAGGTAATCCTTAGAGACCAAAAGCGTATAGTGGTCGATTCAATTGTTCGATATATGATTAAAGATCCTCTAAAGTTTTTTCAAACAACTAGAACAGAGTTAGCTCTTAATGATCGTTTGGGAAGAATTGTAAACTCATCTGTTAGAGGTGTAATTGCCCAGTATCAATTAAATGATTTGTTATCTGATGATCGTGATAAAATTATGGCTGAGATTTTTGAGAATGTTCGTGAAGATCAAGATACTTTTGGCATTGAAATTGTTGACTTAAGGTTAAAAAGAACTGAACTTACGCCAGAAGTTCAATCTAACGTGTTTGATAGGATGAGAACGGAAAGAGAGAGAGAAGCGAATTTATTAAGAGCGGAAGGTCAAGAGATCTCACAAAAAATTAAGGCGACTGCTGATAGAGAGAAAATTGAAATTATTGCTGAAGCAGAAAAACAATCTAACATCTTAAAAGGTGAAGGTGAGGCTGCAAGAAACCAAATTTTAAATGAGGCCTTTGCAAAAGACCCTGAATTTTTTGAATTTATTAGATCTATGGAAGCATACGCAGATACTTTTAAAGACGGTACAACTACCATGGTCATTTCTCCTGATAGTGACTTCTTTGAGTACTTTGAAAACTCTGAGGGCGCCAACTAAATAAAATTTTTAAATGAAAAGACACTTAGTTTTATCTCTTTTCAGTATATTTTTTATAATCCAAAATGCATCAGCACAATTTGAGAGAGGTTACGCAGATTTAGTTGATGAACTTCTACCTTCAGTTGTAAGTATTGCTACTAGTCAAACCGTAGAAAGACAAACGAGGCAATTACCTGAATTACCAGAAGGCCATCCGTTCAATGATATGTTTGATGATTTTTTTGGCAATCAAATGCCAAAACGTGAAAATCTAACTGGTCTTGGGTCAGGATTTATTATTAGCGATGAAGGTTATGTAGTAACAAATAATCACGTAATAAGTGGAGCAGATCAGATTACTGTAATTTTTAATAATGGAATCGATGAAGTTCCTGCAGAACTTGTTGGAACTGACCCAAAAACTGACATAGCTGTTTTAAAAATTGACCCCTCAACTGTTGACATACAAAGTGTTAATTGGGGAGACTCGGATTTGTCAAGAGTTGGAGATATTGTACTAGCTATTGGTAACCCTCTGGGTTTAGGCGGTACTGTAACTTCAGGAATAATATCATCTATAAATAGAGATATAGGTGGCGGCCCTTACGTTGACTTTATACAAACTGATGCACCAATCAATAGAGGTAACTCCGGCGGACCCTTATTTAATTTAGATGGAGATGTAATTGGAATTAATTCAATGATTATCTCTCAAACAGGTGGAAGTGTTGGCTTGGGTTTTTCTATTCCCTCTCAAACAGCAAAATTAATTGTTGAACAAATAATCTCATTTGGTCAGGCAAAAAGAGGAAGACTTGGTGTTCAAATTCAAGATTTAACTGAAGAATTTTCCGAGAGTTTAGGCTATGACTCAACGGAGGGAGCATTTGTTGCTTCTGTTGAACCAAATAGCCCTGCTGCGTTATCAAACATTCAAGCTGGAGATATAATAATTGAGTTTAACAATCAAAAAATCACATCATTTAAAGATTTGCCTAAAGTTGTTGCTGAAACTCCAATAGATAGTGAAGTTATTGTTAAAGTTTGGAGAAACGGTGAAATTATAGATATAAAGGTAAGGGTAGGTGAATTAGAAGAGGGTCGCAAACTCGCTAAAAATGACGGAGTTTATTTAGAAGAGTTAGATATTACTGTTCTTGAGTTGACAATAGATGCTATAAATTCTTTAGGGTTAGACTCAAAAACTAAAGGTATTTTGGTTACAGAAGTAGGAGATAATAACGAAAATCTTTTAAAGAATGATGTTATTATTCAAGTATCCAGTGAAAAAATTACAGATATAAGTTCTTTTGAGAAGATCATATCTAATAGTATTAATTTGAATCGAGATAAATTGTTATTAAGAGTTATTAGAGATGGTAATGAATTTTGGTTAATAAACCCATTCGTTATTGAATAAATTTCTTTTTGTTGTAGGCCCCACTTGTTCAGGTAAAAATGATTACACATATGAACTATCAAAATTAATAGATATAGAGGTTATTAATGCTGATAGTATACAAGTATATAAACAACTAAAGATTTTATCAAATAGACCCACAGAACAAGAATTAAAGATAGTACCTCATCATCTCTATGGACATGTAAATAATAAAGAATATTCAGTTAATCATTGGATAGATGAAGTTAAACAAGTAATCAAAAATATTCAAAGTAGAAATAAAATACCTGTTTTTGTTGGTGGTACTGGATTTTATATTCAATCACTAATAGAGGGATTATCAGTGATGCCATCAATTAGTTACAAATTTAAAAAACAAGCAGAAGATTTATTTCAAGACAAAGGCCCAGATCATTGCCTGAATATTTTAGAAAAATATTATAAAGAAAAAATTTTTCCAAAAGATAAACAAAGATTATTAAGTCGTTTAGCTTTTTGCTTGGAGCATTATGACACAATGGAAAATAATTATGGTAGCAAAGCACCGATCACTCCTAATTCACTTGTTATTCAAGTTACAAAACCCAAGAAAGATCTTTATGAAAAAGCAGAATTAAGATTTCATCAAATGATAAACAAGGGCGCTTTAGAAGAGGTTAAATCACTTTATGAAAATAAAAAAATATCAAAAACTCTCTATAAAGCTCATGGTCTACCTGAATTGCTATCTTGTGTTAGAAATAAATTAAGTTTAGATGAGGCTATTTATTTAGGAATTAAAAATACCAAGAGGTATATTAAAAGACAGTTTACATGGTGGAATAACCAAAAATTTAGCCAACTTAATTTGAGAATAAACTATAAAAAAAGCTTCCCTAAAGATTCAATTGAAAATATAAGTATATACCTAAATGAACAATGAAAACGAATTCACGGGTGCAGATATTTTACTTAAAGCCCTTAAAGACCAAGAGGTTGATACAATATTTGGTTATCCAGGCGGAGCTGTTCTTCCAATTTATGACGCAATATTTGGCCAAAACTTTTTAAAACATGTTCTTGTAAGGCAAGAGGCTGGTGCGGTTCATGCAGCAGAGGGCTATGCTAGATCGAGTGGGAAAGTAGGTGTATTGTTAGTAACATCTGGTCCTGGTGTGACCAATGTCGTTACTGGACTAACTGATGCATTGATGGATAGCATTCCGATTGTCTGTATCAGTGGTCAAGTTCCATCACATTTAATTGGGACAGATGCATTTCAGGAATGTGATACAACTGGAATTACAAGACCATGCACCAAGCACAATTATTTAGTGAAGGATGTAAGTAAACTCTCAGAGACTATCCATGAGGCATTTAAAATTGCTAGCTCTGGTAGACCTGGTCCTGTTTTAATTGATATTCCTAAAGATGTTCAGTTTGCAAAGTCAAAATACATATCAAAGAAAGACATCAGTTTTAGAGAGCACAGAATTAAAGCTGGTTCCAAAAACGTAGATAAAAATTTTGTCAAAGAACTGGTAAACCACATTAAAAAATCTGAGAGACCTATATTTTATGTTGGTGGTGGTTGTTTAAACTCAGGTCATCAAGCTAGTCAAGAGCTTATTAAACTCGTAAACAAAACCAATATTCCAATTACAACAACTCTTCATGGATTGGGATGCTTTCCAGGTGAGGATAAAAGTTCACTTGGGATGTTAGGTATGCATGGAAATTACGAAGCTAACTTGGCAATGAACAAATGTGATTTGATGATTAATGTTGGAGCAAGATTTGATGACCGTGTTACAGGCAGATTAGATGCTTTTTCACCGGACTCTATAAAATTCCATATAGATATTGATCAAAGTTCAATCAATAAAAACGTTAAAGTCAATTTTCATACTAATACCGATATTACTATAACACTTAAAGAAATTAACGCATTTATAGACTCCAATAACATTGATTTTGGCGATAAAGATTATGATAATTGGTGGGGTCAAATTAATGAATGGAGAAAAAAAGAATGTCTTCACTACGAACAAGGCGATGAAGTGATCAAACCACAACATGCTATATCCAGACTTTACGAATTAACAAAACAAAAAGACACTTTTGTTACTACAGAAGTTGGTCAGCATCAAATGTGGGCAGCTCAATATTATAAGTTTTCAAAACCAAACAGATGGATTACATCAGGTGGTTTAGGCACAATGGGTTTCGGTATGCCAGCCGCAGTCGGTGCACAAATGGCAAATCCAGACTCACTAGTTATAGATATAGCTGGTGAGGCATCTTTTCTCATGAACATTCAAGAAATAGCTACGGCTGTTCAATATAAGTTACCTATCAAAATTTTTATCCTTAATAATGAATATATGGGAATGGTTAGACAGTGGCAGGAACTATTACATGGTAGTAGATATTCAGAGAGTTACGTGGATGCCCTTCCTGATTTTAAAAAATTGGCAGAGAGTTTCAATGCTGTTGGAGTTAGGGCAAAAAATATTTCTGAATTAGATGATACAATTAATGAAATGATTTCAATTGACAGACCAGTTATCGCTGATATTTGGGTCGATAAAAAAGAAAATTGTTTTCCTATGATACCAAGTGGTGCTGCGCATCACGAAATGTTACTATCTAAATACGATAAAGAAAATCCTGAAAATCAGGAAAAAGGAAAAGTACTAGTTTAATAATTTTTTCATAATGTCCTCTACTTCAGTTTACCCTACACCTATAAACGCTTTTAAACAGTCCAAGAGAAGCGTCCTTTCCGTTATTGTTGATAACGAACCTGGTATTCTTGCACGTATAGTAGGTTTATTTTCAGGAAGAGGATATAATATTGAAGCATTAAATGTAACAGTTGTAGACGTTAAGAAAAATCTTTCTCGAATTACAATAGAAACTTTAGGAGAAGAAAAAGTAATTAGTCAAATTATAGCACAACTAGAAAAACTTGTTCCCGTTCATAGTGCCACTAATTTAGCAAACTTAAGCGAGTCTTATGAGGCAGAAATTTGCCTAGTAAAAATCGAATTTGAAAATGAGGAACAAGATCAAAAAATACTCAATTTTGCAGATATTTATCGTTCAAGAACTGTTCAAAAAAGACAAAATTTTGTTGTTTATGAGATATCAGGCATAAGCGAGCGAATAAACAAATTTTTAGATGACTTAGACACAATCGGTGGTATAAAAGTCGAATTAGTTCGAAGTGGGCCTATAGGGCTCGGAATATAACGTTTTTAGGGGGTAATATGAAGGTTTATTACGAACAAGATGCTGATTTTAATATAATAAAAGACAAGAAAATTGTAATAATAGGTTTTGGATCGCAAGGTCATGCTCATGCACTAAATCTAAAAGACTCTGGGGCTTCTAATGTAGTTGTGGGATTGAGAGAGGGTTCTTCATCAATTGAAAAAGCAAAAAATGTTGGACTAAAAACTCAAACACCTGCAGAAGCAGTAAAGGATGCAGATATTGTAATGTTCTTAGCGCCCGATGAAAATCAACAAGAAATTTATCAAACTCAAATTCACGACAATATAAAAAACGGTGCTGCCTTAGCATTTGCGCATGGTTTAAATATTCATTTTCAACTTATTACAGCAAGAGAGGACTTAGATGTTTTTATGGTTGCCCCAAAAGGCCCAGGCCATACAGTAAGAGGAGAGTATCTTAAAGGTGGTGGAGTACCATGTTTGCTCGCAGTAGACAAAAATGTAAGTGGTAATGCAAAAGAAATTGGTCTTGCATATGCTTCTGCTTTGGGTGGAGGTAAATCCGGTATAATTGAAACAACATTTAAAGAAGAATGCGAAACAGATTTATTTGGTGAGCAAACAGTTCTTTGTGGAGGGTTAATGTCTCTTGTAAGAAACGGTTTTGAAACTCTTGTTGAAGCTGGGTATGCACCTGAAATGGCCTATTTTGAATGTTTACATGAAGTAAAATTAATTGTTGATCTAATGTATGAAGGTGGCATGGCTAATATGAGGTATTCTATATCTAATACAGCTGAATACGGTGATTATACTAGAGGTCCAAGAGTAGTTCCTAACGAAGCTACAAAAGCTGAAATGAAAAAAGTTCTAAGTGAAATACAAGATGGTACTTTCACAAAAGAATGGATGGCTGAACATAAATCAGGGCAAATTAAGTTTAAACAAATGAGAGACCAAGGTGCAAAGCACCAAATTGAAGAGGTAGGAGCTAAATTAAGATCTATGATGCCATGGATAGCATCGAATAAACTTGTAAAGGATATCTAATATTGCCTGATAAAGTATTAATATTTGATACTACCCTTAGAGATGGAGAGCAGTCTCCTGGGGCTTCGATGAATCAAGAAGAAAAGCTCTCTATTGCTAGACTATTAGAGGAGTTAAAGGTTGATATAATTGAGGCTGGTTTTCCAATAGCCTCTAAAGGTGACTTTAATTCAGTTCAAGCAATTGCAAGTGAAATTATGGACTGCCAGATAGCCGGATTAGCTAGAGCAAAACATGAGGATATTGAAACAGCTTGGAATGCTGTAAAAAAAGCTAAAAATCCAAGAATTCACACTTTTATTGCCACAAGTCCAATTCATATGAAGTTTAAACTCAAGTTAACTGAAGAGGAGGTCTTAGAAAAAATTAAAGATAGCGTATCATTTGCTAGAAATTTATGCCCTAATATAGAGTGGAGCTGTGAAGATGGTGGAAGATCCTCAATTGATTTTCTATATAAGTGTATAGAGCTAGCTATTGAAAGCGGTGCATCTACAATAAATATTCCAGACACAGTCGGTTATACCTTACCATTTGAATTCGGAGAGATTATAAAAAAAGTTAAAAATAATGTTCCTAATATTGATAAAGCAATAATTTCTGTTCATTGTCATAATGATTTGGGGTTAGCGGTTGCAAATTCTTTAAATGCAGTTGAAAATGGTGCGAGACAAATTGAATGTACTATAAATGGATTAGGAGAAAGAGCGGGTAATGCTGCACTAGAAGAAGTAGTAATGGCTATGAAAGTCAGATCGGATCTTTTAAATGTTCAATCTAATATCAATACTAGTGCCATTTCAAAAACATCAAAACTTGTTTCATCAATCACAGGTTTTCCTGTTCAGCCTAATAAAGCAATTGTCGGTGCTAATGCTTTTGCTCATGAGTCAGGAATTCATCAAGATGGAGTCTTAAAAAATGTTCAAACTTATGAAATTATGTCACCGGAAACGATTGGTTTAAAGAAATCAAGTTTGGTGCTTGGTAAACATTCCGGAAAGCATGCATTCAAAGAAAAATTAAAAATTTTAGGATATGAAGTAGGTGATAATTATATCAATGAAATTTTCGAAAAATTCAAGCTTTTAGCTGATAAGAAGAAAGATGTTTATGATGAGGATATAATAGCTCTGGTAGATGATACTCATTTTAATAAATCAAATACTTTAAAACTTAAAAATTTAAGCATAATGTCAGGCACTAACTCTAAGCATGTTGCTTCTCTCGAGTTAAATTTCAAAGAGGAACTGAAAGAGGTAAGTGGATCTGGAAATGGACCCATCGATGCTGTATTTAACTGTATTTCGAAAGTAGTCGGTTTTTCTCCAAAATTAGTTTTGTATCACATAAACGCAATTACTCCTGACTCCGATGCACAAGGAGAAGTTACTGTTAAACTTGGATATTTAAATAAAGAATTCATTGGTAAGGCATCTGATATAGATATTATAGTAGCCTCTGCAAAATCTTATATCAATGCATGCAATAAAATATTAAACTTTGAAAAAAACTCTAATATGCAAGAGGGAGTTTCTGAGATTAGTATCTCAAATATTAAGGGAATATAAATGTTAAAGTCTTTCAATTCTTTTTTAAGCGAAGATATGGGATTAGATCTTGGGACTGCAAATACACTTGTATATGTAAAAGGAAAGGGAATTATATTAAATGAACCCTCTGTTGTAGCAATTGCAACAGACAACAAGAATAATAAATCAGTTTTAGCTGTCGGAAGTGAGGCAAAATCAATGCTTGGTCGAACCCCTGGAAGAATAGAAGCAATTAGACCAATGAAAGACGGAGTAATAGCAGATTTTGATATAGCCGAGGCCATGATCAAACATTTTATAAAAAAAGTTCATAAGAAAAGTTTTTTTGCAAATCCAAATATTGTTATATGTGTTCCTTCGGGAGCTACAAATGTTGAAAGAAGAGCAATTAAAGAATCTGCGGAAACTGCTGGAGCTAAAAAAGTTTATTTAATTGAAGAGCCTGTTGCTGCTGCTATTGGAGCTGGTCTACCTATTTCTGAACCCTCTGGTTCTATGGTGGTAGATATTGGTGGCGGTACAACTGAAATAGCAGTTTTGTCTTTAGGAGGAGTTGTGCATGCCAGCAGTATAAAAGTAGGTGGTGATACCATGGATGATGCAATAGTAAATTTTATGAGAAGTGTCCATAAATTAGCAATAGGTGAGTCAACTGCAGAGAGAATAAAGACTGAAATAGGTTGCGCAGGTATTCCTGATAATGGAGATGGTAAGACCCTTACAGTTAAGGGTAGGGATCTTATTAATGGCCTTCCAAGAGAGGTTGTGATATCTGAAAGACAAGTAGCTGAGGCTTTATCTGACTCGTTATCTCAAATCATTACAGCTTTAAAAAGAGCACTTGAGGTTGTTCCTCCAGAACTAGCTGCAGATATAGTTGATAAGGGTATTATGCTTACAGGTGGAGGGGCTTTACTTCAACGTCTAGATGAAGCAATTAGAGTCACTACTGGACTACCTGTTTCTATTGCTGACGATCCTTTAACTTGTGTAGCTCGAGGAACTGGTATGGCTTTAGAAGAGAACCATAACCATCAAGATGTTTTCTTAAGTGATTAATAACAAAAAATTTTTCTTAATATATATAATCTGTTTTTTTTTATTCTTAACATTAATATTATTTCCAAATTACAATTCTAAAACTAAACTTTTCACATATTTTTTAAAAGACAAAGTAGAGTCACCGTTCATTTTTGTTGGTAACGAAATAAAGAATTTAATTTTGGTTCTCAATCTAAACTTTGATCATATGAGTACTATAAAAAAATTAGAAGACGATAATAATTATCTTCGATCAATTAATAAATATTTATTAACATTGACTTCTAAATATTCAGAGCAAAATAAAATTTTTCATCAGTCTTCTCTTAAATTACCAATTTCAGTAGGTGTTCAGGTTTTGGGTGACAGGAATTTAGTTTATAATAAAAACTTTATTATAAATAAGGGCTCAAATAATGGTCTCGTAATAGGTGATTATATCATTGATGGACTTAGTATAGTTGGTAGAGTTGTGAATATAAACTCTAATACTTCCGAAGTTGTTACTGTCAAGAGTATAAATTATGGTGATGAGGTTTTTATTAATGGAAAGTCTTATATTGTCAGTGGCACGAATAATAATTATCTAAGTTTTTTAAGACAAAAAGAAAGCATTGAAATACCAGATTTACAAGCAGGCGATATCGCTTTTGTACATCTTGATGATATTACACTAAGACTTGGGATAGTTTCTTACGACAATAATAATCAACCTATCTTATTAATACCTGATATAACAAATTTTGAAAATTTGAGGGCAGTAACTA
Source organism: uncultured Alphaproteobacteria bacterium (assembly GCA_902546975.1). Taxonomy (GTDB): domain Bacteria; phylum Pseudomonadota; class Alphaproteobacteria; order HIMB59; family HIMB59; genus HIMB59. The sequence continues at coordinate 89,408 of CACCLU010000003.1, forward strand.
ATGATTAGACTAATTTTCGTAACAATATTATTTTTAATTTATGGAAATTTTAGTTTTGTTATAAATGATATTGTTGTTTTTTCTTTGATAAATATAGCTTTTTATACAGTTCTTAAGGAAAAAAATATTAAAATTATTGATGTCTTTATTTTTATCTTATCGACTTTCGTTGTAGAGGTTTTTGTGGGATTACCGATATTAATAGGCATTGTGATTTTGTTTATACCTCTTCTTTTATTAAATTATTTTATAAATAATTATAATTTTGCATTATTTATAAAATCATCAATTATTTTTTTACTAAGTTTTATTGTTTTCTGTATGTTTGATCAAACATTAGTATTCAGATTGTTAAATTTGCAATATTTTATAAGTATATTTATTTTAATTTTAATATTTTTAGGACTCTCAAAATATGGAAAAGAATAAGACAAGTGAAGATAGTATTAAAATATTAAATAGAAGATCATTCATTATAATTATATTTGCGGCTATTTTATCTTTAATTGTTTCTTTAAGATTATTTTCATTACAGGTTATTAATTTTAATTTTTATAAAAAAAAATCAGTTGAAAATAAACTTTCGATAAAACTTATTCCTCCTTTAAGAGGGGATATTTATGACTCCAAAAAAAATTTACTAGCTGGGAGCTCCTCATTATATGAGTTTGTAGTTTTTAAAAACTTAAGCAAAGATCATCTTCATGAAATTAAAAAACTTGATAGTCTTATTAAACTTAAGTTGAATTTTGGTGAAATATCAAAACAATTAAAAAAATATAATGAATATAGTGGATTTAGTCTAAGTAGAGCTTCATGGGAACAGATTGTAGAATTTGAAAAAAACAAATTTTTATTTAATTCTATAAAAATCATTGAGTCTAAAAAAAGATATTATCCATATCAAAATTTTTCACAAATAATTGGCTATATGGGGCAACCAACACAATCTTCTGAAATTTACTCTAAAGGTGTATTTCATTTAGAGAGAAGTTATGAAAAACATTTAAGGGGTACACCAGGTAAAATATTTAGTGAAGTAAACGCAAAAGGTAAAACTATTAGAGAAATTTCTATTGAGAAATCTATTAAAGGTAATGATTTAGATTTAACATTAGATTTAAATCTTCAAAATTACGCTCAGTCTCAGCTTCCGTCAGATAAAAAAGGATCCATTGTTGTTATCAATGTTTCAGATGGATCGATCTTGTCTATGAACTCCAATCCTACTTTTGATGCACAAATCTTTGAGGATAGGAAAAATAATAAAATTAAAGATTTACTTAACGATGATCAAAAACCACTTTTAAATAGGGCTTTCTCTGGTTTTTATCCTCCAGGTTCTGTGTTTAAACCAATCTCAGCTTTAGTTGGTCTTCAAAAAAATTTAATTGACACAAAAAAAGAAGTTTTTTGCAAAGGGCACTCCTCACTTGGTGATAGAAAATACTATTGTTGGAAAAAAGAGGGACACGGAAAGGTTAATCTTAAAAAAGCTATTAAAGAGTCTTGTGATGTATATTTTTACGAATTAGCAAAAAAAACAAATATCGATGATATTGCAAGCTTATCTACCAATCTAGGTTTAAATAAAGAGTACGATATTGGTTTATCAAACATAGGAAAAGGACTTGTACCTAGTAAAAAATGGAAAAGAGCGTTTTTAGACGAAGGTTGGTATCAAGGTGAGACATTAATTACATGTATTGGACAAGGATACAATCAAACATCTCCTTTACAGCTTGCAACACTTTATTCTGCTATCTTAAATGGAGGAAAATATCCAATACCAAAAATAAATAAAAATACCCCTACAAGATTTACAGGTAAATCACTAAACAATGAACATAAAAAAATAATAATTAATTCTTTAAATGCTGCTGTTCAAGAGCCAAGAGGAACAGCTTATAAACTAAGTATTTCTAATCCAGCATTTGTCAAAATAGGTGGTAAAACGGGGACTTCTCAAGTCATAAGAATTAAAGAAAGTGAGAGAGAGGATGATGAGTATAAATTAAAGCAAATAGAAGAGAGATTTAAAGACCACTCATTATTTGTAGGATATGCTCCCTATAATAATCCAAAATATATAGCCTCAGTGATTATAGAGAATGGTGGATCTGGATCAGCGGTGGCTGCACCAATTGCCCATCGGGTCCTAGATTTTGCTCACAAAAATAATGTTTAGAGAATTTAAAAGTATTTATAATTTAAATTGGATTTACGTTTTTATCCTTTTGATAATTTTTTGGATTGGAGAGATCAATCTTTACTCAGCTGCTGGCGGTTCTCTTGATCCATGGGCATCAAATCAGTTAATAAGATTTTTATTTTTTTTACCCTTGTTTTTTTTAGTAACAATGTTGGAACCAAAGTTTATTTATAATTTTGCGGAGATTTTTTTAATTTTAGTTTTAATTGGACTAATAACAACATTAATCTTTGGTTATACAGGGATGGGTGCCACAAGATGGATAAGAATTGCTGGTTTTAATTTACAAGTATCAGAATTTACTAAAATAGCTTTAGTCATATTTATGGCAAAATACTTTCATAAACTCAATGCAGAAAAAACTATAGGCTTGTTTAAATCAATACTACCTCTCCTTGTATCAATAATATTTTTCTTATTAGTTGCTATTCAACCAGATTTAGGAACTGCCGTAATTATTTTAGCTTTAGGTCTTGTTGTTATTTTCTATGCAGGCATTAAATTAATTTATCCTTTATTATCATTAGGCATCATTTTATCGATAAGTCCAATTTTATGGACATTTCTAAAACCCTACCAACAAAATAGAATACAAATTTTTCTTAATCCTGATTTAGACCCACTTGGAAAGGGATATCATATTATTCAATCTAAGATTGCAATTGGTTCTGGTGGGCTACAAGGCAATGGTTTTCTTGAGGGCTCCCAAAGTAGCTTAGATTTTCTTCCAGAAAAAGAGACAGATTTTGTTTTTGCAATATTTTCTGAACAGTTCGGTTTTACAGGATCTATATTATTAATTTCACTTTTCTTTATCATGTTTTTAATCCCTATTTTAAAAACATACAAACTCACACAAGTTTTTAATAAAATAATTTTATTTGTATTATCTTTTAAAATTTTTTTTGAATTTCTAATAAATATATCTATGACTATTGGTATTTTACCTGTAGTCGGAGTTGCATTGCCCTTTATGTCTTATGGGGGAAGTTCTTTGTTGAGTAATTTAATTATTTGTGCACTATTATTAAACTTTATGTCTATCAACGAAAATAAGAGAATGTTTTCATGATAAAATCAATCAAAAAGCCGTGGGGTTCATATATTGTAATTAATAAATCAAAAGATTTTTTAATAAAAAAGATTGTTGTTAAACCGGAGGGTGTTTTATCATATCAATCACATAATTTTAGATCAGAACACTGGATAATTATTGAGGGTAAAGCAACTGTGATTATTAATAATCGTACATTTTATAGATCAGAAAACGAAAATATATTCATACCTAAAAAAGCAAAACATAGGGTTTTGAATGAGAGTTCAAAAAAGAAATTAGTTCTAATTGAAGTTCAAACAGGAAGTAAATTTTTAGAGTCAGATATAAAAAGATATTCAGATATTTATGGAAGAAAAAATTGAAAATATTAGCTGAAATATCTGTTGGAGAGCTTTATGATAAAATTACTATATTAAATATCAAATTAAAAAAAATTCATGATCCTAACAAATTAAAGAATATAAAAATTGAGCTAGATTCTCTAATAGAGCAAAGTAATAAATTAATTTTGAAAGATGATGAAATATTAAAAAAAAACATTCAAAAACTCCAAGATATTAATGAAGAGCTTTGGGATATAGAAAATGCAAAAAGAGAATGTGAGGCTAATAAAGAATTTGGAGAGATTTTTATTAAAATATCAAGAGATGTCCATTTTAAAAATGATATTAGGGCTTCAATAAAAAAAGAAATTAATCTTTTGTCTAACTCAAAAATAACAGAAGAAAAAGAATACTCTAAGTATTAACCTTATTTAAACTTATAAGTTTATTTTTAATTTTTGATCTTCCACCGAGAAAACTTAATTCTAAGAGCACTACAATACCTTTAATCTTAGCTTTAGTTTTTTTAATTAATTTCATAGATGCACGTATTGTTCCACTTGTTGCAAAAATATCGTCAATTATCACAACTTTATCTGAATTTCTTATCATATCACTTTGAATTTCTAATTTATTAGAGCCGTACTCAAGTTTGTAACTTGTATTAAAGGTCTTACCTGGTAATTTCCCTTTTTTTCTAATCATAACTAACTTTTTTTTTAATTTGAAGGCAATAGCTGACGCAAAAATAAATCCTCTTGAGTCTATCCCAACTATAGTATTAGCATTTAATTTATTTACCTCCTTTGACATTGAGTTTACAACTCTATTAAAAATTTTAGGATTTGATAAAATTGTAGATATATCGTAAAAAGCGATACCTTTTTTTGGAAAGTCTTTTATAATTCGAATACTTTTTAAATCATTATTCATGAAAAGATCAATTAAATCAGTATTTAACAAAAAAAACAAAAAAAAAATTATTTGTCTAACGTCTTATAGTTATAACTATACAAAAATCATTGATGATCTCGTTGATGTAGTTCTAGTTGGTGACTCAATGAGCAATGTGCTGTATGGGATGGACTCAACAAGAACTATTGACGATCAAATAATGATTAATCATGCTACTGCAGTAAAAAAAGCTGCAGAGAAATCTCTAGTTTTTTTTGATTTGCCTTACAATAGAGATTTCAGTGAGTCCAATACTGTAAAACGTGTCTTATCTATAATGAAAAAAACTTCTTGCGATGGTGTCAAAATCGAAGGTAATACTGAATTGGAGGATGTAATAAAGTATTTGAAGAAAAAAAAAGTTCCCGTCATGGCGCATTTAGGTTTACAACCACAGAAATTTAGTTCTACAAAAAAATTTAAGATATACGGAAAAAAGAAGGAGGATTTAAATAAAATTATTTCGGACTCCTTGTGTTTAGAAAAGGCTGGTGCTGTATCCATACTACTGGAGGGAATGTTAACAAAAATAGCAAAGCAAGTTACTACAGTATTATCAATACCTACGATTGGAATTGGTGCATCTGAGTTTTGTGATGGTCAAATACTAGTATCTGAGGATATGCTTGGAATGTATGGAAATAATCATCCAAAATTTGTAAAAAGATATGATGATTTATCAAAAAATATCAAAATTGCTGTAAAAAAATACTCTAAAGAGGTAAATAACAGCAAATTTCCAAATAAAAAATTTAGATATGACTAATAAGTTCTATTGATCGAACTTATTAGAAGATTTATAAAAAGATCTTTTTGATAACCCTCAAATAGTTTTAATATTTTTAAAGATTTTTTATTATATTTATTGCAAAAAATTCTTACATCATCATCAATTTTATATTTTTTCATTAAATTCATTATTTTAATGTAATCATTTTTTAATCTTTTACTTTTTTTGAATACTTTTTTAATAAAATTAACTTCAGTTTTATTTGATTTTTTTAATAATAATATTATCGGTAGAGTAATTTTCCCTTCATAAAAATCTTTACCATTCTTTTTTCCAGTAACTCTATCTCCAAAATAATCAAGATAATCGTCCATGATTTGAAATATAATTCCAAAATACAATCCTAATTTATTCAAACTTGAAATTATTGTTAAATTTTTACCAGTTAAAATTGCAGGAATTTTCATTGATGCTGCAAATAATTCTGCAGTTTTTAAGGATATGATCTCTATATATTTCCTCTCAGTAATATGAATATTATTTTCATGAGTAAGTTGCAAAAATTCTCCTTCAGAAATTTTACTACTTACTTGAGACAGTGAAGCCATTGCTTTTAAAGAATTAGCTTTTGTCATCAATTGAAACGACTTTGAAAATAAAAAATCACCAAACAAAACACTAAACTTATTATTCCATATTGTGTTAATACTCTTTTGGCCTCTTCGTAATTTACCCTCATCAATTACATCATCATGTAGTAGGGTTGCTCCATGAATAAATTCGATTGCAGCAGACATATCAATATCGCTTGATATTTGTGAATAATTTTTATTTATCATTTTACTTGATAGCAAACATATAACTGGTCGTAATTGCTTTCCTCTTTTTTTGAAAAAATAATTACCTAATTTTGGAATAATAGGGACGGCACTTACTAGAAATCTATCAAGCTCTTTATTAGCTTTAACTAACTTTACATTAATTTCTTTATGAATTAACTTTATGGTTTGTTCAAAATTAATTTTTTGCATTAACTATGAATTTATACTCCAAAGATTTTCTACTAGATGGTAAAATTGTATATTATCAATTAAAGAAAGGCTATAGGAGCGGTATAGAGCCTATTATTCTGGCTTCTAATGCAAAAAAAAAGCACAATAAAATTTTAGATATGGGTTCTGGTTGTGGTTCTATTTCCCTAATTGTTGCTTATAGAAATCCAGATTCTGAAGTCATTGGTTTTGAAAAAAATGAAACTCATCATAAAATTTCAATTTTAAATCACAAAGAAAATAACTTAAAAAATTTAAAATTTAAAGTTCAAGACAATTGCATTTTTGATAAAAAATATGAGAATTACTTTGACTTAATTTTATCAAACCCTCCTTTTTATTTTGCAAATAAAGTACTAAAGTCCAAAAATCCTTCCATAATGGCCTCAAAATATATAACTGAGTCAAATTTGAAAAAATGGATTATCAACATAATTCTTTATTTAAAAATAAAAGGAACAGCTTTTATCATAAATAGATTTGAAAACATGGATTTTATGTTAGATATATTGAGAAATTTTAATCTAGAAGTGACAACAACACCTTTATTACCCTTTAAAGGTAGAAAACCTAAAAATGCCCTTCTAAAAATCACTAAAAGTAATTATTTTATAGAGAAAACATCAAATGCAATTATAATCCACGATAATTTATCAAAGTATTCTAAAGATATAGAAAATTGGTTTAAATAATGTTCAGTCCAAACAAAACAGTAATCTCAATTGATCTCAAAGGAATGATTGCATCTGGAAGTAGAGCACCATTGAATATGGATAATTTAAATGGACTTTTCTCAAAGGTAATGAAAATAAAATTTGATGCACTATCAATTGTCATTAACTCTCCTGGCGGTTCTCCGGTGCAATCATCTTTAATTGCACAAAAAATAAGAGAAATTTCAGATAAGAAAAAAGTGAAATGTTATTGTTTTGTTGAGGATGTAGCTGCATCTGGAGGGTATTGGCTTGCATGTGCAGCAGATGAGTTATACGCAGATGTAAATTCTATTGTTGGTTCAATAGGTGTGATATCAGGTGGTTTTGGATTTACTGATCTTATTAAAAAAATTGGAGTAGAAAGAAGGATATTTACAGCTGGAGAGAACAAAAGCTTTTTAGATCCATTTTTAAAAGTTAATAAAAAAGATGAGGAAAAATTAAAAAAACTTCAAAAGTTAATACACCAAAATTTTATTGATTGGGTGTCCTCGAGAAGAAAAAAGAAACTTAGCGAAAAAAATAAAAAAGTTATATTCTCTGGTTCCTTTTGGTTAGCTAATGAGGCAAAAGACTTAGGTTTAATTGATGGCATTGCATCTGAGTCGTCTTTCTTTAAAAGTAAATTTGGAGAAAAGACTAAAATTAAAAAAATAAAACAACCAAAGTCTCTCAAACAAAAACTTGGTCTTGGTATTAATTCTTTAAATAGTGAGGATTTAATTACTAAATTAAAAGAAGAGTTTCTTTTTAACAAATTTGGTATCTGATCAATGACAGCAGAAAATATGGAAGACTTAGTATCTCTGTGTAAGAGAAGAGGGTTTATTTTTCAATCAAATGACATCTACGGTGGCATGAAAGGTCTCTATGATTTTGGACCTATGGGTGTAGAGCTAAAATTAAATTTAAAATCAGCCTGGTGGAAATCAATAGTCTATGAAAGAGATGATGTTGAGGGATTGGACTCAACTATTTTAACCTCACCTACTGTTTTAAAATATTCAGGCCACGAAGATACATTTTCTGATCCTTTAGTTGATTGCAAGAAATGTAAATCAAGATGGAGAGCAGATCAACTTGAAGACGGAAAATGTCCAAATTGCAAATCAACTGATTTAACTGATCCTAGACCATTTAATTTAATGTTTAAAACAGCTATTGGTCCTGTGGATGACGGTAGTTCATTTGCATATTTGAGACCAGAAACTGCTCAGCAAATATTTGTAAATTTCAAAAATGTTGTCGACTCAACCAGTAGGGTTCCTCCTTTTGGTATAGCTCAAATTGGAAAAGCATTTAGAAATGAAATCACTCCAAGAAACTTTATTTTCAGAGTTAGAGAATTTGAACAGATGGAACTTGAGTATTTTGTTAAACCTGGCTCTGATGAGAGTTGGCATAAATATTGGGTAGATAAACGTTTAAATTGGTGGGCTGATCAAGGTGTCAAATCAGAGAAATTAAAATTACTCGAGGTAGAAAAAAAAGATCTATCACATTACTCCAAAGCAACTTTTGATATTATGTATGACTTTCCACATGGCCTTGAGGAACTTGAGGGTATTGCAAATAGAACTGATTTTGATTTAGGATCACATTCTAAAAATCAAAAAGATTTTAATATTAAAGCTAAAGTTCAAGAAAATAAAAATTCTACAACAAAATTAGCTATTCAAGATTTAGAAAATAATGAATGGTTTATACCATACGTTATTGAGCCCTCAGCAGGTGTTGAAAGGGGTGTTTTGGCAATTTTAAACGAAGCTTATACTTCAGAGGAAGAAAATAAGAGAACATTGTTAAAACTCAAACCTCATTTATCGCCAATTAAAGCTGCAGTCATTCCTCTTAAGAGAAATAATTCAGACTTGGTCAATACAGCAAATAATGTCAAATCAGAGTTACAATCACTTGGTTTAGGAAGAGTTATGGTTGAAAATACAGGAAATATTGGAAAAAATTATCGTAGACATGATGAGATTGGGACACCTTTGTGTGTTACTATTGATTTTGAAACTCTAGAAAATCAAACAGTTACGGTGCGAGATAGAGATACCATGAAGCAAGAAAAAGTATCACTCTCTGAAATAGCAAATTATTACTCTCAATATTTTAAGTAATTTATTTATTAACTCTAGGCTCCCTAAGTATGTAATAATTATTTATTTGTAATAATATTTCTGAATTAGTTGGAAGTTTTTGAGGTTTTTTCTCAAAAACTTTAATTGAAAGTTTTTTTTTATTTAGTTGTCGATGTTTAATCCTTGAAACTACCTCTTGACCTACAAAGCATCCTTTCGAATAGTCTACTAATTCATCATTGACTTCAGATGGAAGTAAAGAGGATTGTTTAAGCAGGTTTGAGTCAATTATTCCAGTTGAAAGTTGATCTAAAATATAATTTTTATCAAATTCTCTTTTATCAACTTTTTCAATACTGAGTTTTACGTCAGATAACAATGCATATTTATTTAAGAATGTAGGCAAATCATTTTGATCATTCGAGCAAACTAATTCATATGACTCGTCTGATTTAGTAATTATTATTTCATATAGAATCTTTCCTTGTGGAGATAGTATATAGCTCTTTAACTCTTCCTTTAATTTAGTTAAGTCATTGGTGATTATATTTTGAAGGAAATCAAATCTTTCTTCCCCAAATACTCTAATTTTTATTGGATTAAGTGTTTCAATTTGCATGTAATATATTATCTATATGTATATATATGCATTTACTATTTATTTCTTCAAATAGAATAGGTGACTCCTTAATTAACCTTCAAGTTTTAAATAAATACATCAGAAAATATAAGAAAAATATTGAGGTAACATTAGTTTCTGGTCCTTTACCAATGCCTATTTATGATGATTATTCTATGATTTCTAGAAGGATTAATCTTACTAAACAAAAATATAATCTACATTGGTTAAAACTCTATAAAGAGCTTTCACCACTTAAATTCGATGAAATAGTAGATTTTAGATCCTCGATCATTGGTTATTTTTTGAGAGTAAAAAAAAGAAATATATTCAAAATGAAAAAGGGTAAAAATATTTATGAACAAATCCATCACAGATTTGATACTGATCTAAAAAAAGATTTTAAAATATTGATCGATAGAGTTCGTAATATTTTTCCAAATTCAAATTATGCGTGTTTAGCACCATTTACAAATTGGCCACCAAAAGAATGGCCTTCAGAACAATTTGTTAAAATAGCAAAATATCTAATTGAAAAAGGCATTGATAAAATATTTATTTTAGGATCAGAAAATGAAAGTTCAAAATTTCATCTCTTTGAGTCAGAACTAGGCGATAAAGTAATTAATAGATGTGGTAAGCAACATATTCTCAACGATTATGGTTTACTTCAAAAATCAAGGTTATTTATTGGAAATGACTCATCCATGATGCATATGGCTTCATTGAGTAAAACTCCAACAATTGGTCTTTTTGGTCCCACAAATGATAATATTTATTTTCCTAAAATTTTTGATCATTGTCATCTTGTTAGGTCATCAGAGTCATATGAAAGCCTTGTTAGTAAAACTCAAAACTATACTTTAAATAATTGTTTAATGAATGATGTGTCTTATAATCAGGTAATTGATAAAATAGATAATATTTTAAATGCTCAAAATTTTTAAGCCTTGCGATTTTCATGTACATCTAAGAGAGGGCCAACTTTTAAAATACGTATTAAAAGAAAATAATAAAAATTTTCAAAAAATTTTAGTTATGCCTAATTTAATAAAGCCAATTACTAATAAAAATATTTTATCAAAGTATAGATCCTTCGTTTTAAATAATAATAACAATACTGAAATTCTTTTTACAATCTATTTAAACCAAGACTGCTCTATTATTGATTTAAAAAATATGGTTAATGAAAAATTATTTTTTGCAGCTAAATTATATCCTCTTCATGCCACTACTAATTCTTCATCAGGAGTAAAAGACATCAAAAAAATGTCTAAATATTTCGAATTTTTAGAAAATAATAAAATACCATTATGCTTGCATGGTGAACACATTCATGAAAATGATGATCCTTATGAGCGTGAAAAAAGATTTCTTGATTTTGAGTTATCTTGGTTAGTAAAAAATTTTAAAGGTTTAAAGATAACTTTAGAACATATAACAACTAAAGATTCTGTAGATTTTGTAAAATCGCACAAAAACATTGCAGCTACTATTACAACACATCATTTACTTGAAAATACAAACACTTTTCTTGGAAATTTTTTAAGACCAGAAATATTTTGTAAACCTGTAATTAAAAGTGTAAATCACCAAAAATCATTATTAAATGCCGCTCTTTCTGGCAATTCAAAATTTTTCTTTGGTTCTGACTCAGCTCCACATCTTAAAAATCGCAAATTTAATGAGTTTTGTTGTGCTGGTGTATATTCCACAAAATATTCTGTCTCAAATATATTGGAGCTCTTTTACACCTCAAAAAAGTCAAATAATTTAAATAAATTTTTGACAATTAATGGATGTAAACATTATAACCTTAATTTTGATAACACTCTAATTTCATATTTTAGAAAAAAAGATTTCACATTTAAAAAATACTCTAAATTCAAAAACGATAGTTTAATTAACTATAATCATTTTAAAAATTACTGGTCTAAAAACTAGATTAGAACTTTTGTAAAATGGCCCATTTTTCTGCCAGTTTTGGACTCTTTTTTGTGATAATCATGAAAATATTCATTTTCTTTGAATGATTTCCCACGATAGTTATAAATATCGTCCCCTAGAATATTTATCATTTCAGATTTAGATTTTAATGAAGGCTCTACCTTTTCAAGATCACATACAGATCTGATATGAGACTCAAATTGACTAACATTGTATGACTCAATAGTTAAATGTCCTGAGTTGTGAACTCTGGGAGCTATTTCATTTAATAATAATTTTTTTTCTTCATTTATAAAAAATTCTAAACAAAAAGTTCCAACATAGCTTATTTTTTCTGCAAAATTATAAGCATGGTTTGTCGCTTCTTTAATGATCGATTTCTCTGAGTTAGCTGGTGAAAATGATTTGAAAAGAATTTGATTTTTATGAATATTTTCAATTGGTTGATAGGTAAAAATAGTACCATCTTTATACCTGACAGCAATGATAGAGATTTCTTGTTGTAAATTAATTTTTTTTTCCAAAATATACTCATTATTTGGTATGTCAGATATATCTTTATAACTATTAATTACTATTTGGCCTTTACCATCATATCCAAGTTTGCGAGTCTTCAATATTGCAGGAAAAAATTTAGGATCAACTGATTTTAAATCAGATGTATTGTTAATTTCCATATAGGGAACAGTAGGGATATTAATCTTATTTACATAATTTTTTTCAGTTAATCGATCTTGAATAATTTGATTAATTTCAGAACTAGGTGAAATTTTAATCTTTTGTTCAATATATGATAAAGTTTTAAAAGGGATATTTTCAAACTCATAAGTCACAAAATCACATTTTTTAATAAAATTATCTATCTCGTGAAAATCATCATACTTTTTTATTAAGAAGTTATTTGCATATTTAATTGCTGGGGAGTCATCAGTATCAGAGTATATAAAAGTTTGAATATTTAATTTACTAGCCACTTGGCATAACATCATACCTAATTGACCGCCACCTAAGATACCGATGATCATTATCTAGGTGTCTTTTTAACTTTTTTTGTTTGAGCCAGTCTCCATTTTACTAAACTTCTTTCAATATTGGGGTCATAATTACTAATAATTGAAGCTGCATATAATGCAGCATTTTTGGCTCCATTTTCACCAATAGCCACAGTTCCAACTGGAATGCCAAAAGGCATCTGAGCTATTGAAAGTAAACTATCTAAGCCTTTTAGTGTTTTTGACTCAATTGGTACCCCGATTACTGGAATATGAGTTATAGCTGCTATCATGCCTGGTAAATGAGCAGACCCACCAGCTCCAGCAATAATAATCTTTATACCTCTGTCATAAGCTTGTTCAGCATACTCATAGAGTCTTTTGGGAGTTCTGTGAGCTGAAACTATTTTTTTTTCATGGACAATCTTTAATTCTTTTAGAATTTTACCCGTATGCCTAAGTGTGGACCAATCGCTTTGGCTTCCCATTACTATTGAGATTTTAGGGATAGATATTTTCATTTTTTTGAAAACTTTTTTTCAGTGATTTTGAAGTAAAGTTTATAAGGCAATACTTTACCAAATTTCATTATAGAATTAAAAGGAAAAGGGAAGGATATTTCAAAACCTTTTTTATATATTTTACTATAAATAATCCTAGCTGCATCTTTGGGTGACATTAAATATGGCATTTTAAATGAATTTACTTTTGTAGCAGGAGTTTCTACAAATCCTGGACAGATAAGTTTTACATTGAGATTATCATGCATTTCAGATTTTATAGCCTCGGCTAGATTAATTAAAGCCGCCTTTGAGGGTCCGTATAAAATAGATTTTGGGAGACCCTTATATCCAGCTGTGGAGGACATTATTGCCAAGGTATAATTTGAATTTAGCTCGAAATTTTTTTTTATTAGCTCTATTGATAAATAAATACTTAAAACATTGGTATCAAAAGTTGCCTTGGCATTTTCAAAGTTAAAATCATTTAGACTATCGGGAATATAAATACCCGCATTTAAAATAAATGTACTTATATTCGCATTTTTTTTAAATACCTCATCTATAATTAGCTTGCTTGAGTCAAAATTTGATAAATCTGTTTTTACAAACTCAAATTTTGGATTATCAATTGTTTCATTAGGTATTTTGGTATCATCTCTCGCTAAGCCTATCACATTCCAGCCTTGTCTGAGATATTCTTCACAAAGTGCGTAGCCAATCCCACTACTAGCACCTGTTATAAAAACTACTCTATCTTGTATATTCTTTGATGAATTTTTTTGCATTAGATATATGAGTACTAATTTTAGACTTGTCCATTTTATTTACAGTATAGTACATCATAGAGAGTCTCTGATTAGTTTTAAAATAATTTTTATTTTTATATATAAAATTCCAATATAAACCATCTAGTGTTTGTGTCCAATCTCCCCGACTATAATTACTCATTTTTAGTAAGTAATTTGAACCGCATAAATATGGTTTTGTTGCAAAAATACCTCCATCGCTAAACATCCCCATTCCATAGACATTTGGTGTCATAACCCAATCAGATGAGTCAATGAATGTTTCCATAAACCATTTATAAACTTCAGATGGCTTTAATCCAGCTAAGTTCATTATATTACTAATTATCATCAATCTTGGGATATGGTGAACATATCCACTTTTTTTTAAATTTAATATCATGTCATTTAAAATAGGAATGTTTGTTGTACCCTCATACCAATGTTTTGTTAATTTTCTGTCATTTCCAAAAAAGTTACCTTTATTGAAATCTTTATAATAGTGAATATTTAAGTATCTCATAAATTCTCTCCAACCAAAGATTTGTCTTATAAACCCTTCGTAATTATTGATGCCAACTTTAGAATAAGAAATAGAGCTCAATTTATTGAGCACTTGTTCTGGGGTTATTAAACCTATATTTAATGGTGCACTAATTAAGCTATGATTAATGTATGGATCACTGCTGCTCACAAAATCTTCGTAATGTCCAAAGTTTTCAAGTTTGCTGCTAATAAAATTATCAAGAACTTTTAATGAGTCTTTAAAATTCATTGGAAATATAATTTTCTTTTCTAAATTTCCAAAGTGTTTTGAAAAAAATTTATCAATTAATTTTTTTATTTCCTCAAAATATTTTGACTCATATGTATAAGATTTAGGACTTTGATAACCTTTAGGAACTCTTTTTCTATTATCCTCATCGAAACTCCACTTATCTCCAATAGGTTTATTGTCTTTTACAAATATTTGAAAATTTTTCCGCACATTGCTATAAAAATTAGCAAGTTGAGGTTTTTTTGTAGTAACCATATCTTTATAATCGGCTCTACTAACAAGGAACATAGGAGATTTATGAAAAATTAGTTCAATTTTGTTATTTTTACAAAATTGTTCAAATTTAATTCTGAAGTCTAGGTCTTCTATTTCAAAGATATTGATTTTAGAAATATTTTTTTTACTTAAGAAGCTTTTTAGACCAGCAAAATAGTCCTTGTAATTAGAAATATTTTTATCAAGAGAAATATAATTTACTTTAAAATTATTTTTTTTTAGATAGTCCCTGTATTCCCTCATTGATGCCAAAAAATAATAAATTTTTTGTTTGTGGTGTTTAAAGTAACTACAAAGTCCCATATCCTCTTGTATAAAAAAATCACATGAGTTTTTGAATTCTGTTAAGTACTTCTTATCAAATAGTTGATTTCCAAGAACTACAAAGCATCCCTTCATATTGTTTTTATTATTTTGTGATTAAAGTTGATCTTCCACCGTCTAGTTGGAAGTTTTGTCCTGTAATCCATGATGATTTTTTAGATACCAAGAAAGAAGCCAAATTACCTATGTCATCACCTGTTCCAAGTCTTGACATAGGGTGAAGCTTTCCAATTCCTTCAGCAATCTTTTCATTAGAAACCATAAAATTTGACATTTTGGAAAAAGATAGGCTAGGAGATATTGTATTAAATCTTATTTTAGGAGCATAGTCTGCAGCTAAAGAATTTGATAAACCAATTAATGCACTTTTTGCAGAGGAGATTGCTGTATGATTTTTAAAACCTCTAACAGCTGCTATTGATGAAAAAAATACTACTGAAGATGAATCCGACATCTTAGTTATGCAATGATTCAGGAAATGAACGATATTATAAAAATTTTCATCCATAATTTTTTTAAAATCATCAACAGAGGTGCTTGAAAAAGGTTTTAAGTTTATCGAGCCAATGGCAAAAATTATGCCAGATATTTCATAGTTAATAGATTGTATGAAGCTTTCTGTATTCGTGTAATCATTAATATCTAAAACATTTTTTTCAAAATTACCTTCAACATCACTATCAAACTCACTTCTTGATATTAGAACTAAATCATTATCATCTTTTAGGTTGTTAACACATGATTTGCCAACAGAACCATTTGCACCAATAACTAGAATTTTACCCATGCAGTTTATACAAAATGTAACCCTAATTAGATTTAATTCTTAAGTATTTGAAGGCTATAACATGTAGCTGATACAAACAATAAAGTGCCTATTATTTGATGGATAGAACCTAAAGAGACTTGAACATTACTCAAAACAACAAAAACACCAATAAATAACTGAATTAAAACTAGAAATAGCACAATCAGGAAATGGATTTTTTGATATTTATTTTCAATTCCCTTTAAATGTCTAAAGCACATATAGAGAATTGCTAAAAATGATAAATAAGCTAAGGCTCTATGAAAAAAATGTATGAAGACACTGTTATCAAAAAAACCAAAAAGTCTATCCTCAATAAAAATTAAATTCTCAGGAATGTAATTATCTCCCATTTTGGGCCAAGTATTAAATGATTTTCCTGCATCTAAGCCAGCCATAAATGCACCGTAAATTACCGTAAAAAAAATTATTATATTAAAAAAAATAAAAAAAATTTTATGTGAGCTAAAATTATTTTTATAAATTCCAATATCAAGCCTTTTTAAGAAAAGATAAGCAATTAAAGAGAGAATTATTTGAGCTATAATTAAGTGAACGGCAAGTCTTAAATGGCTAACGTATGGATTAACATCTAATCCACTTTTTACCATCCACCATCCGATAATACCTTGTGCCCCTCCAAGAAAAAGAAGAAATGAATATGAGTATAGCTCCTCATTAGAAAAGTATTTTTTCAAAGCAAAGTAAATAAAAGGGATGATAAAGATAATGCCTATTAGTCTTCCCAATACTCTATGTCCATATTCCCACCAAAAGATGTATTTAAACTCTGATAGTGTCATGTTTATGTTTTTTATTTGATATTCAGGATATTGCTTATAGTCTTCAAAAACTTTTAACCAATCTCCATGAGATAAAGGGGGTATTGTTCCCAAAAATAATCTCCAATCAACCATGGACAAACCAGACTCAGTTAATCTTGTCAAACCACCAACAATGATCATTAGCAATATAACTGACATGAGACTTACAAGCCAAAGACTTATCTGAAAATTCTCGGATTTATACATCTAATCTAAATTTATAATTTTTTAGAATATATTTAGTATATTAATTTTAGTCGCATTAAGCCTGTCTAACTGATAGATCTTATAGACTAAATATTTAAAAATTTCAAAATGACATATCATATTAACGTTATAGATCATGAGGGTTCACCTCATAAAATTGAAGCAACAGTTGGTTTTTCAATAATGGAGATTATTAGAGACGCTGGATTAGATATTGAGGCTATATGTGGGGGTTGTTGCGCTTGTGCCACCTGCCATTGTTATGTCGATGAAAATTGGTTAGAAAAAATATCAAAGGCTGATGACGATGAGGAATCTATGCTTGACCAAGCTATGGATATAAAAAAAAATTCAAGACTCTCATGTCAAATTCCATTTACAGAAGAGCTCAATGGTATTACTCTAACATTAGCACCTAAATTTTGACTGATTATAACTCATACAAATCCTGGCCATTTAATGAAGCAAAAAAAATTGTAAAACGCTTTGAAAAAAATAACCCAAAAGACAAAATAATCTTTGAAACTGGGTACGGCCCATCCGGCTTACCTCATATTGGTACTTTTGGAGAAGTGCTAAGGACAAATATGGTAAGATTTTGCTATGAAAAATTGACTGGTAAAGAGACAGACCTCATAGCATTTTCTGATGATATGGATGGCTTTAGAAAAGTCCCTGATAACATCCCAAACAAAGAAAAATTATCTGACTACCTTGATTACCCTCTGACATCCGTCCCAGATCCATTTGAGTTGTTTAATAGTTTTGGTGAACACAATAATTCAAAACTTAAAGATTTTTTAAATAGATTTAATTTGCCTTTTTCTTTTCAAAGTTCAACAGATGCTTATAAATCAGGATTGTTTAATGAAACAATAAAGAAAATTATAAAAAATTATGATGAAATTATTAATGTAGTTCTTCCGACACTTGGTGAAGAAAGAAGAAAATCTTATAGTCCATTTTTTCCAATCAGTGAAATAACTGGTAAAATATTGCAAGTTCCAATTGAAGAAATTAATAATGATGAATTTTCTGTTTCATATTATGAGGACGGTGTATTGAAGTCTAAATCAGTTTTAGATGGCAATTGTAAACTTCAGTGGAAAGTTGATTGGGCAATGAGGTGGGCTGCTTTCGATGTGGACTATGAAATGTGTGGTAAAGATTTAACAGAGAGCTATACCCTATCATCTAAGATATGTAAGATAATCGGTTCTAAGCCTCCTGAAAATTTAATTTATGAGCTATTTCTCGATGAAAATGCAGAAAAAATTAGTAAGTCAAAAGGCAATGGTATAAGCATCGATGATTGGCTCAAATATTCTATTGAAGAGAGTTTGGCCATGTTTATGTATCAGAGACCAACAACTGCAAAGAAACTTTATTTTGATGTTATTCCTAAAAATACCGATGAATACTTATCGCATGTTAACAAATTAGAGTCCGACGATCTGAATCCAGATAACCCTGCTTGGCATATTCATAAAGCTGAAAGCCCATCATATAAATCTAAAATTAATTATAGTTTAATCCTAAATATTATATCAGTTTGCAAGTCTGAGGACTCTAATGTGATATTTGGTTTAATAAAAAATTATCAATCTAATTTTAGTAAAGCGGAAACTGATCTTATTAATAGAATGATTGATTGTGGTATTAATTATTTTAGGGACTTTATACAGCCAAATTTAAACTTTAAAATTCCAAATTCTGAAGAATTAATTATACTTAAAGAAGTTGTGTCTAAATTAAAAGAAGTAGAGTCTTCGGCTGATGCAGATGAATTTCAAACTGCAATTTTTAGTGTCGGAAAAAATTCTGTCTATAGAGAGAATATTAAAGAATTTTTTAAACTTATTTATCAAGTTGTTTTTGGTCAAGAGAATGGGCCAAGATTGGGCTCATTTACTAAAATTTATACTAAAGATAAAACTCTGGAGTTGTTTAACTCGAAGCTAAATGTATAATTTAGCTCATCGTATTCTCAAAAAGCTAGATCCAGAATTATCACATAATATATCTATAAAAGCTCTCAAATTAGGCATTTATCCAAAAATTATTTGTAAAAATACAGAAATCCTTGAACAAACAATATGGGGAAGAACTTTCAAAACTCCTATAGGGTTATCGGCAGGTTTTGATAAAAATGCAGAGGTTATAAATCCAATTTTAAATTTAGGATTTAGTTTTACTGAGTTGGGAACAGTGACTCCTTTGCCTCAAAGAGGCAACCCAAAACCTAGAATTCATAGGTTCCCTGCACAAAAAGCATTAATAAATTCTTTAGGGTTTAATAATAAAGGAATGGATGTATTTGAAAGAAATATCAATAACTCAAACCTAAAAGAAAACTTCCAAGATAAAATCATTGGCATAAACATCGGTAACAATAAGGATACCGTAGAAATTTTAGATGATCTCAAAAAGCTTTTCGATAGACTTTATAGACTAGGTGATTACATTGTGATCAATTTATCTTCACCAAATACACCTGGATTGAGAGATAATCTTAAATCTCAAAATTTTGAAAAGATCGTTACAAATATCCATAGGCTAAGAGATGAGAATAACTCAAAAATCCCTATTTTATTCAAAATATCACCAGATATTTCTGATCAGGATAAAAAGGATATTTCATTGATTTCACTGGCAAATGATGTGGATGGGCTAATACTGACTAACACAACAATTAATAAATCAATGGTTAATGAAAAGTTAGAGGGAGGGGTAAGTGGTAGACCATTATTCCTTAAGTCAAATGAATTAATAAGAGATTTTTATACTCTGACATCAGGAAAAATTAAAATTATAGGAGTAGGGGGTATTTTTGATGCTAATGATATCTTAACTAAAATGAAATTAGGAGCTTCATTAATTCAGATTTATAGTAGCTTTACATATGAAGGTCCTTACCATGTAAAAAAAATGACTTATGATTTGATGAATTTAATTCAACAACAAGGATTTAGAAGTATCTCCGAGGTAATTGGACAGTACTCTTGAAAAATATTTCGTCTTTTAAAAATGTAATTAGTAAATATGACTATTTTTTATTTGATCAGTGGGGGGTTCTTCATAACGGTCATAAAAAATTTATAGAAGCAGAAAAATGTTTAGAGTATCTTAAATTAGAAAATAAAAAAATCATTCTTATTTCTAATTCAGCTAGTCCCACTATTCAATCAGAGGCAAATTTAAAAAGATTAGGTTTTAGTGAAAAACTATTTGATTACTGTATTACTAGTGGACAAATAGCATTAAATAACATCAAGAAAGATATTTATAAAAAGTTTGGTAGAAAATGTTACCCTTTAGAGCTATCAAAGCAAAAAATTAAGTATTTCAATCTGGATTGCACTAAAAAAGTTGAAAGTGCAAATTTTGCTATGATTGCAGATCTAAAAGATGGATTATCTATTTTAGATTTTGCTGAACATCTAGATAAAATTATGAAGTATAAACTTCCACTACTATGTGCAAACCCAGATTACTTAGTCCATAATAAAAATACTCTTTCTATGAGTGGCGGTACAGTAGCAGAGTTATACTCTGATTTAGGAGGGACTGTCTTTAGATATGGAAAACCTTACGAACCAATATATCAGGATATTTTTAAAAAAATGAGGATTACAAATCTTAGTAAGGTATTAGTCATTGGTGACTCATTGTGGCATGACATTGCAGGAGGTAAAAAAATGAAATTAGACTCGCTCTGGATTAAAAATGGAATTCATAAATCTAAATTGAAAAAAAAAGATGAGATCAACCCACTTTTAGAGAAGTACAGACCAAAATATGCAATAAGTCATCTAAAACTCTAAGAAACTATTACTTATTGTAAAAAAGGGACTTTTGTATTATAAACTCAATTCATGTCTAGATCTTGTGATATTACTGGAAAAAAACACCAAACTGGTCATAACGTAAGCCATTCTAATATTAAGTCTAAAAGGCGTTTTATGGTTAATTTAAACAGTGTCACTCTATTTAGTGAGTCTTTACAAAGAAAATTTAGACTAAGAATAGCCTCATCTACACTTAGAACCATAGATAAACATGGTGGTTTAGATCAATATTTAAATAAAACTAGCTCACGATCTTTAACTGATAAAGCCTTAAAAATCAAAAAACAAATCGAAAAAAACGTTAGCAAAAAAGCTAGCTAAATGTTTCAAGAATTATTTTTAAATTTATCAAATAACTTAAATAACTCTTCAGTTGTAATTATCTGGTTATTTCAAATCATATTTTGTTATCTTTCAATTTTACTCTCACTTAAGTTCTTCGGAAAGACAGGTATTTATGTTTATGTAGCGATTGCAATTATATTAGCTAATATTCAAGTTCTTAAAGTTGTAGACTTTCCTTTCTTTCCTGAACCTATGGCCCTAGGAACTGTTTTGTTTATTTCTATATTTCTTTGTACTGACATATTGAATGAGTATTTTGATAAAAAATCTGCAACTAAATGTATATACCTAGGTATTGCAGCATACTTATTTTCAACCGTACTTATGTTTTTAACAATATCTATGGCTCCAATTAATCCTGATGAGCATCCTGCATGGTCTTGGAGCTATGGTATGCATGAGTCAATTATGACTATCTTCCTTCCACAGTTTCCAATAATAGTTGGAAGTATTTGTGCTTTTTTTATAAGCCAAAAAATTGATATTTTTATATTTTCTTATTTAAAAAATAAAAATACTAACCTTTGGTTTAGAAATAATGCATCAACAATTGTGTCACAATTTATTGATAATATTATATTTAGTGTTCTTGCATTTAATATATTATCTTCTAACCCAGTACCTTTATTTGACCTAATTATTTCTTATGGAATAGGTATTTATTTACTTAGAATTCTTTTAAGTCTATTTGACACAATATTTATTTATTTAGCAAAGATCTTTATGCCATCTAAACTTGACTAATTTTTTTCAAGTAAAAAAAAAGTCAAAATTATCAAATGCTCGACTTGGATTAATTAATACATCACACGGTAAAATCAATACACCTTCATTTATTTTTTGTGGGACCAAGGCCACTGTCAAATCTGTACTCCCCTCTCAATTAAAATTAGCAAGAACACAAATTATTCTTTCAAACACATACCATTTAATGCTTCAACCGGGTCCAGAGATCATATCAAAAGAAGGGGGTTTACAAAGTTTTACTGATTGGAATGGACCTATGATGACTGATAGTGGGGGATATCAAATATTTTCACTAGGATATGGGTCAGTTTCAGAGGAAATTAAAGGAAAAAACAATAATGCAAAGAGAAAATCTCTCATAAAAATAACTGAGGATGGTGCATCATTTAGAAATTATATAAATGGAGATAAAGTATTTTTATCACCTGAGAGATCAATTGAATTACAACGTGACTTTGGCGCTGATCTGATTTTTGTCTTAGATGAATGTACGCCCTTTAATGTCTCAAAAAAATATACAGAAAAGTCTTTGTACATGAGTCATCGCTGGGCAGAAAGATGTATAAATTCTTTCGACTCAAAATTTAAAAAGTATAACTCAACCTTTGGTTCCTCAGGAAAACAGTCACTATATGGTATAATACAAGGTGGTGTTTATGAGGATTTAAGAAAGATTGCTTGTGAAGAAATATGTTCAAAAAATTTTGATGGACTTGCAATAGGTGGCTCTTTGGGGAGTACAAAAAATCAGATGTACGATATCTTTTCTATCTGTGAAAATTATATAGATAAATCAAAACCAATTCATATTCTAGGAATTGGAGGACTAGATGATATTTTGCATGGTGTAAGTTCTGGATATGACACATTTGATTGTGTATCGCCTACAAGGATCGCTAGACATGGTATTATGATGTCAAAACTAAGTAGTAAAGGAATTAATTTAAATAACTCAAAATTTAAAGACGATCATTCTAGTATTGATGAAGGATGTGAATTACAGGAAATAAATAAATTTTCAAAATCTTATATACATCATTTGTTTAAAGCTAATGAGATGCTCGGTATGACCATTTTATCAATATATAATATTTGGTTTATGAATAAGTTTTTTGAAGAAATAAGATCATCTATAAATGAGGATAGATTTGAAGAGTATAAGAATAAAATTTTGTCTAATTTAGTCGAACAATGACTCTATTTTTTCAAACATAATTCCACCTAACTCTTCTACATCATGAATGGTAATTGCTTTACTGTAATACTGACCGACGTTATGACCTATACCGATTGCCAATAGTTCAATGTTTGATTTCTCTTCAATCGCAAGAATAGTACTTTTTAGATGTTTTTCTAAATAATTACTATTGTTTACTGACAGTGTTGAGTCATCTACAGGTGCGCCATCAGATATCACAATTAATATTTTTCTACTTTCAGGCCTTTTCGAAATTCTAGAACTAGCCCAAAGAAGAGCTTCGCCATCAATATTTTCTTTTAAAAGACCCTCTTTTAACATTAGGCCTAAATTTATTTTAGATTTTTTTGAGTTTTGGTCAGCAGATTTATAAATAATATGTCTTAGGTCATTAAGTCTTCCAGGATTTTTCTGTTTTCCATTTTTAAGCCAATGCTCTCGAGTTTTTCCACCTTTCCATGCTTTTGTTGTAAAACCAAGAATTTCAACTTTGATTTTGCATTTTTCTAAAGTAGCGGCTATCATATCAGTTGTTAAAGCAGCTATCATAATAGGTTTTCCTCTCATTGATCCTGAATTATCAATTAACAAAGTTACGGTTGTATCTTCAAATTTAATTTCTTTTTCTTTTTTAAAAGAGAGAGAACTATTTGAATTAGTTATAACCCTGGTAAGTTTTGAAGTATCTAGAACACCTTCATCTAAATCAAAATTCCATGACCTATTTTGTTTTGATTGAAGTTTTCGATACAATTTATTTGCTAATCTTGATATTTGCTTTTGATATAAATCACATTTTTCATCGAGTTGCCTTCGTAGGGCCACTAACTCTTCATGATCACATAGTTTAATTGCTTCTATGATTTCATCATATTGATTAGTAGCTGCTTTATAATTTTGATTAAGATTTCTATAACTATCAATCGACTTAAATATATCTTCAATTTGTTGGTCAGAAATTTCAATATCAATTTCTTCTCCCTGAACGCTAGACTGACTATTATCTGAGTCATTTTCTGGAGTATGCATATTTTCTTCTAATTGGCTTTCTTCAGGTTTTTGGGCTTGATTGTCTTCTTGGTTTTGTTGTTGATTAAAATCCTCCTCATCATTTCCCTCATCGAGATCTTTATCATCTGGTTGGCTTTCATCCTCAACCGATGGAAAAATAATTCTAAGTAAATCTACCGATAAGTTTAAATATTCTTTTTGGTCTTGAATATTCTGAGATAATTTTTGAAGTGTGTTATAAAATTTTGATATGTTGTCTTTAGAAGTTATATTTTTTAAATGATTATTATTTGATTTCCACATTTTATTGTTTACTAAATCAATGAAAAAATGAGTTAATGTAAAATAAAATAAATCTTTAGAGTCTTTTTGTTTTTTTAATTTTAATACCTCTAATCTTTTAAACCATTTATTCTCAATATTTTTTATAATACCTTTGAAGGGTTTTGAGCCATATGTCTCATATCGTAAACGCTCTAAGAAAATAATTTCTTCTCTAATATCTATATTTTTAGATGTTATTTGGTTTAACAGTTTTTCATCATGGTATCTTTTTTTAAGCGCAAATGAATCTGCTGCACCACGCATATCCTCGTAATTGAAAATATTTGAGATCGAAGGAAGGTTTAAAGTATCATCTTTCTCTAAAACGATATTTGAATTTACATTTATTTTTAATTCTTTGTTTTCCGATATGGTTTTATTAACAGAATTGAGTGTATTTGAAATTTGCCTGGGAATATTTATTTGTTTCTCGGACAATTAGATTTCAATTGCAAAGGTTCTTTGAAAATATTCTTTATATATATCTATTTCACTTTCGTCACATTTATTTAAAAAAGTAAACTTCAAAGAGTTTTTAATATCTCTTATAATTTTATAATTTTCTGCCCACATAATTACAGTTCTAGGGCTCATGACAATAGATATATCTTTTTGCTCAAAACCTTTTCTTGTTAAATTTGCCATTTGAACCATAGAAGCTATTATTTTCTTCTCTTCATTGTTTGCAGAAACTTTTTTTGAAATAATTTCTATTTCTTTATCCTCATCAAGGTAGTTTAATTTTGCAACTATATTCCATCTATCCATTTGACCTTGATTGATCTGATTGGTTCCATGATAAATCCCAGAGGTATCCCCAAGACCTACTGTGTTAGCAGTAGCAAATAGCCTAAAATAAGGATGAGGTGAGAGCACCTTACTTTGGTCAAGAAGAGTTAACTTTCCCTCAGCTTCAAGTATTCTTTGAATAACAAACATTACATCTGGTCGACCTGCATCGTATTCGTCAAAAACTAACGAAACATTATTTTGAAATGCCCAAGGAAGGATACCTTCCTGAAATTCTGTTACTTGTTTGTTATCTTTTAAAACTATTGCATCTTTTCCAATAAGATCGATTCTCGATACATGACTATCTAAGTTAACTCTTATGCACGGCCAGTTTAATCTTGCACAAACTTGTTCAATATGAGAGGACTTTCCAGTTCCATGCAAACCTTGTAAGAAAACTCGTTTGTTGAATTTTAGACCAAGCAAAATAGCAATCGTCGTACTTTCATCAAATACGTAGTTTGTGTCTAATTTAGGGCAATATTCACTTGCTTCATTAAATTTTGGAACTTTTATATCTGTTTGAATGCCAAAGACTTCTTTAGATGATACTTCTGAAATTTGTATATTATCCTTTTTTTTCAGAGCCTCGATTTTATTCATTTTTTGTATCTTTCAATTAAGTAGTTATATGCTTCTACTATTTCTCTAAATTTATCAATAACTTTTTTACTATCACCCTTTACATCTGGATGATGCTCTTTGACCAGTTCTTTATACCTTTTCTTTATCAATTTTAAATCTGTATTTATATCTAATTTTAAAATACTAAGGGATTTTAACAATTTATTTGATTGAGGCTGAAATCCAGTAGGGTTATCAAATGTGCCCATATCCTCACCATTGATCGTAAAATTATAAAACTTTCTCCCTGATCCAAAAGAGCTTGTGGGTCTTCTCCAGATGGTGTCAAAACGAATATCGTTTTCAATTTCATTTGCATCCATTTTCTTATGGTAATTCCACTTTTTATTAAACTCTTTGATATGTTCAATACAAAACCACTGATAATTACCTAAATTATCATAGTCTAAAGGTGCTTTATAAACACCTTCCTCTGTACAATTTGGATGATTGCATAAATTTTCTATTTTATTTTTTTTATTCATTTAAGATTTAATGATGAATTTAAATAATATTAAAATCCTTTTACAAGATATTAATGAATTTAAAATTATAGAAATTATTGATAACAGTGACAAACATATGGGACATTCTGGAGTTGAAAATACGCACGCCATGTTAACTCATGTTGAACTCAGAATATTGAATAAAAATAATCTTAAGAAAATAGATATTCATAGAACAATTCATGAAAAATTAGAACCGGTTTTTAAATCTGGCCTACACTCTCTAGAAATAAAAATATCAAATAGATAACTTAACCTTATTAATTTTATTAATTGATCTAGATATAATTTGTAATTTCACATCCTCAATAAAGAAAACCTTTCCAACTTTAGGGATTTCTTTTGCTAAATCATGAATTAAGCCTGATAATGTTACAAATTGATCAGGTAAGTTAATATCTAGACTTCTATTAATTTCTCTTACACTTGCATTGCCATTAAATAAATAATTATTAGAGTCAATTTTCTCTAGATATGTCTCATCAGTGTCAGTTTCATCAAAAATTTCTCCAATTATTTCTTCAATAATATCCTCTAATGTAATTAAACCTTGTATTTCTCCATATTCATCTACTATTAAAGCCATATGTTCTCTCGAAGTTTTAAAATCAATAAGTTGTTTCATCGCAAGTTTGTTTTGGGGAATAAAAACGGGCTGAAAAGTATTTCTTTCAATGCCTTCATTTGACTCCTCTAAAGAGGAGCCTTTTAAAAAATCTCTGATATCAATAATACCAACCAGATTATTAAAATTTCCCTTAATAACAGGTATTCTTGTGAATGTTGAGGAACTTATAGCTTTAAAATTTTGTTTATAGGGATCATCTAGGTTAATGAATAGAATTTCATTTCTGTGAGTCATTAGCTCATCAACTTTTAATTTTTTTAACTCAAGAATATTACTCATATATTCGGCCTCATATTCACCATCTTTAGAGTATTGTTTTTGCAGTTGAACAGCTCCTTCAAACTCTTCTTCAATAATTTTTGATTGGTCTGCATTTAAATTTAATCCAATCAATTTAATAATTTTGTTAGAAACTTTATTAATAAGATTTACAATTGGTTTAATTAATTTTGTGTAAAAGTAAAAAAACTTAGAAACTTTTAGTGCAAAAGTCATTGGTTTGTTTATTGCAAAAATTTTGGGAGTAACTTCAGAAAATATAACAATCATTAATGTCATAAAAATTGTAGCAACGGAAACTCCTAAACCACCAAATTCTGAAACAAGTAATTCTGTCATTAAAGCTGTAGCTAAAATATTAAATAGGTTATTAGCAAGTAAAATTCCCGTAATAAATTCATCTTTGAATTCTTTAATTTTTAAAATGAAATTCGCGTTTTTAGCTCCTTTATCTTTTTGTCTATGTGCTCGCTGTTTCGATACTGCAGTTAAAGCTGTTTCCGAACCAGAGGAAAGGGCTGATAATAAGAGTAAAATAATTATCGCTAAAATTTTTATAATAACAATTAAAGTCATTATTTTATTTGATTTAGAGTAGATTTAAGATCTCTAATTGAAATCTTTTTAATAAAACCTCCATTTTTCCCAACGAGAGCAATATTAACATCTTCGTGTATAACTTTTTTATCAAATGTAATTTTTTTTATTAATGATGGAATAGTTTTTTTATTTACATATTTGTTATAGTTTACTGGTAAATTAAATTTTTTTAAAATTTCAATTAAATTATCAACTCTTTTAGGATAGTAATTTAATAAACTAGAAATTTTTAATTCTACAATCATTCCTAAAGATATCGCCTCTCCATGTTTTAGATTACCTTTATAAAAATTTGAATTTTCAATAGCATGACCAATTGTATGTCCAAAGTTTAGAATAGCTCTAGAATTTTTAGATTTTAATTTTTCCCTAAAATCACTGACATATTTTAATTTCGAGTTAATTGAAAGTTTAATAATTTTATTTATGTCACCATTGGATCTTTTAATAAGAAGTTTATGAAGCTGCTTCGAGTTAATAAGGCTATATTTTATTATTTCTGCATATCCACATGCAATTTCCCTTTTTGGTAAACTTTTAAGAAAATCTGAACATATAAATACTTTCTTTGGAAGATAAAAAGTACCAATTAAATTTTTACCAAATTTACTATTAATTCCTGTCTTACCACCAATTGAGCTATCTACCATTGCTAAAAGAGAAGTAGGTATCATTACGTGTTCAACTCCTCTTAATATTGTGGATGCTAAAAAGCCTGAGAGGTCTCCGAGTGTTCCACCACCAAATGAGTAAATTATAGTTTTACGTTGAACTCCTAATTTAATTATTTTTTCAATTAAAGACGAATAGTTGTGTATATTTTTGATTTTCTCATGGCCCTTGATAACAATACTACGTTTAGGAAATCTTTTTAAAAGCTTTTTGATTAATCCAATTTCTGCAATATTCCTATCAAAAATTAAAATATCGCTATTTGAAATATTATTAATTAATTTTTTTTCTAATTGAGCTATTTTTAAAAATTCAATTTCGTGTGTGTGTTTATCAAATATCTTTCTTATCTTCATTATTTTAAATGTTCTAATATGGTTTTATAGTTTTTTGAGTATTACTGGTTGCATTAATTGTAAAATCAGAAGATTCATTGTAAATTTCTTTTCTGTCATTGAAAAGTATTTTTATATTTTTCTCAACATTATTTTTTAATAGGGGCCTATTTTTATTTCGCGAAGTTCTTTTAATTAAAGTTTCTAAATCACATTTTAAATATATATTAAATGTTTGCTTTAAAAGGTCTTTATTTTTTAAAATTATTCCCCCACCTGTAGAAACAACAATCTTTTTCTTCAAAATCAATTTTTTGAATATTGATCTTTCTAATTTTCTAAAATGCTCCTCGCCCTCTTTATTAAATATGTCCTTTATTTCAGATTGACTTTCTATTTCAATTTGTTCATCAGTATCATAAAAATCAAATTTTAAGTAATCAGATAAAGCCCTACCAATCGTGGATTTACCTGATCCAGGCATACCAATTATACATATTTTTTCAAAATTTTTTTTCACCATTGTTATTTGATATGTTTTAAATATATAATATGAAAAACCAATAAATTAATAATAATGAGAAAAATAGCATTACTATCAACGATTATTATACTAATTTTATTAGGTTTTGTTTTAATTAACTCAATAAAAATACCAGCACCAACAAAAGAAAAGGTTTATGACATTCCAATAGATCAGTTCACATGAAATATCTCATTTTTTTTTTGCTAATATTAGTTCTGCCATTGAAGGCCAATGTAGTTAATGAGGAAATCATATTTCAAGAAAAATCATTCTCACAAAACAATATAATTTCATCAATTAAATCAGAAGAAATTCTTTTAAAACTTATAAACTCCACAGAAAATAATAACAATTTTTTTTATTCTTTATTTGATCCTTTGACAAATAGTACTATTTATCCTGAATATTCAAATGAAAATGATTTTTTTTTCGAAAAAATAAATTTATTCAATAAAAAAAATTATAGATACCAAATTAACTCAAATTTGTTTGAAAAAGTTATTTTTGAAGAATTCCAAAACCCAAATCACAATGAGTCGTATTTAGCTTATTTATTTGACTCAAATCAATTTAATGAATTGTGTCAATATTTATTTGAATTAGATAATAATCAAAAAAATTTTGATGATATTTTGATATATAATATCTTATGCTTAATAAAAGATAATCAATTTGAGCAGATTAATTTTATAATTGAAATTTATGATCAAAAAGAGTTTGATAAATTAAACACAAAATTTTTGTTAGACTTTCTCGAAAATAATACAATCGAAATCAATTACAACTTAAGCGAATTAGGATTAATTGATAAATATATCACTTTGATTTCTGATATTATAAAAGTCAATGTGGATGAAATTAATAATACTCTTGAATTAGAGATATATCTCAAATCAAATACAATTGATCTTTATCAAATAAATTACCTTTTTAAAAATAGAGTCATAAATAAATCACAATATTTATCTATGCTAGAAATGCTAAATGTAAAACCTAAAGAGTTAGCTATGTATGAAGAAATGCAAAAAAATATTAACTATAATAAAAAACTTGAAATTTTAGAAAACTATATTCCTTTATTACAATTGGATTTATATGATGTATCCAGATTAGTTAATGATCAATTTAGTGAAATGAGAATCACCTCAAGAAATTTAAATTACATTAATGGTTTAATGCTTTTATCACTTTATGAAAACTCAAGTTTTTTAGAAAATTTGATAATTTTATTGAAGGATGTTCCTAACGGTGTAGTGGAAAATAATGATATAGCAACAGCTTTAAAGAATTATTTAATTAAAAACTTCGAAAATAAATACTATGCAGATAACGATCAAAATATAGACAGTCCTTTGATGAAATTTTTATTTTTGAATAGAAATATTAATTTTATAGAGAGTGACAATTTAAAAATAACGGAGACAGATACAATCTCAGTTAATCCTGTTTACTTGGCAAGTTTAGCTGAAAATTTAAATTTGATTGACTCATATATATACTATGTCAATCTAAGTGAAAAATTTTACTCTATAAATGAATTCGATTTATACTTTTTAAATAATTACATCATAGATAATGAATATTTAAAAAATGAATTGATAAAATTAGCCTTTAGAGCACATTTAGTTAATTTATGAAATATGAAAAATATAAAGATTTATACACACAATTTTTAATCTCTGAAAAAAATCTTTCAAGAAACTCTGTAAATAATTATTTAGTTGATTTAGATCAATTTTTTTATACTGAGGATATAAAACCAAGTGATCTCACTGCTAAGATTAAATTATATATTACTAATTTAAGAAAAAAGAATTTGAAAATATCGAGTATAAATAGAAAAATCTCAACTCTAAAAAATTTTTTGAAGTTTCTACAAACCGAAAAAATAATTGCAAAAATTGATTTTCAAGAATTTGAAAGCTTTTCAAATTTAAAAAAAATTCCTAAGGCCATATCAAAATTACAAATGGAGCAAATATTCATAAATTTGTATAATTCAAAACAGACTAATAAAGAGCTTTACATTTTAGTGCTAAAATTAATTTATTTATCAGGTTTGAGGATATCAGAGGCACTGAATTTAAAATGGTCTGATATTAACCATCAAGATAATTCTATTTACATATATGGAAAAGGCTCTAAAGAGAGAAAAGTATTTATAACTAAAGATTTTTTTGAGCTTTTGAAAAATTTAGGAAAAAAAAACCAATTTGTATTTGCGTTAAATAATAAAAAGATTTCTGCTAGATCGGTAAACAAATTTCTTGAAAATTGTCATAACGACTCAGTAATTAAAGATAAATTATCTTCTCATGTTTTTAGACACTCATTTGCTACTACTATGTTAGAAAATAACGCCGATATTAGACACATACAAAAACTTTTAGGTCACTCAAGTATTTCAACTACAGAAATTTATACTAAAGTCGCAAAGTCAATGAAAAAGAGAGTTTTAGACTCTTATCATCCATTAAAAAATAAATTATAGTTTAAAAATGTTTTACTTAGATTTTGAAGAAAAATTGGAAAAATTTGATTTGGAAATACAATCTTTAATCAAGCTTTCAAAAGAAAGTGATATAGATGTAGATGGAAAAATTAAAGATATTGAGAAAAAAAAACAAATAGAGTTAAAAAGAATTTACTCTAATTTATCTCCTTGGCAAATTGTCAAACTTGCAAGACATCCAAATAGACCCAAAACAAAAGGTTATATAGATAGTATTTTCTCAAAATTTACACCTCTTTATGGTGATAGACTTTATTCTGAAGATAATGCCATTATCTCTGGTTTTGC
The DNA here is from genome assembly GCA_902546975.1 of uncultured Alphaproteobacteria bacterium. GTDB lineage: Bacteria > Pseudomonadota > Alphaproteobacteria > HIMB59 > HIMB59 > HIMB59. The sequence continues at coordinate 121,834 of CACCLU010000003.1, forward strand.
TTTTTTAGATAACTTACCTGTCATCATACTAGGCACAGAAAAGGGTAATGATATGAACACGAGATTAAAGCATAATTTTGGCATGGCAAAACCTGAAGGTTATAGAAAATCCCAAAGAATTATGAAATTAGCCTCAAAATTAAATTTACCTTTAATTTGTTTTGTGGACACATCCGGTGCTTACCCTGGTAAGGACGCCGAGGAAAGGGGACAAGCTGAGGCAATTGCCCAATCAATGAAAGTATCCCTAAATTGTGAAACACCATGTATTTCTATAGTCATAGGTGAGGGTGGATCAGGTGGCGCAATTGCTCTAGCTACAAGCGATATAGTCATAATGCTAAGTAATTCAATTTATTCTGTTATTTCTCCTGAGGGTTGTTCCTCAATATTATGGAAATCCTCAGATTTTGCTGAGACAGCATCAAATTCTCTCAAAATAACCGCAAAAGATTGCCTAGAATTAAAAATTATCGATCAAATTATCGAAGAGCCAGTAGGAGGAGCTCATAGGCATTTTGAAAAGGTCACAAATGATCTTAAAGTTGCTTTGATAAAAAGTATTGAGGGTCTCAAATTACTACCGAAAGATGAATTGATAAAGAAAAGAAATAATAGATATTTAAATTATATTGTTTAATTAATTGCTTCCATGACACTGTTTGTATTTTTTGCCTGATCCACAAGGACAAGGATCATTCCTTCCAATTTTTTTAGTAATGGGTTCAATTTTTTTGTCCTCTTGATTTTCACTCTTTTTTTCAACCCTTATATTGTTTAAGACTAACACCATTTGCTTTTGTATTTCATATATTAATTGATTGAATGCACTCAAAGAGGCCTTACGAAATTCATTAACTGGATCTTTCCCTCCATATCCGCTGAGACTAACAGACATGCGTATATTTGTAAGCTCTTGAATATGGTTATGCCAATTTTTATCTAAAATAGAAAGGCTTACTTGTCTTAGTATAAAAATATAAGCATTTGTATGTTTTGCGTAATTTTCATCTTTAATTTTTTTAAATGAAGAAAGATAATGGTCTTTATTACCATTTTCTTCTGGTTTAATGAAAGACAACAAGTCCGAGAAATTCTTAATTTCTTCTTTTTCACTTTCTAACAAATTAGATATAAATTCATCCTCAGTTTCTTGAATAAAATTTATTATATCTTCATTAATAATAGTTTCTCTTTTGGAGTAAATTATATTTCTTTGTTTATCAATAATATTATCAAACTCTAATAATTGTTTCCTAATATCAAAATTATGACCCTCAACTCTTTTTTGTGCTCTTTCTATTGATGAAGTTAACCATTTATGTTCAATAACTTCTCCTTTTTTAAGACCCAATGTCGAAAGCATAGATTGAAGTTTTTCTGATCCAAAAATTCTCATCAAGTCATCTTCTAAAGAGACAAAAAATATACTTTGTCCAGGATCTCCCTGTCTTCCAGACCTTCCTCTTAATTGATTATCTATTCTTCTACTTTCGTGCCTTTCAGTGCCTAAAATACATAACCCACCCAAATCAATTACCTTTTGGTAATCATTCTCATTAAAATTTTTATCTATTTCTGGATTACCACCTAATCTAATATCGGTACCTCTACCTGCCATATTAGTAGCAACCGTTACTTGTGACGGTTTGCCCGCTAAAGCAATAATTTCAGCCTCATTCTCATGATTTTTTGCATTTAAAACATTGTGAGGAATATTGTTAGTTTTTAATATATCTGAAATAAAATTTGATTTTTCAATTGAAGTTGTACCTACTAATATAGGTTGACCTTTTTCATATTTTTCCTTCACTAAGTCTAAAACAGCTTTGTATTTTTCGTCCGGAGTTTTATAAATTTGATCATTTTGATCAATTCTGACCATAGGTTTATGAGTAGGTATTTCTATTACACTCAAGCCATATATTTCCAAAAACTCTTCTGACTCAGTGAGAGCGGTACCTGTCATTCCAGATAACTTTTGATATTTTTTAAAATAATTTTGAAAAGTTATACTTGCTAAAGTAATACTCTCTTCTTGTATTTTAAGATTCTCTTTGGCTTCCAAAGATTGATGAAGACCCTCACCAAACCTTCTTCCTTCTGCTAATCTACCTGAGAACTCATCTATGACAATAATTTGACCATCTTTTACAACATAATCTTTGTCTCTTTCATACAAAAAACGTGCTTTAAGTGATTGATTTATGATTTGATAAGCCTCTAAATTTTCATTATCAAACAAACTATTTCCTTTTAAAAAATTAATTTTTTTTAGGTTGAATTCTATTTTCTTAATACCGCTGTCTATAAGCAAAACATTTTTTCTTTCTTCGTTTATCTCAACATCGCTTTTTAGGAGGTCTTGAGTAATTTCATAGCATAATTTAAAAAGTTTAATGGGAGTCTTCACAGGTCCTGAAATACCTAAAGGTGACCTTGACTCATCGATCAGTACAGAGTCAGCCTCATCAATTAAAGCTATATGATGCTCATTTTGCATTTTTGGTTGATTGATTCCTCTTAAATTATCTCTCAGATAATCAAAGCAAAATTCATTATTATTTCCATATACGACATGAGATTTATAGCTACTTACTTTTTCTTCAACAGTTTGGCTGTTTTGAATGTATGAATAGCTTATGTTTAAGTATTCAAAAATTGGTCCCATCCAAAGAGAGTCTCTTTTCGCTAAATAATCATTAACAGTAATTAAATGAACTTTTTTATTTAAGACATAATTTAATATGATTGGAATTGTTGCGGCAAGTGTTTTGCCTTCTCCAGTTTTCATTTCAGCAACAAATCCATGATAAAGAGCAATACCTCCAATTATTTGAGAGTCATAATGTCTGAGTTCAATAGTTCTTTTTGATACTTCTCTCAATAGAGCACATACGAAACTTATATCCTCATCTGACAATTCCTCTTTTTGATTAGAAATATAATTTTGTTTTAAGTTTTCAATCTTATGAGTCATTGCTTCTTTTGATAAATTTGAAATATCCGCTTCTAATTGATTTATATTATTTAAATATTTATCTGAAATTTCTTTAATTAAATTTGAATTTTTTTTTGAGGAAAAAAAATTATTTATTTTTTCGAACATTTAATTACAAATATACTAAATTTATATTATTTCCATGATGTAAATGTAGCAATCTCTATTTCTAATGGGATATATTTATGATTATCAATTAATTTTGAAAATAAATTATTTGTTAATTTTAAAAAATCTTTTTTAAAGCTATGTTTCTCATTAAAAAAATTTGAAATCCCAAACTTTCTAAAATCACTTCTAATTTTGTTCAAAGAACTATAGTTTATTTCTAGGTTATCTATACCTACTACAACATCTTTATATTTACTTTTATTCAAATCCTCTATCAATTTTGTAGTTTCTAAAAATGGCCCAAATCTCCTATAAACTCCACCAAAAATCTTTTCATCAATTTCTAAAAAAATATTTTGAAGTGTTCTCATTGAATTTGATGTTATGGTATTGAAGCAAAATAAACTGTTTTCGTTTAATTTAGATAAAATTTTATTAAAAATATCATTGCTATTCAAAAACAATGGTATTTGTAGAGAAAAATTTGATATAGCTGCATCAAACTTACCTTCAACTACGCTAATATCATTGACATTTATAATTTTTGTATTACTAAAATTGGACTCCTCTATGCAAAGATCTTCATCTAGAATTAGACAGTTTTCTATTTTTTTTGACATGAACTTTAATTTATCATTAATTAAACCTGACCCATTTTTTGAAATTAAATTATCTTTGTCAAAATATGCCTTTCTTCTAATATTCCTCTTTTTTAAATTAAATTCATTCATAATGTGCTAAAGTAACTTACCATGATATCGAGATTTAATTTAGACCAAAAAAGGCTTACATTTTATGAAAATCCAGAATTATTTCATAAAGAATTTACTGAATTAATTTCATCAAATAATGATAATGAATTTTTGTATTCTACTGAAGAACCAATTGTAGTTCTAAATAAAGATAAGACTTTAAAATTAACCCTAGTAAAAGATAAGAAGGAATTAGAGTATATATTATTTTCAAACCATAGTATTTCTATTTTACCTCAAGAAAAAATAAAAATTCATAAAGCTATTAGAGACGTATCAAATTACATTATTTATAAATTAAATAATTAAATGAAGGTTGCACTGATTCAAATTACAGTCGGTTCAAACTTTGATGAAAATTTTGAAAAATCAAAAAAATTTTTACAAGATAGTTTAAACTCAAGCCCAGATTTCATTTTACTACCTGAGTGCTTTCTCTTTTTATCAAGTAAATCAAAAATTTTAATTGAAATGAATCATGACTCTGTAAAATATTTTAAAAATTTTTCAAAGATAAATAACGTATATTTACTATTGGGATCAATTCCCATAACAGAAAATGATAAATTATTTAATCGGTCAATTTTAATTAATCCTGATGGAGATATAATTTCAATTTATGACAAAATTCATATGTTTGACATTACTTTAAAAAATGGTGAGTCATACAAAGAAAGTGATTTTTACTCATCTGGAAGTGAATTAAAAATCACTAAAGTATTGGGTCACTCAGTTGGTCATACTATTTGTTATGATTTGAGGTACCCTAAATTGTACAGAGCTTTGGCAAAAAAAGGTTCACAAATTATTGTTGTCCCTTCAGCATTTACGCACACAACAGGTAAGGCTCATTGGCATTCTCTTATTAAAGCAAGGGCTATTGAGAATGGAGTTTTTATATTGGCACCTAATCAATGGGGAGTAAATAATGAAAAAAGAGTAACTTATGGGCATACTTTAATAGTAGACCCTTGGGGAGAGACATTAGCTGAAGCTGAAGATGGTGAAATGATCATTGCTGCTGAACTTGATTTAAATAGAGTTAGAGAGTGTCAAAACGCAATACCTGTATTAGAAAATGATAGAAATTTTGATTAATATTATTGAAAATTATCATTGAATGACCAAATATAAAGAATGATAAAATTTGATTTAATTTGCGAAAATCAACACATATTTGAAGCTAGTTTTGATGACTCAAACTCTTTTGAAAAACAAAAAAGGAAAAAACAAATTGAATGCCCTTTCTGTAATTCATCAACAATATCAAAATCAGTTATGGCACCAAACATTTCTGGTAAATCAACAAGTTCAGCTAAAATAAATCGTGAAAAAAAGAAATTATTTTCAAATTATAATAAACAATTAAATAAAATTAAATCTGAAATAGAAAAAAATTTTACATATGTTGGAAAAAAATTTCCAGAAGAGGCTAGAAAAATTCATTATGGTGAAGCTAAAGATAAACCTATTTATGGAGAGGCAACTGAAAAAGAAAGTCAAGAATTGGTCGATGAGGGCATAGGTTTAGTAAGACTCCCTTTTAGTAAAAAAGAAAAAAATAAAAATTAGTATTTCAAAGTACCAAAGTAATTTACTAAATCAAATTTACTTAGTTTGAAAGATTTAAAAATTGGATTGTATTGCATGCCCTCTATATCCATTAAATTTAAATTATTTTTTTGACTAATTGATTGTAATTTAGAGGGAGATAAAAAAAGATTAAAATCGTGGGTTTTTTTAGGAAGTAGCTTTAAGAGATTCTCAGCAATATCAATTGCTAAATATTTTGATAATAAATTCTTATTAAGTGTAGATATAAATATATATGCATTTTTATTGAGATTTTTAGTTAAGTTTTCAAAAAGTTGATACTTATCTTGTTCTTCTAAATGTTCTAAGAATTCAAACAAAAAAATAACATCAAATTTTTTTTTACAATTTTTTAAAAATTTATTAGCTTCTATATTAATGAGTTTAAAATTTATTTTGTTCTTTATTTTAAAATTATTCTCGATATCAATACCTGAACACTCTGCACCCATACCATAATAATTATTAAGGAATTCGCCAGTTCCACATCCAAGATCTAAAATTTTTTTATTCTTAAAGAATTCATAAATATCTTGTCCACTATGATATCTTAATATTTTTGACATATACTGATGTCTTATAGCCATCATTTGTTCTAATGGTTCGTAATACTTGCTATTATAAGTGTCCATGTTCTTTACATCATAAATGTTAAGAGTATATTACCGTAATTCATGAAAATTAAAGTTTTAAAATTTGGTGGTACATCCGTTGGGAGTATTGAAGCTATAAAAAGATCAGCAGATATTATTAATTATTGGTCAAAAAAATCAAAAGTTATAGCTGTGTTATCTGCTATGTCAGGTGAAACTGATCGTTTAATAAATTTAACAAAATCTTTTTCAAAAAATCCAAATCCAATTGATTTTGATAACGCTATTTCATCAGGTGAAAACGTATCTTGCGCGTTAATGTCTATATGTCTCAATAATCAAAAGATTAAAGCTAAATCATTACTTAGTTGGCAAATACCGATTATAACATCATCAGAGCATATGAAGTCTAGAATTTTATCTATTAATAAAAAATTTTTATATGATGAATTAAAAAATTTTGAAGTTCTATTAATTCCTGGTTTCCAAGGTATTAACAACAAGGGAGAATTAACTACCTTAGGTAGGGGTGGTTCTGATACTAGTGCTGTTGCTGTTGCGGCAGCGATGGAAACAGAATGTATAATTTATACTGATGTTGAGGGTGTATTTACCACTGATCCAAACATAGTACCTAAAGCAAAAAAAATTAATAAAATTTCATATGAAGAAATGCTTGAATTAGCCTCACAAGGGGCTAAGGTTCTTCAAACTCGTTCTGTTGAGTTAGCTATGAGAAAAAATACTAAATTAAGTGTAAGATCTTCTTTCAAACCCAAAAAAATTGGTACAATGATTACTGACGAAAAAAGTGTTTTAGAAAATAATACTGTGAGTGGAATAACTTACTCCAAAGATGAAGCAAAAATTACACTTTCAAGAGTACAAGATAAACCCGGAGTCTCTTCAAAAATCTTTGGCCCATTAGCTAAAGGCAATATAAATGTTGATATGATACTCCAAAATATTTCACAAGATGGAAAGTTTGCAAATTTATCTTTTACTTTGCCAAGATTAGACTTAGAAAAAGCATTAAAAATACTAAAAAAAGAGAAATCTATAATTGGATATAAAAAAATTATTTCATCTAATAATATTTCAAAAATTTCAGTGGTTGGAGTAGGGATGAGATCTCATGCTGGAGTTGCCCAAACATTATTTGATACTCTTGGAAAAAATAAAATAAATATTCAAGTTATTACCACTTCAGAAATAAAAATAAGTATATTAATTCATGAAGATCAAACTGATTTAGCTGTACAAAAATTACATCAAGCCTTCAAACTACATAAATAATTTTTTTGGATAAGTTAATTTCAATCAAAGAGGCAAGAATTAAGAAAGGATTATCAATCAATGATTTATCCAAAGCTCTTAAATTAGATTTAGAAATTATACGACTTTTAGATGATAATTTAAAACTCCCTAAAAAATATCGTGCTTATCAATCAACTTATAAAAAATCTATATATAGATATTTGGGTTACGAAATTAAATATAAAAGTTTAATTAGTGATATCCCAATCGATTACACTAAACTTTCAATAGTCTATTTCTTATTGTTACTAGTTTTTGTAATTTTAATTTTATTATCATTAAATATATATAATAAATTTAACAATCAAATTTCATTTAAAGAGGTTGAAAAAGATCAAATTTATAATGATGTTTATAAGATCTCTAATCAATATGATTTGTATGAATTAAGTCATAATGATTTTATAAATAATCTTATCCCGTTAAACAGAGCTAGCTATTCGCAAAATTTATCAATTTTTGCAAAAAATAATAAGACTATTTTTTACAAAATTCAAAACAATATTAAAAATACTTTACAATTTGGTGAAATTACCAAATCTAAGGAACTTATTCTCGATTTAGACAATGATTTTTTTATCGATTTATCTAATATAAATAATATTGATAAGATAATTTACAGAGGTGTAGAAATTAGATTAAATAGGGAATTAAACTCATATTTATTTAATTTTAACATTAAAGATTTAGAGACTTTATTATGAAATACTCTCATTCAATAAAGAGAAAAAAAACAAAAAAAATTCAAATTGGAAATATTTTTGTCGGTGGAGACTCTCCAATTACGGTTCAGACAATGACAAATACCCTTACACATGACATTGATGCAACACTTGAGCAGATATCTCTCATTGAGCAAGAGGGATGCGATATAGTCAGAGTTTCAGTTCCTGATGAAAAATCATCAAAAGCATTAAAAAAAATAATTCCTGAAATTAAGATCCCCTTAGTCGCTGATATTCACTTTCATTATAAAAGAGCACTTGAGGCTGCAGAAAATGGAGCACATTGTCTTCGAATAAATCCAGGCAATATTGGCTCTGGGGAAAAAGTAAAAGAGGTTGTTGAAGCTGCTAAGCAGAACAAAATACCTATAAGAATAGGTGTTAATGCTGGAAGTTTAGAAAAATCAATATTAGAAAAATATAAAAGCCCAACCTCTGAGGCATTATTTGAGAGTGCTAAGCTAAATATAAAACTTTTAGAGGATCTAAATTTTGATAATTTTAAAATTAGTGTTAAAGCTTCTAATGTTTTTACAGCAGTAGAGTCATATAGAAAGTTATCTAATTTTTGTGATTATCCTCTTCATTTAGGTATTACTGAAGCAGGAAGTTATTTTAGTGGATCAATAAAATCTTCTATAGGTCTTGGATTGCTTCTTTATGATGGTATTGGCGATACAGTGAGAGTTTCACTTTCAGATCATCCAACTCAAGAGGTCAAAGTAGGGTTTGAAATGTTAAAATCACTAAATTTAAGAGATTATGGTGTAACAATAATATCTTGCCCATCTTGCGCAAGACAGCAATTTGATGTTATTGAGACAGTTAAAAATGTTGAGAAAAAACTCTCTCACATTAAAAAACCTATAACAGTTTCAATTATTGGATGTGTTGTTAATGGGCCAGGTGAAGCTACAATGACTAACATAGGCATAACAGGTGGTGGAAATAACACGCATATGGTATACGTCGATGGAGAAAAAAGCCATAGGATACAAGACGAAGATTTAGTTGAGTACTTAGTTAAAACTATAGAAAATAAAGTTGATCAGATTCATCATTTAAAATGAAAAGAAATATTAGTTTAGTAAAAGGCACACATGATATTCATGGAGCTGAAATGGAGAAGTTTGAATTTATTATTGAAAAATTTTATTCAATCTGTAGGAATTTCAATTTTAAATCTATACAAACTCCTATTTTGGAACAACAAGATTTATTCTCTAGGACCGTAGGCGAGCAAACTGATATTGTCTCTAAAGAGATGTATTCATTTTTAGATAAAGGAGAAGCATATATTTGTTTAAGACCTGAGGCCACAAGTAGTCTAGCTAGGTTTGCTGCTTCAAACTATCAATCGGGCTTACTTAAATTAATTACTCACGGCCCAATGTTTAGAAGAGAAAGACCTCAAAAAGGTAGATATAGACAGTTTCATCAAATAAATATTGAGTCTATTGGTGAAAAAAGTCCTTATGTAGATTTTGAATTAATTCTAATCGCAAAGTTATTATTTGATGACCTTGGAATTAAAGAAAATAAACATAGGTTATTAATTAATTCTTTAGGGTCAAAAGAGGATCAAATCAAATATGCTTATGAATTAAAAAAATATTTAACTGAATTTAAAAAACAGTTATCAGAAATCTCACAATCTAGATTGGATAAAAATCCACTTAGAATTTTGGATAGTAAAGATCCAAAAGACTATGAAATATTAGTAAATGCTCCAAAAATTAGCGAACACTTATCTAAAGATAGTAAAAATTATTTCAATCAAGTTAAAAAACTTTTAAACGATAATAAAATTAAATTTTTTGAAGACCCAAAATTAGTTAGAGGATTAGATTATTATTCACATACGGCTTTTGAGTTTCAAACAAATGAAGATAAAAGACAAAATGCAATATTAGCTGGCGGTAGGTATGACAATTTAATTAGCATGATTTCTTCTAGAGATATACCAGGAGTTGGCTGGGCAGCTGGTATAGAAAGATTAATGGATTTGATATCTATAAAAGATGAAAAGTCAGAATTAGATAAAAAGATATTATTTGCCGTCCAAGATGAGTCTTATTTAAATAATAATAGAATTTTAAAACAAATTTACAGTTTAAGATATAATCATGAAGTTAGAGTTAGTAAAAATATAAAAAAACTTTTTAGTTATGCAGATAAAAACAATTTCAATTTTATTCTTCTTATTGGTGAAGAAGAGATCAAAAATAAAAAAATTATTTTTAAAGATTTAAAAAATAAAAATCAGAAATCTTTTGAAATTTCCAAATTCGAGCTTAAAAATGAAATTAGATAAACAAATCATTGATTTAAAAAACAAATTTAACCAATTAAATGAGAAACTTTTAAATTCTCAAAACTTAAAAAATGAGGAAATTATTCAAATAAATAAAGATTTATCAAAATTGGAGCCAATTATTGCTCTATCTGACACCATTAAAAATTTAGATAAGGAAATCAAAGGCTATAAAGAAATACTTGAAAATGAAAGCGATGAAGAGCTCCGAAATTTAGCAAAACAAGAACTACCTTTGTATGAGAAAGATTTAGAAATTAAAAATAAAGAATTACTAATTGCTCTACTGCCTAAAGATGAGGCTGATGATAAAAATGTAATTTTAGAAATAAGGGCTGGTACCGGAGGAGATGAGGCTGCATTATTTGCTGGAGATTTATATAGAATGTATGAGCGATATTCCTCATTAAAAAGTTGGAAGTTTCAGCCAATGGAGAAGAGCGAGACAGGATTGAAGGGTATAAAAGAAGCAATAATAGAAATTAAAGGAGATGGTGTATTTAAATTTTTAAAAAATGAGTCTGGTGTCCACAGAGTTCAACGCATACCAGAAACTGAGTCTGGGGGGAGGATTCACACCTCGGCTGCAACTGTTGCTGTTTTGCCAGAAGCTGAAGACGTTGACTTAGAGATAAAAGATACTGATTTAAGAATAGACGTTTATAGATCAGGAGGGGCGGGAGGCCAATCGGTAAATACAACAGATAGCGCTGTAAGAATTACACATTTACCAACAAACATAGTAGTAACTCAACAAGACGAAAGATCTCAACATAAAAATAAAGCTAAAGCATTAAAAATTCTACGATCTAGATTATATGAAGTTGAAAGAATTAAGAAACAAGAAGAGGTTTCATCCAATAGAAAAAATCAAGTTGGTTCAGGAGATAGATCTGAAAGAATTAGAACATATAATTTTCCACAGGGCAGAGTATCAGATCATAGAATTAACTTAACGCTCTATAAATTAGACCAGTTTTTAACTGGCGAGGCATTAGATGAAATGATATCAGCTTTGTCAGCCAGTGAACAAGCCGAAAAATTAAGTCAACTTAATGCTAATTAATAATTATTTAAGTAAATTAGATATAAAAAAAATATTACTTAAAAATTTAAAATCAATTTCTGGATCTCAAGCTGAGCAAGAGTCCCAAATAATGATTTCTTATTCATCTAATAGTGAAAATAATTTAGATATTAATAATAGTGAAGTTGATCAAGAATTAATTAATAAGATCCTAAATGAAAGAGTAAAAGGAAAGCCATTAGCAAAAATAATCAACGAAAAAGGTTTTTGGAAAAAAATTTTTTATACAGATGATTACACTTTAGATCCAAGAGCTGACTCTGAAATATTAGTTGAACAAATATTAATTGATTGTAAAAAAAATAAAAATCAAAAACACTTGAAGTTGCTTGATTTATGTTGCGGGACTGGGTGTCTCGGAATTTCTATTATAGATGAGCTAGATAATGCATTTTGTGATTTTATTGATGTTTCCAATGATGCTCTTACTGCTTGCAAAAAAAATATAATAAAATTTAAACTGCAACAAAAAACAAATATATTCCACTCAAATTTATTTGAAAATTATCCAATAAATAGACTGAAATATATTGATTTTATTGTTTGTAACCCACCATATATACCAACAAGAAATTATTTAAATTTAAATAAGGAGACTTTACATGATCCAAGAATTTCACTTGATGGTGGAAAATTAGGCATGGATTATTACGTTAAAATTATTAATTTTTTAACTAGTGTAAAGTTTAAAGGGGTTGTTTATTTTGAAATTGATCCAATTATCACTAAAAAAATGTATAAATTATTATTAGAAAAAGGTGTAAAAATAGTTTATAAAAAAACTGATTATCTAAATTTAGACAGACTGATAAAGATAAAATTCCCTACTATTTAATTGATGGGCTTTTTTAGAGATAATCGATAAAAAATTAATGAAAAATTTTGTAAAAAGAAAGCCTTACGGCGGTCAAAGGAAAATAAACTCCTCTAGATCTGGTGTTGCTGACTCTCCATATCTACAAGCTAATGGAAATTCAAACGGTTTTAAAAGAAACGGAAAAAATCCAAAAGATCAATATAACGATTATCTTAACAAAGCAAAAGATGCTAAGGGACAAGGTGACGAAGTATTAGAGCAGTTTTACCTTCAACACGCTGAACACTATTTTAGACAAACAGATAATTCAAATAGAGGTTTTGTTGCTAGAAAAATTATTAATAAAGACAAAACTGAAAATAACGACAGCGATTTGAACAAAGACAATAAGTCAGAACGTAACTCAACATCTGATTTTGATGACTTAGCTAGTCAGTTAGCTTAATTTATTTTATTTTTATAAATATTAACTTCTTCATCTATTTCAGAAACTAATATTTGAAATTCATTTAGTTGTTGTTTGTTAAGCTTCCTTCCTGAGGGTAATTTAAGTGTAGCTGGGTTTATTTGTTTTCCATTCACAATAATTTCATAATGTAAATGAGGTCCAGTTGATTTTCCTGTTGAGCCTACATAACCAATAACATCACCTTGCTTAACTCTTACACCACTTGATATTCCTTTTTTATAACCATTAAGATGTGCGTAAGCTGTTTTATAAGTACTATCGTGACGAATTCTAATATATTTTCCATATCCTCCATTTCTACCTACGTACTCTACAATACCATTTCCAGCAGCAAAAATTGGAGTTCCTGTTGGAGCAGCAAAATCTACTCCTTTATGCATTTTATTATAGCCGGAGATAGGATGTTTTCTCATACCATAACTGGAACTAAGCCTTGCACCATTTATTGGAGTTTTCATTAAGCTTTTTGTCATTCCTTCACCTTTTTCATCAAAATATTCGCTGAATTCTCCATTGTCATAAAGATAGTATATTAATGGAGTGCCTCTTGATGAAAGCATTAAGTATTTTGGATCTTCGATTTGAATTGTCTTACCATCATTGTTTACCTTTTTGACAAACAGCATTTCAAAATTATCACCCTCATAAATATCTCTCTGAAAATCAACATCAAAACTGTAAATCCTGATAATTTCATTAATTACTATTTCAGATAACCCTTGATCTTTCAAAGCTTTATATAAGCTTGTTTTAATTTTCCCAGTCACAAAAATTTCTTTGGAACTCAACGGAATTTCATTAATTTCATAAATAAAATTATCATTTAGGTAAGATATGATTAATTCTTTAGTGTCAGAATATTTATAAATTAGGTCAAAAGTATTTAAACCCTCAGCATCATATTCGCTGAATATTTTTACAGTATCCCCAATATATAATTTAGAAAAATCATAATATTCTTTTCCGTTGAGTATTACTAAGTCTATATCTCTACCTTTTAGACCTCCTTTTTTTAAAACTTTTGCAAAACTATCTCCCTTGGAAACTATGATTTCATCAAAATTATTATTTAATTTTTCATCTTTCTTATTTTCAATTGGTAAAGAGTCTTCAGGTTTTTTTATATTAACTTTCTCTTCTTTTTTGGTTAAATCTTTATCTAAAATATTTGATAAATTTTCAAGTGTTATATTTTCAAAATAATTTTTTGATTTTTCTTTATCAAATATTGGATCGTCAAGACTTTCAATACTTATAACATCATAATATTTTTGAAATTTTTTTTTATCGAAATAGTTAATATCTACATCATCATAAATATAAGCATATTCATTGTTTATTTTTACGAAATCAGAATAGCTCATATAAAAGCAAAAAAAGCTGATTATAACTAATAAAGTTGCTAGTGATGCTTTTATTGTAAAACTATTTGTCCTTGTCATTTATTTCTTTATAAAGAAGTAAAATTAATCGATTGTTATCATAATGGAAAAATCTAAAAAAATACTAGTAAATATATTTCAAGAAACTACTAAAATTTTTTGGATTTTATTCAAAGTTATTTTGCCCGTTGTCATTATAATTAGAATCCTTGAGCTCATTGGGGCAATCCCTTTTTTAGCTAAATTCCTTGAGCCATTAACAAGTTTTATTGGCATTGATGGTTCATTAGGACTAGTTTGGATGGCTGCTATTTTAGTAAACATATATGCAGGCCTAGCTGCTTTTGCATCTCTTCAAGCAATATTCGATTACACAATAGCTGAAACTACAATTTTAGGGTTAATTATACTTATAGCACATAGTTTACCAATTGAAGTAGCTATTGCAAAAAAATCAAGAATTTCATGGGTATTTAATTTAACTTTTAGATTTGTAAATGCTGTAATTGCAGGAAAAATATTAAATTTAATTTTTACTAATTATAATTTATTTAATGAACCTAATAATTCAATCTTACAAGTGCCAATTAAAGATGTTTCAAATTTAGAGTGGGCTATTTCACAACTTCAAAATTTTTTCTTAATTTTTTTAATAATATTTTTTATTATATCGACAATTAATATCCTCAAAACAATTGGCATATGGAAATTAATAATTAATACTTTGAAAATTCCTTTGTCCTATTTGGGTATGTCAGAGAAAGTAGCTAATATAATTTTAATAGGCTTAACATTAGGAATTTCATTTGGAGGAGGTTTTTTAATAGAAGAGTCTAGAAAAAATAATATTTCGAAAAAAGATATTTTACTTTCTTTGTCTTTTTTAAGTTTATGTCATAGCATAATAGAAGATACAATATTAATTTTGTTATTAGGCAGTCATATTTCTGGTATTTTATTTTTTAGATTTATTTATACCGTTATTATAATTCTTATAATGAAAGTTTTATTAGAAACAAAAATGCAAAAATTTATACTGAGTAAAATTACATATGGATAATTATATTCAATTTCCTCGTTACTCAATTTATCTAATACCAAATAAATTATTTATTGATCAAGTTGATGAATTACTTTCAAAAAACAATCTTAAATATGACAACCTTGAAATATCTCAGTATGGCCTTCATTATACTGTCAAAGCTCCTTTTTATTTAAGCCATCTTTATAATGAGGAGGAACTTATTAATTCATTTCAAGAGTATTTTTTATCTAATCAGAATAAATCTTATAAAGAAGTATTTAATGTTTTAGGCTTAAAGAAAATTAAAAATGTTTTTGCTCTAGAAATTAATTCTAATGAAAAATTTAATTTTCTGTGCAATGATATAATGAGGTATTTTGATTTATATAGAAAAACCCTCAATCAACAAGAAGTTCAAAAAGATATTAAGCGTTTCAGTAAATTAACTTCTTTAGAGATGGAATATTATTTAATATGGGGATATCCTTATTTATTTGAGTTTAACAATCACCATATCTCAGTATCAGATATCAAAAAAGAGATAATATTTGATAACTCAATCAAATCTTTGAATTACTCTAATATCAGCTTAATGAGACAAGATAGTATAAATAGTAAATTTATCTCTATAAGTAAAAGTGATTAGTCTTAATGCTAAAATTATTTACACTACAGTAATAGTTAAATAATATATTTTGCTCATGGGAATTTACGTTAAAAAAAAGAAATTTAATATTTTAAACTTTTTTTTGATTTTTTTATTTTTAATTATAGTTCTTACAACTTTATATTTTTTTAACATTTTTTCAGAAAAAAAAATTTTTGATTTATCAAATATTGAAAATACACAGTTTGAAGAAGGACCAAATCAAATTATTGAACAAGATTTTAGCTCTTATTTAAAAAAAGAAGATGTAAATTTTGATGAGTATTTTACCAAAAAGGAATTTGATCAAAATATAAAAAAATTTATAGAGGAAAATCCAGATTATATCTTAGGTGTTCTTAGAGAATATCAATTAGAGCAGAATAAATTAGAACAAGAAAAAACTAATCAAAAAAATATCTCGAGTATAAAAAATTTAAATCTTGCATATCATCCTATGTACTTGGGCGACTCAAATTCCGCAAAAGTTATTTATGAATTTGTTGATTATAATTGTGGTTATTGTCAAAAATTCCATCAAGAATTAATAAATGTAATGAAAGAAAATTCATTAAAACTTGTTATTATACAAATGCCAATTTTAGGGAATTTTTCAGAGGAATTGACTAAGTTGGCATTAGCTTCCTCCTTGCAAGGTCAATTTAAGGTTGTCCATAATTATTTATATTCTACTGAGAGAAAATCAAAAATGGAGGATATTTTGGCCGACTTATTTCTAAGGGGTGTTGATCTTGACATACTAAAGAATGATTTGGACTCGCAAGAGGTATCAGACTTTCTATCTATTCATAGAAGTTACGCTGATGAATTTAAATTTACTGGAACACCTGCAACTATAATTGGAAATCAAATAATTCCAGGATTTATCGATGCAGATAAAATTACTGAGATTTTGGAAAAAGAATTTTCCTGAGCTCAATGAAAATCAGTAATTTTTCAAAGATTTCTTCAAATATTTTTGGATCTCGTGTAACCGGATTTATTAGAGACATACTTTTTGCAAATTATTTAGGTGCCAATTTGATGTCAGATGCATTCCTTTTTGCTTATAGATTACCAAATTTATTTAGAAGAATTTTTGCTGAGGGCTCAATGAATAGTGTATTTATTCCTTTGTATGTAAACCAAGAAAAAATGAATTCAAAATCAGCAAATGATTTTATATGGATAGTTTTCAACTTTTTTTTTGTAATTACTATGTTTTTATCTTTTTTAATATTTTTTTTTACTGAGCAAGTTATATCAATTTTAGCACCAGGATTTTTATTAAATAAAAGTCAATTTTTATTTGCAAATCAGTTATTGATTATAACTTTTCCTTTTTTGATATTTGTGACTCTGTCATCAGTGTTGAGTTCAGTTTTAAATGTTAAAGGAAAATTTTTTTTACCTTCCTTCTTATCAGTAATTCTTAACATTTTCATGATTGTAACTTTGGTGTCATTCAAGTCTAACTCTCATTTTGCACTCGCTTGGTCAATGATAATAGCTGGTTTCACTCAATTAATCCTTTTATTTATCAATTTAGGTACAATAAAAATATTTTGGGGTATAGGATTAAAGAGTATAAAAGTCTTGTCTAGAGAGCTTAAAAAATTCTTTGGAAGATTTCTCTATTCTTTACTGGGCTCTGGTATTGTTCAATTAAATATTTTCATCTCTATGTTATTTGCTTCTTTAGTGGGTGGGGGTGCTATAAGCCAAATTTACTACGCTGATAGAATTATTGACTTACCATTCGCTCTTATTGCAGTTGCTATGTCTTTTACACTTTTGCCTTATTTGAGCAAAAATATTTCAGATGAGAGTAAAAATTCTAAAGCTTTCAATGAAACAGTAATATTTTGCTTTCTTTTTGCTATCCCAAGCGCATTTGGTATTTTTATTCTGAGTGAAGATATTATAAGAGCATTATTTGGTAGAGGTGAATTTAACAATGAGGATGTGTTAATAACATCTAAAATTTTACTGGTCTACTCTTTTTCATTGCCAGGATATATGCTCGCTCGAATTTTTAATCAAGTTTTTTACTCTTATGAAAAAGTTGAGTATCCCGTTAAAGCAGCTGTTCCAACATTTATATGTAATTTTATTTTATGTTTTCTTCTTTATAGGCCTCTGGGCGTTTTAGGTTTAGCTATATCAGGTGCTGTGAGTATATGGCTAAATTTATTTATTCAAATTTTTTACTTAAGAAAAAATTTTGGAAGTTTTTATGAAAAATTATTAATTTTTGATTTTAAGAAATTATTAAAGATTTTAATTAGTGCAATTATTATGGTTATTTCAATTCTTATATTTAAAAAAATTCTGGATTTGAACATTTATGTGGATTTATTCATTCAAATACTCATTGGTGTGATAGTGTATTTTTTGATTTTAAATTGGCTTAAATTAAACGAGATAAAACTAGTATTTCAATTAAATAAATTTAATTAGGAATTTTATTTACTAATTTTTAATTTAATTTAAAAGTATTTATCCCTATTTTTGTGGGCGTGTAGCTCAGTTGGTTAGAGTACTTGCTCGACACGCAAGGGGTCACAGGTTCGAATCCTGTCACGCCCACCATTTACTTTTAAACTTGATGATGTATGATTTACATTAATGAAAAAATATTTACTAAGCTTAATAATTTTTGTCCTTTCTTCTAACATATCTATAAGTGCAAATAGTTATTCTATTTTTGGAGGCACATATGACTACGACGATGATAATACAACGAATTTATTTGGACTAAATTATCATATATCTAATAATGAAATAGATTTCTTTGATATTTTATCACTTAACCCAGTAATTGGTGGATTTATTACAGCTGAAAGTGCATCTATGTTTTATGGTGGGTTTGAAACAAATATTGGAGCAGACTCAATTTATTTAAACCTCTCTTCATCAGCTGGCATTTACAGTAATGGGGATGGTAAAGACTTAGGAAATACACTCCAATTTAAATCTGAAGTAAATTTATTCTATAGCATATCTAAAGAATCTAGATTTGGTATAGGATCTCATCATATTTCTAATGCAGGCTTAAATTCAGTAAATCCAGGCACAAACAATTATTACTTAATTTACAATAGAGATTTCTAAGATTTTCAATAAATATCCATTTGTTAATTTGCAAAATTCGTTTATTTTTAGTTAGATGACTAAAAACTTTTTAGCTTATTTATTTTTCTCAATCTTAATTGTAATAATACTTGTAATTGGATACGAGGAAATTAAATATTATTTTGATGCCAATCCTTACATAAATGGAATAATTCTTCTTACACTTATAATTGGTTTCCTATTGTACTCCTTTAAGATATTCACTTTAAGCTCTGAGTTTAGATTTATGAATTCTGTTGCATTTGGAAAATTAAAACTAAACGATTCATCTTTAAACAACTATCCAATAACAAAATCTATCGCAAACAATCTTGGTATAACAACCACTAACAAAAGTATAACTAAAACACTTGATGAGATATTAGATGATCTTTTATCCACTGTTGAAAGTGGTAGTGACATATCAAAATATCTTATTAACCTTGCCATATTCCTAGGGCTTATTGGAACTTTTTATGGATTACTTTTAACAATAGGGAGTGTTTCGAATGTCATTGACAGTCTGTCAATTGAAGAACAAGACTTCACAGCATTTTTTAATAATCTAAAAGATGGCTTAAAGTCACCTTTGTCTGGAATGACAATTGCTTTTAGCTCATCATTGTTTGGTTTAGTGACTTCCTTGATTTTAGGACTTTATGAAATAATTACTAGAGGAGTTAAGCAGAACTATTATGAATTCTGTGAAAATCAAATTCGACTTTTTTATAGATCTAGCCCTAATACAAATAAATTTAATCAAAATACTGATAGCACCAACTTCTCTCAAAGTATTGCCTCTAAGCTTAATGAATTGGTTGATGGCATGAAAAATTCTAATGACGATTTAAGGAATGAAGTTATTACAGAACTTAGATCTGTAAGCAAGTCTATCAAAGACTTAGACAAAAAGTGAGCTATCTCTCTAAAACTCAAAGTTCAGATAATGGAAATATAATTTGGCCAGGATTTGTAGATGTATTGGCATCTACGTTGATGGTTATTATTTTTATAGTTTTACTATTCACAGTCGCCCAAGTTTATTTGGGAGATCTTGTAGTAGGAAAAAATGAACAAATACAGAGTTTGGAAAAAACAATTGTTATTCAAGACGAAACTATTGTGGAACAAGATGTAACACTTACAGATAAAGAGATTGAATTAATTGACAGACAAAATCTTATTAAAAAACTTGATGAAGAGATATCAATTAAACAATCTCAAATTTTAGCTCAAGATACGATTATTCAAGACCAAGCACTTGATATTGATAAACTAAATACGATAATTGCTAAAATTACTGATGAATTATCTTTATCTTTAGCTGACAGAGAGACTCTTCAGGAAAATCTCTCTGAATTAAATAAACAACAAGAAATATTAAAATCAGATTTAATAAAACTTGGTGGAGAAAACAGTGAGCTAGTTGGACAAATTGGCGAGTCACAAAATAGAATTGAAAATCTTCTAGAATCATTAAGTTCCTCAGAGAATATAAATCAAGAATTACAAAACAAATTATCTACTCTAGAGGAGGAGTCAGCAATACAATCAAGCGATCTAAATGAGGCTCTAAATTTGATATCTAATTTAGCCTTGGATATTGAGATACTTAGTAATGAAATTAATCTCTTAAATAACTTACTAGAGTCTAAAGAGGCAGAAATAGCTCAAAACGAGATAGAACTTGGAGAGTTAGGAGATAGATTAAATAGAGTACTTACAAGTGAATTATTCAAATTACAAAAGTATAAATCAGAATTTTTTGGCAAGTTATCTGAAGCTTTAGCTGATAGAGACGATATCCAAATTAAAGGGGATAGATTTATTTTTCAATCTGAGATCTTATTTGATTCTGGTAGTGCAAATATACAAGAAGAAGGTAGGATAGCACTATCTCTTATTACGAAAACAATTATAGAAGTTGCGGAGTCAATACCATCTGATTTAAATTGGATTTTACAAATAGACGGTCACACTGATAAGATTCCTATTTCTACCTCACAATTTCCATCAAATTGGGAACTATCTCACGCTAGAGCGCTTGAGGTCGTAAAATTTCTTATTCAACAAGGTATCCCTGCTAACAAATTGTCAGCAAATGGTTATGGCGAATATCAACCTATTAATACAGGAGATACTAAAGATGATCTCAAAGAAAATCGAAGAATTGAATTAAAAATTACTCAAAAGTAGATTTATTCAATCCACATTTTGATAATTTTATCTGGGTCATCTACCAGACCATTTTTTATAGGATCACCTTTATTGATTGCATCAACAAATTCCATTCCTTCGATTACTTCACCCCAAACAGTATATTGCCCGTCTAAATGTGGGGTATCACCGAAACAAATAAAAAATTGACTATCAGCACTATTTGGATCATGTGCACGTGCCATACTTAAAGTTCCTCTTTTATGTGCCATGTCATTAAATTCAGCTTCAATATTATTACCAGAACCGCCTGTACCAGCTCTTCTTAAATCATAATTATCTGAATTTGAATTTCCAAACTGAACATCTCCAGTTTGGGCCATAAAACCATCTATTACTCTGTGAAAAACTACCCCATCATAACTGCCTTTGGCAACAAGATCAGTTATTTGTTTGACATGTTTTGGAGCCTTATCTTCAAAGGTCTTTATTTTGACGATTCCGTCTTTAAGTTGTAAATTAATAACATCCTCCTTAGAATATAAATTGCTAGAAAATAGTAAAAATGAAATTGAAAATAGTAATTTAATCAAACTCATTTGATGAAACTAACATAGTTTGCAGTCAATAAAATTTATTTATTTGATAATTCTGTCGCTATAGATTTTATTTTTTTTCTGAGCGAATTGAGGCCATTAGATCTTGATTGACCTAGATGATTAGAAAGACCTATTTCTTCAAAAAAAGATAAGGGGTTATTGATTATAGTTTCAGGAGTTTCTTCATTATAAGCAAAATAAACTAAATAAAATAAACCTTTTACAATTACAGAGTCACTAGAACCGGAAAGGTTAATTTTTCCATCAATAAATTTTGGCACCATCCACAGATTTGATGTACATCCTTGAACACGATATTCCTCAGTTTTATAGTTATCTTCAAGATCCGGGAGTTTTTTTCCTAAATCTATAAGGTATTGATATTTATCTTCCCAATTATCAAAAAATGAGAAATCTTCTTTAATTTTGTTGATTTTTTCATGAATTAACATAGATTTTTGCCTTATTATTTATAACTAATAAACTAAATTATGAAAATTAAAAGTTCTCTTAAAACAGCTAAAACCAGAGATAAAAATAATCAACTGGTTAGAAGAAAGGGTAGGCTATATGTAATCAATAAAACCAACCCAAGAATGAAAGCCAGACAAGGCTAAAATCAATCTAGATACTTCTCAACTTCCAACGCTGCCATACACCCCATACCTGCAGCGGTAACAGCTTGTCTATAAATCTTATCTCTAACATCCCCAGCAGCAAATACCCCTTCAATCGAGGTTTTTGTACTATCTGGATCTGTAATAATGTATCCACCATCATCCATTTTTAGTTGACCTTTAAATAATTGTGTAGCTGGATCATGACCTATCGCAATAAATACACCATCTATTTTCAGATTTGAAATTTTATTATCTTGTTTATTCAACAAGTCTATTGACTCTAAATCATCATTGCCATTAAATTTAGTTACTTCACTATTCCAAATAAAATCTATTTTAGAATTTTGTTTTAATCGATCTTGTAATATTTTTTCAGCTCTTAGTTTATCTCTTCTGTGAACAAGATAAACTTTTGTGGCAAACTTAGTTAAAAATAATGCTTCCTCAGCTGCACTATTTCCACCACCAATTACAGCAACCTCTTTATCTTTAAAGAAAAAACCATCACAAGTTGCGCAGGCAGATAGTCCATGTCCTTGAAATTTAGCCTCATTTTCTAAACCAAGCCATCTTGCTTGTGCTCCTGTACTAATTATCACAGTTTTGGTATTTAGAGTTGTGCCATTGTCTAAATTTAATTTTTTAATTTTTTCGTTTAAAAAAACTTCTGTTACTTGTGAATTAATTATTTCAGTGCCAACATGTGCGGCTTGCTTTTGCATTTGCTCCATTAACCAGGGACCTTGAATAGGATCTTCGTAACCAGGATAATTTTCTACATCAGTGGTTATGGTGAGTTGACCTCCAGGCTGAAAACCACTAACTAAAATAGGCTTTAAATTAGCCCTAGCAGCATATATTGCAGCAGTATATCCAGCAGGTCCTGAACCTATGATAATAACATTATTAATATCAGCCATCTATTGGCCAGCTAGTGGGGAAGGTTACATAATTTATCTGCATGCATCTTCTTTCAACCTTAATATCTTTTTTTTCAAGTCCGTGCCAAGTATTATTTCCTGATGCAAAAAAATAACCTGTATTATGTTTGTATGGTACAGTTTTAACAAGATTCATATTAGTATCATAAAAATCTGTTCCAAGTTTTTCTGACTCATCGTATGTGTTAATAAATAACATCATTGTCATAAGTTTCTCTTTGATATCCAAATGTGGTTTTAGCCAAAAACCTTCACGATCTGAAATGTACTCAATTCTAATAAAACTATTTGATAAATTTTTTTTGATTTTCTCTTGTATTGACTCAATAACATCCTTATCCCTCAAGTCATCAATTAAACTCATTCCATTTGATAAGTTTTTTGAATTATCGCTTTCTAAAAAAACTCTAAGTTTGCCATCTATCCCATCTCCACCTGCATCAGCGGCTCTTGTTCCGTCAAAAGACCGAGGTGCATTAGATATATCAACATCATTTAGTTCCTTTATGAGCCCTTCTGTAAAAGGGGAATCTAGCTCCCAATGAGGGAAGGGGTCTGAATATGTTGTACAACGATTTAATATTGATTCCTTAAGCATTACTAGATCTGAACCTTAAATTAGATTGTATCTTATTCAAGATCTTAGTTTTAAGATTTTTGTTATACTTATCAATATGGATTTCATAAGGTTTTAAATTTCGATTATAAAATTTTGCTAAATTAAGCTTTGTAATTTTATCAAAAAACTTAAGATATCTTTTTGGGCAAAATTTTTCTTCAAACTTAAATAAAAAAGTACCTGCTTCAGATGATATAGCTTCAGATATCATGGAAATTGAGTCCCAAGTTACAATTTGTAAATTACCCTCGGATAGAAGCTCACCATACTTCCTTGGATTAAATAAATCATCGAAGGTAACAATATTTTCATCAACAATTTTTGATAATTCTTCTATTAGCCCTCTTGGTGTTCTTCGTGATGGTATAACATTGACTTTGAAATCGTTACTTAAAAATTTTATTTCATTCAAAATTTTTTCTTGTGTTTGCTGTTGAAATTTAAAATATTTGTTTGGTCCGCCAATAATAAAATTTATTGTATTTTTATTTCTAATATTTTTTTTGAATTTAATATTATGTATAGCTAATAAAGTTGAAATACAATTATCAAAATTTAAATTATCATGTTCTGGGCAAACAATTAGATCAAAAAGCTTATAATTTATTTTTGGGTCTTGTATGTGGATATTAAAAATTAAATCCTTAAATTTTCTTTTTAAATAAACAGATGCTTTAACACTTTTTTTACCGCAACTAATAAGAATTGTATTTTTTTCAATCTTTAATAAAGATAAATTACTATATGCAAAACTACTTGTTGGTATCAACTCAATAGGTAAATTTTTGAAAATAGATTTAAGTTTTAAATCAAAATTTTCATAAGTGTCGGATATTAAACTAGCTAATCCCTCTATCTGACTTCTCATACCAGCAGCACCTTCACTGATGGTAATTACTTTGTAGGTATTCAAATTTTATTATTTAAATCTTACTGACTTAATTTCGTATGAAGTTATACCTTTTGGCGTTGATACTTCTATATAATCACCCTTTTTCTTTCCAATTAAAGCTCTTGCAATAGGGCTAGTTACAGATATTTTTTTTTGTTCAATGTCAGCTTCCACCTCTCCAACTAACTGATACTTAGACTCTTTATCATTATCTAAGTTTATAATTGAAACAGTAGCTCCAAATTTTACAACCGTTCCTGATAGTTTTGATACATCTATTAGTTCTGCTTGAGCAATAATGCTCTCTATCTCAGCTACTCGTCCTTCAATGAAGCTTTGTTTTTCTCTAGCTGCATGATATTCAGCGTTCTCAGAAAGGTCACCATTACTTCTAGCATCAGCTATGGCCTTGATAATAATTGGCCTTTCAACTGTTTTAAGATGTTTTAGCTCATCGAGGAGTTTTTTTTGCCCCTCTTCTGTCATTGGTATCTTTTCCATTTATTAGTATTTTATTAAGTTGTAGAAAATATTGAATTTTATGTGTTATTACAATTGAATTTTTATACTAAAAAGAATGATGATTTTGTATAGGTTTTACGGAAATAGGCTTATTTTTCAATGTAATCAGTGATTTAATTAATATTTCCGCACTTCTAAGGTTGGTGTAATATGGAATATTAAGATCAACAGACGTTCTCCTTATAGTAAAACTATCAATTATTGCCTGTTTTTTTTCTGTTGTATTTATAACTAAATCAATCTTATTTTGTTTTATATACTCTACTACATGTGGTGATCCTTCAGCCACCTTGTTAACTAAATTTGAAGAAATTCCCTCTTTCAATAAAAAGTCGTGAGTTCCTTTTGTTGTGTATAAGTTATAACCATTTTCTATAAAAGATTTAGCTATTTCAGACATATTTTGCTTATCTTCATTTTTAACAGAGATGAATATATTTTTTAAGTCATTTAGTTTTTGTCCTGCGCCAATTTGACTTTTGAAATAAGCCAAATGAAAATCCTCGTCTATACCCATAACCTCACCAGTGCTTTTCATCTCCGGGCCAAGTATTACATCGGTGTTTGGGAATTTATTGAATGGAAATACAGCCTCCTTGATTGCAAAGTAAGGTAAAATATTATTATCAAAATTTTGATACTCTTCAGTTAGAGTTTTACCTACGATTAATTCAGCTGCAATTTTAATGAATGGTATTCCTATTGCTTTAGCCAGAAAAGGAATCGTCCTACTAGCTCTAGGATTTGCTTCAAGTATAAAAATTTCATCATCTTTGATAGCATATTGAATATTCATCAAACCAAGTATCTTTAAATCATTAACAAGAGAGATACTAAATTTTTTTATATCTGAGATAATTTTATCATTAAGAGAAAAAGGGGGTATGCTACAAGCACTATCACCTGAGTGAATACCAGCCTCTTCAATATGTTCCATAATTCCAGCTATCATTGTATTTCCCTGATTGTCTCTTAATACATCAACATCTACCTCTTTTGCATTTTGAAGAAACTCATCGATTAGAATCACATTATTTTCTAGTGCCCAATAGTTTTGATCAATGTAATCTTGCACATCATCTAAATTAGCCATTTTTTCCATCATTCTTCCTCCAAGGACATATGAAGGCCTTAACAAAATAGGAAACTTAAGCTTAGAGGATTTAGTGACAAGTTCTTTTGTTCCTAAAGAGATATCACTCTTTGGTTGTTTTAAACCTACCTTTTGAATTAATTTTTGAAATCTTTCTCTGTCTTCAGATATGTCTATCGCTTCGAAAGATGTGCCTAATATCTTATATCCATATTCTTTGAGTTTATTAGCTATTCTCAAAGGTGTCTGCCCACCAAATTGAACAACAACACCTTCAACAGCACCATTCTCGTTTTCTTTATCAATTATATTTTTAACATATTCAAAGTCCAAGGGCTCAAAATAAAGTTTATCTGAAGTATCATAATCAGTTGAAACTGTCTCAGGATTACAATTAATCATAATTGTTTCATAATCAAGTTTCTGAAAAGATTTTACAGCTTGCACACAACAATAATCAAATTCTATACCTTGACCTATTCTATTAGGACCAGAGCCAAGGATAATTATCTTTTTCTTATTCGTTGGTCTAGACTCACAACTAAATTCATTTGTTTCAGAGGTAAATGTTGAATAAAGATAAGCAGTAGAAGAGTCAAATTCATTTCCACAAGTGTCAACTCTTTTAAATACTGTTTTTAAGTTATTTTTTTCCTGAAGATCGTAAATCTCATTAATACTAATTTTTGTTAAATTACTTATATGATCATTAGAAAATCCAATTTTTTTGGCAAAAATAAATAAATTTTTATCTATACTACCACCTGCCTTTACTAATTGTTGCTCAATTTTTATAATTTCATTTATTTCTCTCAAAAAAAACATATCAATATATGTTAATTCGTTTATTTCAGTTAAAGGTATTTTTCGTCTAATAGCTTCTGCAACTATTAATAATCTATCAGGCCTTTGCTTTGTGAGTAAATTTTTTAAATTTTCATCTTTGATATTTAATAATTCATGACTGATATTTAAACCAAAGTTATCTGACTCTATTGAGTAGAAAGCTTTTAAAAGAGACTCTTTAAAAGTTCTACCTATAGACATAATTTCACCTACAGATTTCATGGCGGTATTTAACTCACTAGGTGTTCCTTGAAATTTTTCAAAATTAAATTTTGGTATTTTGGTAACGATATAGTCTATAACTGGTTCAAAACTTGCCGGAGTTACCTTAGTAATATCATTTTCTAATTCATCTAATGTGTAACCAACTGCTAACAATGCTGCTATTTTAGCGATAGGGAAACCTGTAGCTTTAGAGGCTAATGCAGATGATCTACTAACTCGAGGATTCATTTCAATAATCAATATCCTTCCATTTTCTGGATTTACTGCAAATTGGACATTTGAACCACCAGTCTCTACTCCAATTTTTCTTAGAATAGCAATACTTTGATTTCTTAGTTTTTGATACTCTTTATCAGTTAATGTAAGTGCTGGAGCTATTGTAATACTATCCCCAGTATGTACTCCCATTGGATCTAAGTTCTCTATTGAACAAACTATTATTGAGTTATCTAAATTATCTCTAACTACCTCAAATTCAAATTCTTTCCATCCAATTAAGGACTCTTCAACAAGAGTTTTTGATACAGGACTTAAATCGATAGCATTTTTGACCTTTGATATAAATTCATCTTTGTCGTATACAATACCACCACCAGTTCCTCCAAGAGTATAAAAAGGTCTTAAAATTAATGGAAAACTTACTTCATTAACTATTTTATTTAGATCAGACTTGTCATCAACTATTATACTAAATGGAGTCTCGAGTCCAATTTCAGACATCGCCTCGGCAAATAATTTTCTATCTTCAGCTACATCGATAGATCTTGGACTAGCACCTAAAATTTTGATTGAACAATTTTTAAAATAATTCTCTTTGTTTAACTCTCTGATAATATTTAGAGCTGTTTGACCTCCCATTGTTGGTAAAATTGCATCAGGTTTCTCTTTATCAATTATTTTTTTTACAATTTCTTTATCAATAGGCTCAATGTAAGTTTTATCTGCGAATTCCGGGTCTGTCATTATAGTTGCTGGATTAGAGTTAATTAAAACAACTTCATAACCTTCTTTTTTGAGTGCCTTACATGCTTGACTGCCAGAGTAATCAAATTCACATGCTTGACCTATAATGATAGGACCAGAGCCAATAACCAATATTTTAGATATATCTTTTCTAGCCGGCATTCTTTTCCATTAAATTTATAAATTCATCGAAAAGATATCTGCTGTCATGTGGTCCAGGGCTAGATTCTGGATGATATTGAACAGAAAACAAAGGTTGATCATTTGCTCTCATGCCATCAATAGTTTTATCAAACAATGATTTATGTGTGATTTGAAGATTAGAGGGAAAATTTTCATCTAAAACTACAAAACCATGATTTTGAGATGTAATTTCAACTTTGTTTGTTTCCAAGTTTTTTACTGGGTGATTGCCACCTCGATGGCCTTTTTCCATTCGAGCAGTGGAGGCATTAAATGCTAAGCTCAATATTTGATGACCGAGGCATATACCAAAAGTTGGTATTTTTTTATTTATTAATTTATTTAATTCAGGCTTTATATTTTCATATACTTTTTTAGGATCACCTGGGCCATTACTTAAAAAAAAACCATCAAAATTCTTATTAATAATATCTTCAGCTTTAAAATTCATATCAAATTCCTCAATCTTACAATTTCTAGAGTATAAGTTTTTCTTAATGTTGTCTTTTGCTCCAAAATTTAAAAAAGCTATTGAGTACTTTTTTTTACCTATTTCTTGTTTTTCTATGTTCAGTTCAGATGTAAAATCTTTAATTACATCATTCTCTTCTAGAGAAAGACTTTGATCTATTTGTTTACAAATTTGCTCTATTCCTTTGTTTTCAAAATATTCCTCAGAACATAGCATTATATTTTTTGGTCCAAAATATCTTACAATTTTAGTTATGGCCCTAGTATCTAAATCAAAAAAAGCACAAGAATTTTGATTTATAATCCAATTTGCAAAATTTGTTTGTGCTCTCCAACTTGAACTTAATTCAAATAGTTCATTACATATTAAACCAGATGCATGTATTTTCCATGACTCGTAATCCTCATTATTACATCCAACAATACCAATCAAAGGAAAGGTAAAATTTATAAACTGAGATTTATATGAGGGATCAGTTAATATTTCCTGATACCCCGTCATACTAGTATTGAAGCAAATTTCTGCTATCTTAAATTGATCTTTAGATAGAAACTTACCTTTGAAAATATATTTTTTATTATAAATTAAGTAACCGTTTTGATAATTAAGCTTATTTTTATTATCTAATACGGTCATATTAAATCATGTGTATTAGTATATTATATGAGAGGAATTTCAAATGAGTTTGGCAAAAAAAATTTATGATGACGTTAAAAATGCTTTAAAAGGTGGAGATAAGAAAAAACTTTCAATAGCTAGGTATGTCTATTCTGAGTTAAAAAATTTTCTCATTAAAGAGAATCTAGATAGGGATGTGCTTAAATTATCTGATGAAAATATAATCAAAATTGTAAAGACCCAACTAAAACAAAAAAAAGAGTCTTTAGATTTCACAATAAAAGCTAAGGATCAAGTTAGAATAGAGGACTTGGAATTTGATATCAATTACCTAAATGACTTTCTTCCGACAATGATGGATGAGAAAAATACAATTGAAATTATACTAAACCACATAAAAGAAAATAACTTAGAAAATAAAGACTTTGGAAAAATAATGGGTTTTCTTAAACAAAACTATAATAATAAAATTGATATGAATTTAGCTTCAAAAGTTATCAAAAATACTTTCAAAGAATGACGGATGATAATATTAAGGAAGTTATAAACAGAACCTCTATTGTTGAGATTATAAACTCTACTGTACCTTTAAAGAAAAAAGGCAGTAATTATTTTGGTTTAAGTCCCTTTAAAAAAGAAAAAACTCCTTCTTTTTCAGTAAATGAAGAAAAAAAAATATTCCATTGTTTTAGCACTGGAGAACATGGAAATGTAATTGATTTTTTAATAAAAGTTAAAGGATATAGCTTTAAGGATGCTCTGTATGAACTAGCAGATAAGGCTGGTATTGAAATAAGTTATAAATCATCAAAATTAAATAATATTATTTATGAGATTAATTCTTTAACAAAAGAATTATTTTATAATAATTTATTAAATTCTAAAAAACACTTAGATTATTTACTTAAAAATAGAAAGTTTAATATAGAAACTATTAATAAGTTTGAATTAGGATCATCAGTAAATTCATTTGAACTTCAAAAAAAACTCTTGAAAAATTTTGAAGTCAATAACTTAGTAGCAGCAGGGGTTTTTAGTAGAACTAACAACACTAAATTATTTTTTTCTAATAGAGTCATGGTTCCAATAGTTAATATGCAAAATAAAACCCTGGGATTTGGGGGAAGAGTAATTGATAATAGCTTACCAAAATATATTAATACAGCTGAAACGAAAATTTTTAAAAAAAAACAAATCTTATTTAATGAAAAAATACTTAATAAACAAAATAGTAAAAAAATAATAATAGTTGAAGGCTATTTTGATGTTATTAAATTAGAACAAAGTGGTTTTACAAACTGTTTGGCTCCTCTTGGCACATCAATAAATCATGAAAAATTAATTGAAATCACAAAGAAAGGATTTGAGATAATTGTATGTCTTGATGGAGATATAGCTGGAAGAAATGCCACTATAAGATTAATGAATAATTTACTTGCCGATAAAAATTTTGAGCTTGGAATAAAATTTGTACTCTTACCTAAAAATTTTGATCCAGATCAATTAATAGAGTCAAATATGTCTGATAAATTACATAAACTTATTGATCAACCATTATCAATCGAGGAGTTAATAGAAAAATATTTAGAAAAGTTTCACAAAAGTAATGATGTTGATAGCCAGTTTAAAGGATCAAAAGTTTTAAAAAGTTTACTTAATAACGTATCTAACATTGATTTAAAAAAAATATTAACTAATTACTTTAATAAAATAAGTTTAAATCAGACAACATTGAAAAATAAGTCAAAGCCAAATTATCAAAAATTAGAACTCAAATTTGATTTGAAGTCAAAATTTTCTGCAGCACTAATTATATTTTATATTGAAAACCTCTCGAACAGGGAGAGAGTCTTTGATTTGATAGCAACAGCTAAATTTGATGGAAAATTTAGAGAAATTCGTGATTTGATAATTAAAAAAACTCTATTCAAATCAACAACTTTAGAGATTTATGAAGAATTAGACTCTAAGGGATTGAATTTTACAAAAAATTTACTATTTTCTAATGAAGTTCGAAGGCTGTGTAGATTTGCATCACCTAATTTTAATGAAGACCCTTATAATGAAATTGAAAAAACAATTAGTTTTATAAATAGTTAAAAATGCCAAAAAAAAAAATTACAAAAAAAAAAATTAAAAAGAAAATTATAAACAAAAAAGCTTCAACAAAAAAAAATACTAAATCGTTAAATATTACCAAAAAATCATCTATTAAATCAAACCCTCTTGAAACAATCTTTAAAGAAAATGAAAGTCAACTTATTTCATTAATTACTAAAGAATTTGATAAAGACCTAGCCTCAAAAGCAAAAACATATATTAAATCTTATTCAAAGATTGAAGACTCGATTATTTCCGTCAATGATTTCTTAAATTATATTGAAAATCTTGATGAAGTACTCTTTAAATTATTTAAGGCATATACCTCATCTTCGGACATAGACTCATCTGCGTCAAATGACGAATCAGAAGAGGAAGAAAAATCAACTGGTGTTAAAAGTGATGACCCAGTCAGAATGTATCTTAAAGAGATGGGCAATGTTGAATTGCTCTCTAGAGAAGGTGAGATAGCAATTGCAAAAAGAATCGAGTCTGGATTAGATAGGATGATGAATTCTATCCTCGAATGTCCGGCTTCAATCGATATCCTAAAAAAATGGATTGAACAAGTAAAACATAATGAAATTAATCTAAGAGAAATAGTTGATTTTGATGAATATTTTAATGAAGATAATGATCCTTATTCTAATTCTTCAAAAAGAAAAGAAATCCAAAAAATAATCAATGACAAAAAAAAAGCTCTCTTCAAAGAAAAGCAGCAACAGATGAAAGAGCAAGGAATAGAAATAGATAAAGATAAACTTCAAGAAACTTCAAATGAAGAGGATATCGAAAATGAAAGTTTTTCTATTTCTATAATTGAAGAGTTTTACAAACCTGAGATTTTAAAAAAATTAGATAGAGTTCTTATTCTATCCGAAAATATAACTAAAATTAAAAAGAATAAAAATATTACTAAAATATCTGATGCAAAATCATTAAAAGAATTAAAAAAAAATCAGGATGAGATACTTAATTATTTTAATGAAATAAAAATTAAACCCCACAAATTAGAAGAAATAATTACTCATCTGTATTCAATTAATAAAGAGATTCAGTCAAAAGAGGTATCTTTATTAACACTTGCCACTCAAAATAAAATCAGCAGAGATGTATTTTTGAAATATCACAATTTAAAAGATACCTATACCCTTTACCAAAAACATATGATCTCTTCAGATGAGTCGTTTAAAGTCCTATTTCAGAAAAATAGTGACAAACTGAAAGGTATTTACAAGGAGGTCCTTAATTTATCTAAAATTGCAAATCAAAATACTATCGAGTTTAAAGAGAAAGTTAGAGAGATACAATCTGGCCAAAGAACTGCCAACCAAGCAAAAAAAGAAATGATCGAAGCTAATTTACGTTTGGTTATATCAATAGCAAAAAAATATACTAATAGAGGCCTTCAGTTTTTAGACCTTATCCAAGAGGGAAACATTGGATTAATGAAAGCAGTAGATAAATTTGAATACAGGAGGGGTTATAAATTTTCAACTTACGCAACATGGTGGATCAGACAAGCAATTACTAGATCTATCGCTGATCAGGCAAGAACCATACGTATTCCAGTTCATATGATTGAAACAATTAATAAAATTGTGAGATCTAGTCGACAATTGATACTTGAGCTAGGAAGAGAACCTACCCCAGAGGAGCTATCTTTGAGATTGAAAATGCCCATTGAAAAAGTTCGAAAAGTTTTAAAAATTGCGAAAGAACCCGTAAGTTTAGAAACTCCTATAGGTGACGATGATGATAGTTTCCTAGGTGACTTTATTGAAGATAAAAATGCAGTGATACCTGAAGATGCAGTTATGCAATTAAACCTAAGAGAAACCACAACTAAAATTCTTTCAACATTGACTCCTAGAGAGGAGAGAGTTTTGAGGATGAGATTTGGCATAGGCATGTCGTCAGATCATACTCTAGAGGAAGTAGGCCAACAGTTTAGCGTAACCAGAGAAAGGATTAGACAAATTGAGGCAAAAGCCCTGAGAAAATTAAAACATCCAATTAGATCTAAAAAACTTAAATCTTTTATGGACTCGTAAAGTTATCGATAATTTAAATTCTTGTTTTTTTTTCATAAGATTATAATAGTAACAAATCTAATCATGGGCCTGTAGTTCAGTTGGTTAGAACGCGGTGCTCATAACGCCGTTGTCGCAGGTTCGAGTCCTGCCGGGCCCACCATAAAAAAATAAATCTTATATCTTTTGTATTTCGATTATTAAAGCCTCTAAACTTCCTTTATTTTTCCTCAATATTTTATTGAATTCAGATTTTTTGGTTACAAAATAAGATGTATTCTCAACGATTACATCAATAATTTTAAAAGATGTGCCTGTATCTATTACTTTCCAATATAAATTTGCTGAAGTTTTTTTATCTGAAATTACAGATTTAATAATATAAATGTTGTCTTTTACATCAACATCTTTGAGAACAATTGAACCAGAAGTACTCGAGTTAGCTAGTTTATAGATAGTTTTTATGAGATAATCTGTAAAAACATCTAAATATATTGAAAGTTCTTTTTCTGAGCTGTTATTAATTAATTTTTCTCCAATAAGGCCATATGCAATTGATTTTACTGCAAAATTTTTACTGACAAAATATTTATACTTTTCATAATTATCACTCTCAGTCCCCTCATTATTATTAATTATTTCTAAAAATTGGTTTGACTCTTTTTCAAACCACTCCGAAACTTCTGAGGCCTCAAGTGTTGAAAAAGAAAAAATAATACCAATTAGTATTAGTAAATTTTTCATATAATAAATTAAATATGGTTTATCGAACTATTCAATATAAATTTTTGGCACAGGGAGATTTTGTATATATTCTTCTTCGAGTTGAGCGTTTCTATTTTGATAATAAATAGATTTTATCATTTCATACCTATCTGAAGAGGCATCTCTAACTTTATCAAGTTGTTCATCAATTTCGACTCTTTCATTTAAACCGTTGCCTATAGCTATATATTCTCGATTGGGAACATTATTTGATATTGGATCAACAAAATATTCAACTACATCTCCACTAAAATCTCTCAAATTACTTGGTCCTATAATTGGTAATACTATATAAGGACCGCTTGATACACCTCCTTTGGCAAGTGTAATTCCAAAATCAGTTTCATTTTTTTCCATTCCTATTCTTGATGCTAGATCAAAAGTACCTAAACTAGTTAATGTATTAATTGTAAATCGTCCAACTGAATTAAAGGACTTATAAAATTCTCCTTGAAAAATAAAAGAGACTGTTCTTATTGGCTCTTTTAAATTGCTAAAAAAATTAGATACTCCCTTTTCAACTGGCTCTGGAGCGATAAATTTGTAAGTTTTTACTATCGGCCTTATGGCAATGTCGTCTATAAAAAAATTAAAATTTAAAACAGCCCTGTTTATGGGCTCTATCGGGTCATATATTTCGTCGTATGAAATTCCAGATACTAAAACTTCCTCATTTGCATATGAGGGAGTTGTCTGAAAAAAACTAACAGATATTATTAAAAGAATTACTTTCAAATGTTTTATCATAAATTAAAATCTAAATTCATTATATTACATTCAATTTATGGATCTTAGTAAATTAAATAAAGAACAAAAAACTGCTGTTGAGCACAGAAAAGGACCGCTTTTGGTACTTTCAGGTGCTGGAACTGGGAAAACTAGAGTTTTAACATCTAGATTCGTTTATATTGTAAAAAATTTAAATGTTAACTTTAATAAAATTATAGCTGTAACCTTTACAAATAAAGCTGCTAACGAAATTAAGGAAAGAGTTAAATCAGAACTTCAAAGTAGTATTGATACCCCTTGGATAGGTACTTTTCACTCAATATTTGCAAAATTTCTCAGAAAGCATTCTAATTTAGTAAAA
The DNA here is from genome assembly GCA_902546975.1 of uncultured Alphaproteobacteria bacterium. Classification (GTDB taxonomy): domain Bacteria; phylum Pseudomonadota; class Alphaproteobacteria; order HIMB59; family HIMB59; genus HIMB59. The sequence continues at coordinate 157,517 of CACCLU010000003.1, forward strand.
TTAAAATCTAATTTTACGATATTAGACATAGAGGATCAAAAAAAACTTTTAAAACAAGTTTTAGATTACTGTAAGATAGAAAAAGATATAAATGAAGGAATATATCATAATGAAATTCAAAACTTAAAAGATAATAAAATCCTTTTTAATGAAAATAAAAAAATTTCTAAATTTTCATCTATAGAGAGATTAGATGATGTTTACTCTTTTTATCAGCAAAGATTAATTGAAATAAACGCAGTAGATTTTGGAGATATTCTTCTACATAGCTATACCATATTATTTAATAACGAAGATATAAGAAATTCTTATCAAAAATTCATCGAACACATATTAATTGATGAATTTCAAGACACAAACTTAATCCAGTATGATCTAATTAAATTAATTTTAAATTCTAATAAAAATCTATTTTGTGTTGGAGATGATGATCAGTCAATTTATGCATGGCGGGGTGCAAATATAGAAAACATCATAAATTTTCCAAAAGAGTTTAATTCTCCTGTAGTTCGCTTAACAAAAAATTACCGTTCAAATAGCTCTATTTTAGAGGCAGCAGCTTGTATTATTTCTAATAACAAGAATAGATTAGGTAAAGATTTAGTAAGTTTTAACAAAAACATTCCTGATCAAAAAATAAATTTAAATTCATTTTACTCTCAAGAAGAGGAGTCATTATGGATATCTGACAATATATCTAAGAAGTTTCAGGATAATAATAGTATTGGGGTTCTAGTGAGACTAACTGCCCAAATGAGAAGTATTGAGGATAAATTTATAAAATATGCTTTGCCTTACGAAATTATTGGAGGTCAAAGATTTTTTGATAGAAAAGAAATAAAAGATATTCTTGCTTACTTAAAACTCGCAAATAGTTTCAAAGACGATTTATCATTTGAAAGAGTAATTAATTTACCTAAACGAGGAGTAGGAGATCAATCAGTAAAATTAATAATTGATAATGCAAGAGAGAAAAAACTTTCATTCTTTGAGTCTTTAGAACTGTTATATAACGATAATAATTTACCAGGATCCCTTATGTTAAAAACTAAACCATTTATTGACATCATTAAAAAAACATCTGATCTCATTAATAAAACAACTCTTGAAGATATAGGTATTTTTATAATTGAGGAGTCAGGGTATTTAAAAATGTTAGAAAATGAAAAAAATAAATTAAAACAGGTAGAAAATGAGTCAAGGATTGATAATTTAAAAGAGTTTGTTAACGCTCTTTCAGAGTTTGAGAATTTGGATGATTTCTTAGAACATGTGGGTTTGGTTAACGAAAATCAAAAAAAAACACACTCTAATTCTGTAAAACTAATGACATTGCATGCTGCTAAAGGGTTAGAATTTGACCATGTCTATTTACCAGGTTGGGAAGAGGGCATCTTTCCAAGTTCTCGTGCTTTAGAGCAAAATTCATCAAAATCATTAGAAGAAGAGAGGAGACTTGCTTACGTTGGAATTACTAGGGCTAAGTTTGATTTAAATTTAAGTTATGCAACCTCTAGATACACATATGGAATGAATAACTATTCATTACCATCAAGATTTTTAAATGAAATTTCAAATGTTGAAAAAAATTCATCAAATACTATCGAAGATCACTCTGAGTTTAATCTCACAAAAAAGATCACTTCCGATAATATACAATTAAGTCCTGGAAAAAAAAGAATGTTAGAATATTTAAAAAAAAATACTAAATGAAATCTCATTTAATTAAAAAATATTTAAAAGATAATGGAATAGATTTTTATCTTATAACAAATAACGATCTGCATCTTAATGAAAGTCCAAATCTAGATTTAAAAGACATATATAAATTATCTAAATTTGATTGCACTAGGGGATATATACTTTTCTTTATAAATAGATTCATCTTTTTTACTGATTCACGTTACATGTTAGCAGCCAAAAAATTTTTTAGGAATAATTGTGAAATATATGATTTAAGCGAAATAACTTTTGTTGACTACCTAATAATGCAAAATAAAAAATTATCAGGTGTTTTAGACTCAAAATTAATTTCAGTAAAAGAATACAGAGAAATAAATTCGAAATTACAAAAAAATAAAATTAATATTTTCCCACAGTCAAAAAATTATTTTAGAAAAAATTATTATCCAAATTTTAATATCTCCTATCCATTAAGTATGCCAAAAAATTTAATACCAAGACCTTACAATAGAAATTTAGAAAGAATTAAGTCTAATCTTAAAACCGATGGTATTTTAATTTGGAATAATGCTCAGGTAGCGTACCTGCTAAATCTTAGGTCATTTGAACTATGGAATTCAACCAAACCTTTTGCAGGCTTATTTATCCCAAGAAAAAATATTAAACCTGTTTTAATAACAAATAACTTAAATTTGAAAAAAGTAAGTAAACTTATAAATAATTTTAATATTTTTGGAGAGGAAAAGTTTATTAAATATCTTAAATCTTCAAAATTTAAAAATATTGATACTTCTTACGAATTTTTAAATCTTAATATATATTTACGATTATCAAAATTTTTGAATTTATCTGAAACTAAAATAAATATTTCTAAATATTTGGGTATTAAAACATCTAATGAAATAAAAAATATTCAAACTTGTCATATTGAAGATGGCTTAGCTGTTCTTAAATTTATAATCGAATTAAAGCAAAATAAATTTAATCCCAAAAATGAATTTCAAATTTCTGAATATCTATATAATAAAAGGAAAGAAGGTATTAATTTTTTTAGAAACTCTTTTGATTATATCAGCGCATTTGACTCAAATGCTGCAATTGTTCATTACAAGGCACCTCCAATCAAATCTCTTTCTTCAAAAAATAGAAAAATTTTATTAATAGACTCTGGTGCTCAATATTTAGAAGGCACTACAGATGTTACAAGAGTAATTAAAATAGGAAAAAAAAATTATTCTAGAATAAAATACTCCTATACTTATTTACTGAAGTCATTAATAAAAATTGAAAACAAAACATTCCCAAGAAATATAAGATCATCAGAAATAGATTTTTTTATAAGAAATTATTTATCTAAATTTAACATATCCTATAGTCATGGGACTGGACATGGTGTAGGAAATTTTGGCGATGTGCATGAAAAATACCCATCTATTTCGTCTAGATCAAGTGACATACTTACTAATAACAATCTATTTTCTATTGAACCAGGTCATTATGTTGAGGGTAAATTTGGTATTAGAATAGAAAATCTATATGTAACAAAGGTTTTTAATAAAAACTTGATATTAAAAAATGTCACACTAGTTCCTTACGATTTAGATTTAATTAATTGGAGATTAATAACGAATTTTGAAAGAAAGTATATAAAGCAATATCATAATAAAATTTACCAATCTTTTGAGTCAAGATTAAATAATTATCATAAGAAATATTTTATAAAAAATTTAATTAATAAGATTTAAAAAATCTTTCTCATTTAAAATATTGATTTTTAAATCTTTAGCTTTTTTTAATTTAGAACCTGATTTTTCCCCAAAAACAAGAATGTCTAAATTTTTTGATACATTTGAGGCAATTTTATATCCTTTTTTTTTTGCTAATTCTTTTGCCCTATCCCTTGACATTTTTTGAAGAGTCCCTGTAAACAATATGCTTTTATTAAGACTAATTTTACTATCTTTATTTTCTATAATTTCAATTACATCTAGTAAAGCAAATGACTCTTCAATATTAATTTCATCGGAAAAGTAATTTACAAATGAACTTATAGCTTTTTCTCCTAATCCATCAATATTTTCAAGTTTTTCCCTTAGTTTTTTTGATTGTATGAAATTTTTAAATCTTGTTTTATTTTTAAAATACTTAGATATAAGCTCAGAATTATTTTCACCTAAATACCTTAGACCAAGAGAAAATAAATATCTTGATAAATTAGTGATTTTGGATTTATTAATTGAGTCAATTAGGTTTAAAAAAGATTTTTCTCCAAATCCATCTAATGTAATGATTTTATCTTTATGATTTTCTAATTTGTAAATATCTAATTTACTTGAAATTAAATTAAGACTGATAAATTTTTCAATTAATTTCTCACCAAGCCCGTCAATATTCATCGCTTTCTTGGATACAAAGTGTTTAAAAGACTCTAAGTTTTGATATTTACATTTATTTTTTCCTACACTACATCTTTGAACTGCCTCATCGTCAATTTTAATTATTTTAGATCCGCATAAACATTTTTTTGGGATATCAAATTTTTTATTAGATTTTTTCCTTTTTTCTATATCTACTCTAGAAACATAAGGTATAACGTCTCCAGCTCTTTTGACCCAAACGAAATCATTAATTCTTATATCTTTTCTAGTTATTTCATCAAAATTATGAAGTGTTGCATTTGATACAATTACTCCTCCAATATTAATTGGTTTAAGCCTTGCAACAGGTGTTATGGCTCCAGTTCTTCCAATTTGTAGTTCTATTTTTTCAACTTGTGTCAATGCTTCTTCTGAACTAAATTTTGCAGCTATTGCCCAACGTGGAAATTTGTTGGTACTTCCTAACATCCTTTGTAAATCTAAGTCATTGATCTTTATTACCATTCCATCAATATCAAAATTAATTGAAGACCTTTTCTTTTCAATGTCCGAAATATAATTATATATATCAATCAAATTATCATATTTCTTTGAATAGCCTGTTTGATCAAAATTATTTTTTTTGCAAAAGTTCAAAAATTCTTCAAAATTTAAAAACTCTTTTTCATAGGAAAATTTTCCATATCCATGAGGTATAAATCTCAAAGGTCGATTTTTTGTGATTTTACTATTGATCTGACGAAGAGATCCTGAGGCAGCATTTCTTGGGTTAGAAAATTGATTTTTTTTTTCAAATTGTTTATTCAACTTTTCAAAATCATTTCTGAAAAAAAATACTTCACCCCTTATTTCTATAAGATCAGACTTACAATTTTTTAGAAGCTTAGGTATACCCCGAATACCCAATACATTTTCTGTTATCTCTTCTCCAACAACACCATCTCCTCTAGTAATTGCCTTAAATAATTTGTTATTTTTATATATTACCGATAGAGACACCCCATCTATTTTACAGTCGACATTAAATATATAATTTGAATTTTGCTTTTTTAAAAAATTACTTGCTTTATCGAAGAACTCCTCAGTGTCACTTACACTAAAACTATTTGAAAGAGATAGCATTGGCTCAAAGTGATTAAATTTTTTAAATTTTGATGAAGGTGATGTACCTATGCCCAAATCATCATATTTTTTTAATTCTGGATTTTTTAATAATAAATGGTCATACTTTTTCTTTAGATCATCATATTCTGAGTCGTCAATTGATGGGTTTGAGTTGTAATATTCTTTATTATATTTTTTTAATTTATCTCTAATTTTGATAAAACTATCTCTTGTTTTCATATCCTTAATTTTTGAGTAAATCTGAAGCTACTTTTTTAGCAGTTTCAGTAATTTTAGCCCCACTTATTAAACTTGCTATTTCATTAACTCTTTCTTGATCATTCAACTCAATTATTTGACTAGTCATTTCGTCATTTTTGATTATTTTCTCGATTTTCCAATGTTTATTTGCTTTTGAGGCAACTTGTGGTGAATGTGTTATGGCGATTACCTGATTTTTTTTTGAAATATTATTTATTTTTTCAGAAACATTTGAAGCAATTTTACCACTTAAACCACTATCTACTTCATCAAAAATAAGAGTAAGGTTATCATCATTTTTAGCTGATAATGATTTTATTATAAGAAGTAATCTAGATAATTCTCCCCCAGAGGCTACTTTTTTAATTGAGCTAAATTTAGAATTTTTATTAGTTCTAAATAAGACATCTAATTCATCATATCCATTTGAATTATAATCTTTTTCATCTTTTTCTGAAAACTCAAATATTATTTCACCTTGTTCAATATTAACTATTGGTAGTTGTTTATTAATATTTTCTGATATTTTTTTCGACTCTTTTTTTCTAAGATTTGATACTTTCAAAGCCTCTTGTTTATAATGATTAAGGTCATTAGTGTATTTTTTAAATAGAATATTTTTCTCTCTATCAAAATTTTCAAGTGTGTCTATTTCATTAGATATATCTTCCTTAATTGAAAATAAATCTTCGGGCTCTACCTCAAAAAATTTTGAAAGTTGCTGATATTGGTAAATTTTTTCATCAATTTCGTCAAAATCAATTTCATCATGATCAACAGAATTAAGTTTGTTTTCTAATTCGTTTATTAATTCATTTATATCTAAAATTGAAGATTGAAGTTTTTGAGAAATATCCGAGTATTCATGATTAACATCTTCTAATTTATTAAGATTTTTTTCAATTAAACTAAAGTTATCATTTGAATTGTAATTAGATATCGATTTTTTAATTTCATTTGAAATATCGCTAAATTTTTTGATATTTTTATTTAAATTTCTTTTATTAACTAGCTCCTCGTATTGATTTTTAGTTGGATTTAAAACTTTAAGTTTATTATTTTTTATTTTTAATATCTCAAGTTTTTCATTAATATTTTTTTCATTATTCAAATGAGACTGATAAATATTTTTAGAGTTCCTAAATATTTCATATTTTAAATTTAAAACATCTTTTTTGATCCCACCTATATTGTCTATGAATTTTAGAAAATATTTGTTATCAAATAGTTCTTGTTGTTCAAAATTCTCTTGAAATTCAATTACATTTTTTAAAATAGATTTTACAAAAGAAAGAGGTTTTACTTCGCCATTAATAAATAATTTAGATTTTTGATCTGAATTTATCTCTCTTTCTACAATTAAATAATCATCATCAAAATTTATATTAAGTTTATCAAGATTTTTTTTTATTAAATTATTAATTTCAAAAATTGCTTTTATTGTTGAAATCTCATTATCTTTTAAATTAAGACTAGTTTGATTTTTTCCACCAAGTGCTAATTTGAGTCCCTCTATAATAATTGATTTACCTGCACCTGTTTCCCCTGTGAAAGCATTGAAACCATCAATAAAGTTAATAGATATTTTTTTAATCAAAAGAAAATTTTTAATTTCCAAAGAAACTAACATTTATATTATTCTATAGATTGTATTATTGAATTATTAGAATTATTTTCTTCATCTGGTATTAATATTTTAATTGGATTAAATTTTTCATACCATTTATCATCATCGCTTACATCATTTATGCCGTTTATAAGATTATATGATTTTTTATACCATTCACTTTTAGGAAAGTTATAGGCCAAAATTGAAGCATAATTTTTTGCTAATTCATATTCATTCAAAGAGTAATGTATTTTAGTAATTAAAAATAAAGTTTCCTCTATCGAAAGACTTGAATTATGATTAATAAATATATCCTTTAAATATATTAACGACCCATTGTAATTTCCTTTATCAAAATAAAACTTTGCAATATTAAGTTTTTCCAAAGCTAAATTATTATTTATAAGTTTAATCTTTGATAGAATATCTATTTCGTATCTACTATTAGGATATGCATTCAATATAAAATTAAATTTATCTAAAGCTAAATTGGTATTTTTTTGACTATATTCTGATTTTTTTATTAAAACATAATATGTCATTGCTTCCAAATAATAAGCATAAATTATATCTTCACTTCCTGGATAATAGTCTTTATACATTTCAGCAAGAGCTCTAGTTTTTTCATAATCTTTATTAAGAAAGTTAATATAAGCTTTTACTAGAATACTTTTTTTTGCATAAGGACTACTTGGATAAAAAAACTCAATTTTATCTAATTCAATTAAAGCTAATTCATATTCATTAGAGGTAATAAAACTATTTGCTTTATCAAAAATTTGGTAGTCATCTAATTTGTTATTATTATAAAATCTTTGATCATTTTTTAATTCATCTTTATCATTAGAAGAACAAGAAATTATAAAAAATGATAATAGGATAAGAATCGAATTTTTCACAGATGAATTATAGCCTTAGAAAAAAAAATAAAATAGTCAAATATATAGTCATCCATTACACAGGAATGAAAAATCTAAAATTAGCTTATAAAAAATTATCAGATAAGAATTCAAATGTAAGTGCTCACTATTTAATATCCCGAAATGGAATTATTTTTAATTTATTATGTCCTAAATATAAAGCTTGGCACGCTGGAAAATCTAAATGGAGAAACGATACAAATATCAATGAATATTCAATTGGTATTGAACTTGAAAATAAAGGACATGATTTTGGTTACTCAAATTTTTCAAAAAAACAATACAAGTTATTAAGAAATTTAATTTTTTTTTTGAAATCAAATTTCAATATTTTAGATAAAAATATTATCTTTCACTCAGATATATCTCCAAATAGAAAAACTGATCCTGGAGAGAAGTTTTTTATAAATAAAATTGGAATTCAGAGATTTAAAAAAAAAAGAATAAGAGATAATTATAGTATAGATGAAATGTTAATTTTATATGGCTTTCATATTTCATACATTAGAAAATATAAAAAATTTTGTATAGAAGCCGTTAAAAGATCGTTAAATTATGAAAAAATTAATTCATCTCAATCAAAAAAATTTTATAAGGATTTTAGTAATTTATTATTTAAATAAATTATGTATATTACACACGGGTAGCGTGCAGTCGCTTTGTTTTACAAAGAGGAAAGTCTGAGCTCGTGTAGAAAGTGATAACGGATAACATCCGTCGAGGGTAACCTTAGGGAAAGTGCAGCAGAAACAAACCGCCGCAAGGTAAGGGTGAAAAGGTGAGGTAAGAGCTTACCGGATATGTAAATAGTATCGCAATATGCAAACCCTATCACGAGTAAGATCTAATAGAGGTTAAAACTTTTTCTACAGTTGACCTGGGTTGATCGCTAGATTTAATTAGTAATAGTTAAACTAGATAAATGACTGCAGTTTTTTAAACACAGAACTCAGCTTATAGCTACCCTATACTATTGCCTATTTAATAAAAATCCCATATAATCCCATAAAATACCATGCTTATGTTTTTATCTTCTTTTTATGGAATTATTGACTCTAAAAATAGAGTTGCTATCCCATCTTCATTTAGATCAACAATAAAAAACTCAAAAGAAAAAACATTTATATTTAAAAGTTTAAAGTACGAATGTCTTGAAGTGCACTTATCCTCTAAGATTAATTCTTTAATTAAAAGTTTTGATGAAAAGGATTTTTTTTCAAAAAAAAATGATCATTTTAAAACTGCAATACTCTCTGACTTGGAAGAAATAACCATAGATAAGGAGGGAAGATTTATAGTAAAAGAAAAACTTCAAAAATTTTCAAAAATATCAAAAGAAATAATATTTATAGGAAAAGGCAATCATTTTGAAATTTGGGAAAAAAAATTAGGAGATACTCACAAGAAAATATCAAGAGCAAAATTTAAATGATAAATAACCAACATATACCTATAATGGAAAATGAAATTTTATCATTTATTGATGGTAAGAGAAATTTATCAATTTTAGATTGCACATTTGGTGGTGGAGGACATTCAAAAAGATTTTTAGAAAATGGGCACTTCGTTACTGCTATTGATAAAGATGATAGCTCTTTAATTATTGCTAATGAATTAAAAAAAAATTATTCAAATATAATTTTTTATAAATCAAATTTCAAAAATCTGGACTCATTAGACCTAACTATTAAAAAGTTTAACTTTATATTATTAGATTTAGGTTACTCATCAAATCAATTAGAAGATAGTAAAATTGGTTTATCATTTAAAATAGACTCTAATTTAAATATGAATTATCTTGGCGGTGATTTAAATGCACATAGAATAATCAATTATTACGATAAAGAAGAACTTCAAAGAATTTTTAATGTATATGGTGAAATAAATCAGGCTGAAAAATTAGCTAACTTTATTGTAAATCAAAGATCTCAAAAACAGATAAATACAAACTTTGAATTTGTAGAGTTACTTAGAAAAAGTGGAGTTAACTTTAGATCAAAAAAAATTCATTTTGCAACACAGGCTTTTCAAGCCTTAAGGATAGAGTCAAATAGTGAGTTAGAAAATTTAATGACTTTTTTGAGAAAAGTTCATGACTATTTAGAAATAAATGCATATTTAGCAATTATTTCATTCCACAGCTTAGAGGATAGAATAGTCAAGAACTACTTCAGAGACAATAAAATTAAAAAAAATAAAAATTTTCAAAATAATAAAAATTGGGGATATGAGATCCTCACTAAAAAACCTTTAATAGCAACAAAACTTGAACTTTTAAAAAATAGTAGGGCGAGATCTGCAAAATTGAGAGTAGGGAGATTCATAAATTGATTAATCATATTTCAAAATTTTTTTTATTATTTATATTTATTATTTTATTTTTAAGTTTCAAAAACCAAATCAAGATACTTGAAAACAAACTTTCAAATTTAAAAACTAATTATTTTAAAGATCATCAAACTTATATTGATAAAGAAATACTTCTATCAAAGCAAATAAATCAATTACAAATTAACAAATTAAATAATTATGATTTTGTTAAAAATAAAAAAATTATTAAATTTGATAGAAATGAGTTTGATGGCTTTACAATAATAAAGGTCAATTATGTTCAATCTGAGTAATGAAACAGACTATAAATTACTTTCTAAAACAAAAAATTATTACAATTTTTTTATTTTAACCATTTTATCACTTTTCATTGCTGTTTTTACAAGATTAATATTTTTAAGCTTTGATAATGGTAATATTTCTAAACCTAATGAAAGGGATATAAATTTTAAAGCTTTACCAACTATCTACGACTTAAATAAAAATATTTTAGCTTACTCTGATTATAATTATTCAATAAAAAATATCAAAAACAAAGTTAAGTATTTAAAAAGAAATATCCCACTAAAAGATATTTTAGAACCAATTTATGAAGGTAATCCTTATATTAAATTTGAAAAAATTCTCACTAGAAAATACCCACATAGTGCCATCACAAATAATATGATAGGACACACAAATATTGATCATAAAGGTGTATCTTTAATTGAGAAATATTTAGATCAAAAAAATAATGATATTGATTTGTCTTTGAATATTCAGATACAAAAGAAAATATATGACTCCTTATTTAAGGATACAATAATTTTAAATCCAGATTATTCTATTAATGTTTTAGTTGATTTAAGTAGAGAAGAAATTGTAAGTAACGTTTTTTTAGATAACAGAAATGTTGAAGATAGGTTCGATCAAACCTTATTACCTTTGAAAGATCTCAAATTTGATTTTGGATCTGTTTTCAAAACATTTACAGTTTTTTCTGCATTAAAAAATCAGAAAATTGACATTAATGAGTATTTTGATGTAGATCAACCAGTATACATTGGTAGTAAAATGATTAATGACTATCCAAGAAACAGCGAAATACCCATGCAAGTAGGAGATATATTAAAAAAATCATCTAATAGAGGGGCGATTTTAATTAGAAGAAATTTGGATTGTCAAAATGAATTTAAAGCTGATTTGGATTTTATAGGTCTTTTAAACTCTACTCAAATCGGATTTGGAATGACCTCCGTTGAACCAACTGTAAATAATTTTAGAGGTAGATATTGTGACAATATCCCTTTTGGTTATGGATTGTCAGTTTCTCCAATTCAATTAATTAATGCGTATGGAAAAATAATTACAGGTAGAGATAATTTCAATGCTTCATTTGAAAAAAATGAAATACAAAATAAGAATAAATATAACAAAATATCAAACACTGTTAATAAACTATTATTTTATGCGAATGAGACTGATAATGAATTATACAAAAACTTCTTAGTAGCAGGTAAAACTGGAACGGCAGATCAAATTACATTTAATGATGAAAAATTTCAAAATGTTACATATATAAGTTTTTTTCCTTACAATAACCCAAAATATTTAAATTTAACATTTATGCAAAACCCCAAGGAATCCTATGGAAAATACATGACTGCTGGGAATACAGTAAAACCAACTTTTTATAATCTTTTGAAAGAAATATACATATATCTGGACTTATCTATTGTTAATACTAAAAGTACAGATATTTAATGAACTTAACTGACTTAAAAAAAAAGGGTTTTAAAATTGTTACAAATTGGCAAGACTGTAACAAAAATACTATTTTTCTATTTGATAGTAAAAATCAAACAAAATTTATTAAGTATATAAATTTAGCCACCAAAAAAAAATGTAATTTCATTATTTGTAATATTAATTTTAAGGGGAATATTAAAAAAAAATCGATTAATTTTTTTTTCTATAAAAATAACAAGGATTTAGAAAAAATAGTTAAAATATTTTATAGCTTAAATCGTCTTAAATTAATTTTTGTTACAGGTACAAATGGTAAAACCTCTATTGCTTATGGTGCAAATAAATTATTTAATAAAAACGGACTAAGATCTTGTTATATAGGTACTTTAGGTTTTTTTATTAATTCAAAAAGAATTAAAAAACTGAGCAATACTACACCTTCATATTTTGAAATTCTTAATTTACTTCAATTAGCGAATGATAATTACATAAAATTTGTATTTATAGAAGTTTCCAGTATTGGATACTGTGAAGGAAGAATTGGAAATTTAAATTATAATTATTGTATTTTAACAAATTTAGAGTCCGATCACCTTGATTACCATAAAAACATAAATGATTATCATTTAGCTAAAATAAATCTTATTAAAGATCATAGATTGAAGAACTCAATTTTATTTCTACAGGATTATAATTTAAAAAATAAATTTAAAAGCTTTGATAAAAACTTACTTACTCAAGATAACTTTATATCTAAAAATAAAATATCTATAATCAATAGAAGTTTTAATCAATACAAAATAATTTTAAAAGACAAATCTTATAAAATAAACTCATATAATGATTTTATGGTCAAAAATATTATTACTATATTGATGATTTATAATAAAATTAAAAAAAAATTTCCATTAAAAATTACTAAATCACTATTTCCACCTGGTAGATCTGAAATTATTTATAATAAAAAAAATAAAGTAATAATAATTGATTATGCTCATTCAAAAGATGCATACGAAAACCTGTTAAACAAATTCCCTCTATTAAATAAAAGTGTAATAATTATTTATGGTTGTGGCGGTGATAGAGATAAAACTAAAAGACCGCAAATAGCTAAGGTAATTTCAAAGTATACAAAATTACAGATAATTACTGATGATAATCCAAGATATGAAGACCCATCAATAATCAGAAAAACTCTTATAAAGTATTCTTCAAACCCAATTGAAATCCCTAGTAGAAGAAAGGCTATAAAATTTGGAATAGATTACATAAAAAAAAATGATGGTATTTTAATTATTGCTGGAAAAGGTCATGAAGATATACAAACATACAAAGATAAATCCTACTTATTTAATGATAAAGTAATTTCATCAAATTATGCTAAAAACTTATAAAATTATTGAGGATTTAAAGTCGAAATATAAATCTGACATTGTTTTTGACACAAGATTAATAAAAAAAAATGATATTTTCATTGGTTTAAAAACAAAAAATAATGATGGTAGCTTGTATTTTAATGAAGCAATAAAAAAGAAAGCAGCGTTGGTAATTGTAAATATTAACAATACTCACCCAAAATTATTACATGTTAAAGATACCCATCTATTTATAAAAAAGTTTTGCAAATTTATATTAGACTCCTATAAAGGTAAAATTATTGCTGTAACTGGATCTGTAGGCAAAACAACATTTAAAGAGAATATTTTTCACATTCTAAAAAATAATAATATTAGCACATATAGATCTTATAAAAATTTTAACAATATCCAGGGTTTGCAGTTTTCTATAATGAATATGAATTTAAAAAGTAAATATTCTATATTCGAATTAGGAATTAATAACCCTAAAGAGATGCTTAAATTAGTAAATACTTTACAACCACACTATTGCTTAGTGACAGGTGTTGAAAATTCTCATATTGGTAATTTTAAAAATTTTAGGCATCTTGTAGATAACAAACTAAAAATATTCAAATCTAAAAGACTTATTAGTGGATTAGTCAATTATAATTATGAACCTCATTATATAAATAAAAAACTTAACCAAAAAGTAGATGTTATAAATTCTGAAAATCTGAAAAAATTTATTATCTCAAACAAAAAAATATACAAAGTAAATTTTATTTACAATAATAGAAAATACTCTATAGAGTCCTCTAGAGGGGAATTTTATATAAACATAGCTATCATATCTTTTCTATTTATTAAAAAATTTATAAAGACAATAAAATTTAAAAATTTTTTTTACCATGAGTCAATTATTGAGTCTAGGGGTAAAGAAGTTCTGACTTATATAGGAAGTAAAAAAATTAAATTTTATGATCATAGTTATAATGCAAGTCCATATTCACTAAATAAACAAATTTTATTCTTTAGTAAGAGAAATATTAAACAAAAAGCGTATATTTTAGGATCTATGAAGGAACTAGGAGATCAATCAGAATTTTTTCATATGCAAATTATTGAATTAGCAATTAAATTAAATTTAAGAAAAATAATTTTTATAGGAGACGAATTCTATAAGTTTAAAAAAAAATTTGATAAATTCATTTTTTATAAAAACTATATGCCAGCTATCAATTATTTGAATACAGAAATTAATAATATAAAAAATATATTCGTAATGGGTTCAAGATTAAATAAACTAGATAAGATAATAAAACAATATGTTAGGTGATTTATTATTTTCTCTAAGAGATATAGAATTTTTATTTAATTTATTTGGTTATATTTCTTTTAGGTCGGGCTTATCCTTGGTCACCTCATTTTTAATAGTCTTAATACTTATGCCTCATTGGGTTAGAATTCAAAAAAGTGCTTTTCCTAGTGGACAACCTATAAGGAATGATGGTCCGGATACACATTACCATAAAAAAGGTACTCCAACGTTAGGTGGGGTGCTCATTCTTTTTTCAATAATTTTAAGTTCAATTTTGTGGACTTCCAATTTCTCAAGTTTTAACTATATATTGATATTGACATTAATTTTATTTGGATTGATAGGTTTTTTTGATGACTTTCAAAAAGTTAAATTAGGTAAGGGAATAACTTCTAAAATTAAATTTTTATGTCAACTGTCAGCTACATTAATTATCTATTTTGCTATTAAATATAATGGATTTGATTTAAACCAATTTAGCATTCCTTTTTTAAAAAATGTTTCAGTTGAACTTGGCTATTTTTACTTTGTTCTAATTCTATTTATTGTAATTGGTTCAACAAATGCAACAAACTTGACTGATGGATTAGATGGATTAGTGACAATGCCTTTGATATTTGTATTTCTTACATTTGCTGTATTTGCATATGTTTTGGGTAACATGAATTTTTCTGATTATCTTTTAGTTAATTATATAAACGGATCAGGAGAAATAGTAATTTTTTGTACCTCAGCAATTGGAGCGTTACTGGGTTTCTTATGGTTTAACTCAAGTCCCGCAACTATATTTATGGGAGATACAGGATCACAATCTTTAGGCGCTTCATTAGCCGTAACGTCCATCCTTCTAAAACAAGAAATAGTATTAGCTGTTGCTGGGGGTCTATTTGTAATTGAAACTTTATCTGTCATGATACAAGTTACATATTTTAGATTATCTAAAGGAAAAAGAGTATTTTTGATGGCCCCACTTCATCATCATTATGAAAAAAAAGGACTATCAGAACAAAAAATAGTAATTAGATTTTGGATATTAAGTTTCCTATTTTGTTTGTTAGCTTTATCACTTTTAAAAATTAGATAATTGATAAAATTAAATAAAAAATTTTTAATTTATGGATATGGTGTAAGCGGGAAATCAGTAGAAAAATATCTTATAAATAATAATTGTAATTTTAATATATATGATGATTTTAAAAAAATTATGAATAAAAGAGTAATTAGCAAAAAGTATTTAGAAAATAAAATTAATCAATATAGTTATTTCGTAGTATCTCCATCAATCAAGATTGAAAAAAATCATTTTTTATACAAACATAAAAATAAAATTTTAATCGATTTAGATTTTTTAAGTTTAGAAATATCCTCGCAAAAAATATTGGGCGTAACAGGAACAGAGGGTAAATCTTCAACTTGTAGTTATATTAATCAAATACTTTCAAAAAAATATAAAACTAAAATTATTGGCAATTTTGGAAATACTATTTTGGACAAAACAAATTTAAACAAATATTTATCAAAAATAGATATTTTAATTATTGAATTAAGTTCATATCAATTAGATAAATTGAAATTTTTAAAATTACATTATGCTTTGATTACAAATATATTTAGTGATCATTTAGATTACCATACAAATATTAAAAATTACATTAGCTCTAAATTTCGAATACAAGATTTTTTATATAAAAATTCACCTCTATTTTTATCAAATTACTTATTTCTAAAACATCGAAGTCATGTAAAAATCAATAAAAATAGATTAATTTTGAATGATGAAAAATTAATTCCTAAAAAAGAACTCCCCAACCATATTAGAGAATTAAATTTATACTCAATTAAAAATTTGATTTATTTTATCGATTCACGAATAAAAATAAAAAATATTAATGTTTATGATGATTTAAGTCATAGAATTCAGCTAATTTATAATAAAAATTCTCTAAAAATTTATAATGATAGCAAGTGCACTAACTTAAATAACGCTGTTTATAAAAATAATTTAATAAATAGTTCAAAAAAAATTTTAATCCTTGGGGGCATACTTAAGAAACAAGATAAAAATTTAAAATTTAATATTAAAAATACATTAGTGCTAACATTTGGTAATCAAAGAGATTTATTTATTAATCAATTAAATCTTATTGACTCTAATTATTTTAAATTTAATAGACTTATTGAATTAATAAAATTTCTTAAATTAATAGTTAAATTACGTAAATTTGAATATATACTTTTTTCTCCTGGTGGTGAGTCTTTTGACTCTTTTAAAAATTATATAGATCGTGGAAATTATTTTAATCGACTTATAAAAAAAGCCATATCTTGAAAAATATACTTTTTAGAGATGACAAAAGTTTATTAGGATCTAATTGGTATATATTATCAAAAAAACTTTTTATAATTCCATTTATTTTATCATTCATTGGCATCCTTGCTATTTATTCTTTAATAGGTACTGAATATTCTATTTTATTAATACTAAAACATATTATTTTTTTATCTGTATCTCTGAGTGTTTTAATTTTTATATCTTTATTGCCTAAAAATAATTTAAGAAAATTTCTAAATATCTTGAGTATTTTTTTTATTTTACTTTTATTAATTGTGCCAATTTTTGGATATGAAATTAAAGGTGCAACGAGATGGTTAAGTTTTAATTTTATTTCTATTCAGCCTTCTGAATTACTAAAAGGACCTCTTATTTGTATGTTTTCTTGGTTTTGTTATTTATATACTAAAACAAAAAATAATTTTTATTTATTATTAAGTTTTGCAATATTAAGTACAGTTATAATACTTCTACTTCTCCAACCAGATATAGGAACATTATTGGTTTATATTTCAATTTTTTCTTTAATTTTAATTTTATATTTTAGAAATTTAAAACTTCTAATTTTATTAGCCTTTATAGGATTATTTTTTCTGTTAATTGCCTATTTTTCATTTGATCATGTTGCATACAGAATTGATAATTTCCTAAATGGTGACAATTCTCAAGTTTCGAAAAGTTTATCAGCAATTAAAACTGGTGGGTTATTTGGTGTAGGTTTGGGTGAAGGTCAACTTAAATACTCAATACCTGAGTCTCATAATGACTTTATATTTGCTATTTTAATTGAGGAATTTGGTGTCTTATTTGGTCTATTTGTTGCCTTTTTGTATCCAGTATTTTTCATAATGGTAAGAAGATCTATTTTGAGTCCATCAAATTTATTTATTACTAATACGATTTTCAGTTTATGCTTTTTGATGTGTTTGCAAGCATTTGTGAATATAGGTTCTTCTATTAAACTTATACCACCTACTGGAATGACATTGCCATTTATTAGCTACGGAGGATCATCAATGCTTTCTTATGCTATAATATTTGGTACAGTCATCAACTTTAGTAAGAATGAAGAGAGTACTGCAAATAATTCATAGTGAAGTTGCTGACGTAAGCGTAGTATCAAAATTTTTTCAAAAAAAACATAAAACCTCTACAATCTTTTATAAAAATTTACATTTTTTAAAAAAAAAAGATATCGATCAATTTGATTTATTTATTTTTCACGGTGGTAAACAGAGTGCAAATAGTAAATCAAAGGCTATTTCTTATGAATATAAATTTCTGAATTATATAATAAAAAAAAATAAAAAGATTGTTGGTATTTGTTTAGGTGCTCAATTAATTGCAAAAATTTTTGGTTCAAAAATATCTAAATCAAAAACTAAATTATTTGAGTGTGGTTATAAGAAAAATTTGAAAAAAAATAATAAAGTTTTTAAAAATAATTTATCTTTTTTACAATTTCACACAGAGGGTATTTCCTATAATAAAAATATGGAATTATTATCTAAGGGTATTTTGTATGAAGTAGACTCATTTAAAATAAACAGAAAAGATATATATGGTTTTCAATTCCACCCAGAGGTAACGTCTAATACTATTAAAAGATGGCACGATATAGTTAAAATAAAATATCCATACATAGATAATTTAAATAAAATAATGAAAGACTTTAAAAAATACCAGTTTAAAAATTATGATTGGTTTCAAAGTTTTTTATTAAAGCTTTTAAAATGATAAACATTATATTTTCAGAAGAATACAAAAATCATGATACAGGAAATCATCCTGAGTCAATCAAAAGGATAGATGTTGTAAATAATTTAATAAAAGAAGAGTATTCAAAACATAATTTTATTGAACCGACTATTGCTGAAAAACAAATTATATCTTTGGTACATGATATTAATTATGTGAATTATATCTTTGATTCTATTCCTACTTCCGGTTTTACTCATCTTGATCCTGATACAATTGCTTGTCCAAATAGTTTAAATAGTTATCTTCTAGCTGTTGGTGGTGGTGTTGATGCAGTTAACTATATTATAAATAATAAAAATAACGGCGTTTTTTTTTGTGCACATAGACCGCCAGGTCATCATGCTGAGAGCAATAAAGCTATGGGCTTTGGGGTATTTAACAACGTCGCCATTTCAGCTCAATATGCATTAAATACTGGAAAATTTAAAAAAATATTAATTGTAGATTTTGATGTGCATCATGGAAATGGTACTCAACATATTTTTGAAAATAACCCTAATATTTACTACGCATCAAGTCATCAATACCCTTATTATCCAGGGACTGGATCACTTGACGAAGTTGGTGTTGGGAATATATTTAATTGTCCATTGCCTAGTGATTGTGATACTAGCACTTTTAGATCCTTATTTAGAAAAAATATAGTTGATAAAATTGATACAAAATTTGATTTGATATATTTCTCTGCTGGTTTTGATGCACATAAACTAGATCCTCTAGCATCTATAAATTTAGAGGATGATGACTTTTACTGGGTGACAAAAATTATATTGGAAAAATTTGCAAATAATGTTCCAATAATATCTGTCTTAGAGGGCGGATACGATATGATAGGTTTGCATAATGGTTTAAATAACCATCTTAAAAGATTAGTTGAGTACTCAAATGAATAAAAAAAAAGAAAATAACTTTGAAAGTGCACTAAAAAGATTGGAGGAAATATCTGATTTATTAGAGAATGAAGATACTCCCCTTGAGGATAGTATAAAGCTATTTGAAGAGGGAATAGAGCTAAAAGAATTTTGCGAAGACAAACTAAAATCTGCAAAACTTAAAATAGATAAAATTGTGAAGAGAAATAAATCTTTAACTTCAACCGAATTCAAATAACTTAAAATTCAAATGTCAATTTTAAGTAAAATTAACCTGCCTAAAGATTTAAAGAAATTATCATTTAATCAATTACGAAAACTTAATGATGAGTTAAGAGATTATACAATTCAAGTAGTATCGAAAACAGGAGGTCATTTAGGAGCTAGTTTGGGAGTAATAGAATTAACATCAGCTTTACATTATGTCTTTGATACTCCAAGAGATAAAATTATTTGGGATGTAGGTCATCAAACTTACCCCCATAAAATATTAACTGGTAGAAAAAGCAAAATTCATACATTAAGAAAAAAAAATGGTTTATCAGGTTTTACTAAAAGATCTGAGAGCATTTATGATCCTTTTGGAGCCGCACATAGCTCTACTTCTGTTTCAGCCAATTTAGGGATTACGGCTGCCAGAGATATGCTCAATCAAAATTTTGATGTTATTAGTATTATTGGTGATGGTGCTATTAGTGCAGGATTGGCTTATGAAGGTCTTAACAATTTAGGGCATTTAAATAAAAATTCCCTGATTATTTTAAATGATAATGAAATGTCTATAGCAGAACCAGTAGGTGCAATGAGTAAATATCTTGTAAAACTATTAAGTTCAAAATCATATGAAAGCTTTAGAGATATTATAAAAAATTTTACTAAAAGATTACCCAACGAAGTAGGGGATTTTGCAAAAAAAACTGAGGGTTATTTAAAAGGATATTTAACTGGAAATACATTATTTGAAGAACTTGGTTTGAACTATTTAGGCCCTATTGACGGACACAATCTAAAATTATTGGTTCAATTATTTAAAAAATACAAAAATAAGGAATTACATGGTCCTGTTTTTTTACATTTAATTACTAAAAAAGGAAAAGGTTACAAACCTGCAGAAAGTTCAAAAGATAAATTTCATGGCGTATCTTCTTTTAACTTAAAAACTGGTGTTCAAAATAAATCTAAAGAAAAAACGTTCACGAATGTTGTAAGTGACACTCTTTTAAAATTAGCAAAAAAGGATAATAAAATAGTTGCTATCACAGCTGCTATGCCCTCAGGAACAGGTTTGGATAAATTCAAAGAAATTTTTCCAAATCGTTTCTTTGATGTAGGAATAGCAGAACAACATGCTGTAACCTTTGCTGGAGGTATGGCGACTGAAAAAGTTAAGCCTTTTGTGGCAATATATTCCACCTTTTTGCAAAGGGCATATGATCAAATAATACATGATATTGCAATTCAGTCTTTGCCAGTTAGATTTTTAATAGATAGATCAGGTTTTGTTGGTGCTGATGGAGCTACTCATGCAGGATCTTTCGATTTGAGTTATTTATGTTGCTTACCAAATTTCATAGTTATGGCTCCTTCAAGTGGAGAGGAATTAAAGAATATGATTAAATTATCTATGAGTATTAATGACAAACCATCTGCAATCAGATATCCAAGAAATTTAGCCAATGATTACAATGAAAAAGCTAAGTTTAATAAAATTAAATTGGGTGAAGCAAAACTAGTAAAAAAAGGAAAAAGAATTGCTTTTCTCAGTTTAGGCACTCGGCTACAAAAAATCTTGGAGGTTTCTGAATTAATTAAAAAGAATTATAAATTTCAATGCAGTGTGTTGGACATGAGATTTGCTAAACCGATAGATAAGAAATCCATTAATTCTTTGATAAAAAATCACGAAATTTTTGTAACTATAGAGGAGAACGCAATTGGAGGATTTTCAAGTCAAGTAAACAACTATTTATTAAATGAGTCATCTAAATCACCAAAAATTTTAAATTTTTTCATGGAAGACAAATTTATTGATCAATCTGATATTGAGGATCAATACATTTTATCAGGTATTTCTTCAAAAAAAATATATGAAAAACTAACTAATTTTTTAAAGTGATTTTGATTTGTGAATTAGTAACAAATCTGCAATAACAAAATTGGTCATAGCTATTCCCACTGGTACAGCTCTAATGCCTACGCAAGGATCATGACGTCCTTTAGTTTTGATTTTAGTATTTTTAAAATTCTTTGTAACAGTATTTTTTTCACTTAGCACTGAGCTTGTAGGTTTAACAATATATCTAAAAATAATATCTTGTCCTGAAGAAATACCACCTAATATTCCTCCAGCATGGTTAGTATGAAATTTAATTTTTTTATTTTCAAAGTTAATTTGATCAGATCCATTAGTGCCATCATAGTTTACTAAATCAAAACCAGTACCAAACTCTATACCTTTTACAGCATTTATGCTCATAATTGCTTTTGATAACTCAGAGTCAAGTTTTTGATATATTGGCTCTCCTATACCTACAGGACAATTTGAGACTCTAACTTCAATGACAGCACCTAGTGATGAACCTTTTTTGCGATGTGTAAGAATTAGCTCTTCCCATTTTTTAAGGATTGACTTATCCGGTGAGAAAAAAGGATTTTTGTTAATAAAGTTATTATTCCAAGTTGAGTTTTCTATCTTCTCATTACCAATTTGTATAACAGCACTTGTAACTTTTATTTTATTTTTTAAAATTTTTTTAAGAAGTAATTCCGAAAGAGCACCTGCAGCAACTCTCATGGCAGTTTCCCTAGCACTAGACCTTCCTCCACCTCTATAATCATAATTTTTATATTTCATAAAATAGGTGTAATCGGCATGACCAGGTCGAAATTTATTTTTTATTTCTGAATAGTCCTTGCTTCTTTGGTCAGAGTTGTAAATTATCATTGATATCGGAGCGCCCGTGCTTTTACCGTTAAAAACTCCAGAGAGTACATTAACTTCATCTTTCTCTTTTCTTTGTGTTGTAAATTTTGACTGACCTGGTTTTCTTAAATCTAGTCTTGTTTGAATATATTTTGTGTCAATAGGTATTCCTGCTGGAAAACCATCAACGACACAACCTATAGCATCTCCATGACTTTCTCCCCAAGTTGTAAACTTTAATAAATTTCCAAAAGAATTATGTGACATGAACTATTTATTTTTTACTAAACTCATTTAATAATCCCGCCACACCCTCAGCTTCATCAACTGCTACCATTCCAACTGTATGATAACCGCAATCAACATGGTGAATTTCACCGGTTACACCAGATGAAAGGTCGCTTAAAAGGTAGGCTCCTGTGTTACCAACATCTTCAAGTGTAACATTTCTCTTTAATGGAGAATTTAGCTCATTCCATTTTAAAATAAATCTAAAATCACCAATACCAGAAGCTGCAAGAGTTTTAATTGGGCCTGCAGATATAGCGTTAACCCTTATATTTTTATCCCCCATATCAACAGCAAGATATTTTACTGAGGCCTCAAGCGCTGATTTTGCTACTCCCATTACATTATAATGTGGCATAACTTGCTCTGCTCCATAGTAAGTTAACGTTAAAATACTCCCGCCATTATCCATTAATTCATAGCAATATTTACAAGACTCAGTGAAGGAATAACAAGAAATATTTAGACTATTTAAAAAATTCTCTTTTGAAGTTTCAACATACTTACCTCTTAGCTCATTTTTATCTGCAAACGCAACAGCGTGAACAAAAAAATCCAAATTTCCCCATTTATCTCTAATTTTTTCAAAAGCTTTTTTTACGGACCCTTCATCACTAACATCACATTGTATCAATAAATTGGAACCAACAGATTTAGCTAAAGGATCTATTCTCTTTAATAGAAGATCATTTTGATAAGTAAAAGCTAATTCAGCACCAAAATTTGCGCATTGTTGAGCTATACCCCAAGCAATGGACTTATCATTAGCCACTCCCATTATTAGTCCTTTTTTATTTTTTAAATCCATTTTTTGCTAAAATTAATATAATACTCATACCATGTCAGATAAATTAAATCCAATTATTAAGTTTAAAGAATGGTTTGATTTGGCCACTGAAAAAGAGATCAACGACCCTAATGCAATGTGTCTATCGACAGTTGACGATAAAAATACCCCTCATTCAAGGATGGTTCTATTAAAAGATTATAATAATGAAGGTTTTATTTTTTACACAAATTACGAGAGCAATAAAGGAAATGACATTTTAAAAAATACTAATGTTTGCCTAAATTTCCATTGGAAGTCATTATTAAGACAAATAAGAATAGAAGGTAAAGTTGAAAAAGTTTCAAAAGAAACATCAGATAAATATTTTAATTCAAGACATTATTTAAGTCGAATAGGGGCGTGGGCATCTAATCAATCAAAGGTCTTAAAATCAAGAGAAGATTTAGAGAATAAAATTGAATTTTATAAAAATAAATATCCTGAAAAAGAAAATTTCCCTCGTCCTGATTACTGGGGAGGGTTTATAGTAAAATACTCAAAAATCGAGTTTTGGGAGGATATGCCTCATAGAATTCACAAAAGAGAAGTCTTTGAGTTTAAAGATAATGATTGGGTATCGTATACCCTTAGCCCTTAATTTTAGAGTATTTACTCCATCTTTTTAACAAATCAGAACTAGAGGACTCTTTGTGATTGCCACCCACACCAAACTTTAATTCAATATTATATTCCTTTGCTGTTTCATATTCTAAAATTTTAGAAGTATCTGATCTATCACCTCCATTAGCAAAAATAATTTTTTCATTTGGATATTTATTTCTTACTTTAATTAACAAATTATTTGCACTTCCCATTTCATCATCTTCGAATTCCATAGCTTCATTTACCACTTTTAAGCTATCAACAACATATATTCTATGTTGAATATCCATAAAAAAATTTCCTTTTTTATCAATTAACCATTTATTAGAATTTACACCTACAATTAAAAAATTAGAAAACTCTAAACATTCTTTCATCATCATAATATGCCCAGGATGGATAGGATCAAACCCTCCAGAAACAACACTAATAATTTTATTTTCCAATTGAAATAGACTCTAAATAACTTTTTAAATTATCGTAATCTTTATCTGAAATGTAATTTGGAGAAATAGTTAATATATCTTTCCATGATGTGAGATAATTTAAATTCACTTTCATTTTAGATATATTGTTTTTAGCTTTAGGGTAGATACCATAGTAAAAAACTACATAAATATCTTTAACTTTAAGTTCATTTTGTCTTAAAGCCCTTATGAAGTGTAATTTACTTCCTCCATCAGTTGCCATATCCTCTACTAATATTGACTGAGTATTCTTTTTAAACTCTCCTTCTATTAACTTACCTTTTCCAAACCCTTTAGGACTCTTTCTTATGTATATCATTGGATATTTCATCTTTTGACAAAGAAAGGAAGAGTAGGGAATACCAGCCGTTTCGCCTCCAGCAATAAAAGTCGAATTATCTTTATACTTCAATTTAATTTGTTTGCTCATTTCATTAATAATTAATTCTCTTTCTTTTGGAAATGAAATTAATTTTCTACAATCAACATAAACAGGACTTTTTTTGCCGGATGTAAGAGTAAATTGTTTTTTGAAGTTGATATTAACGCATCCAATACTTAAAAGTAAGTTTGCTATCTTTTCTTTATTATTTTTGATTTTGACCTTCGACATTTTTCTGAACAATATTTAACATCATTCCATACTTTTTCCCATTTCTTTCTCCAATTAAATGGTCTTTGGCATACGACACAAATTTTAAAATCTTTTTTATTCAGCTAAATAATCTTCTCAATATCTTTATCATCGAGATTACCATTAATTATAACAAGAGGGCAATGTAACGAATTAGATTTTTCATATATAAGTTTGTCAATTAAGGGCCCTGGTTTGCCTATATCTTTACTTGTAGCAAGAATAATAGTTGAGTTAGATGAATATTTATTTAAGAAACTTATAAACTCATCAATCTCATTATATTTAAATATTTCGGATTTTGCTTTAATTTTTAATTTATCTGAGATGAAGTTATGCACTTCTTTGTGTTTTAATTTTTCGGTTATGACCTGATCTTTATCCAAAATTTTTTCAGCCCCTGATGTAAGCATCATACCTTCGCTTGCACTTTGAATAAAGCTTACAGTAGTAATATTAGATTTAGTTATTTTTGCTCTCCTTATAGCAAATTTAACTGCAGTCCACATTTCAGCACTTTGATCAATAACTACAAAATAATTTCTGTTATTATTTTTTTTCATTTTTTTCTAAATATTAAATTTGTAACTAAACTAAGCAATAATGATATAGCAATCAAAATTATAATATAAATAAAAGACTCAGTTTTTAACAACTTTTCCAGTTTAAATGAAATTCCTCCTTTTTTTATTTGCAAGTTTTTAGATACCATTTTAACAATTTCATTGTTTCTTAATTCGTACATATAAACTTTTATATTTCCAGGTGAGATATTATCTGGTATCAAAAATTTTTTTAAAAATAAATTTCCATTTAAACTTTCAAGCTCCTCTTCTATGTACAAATTTTTTACATTCATTGCTTTTCTTATTTTATGAAGTTCAAGAGAGTGATTACTTATTAGTAAATGTCTATCCTTTAATTTAGAAAATAAAAAAATTTCATTCAAAGTTTTTTTGGGAGAAGTGAAGATCGCAAAAAAACTAGGTTGATTATTCAACTCTTTTGTCTCATTAACCCATAAAAAACCCTCTTTAACTTTTGTCGTCAATTTAGCTTTTTTATTCTCTCCTTCAAAAATGAAGATGACATCACTGTCTTTATTTTTATTTCCAAATAAAACTATTTCTTTTCCTAAAAAATTTGAGTTTATTTCAATTTCAAATTGATCTAAGGAAAAATTGGATGCAAAACCAATTTTAAAAAAAAATATGATTATTAAAATATATTTATACATAATTTATAATGAATAAGTTCTCAGGTGTTCTAAATAAATCATAAGCTAAAAATGATGAAATAATTAATAGTAACATACCAAATGTTACCTTTAAATTTTCTTGATCAAGTATATCAACTATCCTTGCAGCTAGTGCAGCTCCAATAGAGCTACTTACTATTAATCCTAAAGCTAATACAAAATCTATATTTTGATTTATGTATATTTGCAAAAATAAAGATATAAAGGATACTATAGTGATGTTAAATAGAGATGTCCCTATTACTGAAATAGTTTTCATACCTAAAAAATAAATCATACATGGAATAAGTATAAAGCCACCACCAATACCAGTTAGCCCTGTCAATACACCTATAAAAAAACCAATTATAAGTGGTGCTAGTAAACTTATATATAGTTTAGATTTTCTATACTTAATTTTAAAAGGAAGTCCATGTATCCAAGAGTGCTGGTGTAATTTAAATTTTTTATTTTTATGTACGATATTAACTTTAGCTGTTTCATAAAGAATAAATACAGCAGTAATAATTAAAAGAATTATATAGATACTATTTAAATAGTTATCAATTAAACCAATATTTTTTAAATTATTTAAAATTAATACACCAAAAAGTGTCCCCGCTAATCCACCAATAACCATTGTTAAACCCATCTGATAGTCAATGTTTTTTCTTTGAAAATGACTTACAACACCAGTTGATGTTGAGGCGAATACTTGAACAGTTGTAGTTCCAACTGCAACAGCTGGAGGAATGCCAACCAGTATCAAAAGAGGAGAAGATATAAAACCTCCACCTATGCCAAAGAGCCCAGATATAAAACCAATTCCAACTCCAAGGGAAATTAATATATAAATATTTATGGATATTTCAGCAATAGGTAGGTAAAAATTCATATATTGAAATAAAATATTATACTTAAAATTAATAAAATAAATTAATGATTAAATACACTTTAGCATTTGCTTGTTCAAGCGATGGTTTTATTGCAAAATATTCTGGAAATAATCCATTTGAATGGACTAGCTTGGAAGACAAAAAACACTTAGACAAACTAATAAAGAATCATAAATGGCAAGTTATGGGCAGAAAGACTCATGAATTAAATCCAAACGAGTCTAGATCAAGAATTATTTTTTCTAGAAAATACCAAAAAATCAAACAAATTAAAAATTCAATAAATCAATATTATTTTAATCCAGATATTAATCAGTGGGATGAATTTGAAAGTCTTTGCAAAGAAAGTGTTTTAATTTTAGGGGGAACAAGTGTTCATGATTATTTCTTATATGCTGATTTAATTGATGAAATTTTTATAACGATAGAGCCTATTAAATTTGGAAAAGGCTTACCAGCTTTTACATACATAAATTTTAGGGACTTAGTTCCTTACTTAAATGAGAAAGGTTATCGTCATTCTGAAAAAAAAATTAATGATAAGGGCTCTTTGTTAGTTAATTTTTCAAAAACTTAGAAGTTTTGTATAATCATTTTTGTCGTTTACATTAAAAAATTCTATTTTTTTATTTTTTTTAAAATTTATATAATCAAATCCAATTTCTTTAGCAAATTTCATAATTTTATAACCATTATTTTTTAAAAGGACTTCATTTAATTCCGTAAATATTTTTGATGACCAAAAAGAGAACATTGGTTCGATAATATTATCAATCTTACAAATATAAACTTTACTCTTTTTTTCTGTAATTGAGATAAAATTATCTATGATACCTGTGTTTATTATTGGGGCATCAGTGGGAAAAAGAGCAAACCATAAATCCTCTTTTGAGTTTTTATATAGATCAAGAGCGCTATGTAACCCAGCTAGTGGCCCTTTGTAACCGCCAATTTTATCACTTACAACTTTATGACCAAATATTTTGTACTTACTGATATCTCTATTAGCATTAATAATAATGTCATTAGACTTTCCTTGAAGACTTTCTATTAAAATTTCAATAAAGCACTTATCTTTAATTTTTAAAAAACTTTTATTTTCATAACCCATTCTGGAGGATTTACCACCCGTTATTATTACAGATACAAGCTTACTCATCTTTGGTATATCTGAATTCTCCAGATAAAATATTTAACCTTTTACCTCTAATTCTTCCAATCATTGTTAAACTTTTCTTTCTAGCTATTTCAACTGCCCAAGCAGTGAAACCTGATCGAGATAATAGTATTGGTATTTCCATTTTGATACATTTCAATACCATTTCACTTGTCAGCCTGCCAGTAGTGTAAAAAGACATTTCTTTTGCGTCTATTTTCTTATCAAGTATCAAACCAGCAATTTTATCAACAGCATTATGTCTCCCCACATCTTCAAAATAATACAAAGGTTTATCTCCCTGACATAAGACGCAACCGTGTATTGCACCTACAGATAAATATAAACTTGGCTCAGTATTAATTTTTTTGGATAAATTCATAAGCTGTTGATGATCTATTCTTATTTTTTTATTCAAGGAAATGGTGTTTATTTCTTCAAATAAGTCTCCAAATACAGTCCCTTGTGCACAACCAGAGGTATTTACTTTCTTCTTTAATTTTTCTTCATAATTAGTTTTACTCTTTGTTCTTACAACAACTGTCTTTAGGTCTTTATGAAACTCAATCTTTTTTACATCGTCTATATTATTAAGCATTCCCTGATTGAATAAATAACCTATAGCTAAATATTTTGGATAATCTCCTATAGTCATTATTGTCACTATTTCTTGGTTGTTTAAGAATAGCGTGAGTGGTTTTTCTTCAATAATTGGAATTTTTGTTATTTCGCCTTTTTCATTAATTGATTTTTTTAATTTAAATAAAGTTCTGTTATTTACACTTGGTTTGATTAAAAAATCTGTCATTTTTTTCTTGATTGTATTATGGTGACAAGGTGAAAACAATAGCTGTTATTGGATGGAAAAATAGTGGCAAAACTACTTTAGTGAGTAATTTAGTAAAATTTTTTAAAGAAAATAAAATAAAAGTTGGTGTGGTAAAGCATGCTCACCATTCTTTTGACATTGATCATCCTAATACAGATAGCTATAAAATTAGAAAATCCGGAGCATATAAAACTACACTAGTATCAGATAAAAGACTTGCATTCATAGAAGAGAAAGCTGAGTCAGATATTAATTTAGAACGTCTGGTAGAAATTAACAAAGATTGTGATTTGCTAATATTTGAAGGATTTAAGAGATTTGATGATTTGATAAAGTTAGAAGTAAGCTTACAAAAAAATAACAAAGACTACCTCTACAAATCTATAAATAATGTTAAATATATCGTTACAGACGATAATATCGATCATCCGATTCAGACCTTTAATCACAGTCAAATAGAAAAAATTGCCTCTAAAATATATTATGAAAACTCCTAGGTTAATATCTTTAAAACTTGCGCAAAAAATAATTATTCGGGAAAAAAAGAATTTATTTCAAGAGTCTAAGATTAAATTAAAGGAAGCACATAATACAGTAGCATCAAGAACAATTACTTCACCAATAAATCTACCCTCACAAAATACTGCAGGATTAGATGGTTATATTGTTTCTAATAAAAATCTCAAAAACGTGTCAATATCTAATAAGTTTCTAAATGCTGGACATCCATATAAAAGATTAAATCCCAATTTAGCCTATAAAATAAATACAGGAGGTATTGTTCCAAAAAACTTTAAAAATTTTATTTCATTAGAAAACGCAAAAGTTGAGGGAAAAAATCTACTAGTCCAATATTCAAAAATATCTAATAAAGATATAAAAAAAAAAGGTGAGGATTTAAAAAAAAATAAAATATTGATAAAAAAAAATGAAAAAATTGATTTCATAAAAATTGCATTACTTTCATCAGTAGGTATAACAAATTTATGGGCATATAAAACTTTGAGAGTTGCTGTCGTATCCTCAGGAAATGAATTAATAAAATCTGGAAAAAAAATAAAAGATCATCAAGTTTATGACTCAAACAAATATCAAATAATTCATTTTTTAAAGAAATTTAATATAAGCGTTCATGACTTAGGTATTTTAAAAGATGATGAAATAAAAATTGATAAATTTTATAAAAAAAATCAAAATAAATTTGATATTATTATTAGTTCAGGTGGCTCTTCATTTAGCTCTAAAGATTACATATCTTCATTTTTAACTCAAAACACTGAACTTCTATTTAAATATGTAAGAATTCAACCAGGTCGACCTGTGATTTTTTCAAAATTAAAATTCAATTATTATTTTTCACTTCCTGGAAATCCATTAGCTGTTTTCACTAATCTATTTTTTTTAGTAAGTTTATTTATAGATCCCTCTCGCAAAGATAATTCTAGCATTACCAAATTTTATCAATCTGGATTTTCAGAAATTAAAAAATCTAATTTAACAAAATTTTATCGTGTGAAATTATCTAAAAATATACTTTATACTCATAATTCAAAAGGTTCTGCAAAACTAATTTCTCTCTCTGAAGCAGATGGGTTAGCATTTGTCCCAGAAGGAAATGATAAAATTAAAAAAGGCGAAAAGATTAGTTTTATTGAATTTTAAATTTGATATTTACTAAATTCCCCTTTTTTTTTAGTGAAATGATCACATATTTTTTTTCTTCACAAAAATTTTTAAAGTCAAATTGAGATAATGGGTCATCACTTTCTATTGTAAGAACATCATTTTTTTTTTAACTTTTTTATAAATTTTTCAGCTTTTAAGACAGGTATAGGGCATTCAAAGCCTTTAGTATCTAGATAATAATCCATTTACATATATATTTATTTTAAAAATACATGGAAATAAAGAATTTAGAAATTATTTTAGCTTTAGATAGTGAAAAACATTTCAATAGAGCAGCAGAAAAATTAAAAATATCACAACCTGCTTTATCTATGAAGCTAAAGGCTTTAGAAAATGAAATAGGGGTAAGATTAGTAAAAAGAGGAAAGAACTATATTGGATTAACTTCCGAGGGTGAAATTTTAAAGGAACGATTTAAAAATATTGTCAAAGAGTACACTAATATTAAACAGTTAAGCTCTGAGTTAAAAAATAATTTAACTGGAAATTTAAGAATAGGTGTTATTCCTACTGCTTTATTGGAAGTTTCTTTTTTATTAAATAGTTTTGTTAAAAAATTTACAAATGTCAAATTGCAAGTAATTTCTATGTCTTCTAATGAAATTGATAAAAATCTCCATGATTTCAAATTAGATTTAGGGATAAGTTATTTAGAAAATGAACCAATATTAGGAGTTGAGAAGATACCTTTATATAAAGAAACATATTTCCTCATATCTAAAAAAAATAATTTAAAAAATAAAAAGAAATTAAAATGGCAAGAGATTGGTAATTTAGATCTATGTTTAATTTCTAAAGAAAATCAATTTAGAAGAATATTAGATGCTGTTTTTAAAGAGAATAATATTAATCCACGAGTTTTAATTGAGTCAAACTCTATGACTCATATTTACTCTCACGTAAATAGTTCAGAATTTTCAACAATTATGCCATATATATTTACTCAGTCATTTAACTATGATGAGAATACAAATTTTATTCAATTAATTTCTCCAGAAATATCTCATAAGGTAGGTATAGTTCATATTGATGATAATCGCCCATCACCAATTAAAAATAACTTTTTAAAATTCTTAAAAAGCTTTAATAAGTAATACTTATCAATTAATTAATTATTGATAATTGAAACTTAATAAAAAATTACTAAATTATATCAAATGAAGGACTCACAAAGTAAGATTCATCCAGGTTCTGGTAGAAGAAAAGCATTAGAATTCAACAAGGGTCGCCAAAGTGATGACCAGTCAATTGATGATCTTAAAAACCTTATACCTAATGAATATTTTAGACAAAGGGATATGCTTATTGAAAGCCTTCACTTAATTCAAGACCGTTATAAATGTCTTAAACCAAAACATTTAACAGCATTGTCCGAATTAACAAATTTACCATTAACTGAAGTTTACGAAACAGCATCATTCTATGCTCACTTTGATATTTATAAAGAGGATGATATCAGCCCACCTGAAACAACAATTAGAATTTGTGATGGTATTACATGTGAAATGAACGGATGCAAAACTTTAGAAAAAAATTTAAGTGATAGTGTATCCTCTAATGTGAGAGTAGTTAGAGCACCTTGCATGGGAAGGTGTCATCAAGCACCAGTAGTTGAGGTAGGAAAAAAACATTTTGTAAACGCAGATGTAAGTATAGTTCAAAAAGCCTTAAAGGAGCAAGATACAAAACCAGTTATACCAAATTACATTAGCTATGACGATTATGTAAAAAATGGTGGATATAAAATTCTAAAAGATTGTATTGAAAATAAAAAAGATCCGATGAAGCTCATAGAAGAAATGGAGCAATCAGGTTTGAGAGGTCTTGGTGGTGCAGGATTTCCAACTGGAAGAAAATGGAGATTTGTCAGAGCAGAAAATAAACCCAGATTAATGGCAATTAATGGTGATGAGGGCGAACCAGGAACGTTTAAAGATCATCATTATCTTACAAGAGATCCTCATAGATTCCTTGAGGGAATGCTAATTGCTGCATGGGTAGTTGAGGCAACAGATGTATATATATACATGCGAGATGAGTACCCTGATGTAATAAAGTTTTTAAAGAAAGAAATTAAAATTTTAGAAGAAAAAAATTTAAATATTAAAACAAGAATTCATTTTAGAAGAGGTGCTGGCGCCTACATTTGCGGTGAAGAGTCATCAATGTTAGAAAGTTTAGAGGGCAAAAGAGGCTTACCTAGACATAAACCTCCATTTCCATCTCAAGTAGGACTTTTTGGTAGACCAACATTAATACACAATGTTGAAACAGTTTTTTGGGTAAGAGAGATTTTGGAAAAAGGTGCTGTATGGTTCAGTAGTCATGGTCTCAATGGTAGAAAAGGTTTAAGAACGTTCTCTGTGTCGGGAAGAGTAAAAAACCCTGGTGTAAAGCTAGCTCCAGCAGGGATCACAATAAAACAACTTATTGATGAGTATTGTGGTGGTATTCAAGAGGGTCATACATTTAAAGCATACTTACCTGGAGGGGCTTCTGGAGGAATACTTCCTGCAAAATTAGATAATATTCCGCTTGATTTTGACACATTACAAGAGCATGGCTGTTTTATTGGTTCGGCTGCTATAGTTGTTCTGTCTGATAAAGATAATATGAAGGATATTGCCAAAAATTTAATGTTCTTTTTTCATGATGAAAGTTGTGGTCAATGTACTCCTTGTAGAAATGGAACTGAAAAAGCTCTTAAACTCATGAACCAATCATCTTGGGACGTAGACCTTTTAAAGGAATTATCATCGGCAATGATGGACGCCTCTATATGTGGTTTAGGACAAGCTGCTCCAAATCCAATGCTTTCAGTTATTAAACACTTCCCTGAGGAGGTAACCAATTAATGTCAAATAATATTAAATTTAAGATTGATGGTAACGAATATGTAGCCAACAAAGACGAGTCGATTTGGGATGTCGCTAAAAAAAATAATATTGATATTCCTCATCTCTGTTATTCACCTGAGCCGGGTTATCGAGCAGACGGAAATTGTAGAGCTTGTATGGTTGAAATTAAAGGGGAGAGAACTCTTGCAGCATCTTGTATTCGTAAACCTACTGAAGGTATGGAAGTCACAGTTAACTCATCAAGAGCAGAAAAATCAAGATCTATGGTTTTTGAACTTCTTGTGTCTGACCAACCAGAAAAAAATAATTCTCCTGACCCCGAGTCAAAGTTTTGGAACTGGTCTGAGAAATTAGGTGTTAGTGATAGTCGTTTTCCTAGTAAAGAAAAAATAGAGTTAGATAGATCTCATAAAGCGATGAGTGTTAATTTAGACGCATGTATAAATTGTAATTTATGTGTTCGCGCTTGTCGTGAGGTTCAGGTAAACGATGTAATTGGAATGGCCTACAGAGGGTCAACAGCGAAGGTAATATTTGATTTAGATGACCCCATGGGCAATAGCACTTGTGTTGCTTGTGGAGAGTGTGTCCAAGCTTGCCCAACAGGAGCATTAATGGAGTCCTCATTAGTTGATGATCAGGGAAAAAGAGAGTCTTATTCAGATAAAGTCGTAGAGAGTGTTTGTCCATATTGTGGTGTGGGGTGTCAGACTGAAGTACACGTAAAAGATGACAAAATTTTATACGTGGATGGAAAAAACGGACCCGCTAATGAAAATAGGTTATGCGTAAAAGGTAGATTTGGTTATGACTATATCAATCATGATGGAAGACTCACTAAGCCCTTAGTGAGAAAAGATGGTGTTAAAAAAGATCCAAATCTTGAAATTAAAGATGCTGATATTTATGATTATTTTGAAGAGACTACTTGGGAAGACGCAATCGAAAAAGCTTCATCTGGTCTTTTAAATTTAAAAGAGGATCATGGACCAAAAAGTTTAGCAGGTTTTGGTTCAGCTAAGTGTTCTAATGAGGAGGCTTACTTATTTCAAAAATTGGTTAGAGTTGGTTTTGGATCAAATAATGTAGATCACTGTACTAGACTTTGTCACGCATCTTCTGTAGCAGCACTGATGGAATGTGTAAACTCTGGGGCTGTGTCAGCTCCTTTTATGTCTGCATCTGATGCTGACTGTGTAATTGTAATTGGTGCAAGGCCTACAGAAAACCACCCTGTTGCAGCAACCTATCTTAAACGTGCAGCAAAAAGAGGTTCCAAATTAGTTGTTATGGATCCAAGGAAGCAAGGTTTAACAAAACATGCTACCTATAACTTACAATTTAAAGCGGGTACTGATGTTGCAATGCTCAACGCACTTTTATTCACCATTGTTGAAGAGAAACTTTATGACGAACAATATATTCAAGGACAAACTGAGGGTTTTGAAAAATTACAAGAGGAAATAAAAGATTTTTCTCCTGAAAAAATGGAAGCCATTTGTGGTGTCAAAGCTCAAGTGTTAAGAGAAGTTGCTAGACTTTATGCTAAATCAGAGAGATCTATTATCTTTTGGGGTATGGGAGTATCTCAACATGTACATGGAACAGATAATGCTAGATGTTTAATAGCTCTAGCTTTAACTACAGGACAAATTGGAAGAGAGGGCACAGGGTTACACCCTTTAAGAGGACAAAATAATGTCCAAGGTGCATCTGATGCCGGATTAATTCCAATGGTCTTTCCTGATTACCAGTCAGTTGAAGACGGAAGTATTCACCAGAAATATGAAAATTTTTGGAAGACAGGTCTTGATGATAAAAAAGGTTTAACCGTTGTAGAAGTTATAAACAAAATTTTAGAAGATGAAATTAAAGGTATGTATATTATGGGCGAAAACCCTGCAATGTCTGATCCTGATCAAAATCATGCAAGAGCTGCATTAGCTAAATTAGATCATTTAGTTGTTCAAGATATTTTCATGACTGAAACTGCCTGGCATGCAGATGTAATTTTACCTTCATCAGCTCATGCTGAAAAAACTGGGACTTATACAAATACTAACAGACAAGTCCAGTTAGGTCGCCAAGCAGTATCACCTCCTGGTTCAGCCAGGCAGGATTGGTGGATCACTCAAGCTATAGCTCAAGGTATGGGATTAGATTGGAGCTATTTACATCCAAGAGATATTTTTAATGAAATGGCCCAAGTAATGCCTTCATTAAAAAATATTACTTATGAAAGACTAGAAAATGAAAATTCTGTCACATATCCTTGTGACGATCCAAACAAACCTGGGAATGAAATTATATTCAATGAAAACTTTCCAACTGCAAATGGAAGGGGAAAAATAGTACCTGCTAAACTAATCCCCCCAGCAGAACTACCAGATGATGATTTCCCGATGATATTAACAACAGGAAGATTATTAGAGCATTGGCATACTGGGTCTATGACTAGAAGAGCAAATGTTTTGGATCATATAGAACCTGAAGCTATAGTCAGTATGAATAGATGGGACATGAAAAGGATGACAATTAATCCAGGAGATCAAGTTTTAGTTAAGACGAAAAGAGGATCGCTAGCTATTAAGGTCAGAAGCGACAGAGAAATTCCTGAAGGTATGGTTTTCATGCCATTTTGTTTTGCTGAGGCAGCTGCAAATGTGCTCACTAACCCTCAGTTAGATCCGATTGGTAAAATTCCTGAGTTTAAGTTTAGCGCAGCAAGTGTTGAAAAAATTCAACCCTCCGTCAACTAATTAAAAAAATACTTATTATATCTTTGATTGGTATGTCTTTTATATAAACAATTAAAGCTATAAGAACTATTATTAGAAAATTAATTGTCATTATAAAACGAAATAAATTAAAATTTGATTTATTAAAATCTGCTTCATCTTCAAGAACTAGCAATGATTTGTTTTGTTGTATTGATGATTGTTTATCTAATTTATGAAAAATACTTAAATCCCCGTCAAGTTTATGATTAATCGGTTCATGAAATTTTTCGTTACTTGATTTATTATTTAGGAATGTATCAATAGTATTAAGTTTTTTTTCTAAAGACTCAATTTTTAATTTCAGTTCATCAAAATCAGATTTATTTTTCAAACTACTAGC
This sequence comes from uncultured Alphaproteobacteria bacterium, assembly GCA_902546975.1. Taxonomy (GTDB): domain Bacteria; phylum Pseudomonadota; class Alphaproteobacteria; order HIMB59; family HIMB59; genus HIMB59. Next base: position 194,680 of record CACCLU010000003.1, read on the forward strand.
TCTTGTTCTTGGTGATGATTCTTCTATATTTGGATTATAGTTTTTATTTTCTAATTGATTTTTTATTTCAGCTAATGAGTCTAAAATTTTCTTTGACTTTTCTTCGTTAGGACTTGGATTATTATTTTTTGTGGTATCTCTCCCAAATTGATCAATATCCGAAATCATAGATTTTAAACTTAATGTAAGTATTGAAAATAATCAATTATATGTGTTTAAGGATTGTTTCTAATAAAATTGAATGGTGCCGGCTGGGGGACTCGAACTCCCGACCTGATGATTACAAATCAACTGCTCTACCAACTGAGCTAAGCCGGCATTGTGTTATTATTTATATTAAAATCTAAAATAAACAATATTTAAAAAGTGCTAATTTTAAAATGATATGCAGCAATTGCTAGAGAATTTGCTGCATTATAACTATCAATACCACCTACATTTTCTTGAGGGATACTTATTTTAAAGTCACTCTTTGTTAAAATATTTCTTCTAATCCCTTTTCCTTCACTTCCAACAATGATGACAGATTTTTTATCAAAATTAAATTCTCTGTTCATTTCCTGACCACTCATATCTAGGGAATAAGTCCAATAGCCAGATTTTTTTAGAACTTCTATTGTTCTGTTAATATTTTTAGAAACATGATATTTCAACACTTCAACGGCTCCAGACGAGGTTAATGACGTTACATCGTTAATATCTGCCGAAGAATGCTCTGATAGTAATAGACCATCAGCTCCCATCAAAAGAGCCGTTCTTATAATGTTTCCAAGGTTATTTTGGTCTGTAATCTGATCGGCTACAATTATAAGAGATTTTTTGTTATTTTTAATAATTTCATCTAAATTGGAGGGTTTATACTTTTCTCTGCGTAAAACTATATCACTGATAAATCTATCATTTTTAATACCAAGTCTATTAAAATCGTTTTTCTTTAGTAACTTTGTCTTATTGTTAAGTTTATTTTGATCTATCAGCTTGGCAAAAACTGATTGTTTTTCAATATTTATAAAAATTTCAATAATCTTATCGGGATTATGAGTTATACAACTAGTACAAGAATTGGCCCCTGAAATAAGCATTGTTTTAAATAGCAGTAAAAATTAAGGAAGTCTATTGACTTTCAAAGACAATTATCTATTAATCAACAACTGTTTTTATACAATTTGGAGGGATGGCCGAGTGGTTAAAGGCGGCAGACTGTAAATCTGTTCACGCAAGTGTACGTAGGTTCGAATCCTACTCCCTCCACCACTTTTTTCACTTTTCTTATTGAATTTTAAAGAAAAATTAGTAGTTTATCGGAACTCACAAGGATTTGATTTTGTGGATGTTTTGAAGTGGTTACCCGCTGAATCGCGGGTGTAGCTTAATGGTAAAGCTCCAGCCTTCCAAGCTGGCTACGAGGGTTCGATTCCCTTCACCCGCTCCAAGTACATTGAAAAAATTAAGTAATAGATATTAAAAAGAGGTAACAACTTAAAATGACTAAAGAAAAATTTGACAGATCGAAAGAACACGTCAACATCGGAACTATCGGTCACGTCGACCATGGTAAAACTACTCTTACCGCAGCAATAACAAAAGTTTTGGCAGAAAAAGGTGGTGCAGAGTTCACAGCGTATGATGAAATTGATAAAGCACCTGAAGAAAAAGAGAGAGGTATAACAATTTCAACAGCTCACGTTGAGTATTCCACTGATAAAAGACACTATGCTCACGTCGATTGTCCAGGCCACGCAGACTACGTAAAAAATATGATTACAGGTGCTGCTCAGATGGACGGAGGTATTTTAGTTGTTAACGCAGCTGATGGTCCAATGCCTCAAACACGTGAACACATTCTTTTAGCTAGACAGGTTGGTGTACCAGCACTAGTTGTTTACTTAAATAAAGTTGATCAAGTAGATGATCAAGAATTATTAGAGCTTGTAGAAGTCGAAATAAGAGAGCTTCTATCAAAATATGATTTCCCTGGTGATGATATTCCAATCGTTAAAGGATCAGCTCTTGCAGCTGTAGAAGACAGAGATGAAAATATTGGTAAAAATTCGATCATTGAATTAATGTCAAAAATTGATGAGTATATCCCTGCTCCTACAAGAGAATTAGATAAACCTTTCTTGATGCCAGTTGAAGACGTATTTTCTATTTCTGGACGAGGTACTGTTGTTACTGGAAGAGTTGAACAAGGTGTTATCAAACCAGGTGAGGAAATTGAAATTATTGGTTTAAAAGATACAACCAAAACAGTTTGTACCGGAGTTGAGATGTTTAGAAAACTATTAGACTCAGGTGAAGCTGGAGATAATATTGGTGCTCTTCTTCGTGGAACTAAAAAGGAAGAGGTTGAAAGAGGCCAAGTTTTGGCAGCTCCTGGTAGTATTAAACCTCACAAAAAATTTAAAGCAGAGATTTACGCTTTAAGCAAAGAAGAGGGTGGAAGACACACTCCTTTCTTTGCAAATTACAGACCTCAGTTTTATTTTAGAACCACTGATGTTACTGGTTCAATTAAATTGCCTGAAGGTACTGAAATGGTAATGCCTGGTGATAATATTACACTTGAAGTTGAGTTACTTGCTCCTATCGCAATGAATAACAATTTACGTTTTGCTATTCGTGAAGGTGGTAGAACTGTTGGCTCAGGAGTTGTTTCAGAGATTATCGAATAAAAATATTCTCTGCAGTAATACTAATATGAAGGAGTGTAGCTCAACTGGTAGAGCGCCGGTCTCCAAAACCGGAGGTTGCGGGTTCGATGCCTGCCACTCCTGCCAAATATATAAATAAAAAAAAACATGAAATTTAATCCTGCTAAATATTTAAGAGAAGTTCGACAGGAGGTATCTAAAGTTACCTGGCCCTCCAAGAGAGAGACTTTCACATCAGCAGGTATCGTTTTGGTTGTGATTAGTATTGCTGCAATTATTTTAATGCTCTTAGACCAATTTTTTTCTTTTGTTGTGAGAATAGTTCTAGGATAATTTAATGGTTGAAAATACAGATACATCAAAGTGGTATGTTGTACACTGCCACTCTGGCTTTGAGAAAAAAGTTGCAGACTCAATTTTAGATGAAGCAAAAAAAGTTAATTTAGAAGACTCGATTTCTGAAGTATCTGTTCCTACTCAGGCAGTTGTGGAGGTAAGAAGAGGTGTAAGAGTTAACTCTGAAAAAAAATTTTTCCCAGGGTATGTTTTAATCAAGATGATAATGAACGATGACACTTGGCATTTAGTTAGAGATATACCAAAAGTTTCAAATTTTTTAGGTACGAAAGATAAGCCAATTGCCATATCTGAACGAGAGGTATCTAAATTATTACAAGACATTACTGAAGGTGTTGATAATCCTAAACCTAAGTTTGAGTATGAAGTTGGTGAACAGATTAAGGTGTCTGATGGTCCATTTGCTTCATTTAGTGGTATTATAGAAGAGGTTGACAGTTCAAGACAAAAGCTTAAAGTGTCCGTCTCAATTTTTGGGAGACCGACACCTTTAGAACTAGATTATTCACAAGTGGTTAAGGGTTAATATCATGGCTAAAGAAATTTTAGGATATATAAAACTACAAATTCCAGCCGGTTCTGCTAATCCGGCACCTCCCGTAGGCCCTGCCTTAGGTCAAAAGGGATTAAATATACAAGATTTTTGTAAACAGTTTAACGACAAGACAAAAGATTTGGAAAAGGGTGCACCTATTCCAACTATAATTACTGCATACAAAGATAGATCATTTGATTTTGTCACAAAAAAACCACCCGTTACTTTTTATTTAAAAAAAGCCGCAAAAATAAAAAAAGGCTGTCAAACGCCTGGTAGAGCAAAATTGGGTAAGGTTACAATGAAACAGGTAGAAGAGATAGCAAAAGAAAAATTAGAAGATCTCAATGCATATGATGTTGATCAAGCATCAAAAATAATACTCGGATCAGCAAGGTCAATGGGAATGGAAGTTGTATAATGATTTTAACTAAGAACAAAAAAAATCAAATCGAAGGTATAGATTTTACAAAGTCATACAAAATATCTGATGCAGTTAAAATTATTAAAGAAAAAAAATATGTTAAATTTGACGAGTCTATAGAAGTATCAATCAATACAGGTATTGACTCAAAGCAGTCTGATCAAAATGTCAGAGGTAGTTTTATACCTCCCCATGGTTTAGGAAAAAAAGTTCAAATAGCAGTTTTTGCTCAAGGAAAAGCTGCACAGGAGGCTAAAGCAGCTGGTGCTAAACATGTTGGAGGAGATGATTTGGTTGCCACTCTTGAAAAAAAGATAGCCGTAGATGTAATAGTAGCTACTCCAGACATGATGTCCGTTGTTAGTAAAATTGCTAAAATTTTAGGTCCAAAAGGTTTAATGCCTAATCCTAAAACAGGCACTGTTACAAATGATATAAAAACTACAATTGAAAATATTAATAAAGGGCTTGTAGCATATAAAAATGATAAAGCAGGAACCATACATGCTGCTTTAGGTAAAGTTAGTTTTGACGAAAGTAAATTAACTGAAAACGTAACTTCTTTTATTGATGAAATAAAAAAAATAAAACCATCAGGATTGAAGGGTAACTTTGTGAATTCTGTTTATCTATCTTCTTCTATGGGTTTTGGTTTGAGGGTTGAAATATAATGAATAAAGCTGAAAAACAACAATATATTGAAAACCTTGATCAAATGTCAAAGGATTATTCTGCCATATTCGTTGCATCATTTTCAGAGATGTCAGTAAAAGAAATGATCGAATTTCGAACTGAAATTAGAAATAATGATGGAGTAACTAAAGTTTCTAAAAATAATATCGTTAAAATATTTGTTAACAAAGATGATGAAAAAAAAGGTTTAATTGATTTTTTATCTAATCAAAAATTATTAATTTTTACAAATAATCCTGTCGAAACTGCAAAAGTTTGTAAAAAATTTGAAAAAGATTTAAAAAAGCTGTCTGCAGAGGCAGCTTTTTTTGATAACCAGTTATATTCAAAAGAGGATATAGCAAAGGTTGCAACTTTACCTTCTCTTGAAGAAATAAGAGGAAAAATAGTTGGATTGATCAATGCTCCTGCTTCAAAGCTTGTAAGATTATTACAAAGACCAGATCAGGATATTATTTCAATACTACAAAACAAAAAAGACTAATTAGGGAGAGACAAAAAAATGGCAGATTTAAATAAAATTGTTGATGAGCTATCAACACTAACAGTAATGGAAGCAGCAGAACTTTCAAAACTATTAGAAGAAAAATGGGGTGTAACCGCAGCGGCACCTGTAGCAGTAGCAGCAGGTGGAGCAGCTCCTGCAGCGGATGCAGCAGAAGAAAAAGATGCTTTTGATGTAGTGCTTTCTGCAGCAGGGGATCAAAAAATTAATGTTATTAAAGAAGTAAGAGCTATTACAGGTCTTGGTTTAAAAGAAGCTAAAGACATGGTTGAGGGTGCTCCGAAAACTTTAAAAGAAGGAGTTAAGAAAGAAGAGGCGGAAGCTATGAAGACTCAGCTAGAAGCCGCAGGCGCAAAAGTAGAACTTAAATAATTAATTATTATAGGTTCTATATAATATGCCACTTAGCTTTACAGAAAAAAAACGAATTCGCTATTCTTTTGGAAAGATCGGTAAAACGATCGAGGTTCCAAATTTAGTAGATATTCAAAAAATTTCCTACGATAAGTTTCTTCAATTAGGAAAATCAGTAGAGAGCCGTTCTAATACAGGCCTGCAGGAAGTCTTTAATTCTGTCTTTCCCATAAAAGACTATGCAGGTAAATCTGAACTTCACTATATTGATTACTATCTTGATAATCCTAAGTACGATGTTGATGAGTGCAGAAGGAAGGGTTTAACTTTTTCAGCCTCACTCATGGTTACTTTTCGACTAATAATTTGGGATATTAATGAAGAAACCCAAGAAAAATCACTTAGAGACATTAAAGAACAAGTAGTTTATCTCGGGGATTTACCCTTGATGACAAACAATGGAACTTTTGTTGTTAATGGAACTGAAAGAGTTGTTGTAAGTCAATTACATAGATCACCCGGTGTATTTTTTGACCATGATGAGGGTAAAACCCATGCAAGTGGTAAGGTCTTATATAACGCAAGAATAATTCCCTATAGAGGTTCTTGGTTGGATTTTGAATTTGACCATAAAGATAACCTTTTCTTTAGAATAGATCGAAAAAAGAAAATGATATCTACAACAATTTTGCAGGCCCTTCCATCAAAAGCTTCAGAAAAGTATCTACAAGAATGCATACAAAATAAAGTTGAGCCAGATATTTATAAAGTCTCTGGAATGACTTCAGAAGAAATATTAACTTATTTTTATGAAACATTTAATTTTAAAAAAAATAAAGATGGATGGGTTGTTAACTTAGATTTAAATAAATTTAAATATAAAAACTTACCTTTCAATTTAGTAGACCCAAATACTAATGAAGTTGTAGCTTACAAAGATGTCAAATTATCTTTAAAACTACTAAAAGAAATAAAAGATAAAAAAATTAATAAATTTCTGTTTAAACAAGAGGATTTATATGGTTTTTATTTATCAAATGATATTGTCAATTACGATAATGGTCTAGTTTATGCAGAGGCAGGTCGCTCATTAAGCGAAGAGTTTTTTAAAAGACTTGAGGAATTATCTATAAATGAATTTTCCGTTATAAATGCTAACCAAGCGACTGGTAATTTAGGTGTAATTAATTCACTTGTCTCAGACAAAAATAATTCACGAGAGGAAGCTCTCTTTGATATTTTTAAAATATTAAGACCTGGTGAACCACCTACACTAGAAGCAAGTAACTTTTTATTTCAAAATATGTTTTTTAGTGAAGATAGATATGATTTATCTGAAGTAGGTAGGGTGAAATTAAACACTTATTTATCATTAGATAAGAATATTAAAACAAGAATTTTAAGTAAAAAAGACATTCTAGCTGTCGCAAAAAAACTTTTTGATATGAAAACTGAGAGTGCTGGTAAAGATGATATAGACCATCTAGGAAACAGACGTGTTCGATCAGTCGGAGAGTTAATTGAAAACCAATATAGAATTGGATTAGTAAGAATGGAGCGAGCAATTAGAGAAAAAATGGGCACTGTTGATATTGAATCAATTATGCCTCAAGACCTTGTAAACTCTAAACCTATACAAACTGTTTTGAAAGAATTTACTGGAACAAGCCAATTAAGCCAGTTCATGGACCAAACAAATCCATTAAGTGAAATTACACACAAAAGAAGGATTTCTGCATTAGGCCCCGGTGGCCTTACCAGAGAAAGAGCAGGATTTGAGGTAAGAGACGTCCACACTACTCACTACGGTAGAATATGTCCAATAGAAACACCTGAGGGTTCAAACATAGGTCTTATAAATAGTCTATCTTCTTTTGCCAGGATTAATCAATATGGTTTCATTGAAACACCTTATAGAAAAATCGTAAAAAGCACTGTAACGGATGAGGTTATTTATTTAAATGCCGACGAAGAGGAGAGTTACACAATAGCCCAAGCAAATAGTCCGATCAATCAAAATGGTAAATTTACAGAAGAACAAGTTAGTTGTAGAAGGAGAGGTGATTTCATATTTTGCGATCCTTCCGAAATAGATTTTATGGACGTTAATCCTCAACAATTAGTTTCTGTGGCTGCTTCATTAATCCCATTCTTGGAAAATGATGATGCTAATAGAGCCTTAATGGGATCAAATATGATGAGACAGGCTGTTCCTCTTGTTAAAAGTGAAGCTCCTCTTGTGGGAACTGGATTTGAGTCAAAAGTAGCTAGAGACAGTGGAGCAGTAGTGATAGCTAAAAATAGTGGTTATGTTCATCAAGTTGACTCATCAAGAATAGTAATAAGATCAGACTCAAAAAATATTAGTAAGGATAAAAGTGGAGTAGATATTTATAATCTAAAAAAGTTTCAAAGGTCAAACCAAAGCACTGCAATTAACCAAAAGCCTATTGTTAAAATAGGAGATTATGTTGAAAGAGGCGATATCATAGCCGATGGTCCTTCAACTGATCTAGGAGAACTTGCTTTAGGAAGAAATCTACTTGTAGGTTTTATGCCATGGAATGGATACAATTTTGAGGACTCCATAATAATGTCAGAAAGAGTTGTTCATGAAGATCGTTATACTTCAATACATATTGAGGAATTTGAAGTTTTGTGTAGAGATACTAAACTAGGCCCAGAAGAAATTACAAGAGATATGCCAAATGTTGGTGATGAAAGTATCACTAATCTAGATGAAGCGGGTATTGTTTATATTGGTTCTGAAGTTAAACCAGGAGATATTCTTGTCGGAAAGGTTTCTCCAAAAGGTGACTCACCTATCACTCCTGAAGAAAAGTTATTAAGAGCTATCTTCTCAGAAAAAGCAGCTGACGTTAAAGATACATCATTAAGACTACCAACTGGCTATTCCGGTGTTGTAGTTGACGTTCAAGTTCTTGTAAGAAGAGGTGTTGAAAAAGATGAAAGAACTATAGCCATCGAAAGAGTTGAGATAGATAGATTAGCCAAAGATAGAGACGATGAAAAAAATATTCTAGAAAATAATTATAAAGAAAACCTTATTAGTATTTTTAAAAATAAAAAATGTAGTTCAAATATAGATATTTTTACAAAAGGAAATAAAATTGAAGAAGATATCTTGAGATCAAAATCTATTGAAATTTTGGAACAAATTCAAGTTGATGATAATATTTCAATGGAAACATTCATATCTCAGAAGAAAATATTTAGCGACGCAGTAATTTTATTAGATAAAAAGTTTCAAAATAAAATTGAAAAAATTCAAAGTGGTGACGATCTATTACCTGGTGTTTTAAAAGTTGTAAAAGTTTTTGTTGCTGTAAAAAGAAAATTACAAGCTGGTGATAAAATGGCTGGAAGGCATGGTAATAAAGGTGTTATTTCTAAAATAGTACCAGTTGAGGACATGCCATTCTTAGAAGATGGAACACCTGTGGATGTTTTACTTAATCCATTAGGTGTCCCAAGTAGAATGAATATTGGACAAATATTAGAGACACATCTAGGTTGGGCTGCTTACGGCATTGGTAAACAAATTTCCCAAAGCTTAGATATGGCTAAGAAAGAGGGTAATATTCTTCAGTTAAAAGAGTCTCTATCTAGTTTTTATGAACAGAACAAAGATTCCAATATTGAAATTACCAAGATGAATGATGATCAGCTTATTGAACTCGCAGGAAATTTAGAAAAAGGTGTTACCTTTGCTACACCTGTCTTTGATGGAACAAATACTAAAGAAATTACAAATCTTCTTGACAAAGCTGGATTTGATAACAGTGGTCAAGTACATTTATACGACGGTAAATCTGGTGAAAGGTTTGAGAGAAAAGTAACAGTTGGTTATAAATATATCTTAAAACTTCATCATTTAATTGATGACAAAATTCATGCTAGATCAATTGGTCCTTACAGCCTTGTAACACAACAGCCCTTAGGTGGTAAGGCTCAATTTGGTGGTCAAAGATTTGGAGAAATGGAAGTATGGGCATTGGAAGCATATGGTGCATCAAATACTCTTCAAGAAATTTTAACTATTAAATCTGATGACGTAGCTGGGAGAACAAAAGTTTATGAAGCATTAATTAGAGGCGACTATAACTTTGAAAGTGGAATTCCTGAGTCTTTTCACGTTCTAGTTAAAGAACTAAAATCCCTTGGCTTAAACGTTGAATTAATAGAAACAGACCCAACCGTTAATAGAGAGAACGCACAATGAAAGATTTAACTAATTTATTTAAAACAAATAATCAAACTCTTAATTTTGATCAGATTAAAATTTCTGTCTCAAGTCCTGAGCAAATAAGATCTTGGTCTTTTGGTGAAATTAAAAAACCAGAAACTATCAATTACAGAACCTTCAAACCTGAGAGAGAGGGTTTGTTTTGCGCTAGAATTTTTGGACCTACAAAAGATTATGAGTGTTTGTGTGGCAAGTACAAAAGAATGAAATTTAAAGGCATCACATGTGAGAAATGTGGTGTGGAAGTTACGCTCTCTAAAGTAAGAAGAGAGAGAATGGCTCATATTGAATTAGCAGCACCAGTTGCTCATATTTGGTTTTTAAAATCATTACCAAGTAGAATTGGTCTTGCCCTTGATATTACTCTTAAAAACCTTGAAAAGGTTCTATATTTTGAAAGCCACATCGTTATTGACCCTTTAATGTCTGGCTTAAGCCCTAATCAATTACTATCCGATGAAGAATTAGAAGAGGCCATTGATCAATTTGGTGAAGATTCTTTTAAACATGGAATTGGCGCAGAAGCTGTTCAGGAAATTTTATCTAAAATAAATTTAGAAGATGAAATAAAAAAACTAGTTGAAGAAAGTGAGGCTACGTCCTCTGAAACTAAAAAGAAAAAAATTCTCAAACGAATGAAAGTTATGGAGGGATTTAAAAACTCTAACATTAAACCTGAATGGATGGTTTTAAAAGTTTTACCAGTTATTCCCCCAGAGTTAAGGCCGCTTGTACCTTTAGAAGGTGGTCGTTTTGCAACATCAGATTTAAATGACCTATATCGTAGAGTCATTAATAGAAATAATAGACTAAAAAGACTTTTAGATTTAAGAGCACCAGACATTATTGTAAGAAATGAAAAAAGAATGCTTCAGGAGTCTGTTGATGCTCTATTTGATAATGGAAGAAGGGGACGAGTTATTACAAGCACTAACAAAAGACCCCTTAAATCTTTATCTGAAATGCTAAAAGGTAAGCAGGGAAGATTTAGACAAAACTTATTAGGTAAAAGAGTTGATTACTCAGGTCGATCAGTAATTGTTGTAGGACCAGAATTAAAACTTCATCAATGTGGTCTTCCAAAGAAAATGGCTTTAGAGTTATTTAAACCTTTCATTTACAATAAACTTGAGTCTTACGGCTTTGCTTCAACACTTAAATCTGCCAGAAAAATGGTTGAGTCTGAGAGACCAGAAGTTTGGGATATACTTGACGAAGTAATTAGAGAGCACCCTATTCTCTTAAATAGAGCTCCAACTTTGCACAGGTTAGGTATTCAAGCTTTTGAACCAATATTAATTGAAGGTAAGGCTATTCAATTACACCCATTAGTCTGTACAGCTTTTAATGCAGACTTTGATGGCGACCAGATGGCTGTTCACATACCTTTAAGTCTTGAAGCCCAATTAGAAGCAAGAGTTTTAATGATGAGCACAAATAACATTCTTTCACCTTCAAGTGGAAAACCAATTATTGTTCCAAGTCAAGACATAGTTTTAGGTATTTATTATTTATCATTGATTGATGAAAAAGAAGAAGCAAAGAAGTATTATTCGCATGTAGGAGAAGTAGAAATTGCATTAGAAAACAAAACTATAGAATTGCATACACCTATTTTATATAGGACTAAAATATACAATTCGGAAACAGATAGCTTTGAATACAAAAAATATACCACCTCTGCTGGTAGAGTTATGCTTTTTAAAACAGTTCCTGAGAACAAAAACTTACCTTTTGATGTAATTAATAAAGTTCTTACAAAAAAACATATTAGTAATCTTTTAGATAATGTTTACAGATTTACTGGTCAAAAGGCGACCTGCATATTCGTTGATCAAATTATGAATGTAGGTTTTAAGTATGCTGCAAAAGCAGGTATTTCATTTGGAAAAGATGATTTAGTTATACCTGAAGAAAAGAATGCTTTAATTCAAGATACTCAAAAATTAGTTAACAGTCTTGAAAATCAATACCAAGAAGGCCTCATTACAGAAAGAGAAAAGTACAACAAAGTTGTAGGCTTGTGGTCTACCTGTACAGATAAAGTAGCAAAAGCAATGATGAAAACAGTTTCATCTAGTAAAGATAGTCAAATTAACTCTGTATTTATTATGGCAGACTCAGGCGCTCGAGGCTCTGAGGCTCAGCTGAAGCAGTTAGCAGGCATGAGGGGTTTAATGGCAAGACCATCGGGTGAAATTATCGAAAATCCAATTATATCTAACTTTAAAGATGGTTTAACAGTTCTAGAATATTTTAATTCTACTCACGGTGCTAGAAAAGGATTAGCAGATACAGCTCTTAAAACAGCAAGTTCAGGTTATTTAACAAGAAGACTAGTTGACGTAGCACAAGATTTAACAATTACATGTAAAGATTGTACATGTAAAAATGGTTTAACTGTTGACACTATTTATGAGTCTGGTGAGGTCTCTATACCTTTGACTGAAAGAGTTTTTGGTAGATATCTTGCCGATGATGTCAAAAACAAAAAAGGTGATGTGATCATAAAAAATGATTCTTACATTTCACACGAAGAAATTGAATTATTAGAAAAAGAAAATATTACATCTGTTAGAATTAAATCACCAATCACTTGTGGAACAACACATGGAATTTGCGCCAAATCTTATGGAAGAGATTTAGCTAAAGGAGTACCTGTAAATACTGGCGAAGCAGTTGGTATTATTGCAGCTCAGTCAATTGGTGAACCTGGCACTCAGTTAACAATGAGAACATTCCACGTCGGAGGTGTTGCAAGTTCTTCTGCTGAAAAGTCAAATTTTGAATCACCAAGCGATGGTAAAGTCAAAATTAAAAATCTTAAATCTGTCGTTAATGGATCTGGAAATGAAATAATTATCAATAGAACCACAGAGCTTGAAATATTTGATAATAATAAAACTCTTGTTTCTTCATTTAGAGCGCCATATGGATCGACTTTATTGGTCAAAAATGGTGCTGACGTTAAGCTTAACAGCTTATTACTTGAATGGGATCCATACACTGTTCCGATAGTTGCCGAAGAAACTGGAAAATTAGATTTTAGTGATTTAGTTGAGGGTGTATCTTTTATTGAAAAATTTGATGAGACTACCGGTATTTCCTCTAAAGTTATAATTGACTGGAAAAGTTTTCAGGGAAAACAAGATTTAAAACCACAGTTATTAATTACAGATAAAGATGGAAATCCTATCAAGTCAAAAAATTCATCTATATATGATTTAAGTGTTGGCATTGTTTTAAATATTGATAAAGGAAAAGAGGTTACTGCAGGTGATGTGATAGCTAGAATTCCAAGAGCTTCATCAAAAACAAAAGATATAACAGGTGGACTACCCAGAGTTGCTGATATTTTTGAGTCAAGAAAACCAAAGAATCCTGCTGTACTAGCAGAAATATCTGGAACAATTGAATTTGGAAAAGATATTAAAAGCAAAAGAAGAATTATAATCAATCCTGAAGAAGGAGAGCCAGTAGAATTTTTAATACCTAAAGGTACATACATATACTTTAACGAAGGGGACAAAGTTAATAAAGGCGATATGATTGTTGATGGCACTCCAGCTCCAACAGATATTTTAAATATTCTTGGAATTGAGGCCTTAGCTGAATATATGGTAAGAGAAGTTCAAAAAGTTTACCGTTTACAAGGTGTTCTGATTGACGACAAGCACATAGAGTGTATTACACGTCAAATGCTCCAAAAAGTTGAAGTTGTTGAAGCTGGTGACAGTGAATATTTAGTTGGTGACATAAAAGATAAAATAGAAGTCATTGAAAAGAACAGCGTATTAAAAAAAGAAGGTAAAAAAGAAGCTGATTATAAAATGATGATCCTTGGTATTACAAAGGCGAGCCTCCAAACCAATTCCTTTATCTCAGCAGCTTCTTTCCAAGAAACAACAAGAGTGCTTACCGAAGCAGCTATTAATGGAAAAGTTGATAAATTAACTGGTCTCAAAGAAAATGTGATTGTTGGAAAATTAATTCCTGCTGGAACAGGTAACGTTATTAGGGCTCTTCGAAAAGAGGCTAAAATCCGCGATAATTCACTATTAAAACAACTAGAAAACTCCAAATAGATGTTGACTATACTTAATACTATAAATATATTCTGCGAACTATGCCGACCATAAATCAATTAGTTAGGAAATCTAGAGAGAAAGTTTCTAAAAGAAACAAGGTTCCTGCTTTGAAGTCATGTCCTCAAAAAAGGGGTGTATGTCTCAGAGTGTACACAACTACTCCTAAAAAACCCAACTCAGCCTTAAGAAAGGTTGCTAGAGTTAAACTAACAAATGGTCAAGAAGTGACAGCATACATTCCAGGCGAGGGACATAACTTACAGGAACATTCTGTAGTGTTAATTCGTGGAGGAAGAGTTAAAGACTTACCAGGTGTAAGATACCATATAATTAGAGGAACATTGGATACCCAAGGACTTGAAAAGAGAAGACAACGTAGATCTAAATACGGTGCAAAAAGGCCAAAAAATTAAAATTTAAATCATGTCAAGAAGAAGAGCAGCAGAGAAAAGACAAGTATTACCAGATCCTATTTACAACAGTGTTGTTCTTAACAAATTCATAAATGAGGTAATGGTAGGGGGTAAAAAAACAATAGCCCAAAAAATAGTATATGGTGCCTTAGATATTATTAAATCAAATAATCAAAGTGATGATCCGTTAGAGTATTTTCAAAAATCTATTAATAATGTCAAGCCATCTGTTGAAGTTAAATCTAGAAGAGTTGGTGGAGCTACATATCAAGTACCCATGGAAGTTAGAAGCACTAGAGCTCAAGCATTAGCATTTAAATGGATATTAACTAATTCAAAAAAACGAAACGAAAAAACCCAAAGAGAGAGGTTAGCAAATGAACTAATAGATGCTTTTGAAAATAAAGGCAACTCTGTCAAGAAAAAAGATGAAGTTCATAAAATGGCAGAGGCTAACAGAGCATTCGCTCATTATAGGTGGTAAAAATGGATCTAAGTAAATACAGAAATATTGGAATCATGGCCCATATTGATGCGGGTAAAACTACTACAACTGAAAGAATTTTATACTATACAGGAAAGTCTCATAAAATAGGCGAAGTCCATGATGGTGCCGCAACAATGGACTGGATGGAACAAGAGCAAGAAAGAGGTATAACAATAACTTCAGCTGCTACAACCTGTTTTTGGAATGATCACAGAATAAATATTATCGATACGCCTGGACACGTTGATTTCACAATAGAAGTTGAGAGATCTTTAAGGGTATTAGACGGAGCTGTCGCATGTTTTGATGGAGTTGCAGGTGTTGAACCACAATCAGAAACAGTTTGGAGACAAGCTGATAGATATAAAGTTCCTAGGATTTGTTTTTGTAATAAAATGGACAGACTTGGAGCTGATTTTGAGATGAATGTTCAATCTATCAAAGATAGATTGGGCGCCAATCCTCTCGTTTTGCAAATGGCAATTGGAAAAGAAGCAGATTTCAAAGGAGTTGTTGATCTTGTCAATTTTAAATCAATTATTTGGAAAGACGACAGTCTCGGTGCTGAATATGATGTCACTGAAATTAGTGATGATTTAATTGAGGAAGCTAAGAAAAAAAGAGAAGAATTAATTGAAAATGCAGTTGAAGCAGATGACAAGGCACTTGAGGACTATTTAGAAGGAAAAGAAATATCTGTTGATACCTTAAAAGCTTGTATAAGAAAAGGAACAATAGATTTTAAATTTGTTCCAGTTTTGTGCGGAACTGCCTTTAAAAACAAAGGAGTTCAACCTTTACTTGATGCTGTTGTAGATTACTTACCTTCTCCTAAAGACATTGGTTTTGTTGAAGGAATAAAAGAAGGCTCAGATGATAAATTACAAATTCCTAATACTCCTGAAGAACCTTTTGCAGCTTTGGCATTTAAAGTAGCAGCTGATCCTTTTGTTGGTCAAATAACTTTTTGTCGACTTTATTGTGGAAACCTTAACTCTGGATCAACCATTTTAAATTCATCAAAAAATCAAAAAGAAAGAATTGGAAGAATGCTTTTAATGCATTCAAATACAAGAGAAGAAATAAAAGATGCAAAGGCAGGAGATATAGTTGCTTTAGTTGGTTTAAAGAATGTTACTACTGGTGATACTTTATGTGATCCAACAAAAAAAGTTATCTTAGAAAAAATGGAATTCCCTGATCCTGTTATTGAGGTTGCAGTTGAACCTAAAACCAAAGCTGACTACGAAAAAATGGGACAGGCCTTGGGAAGGTTAGCTCAAGAGGATCCAAGCTTCAGAGTTACTTCAGATGAAGAGTCTGGACAGACAATTATTAAAGGTATGGGTGAACTTCATTTAGAAATTTTGGTTGATAGAATGAAAAGAGAATTCAAAGTTGAAGCAGATGTTGGAGCTCCTCAAGTGGCATATAGAGAGACAATTACTAAAGATGTCGAAGTAGATTATACACATAAAAAACAATCTGGTGGTGCTGGCCAATTTGCAAGAGTAAAAATGAAATTCAAACCTTTGGAGAGAAATTCTGGTGTTAAATTTGTTAACACAGTAGTTGGTGGAAATATTCCAAAAGAATATATACCTGGAGTAGAAAAAGGTATTAATTTTGCTGCTCAAAATGGAGTTATAGCTGGCTATAACGTGATAGACTTTGAAGCAGAAGTTCATGACGGCGCATTTCATGATGTTGACTCTTCAGTATTAGCTTTTGAAATAGCTTCAAGAGCTGCATTCAGAGAAGCTGTTGGAAAAGCTGGCCCAAAATTACTTGAGCCAATGATGAAAGTTGAAGTAGTTACTCCAGAAGATTACATGGGTGATATTATTGGTGATTTAAACTCAAGAAGAGGTCAAATAGAAAAAATGGAAGACAGAGGTAATGCCAAAGTGGTATCGTCTGTAGTTCCTCTTGCTAATATGTTTGGTTATGTTAATAATCTACGCTCAATGAGCCAAGGAAGAGCAAGTTATACAATGTTATTCTCGCATTATGATGTAGTACCTTCAAATGTTGAAGAAGAAATTAAATCTAAACTGGCATAATCATGATAAATCAAAATATTAGAATTAGATTAAAATCGTTTGATCATAATATATTAGATAGAAGTTCAATTGATATTCTTCAGACAGCTAAAAGAACGGGAGCTAAAGTAATTGGACCAATTCCCATGCCATCTAAAATTGAAAGAGTTACAGTAAATAAATCACCGCATGTAGATAAAAAAAGTAGGGAGCAGTTTGAATTACGAACACACATTAGGATGATGGATATAATTGAACCTACTCCACAAACTGTTGATGCACTTATGAAGCTTGACTTAGCATCTGGTGTTAATGTCGATATAAAAATAAAAAAATAATTAATTATGATCATTAGCACTAAAATTGGCCAAACTTCATTTGTTAATGAAAACGGTACTAGAGTTTCTGCAACAGTTCTTGATTACAATAGTTGTACTGTTGTTGGTAATAGAACTATTGATAGAGATGGTTATCTTGCAAATATAATAGGTTTTCTTAAACCAAAAAAAATTAATAAACCTCAATTAAAAGAATTCAATAAATTAAATTTAGAGCCAAAAAAAATAATTAAGGAACAAAGAATAAATTCTGACAACGAACTCTTAGAGGTTGGCTCTTTAATTGATCCTAAATTTAAAGTTGGTGATAAAGTTTCAGTACAGTCAAAATCAACTGGCAAAGGTTTTGCCGGTGCTATGAAGAGACACAATTTCAGTGGTATGAGAGCAACACACGGTGTTTCTATCTCTCATAGAGCTCATGGTTCAACAGGTCAAAATCAGAATCCAGGTAAGGTGTTCAAAGGAAAGAAAATGGCTGGTCATTTAGGTGATCGATTAACAACCACTAAAAATTTAGAGGTACTTTTAATTGATCAACATAAAAAATTAATATTTATCAAAGGATCTGTTCCGGGAAAAAATAAATCTATAGTGAAAGTTTTTAAATAAATGTTTGAACAAATTACATTTAAAGATAAAAATATATCAGAAAAAGCTTTACATTTATCATTACAAAAAATCTATACCCATAAACAGGGAAATAATCACAGCCTTGATAGATCGGAAGTTGCAGGCTCAGGAAAAAAACTGTTTAAACAAAAGGGAACTGGAAATGCAAGAGCTGGTAACAAAAAAACAACTCAAAGAAGAGGTGGGGGAAAAGCTTTTGGACCAAAATTCCATGTGGTTTCATATAAAGTAAATAAAAAAGTCAAAAAAAGCGCTATAGTTTCATCAATAGTAAGTAAAAGTAATAATAAATCACTTTATGTTTTTGATGAGGAAAAATTAGATGAAAAAAATATCTCCGATTTTTTAAAAAAAAACCCAAACAAAATGATTATTTTTGTTCTTAGCAATTTAACTGAAAATAAATTGATTATTAAATTTCAAAACTACAAAAAAATATTTTTTCTCTCAGATCAAAGTTATTCAGTCCATACAGCATTAAAATCAGATATGGTTTTATTTTCAAAAAAATCAACAATTTATAATTCATACATAGGTAATAATTAAAATGGATCTTAATTTAATTAAAAAACCTGTCATTACAGAAAAATCTACAGCTAATGCTCAATTTAATAAGTACATTTTTGAAGTCCGAAATGATGCAAATAAAATTAATATAAAAAAGACAATAGAAGACATATACAAAGTTAAAGTTCAAAAGCTAAATAGTTTAAATGTTAAGAGCAAACCCAAAGTATTTAAGGGTCAAAGAGGTACAAGATCAGAGCTAAAGAGAATAATAGTTACTCTAAAAGAGGGTAACACCATAGATATGAGTGGCAAGGTTTAATATGGGACTGATAACTTACAAACCAACGACACCTTCTTATAGAAAAACAGTTAAGATCGATAAGTCACAGTTGTTTAAGGGACGCCCAGAAAAATCTTTAATAGAAGACCTACAACCAAATTCTGGTAGAAACAATACCGGTAAAATTACAATTAGACATAGATCTGGTGGGCACAAGAAGAAATACAGACTAGTAAATTTTAAAAGAAATACATTTGATAAAATCGGTACAGTAGAGAGAATAGAATATGATCCTAATAGAAGTGCCTTTATAGCGCTGATTAATTATCAAGATATAAAAGAATACATTATTGCTCCTACTGATTTAAAAACTGGCGATAAGGTTATTTCATCAGCCAAAGCAGAGATATCATCTGGTAATGCGATGAAGTTAAAAAATATACCAACTGGTACCTCTATACATAACATTGAATTAAAACCAGGAGCTGGTGGTAAACTATGCAGATCAGCAGGATCCTTTGCACAGGTACTAGGAGAACAAGAAAAATATGTAATGGTTAAACTTTCATCCCGCGAAACCAGACTAGTCCATGGTGAATGTATGGCTACGATAGGGGTAGTATCTAATCAAGATAATAAAAACAAAAAAATTGGTAAAGCCGGTATTAAAAGACATTTAGGTATAAGACCCACTGTCAGAGGTGTTGTAATGAATCCTGTTGATCACCCACACGGTGGAGGAGAAGGAAGAACATCGGGTGGTAGACACCCTTCAACGCCATGGGGCATGAAAACAAAAGGTAAGAAAACAAGAAGAATTAAATTTACATCTAAGATGATCATATCAAGAAGGGCTAAAAAGTAATGGCAAGATCTGTATGGAAAGGACCTTACTTTGATGTAACTCTATTCAAAAAAGTTAAAAAATCAAAAGAAGAAAGTTCAAAATCTCCAATTAAAACATGGTCAAGAAGATCAACAATTATACCTGATTTTGTTGGAGTAACTATTTCCGTTTATAATGGTAAATCTTTTATACCAGTCTATGTAACTGAAGACATGGTAGGCCATAAACTTGGTGAATTTTCGCCTACTAGGGTTTTTAAGGGTCATTCAGGGGATAAGAAAGCGGTTCAGGGTAAAAAATAATTATGTCTAAAGAAGTAAAAGCAATCAATAAAATGATTAGAACTAGCTCTCAAAAGTTAAACCTAATTGTTAAAGATATAAGAAAAAAAGATATTAATGCAGCTTTAAATATTTTGAAATTTTCAAATAAAAGGGTAAGTAAAGAAGTACTTAAAACTTTAAATTCTGCTGTTGCGAATGCAGAAAATAATAACAATTTAGATATTGACAAACTTTTTGTTAAAGAAGCTTACGTTGGCAAAAGTTTAAGGATGAAAAGATTTAGACCAATGAGTAAGGGTAGAGCTTTTCAAATTATTAAACCCTTTTCTAGGTTAACTTTAGTTTTAGAGGAGAGATTATAATGGGACAGAAAGTTAACCCAACCTCGTTAAGAGTCGGTATTAATAAATATTGGCAATCAACTTGGTTTGAAAAGAAAAGCTACTCTACTTTCTTAAAAGAAGATCATAAAATTAGAAATTATATAGAAAAGAATTATTCAATAGCAGGAATAAGTTCAGTTATCATTGAAAGAGCTGCTGCAAATCTCAAAATTATAATTCACACTTCAAAACCAGGGGTTCTTATTGGTAAAAAAGGTGCGGATATTGAAAAACTTAGAAATAGACTTTCTAAATTATCTGACAAGAGCATTTCATTAGATATAAAAGAAATAAAAAAACCTGAAACAGACGCATCATTAGTAGCAGACTCTATTGCGAGACAACTTGAAAAGAGAGTTGCTTTTAGAAAAGCGATGAAAAAATCAGGTTTATCAGCAATTAAACTTGGTGCAAAGGGCATTAAAATTGTATGTGGCGGTAGACTGGGCGGCGCTGAAATTGCAAGATCAGAAAAGTTTTCTGAGGGAAGTGTACCTTTACATACCCTTAGAGCTGATATAGATTACGCTACTGCTCGAGCTTTAACTACTTATGGAATTATTGGAATTAAGGTTTGGCTTTATAAAGGCGAGAGTAAAAATACAACAAATAGATCAGATGATAAAAAAGAGAAAACTAATTAATGTTATTACCGAAGAATACAAAATATAGAAAACAGCACAAAGGAAGAATACACGGTAGTGCCAAAGGTAACTATGAACTAACATTTGGTTATTATGGACTTAAATCATTAGATGCTGAAAGAGTAACAGCAAGGCAAATTGAGGCATCCAGAAGAGCTATCACTAGATTTTTAAAAAGAGCTGGAAGACTTTGGATTAGAGTTTTCCCAGACGTACCAGTCACAGCAAAACCTGCAGAAGTTAGAATGGGTAAAGGAAAAGGCGCAATAGATAGATGGGTCTGCAGAGTAAAACCGGGAACTATAATGTTTGAGGTCGATGGTGTTGACAAGCATTTAGCAAAAAAAGCTTTTGAACTAGCATCTGCTAAATTACCTGTAAAAACATCATTCGTATCATTGGATCAATTTTAATGGCTGATAAAGATATAAATAGTTTAAAAAAAGAGTTATTTAACCTTAAAATTATGAAGAAAAGCGGTCAACTCACAGATACCTCTCAATTTAAAAAAGTTAAAAAGCAAATCGCATCACTATTAACTAAAGAAAGGCTAAATAAAAATGCCTAAACGTATTTTAACTGGAAAAGTCGTTAAAAAATCTGGTGATAAAACCATATCTGTTTTGGTAACAAGACAGACCACC
Source organism: uncultured Alphaproteobacteria bacterium (assembly GCA_902546975.1). Lineage (GTDB taxonomy): Bacteria > Pseudomonadota > Alphaproteobacteria > HIMB59 > HIMB59 > HIMB59. The sequence continues at coordinate 216,062 of CACCLU010000003.1, forward strand.
CATCCTGTTTATAAAAAAATAATAAGAGTCTCAAAAAAGTACCTTGCTCATGACAGTGACAATAAAATTATTGTTGGAGACTCTGTAAGAATTCAAGAAACTAGACCTATTTCTAAAAATAAATCATGGGAAGTTATTAAATAATGATACAAGCAGAGTCAAATTTACAAGTAGCAGATAATTCTGGAGCACGATTAATAAGCTGCATAAAAGTTATCGGTGGATCAAAGAGAAGATATGCAAGAATAGGAGACATTATTGTTGTTTCAGTCAAAGATGCTATTCCAAGATCTAAAGTTAAAAAAGGTGAAGTACAAAGAGCTATCATAGTAAGAACAAAAAAGCCGTTAATTAGGGAAGACGGTACATCAATTAAATTTGATTCTAACGCTGCTGTTCTTTTAGATAAACAAAATGAACCAATTGGAACAAGAATTTTTGGACCAGTTACAAGAGAGCTTAGAAAAAGAAATATGATGAAAATTGTTAGTTTAGCTCCTGAGGTATTATAATGATTAAAAAATACAAAAAAGGTGACGAAGTTATTGTGAGAGTCGGTAAAGACAAAGGTAAGATTGGAAAGATTTCAAAAATCATAAACTCTGCTGATAAAGTTGTGATATCTGGTGTTAACGTAAGTAAAAAACATCAAAAGCCATCTCAAGAGTCTAAAGGTGGTATTGTTGACAAAGAAATGCCAATTCATATTTCAAATATTTTGGCTTATGACTCGAAATCTAAAAAATCTTCTAAAGTAGGTTTCAAAATTGAAAGTGGAAAAAAAATTAGAATTTTAAAATCATCAGGAGATAAATACTAATGACAAATTCAGTTCAAGAACTTTTCAATGTCTCTGACAAATTAGCCAAAAATCTAGAAATATCTCATAAGCTTGCTGTACCAAAAATATCAAAAATAGTAATTAACGCAGGTATCGGAGCTATTAAAGAGGATAACAAAGCTATTGAAAAAATAAAAAAAGATTTATCTCTTATAACTGGTCAATCACCAGTCGTTAGAATGTCAAAAAAAGCTATTGCCTCATTTAAAGTTAGAAAAGGAATGCCAGTAGGGCTTTCTGTTACTCTTAGAAAAAATATGATGATGGAGTTTTATGATAGACTTGTAAATATTGCTATGCCTCGTATTAAAGACTTCAGAGGTTATAACAAAAAGTCATTTGATGGCCAAGGTAACATTACTATAGGTATTAAAGATCATATTATTTTTCCTGAAATTAGCGTTGAAAATGTTGAAAATATCTTTGGTTTTGATATCACTATTGCCACTTCTGCAAATAATGACAAAGAGGGGTATGAACTTTTAAAATTAATGAATTTTCCATTTATGAATTAACCATGGCAAAACAAAGCGCAATACAAAAAAATATTAATAGAAAAATACTGATCGATAGACTCAGTGAAAAAAGAAAAAAATTAAAAAGTCTCTTATCTAATAAAGATTTACCATTTGAAGAAAGAGTAAAGATACAAATGAAACTTGAGTCATTACCTAGAAATTCATCAAGAATAAGATACCGAAACAGATGTTTCCTATCTGGTAGGCCGCGCGGTGTTTATAGTAAATTTAATTTATCTAGAATAGCTATCAGAGATATGGCTGGTAAGGGTCAAATACCAGGTTTAACGAAAGCGAGTTGGTAGTATGAGTGACACTTTAGCAGATATGATTACTAGAATAAGAAATGGCCAAAAAGCCAATAAAGTTTCAGTTAAAGCGATATTTTCAAAATTAAATGTTAATGTTTGTGATGTGCTCAAAAAAGAGGGATATATTGAAAATTTTGAAATTTTAGGTGATGCAAAGAAAGATATTTCAATTACACTTAAATATTACAAAGGCTCACCGTTAATCAACAAAATCGAAAAGATTACAAAACAAGGATGTAGAGTTTATAGCTCTGTAGAAGAAATTCCTAAGACTATTGGAGGTTTAGGTACCACAATCTTATCAACCTCAATGGGCGTAATGTCTGACTCCGATGCAAGGGAAAAAAAAGTAGGAGGGGAAGTGCTAATAAGCGTTTTCTAAAATATGTCGAGATTAGCAAGAAACCCAATTAATATTCCTGAAGATATAAAAGTTTCTATGAATGATAACGAAATTAATTTTGAAGGTAAGTTGGGAAAATCATCAACTGTTCTTCCTGTTGGAATTAAAGTTGACCATAAAGATAATCTTTTACATTTCTCTGGAGAAAATAAAGCACTTCTTGGAACTATTTATGCAAATGTTAAGAATGAAATTATTGGTAATTCAAAAGGATTTGAAAAAAGGCTTGAACTAATTGGTACTGGATACAAAGCTAATGTTTCTGGAAAAAAGCTCGTCTTATCACTTGGTTTTAGTCACGATATCAACTTTGAAATTCCTGAGGGTATTTCTATAAAAGTTGAAAAAAATATTGTGGTAGTTACTGGTACAAGTAAACAATTAGTTGGTCAAGTTGCAGCCGAAATCAAGTCATTTAGAAAGCCAGAGCCTTATAAAGGTAAGGGTGTTCGATATGAAGGTGAAAGAATTTATAGAAAAGAAGGTAAGAAAAAATAATGAATAAAGATAAAACTAGGGCTGTTCGTAGAAAATTAAGAGTTAGAAAAAAATTGAATAATATAAAAAAACATAAACTCTTAGTTTTTAGATCCTCCAAACACATTTATGCTTCAGTATTATCTGAGAGTAATGATAAAACACTATGTTCATTTTCTTCAGTTAAATTAGAGAAAGCTGAGGGACAAAAAAAAATTGATGTAGCTAAAATCGTTGGCTCAAAAATTGCCGAACTAGCTATAGAAAAAGGTATTAAAGAAGTAAAATTTGATAAAGGGTCATATAAGTATCATGGAAGGCTTAAAGTATTAGCTGATGCAGCAAGAGAAAAGGGCTTATCGTTTTAATGTTAGAAAACAATACAAATAAAGAATTAATAGAAAAGCTTATTTCAGTTAGAAGAGTATCTAAAGTTGTAAAAGGTGGAAGAAGATTTGGATTTGCTGCCCTTGTTGTAAGTGGTGATGGACAAGGTAGAGTTGGTTTTGGATCAGGAAAAGCTAAAGAAGTGCCTGAAGCAATTAGAAAAGCATCTGAAGAAGCTAAGAAAACTATGGTTAGAATTCCTTTAAGGGAGGGTAGAACTATTCACCATGATGTAAAAGCCAAATTTTCTTCAAGTACAGTAATTTTAAGATCTGCTCCAAAAGGAACAGGTATAATCTCTGGCGGTCCATCTAGAGCTATCTTTGAGGCATTGGGTATTTCAGATGTTGTATCTAAAGCTATTGGAACAAAAAATCCACACAATATTGTTCGATCAACAATAAAAGCTTTAAAAAGTATCAATACACCAAAATCAGTGTCTGCTAGAAGAAACTTAGAGATAAATTCTGTAATCAGCAAAAGAGAAAACTAAGAATGATAAATCAAATTTCAAAACAACGCCAAACTAATAGAAAAAGAAAAGGTAAAGGAATTGGTTCTGGATTAGGAAAAACAGCTGGTAGAGGCCACAAAGGTCAAAAATCTAGGTCGGGTGTCGCTGTTAGAAATTTTGAGGGTGGTCAAATGCCTATCTATAGAAAAACTCCAAAAAGAGGTTTCAATTCATTTAAAAAAATAAATCCTAAATCTTTAACTTTGTCTTTAGTAAGTTTTAATAAGTTTAAAGAAAATTCTTTAATCGATAATAATTTTTTAATACAAGAGGGCTTCTTAAAAAAGAAAGATCATAAAAAATCAATTAAACTTATCGACTCTATTCAGTTTAAAAATAAACTTCAATTTAAAAATTTTAAGGTTACTCCTGGTGCCAAAAAAAGGATAGAAGAACTAGGTGGATCTACATCATAATTTTAGATTATGAATATAAAAGTACCAAATATTGACTATAGCGAAGCAATAAAAAGCTCAGGCTTATTTAAAAAATTAGGCTTTGTCTTATTTGCGATTGCTGTTTATCGTCTTGGAACATATATTCCTGTCCCCGGGATAAACTCAGCTGTTTTAGAACAAATATTTGAACAGCATCGTGGGGGAATTTTAGGAATATTCGACATGTTTTCTGGCGGAGCTTTAATGCGTATGTCTATATTTACGTTAGGGGTTATGCCTTATATTTCAGCATCTATCATAATGACACTAATGCAGTCATCCTTTGATAGTCTAAAAGCTCTTAAAGAACAGGGCACTCAAGGTAGAAAAAAAATTCAACAATACACTAGATATTTAACAATAGTTTTAGGTCTTTTCCAAAGTTATGGTATTTCAAACGGTATACTAAATTTATCAGATACAGTAGATCCAACTTTAGGAAGTGTAGCTTTCTTTCAAATTTCTGCAGTTATAACAATGACATCTGGAACTATATTTTTAATGTGGCTTGGTGAACAGATAACTGAAAATGGTTTTGGAAGTGGAATTTCAATTATAATCTTCTCTGGAATCGTAGCTAATCTGCCTTTTGCTATTTTCAACACATTTGAACTTGGAAGAACTGGAGCTTTATCGGCTATTGCAATTATATCAATAATTTTTTTACTTCTTATATTAATAGTAATAATTGTATTCATAGAAAGAGCTCAAAGAAGGTTATTGGTTCAATACCCAAAACGCCAAGTAGGAAATAAAGTATTTGGTGGTCAATCATCTTATTTGCCAATAAAAATAAATATTTCTGGTGTTATCCCTGCTATTTTTGCATCATCCCTTCTATTGTTTCCTAATACTATTTCTAATTTTTCACCTGAAAGTTCTGGTTTCTTATCTAGTTTAGGATTTTACTTATCTCACGGAAAACCACTTTACATGGCCTTTTTCTTTGGTCTGATTGTTTTCTTTGCATTTTTTTATACCAGTATTGTTTTCAATCCTAAAGAACAGGCAGAAAATTTAAGAAACAATGGAGGTTTCGTTTTAGGTTACAGACCAGGTGAGCAAACAGCTACTTACTTAGAACACGTAATATATCGGCTAACTTTTGTAGGTGCTATTTATTTAGGACTAATTGCTTTGATTCCCGAATTTTTAATCGCAAGACTATCAGTTCCTTTTTATTTAGGTGGAACAAGTCTTTTGATTGTTGTTATTGTGGCAATGGATTTCTTTTCACAAATTCAAACACAATTATTTTCATCTCAATATGAAAAATTATTAAGTAAAAATAAAATTTATAAGAGTAAATGGTTATAATATTTATTGGCCCTCCTGGCTGTGGTAAGGGTACGCAGGCAAACATTTTAAAAGAAAGTATTTTACCTGATCTGAATATTTTAACTGTTAGTTCTCTCTTGAAAGAGAAATCTCAAGACGAGAGTATTTTGGGAAAAGATATTAAAAATAAGATGGATAATGGTGACTTAATTGAAGATACAATTGTTATTTCAGTGTTAAAAGAAAAAGTAAACACTTTTTCAAACGAGCCGATTTTGATTGATGGTTTTCCTAGAAGTTCAATTCAAGCAGATTCACTTCTTGAAATATTTGAGAACAAAGATTTAAGTATTATTAATTTTGATGTTGATGATGAGCTACTTCTTCAGAGAATTAAAAAAAGGTCTATGGAAGAGTCTAGGGCTGATGATAGTTTTTTTGAAAAAAGACTGCAAATTTATAAAAAATCTCACATAGAAATATTAAATTCTCTAAAAAAAAATTACTCAGTTCTTGACATACAAGCCAACGATGAAATTAGCTCTGTAAGTGCTAAAATCATTGATAAACTTGGATTAAATTAAGGTAATTTATATTGACTTTTAAATACTTTTTTAATAATTTCACCAATTCAGGAGATCTCAATTGGCAAGAATAGCAGGTGTAAATTTACCAGTAAATAAAAGAGCATTAGTCTCTCTTACTTATATTCATGGAATAGGTCCTAAGTTCGCAATGGACATTTTAAAATCAAATAGCTTAGATCCAACAAAGAGAATTAAAGATTTTTCTGAGGATGAAATCTCAAAAATAAGAAAATCAATAGATGAAAGTTATACTGTAGAAGGAGACCTAAGAAGAGTAGTATCCCAAAACATTAAAAGATTAAAAGATTTAGGTTGCTATCGTGGCTTAAGACATCGAAAGCAACTTCCAACTAGAGGTCAAAGAACGCATACAAATGCAAGAACTAGAAAAGGTAAAGCTGTATCTATAGCTGGAAAGAAAAAAGTAACAAAATAAGATGCCAAAAAACGATAAAAAAATCTCTGATAAAAAAAAATCAAAAAAAAACTTTGGTCAAAATGGCGTCGTTCACATTAAAAGTTCTTTTAACAACACAATTGTAACAATCTCTGATGTAAGTGGTAACGCAGTTTCTTGGTCGTCCAGTGGTTCCATGGGTTTCAGGGGCTCAAAAAAATCTACCCCATATGCTGCACAAATTGCAACCGATGCAGCTGGAAAAAAAGCATATGATGTTGGTCTGAGAAAACTTGATGTTCTCATGAAAGGACCGGGATCTGGCAGAGAGTCTGCTTTAAGAGCCTTACAAAATATTGGTTTTATTATTAACAATATTAAAGATGTTACACCGCTTCCACATAATGGATGTCGACCAAAAAAGAAACGAAGAGTATAAATTAAATTTATAGGAGTTAAAAAATTGATAGAGAATAATTGGATAACCTTGGTCAAGCCAAACAAAGTTGACTACAAAATAAGTGATAATAAGAAATTTGGTACAGTTGTCATTGAGCCCCTAGAAAAAGGTTTTGGTACAACATTAGGTAACGCTCTAAGAAGAGTACTTCTATCATCATTACAAGGCACAGCTATTTCTTCTATAAAAATTAATGGCGTTCTTCATGAATTTTCTACAATTGAAGGTGTAAGAGAGGATGTAACTGATATCATAATGAATCTTAAAAATATTACCTTTAATTCCAAAAGCAATCATGCTCAAAAATTAAGCTTAAATATCAAGGGTCCAAAAGAAGTTCTTTCCTCAGATTTTGATGAAAACCCTGAGGTAGAAATTATCGATAAAGAAGCAGTTATAATGAATGTTGACTCTAATAGAGAAGTAAACTTAGAGATATTCTTAGATGTTAACAAAGGTTACATATCCGCAGAAAAAAATAAAGATAATGAAAACAAAAGCGTTGGACAAATCATGCTTGATGCGACTTACAGCCCAGTAAAAAGAGTCTCATTCAACGTAGAAAATTCTCGTATAGGCCAAGACACTGAGTTTGATAAACTTATTATAGATATTGAAACTAATGGAACTGTATCCCCAGATGATGCTGCTGCTTTAGCTGCAAGAATTCTTCAAGATCAACTTAAGCCATTTATCAACTTTGAAGAACCCTCAGAAGATGAAAGAAAAAAATTACAGTCTTCAAATGAACCACAGTTTAATAAGAATTTACTTAAAAAAGTTGATGAACTTGAACTTTCTGTTAGATCAGCTAACTGTTTGAAAAACGACAATATATTTTATATAGGTGATTTAGTTCAAAAAACTGAAGGAGAAATGCTAAGAACACCTAATTTTGGAAGAAAATCACTTGATGAGATTAAAGAAGTATTATCTTCAATGAGTCTTTCTATGGGGATGGATTTACCTGGCTGGCCACCTGAAAATATAGAAGAGTTATCAAAAAAATACGAAGATCCTTTTAAAGTATAATGAAACACGGACTCAAACAAAGAAAGTTAAATAGAACTTCTTCACATAGACTTGCTTTATTAAAAAACTTATCTATTAGTCTCATTAAGCATGAGACTATTACCACAACAACTGAAAAAGCAAAAGAGCTAAGACCTTTTATTGAGAAATTGGTTACTAAAGCTAAAAACGATAATTTAAGTAATAGAAAATACATTTTGGCTAAGCTTTTTAACAATAAGGAAGCTTGTCAAAAACTTTTTTCTGAAATTTCTAAAGATCAAAAAAGTAGAAATGGTGGGTATACTCGTATTATCAAAAAAGGCAATAGGTTTGGCGATTTTGCCCATACAAGTATAATTCAGTTCGTAAAATAGTATATGTCATCTTATTTAGCACTCGTGATAGGTGCTATATTAGGATGTAGCCTTCGTTACTTCTTCACACTTTTAAATTTTACTATTTTAGGGTTACCCGCAGCGACTATATTAGTGAATATTATTGGATCTGCTATGGCAGGTTATTTTCTAAATAAATTTAATGGTGCACTATATATTTTTGTTTATATCGGTTTTTTTGGGAGTTTTACTACTCTATCTGCCTTCAATATGGAACTATTTTCATTAGTCTCAGATAAATCTTTCATCAAAGCACTTATATATTTTTCTTTTAACATCTTTATATCTTTTATTTTCTTTTATTTATTTCATATGATTAGTCTTAGATTTGCAAATTAAGATAGATCAAAGTTATAAAAGATTAGATAAGTTTTTATTTCAACATTTTGAGACTCTACCCTTATCTTTATTACAAAGATTAATTAGAAAATACAAAATAAAAATTAATAACAAAAAATCTAAAGCTAATTCGACATTAATAAAGGGTGATATTGTGTATATATATCATAAATTTGAGATTAATAATGACTCACCAAATACTATAAAGCTCACAGAAGATAAAAAAAAGATTTTTAAAAATCAAATAATATTTCAAAACGATGATTTCATAGTTATTAACAAAATCGATGGATATTCTGTTCAAAGAGGATCTAAAGTATTTATTTCATTAAAAGACATATATGAAAATGTCATCGATCATAAATTATATATAGTTCATAGATTAGATAAAGACACTTCAGGGCTCATGCTTTTTGCAAAAAATAGAATTACTGCTAGTAAAATATCATCATTATTTTTAAATAATCAAATAAAAAAATACTATATTTCAGTAACTAATTCTAAATTTAATAAAAATACTGATACGTTAATTAACTATAATGCTGATAAGAAAGAATTAAAATTAGCTTACAGAAAAATTATATTAGAGAGACATGATAATTGTTATTTGATTAAATTATTTACAGGAAAAAAACATCAAATTAGACTTCAATTCTATCTTAATAAAAATCCTATTATCGGTGATAAAAAGTTTTCTGGTAATAAATTTAATAAACTACTTCTTTGTTCTTATAAAATTATTTTTAAACTAGATGGGAAATTTTATAAATTTAAAATAAATCCTAATAAAATACTCTAATAAATTCTTCTTTAAGATCTTGATATATTTTTCCCTTATTATAATTTATTTTCAGATCTTTTAAGCTACTTATATCTTTGGAATTAAGACCACAAGGATCGATTTTTTGAAAATTACTTAAATCAAGATCAAAATTAATTGATAACCCATGATGAATGATACCTTTAGAGTATCTTAAACCAATAAATATTATTTTTTTTAACTCATTATTGTTTTCAACCCACAAACCTCTATTTTTTTCTTTTTTTCTATAAAGTTCTATATCACTTCTCTTGAATGCTTTTATGCAAATGTCTTCTAATGAATTTATGTAATCTATAATATTCTTTTTTCTCTTTTTTAAATTGATTAAGGGATAAATGACTAATTGGCCAGGGCCATGAAATGTAATTTTACCACCCCTATTAACTTTAATTACTGGGATATTATTTATCTTATCTATTTTAAATTCTTTAGGAGTAGAGCTTCCTGCAGTAAAGACATTTTGATGTTCTAAGAACCATATTTCCTCTTCTTTTATATTTTCAGACATTTTTTGAATATGTTTATTCATTAATTTTGTTACTTCTTGATATTTTTTTCGCCCTTTTAGTTGTTTTATTTCAATCATTCTTTATTAATTAATCTATTAATTGCGGACGTGGCGGAATTGGTAGACGCGCAGCGTTGAGGTCGCTGTGGGATCAAATCCTGTGGAAGTTCGAGTCTTCTCGTCCGCACCATATTTATAATATAAATGCAAAAATTTAATAAAAAAGAATATATTGAGTCAATAAAATCTCTTCATTCTGCAGATCAAGCAGATAGTATTGAAAGTCTACCATACGAAATACAGTCATCTATACTAAGAACTCATACTAAAAATTTTCACCCAGATTTTATTGCCTACTTACGTGAAGAAACGCGTGATGATATTTTGCATATGATACCTAATAAACAATTAATTAATTTAATTAAATACTTAGATCTAGATGATGCAGTTGAAATTCTTGGTGACTTTGAAACTAAAGAATTAGTTCAAATACTTTCAAAGCTTGGATCTCAGCAAAGAGAAAGAATTGAGGAAAGTTTACAGTATGATGAAAATTCTGCTGGAAGGCTCATGAATAGAGATTATCTTTCTATAAAATCTAATTTAACAGTTGGTGAATTAATTGATCAGTTAAGGAAGTCACGAAGAGGGCCTAAAGATTTTTATAATATATTTATTGTTGATGACCAAAATATTCCTATAGGCTATATCCCTTCTGGAAGAGTGCTAAGATCAAAAAGATCAAAAAAATTAAAAGATATTATTTATAAAGATATACATATTATTAAATCTGATGAAAAAATTGAAGATATCGCCTACACCTTTAGACAGTATGGCTTGGTTTCGGCACCCGTAGTAAATTTAGATAATAAAATGATAGGTATCATGACAGTTGATGATGTTGTTGAAATTAATCACGAAGAGTCAGAGGATGATATGAGAAAGTTGGGAGGTTTGTTTGTAAATGACTTTTATAAGGGTGCTTTTACATCAGCTACTTCAAGATTTATATGGTTAGGGTTAAACTTATTGACAGCCATATTAGCATCTCTTGTTATAGATATTTATTCAGATCAATTACAGCAAATGATAGCGATTGCAGTCCTGATGCCCATAGTAGCTTCAATGGGCGGTAATGCAGGAACACAAGCTATGACTATTTACGTAAGAGCTATTGCCACAAAAGATATTAATAACTCAAATTATATTAAATTGGTTGTTAAAGAATTTTTAATAGGGAGTATCAATGGTTTTGCACTCTCTTTAATAATGGGATTAATAGCTTATTATTGGTTTGATAGTCTTATATTAGCTTTTGCGATATCTTTTGCTATTTTAATAAACTTAGGTTTTGCTTGTTTAGTTGGCATAATTATCCCAATTACTATTAATAAAATGAAAATAGATCCAGCCTTGGCATCCGGAATTGTTCTTACTACTTTTACAGATGTATTTGGATTTTTATCATTTTTATCAATTGCAACTTACATTTTAAATTTATAGTTTATTTCGATGATCAACGCTGAAATACTTAGAGAATACGATATTAGGGGCATTTACCAAAAATCATTAAAATTAGAAGATATACAAAATATTGCAAAAAAAATCTCAAATATTATTTCTAAATTTAATACTCCTAAAATAATTATAGGCCATGATGGAAGGTTATCTTCCTTAGAAATTAAAAATAAACTTATTGATACATTCAGAAGACATGGTGTTGATGTGGTAGATATTTCATTAATACCAACACCAGTGAGTTATTATGCTACAAAAAAACTTGATATTCCTAATTTAATTATGATTACAGGATCTCACAATCCAAAAGAATATAATGGATTAAAAATTATTATTAATAATAAACCTTTTTTTGGAGAAAAGATAAAATCTTTAAACGATTTAGATGATGCTTCTTTATCCTCAACATTGGGTCAATTAACATTTAAAGACGTAATTACTCCATATACTGAAGAAATTATTTCACAATTTACTAATTTAGATAAACTTAAAATAGTTTGGGATCCAGGAAATGGAGCCATTTCACCAATAATTCATAAAATTATTAATTCTATAAAAGGAACTAATATTATTTTAAATAGAAGTATAGATGGTAATTTTCCTAATCATCACCCCGATCCAACAATTAAGAAAAATATTATTCAGATATCAAACTATATCAAAGAAAAACAATTTGACTTAGGTATTGCTTTTGATGGTGATGGTGATCGGATTGGAATATTGGATAATAAAGGCGAATTAATTTACTCAGATATTATTTTTTTACTTTTGTCTCTAGATCTTTTAAAAGAAAAAAAAGACTTAGTTGCTATAGCTGATGTAAAATGTAGTAAAATACTTTTTGATACACTCAAAAATAATGGTGTCGATATTCATATGTCAAAGACTGGACATTCTCTAATTAAAGAAATGATATCTTCAAAAAATGCAGATATAGCAGGGGAAATGAGTGGGCATATTTTTTATAATTATAAATATTATGGATATGATGACGCCATATATGCTTCATTGAAATTAATTAGGATACTCAATAATACAAAAAAAACATTAAATGAATTAACAAGTGTTTATATTAAATCATCATCAACACCTGAGATAAAATTATATTGTGACGAAGAAATCAAATTTAGTCTTCTAGATAAAATAATAGAAGATATTCCTAAACACTATGATAGTGAAGCCAATTTAATTACAATTGATGGTGTAAGGTTAGAAACTGAAAATTTTTGGTTCCTTCTAAGAGCTTCAAACACTCAAAATTGTATAGTGTTTAGACTCGAACATTTTATTAAAGACAGATTTAAAGATGAATTAATTAAGTTAATATCAATACTTGAGTCATATTCATTGGATATAGAAGAATTAACTAGTTTTAATCAAACAGTCTAGTTTATTTAATTTAATTTCATTACATAAGTTTTTTGCTGTTCTAAGATCTTCAACATTTATATAACTTATAAAATATCTACCATTTTTTTTTATTTGATGCTCAAAACTCCTAAGTATTTTTATCTTATTTTTTAGTAAAGTAATATGCATCTTTGATTTACTAATCTTTTTGAAAGATGATGTCTGAACTGTATAATATGTGGAACTTTTATTTTTACTCTTAATAATTAACTTTTTAGTTTGTTCATTTTTGGATGAATTTTTATTACTAAATTTATTCATAAGAAAATTAATTTTATTGTTTCTTTCTTTAGCTGAATTTCCTCCAAAATATATACCTAATAAATATTTATCACCATTTATTGATAATAGTGATATCTGAAAACCAGATTTTCTTGTATATCCAGTTTTTAAACCAATGTAATGTTCATATTTTTTTAATAATGTATTATGAGTTGTATAATTCTTACTTTTAATTTCAACTTTTGTTTTTTTAAATCGATGTAGATGCTCCGGAAAATCAATAATTATTCTAGAGCTCAGTTTAAATATGTCATAAGCAGTAGATAAATTAGCTTTATTGGGAAGACCATGAGGATTTGCAAAATTCGTGTTCTCTAAATTTAATTTTTCTGCATAATTATTCATTTTAAGTACAAATTTTCTTTCAGTCCCAGATATTTTTTCAGCTATTGCAACAGCTGCATCATTAGCAGATTTGATTATTAATGAGTCAATTAATTCATCTACAGTAATGAAATCCTTCTCTGCTATACCTAATTTAGAGGGTTGTTGATAAGTTGCATGTTTAGAAAAGTAAACACGATCATTTATGTTAATATTTTTTAACCTTAATTCGTCAAATAAAATGTAAAGTGTCATAATTTTAGTAAGTGAAGCTGGATAATTTTTTGTATCCTTATTAACCTCAAAATATATTTCTTGTGATAAAGGATTACCTATTACACTTGCAATTTTTGCAAAAAGAGGATGTGGTAAATTGACTGTTAAAATAAATGTAATAAGTATTATTCTCATAATCTCATTAATTTGTTATAATAACTCATGTCCTTAGGTTTTAAATTATATTCTTTTTTTAATGGTAATCTTGTTCATCAAGATTCGCTAGGTAATAAATACTACCACGACAAAAATAATTACTCTAAAAGATGGGTAGTTTATGCACCTGGTTTTGGACCTGACTCATTACCAACACAATTTCATAATTGGTTGCATAATACTTCTGATGAAATTTCTAGTTTTGAATTTCAGGAAAGTAATCAAGAAAATTTGGTCAAAAGAAGAATTCAAAAGCATTCAGTAAAACATAAAGAGACAAATGATAAGGGTTATAAAAGTTGGCAACCGAAATAATTAAAGAAATAAATTTATATAATTCAAAATATCACCTTAAAATTGGTATTCTTTTTTTTCTTTTTTTAATATTAATTTTTTTTCTTTATAAAAATATTAACAATAATGACTCAGTTCCTTTTGTTGCTTCTTTTAAATATATTGAAGGAATAAAAAATAACTCAGAAGTTCAAATTGCTGGAATAAAAATTGGGTATGTAAACAAAATAACCATTTCTAAAGATGTGATTACTATTAATGGATTGATTGATAGAGAATACAACATACCAGAGGACTCAATTCTAAAGATTAAAAGCGATGGTATCTTTGGAAAGAAAGCCCTATCTATTGAACCAGGGTTTGGAGAGTATTTTGACAAGTCTAAAAATCAATATGTATTTAATGATACTCAAAATTCATACTCTGTTGATATGTTCCTAAGATATTTAAATAATATAAATGAATAAAAAAATAAATTTAGAGTATGTACTGGGATTATTAATATTAATAATTTCAATAATTAGTATTGTTTATTATTCTTCTAAAATAAATCTTTTTAATAAAGTGGATACACTTCAAGTTAATTCCAGTTTTTTTGATATAGGCAATATAAATATAGGTAATGATGTAAAAATTATGGGCGTAAAAGTAGGAGAGGTATCTAGTATTTCATTAGATCAAGAAAATTTTATGGCAGTTATTACTTCATCTGTCGATGAAAGTATTAAAATACCTAATGACTCTATATTTAAAATAGCTAATAATGGTTTTATAGGTTCTCCATATATTGAAATAGAATTAGGAAATAGCAATGAAATATTTAAAAATAATGATTATACAATTAATAATGTTGATGCGGTCTCTTTGGAAGAAATTATTAATAATTTTATTTTTAGATAGTATTTTTTTTAATCAATCATTATCTACAGAAAAAAATATTACAAATCTTCTTATTCTTGATAAATCATCATCATCTAAATATGAAATTGAATTTTTAAATACATATCAGTTCAGAAATTTATCTTTTGAATTAATTTCTTGTAAGACTATTGAATTTGACAAATATTTTGATACTGCTGCTTTATTAAAAATTACACAAAATGATAAAATATTTATAGGTTGGTTTTTTAAATATACTGATAGACTGAATCTATATTCAAATAAGATCTACGAAATCTCACTGACTAATTGTTAATTGAATTTATTAATATTTTTTTCTAGCCAATTTGTATTGTAAACACCACTAATGAAATCTTTCTGTCTTAAAATCCATTTATGTAATTCAATATTTGTATTTATTCCATCTATTATAATTTCTTCCAATGCTCTCTTCATTATTGCTATTGATTCATCTCTATCCTTACCCTTAGAAATCATTTTTAATATAAGGCTATCGTAGTGAGGATTAACTTTGTAATTAGTATATAAAGCTGTATCTACTCTAATTCCTCTTCCTCCTGGAACATTGATAAACTTTATTTTTCCAGGACTTGGAGAAAAATCTTTAGCATTTTCAGCGTTGACTCTACACTCAATTGTATGATTTTTTTTTGTAACATTAGATAAATCTATTTTGTAGCCTGCTGCAACCATTATTTGATATTTAACTAAATCAACATCAAAAGCCTCTTCAGTTACAGGGTGTTCAACCTGTAATCTAGTATTCATTTCAATAAAAAATATTTCATTATCTTGATATAAAAATTCTAATGTTCCTAATCCCTCATATTTATTTTTAATAAGTAAGTCTTTAATATTTTTTTTAATCTCCTCTAAGTTATTAATTCTTACAAAATCTGATGGTATTTCCTCAATAATTTTTTGATTTTTACGTTGAATTGAGCAATCTCTTTGTCCAATTATTTCAGCATAATTATTTTTGGGGTTTGAAATTACTTGAAATTCAATATGTTTAGCATTTGTTAGAAATTTTTCAGCATACATTGTATCATCCCCAAAATAATTTTTTGCCTCTGATTTTAATTGAGGGAAGTAACTATCTATTTCGTTATTATTATTAAACACTCTCATTCCCTTACCACCACCACCATAAGCTGCCTTTATTACAATAGGCATTCCAATTTCTTTAGCTACTTTTAAAGCATCATTAGTATTAATTAAATTTTTTGAAATTTTATTACCTAAAATAGGTAATCCAAAATTACTAGCTAATTTTAAAGCATTACTTTTATTACCTAAATCTAAAATTGATTTTGATGAGGGTCCGATAAACTTTATTTTATGAGAGCTTAATATTTTGGCAAATTTATCATTTTCACTTAAAAATCCATATCCTGGGTGGACTGCATCAGCTCCAGTAATATTTATCGCACTTATGATGCTTGGAATATTTAAATAACTTTCTTTAGGAAGTGCACTACCCACACAAATACTTTCATCAGCTAGCTTTACATGCATTGCTTCTGAGTCAACATTTGAGTGTACAGCTACTGTTTTAATATTAAGTTCTTTACAGGCTCTAATAATACGAACAGCTATTTCACCTCTGTTTGCTACTAATATTTTCTTAAACAATTACGATATTTCAAAGAGAGGTTGACCAAATTCGACGGCTTCACCATTTTTGACCAATACTTCTCTAATAATACAATCTCTATCAGATCTAATTTCATTAAAAGTCTTCATCGCTTCAATTAAACATATAGTTTCACCTTTTTTAATTTTTTGTCCTTTTTTAGCAAAGGGTGGAGAACTAGGCTTAGGTGTTAAGTAGATAATTCCTACCATAGGACTATCAATACTTATAAGGTCTATATTTTTCTCATTTTTACCGTTTTGACTATCTATAGATTTATCACTTTGTAAATTTTGATTGGAGTTATAAGTGATTGAAGTATTCGATATTTCAATTGTGTTGGTTTTATTTGATAGCTTAATAGATCCTAAATTATTTTCTTTAATTTTTTTAATTAAAACGTCAATTGTTTCATTAATTTTTTTATCTAACATTGTTTATAATATACCTGATAGATTACAAAATAAAACTCTAATATAAACTCACTGATTAAATTGTTTAGCTAACTTTAAATCTTGATTAAAATAGTTTGATTTAATTTTAATTCCATAACTTTCTTTTTTAATTTCATCAATATCGTAAAAATTGAGCTGACCTACAAGCTGCCCATCCCTTATTATAAAAGGTGTGTCATAAGCACGTAATTCTAAAACAGCTGGTGTACCTAATTTATTGTTACCAAATCCAGGATCAAAAAATCCAGCATAGTGTACTCTAAAATTTCCAAAACTATCTTTAAATGGTTCAAGCTCTGCAGCTTGGTTATTTTTTACAATAATTTTTTCTTTAGAGCGAAGTATATAGAACTCATCTCTTTCAATTATGAAATAATTATCCTCAGGTATAATTTTTTCCCAATATTTGTATAATTTATAATAGTTAATTTTATTTAAATTGATTGCTGATGTGATTTTTTTTGCTTTGTAAGCAGTAATTTGATTTTTTTTTATTGAAACGGATATATTAACTTGTTTAATTTTTTTTTCTATATTTGAACCTTGAAAAAATCTAATTTGATTTAAAGAAGTATTTTTTTTTAAGATAATACTAAAAGATTGAGGAATAATTTCTAAGTACAATTTACCTTTGTAATTATAATTTACATAATCATACTCTTTTCCATTTTCAGTTATTACTCGAGTAAATATATCTAGTCGGCCTGTTGTGCTTTTAGGGTTTGACTTTCCCATAATATCATAAGGCAAACTTAATTTTTCATTTAATTCGCATAAATAAATACAATTTTTTTCTAAAAGTTTATTTTCATTTAAATTAATTTTTGTGAGTGATAATTCTTTTATAACATCTGATATTTTAATATTGTTTGGAATAAATGAGGCTTTAACTCTATAACATTTATCTGATAAGGTTAAATCAAGTGAGGCTGGTTGTATTTGTTTATTAGTAATTGATTTATTTGAATAAATTTGTTTTTTTTTAATAAGAGCTGATATTTGATGTCTATTTAAATAGGGCATACGATTTGTCTAAAGTAGGAATATCTTTAATATCATATTTTTTACAAAAATAATCAGCTTTATTTTTAAAATTAAAAGTTTTATAAAATTGACAGAAATAAAAGTTAGAAAGAATATTATTATTAATTTTCATATAGTATTTACCATAAATATAATAATAAAAATATTCATTCATAATATCTTTATCAAATTTTAAATCATCAATTATGTAATATTGATTATCTAGATTATTATCTAGTACATAATTTATAAATTCTATTTTTAGATATGAATTATTATTTATTGTTAGTAATTTTTTAAATTCATTATTCCAATTATCAACAAAAATACCTTTTTTAAATACCTCGTATAAAACAATTTGTTTATTAATCTCAGATAATTCTTTTTCTTTTTCAAAAATACCTTTGTCTAAATTTTTAAAAAAATTATTAAAAGATAGGTTACTGGAATTATTTGAATATTTAGATTTAATCCAGTCAAATTTTTTTGAATTATTTGATTTTTTAAAATCAAGTTCTTTTAAATTATTTATTCTATCTTTATTATTAGGGTGAGTTTTAAAGTAAAAATTACTTGTTTTAGCTGATTTATCCAAAATAGTTATTAACTCTAAAGTATTAATCTTATTTCTAATTATATTTTCAATCATAAAATTATCAGCTTCGATTTCAAAACTTACCGAGTGTTTAGAAATTTCATTAATAAGATTACTGTTTAATGTAATAGATGTACCAATAGCAACATTTCCTTTTGTAGTAAGCACGGCAAGCCCAAGAGAAAATAAATTATAAAAGTTACTCCTATTTTCAAATTGTTGAATTTTGATATTTTTAGCTTCAAAATGGTTTTTTATTACATGCGCATATTCATGTAAATATATTGCTTTAAGTGTATCTTCATTATCTATTATATTGAATAAACCTGAGGTAAAATAGATACTATCTCCAATTACAAAAGCATTTGCAGAGTAATTTTTAACTAAATAAACATCTAATTTATCTAATTTTAGATCTCTACTTAAATTGTCAAAATAATTTTCTAATATAGGGTCTCTAATAATTTCATATGCTAATAGATTATAATTAACAAACAGAACAGGTATTAAGTAAAAAAAATTAATCTTAGTTTTCAACTAATTTTTTTTTAATCTTTCTTCTGTATGATTTATCTTGATTTATGTCTTCGCGTTTATTCTGCTCAATAATTTCTTTATTATTATTTTTGACTTTATTGATTAATTCATGATTAAATTCAAAAATTTCTCTTGGTAAAGATTCAAAAATAAATTTAACCTTAAAAGGTATTTGTAATTTCTTAATTTTATTCTCAATCTCATGAGAGTTTTCTTCATAAAAATTTTGATCTATATTTATTTCTATATTGTCTTTAATTCCAATTGCATTAATTCCCTTAATGTTAGTGATAATATTATGAATTAAAATAGATTTAGTTTTTTGAAACCCACCTCCGCCACAACAATTACATTTATTATAAAATGTTTCATATATACTTTGACCAATTCTTTGTCTTGATATTTCCATTAAACCAAATTGAGAAATTTTAGTGAATTGAACTCTTGCTCTATCCTTATAAAATAATTCCTTTATTTTTCTCTCAACTTTTAAGTTATTTGTATTAATATTCATGTCAATAAAATCAATAACAATTAAACCTGCAATGTTTCTTAATTGAATTTGTTTAAATATTTCATCACTAGCCTCTAAATTCGTGTTTAATGCCGTTATTTCAATATTTTTTTCTGATGTTGAACGTCCAGAATTTATATCAATACTTGTAAGAGCCTCAGTCGGGTTTATTACTAAATATCCTCCTGACTTTAAATATATATTTTCTTCTGTAAGGCTATTAATAGGATTTTTTATA
This sequence comes from uncultured Alphaproteobacteria bacterium, assembly GCA_902546975.1. Lineage (GTDB taxonomy): Bacteria > Pseudomonadota > Alphaproteobacteria > HIMB59 > HIMB59 > HIMB59. The sequence goes on from CACCLU010000003.1 coordinate 235,909, forward strand.
CCATAGCTTTCAAACAGAGGAAGTTTATCCTTATAATGTGTGATCTTTTTATTTGATTTAACACTAAAATCCTTTTCTAATTTTTTATATAATTTCATTGTTTTTAAATCTGAAAAAATAATTTCTTCTATAGATCTTTGATTAAAATCTCTTACAACCTTAATTATAGGTGTATCAAGCTCTGAAATTAATACAGGAGCTTTTGATTTTAAGGTATCTTCTCTAATTTTAGTCCATAATTTTCGTAAATAACTAAAATCCGAAACTATATCATCGTCTTCTGCAGATATAGCATTAGTTCTAATAATCAAAGACATGCCTTCTGGTAAATTTAAATTATCGTGTAACTTTTTTAATCTTTTTCTATCAAGAGGATTTGATATTTTTTTGGATACACCACCACTAGAAGAGTTGTTTGGTAGTAACACACTATACCTCCCTGGCAAGGATATAAATGTTGTAATAGCTGCTCCCTTTGTACCTCTTTCTTCTTTAACTATTTGAATTAATAGAACTTGATCCTTTTTTATTACATCTTGAATTTTATATTTTCTATAAAAGGATAAAAAATGTCTTTTACTCTCTTTTTCATCATCTACATAACTATTTTTATCGTTGTTTTTAAAAAGTATTTTTTCATTATGTGGTAATTTAAAGTAACTTGGATGTATCTCGTCAAAAGGTAGAAATGCCTTTTTTTCTGATCCAAATTCGATAAATGCTGCCTGAAGAGAGGGTTCTACTCTAGATACAGTGCCAAGGTAAATATTATTTTTTTTGCTAGTTGCTAAATCATCTGAGTAGTCAAAATAGTTGATTTCTTGCCCATCAGCTGAAATGATACATAATTCACTATTGATGCTACCATCAATAAAAATTCTTTTAGACATGTTTTTAAATCCTTTTGATATGATAAATTAATTAGTATTTGGTTATTTAATGAAATGAAACTTTTTAAATATTTACAATACATTTTCTTACTTTCTGTATTAGGCACATCCATAATGATTATATATTTATGGAATATTCAACAAGATTTGCCTGATCACAATATATCTCAATATTTTCCAAATGAAATAACTAAAATTTATGATGAAAAATATGAGCTTATGTATCACGTGGGCAACAGGGACAGATTTTATCTAGATTTTGAAGATATTCCAAAAAATATGATTAATGCTATTATTGCAGCGGAAGATAAAACTTTTTTTCAACATCAAGGATTTGATATCAAAGGAATAGCAAATGCTTTTATTATAAATATTAAAAATATTTATTCTAAAAATAATAATAACTATATTGGTGCATCCACAATAACGCAACAGCTGGTAAAAAATATTTTACTTAGTAGAGATCAAACGATAACAAGGAAAATCAAGGAATTAATACTATCACTTAGAATAGAAAAGGAGTATTCAAAAGAATTTATTATAGAATTATATTTAAACGAAATTTATTTTGGAAGAAGATCATATGGTGTTGCTTCAGCATCATTTAATTATTTTAATAAATCAATTTTTGACTTAGACATACATGAATACGCCTATTTAGCTGCTTTGCCTAAAGGTCCAAATAATTATGATCCAAAAAAAAATTATAATAGAGCTCTTGAAAGAAGAAATTATGTTCTAAAACAAATGGAATTAAATAAATTTATAACTTCAGATCAATTTAAGTCATACTCAAATTTAGAGATAAATCTTTATGAAAAAAATGATAAAAAATATAAATCTGACTACAAAACAGATTTTATATTAAATTCCTTAAATTTAAATTCATCTAATAAAAATGCATTTTATATTCAATCCACAATAGATCAAAATCTTCAAAAAATATCAGAAAAATCTTTAATAGATAATTTAGCATTATTTGAGAGAAAATATAGAAATTGGAATGGTAGTTATAAAAATTTAGATGAAATATTAAAATATAAAAATAATCATTGGCATATTGTCCAAGTAAGTAGTAAAAACTCAAATCTAATTGAAGTAGTTATTATCAATTCAGATGAAAAAATTAATCTTTATAAAGAAAATAACTTGTATGGACCCAAAAAAATCCCACCGAATAATTATCTAAATATAGGCGATTATTTATTTGTTACTAATATTGACGATACTTTTTACGCTGTTCAATCACATGAAATTGATGGATCAGTAATAATTATGGATCCTTTTAATGGTGATATTGTCTCTATGGTTGGGGGTGTTAATTATGATATTAGTAATTTTAATAGAGTTTCTCAGGCATATAGACAACCAGGTTCTTCAATAAAACCTTTTATTTATGCTCACGCTCTTGAAACAAAAAAATTTCTACCAAATACGTTAATATTGGACTCAAATATATTGTTGGATCAAGGTAATAATCTTCCTGTTTGGGTACCTAAAAATTACAGCGACAAATCATATGGTGAATTGACTTTCAGAAGAGCCTTAGAGACTTCAAATAATTTAGTAACATTAAAAATAGGTCTGGATTTAGGGCTTAATTCAGTAAATGAATTTTTAGACAGAATTAATTTTTATAGTAATACTCCTAGTACTGACGTTTATTCCACTCTTCTCGGAGCTGTTGAAAATAATCTTTTAAATTTGGCTAAGTCTTATTCAATCTTTTTAAACGGTGGATATATAGTTGAGCCATCTATAATTAAAAAAGTAGTCTCAAACGAGGGTGAATTAATTGTTAATAATGATTATTTTAAATGTAGTTATTGCTCATTTTCAATAAATGACAGGTCATATAGAATACCATTAATTGAGTCACAAAAAGAAAAAGTCATATCACCACAAACTTCTTTTCAAATACTAAATATACTAGAAGGAGCTATCGAGAGAGGTACTGGGAAATCTTTGAATAAAATTGATTATCCTATAGCTGGAAAAACAGGTACCACAAATGAAAGTAAAGATTTATGGTTTTTTGGACTAACTCCTAGATATGTAATTGGAGTTTATGTTGGTTACGATACACCTAAATCAATAGGATATAAGGAAACTGGATCCTCTGTAGCTTTACCTATTTTTAAAACAATAATTGAGAATTATCTTTTATATAATAAAAATACAAAAGACAAATTCATATTACCTAGTAACTTAATTGTTAAAAAAGTTAATAAAGATAACGGTGAGATTTCTGATGGACAAAATACAATTATTGACTATTTTACAAAAGAACAGTTAGAAATATTAGATAATATTAATAAAATTGAGAGCATAGGTGGAATAAATTAATGGATAAATACGAATTATTAAATTTAGTCAATGAAGTAGACTCTTTAATAAACCTTACAAGGAGGAGTCTTTGACTACGAAAAAACAATTAAAGAAATTGAAACTTTAAACGAAATAATTACCAACCAACAAAATTGGAGCAATATCAATTTAATTAATAAATCTCAAGAAAAATTAAAACAAAATACAGATGTAATAAATGATTTTAATTTTATCTTTAATCAATTTAAAGAATTTAAAGAGTTTATTGAAATTTATGGTTCTCTTAATGATAAAGAAATAATTGAGTTAGTTGAAAATATCAATAATTTAAAAAAAAAATGTGAGAAAATTAAAATTAAATCTCTTTTAAACAAAGATACTGATGATTGTAATGCTTTTATAGAAATACATGCTGGAGCAGGAGGTACTGAAAGTCAAGATTGGGCAGAAATGTTGTCTAGAATGTACCAACGTTTTGCAGAAAAAAATGATTACAAATATAAAATTATAGACTATCAAAGAGGAGAGGAGGCTGGTCTCAAAAATTTAACAATGATAATATCTGGATTTAAAACCTATGGTTACTTAAAGAATGAGTCAGGTATTCACAGGTTAGTAAGAATCTCTCCCTTTGACTCAAACAAGAGAAGACATACAAGTTTTTCCAGCGTTTGGGTATACCCTGAAATAGACAAGGATATAGAAATCGAAATTAATAATAAAGATTTAAGAATTGATACATTCAGAGCTTCAGGTGCAGGAGGTCAGCATATTAATACTACTGACAGCGCAGTAAGAATAACACATTTAAAATATAATATTGTTGTGCAAAGCCAAAGTGAACGATCACAACATCGTAATAGGGACACTGCAATGAAGATGTTAAAATCTAGATTATATGAGATAGAATTAGATAAAAAAAACGAAGAAAAAAAAAAGGTAGAGAGTAATAAAAAGCAAATTGGATGGGGAAATCAGATAAGATCATATGTCCTTCATCCATATAAAATGGTCAAAGATCTTAGAACAAATTATCAGACATCGAATGCTGAAAATGTTCTTGATGGAGAAATATCTGATTTTTTAGAGTCAACATTAATAGATGTATAAATCATATTTTTTAAAAATTTTAACTCTATTATTTTTACCACTTCAAACATTTGCTTATGATTTTAGTTTTCAAAAAGGTGATAATTTATTACAAATTGATTTTGAAGGTAATCAAGTAAAAGAAATTAAATTTGACTTGAAAATTAATGGTCAGAGAAACTTTGGAATAATAAATTACCATAATAATGAGATTTATATTCTTTTAAATACTGATCAAATATCATTTGATAATTTTAAAAAAGTTTTTCCCAAACCACAAAAAAATAAAAAATTATCAAAGAAAATTAACTTCAATTGGGAAATATCTGAAATGACAATTTCAGATAAATACTCTCTTTTTTCTAATAAACTTAATTTTATTTATGATAAAGGTTTTGAGTCAATGATGTTCTACGACAGTAAAAAAGAATTTGAATTATCAATTCTTCCACAATTAGATGGAAATAAACAAATTTATTTATTTTCAAAAAATGCTGGACAATTTTTTTATGCTCAAAAAATATCTAAAAACATGAATGGTGGGGCTTTAATTGGCAAAGGGTCTTTTAGAAAATTCAACGATTACGATATAAATATCAAAGTTAAAGATTTTAGTATTGATAAAAATTCAAATTTTTACAATTTACTTTTTACTTCTAGAATGTTGGACATTTTTTCAGTCTTACAAAATTCCCAAGATGAATTTAATTATTTAGAAGTACCTGTTCAGAAGAAAGGTAATATTTTTAGTTTTGATCATGCGATAATGTTAGGTGGAACAGTTGCTTTTTCCTTTAAAGGTGAGGCAAATCCTTCTGAAAAAACTGCAATAGTAAACGGTACGTATGGTCCATTATATTTATTTGAAAAGAATTTTAAAAATGTACCTTTTTTAAGCGAGTTATTTGGAAAAAATGTAGAGGAAAGTCTTTTGGCCGCTGATTTTAAAGTAAAAAAGAATGGTAACAAAACAGACTTTATATTTAACCCTTTATCTATATTAACTCCTGGAAAAACAAGAAACTTTTTTGATATTTGGGAGTAACTATTTTATTATTTTAATTTGATCATTTATTGAAATCTCCCCAGATATCAATATTTCTGCACGTACTCCACTTTTAAATGCTAAAAGTTTAACCAGATTTTTTACTTCTAATTTATTTTGAAGATATTTACACGGTTGACATAACTCATGTATTTTAAAAATTACATTATTAATTTGTATTTTTTTATTTAATAATTTGTTCAAGTTAATACCTGATGTAATTATATTTCTTCTAAAATCTTTATAATCTAACTTTTTTTTTATTTTTTTATTAAAATCATCAATTTTTTCAGACTCAATAAAAGTAACCTGTTCATAACTATTCTTAAAATTTCCATAATATCTGTCATTAATAATACCCTTATTTTTGTTTAAGATTGCTTGGTTTATATAAAAAGTATTTTCTCCATCAAGATTACTAATATTGATTGCTTTAATTTTACCCATTTTCTAATATATTTACCTTAGTTTATATTTATGGAAGATAACACAAATTTATATAACCAAAGGAATATACTAATTCGTAATTTCCTTATTTTTTCAAGACTCGCACCCTTTGTTACCAGCTTTATAGGCTCTGTACTCATTAATAAGATCTTTCTAAAAACTCCTAATTTAATTAATTTAGATTTTATTTTAATTTTTATATCTCTTTATTTGGTTTTATACGTATTTATTTCCCATACAAAGTCTTTATGTGAGCAACTTGCTATTGTTAACCAAAAAATAAATTCACATAGCGACGAATAATAAGCTTTATTTTAAAATTTTTTTTATTCCTTTAGGGTCTATTATAGTTTATAAAAGAACAAAATATGAACAAAAATATCGAAGTAAAGACCGATAAGGACAACAACCTTGAGTCTGTACCTTATGTTTTGTCTAAGATTTCAGCTGGATTTCCATCCCCAGCTGATGATTATATAGAAAATAATCTAAGCTTATCAGAACTATTGATAAAAAATCACCTATCAACTTTTCTAATGAGAGCTAGCGGTGACTCCATGGTAGATTCTGGAATTAATGATGGCGACATATTAGTTGTGGATAGGAGCTTAGAAGCTAAAAGTAGAGATATAGTAATAGCTATATTTGAGGGAAGCTTAACTGTCAAAAGACTAGTTATCAAGACAGATGGCTCTGCTATCCTAAAAGCTGAGAACCCATTATATAAAAATATATTAATATCAGAGTACGCAGAATTAGAAATATGGGGAGTTGTTACCAGTGCTATTCATCAATTTATCAAATAATGAATATAGTAGCCCTAGTAGATTGTAATTCATTTTATGCCTCATGTGAGACTATCTTTAAACCTGATTTAAGTAAAAAACCTATCGTAGTTCTATCAAACAATGATGGATGTGTCATAGCTAGAAGTTCTGAAGCTAAGAAATTAGGAATTAAAATGGGAGTGCCTTTCTTTGAGATAAAACAAATAATAAAAAAATATCCAGTATATGTGTTTTCATCAAATTACAGTTTATATGGAAATATCTCATCTAGGGTAATGGGAGTATTAAAAGAGCATTGTGATAGATTGGAAGTTTATTCTATAGATGAAGCTTTTTTGATATTAAATAAATATTCAGAGAGAAGTTTTGTTTCAAGAGCAGAAGGAATAAAAAAAATAATAAGGAAGTGGATAGGCATACCTGTAAGTATAGGAATAGCTAACAATAAAACCTTATCAAAAGTAGCAAACCATCTAGCTAAAAAAGATGAACTAGGATCCCAAGTAGTAGAAATTATAAATCAAAAACAAATAGAAATATCCCTAAAGGTATTAGGGGTGGGTGATATTTGGGGAATAGGAGCTAGGATAGAGAAATTTCTTCAAAAAAATAGTATCTACACTGCATACGATCTATACAAAACAGACCCAAGGTGGGTTAGGCAACACTTAGGAGTAGTGGGAGAGAGAACCTATAGAGAACTACATGGTGAAATATGTATACCAATAGTAGAGAGATCTGAACCAAAAAAACAATGTCGAGTATCGAGATCTTTCGAAAGTTATGTAACAAGTTTTCATGATTTAGAGAAAAGAATAATATCTTATGCTACTAGAGCCTCAGAAAAGATTAGATCTGATGGTTTGCAGGCAAAAAAAATTACTACATTTATTCGTTCAAATAAATTTAACAACAATTATAAACAATACCATGGAGCTAGGACTTATGATTTTATATCTCCATCAAATGACTTATTTGAGACGATTAAATTTGCTATAAAGGCGCTAAAATCTATTTATCGACCAGAAATTAAATATAAAAAAGCAGGTGTTTTACTCTCAGACTTAACTCCAGAGGGAGAATACAATAGAGATTTATTTTTTCATCAATCAGAAGAGAGTATTTTAAAAAAAATTAGGGTGAACAAGGTATTTGATAATCTAAATAACAGATACGGAAGCGGGACTATTTGTGTTGCCAAAGAAAACTACGAAAAGTTTTACATAACTAGACGACAAAACTTAAGTCCCGCATATACATCAAATTTTGATGATCTACCTAATGTAAATTAATTTACAGCAGGTATTGATGCCATAGACTCTTCAAAAGCTTCAGTATCGAATTTATCTTCAGCAAGATTGCCTGAAAAATAATCCATATATGCTTGCATATCAAAATGACCATGCCCACAAAGATTGAACAAAATAGCTTTTGATTTACCCTCGGCTTTACACTTAAGAGCCTCATCAACAGCACCTTTAATGGCGTGAGTAGCTTCAGGTGCAGGCATAATGCCCTCAGTTCTGGCAAATTGTATACCGGCTTCTAAGCACTCCTTTTGACCATAAGCTCGAGGTTCCATATGACCATTATGAACTAAATGCGATAGCATTGGAGACATTCCATGATACCTTAGTCCACCTACATGCGTGGGTGATGGCATAAAATCAGAGCCTAATGTATGCATCTTCAACAATGGTGCAGATTTTAAAGTGTCACCAAAGTCATAGGAATACTTACCTTTTGTTAAAGAAGGACAAGAAGATGGCTCAACTGCAATAGCATGAACATCTTGTTCTCCTCTGAATTTTTTCCCTAAAAAAGGATTACATAAACCTGAGAAATTACTTCCTCCGCCAGTACATCCAATAACAATATCAGGATAATCATTAGCCATTTCCATTTGTAGTAGTGCTTCTTGCCCAATAATAGACTGATGCATTAAGACATGGTTAAGAACACTACCTAATGCATATTTTGTATCATCATTTGTAGCAGCAACTTCTGCAGCCTCTGATATGGCTATGCCTAGTGAACCTGAACTATTAGGATCCTTTTCAAGTATGGCTCTACCTGAATTTGTTTCATTTGATGGGCTAGCTACAACACTTCCACCGTAACTTTCAATTATAGCTCTTCTGTAAGGTTTTTGATCATAGCTCACTCTTACCATGAATACTTTTATCTCTATTCCAAATACGGCTCCAGCATAACTTAATGCTGTTCCCCATTGACCTGCACCGGTCTCAGTTGCTATTTTTTTTACACCAGCTTCTTTATTATAAAAAGCCTGAGCTAATGCAGTGTTTGGTTTGTGACTTCCTGACGGGCTAGCTCCTTCGTATTTATAATAAATTCTGGCTGGTGTATCTAATGCTTTCTCTAAAGCTCTAGCCCTTACCAGTGGCGTAGATCTCCAACGACTGTAAGCTTCTAAAACTGGTCCGGGAATATCAATATACCTCTCTTGGGTAACTTCTTGCATTATTAATTCCATTGGAAATAAAGGCGCTAAGTCATCTGGACCTATTGGTTGTTTTGTTCCTGGATTTAAGGGTGGGCTCATAGGCTCTTTTAAATCCGCTCCCAGGTTGTACCACTGTTTTGGCACATCACTGTCTTTCAAAAAAAATTTACTATCCTCACTCATAATGAAGAATTTTATTGTATTTGTTAGACAAAAAGTAGGATTATTTATTCACTATAAAACCTATTTAAGGCTGCTTCTTTATTAATTAATGGTAAAAGTTGTGCTACGAGCACACCAATTAGTATTAAAAAACAACCAAAAATCTGAAAATTCGTCAAAAATTGAGAAAGAATAACCCAAGCTGCTAATGATCCAAATACACCTTCAAGAGAAAATGTAATTGCCGCTGTAGAGGGTTTTACATACCTTTGACCAAAAACTTGTAGAGTATAAGCAATCCCACTTGACATTACACCTACATATAAAAGCTCAACGATTTCTTTTGATATCCCGTCAATAGTAGGATTTTCAAAAATGAATATAAATGGCAAACTATAAAAAAAACATAATAGAAATTGAGATGATGCTAAGGTAAATGGTGCATTTATAATTTCAAAGTATTCATCAATTAAAATACAATGTATTGCAAAAAATAAAGCACATACAATTACAAGTATATCAGCAAATTGTGCTTCAAAACTATTTTCAAGAGTTAAGTAATAAGACCCTACGAGACATATTGATACGGATAGCCAAATACTCCAGTGTATTTTCTTTTTTAAAAATAATCTCGATATTATAGGAACAAATGGAACATATAATATAGTTAAGAAAGCTGCATTTCCTACTTTAGTATACTGTAAAGCGTATTGCTGAAGGTAAGTTCCTAATAATAAACTTAAACCAGTTAAAAGAACTACAAATATAAATTTTTTTTTATTTTTAAGATCTTTAATTTTATTTATTTCATAAAAAGTAAAAGGTAAAACTATTATTCCACCGATTAAAAAACGCATATTTGTAAAAGTTAGTGGACCAATAAATTCCATTCCTGTAGTTTGAGCCACAAATGCAGTACCCCAAATTATTGATGCTACTATGAGACATAAAGTAGATAAGAAATGTTTGGAGTTCATAAGAAACTGGCTCCGCAGGTAGGATTCGAACCTACGACCTGTCGGTTAACAGCCGAATGCTCTACCGCTGAGCTACTGCGGAACGTTGCATCAAACTACAATAATTTTTTAATTTTTCAATTAGCATTTTTTAATTCAATTTTAAAAATAATTTTCAATGATATTAGGGTTTATTTGGATATAATACTTCGATGGAAAAAATTATTTCACCTTGTATATCAATATGCAAAACAGATCCATCTACCGGATATTGTTATGGCTGTGCTAGAACTTCTGAAGAAAAAGCGATATGGAAAGACGAAAATACGACAAATGAATGGAAAATAAATAATATTTCCGAGTTAAAAAATAGACTTTCTGGTTGGCAATTATCATCATTTGTGGAGTCATATGATTTTAAAATAAAAAACGGGATATCTTTAGCAAAGCACAAAATGATGAATAAATGAAAAAAATTAAAGGCTCGTGTCTTTGCAAGAAAATTACCTTTGAGATTAAAAATGAATGTAGATACTCAGTTTTTTGTCATTGCCAGATGTGCCAGGCTTCAAATGCTGAATTTAGCTCTTATACAAAAGTAAAAAAAGAAAATCTAAATTTTAAAAGTAAAAAAACTTTAAAATGGTTTGTTTCTAGTAAACATTATAAAAGAGGTTTTTGTTCAATTTGTGGAAGTTCATTATTTTTTCAAAAAAAATCTTCAGATAATTATATTTCAATATCAACAGGTACCTTAAATAAAAATATACCTTCTATCGGCCATATTTTTTACAAATATAAAAAATCAAAAATTAATTTTTCTAAATTAAAAAAATTTCCTCAATCTGCCCAAGGATATTTTGATAAGTTTATTTACAGAATTAAATGAATTACTCATTAACAATCAAGATTATCTTAATATTACTATTTATATACCTTTTAATTATCTTCTATGTTTATATAAAACAAAGATCTCTTCTTTATATCCCTCAAATTGATAATTATGATGATGAATTACTAATCATTCCTGCGGAACAAGTATTCATTAAAAATAGCTCAAATATAAAATTAAGGTCAATTTTTTATAAACATCCATCTAATACTAAAACTACATTACTAATGTTTCACGGTAATGCTGGTCCTATTGAAAATAGATTTTATAAAATTAACAAGTTATCAAAATATGACCAAAATATTTTACTTATTTCTTGGAGATCATATAGCGGTAATGATGGTGAACCTACTGAGGATGGTTTATATGATGACGCTAGAAGTGCTATAAAATGGCTTGAAGAAAAAAATATTTCTAAAAAGGACATCATTATTTATGGAGAATCTTTAGGAACTGCTGTTAGTATAGAAATAGCCCAGAATAATAATTTTAAGGGTCTAATTTTGGAGGCTCCATTTACTTCAATGATTGATGCTGCTAAATTTCATTACCCATACCTTCCTGTTTCAATCATGCTTAAAGATAAGTATTTAAGTGATAAAAAGATTAAAAACGTTATTTCCCCTATATTTATTATGCACGCCACAGGGGATGATATAGTTCCATTTAGAATGGGTGAAAAAATATACAAATTAGCAAATTCACCTAAAAGTAGTTATTTCGTTGATGAGAATGAACATTTAGTAACTTATGATGAAAATTTAATGAATAAGATGGATGAGTTTTATGAAACTATAATTAATGATGAATAATTTTAATAATCTTCCAGAACTATTTTATTTTCAAGCAGATAAGAACGAAAATAATCAACACTTACTAAAACTCGACTCAAACAACCAAGTTATCTCAATGAGTTGGTTAGAGACCAAAAATCTAACAACAAAAATACACAATTTTTTAGCAAACAAATATTTAGTTGAATTAGAGAGAGTTTTATTGGTTTCAGAAAATAGACCTGAATGGATGGCCTCTGATATCGCTATAATGTCTAATAAACTTATTTGTGTCCCCAACTATACAACTTATACATCAAGAGATTTTGAGCATATTTTAACTGACTCTCAGCCTGTTGGTTTAATAGTTTCAAATAAAAATTTACTTCAGACTATTTTAACTGCCAGCGAAAAAGTAAAATATAATTTCAAATTTATCTTATGTTTTGATTATTTTGAAAATAATTCAATTTCAAATTTAGTATTTTTAAATGATTTAACAGATGACAATAATGATAATAACAGAGAAAAAATTAAAGAAATTAAGCGCAAAGATCCAGCTTGTATTATTTACACGTCAGGTACACAAGGATTACCGAAAGGTGTTATTTTAAGTCATGGGGGCATATTAAGTAATTGTGAAGGAGCGTATGAACTTCTTAAAACTATAAAGAGTCCAGATTTAACCTTTCTTACTTGGTTACCTTTATCTCATTCATATGAACATGCAGTTCAATTTGTTCAGATTATTTTAGAAGCAAAAGTATTTTATAATAAAAGTATTGAAACACTTCTGCCTACAGTAAAAATTGCACAACCTCATATAATGACTGCTGTTCCAAGATTTTATAATAATCTCCATGCAAAAATGAAGATTAATCTGAAAAATCAGTCTAATTTTAAACAAAATTTATTTAATAAGACTATCCAGCTAGGAACAAAAAAATTTAAAAATATTAAATTAAGTTTTAGTGAAAATATAATTAACCTAATATTAGATACATTAGTCAGAAAAAAAGTAAAAAATAATTTTGGTGGCAGATTAGAGGCTTTTATATCAGGTGGAGGACCTCTTGATAGTCAAGTAGGGGAGGTGCTTAATGCCCTTGGTTTAAAGACTTTACAAGGTTATGGCTTAACTGAAACCTCACCAGTTGTAAGCTGCAATTTATTAAATAAAGTAAAAGTTGATACAGTTGGTCCTATATTTCCTGGAGTTGAAGTAAAATTAGCAGAAGATGGTGAAATATTAGTTAAAGGGGAGAACCTTATGCTGGGCTATTGGAATAATAAAGAAGCTACTGAGCAAACTATAAAAGATGGTTGGCTCCATACGGGGGATATTGGTGAATTTGATGAGGACAATTATCTTAAAATTACAGATCGTAAAAAGGATATAATAGTTTCTCTAGGAGGTGATAATATTGCACCATCTAAGATTGAAAATCTATTAACTTTATCTCCTGAGATAGAACAAGCCTGTGTCTTTGGTGAACAAAAGAATTATATTGCAGCATTATTAGTATTAAACTCAGAGAGTAAATCTAGTTATGAAGATATTCAAAGATATATTGATGAAGTAAATAAAGACTTAACTCAACCAGAAAAAATAAAAAAGTTTATCTTTATTGATGAGCCTTTTAGTATTGAAAATAAACTAATGACTCCCACAATGAAAGTTAGGAGACATGAAGTACAAAAAAAATATCAAAATCAAATTGATCAATTATTTTAATGCAATTATTTGCAGCCATAGATTTTGAAACAGCCACAAGTGAGAGAACATCAGCATGTGCTATTGGGTATGTAATATTTAATAAAACTAAAATTATAAAAAAAGTCTCCCACTTAATAAGACCACCTAAACCTGAAGTTCATTTTACAGATATTCATGGTTTATCATGGGATATGTTAAAGAAAGCTAAAACATTTGATAAAGTGTGGTGCCAAATTAAGAGTGAATTATCTGCTGTTGATTACTTTTTTGCACATAATGCTACTTTTGATCGATCTGTCCTTCACTCATGTTGTTATTTTTATAACATCGACCTACCTAAACAAGAATTTAAAGATACTGTTGCAATTGCAAGAAAATATTGGGAATTTGAAAACAATAAACTAAATACAGTATGTAAAAATTTAAGAATTCCATTAAATCATCACGATGCATTGTCAGATGCTAAAGGATGTGCTTTGATAGCTATTGAGGCTTTTAAAAAAGGTTATTTTATTTAATTTTATTACCTATAAAGCTCAAAGAAGAAAAAATAATTATTAAGGCAAGGCTCATATAGATCAAGGTGTTTATCGAATTTGTCTCATCCAATATCAATCCATATAAGAAAGGGGAGGCTGCTGATGCCAGAACACCAAAAAATGTTAAAAGGGCCCTTATTGCACCTAGGTTTTTGACTCCATACATTTCTGCCCACAAAGAATTAGACATATTTTCAGTAAAGCCATTTGATAATCCAAGACCTGCCATGTAAAGATATAATACAAATATATGATTTGAAAATAACATCACAATAAATATTAAAGCCATGGGAATTAAGTGAAATGTGATTACACTCCTACCAGAAAATTTATCGACTAACAAACCAGAAACTAATGAACCACCAATTCCACAGATTGCATAAAAAATAAAACTTTGTGCAATATCTAACATTGTCCAATTATTTAATTGCCCAATAAAAACTTGATGAAATAAAAAACCAGTTACTGTAAATGACATAAATAATGTTAGAGGTAAATAAAGATAAAATTTAAGATCTGTTAAGACATCTCTTCTTCTCCATGAAAATGAATTCTGTATATCTTCATTCTCAAACCCAGTTTCACTTTTAAAATTATTTTTATTTAATAGGTAGTATAAAAATACTCCGAAAAATATTATTATAAATACAGATGAACTAAACCAGGTAACTCTCCAGCCAAAAGTTAATATTAAAATTACTACTACAAATGGATAGATCATCTCACCAAAAGAAAAACCAAATCCAGATATAGCTAATGCTTTTCCTCTATTAGCTTTAAAGTATCTTGCCATGGTTGTTCTTGAAGTGTGTCCCATAAGCCCTTGTCCAAAAAGTCTTAAAAAATAAATTACAAAAAAAAGAAGAATTACATTAAACACAATACTTGCAAAAAAACATGTTACCGAAAGACCTAATACTATTGCTAAAGTATATTTTTTAAGAGAGACAGTATCTATAAGTTTGCCAGCCCATATAATAGTTAACGCACTTAAAATTGTAGCTATTGAATACAGACTACCAAATTGAGTATTACTTAAGTTAAATGTTTCTCTAAAATCTTCACTAAAAAGAGAGATAAAAAATGTTTGTCCAAATCCTGATGCGAATGCTATTAGAAAGCCAAATATTAATAAATTTGAATTTTTATTTATAAAATTAATCAAAACAAGAGGGATATTATGATTTAATAACTATATATCAATTATAATAAAGAAAGGGACCACTGGTGAGCACAATTAAAAGAACTGATGATGATAATCATCCAATTATAAAGGAAGTCTATGAAGATATTAAACAATCAAGAAACACAACTTATATAGGTAATTTTTGGAAATATTTAGCATTCGACCCTCAATTACTAAAAAATGTTTGGAGTGATGTTAAAGATTTAATGGTTAAACAAACCATAATTCCAAATAAAACTAAAGAAATGATTTATATGGCAGTCTCTATAACAAATAATTGCTCGTATTGCACACACTCCCACACAGCTGCAGCAAAAAAACTTGGGATGACTAAAGACGAACATTCAGAATTTTTAAATATTGTAGCTCTTGCAGCAAAAACAAATCAACTGGTCAATAGTATACAAGTGCCAGTAGATGAAATATTTGATGAAGACATAGAAAAATAATCCAATGGAATTCTTAATATGGTTTTGGAATGCAGGCGAACTTCTGATGATTATAGGTATTGGGATAATTATAATTGGATTATTATTTTATAGAAAAAAAAAATAAATCTTTAAGTTATTTATATTATTATTTTATTTATGATCTCCAAAATTATTATAATATTAAATAATGTATTACGATGATGATAATAATGACGATAATACGTTGTTAGGCAGACTTACTGAGCTAAATAGAGCCCTAAGTCAAATGATGAGAAACACCAGCGAAAGAAATATTGTTGAAAAGTTACATACTTACCAACTAGCTATAAAAAAAACTTTAAAAATTATGACTAAAAAACAGCTTAATACTATTTCCGAGTCCTCCAATGAATACGAAGATAGATTAGAACGAGGAGATTTTGACTAAATTTTTAGTCTAAATTTTTAAAACCGTAACCTGTTTTTTTTACTCTTGTTTTAAAATAACTCTTATTAAATTTGTTAATTGTAGGTTTTGTATTTATTTGCTTGGCAATTTTAATACCAGCTTTTTTAAGAGAAGAGACTTTTGTAAAATTATTTGTGATAATATTGACTTTATTTACTTTTAATAACTTAAGTATCTTAGCGGCAATATTAAAATCTCTTTCATCATCTAAAAAACCTATGTTGTGATCAGCATCAATAGTATCTAAGCCTTTTGACTGAAGAGAATATGCCCTCATTTTATTGGCTAGTCCTATACCTCTCCCTTCTTGATCTAAATAAAGGATAATACCTCCTTTATTTTTAACCATATAGTTTAAAGAGTTATTTAATTGTTCTCCACAATCGCATTTTCTAGAGTGAAATATATCCCCAGTAAAACAAGCTGAGTGAATTCTAAGATTTGTTGGTTGTTTTAAATTTTTTGGTTTAATTATGATCGCGATATGTCTTCTAGCACCAATATATGACTTAAAAATATTAAATGTAGTAGATGCAACATTTGGTAAGGGCACATTTGCACTTGAAACTAATCTGATACTATTAGTTATAAATTTATTCTGATTTTTTAACTCTTTATGGTTAAATCTTAATAGACCAAGTTGTAATATTAAATTATCAATATTTTTATAGTATTTAGAATTAATTTTTTTAAATACAAGTGATGGTATTACCTTCGCATTTTTAGCTATATCTAAACAGACATTATGGAAGTCTTTACTTTTGATATAAG
This sequence comes from uncultured Alphaproteobacteria bacterium, assembly GCA_902546975.1. Classification (GTDB taxonomy): domain Bacteria; phylum Pseudomonadota; class Alphaproteobacteria; order HIMB59; family HIMB59; genus HIMB59. The sequence continues at coordinate 252,838 of CACCLU010000003.1, forward strand.
GCTCATCTTTAAATAATATTTTATTTTGATCAGATAAAGGGTTAATAAATAAACTTAATAAAGATTTGTTTGATATTTTTTCATTTATTTTTAAATAAATATTTGTTGATACTTTATCTTCAAATATTGATTTTGCTTTTTGTTTTGTGATTAAAAGATATTTGTCTTTTTGTAGGTATTGATTAAATTGATTTAAAATTTTATTGTCCGAATGTTCAATATTAAAGAACATCCAATAATTTTTATTTTCTTTGATAACTATTGGTCTTCCGGTTCTAAGCTCATTGATAGCTCTATCAATAAATGTGCCAAAATTTGATTTTAAACTCATAGACTATATATATACTCAATAGTACTTGATACAGATGAAAAATGATAACAAAGCATAATATTTCTTCATTATTTGAATTTGTAAAAAAACAAAAAAAATCAAATATCTTAAGAATTGATTTAATTAACAAATCGTTTGTACTTAGTCAACATTCTAAAACCAATCATATTTTAATTGATAAAAATGGCGTTAATTTTAATTGTAAGATTGAAAAAAAAATAAATGAAATAGCACAAATTTTATTACCAATATTGATGATAAAAAAAAAATTCTATATCGGGCAAATTGGGCAAAGCTTAGACGGTAAAATTGCACTTTTAAACGGCAATTCTCATTACATTAATGATAAAAATAGTATTTCATACCTTCATAGCCTTCGTTCAGTGTGTGATGCAGTTATAGTTGGTGTAAATACAATAAAAAAAGATAATCCCTTGCTCACTACAAGAGCAATTAAAGGCTCAAATCCTCAGAGGATAATTATAGATCCGTCTCTAAAATTAACAAATAACTATCAAATATTTAAAGATGGTTTTTCAAATATCATATTTACACACTCTAATATTAAAAAGAATTTAAATAATACACAAATTTATAAATTACCTGAAAGGAATTTCACAAATCTAATATACAAACATATAAATAATTTAGGTTTTAAGTTTGTATTAGTAGAAGGTGGTTCTAAAACTATATCTAAATTTCTTGAGAATAAATTATTAGATATTATGCAATTTATAATATCACCTACAATTATTGGTTCTGGTATTAATTCTATAAATATAAAACCTATAACAAATTTAAAAAAAGTTATTAGAACAAAAAATAAAATTTATAAATTTGGCGAAGAAATGATAGTAAGTTTAGAGTTTTAAAGCTAAAAAATCTTTATTTCTTAGAAATAATTTTGATTTATTTTTTTTAATATTTACCCTTCTAAAATCTAACCATCTATCTAATGATATCTTATTTTTTTCAAGTACATTTTCACAAAAATCTAAAAACATATTTTGAAATTTTTTATTCTTTGATACATCCCAACTTGAGTCAAAAACAAATGTTTTGTGTGACTGAGAAAACAATTTATTAATTATTTGACTACAGTTTTTACCAACTGCTTTTTGCCCAATACCTTTATCTGACTCCTGATCTTTATTAAATAAATTTAAAACGTATTGATCATCTTTATGTTTTGGGTGAAATTTAAAAAATCCATCATAATTAATTGAAAAATATATAACTTTTGTATTTAGATTTTGTTTTTTAAATCCTAAATACCAATTTTTTGGCATTATATCTAAATACGCAGATCCTGTAATAATATCGTATTTTTCGAATTTAAAATTTTTTATATTTTTGATTAAATCAAATTTTTTATAATTTATATTTATAATTTTATTTTTATTATTTGTCTTTTTCTTAAATTCTTTAATTGACTCAAATGATATGTCTATCATATCCCATGATTGCCTTTTTTTAAGTTTAGGGTACAAAAATCTATAGTTGGAACCTGTTCCACAACCTAAATCAGCGATAGACAATATTTTGTAGTCTTGAAAATATTTATTAATTTTTTCTATAATTTTTTTATTTCTTGAAACTTTATCAATTTTCTCTCGAAGAAATAGCCAATCATTATTAAATTTATGCATCTTTTATTATCTTGATAAAAAGATCCCCAGATTGTATTGGTGTTAAAAATTTTCTCTTATTTTGTGATAATTTTTTTGATAAATCTGAATTAAATGCATTTTTAGTAATTAATTTTGATAAGCTTTTTTCTTTGAAATTATTTAAGTAGATAATTCCATCCTTTTTTAGAGTATTCATAATTGTTTTAGTTTTATATGTAATAATCATTTTTTTGAGTTGAAGGGCATTAGCAAGTGACATACCAAAACCTTCATATTTACTTACTGAGACATAGAAGTCACACTTAGAATATAGTTTTGATAATAAATTAGTCGATACATTACTATAAAACTTAACTTTTTTGCTTAATCCATAATTACTTATAATTTTTAGTAATCTATTATAGTATTTACTCTCTCTAGTTATATCTCCTACAATATTTAATTTTATTTTATCCATGTATCTTAATTCGTTTAACAGATAATGATAATTTTTTCTCTCAATAATACTTCCTACAGATAGTAAATTTATATTTTTATCCTTTTTTAATTTATATTTTTTTAATTTTTCTATTCCAGGCTCTACAACTTGAATTTTTCGCTTATTAATTTTAAATTTTTCAAAAATTAGTTGTTTTGTATCATTTGAAGTGACAATTATTTTTTTCGTTTTCTTATATAATTTTTTAGCTTTCTTAAGAAAAAATAGACTTTGATTACCATTAAATTCTAGATAAAGAGGGTGGTGTATAAGAGCTATTACTACAAATCTATCTAAATAGTTTATTAAACTATCAATACACTCAAAAACTAATCCATCAATAATTAGTACTGCATTATCAGGTAATTTTTCTAAAGTTTTTTTAAGGTTTTTTAAGTCATTTTCTTTAGGAAAGGGAAAGCTGTTAGCAAGTTTGATAGCATTTAAATTAAATTTAATTTTTTTTGCTCTTTTTAATATATTTTTTTCATAAATGTAACCGCCTGTTTTTGTATTAATATCACCCGGATAAATAAAATAATAAGATTTATTGTGTATTAATGATCTCTTGTTCATAAGAAGCCCAAGCTACATTTGACTCAGTTAAAATAATTTTTATTTTATGCAACTTGTTAAAATCTTCTATGTAATCTTTTTGTAATTTATCGCATATTCTATCAAAAATATCTTTAGCAAGAAATTCCGTAGAGGTAATTATATTTTTAAATTCTTCAACTTCGTCTAAATTTTTATAACTATAAAATTTTAATACGTCTGAGAGAATTTCTGTTACAACTCCGAGATCCATAATAATGTTATATTTGTTAATCTTTTTTGCATAAAACTCAGCATCAACTATGTAGGTCGCTCCATGCATATTCTGTGCTGGTCCAAAAACCTCACCCGGGAGAGAATGTGCAATTAAAATATTATTTCGAACAGTAATTGAATACATTTTAATACTTTATAGCATGCATTATGCTTTCTGGATTATTTAATATTGAAATATAATCTTTCTCTAGATCCTTAAAGTCACTTTCAGTGTTTATTAATTTAAGAAGTTGGTTATTAGATAAAGCATTAATTGCTAAATTCAATCTCTTTTTATAATCATATTTTTTTGATAAATATTCTGGAATATTTGAAACTTGAGAACCAATAATTTTTAATCTCTTTGAGTGAAAATTACCTCCTAAATTTATATGACCTTTTCTATTTCCATACCAACTAGCCTCAATAAATTTTCCCTCTAAATTTAATTTTTTTAGTGATTGGTTTAATACATCATAATTAGATGTTGTATTAATTATAACATCTAAATCTTTAATTTTTTTAAAATTAATAAATTTTAGTCCTAAAATATTAGCAAATTTCTTCTTTTTAATATTTATGTCAGTAATAAAGACATTATTAAACTTTAGTAATTTATAATAGTAGGCAGTTAAAATACCAACAGAGCCCATCCCTATTATCAATATTTTGTTATTTAATTTTGCTTGAGTATCCCAAAAGATATTAATAGCTGTTTCCATATTTGCTGTTAGTAAATATTTTCGAATATCACCATTACCTCTTAAAATATTCACATTATTTATATCAATCTTAAATAGTGACTGATGAGGGTAAAGGCAGAATGTATTTTTATTTAAATATTTTTTTGGGCCCTCAACTATTTTACCAACATTAATGTAACCGTATTTAATTGGAAAAGAAAAAGATCCCTCTTGAAAAGGAGATTTCATTATATCGAACTGATCTTTGCTAATATTACCAGATGCTACTAATCTCTCAGTACCCTTACTAATTCCTGAATAAAGAGTTTTTACAAGAACAGTTTTATAATTTTTTTTATAGCTTAGTATTTTTTTCTTAATAATTGGTTTATTTTCATTCTTAAGCCATAGAGAATATGTTTCCATAATAATTATATAAATGTTAAATATCACTTATGCTATCAAAGTTTTGGTCCGATTTAACATCAGCAGATATTAGTAAATTAGGTAAAAATAAAATACTTATTCTCCCATTTTCATCTGTAGAACAACATGGAGAACACCTTCCATCAGGTACTGATAAATTGATATTAGATGGAATTTTAAATACTTTTGTTAAGAAATATCCCAAAGTTAATAAATATTTAATTCTACCAAATATCTCTATAGGTTCAGCGAGTGAGCATAATAGCTTTGAGGGCACTCTATCTTCGAACTCTTCAAATTATATTGATTATATTATCAGCATAGTTGGCGAGTTATGTATTCGTAGATATAAAAAATTTATCTTTTTAAATAGTCATGGCGGACAAATTAGTCACTTAGATATAGCTGCCAAAGAAATTAAAAGTAGATATAAAGCTGTCGATATTGTTAAGGCACATTATTTTTTATTTAATGGTTTTGAAAAAATTATTCCAAAAAAGGAATTACTTTATGGATATCATGGAGGTGAATTTGAAACATCAATAATGCTCTACCTTTATCCAGAATTGATAAAATTAAATAAAATTAAAAGAAACAAACTCTCATCTGACTTTAAATCTAAAAAAATAATTTCTTATGAAAGAAAAATTAAAAGAGCTTGGAATACAAAAGATTTGTCCAAGACAGGTATAATTGGCAATCCTACAAAATCCTCTGCAGATAAAGGAAAAAGAATTCTAGATCTTACATCAAGAACCTTAAAAAAAATAATTGATGAAATGAAGTAGTGGAGGCCCACCCCGGAATCGAACCGAGCTACAAGGATTTGCAGTCCTAGCAGCCGCCAAGCTGCCTAGGGGCATCATGGCACCATTTACCTCTTTAATTCTCAATCCTGTCGCAATTCTATCGCACTTGGAAGGGGGCACGACTCCTTAGAAGTAATTCCTTATCAGTTATTGTATTTTACCATACTGGATCTTCTTTATGGAAGGGCTCTTGTTTTAATTCTTTGAATTTGCGGGAATGTGGGAACGTTTTTCGCGCTCAGTGTTTTCTCGGGTTTATTCGGGAATTTCTCGGAGCGGAGGTAGGTTTTAGTTGGTTTACCCGTGCCCCCCTGAGGTGTATTATTCTCAAATGCCCTTTGTGAGTCTTTGGCCAACTTATTACAAACAAGAAGAAAAAGAACCTCTAGAGAAATTGTTATTACTTTACAAAGAAGCCAATGAAACTTTCGATGGATCTATAATGATTAAACATTTAGCGCACGATGTAACCTATGGAAGTCAAGATGCTGGTTCTGATATTGAAGGATTGGAAGATGTTGCTAGATATATTGTCGAAAGATTTCATTTTTTTGGTCAATACAAAGAAACTAAACCCAGAATTCTATCTAAAGGCTATGCGCCTCATAACAAACCTTGTCTTGTGATAAATCTAGATGGAATAAATGACTGTTATGTAGAAATTAAGGTCAATGAACTTCATAAAATTACAAAAATTTTTACAACAACAATTAAACCATTAGTTGATGAGGTTAAAATTGTAAATAAATTTGACAGTGAAATTCCTGATGAAGATGCTGATTTAAGAGAAGCATATCTATATGGTTAAGTTTTTTTAATAGATTTTTAATTATTGATCTTTGACATCTAAAACTTCATGATGAGTTTCATAAAGGGAATTATTAATAGCATCTTCAATCCAATTTAATTCTTCTAATGTCTTTGCTGTCTCAATAGCATTATCATTTGCTTCATCTTCATCATCAGCTTCTACTTCAATTATCCTTTCTAACTCGAAAGTAACAGTGCTTTTAATAGTGACTTTAAATCTTTTCATTTCTAAAATTTTTTTTGTGCCCTATCACATATTCCTTCACTTACAGTAATAGCAGAAATGTCATCTAGTCCATTTTTAAAAAATGTTAACATACACAAAAAAGAACCAGTTACTCTATCTATACTTATATAACTCTCAACATGACCATCGTCACTTCTACATTTTCCATTATACTTAGTACCATTCTCTTTATAGGTTCCTAGAGCTGCACATAAACCACATCCTACTATTACTAATTTATCATTATATTCATTAAAACCTACTTTAAAACTTTGTTGCGAATTTGAAGAAAAAGTTTCAGGGTCCGAATTTTCAACTTTAGTAAATGAATTAGTTATACAGGCTAGATCAAAAATCTCAATTTCTTCTTGAGAAAAAGATAAATCATAAAAAAAAAATATATTCAAAAATAAAATGAAAATTTTTTTCATCTTATATACAGGTCCCATATAATTGCCCTTGACCTTTGATACACTTATTTGAAATACCACAATCAAGGTCAAAACTACACGTGTTACCATAGGTGCCATCTAAATCTAACGGATCATAAACAGGTTGATTATCATTATCGTTTCCTGGAAACATTCCACCAACACAAATACCGTATAGAGCTCCTGATGCTTTTAAGCAAGTACTACCAATTGCACAATCTGTGTTGAACATACACGCAAAAGAGTTGATGCTAAATAATAAGGAAAAAATAATTATCAAAATAGATTTATAAAATTTCATTATTTTTAATTTATCATAAACCATACAATTAAATAAATTTTTTAAATATTTTTATCATCTCAATTCCATCGCATTATAATTAAAAAAATGTTAATTTGGATAAGATTGGTTTTGAATTAACGTTGAAAGTGGAGGCCCACCCCGGAATCGAACCGAGCTACAAGGATTTGCAGTCCTCTGCATAACCAATCTGCCAGCGGGCCATAAAAGTTAGCATAACACTTTTATTGATATTTGTAATCGGGATTAGTGCCAGATGTGTATTCTATACCATCAATTACTACTTTTGGCCAAGTACCAATTCCAATAAGTTTGGGTCTTGACTCCAGATAATCTAAAATACCTTGAATCTTTTCAAAATCGCTCATAAATTTTTTTAAATTTGGAAAGTTATCTAAAATTTTATCATCTAATAGCAATGCTAGTGAAACATGATGATAAACATTAAAGTCACAATAAAATGCTCTTTCTCCTAAAAAAAAATTACCTTCATATTTACTTAATAACTTTTCAAAATTTGTAAAAGCTTTGGGTAAAATTTCATCTAAAAGATTTTTTTTATTCTTTAAGTGCATTTCACCAACCCAAACATTTATTGTTGGATTTAAAGGAAAAAATAAATCATGGGCAGACTCAAATATAGAGTCAGCATATGCTACCATTTCCTCATTATTGGGGATATTGTTTGTAAGTTTAGCTATATATCTTGAGATAGTATTGCTTTGCCATATTTCAATTTTCTCATCTATAACAAGCAAAGGTAATTTATGAAAAATCACCTCTTTTTTGACATCACCCCATGGTTTTTTAAAATAATCCCATGCCATTTCATATGAATATTCGATACCCGCAGTATGTAGCATCATCCTTGGAGCCTCACACAAAGCTCTAAGATTGAAATAGATTAACTGTAGTTTAGACATAAAGTTTATATTAATATTTTTATATTATAAATATTTGTCATGAAAACTAAAAATTATTTATCTGAAGCACAAAATTTTTTGAAAAGAAATACACAAGTAAAATCATTCGATATTGTAATGCATGACTGTAATGGTGTAGGTCGTGGAAAAATAATTAGAAGAAATGAGTTATTAAATTTGTATAAGTCAGGTAGGCAATTTCCTCTTTCATTACTTGGAATGGATATTACTGGTGAGGATACACCTGAAACAGGATTAATTTTAGAGCAAGGTGATGGTGACATAAAAGCTTGGCCTATACCATCATCACTTAAGTTATTGCATAACAGCAAACCACCAAGAGGTGAGTTATTCATGAACATGTATGATATTGATGGAAAAAAATTGTTAACAGATCCAAGAAATATTTTGGAAAATAAAATTCAAGATTTTAAAAAAAAAGGAATTAATTTTTATGCAGCATTTGAGCTAGAATTTTTTCTTGTTTCAAATGAATTGGATGAGTATGGAAAACTCAAACCAGCAAAATCTATACTTGGAAAAAGAGCATCAATTAAAAAGACAGATGTATATTCAGTAGATCATCTCCATGGTATGTTACCTTTAATTGATGATATTTATGAAGCTACAAAACTTGCAAAAATAGATGCTGAAACTATTATTTCAGAGTACGCACCCGGTCAATACGAATTAACATTAAAACATCAAAAATCGTTACTAAAAGCTGCTGATGATATTTTAAGGCTAAAAAGAATTATAAGAGCACAAGCAAGAAAACATGGAGTCACTGCATGCTTTATGGCAAAACCTATGGAAAATATTTCTGGTTCTGGAATGCATTTTCATATTTCACTTTATGATCAAAAAGAAAAAAATATTTTTGCCGAAAGAAATAATGAAAAAATAAATAAAAATCTTAATTATGCACTTGGGGGTCTTTCAAAAACCATGGGTGAAAGTATGTTGATATTCGCACCAAATGCTAATAGTTGGAGGAGGTTTGTTTCAGGGTCTTATGCACCAACAAAGCCTAATTGGGGAATAGATAACAGATCAGTTGCTTTTCGAATACCAAGTAGTAATAAAAATAATAGAAGGATAGAACATAGAGTCTCAGGAGTTGATGCAAACCCATATTTAGTAGCCTTAACTATAATTTCAGCAATTGAATTAGGAATTCAAAAAAAAATTTCTCCAGATAAACAAACAACCGGCAATGCTTATTTAAAGAAAAATAATCAAAAATACAAAATTCCTTCTGACTGGAATTCATCAATTATGCTATCTAAGAAATCCTCTTTTTTAAAACAAACTTTAGGCCCAGAATTACATAAGGCGTTTATAGCCATTAAGGAAATGGAATATAATAAATTTGCTAGTACTATATCAGAATTAGATATTGATTTATATTTAGATGCTATTTAACTTTATCTAGAAAATCATTAAGCTCTTTTTCTTCCATTTTAATAAGATGTTTATCTTCAGGGTATACACCACTATTAAATTCATCAACAAACATCTTAAAACCTTTAATTCTTAATTCTTGTAATTCTCTCTCTTTAATTTCTAAATCTACATATTTTTTTGCATGTCGAGGATAATGACCAACGTTTGTACCAAGTATATCATTACAAAATAAATATTGTGTATCACACACATCACCACAACCCATACCCATAGTTATCATTTTAGTATTCTTTGTTATAAATTCTGCAAGCTCAACTGGTACCACCTCAACTTCTACGCAAGCCGCTCCAGCATTTTCGAGATCTTTTACTTTTTGATATACTTTAAAAGCTTCGTTTGATGTTTTTCCTACAGCTCTGTAATTAGTCCATGTTGCAATATTTGGGACTAATCCAACGTGTGCAGTTACAGGTATTCCCTCTTTTGCCATAGCTTCAATAAAGTTAATTGAGTGTGAACAATAAATAGCATCTGCTCCCATTTCCATTATTTCAAAACCTTTTTTTATTGCCTCTTGAGGAGAACTCACCAACCCATGTTTAAGACCAACAGATAAAAATGCTGTTGGAGCAACTTTTCTTACATCCTTGAAATGATGATCAGGTTCACAGGAAATTATTTCAATTCCTGCTTTATAGGCAGCTTCTGCCTCTTTTGCTGTATCTATATGAGTTTGAGGCCACTTCTTTTTCCCTTTTTGACTCCATAATTCAAAAACGGTAGTTCTTTTAGCCATTGTTATTAGATGGAACGGCTACTTGTAATTCATATGAAGGGTTTTTTGCTTGTTTTAAAATAGTAGGGATGATTTCAGAGTATGCTCCCCATAAACCTTTTTTTGCAGGAGGCATCTGATCTTTAACTAATTGGTGCAGTTTAGGCAAATTATGCGATGGCACAGTAGGGAACATATGATGTTCAATATGATATTCCATCTGCCAATATAAAAAACTGAAGATCGGGTTTAAATGCATTGTCCTAGTACTATATCTATGATCTTTGATATTATCTTTAAGCCCAGTATGTTGAGTTAATCCAAAAAGTCTTTTGAGTGTTATCCCATAAAAGTTTGGAAGTAAAAAATATAAAACCGGCAACCAAGACTGAAAAGCAATTGACATTAAAATTAATAAGATCCAAATACCAACATGTAATCTTGAAGAATTTATGCATTTTTGATGTTCTTTTTCAGGAATTACTTGTTTCATTACTTCTGTTTTTTTGCCTAGAGCATGAAGAATAGTCTCGTATTGAGTTGTTTTTTTAAAATTAATCATGTCAAAGAAAGGTATGAATAAACTGAAAAAGTAAAAAACATCAGTTGGTCTTCTAATTGCTATTTCAAAATCAAGTGGATCATCAAAGTAAGTATAACCATGATGACGAAAATGTGACCATCTCCATCTTACTGGTTCAAATCCATTCATATAACTTCCAATTTGATAAAAAAAGTTATTCCAATAGTTCGTTTTAAAAGCTGTTTTATGTCCTGTTTCGTGCCAAATAGGATCTGCGCAATTCCATATATTTCCATAAATTAAAAAAAATAATAAAGACCACCAAGTCCCCCATGTCATATAAGCTAAAACACCGAATACAATTAAAGACCCAAAGAAAATAAACATGTGTTTAAAACCTTGATAATCCGACTTCTTAAGAAGCTTTACAAATTCTTCTTTATCAACGTCACAATGATGCCATTTGTCTAAGTCAACTTTCATTTACAAAAAAATACCATAAACTAAAAAAAAATAAATAAGGTCAGACAAATGATCCTATTGCACCAGCTATGGCAAGAATCAAGCCTAATCTAGACAAAGACCCAGAATTTTTAATATATTTTTGATTGGGGGATAGGCTTTTTCTAGCTGATACATATAAATGCATATTTATGAATATAGCTGTTATTAAAATTAAGCTAGCTCCAAATAATTTCATATGAAAAGCCCAACCTAAATTATATGAACCGTATATTGCCAATAGCAAAATAATTCCAGTAACCCACATTGTGATGATAGCTAATAAAGATAAAAATGCTAAAACCTTAAAACCTTTAGCCAAATGAGGCTCAGGAACTTTACCTTCTTTTTTATATATAGATTGTATAACAGCACTACCAATACCTCCTCCTCCAGCAATAAACAGAGATATAAGATGAAGAAACTTACAAATGTATATAATCATACAAAAAAAATATCATAATTTAATATTTATGAGTTAATATATTTTTAAAATTTGATTAAAAAAAAGATTGTCACGATAGTCGGTGCTGGCGTCATTGGCGCTGGATGGGCTGCTAGAATGCTAGCAAGTGGTCTAATAGTTAATGCTTATGACCCAAGTGTTAAGGCAAGAAAGCAACTATTATCAAATACCAAAACAGCTTTAAAGAGCCTTCAAAGATTAGGTTTAAATAAAAATGCAAAACTTAGTAATTTGAAAATTTATTCTGATCTCAGAGAGTCTCTTCATTCAACCACCTTTGTCCAAGAAAATGCTCCAGAGAATGAAAAATTAAAGAAGAAACTTCTTAAAGATATAGATAAATTATTGCCAAAAAATATAATCATTGCGTCTAGTTCATCAGGACTTTTGCCTACAATAATTCAATCTTTATGTAATTATCCAGAAAGAGTTTGTATAGGACATCCATTCAACCCTGTATATTTACTACCTCTTGTCGAGTTGGTATCAGGAAAGCAAACAAAGAAAAACACAATTACCGGAGCTAAGAAGTTTTACGAGGAAATAGGAATGAAGCCTTTGATTGTAAAAAAAGAAATTGAGGGTTATATATCTGATCGCTTACAGGAGGCTCTTTGGAGAGAGGCACTTCACATAATAAAAGATGGAATTGCTTCGACTCAAGATGTTGACGATGCGATTGTTTATGGACCTGGATTACGATGGTCTTTTATGGGTGTTTGTCTAACTTTTCATCTTGCAGGAGGGCAAACTGGTATGAAACACATGTTAGAGCAGTTTGGACCTGCTCTTAAATTACCTTGGACTAAATTAAAGGCGCCAAAACTTGATGCAAAACTAAAAAAATTAATGATTTCAGGCACAAAAAAACAGGCAGGAAAATACACTATTAAAGATCTAGAGGTGCAAAGAGATATTTTTTTGATTGAAATCATGAAAACTTTGAATAAATATCAAAGAAATAATTTTCCTAATTGGAATAAAACATTTAATAAATTTTAATATGAGCGAAAATCTTTCAATTAAAACAATCGATAAAAATAACAAGTCTATTTTGGTCGATTGGAGTGATGGTTTTAAAAGTAAATATAATTTCTTATGGTTGAGAGATAATTGTCCCTCTGAAGTGCATCCAACAGCTCGTGAACGAACTTTTAATTTGCTTGATGTATCTGAAGATATTCACCCTAAAAATTACTTTCTAAATAGTGAAGGTAATCTTGAGATTGAGTGGAGTGAGGGAGGGCATAAAAGTGTTTATAAGAGAGATTGGTTGAGACATAATTGTTATTCTTTAAAACACAGTCGAGAGTACGTTTCACCATATAGGATTTGGGATAAATCCATGCAAGATACATTTACCGATATTCAAATAGATTACAGCGAAATAATTAGTAATGAAGATGGTTTAAAAAAGTGGTTACAGCAACTACATTTTTTTGGTATTTCAATTGTTAAAAACGCTCCAACAGATGTAAATTCTGGTTTTGATATCCTGAAAAATATAAGTCACACTCGAGAAACTTTTTTTAAAACACCATTCGAGGTCATTGATATACCTAACCCTAATAATTCAGCTTATACTGCTGCAGGTCTAAGAAATCATATTGATTTACCATATTATGAGATAGCTCCAGGATATCAGTTTCTTCACTGCTTAATAAATAATGCTACTGGGGGTGAGTCAGTTGCTGTAGATGGTTTTAAGGTAATTGATTATTTAAAAAATAATCACCCAAATGATTATGACGTACTACTTAATACGTCTGTAAAATTTGTAAATAGAGACTACACAACTAATACAATTAGAGTAATGCATAAACCTATAATAACTCTCGATCACAATAATGATTATAATGATATTAGGTTCAGCGTCGCTTACATGGGAGTTATGGACTGCCATCCTGATCAGATGGATCATTTTTACTCAGCATACAGAAAGCTTTTAAGCTTACTTCATGACCAGAGGTTTGAAATTAACTTTCGTATGCAAGCCGGAGATATTTTTAGTTTTAATAATCGAAGAGTGTTACATGGTAGAAAAGAATATGATGCCAATTCTGGAGAAAGGCACCTTCAAGGTTATTATATGGACAGAGATGAAATCTTGGGTCGCTTAAATTATATTGAAAATTTAAATCCTTAAATTTAAGAAAAATAAAATAAAAAATTCAAGATTTGTTCAAAGATTACAGCAATATAAATAAAAAAATTTATTAGGAATAGTTATGTTAAAAGGTAAAAGAAGCAATAGATAATGACAAATTTTGTTAAGTAATGTCATAAATTTCTTACTTTGGTGGCTTCATCTTTTTAACCTCCATCCTTAAACCTATCCTTTAGGTGATTCTATCTTATCAAATAAATTGGATTTTGTATTTTTTTAATTTGTGAATATTATGAAAACTTTATTTTACACAATGTTCATTGTCCCAAAATTTATTAACCTTTGGCATTATTAATGGCAGTTTAGCAATAACAGTAGGTCCAAATTTTTCTATATCTCCAGTTGCAAGAACGTAATTACCCATATTAATTTCATTGAAAACTTTAATGTAGTATGAACCTGGTTCGTAAGTTACTGTACTTTTAAAATCTTCACCTATTTGTGGTCCTATCCAATACCATTTTTTACCATAGGGCTCATACCATTCCCACCACTCAAAATTTTGACCATCAACTTCCTCGATCACACTTAACTCAAGGTCTTTACCTTCTAAAATACTAAATGAGAACTTTCTAAATGTATTACAATCATCAATTTTTGGAACAGTAATACCAACATAAAAATTAAATTTCTGATCAGAATTTATTAAGTAATAATGTGGATCACCATTTAATTTAGAGTATATTGCTTTTGATATTTCTGGTTTTTCTATTAGATATGCCTCATTAGGTTTATTTGGGTTTGAGTCATTTATTACAGGTTGATGAGCATAGGATAATGAACAAAAGGTAATTAAAATAAAAACACTAAAAAATTTCATAGTTTAATTTAAACTATTATTTTATATGAGGCGAATATGATCTATGAAAAACAATTAATTTTGTTATAAATCAAACTTTATCATGAATTTTGAACAAGCAAGAACAAATATGGTTCTTAATCAACTAAGAGCTAATCGTATAAAAAACTCATCTTTAATTGAAAAAATTGAATTGTTTCCAAGAGAAAACTTGTATCCAAAATCTTATAAACATTTGGCTTACTCTGATAAGATTATATTTTTAGATGATGGTCGCTTTATTCTACCTCCTTTAACATCATTTCATTTATTACAAGCTTTGGGAGAGATTGATGATGAGAGTATTTTAGAAATTGGTTCTGGATTTGGTACATCAACATCTATTATAAATAAATTTTCCTCTAATATTGACTGTATAGAGTCTTCTATGCAAATGACTGAAGTTTTCAAAAATAGTATGAAAGACGGTTTGTTCAATGCCTCTTTATTAGATTTAACGATAGAGGAATTTTTCAATAACAAAAAGCCAAATATTAAAAAATACCAAAAGATTATTATTAATGGTTCACTTGATGAAGAGCCAATAAATATAATTAAAAATGCATCTGATAATGCAGAGATAGTTTGTATAATTGATAACCAAGATTTTAAACATAAGATTGTTAAATATATAAAAGTAGGAGGCAAATCGAATAAGTTTGTTATAGATGAAGCTTCTTCTTCTTATATTTATAAATATGTTCAATCCGAACCATTTGTTTTTTAGCAAATGGATGATTTTCAAAATAAAAAAGAATATGAAAATGAAATTTATCAGCTTTGGTTAGACAAAGAATGTTTTAAACCTAAATACAATTTTGATAAAAACTTTTCTATTTGTATACCTCCCCCAAATGTAACAGGGTCGTTGCATATGGGACATGCACTTAATAACACTATTCAGGATATTTTAACAAGATATCATCGAATGAATGGATTTAATACTCTTTGGCAACCTGGAACAGACCATGCAGGCATAGCGACACAAATGGTTGTGGAAAGAAACTTAGCTGAGAAAAATATTTATCGTAAAGATCTCACAAGAGAAGAGTTCATTGAAAAAATATGGAAGTGGAAAGAATATTCAGGCTCCACAATCATAAATCAATTAAAAAGGCTTGGTAGTTCATGTGATTGGTCAAGGGAAAGATTTACGATGGATGACGGATTGTCATCTGCAGTTAGAAAGGTTTTTGTTAAATTATATACAGAGGGGTTGATATATAAAGATCAAGCTCTTGTTAATTGGGATACCAAATTTAAAACAGCTATTTCTGATTTAGAAGTTGTTCCTACGGATGTAAGCACCCAAATTTACTATATAAAATATCCAAGCTCTAATTCTGAGAGTATAACTGTTGCAACAGTTAGGCCAGAAACAATTTTTGGTGATGTTGCTATAGCAGTTAACCCCAATGACAGTAGATATACTTCATTAAAAAAAGAAACTTTTACTATTCCTTTAACATCAAGATCTATTCCACTTATATTTGATGAATATTCTAATCCGGAAATGGGAAGTGGTGCAGTTAAAATTACCCCAGCACACGATTTTAACGATTTTGAAATCGGTAAAAGGCACAACTTAGAACTATTAAATATTCTAAACGAGGACGGATCTTTGAACGAAAATTGTCCAAAAGAATTTCAGGGTTTAGATCGATTTGAGGCAAGAAAAAAAGTTGTTCAATTGCTAAAAGAAAAAGGTTTTTTAGAAAAAATTGAAGATTATAAAACTACAATACCTTATGGTGATCGCTCGAACACTGTTGTCGAACCTTTTTTAACTCATCAGTGGTTTTGTAATGCTGAAGAATTAGCAAAACAGGCAATGAAAGTTGTAAAAGACGGTGATACAAAATTTTTTCCCTCAAATTGGGAGAAAACATACTTTCAATGGATGGAAAATATAAGACCATGGTGTATTTCTCGACAAATATGGTGGGGACATCAAATTCCAGTTTGGTATGGTCCTGATGGAAAAGAATTTTGTGCAGAAACTGAAGAAGAAGCGAAAAATTTAGCTGTAGACTTTTATAAAGCGGATAAAATAATTTTAAAAAGAGATCAAGACGTCTTAGACACCTGGTTCTCCTCAGCTCTTTGGCCTTTCTCTACATTGGGATGGCCCAACAAAGAACAAACATTAGATACATTTTATCCTAATTCTGTACTAGTTACGGGTTTTGATATCATCTTTTTCTGGGTTGCCCGCATGATGATGATGGGTAATAAGTTTATGTCAGAAACACCTTTTAAAACTGTTTATGTTCATGCTCTCGTTCGTGATGAAAAAGGTCAAAAAATGTCAAAATCAAAAGGTAATGTCATAGATCCTTTAGAAATAATTGACAAGTATGGTGCAGATACACTTCGCTTTACTCTAACATCATTAAATACACCTGGAAGGGATGTAAGGTTAAGTGAGCAACGCATAGCTGGTTATAGAAACTTCGTTACTAAAATCACCAATGCCTATAAGTTTGCTGAATTTAAAGGAATATATCCATTTACAGATAATGGCAAAGTTAACCCTAACCATATTTTTAATATTTGGATTATTAATGAGTTTCAAGAGCTATATAAAAAAGTTCAAGAAAATTATGAGAAATACTATTTTCATGAAGTAGCTAATCAACTATATCATTTTACATGGCATACTTTTTGTGACTGGTATATTGAACTTTCTAAAAATCTTTTAGACGACAATCAATTTAGAGATGAAACGAAACAAACTTTTCATTTAGTATTTAATTCTTTATTGCAACTTTTACATCCAGTGATTCCTTTTATCACTGAAAAATTGTGGGGTAAAAATAATAAAGATATCTTGATGAGTCATCAGTGGGACTATGTTGATCTAAAAACAGAGAGTGAACATGTATCTAAAACAAAATTATTTATTGATATTATAGAGGAATACAGGTCAATAGAAAAACTTTTTGAAATCAAAAAAGAAGATACTGTAGAAATTTTTTCTAAAAACCAATTAATTCAAACAATTTTAGAAGATAATAAAAAAACATTTGAATTTTTAACAAGAAAAAAACTTTCATCATCTCATAAAGACAATAGTGTTACTTTACCTTTTAAAGAGTTTGATTTTGAAATTTCCACTAGCCAAATTGATAAATCTAAAATCAAAGAAAAACTTCAAGAAAATAAAAGCTCTTTGGAAAAAGAAAAAAATACGATTGATAAAAATTTATCAAATGAAAATTTTGTATCAAAAGCTCCAAAAGATCTCATTGATCAAAATAAAGAGAGACAAAGTTCAATTAATATGGAATTGTCTAAAATTGATAGTATATTAATTAATATTCAATAATGGTTGATAAAAGCAAATTACCAAGTAGACATGTTTCTGTAGGTCCTAAAAGTGCACCACATAGAGCTTTTTATTATGCTATGGGCATTACCGAAGAACAGATTAAACAACCTTTTGTCGGTGTAGTAACCACATGGAATGAGTCTGCCCCTTGCAATATTTCACTTTCTCGCCAAGCTCAATCAGCCAAAAAAGGTGTGTGGGATGCAAAAGGTACACCAAGAGAATTTACCACCATTACTGTTACTGATGGTATTGCTATGGGTCATGAGGGAATGAAATCCTCTTTAACTAGTAGGGAGATTATAGCTGACTCAACTGAACTTTCTGTAAGAGGGCACTGTTATGATGCCTTAGTTGGTTTAGCTGGGTGTGATAAATCTTTGCCAGGTTTAATGATGGCAATGCTAAGACTTAATGTGCCGTCTGTATTTATGTACGGTGGATCTATATTACCAGGTGTTTATAAGGATAAGGACGTAACAATAGTAGATGTTTTTGAAGCAGTTGGAAAACATTCAACAGGAAAGATTTCAGACCAAGAACTCCATGACATTGAGTGTGTTGCCTGTCCATCTGCTGGATCCTGTGGCGGACAGTTTACCGCAAATACCATGGCATGCGTTTCAGAGACTATTGGTTTAGCTCTTCCAGGTTCTGCTATGACACCAGCTCCTTATGAAAGTAGAGATAAATATGCTTATGAAAGTGGAAAAGTAGTTATGGAATTAATTGAAAAAAACTTGAGACCTAGGGATATTGTTACAAAACAATCACTAATAAATGCGGCTGTAGTTGTTTCAGCATCAGGTGGATCAACCAACGCAGGTTTACATCTACCTGCTATGGCTCATGAAGCTGGTATTGAATTTACTTTGGAAGATGTCTGTAATATTTTCCAATCAACACCTTATATAGGTAATTTAGCCCCGGGGGGGAAATATGTAGCTAAAGATTTATATGAAGTTGGTGGCGTTCCTGTTCTAATTAAAGCACTCATTGATGGCGGGTTGATTGATGGATCATGCATGACTGTTACTGGAAAAACGTTAGCTGAAAATGTAAAAGATGTGGAGTTACCAAAAAATCAAGATGTTGTTTATCCTGTCAGTAGCCCAATTACTAAAACAGGTGGCGTGGTAGGTTTGAAAGGTTCACTTGCTCCTGATGGTGCGATTGTAAAAATAGCTGGACTTAAAAAATTACAGTTCAAAGGAAAGGCAATTTGCTTTGATAGAGAAGAACATGCTCTAGACGCTGTCTTAAATGGTAAAATTAAACCTGGTCATGTTGTGATTATAAGATACGAGGGCCCAAAAGGAGGGCCAGGTATGAGAGAAATGCTATCTACCACTAGTGCCCTTTATGGACAAGATCTTGGCGAAGAGGTAGCTTTAATTACTGACGGAAGGTTCTCTGGAGGTACACGAGGTTTTTGTATCGGCCATGTAGGTCCAGAGGCTTATGATTGTGGCCCTATAGCGTTAGTTGAAGATGGTGATGAAATAGAAATTGATGCAGAGAAAAATATACTAAATTTGAATGTAGACGAAAAAACGTTATCCGATAGAAAAACTAAATGGGTTAATAAAGAACCAGAGTTTATGTCAGGTACCTTATGGAAATATATGAAAACTGTTGGACCTGCAAACCTAGGGGCAGTTACACACCCTGGTGGTAAATTAGAAAAAAAGACTTATTCAGATATTTAAATCTATAAGAATAGGGCAATGATCAGAGGGTCTATCCATATCACGGTATTCTTTTAATACTTTTAGTTTCATTATTTT
>CACCLU010000004.1 GCA_902546975.1 uncultured Alphaproteobacteria bacterium
AAATTAATGAAAGTAAATCTATACAAAACGTCCTAACAAAAATTTCTATTTATGAGTATTTAAAAAAATTTAAAAAGAGTTAACGTTATTAACAATCTTATTTTCTTTTAAAAAATCAGCAACTTGATTTGCTACGTCTATTGCCACATTAGATTGAGCTTCTTTAGAGGATGCTCCTAAATGAGGTGTGAGAAGTAAATTTTTAGTTCCAAACATTATATTATCTGTTGCAGGCTCATTTTCATAAACATCAATTGCAGCACCTGCAATAATTTCATTATTGAGTGCATCTTTTAAATCAGATTCATTAATCAGACCGCCCCTAGCGCAATTTATAATCACTGATGTGGGTTTCATTGTTGATATTGTTTCTTTGTTAAACATATATTTTGTTTCATCATTTAATTTCGTATGAAGAGAAATAATGTCAGCATCCTTAATTAAATCTTCTGTTGAAACCTTTTTAACATCAAATTTTGATAAATCATCATTACTTGCTGATTTAGAATTAGTAATAATTTTCATTCCAATTGTTGAGCATATTTCAGCAACTCTTTGGCCTATGTTGCCATAGCCGACAATTCCAAGTGTTTTTCCTTTAAGCTCAGTACCAATAAACTTAGGTTTTTCCCATTTACCTTGATGAGTTGAGTCGTTAGCCAGATGAATATTTCTCATAATTGAAAACATTAAACCGACACTTAACTCAGCAGTTGCCTCTAAATTTCCTAGAGGGGTATTCATTACTAGAATTCGATTTTGCGTTGCTTGATCTAGGTCAACATTATCAACTCCAACACCTGCTCTACCGATAACTTTTAGGTTATTACAATCAGCAAGAATGTCTGATGTTAGTTTAGTTGCAGATCTGATTAAAATTCCATCATATTGATCAATTACACTTTTTAGCTCGTCAGGGGACATACCAGTTTTGATATCATAATCAATTTGTTTTGATTTTAAGACATCTTCTACCTTATCACTCATCTTATCAGAAATTAATATCTTCATTATTTATACCTTCCCATTGTTTCAAAAAAAGACCATTCAATCCATGGTAAAACTTTTTCAATGTCAGAGGCTTCAACAGTTGCGCCCCCCCAAATTCTTATGCCTGCTGGTGCATCTTTATATGCATTAATATCGTACCCAGCGTTCTCTTTCTCTAATGTAGAACATATTTCTTTCACAAGTTTTTTTTGATTATCACTATCTAAAGCCACAAAGTCCGGATGTACAAACTTAAAACATATACTTGTTGAGGAATAAGTATTTGGGTCAACAGCTAAAAACTCTACCCAATCTCTCTGATCAATCCAGTCCTTGATGACTTGAAGATTTTTTTTTGATCTAGATATTAATTCTTTTTGCCCTCCTATTTCAATACACCAATTCAAAGCATCCAATGCGTCTTCTGCAGCGAGCAAGGAAGGAGTATTTATAGTAGCTCCTTCAAAAATTTCTTTAGAGAACTTCTTGTTTTTAGCTAATTGAAAAATTTTAGGCATTGGCCAAGATGGCTCATAAGTTTCAAGTCTTTCGACTGCTCTTGGTGATAGAGCAATCATACCGTGCGCAGCCTCTCCCCCCAAAACTTTTTGCCATGACCATGTAACAACATCTAATTTTTTAAAGTCCATATCCATAGCAAAAACTGCTGAAGTAGCGTCACAAATAGATAAACCTAATCTATTGTCTGGTATCCAATCTGCATTGGGAATGCATACACCTGAAGTAGTACCATTCCATGTAAAAACAACATCATTATCAAAATTTACTTTTGACAAATCAGGGAGTTCACCATAATTATCAGTTTTATGGACTGTCACATTCTCTAATTTTAATTGTTTTGTAATATCCTTTACCCAGGTTAGTCCAAAAGTTTCCCAACCACATACTTCTACATCTTTTAAACCTAGAAGGCTCCACATAGCCATTTCAATCGCACCAGTATCAGAGGCAGGGACGATACCTACTAAATAATCATCTGGTAACTCTAAAACTTGCTTCGATTTAACAATCACTTCATTGAGTTTTGCCTTACCGCTTTTTGCTCTATGCGATCTACCTAAAACGGCATCATTTAAAGCCTCTAAATTCCATCCAGGTCTTTTAGAACATGGTCCAGATGAAAAGAATGGATGATTTGGTTTAATGGTAGGTTTTTGCATAATTAATATTTCTCCTATACGTTTATGAACTATTCAATAATTTTGTAAAAAAATAAACCATCTAATGGTTTAGGTTCAAACCAAGTAGCTTTTGGTGGCATAAATTTTAAATTTTTAGAGTATTCTATAACTAAATCCATACTAACTGGTC
This sequence comes from uncultured Alphaproteobacteria bacterium, assembly GCA_902546975.1. Lineage (GTDB taxonomy): Bacteria > Pseudomonadota > Alphaproteobacteria > HIMB59 > HIMB59 > HIMB59. Next base: position 2,323 of record CACCLU010000004.1, read on the forward strand.
TCATTAATGTCGATAAATCTGTTATACCCGTATCAACTTGATTAATCAAATAATCAGTACCTAATGAGGGTGGGACGAATTCGACCCTTTGATCAGTAGTTTCGTCTTGAATATTTAATATTTCTTTCAATACAAACTCACCAAAATCAATACAATCTGCACCATTTGTAGAGTAATCGTTTTTCAAATCAATTTTAAAATACTTACCTTGATAGTAGATAACAAAAAAACGATCAATCTTCTCATGATATTTTAGCTCTTCAACATGGAAATATGTTTTTAAATCAGATATGAACGAATCTTTATTGTATGCATCTGGAAATTTAACACTTCTATTGTATGCTAGGTTTAAGCATTTAGATTTTGGAAAAACAATAGATAGAAATTTAGTATCTTTATTAACATCTAATTGAGCAAAGCCCTCTATTCTATGATGGCCATCTGCAACAAAAAGTTCCTTAAAATTAATACCAGTGAAATCTGTGTTAGTTTTATATATTGAATGAATGTACTTGCCAGATTTAAACTTTATTAGTGGTTTTTTATCATGATGAATATCAAGGTTTAAATCAATATTTTCATCATCGTAAAAAAGATAAATAGGACATAATTGAAATTTTACCTTAGATAATTGATCAGCTCTTTCTTTGCCTTTACTCACTAAAATTTTTTCATGGGGCTTTATATTTTTATTTATGTAGTCTTGTATATTTAACAAAGAAATTAACCCAGTTTGCGAATGACCGTCAGAGTCTATTCTATATAAAAAATATTCATTTTCAGACTTATATATAATTTTTTCATCTATAAGTCTTTGGTAATATTTTTTTGATAAATCAAAAAATTCATTATCAGAAAGTTTCTTATTAAAATAAATATCTGGCCTTAGAATTTGTAAAAGATTGAGCTTGTGGATTTGATCAGAACTAAAATTGTAGTCAATGATATCTGTGCTAGGTGAAATAATTGATTGTAGATATTTATTGTTAAGTACATAAGTATTTGGTAATAATGGTTTCATTTATGAACAGAAACAAAGCACCATATTATATTGCTTTAGTAGTAGCTTTGATCTTCTTTTTTTATGGAATATTTTCAGTTTTAATTCACTAATCTTCTTTGTTTGTTGAATTTGGAAGACTCTTTTCTTCATACCAAATAGATTTATCTGGAATGTTGCCATCCCATAAGTAACTCTCATAATCAAATTTTGGCATACCTTTATCTGATCTTTCGTAATAAAGTCCAAACTCTCTGCAGTATTCTGATAATTGATCTGCCTCAATCTCTAATATATTTAGTTTTTCCCATTTTTTTGAAGATGCAACCCATTTAAAACCTTTAGATTTTAACCAATCCTTGTGATAATAAGTTTCAGAACCTGATACTGCGAATGTAATATTTTCACTCATAAAGAACCTCTTGAAATAATTTGTACGGATAATATGTAAAAATAGATAAATTTTCAAAAGAATTTTTTGAATTTACAAAAGAATTTAGATCTTTGAGGTTATATATCAGCATATTGGGCATAAATTCCTTTTGTTTGTCTAAATTGCTTAAATTATTATCTGAATTACTAGTTAGAGTAACATTAATTTTTAAATTACCATTAATTTCAATACTGCACTTAAAGTTAGTTAATTTGTTAGTAATCTTATCAAAAATTTTATCATTTTTGAGAATTGATATTTTTTTTTCACGATATTGATAAATTAAGTAAAAAAGCTCTGGGCATAATTCAAACAAAACATCTTTACTATATAAACTATTCTCAAATTTATTAAGATCCTTAAAAGATTTTGTGTAATTAATAATATTTTGTTTTAATGAATCCTTGTATAGTTTTTTTATATTTGTTTCGTCAATTAAAAAAAGGTTATCAATTAATTTTGAGTTGACCAATTTGTGATAAAATTTTAAGTCATTTAAACTACTTACAATTGGATAATCAGTTATAACTTTAATATTATTTTTTAGACAAAGATAAATATATTCAAACTTTATGCCAGAAGGTAAAAAATTTAAAACGAAATCTACGCTTTTGTCTTTAATAAGATCTTCATAAGCACCGTAATATTTTTTAAAATTATGCGTCTCAGCAAATATCTGTGCTACCTCAATATTCCTTGAACTATTAGCATATAGATTAAGTGTGCTTGATAGTTTATTTTTTTTTATAAAGTCAATTGATTTTTGGTCTGAACTCAATATAGCTAAATTGCTTTTCATTTTAATTTTATTATAATCCTTGAATGAAACAGGTTTTTTTAAGCTATCACGATATACATACTGATTGTATAAAATTAGCAAAATTAATAAAAAAAAAATATAAACCTAAAAAACTAATTCTCATATCTAGGGGTGGCCTCATTCCAGGTTCTATTATTGCTAATTACTTAGGAATTCAGGATATTGATGTTATTGCTCTTAAAACTTACTCAGACAGGAAAAAAAATACTGATATTAAGATTTTTAAAAGAATTAAGTCTGAGAAGAAACTGGTTGTAATTGATGATTTAGTTGACAGCGGTGACACAGCAAAAATAGTTAAAGATATGATGCCAAATTCAAAGTTTGTTGTTTTGTATGCTAAGACTTCAGGAAAAAAACAAGCCGATCTTCATTTATATGATTTTAAAGATAAAGACTGGCTTGTTTTTCCTTGGGAACAGGATTAAATATTTATTTTATTCTATTGAGGCACCTCTCCGTCTATACCTTGTACATAGAACATCATAGAGGCCAACATACCATCGTCAGCAACTTCGCCCTCTTTAACAACTAGCTCTCCAGCTTGATTGTAAATAGGTCCCTCAAAAGAGTGAATAGTGCCATTTTCAATTCCCTCTTCTATCGCTTTTGCTTCAGCTATTAAATCTGATGATAGTAATTTTTCATTATAAGGTGACATTTCTACCATACCGTCCTTAAACCCTTGCCATGTATCTTCGGAGGACCATGTACCGTCAACAACCGCTTGTGCTTTAGCTGCATAGTATGGGCCCCAAATGTCCTCTATTGCTGTCATATGAGCATTTGGGCAAAATGCCTCTTGATTTGAAGCTTGTCCAAAAGCAAGAACACCAGCTTTTTCAGCTGCCTGACATGGTGCATACGAGTCTGTATGTTGAACAATTATATCAGCTCCTTGATTGATAAGAGTATTTGCTGCATCTGCCTCTTTACCAGGATCGTACCAAGAATATACCCAAATTATTTTTATCTTAACATCTGGGTTAACTTTTGAGGCTGCTAAATAAAACGCATTTATTCCTCTGATAACCTCAGGAATAGGGAAAGATACTATATAGCCGATAGTATTTGTTTCTGTCATTTTACCCGCAATATGACCTATAACGGTCCTACCTTCATAAAACCTTGCTGAATATGTAGAAACATTATCAGCCCTTTTAAAACCAGTTGCGTGCTCAAATTTTACGTCAGGAAATTCACTTGCAACCTCTAAAGTTTGGTCCATATAGTTGAAAGAAGTAGTAAATATTAAATCATGTCCAGACTCTGCAAGCTTTCTAATTGATCTAACAGCATCAGCATTTTCTGGTACATTTTCTATATAAGTAGTTGAAACGGAGTCACCAAGTTCTTTCTCTAAGTATTGTCTACCAACATCATGCATATAAGTCCAGCCATGATCTCCAGGTGGTCCGATATAGATAAAACCTATCTTTTTTTGGTCATCTGAAACGTCTTTTTGTATATTTTGATTAGTAATAAAAAAAATACCTGCGATTACTACAATGGCTGCAATTACTACTAATACCAATGATTGTTTTTTCATTTTAATTTCCCTAATAAATAAATCTGTTAGTCAATTTATATAATAAAAATAAAGATTCGTTATATATTAGAAAAAATTATAGTGGATAACCTTATGAATTTTTTTCATAAGGTATATTCAGACAAGATGGAGCACTAAGTTTTAATCTTACCTTATTTGATGAAATAAATACTAAGACTATTAAAGTAGCAATATAGGGCATCATATTAAAAAATTGACCGGGTAATTTTACACCTATAGCTTGTAGGTTCATTTGCATAATAGCTACGCCTCCAAAGATATAAGCACCAACTAATAGTCTCCAAGGCTTCCAAGTTGCAAAAACAACTAAAGCTAGGGCTATCCAACCTCTACCGGCAGTCATTCCCTCCTGCCACATTGGTGCATAACAAATTGAAATGTAGTAACCTGCTAGAGAGCTCATGACACCACCAAATATAATCGTTAAATATCTTATTTTTATAACGTTATATCCCAACGCATAAGCTGAGTTATGATTTTCGCCAACTGCTCTTACGATAAGTCCAGATTTTGTCTTTGATAAGAAATAACCTACTAAAAACACCAACAAAAAAGAAATCACTATGAAATAGTAAGGATTTAATCCATCTATGGGTGTTCCAGCAAATTTTTTACCAAGCATTGCACTTAAGCCAATACCAAAAATAGTTAATGCTAATCCAGTTGCTATTTGGTTAGTCATAAGGTTTAAAACTAGAAAAGCAAATATTCCTGATAAAATTACTCCAGATATTATTGAAAAAAATAAGGAATAAAAATAATTACCAGTTAAAACTAAAGTAATAAATCCTGTTACTGCTCCAACTAACATCAATCCCTCTAATCCTAGATTGAGTACGCCACTTTTTTCAGTAACCAACTCGCCAATACCAGCAAAAACAAGAGGCGTTGTAGAGATTAAAACTATATTTAAAATCCCTATAATTAATTCAATATTCATTTAATAAACACCCTATATTTATTTAAAAAATCTGTGCCTAGCAAAAAGAATAGAACTAAACCCTGGAATACAAAACCTACTGCAGAGGGTATCTTAAGAAATAATTGTGCGTCCTCAGCGCCTAAATATGTTAATGCAATTAACAAAGAGGATAAAATTATACCAAAAGGGTTCAATCTACCCAAAAATGCAACAATAATTGCAGTAAAACCATAATTAGGAGAAATATCTCTGTATAACAAACCTATAGGTCCTGAAACCTCAAATAGTCCAGCTAGTCCTGCACAAGCACCACTAATAATAAAAGTATAAAAAATTAAATTTTTATATTTAAAACCTGCATATTGTGATGCTTTGGAACTTAAGCCAGAGACTTTAAGTTTAAATCCAAATAATGTTTTGTTATAAACAATATAAGTTATAAAACATATTATTATTGCAAAATAGACACCAATATGAACACGAAGGCCATCAAATAATACAGGAAGTCTTCCTGCATCAGGAAAAGGCATCGATTTAGGTAAACCATATCCTGCGGGATCTTTCCAAGGACCAACAACAAAATAATCTAGAATAAAAAGAGCCACATAGGTTAACATCAAACTAGTTAAAATTTCATTTGTATTAAATTTTGTTTTAAGAATAGCTGGTATAGTTGCCCAAAATGCCCCTCCTATTGCACCAAATAAAATCATTAACGGAAGTAAAAAAACACTTGTCGAGTCGTTAAATAGAAGTCCAATACCTCCACCAAATATTGCTCCCATTGTTAGCTGTCCTTCAGCTCCAATATTGTAAATATTGTTTTTAAAACAATAAGATAATCCTAAAGCTATAATTGCAAGTGGCGTGGCTTTTACAAACAGTTCAGAAATACCATAAGAATTTGAAATAGGACTCATAAAAAAAATTTTAAAAGACTCGATAGGACTTAAATCTAAAATTAAAAAAATAAAAGAGCCAAAAAATAAAGTTAAAGCAACGGCAACTAATGGTGACAAATAAAATATTAAATTTGAGTAATCCTCTCTTAATTGAACTCTAATCAAAAAGACCACCCATATATTTGCCTAATTTGGTGATATTTATATTCTCTACATTTAACGGATTTGATAAAGACCCTTCATATAAAACCGATATTTGGTGACATACATCAAGTAATTCATCTAAATCGTGTGAGATAATAATAATAGATACTCCCTTTTGTGATAATTCTACAATTGTTTTCTTAATAAATGCTTCAGACCCTGCATCTATGCCCCATGTAGGTTGAGATAAAATTAATAGCTCAGGATTTGACATAATTTCTCTTCCAATAATAAATTTTTGTAGATTTCCTCCAGAGAGTTTACCAGCTTTGACATTATAAGAGGGTGTATCTACATTAAAATTTTTTATTACATCACTCGCATAAGAATTAATCTTTTCAAAATTAATAAAATCACCTTTCTTAAATTCTCTTTTATGGTTCATACTTAAAAATATATTTTCAGATAAAGACATCTCAGGCACAGCACTGTGTCCTAATCTCTCTTCTGTAACGTATGAAATAGATAAAGATTTTCTTTGAAATGTAGATAGATTATTAATGTTTAAATCTTTAAAAATAATATCTCCACTAAATTCATAATCGTTTTCATTAAGTAGAATTTCCATTAATTCTTTCTGGCCATTTCCTGCGACTCCAGCTATGCCAAAAATTTGTCCCTTTTTTAAATTTAAATCAATAGTGTTTAAATTAATTGTAAATGGATCTTTAGATTGAGTTGATAAATTATTAATATTAAAAATATCCTTAGAAAAATTGATGTCTCTGACCTGTTTTGCTTTAGACACCTTATAACCTAACATTTTATATCCTAAAGTTTCAGGATCTTCATTTTGAGTCGAAATTGTACTTACTACTTTTCCATTTCTCATAATTGTTACATAATCAGACAGATTTATAATTTCTTCTAATTTATGAGATATAAATATAACTGTTAATCCATCTTTAACTAAATTTTTTAAAATTTTAAATAAATTACTAATTTCATCTGGTGTAAGAACAGAAGTTGGTTCATCCATGATTAGAATTTTTGGATTATTCAATAATGATCTAACAATTTCTACGGATTGCCTCTGACCAACAGATAGAGAACTTATAGGAGAATTTAAATTTAAGTTAAAACCATACTTATCACATATTGTCTTAGACTTATCTTTTAATTTGGTTAAAGATATATTTTCATTCATACCCAGAATTAAATTTTCAGCAACAGTAAGTGATTCAAATAAACTGAAATGTTGAAAAACCATATTTATACCTAAGTTCTTTGCAGTAGATGGTGAATTAATTATTGCTAAATCAGAATTTATTAAAATTTCACCACTGTCAGGTTTTACATGACCATATAAAATTTTTACTAATGTTGACTTTCCGGCACCATTTTCACCTAATATAGCGTGAACAGATTGCTCTTTGATATTAAAAGATACATCATCATTTGCTATAACTCCGGGATAAGATTTAAAAATATTTTTAAATTCAACTATGGATTGCATAAATATTAATAGATTCCTTTTTTTAAAGATTAAATTGTTTTTTTTAATTTAGGATAAAATTATAAATATAATGGCTCTGAGTCGTAAGATGACCAAAGATACCATGTTACAATAGTTGAATAATTTCGCCATTTGTTAGAATGAAAAGAAAATTTAGATAAATTTTTATCTTTATAATATTTCTTATAGGCATTAATGAAACCAAGGTCTCCTAATGGCATTATGTTAGGCAAACCTAAATAAAAAATAGAAAACATTTCAGCAGTCCATTTACCAATGCCAAAAATTTGAGTTAAATTATTGTTAACTTTTTCAAAATCACTGTTGCTTAAATTTATATCGGTTACTAAATGATAATTATTTAGAAGTGAATTTAAGCACTTTTTCTTATTTTTACTTAAAGGTAAGTTTTTTATTTTACTTTTATTTGTTTTAAAATTTTTAAAATTTATAGGACCAATTATATTCTTAGAATTTCTATAAATAGACATAGCAGCAGAAACAGATATCTGCTGTGAACAGATGGATTTAAATAAAACATCAAATTTATTTTTATTTGTTTTTAATTGATGTTTTGGATTATAATAACGTTTAAAAACAGGGTCATTCTCTAATAAATAAGCACAACCTTTTTTCCAATAATTCATTGATCATTAAATGACTTGATTAAACTTGAAGTATCATATTTTTTATAAATTGTATTTTGTAAACTTTTATACTTTTTAAAGACACTTTTTGTTAGATTTAAGTTTAATTTATTTTTTTTTGCTTGTTGTAAAACATATTTTAAATCTTTAGTCATTAATTCTGTAGAAAAACCAAAATTAAATTTATTTTTGGTAAGTGTTGGATACCTATTCGTAAATTGCCAAGAATTAGCTGCACCATTTTTTATAGCATTAAAAATTTTATTTTGATCAAGTTTATTTTTTTTACTAAAAAGATATGCCTCTGATATAGAATATAAAATACCACAAATTAAAATTTGATTAGTAAATTTAGTTAATTGACCTGAGCCTAATTTACCCATATGAGTTATACTTTTAGAGTAAGATGAAATTATTCTTTTTGATTTGTTAAAGTTTAGTTTAGTTCCACCAACCATTACTGATAATGAACCTTTTTTAGCACCTTCTTCCCCACCTGTAATAGGAGCATCTAAAAATTTTATTATTCTTTGATTACACAACCTAGAGAGTATATCTATTTGCCTTAATGATATAGTTGAGTGATCAATAATAATTGAATTTTTGTGAAAATTTGAAGTTTTTACAAACTTATTAAAAAAAGAATTAACCGCATGATCATCTTTTAAGCAGGAAATAATAAAGTCAAATTTAATATCATTTTTAAAATTATAACTTTCAGCTATAAATTTTTTTTTCCATTTAAATTCAACTGATTTAGTTCTATTAAATACAAATAGTTTAAAATTTTTATTTTTGGACAAATATCCAGCCATATGAAAACCCATTTTTCCAAGTCCAACGAATAGAATCTTATAAGTTGGCATAAAAAATTATTTTTTTTTCTAATTTTGAATAATCAAATTCCATATTTGGAAGATTTGTTTCAAAATTTAATAACTTTAAAAAACTCATAGCTGGAAATAAATCCCAAATTTTTGATCCGTAAACAGTCAAAAAAGATCTTTCACCCTCTATAGCTTCAATGACATCATAACCAATTGATCTTGATCTTATTTTTTCTGTGTAAGAAGTAATAATATCTTTAAAATAAACTTTGGCATGTTCACCCAAAAATCCAATTTGATTACTATAATTTTGAGGCTTTATTTGCTTATGGTTTTTGAATATAAAATTGTTATGAGTATGGTAAAAAATATCACCAATAGGATCATATATTATAGCAAATTCACATCGAGTAGATTTTATAAATGATACCATTATTGCAACTTTATTAATACCATTGATAAAATTTCTTGTTCCATCAATTGGATCTACGGTCAAATATTCATTTTTTTTTATTAATTCAGAATTACTCTCTTCAGATATAATATTAGAAAAACCAATATTTTTAAAATATTCAATTAGTTCATTCTCTATAATTACATCATAACGAGTAACTTTAGAATTATCTTCTTTAGTTGAAACTTCATTTTCACTAAGTTTTCCAATATTTGGAATAATAATTTCTTTTGCAATTTTATTTAAGTATTTATGAGTATCTAAAAAAAAATTTTTATTAATCATCATTTATTATTTTTTCTAAAATATGAGAGTCTTTTTGCGATACACATAAAATCAATATATCGTTATTCAGAGGGATATGATCATCATTTTTTAACTCTAATGACTCATTAGTTAGGGTGCATATGTGGTTTATTACATCAGATTTTTTTATATTTTCATATATCTCATTTTTATATTTAATTTCATAAATTATGTACTCCTCTTTAAAAATAGAATGATAAGATAAAAGAGAACCTTTAGAAATTTTTTCAATTATTCTAGATGTTGTTAATTCTCTTGGATTAATTATAACATCTATGCCCAAATCATTTGCAAAAGATGAATACGACTCATTATTAATTACTGATATAACTGATTTAGATCCTCTTTTTTTTGCAATTATTGACAATATCGTATTAATTTGATCATTATCTGTGACGGTAATTACTAAATCAGAATTGTTGAGTTTTATTTCTTCATACAAAGTTTGATCGAGAGCATCACCATGAAAGATTGTAGTATTTTTGAGTATACCAGCTAGAAAATTACATCTTTCTTTATCTAGTTCTAAAACTTTCAAGTTAATTTCTTGATCGTCTTGTTCAATTAAAGTTGATAAATTTTGACCAATATTCCCCCCACCAACAATAAGAACATCTAATACATAGTCTTTAAAACCAAAGAACTTAATGAGTTTATTCAAATATTTTTTCTTTATTAATAAATAAAGTTGATCTGAAATTGATATATTTTTAAAATCAAAATTTATCATATCATCTTTACTATGACCTAAATAACAAAGGTTATTGGTTTTGAAGAAAACTTTAATTTCTTCAAAAGTATGATTTTTAAATAAATTAGATGATTGCATTCCAATTAATAAATAATCTTGGGTTATTAGAGACTCACTAAAAAAAGCACCAGGCAAATGGATTTTTTCAAATATATTATTTGAGACCTCCCATTCGGGAGATATAATATGGTCAAGAAAACTATTTGACTCAATCAATAATGATTTATTTTCATCTAAAATTAAATTTTGATTTCTAACCCTTGCAATTGATTTATCGACTTTTAAAAATTCTTTTGCAAATTTACTTGTGATAATATTCTTTTCGTCACTTCGTGTAACAGCAATAAAACAATCAATTTTAGAATCAAAATTTTTATAGAATGAAGGATTAAGAGGATCATCATAAATTGTCTTAATATCATATCTCTCAGATAAATTTTTTAATTCATTGGCGTCATCATCTAAAAGAAAAACGTTTTTTCCTTGTTCAGATAATTTTTTTGCAAGATTTGCACCAACTATTCCTGAACCAAGTATAAGTATATTCATTAATCTATTTTTATTTTGAGTGATTTAACTTTACGATACAAAGATACTCTATCTAGTTTAAGCATTTTAGCAGTCAAAGTCATATTAAAATTGTTTATTTTTAATTTTTGTATTAGATAATCTTTTTCAAATTTGTCCTTAGCTTCTCTAAAATTTAAATCATAAAGATCAGTACTATCTACAGAATTATTCATCAAATCCTCAATTAAGTTTTTTGATACAAATAAACTATTGTCTGTTAAAAATCCTGTTATATTTTCAGAAAGATTCATTATCTCAAATATGTTTCCAGGCCAGGTATGATTTAATAATAATTTCTGGACTTCATCATCGACTTTAATTCTACTATCAAATTTCTTTTGTGAAAAAATATTTAAATAATGTTTAAAAAGTGGAAAAATTTCATCTTTTCTTGAAGTCAATGGATTTAGTATAACTCTGTGATCAATATTATTAACAAATGGATCTTTCACATCTATTTTTCTACTATCAAATATGATAGATGCATTTATTTTTTTACTTTTTACTAAATTTAAATAATTCAATAGTTCAATTTGATTAAAATTTTCATAATCATTTAAATAAATAGTAAAATAATTATGTAATGAACTTAATTTTAATAAATCAGACTCATTCATTAAATTTTCATTTAAGTTAATAAATGTATCAGGATTATTTGATGATAAATTCATGTGAATAGTATTTGCAAGAAAATTTTTTCCAATCCCATTAGGTCCTATAATTAAAATAGAAGAATTATTTTTTATCTTGGATAATATTTTAAAAACATTTTCAATATAGTTACCATAACCAATAGTATCTATTTTAGAATGAAAAGATATTTTGTTTCTATAATTATTAATTGTAACACGTTGCTTTAATTCGAGTAGATTTTTTTGGATTATATGAATAAGTTTTTTAGTTTCAAATGGTTTTTCAATAAAGTCGTTTGCTCCTGCTTTAACGGACTCAATTGCATTATCTATATTTGCATGACCACTGAAGGAAACAATTACTAAATTTTCATATTTATTTTTTAAAAATTCAATTATATCTATCCCCTGTTTTGTGCTATTCTTAAGCCATAAATCTACTAATATAACGTCATAATTAAAATTTCTTAGTTCAAGATCAGCAAATTCTTTATATGAATTAGCATATGTGACCTCGTAACCTTGTTTAGAAAGTATAAGCGAAATTTGTTTACAAATTTCTAGTTCATCATCAATTACTAATATTTTAGTCATAGAAAATTATTTCAATTTTAAATCCTGAATAACTGTTCGTTGTTATATTCATCTTATAGGAGTTGTCAGTAATTATTTTATTTATTAAAGATAATCCTAATCCAGATGAATTTTTAGTTGAAAAATATGGTTTAATAAGATCATCAATATCTCCATCGTATCCAGGACCATTATCAAAAAAGGTTAAAATCAAATTTCTATCTATTTTTTTTAAAGATATTTCAATTGTAGGATTATTTGTTGATATTAAAGCTTCAATAGAATTTTTAAAAAGATTATTAAAAATTATATCTAAATATGAATGATCAAAATTAACAAAGAGATTTTCTTCAATTTTATGACTTATTTTAATTTTATCATAATTTCTTTTATATTCATCAATGTAAACTAAACAAATTTCTGATAAATTTAACTTAGTAATATTTGCTTTAGGCAATCTTGCATATGTAGAAAATTCATTTACAAGGTTTTGAATTAAAAAAATTTGCCTTTTAATAGATTTAATTGAATTAATTAATTCTTCATCTTCAAGTTGACTTTCAATAAATTCTGTTGATAAAAGCATAGGTGTCAATGGATTTTTTATCTCATGAGAAATTTTCCTAGCAAGATCTGCAATAGCATTATTTTTTTCAGCAAATATTAAGTCAGTATAGTCATTAAATATTATAATTTGGTCAAATAGAGAATTATTATCAATAAAAATAGATTTCACAAAAAAATATTTTTGAATATTTTTTAATTTAACTTTTAAATTTATCTCGTATGATTTTTTATAAAAATTTTGACTGTTATTAAAATAGTTTGAAAGTAATTTAATAAAGTTTTCAAATGATGTATTTTTTTCACTACTAAATATTGCGGATGCTGAATTTTCAAAAATCATTGACTTATTATTTAAGACAAAAATGCCATATGGTGAATTTTCTATAATATTATTTATAAAACTCAGTTGATCGTTAATAGTTGCATTAACCTCCTGTAGATTATTTTTTTGATTGATTATTGTTTTACTCATCTCATGAAAAGAGTTTGTTAATACAGAAATATCATCCTTATTACTCGATTTTTCAAATTTCGATTGTTTATATTTTCCTTTTCTAAGATCTATAATTGAGTTATTCAAATCTCTTATTGGTTTAGCCAATCTAAAACTAAAATTTGTTCCTATTATGATGAATATAAAAATTAAACTCGTAGAAAGAATTATATAGATAGTAAAAAAGGTTATTTGAATATTTCTTTTATTATTATCAATAGAATTTATTGCCTCATATGATTGTATAATGTTTTGATAATAATTTAATGTTTCTAAATCAATATTCTTAAGTAGTAATAAATAATTAGAGTTATTTAAGTTCACTTTAGAGAAAAGTTGATCATTTGAAAAAAATATAGTTATATCATTTTCGCTTTTAGTGCTAGCATTCTTCAAATTTTCATCTGATAAGAATATTTTTTCATCTGAAATATGTTCTATAAATTGATTGTCATTATTATAATTGTAAACAGTTGTAATATTAAATCTTTGTATAATATCCCTATCAATTAATCTCTCAGCAAGAACATAATTTCTTATAAACTTTGAATCTGTTATGAGATCTCTTTCAGTTTGATTAATGTATTTCTGTGCCAATTGATACGAGTTATTAACAGTAGATTTAAATGCAGGACCTAGCCAAGTACTTACTTCAATATTAAAAAAAATAGCAGATGCTAGTAGTATTATTCCACTAGGAATAATAGAAAAAAGACCAAAAAAAAGAAAAAATTTATTAAAAAGCCTTAAACCTACTACCTCACGATTTTTATATTTTAAATAATTAATTAAAAATATTGATAAATACAAAATAAGAATTAAAAGAAATACAAAATCAGCAATAAAAACATATTGAATAAGTTCTGCATTACGAACTATCTCATTTGATGAAATAAGTGAATATACAGTTAAAGAAAAAAGCGTTATAAAAATAGAAATCAATATAAATGCGGAAAATTTATTAAAATAATTTGACATTAAATAACTCTAATATACATTTTGTACTTCTAGCAGGTGGTAATAGTTTACGATTTTCATCTAATACAAATAAGCTCTTAGCAAAATTTAAAAATAAAAATTTACTAGTTCATAATATTGAATTTATTAAAGAACTTAAATTTAAAAAGATAACACTTGTAATTAATAATCTAAAAAACACTAATATAAACATTTTTAATGATTTAGAAGTAATAAAGGGAGGAAAAACAAGATCAGAAAGTGTAAAAAATGCTTTAAACAAATCCAAATATAAATCAAAATTTGTAATCATTCACGATGTAGCTAGACCATTAAATTCTCAAAAATTAATCAAAAATATAATAAAGAATTTATTAGAAAAAGATTATGATTGTGTAGTTCCTTATACTAAATGTTCTGATACTGCTATTATTGGTCATGATAATATAGACAGAGAAAAACTTAAACTTATTAAAACACCACAAGGATTTATTAAAAATAAAATTACTATTTTACATAATAGAAATAAAAATAAGTTATTAACTGATGACAGCCAGCTTTTTAGGAATGAAAAAAATAAATTTAAAATTAAATATTTATTACAAAATGAAATAAATATAAAAATTACATACAAAGATGAATTAAAATCATTAAATAAATTAGTTGAAAATAATATCTTAGTTGGAATTGGTTATGATATTCACAGAACTATAAAAACTAATAAAAATAATTTATTAAAACTTGGCGGTGCAAAAATAAAATCAAAAGTAAAAGTTATTTCTCACTCAGATGGAGATGTAATACTACATGCTATCACAGACTCTATTCTAGGAGCACTATCTCATAGAGATATAGGTACATATTTTCCAAATAACAAAAAAAACTTAAATAGAAATTCAATAGACTTTTTGAATTATGCTTTGAACAAAATGAATTTAAAGAAAAAGATGATCAATAATATTGATCTAATGATTGTTTCAGAAGAACCTAAAATAAATCCTCATTTTAAAATGATTTTAGAGAGTATTTCAAAGAACCTTAATATCAATAAAAATAGTATTTCTATAAAAGCTACTACAAATGAAAAATCTGGATTAATAGGTAGAGGAAATTTTATAGCCTGTTGGTCAAATGTTTCTCTGAGAGAAAACTAAACTACTTTTTTTAGTTTTTCAAAGTCTTCATCTGCGTGATAACTTGACCTTGTCATCGGTGAGGAGGAAATCATTTTAAATCCCAATTTTAAAGAAACATTATAAAGACTTTTAAACTCGTCGGGAGAGTAAAACTTATGAACTTTTTCATGATGAATAGATGGCTGAAGGTATTGGCCTATTGTAACAAAATCAATATTAGAATCTTTCATATCTTTTAATACTTCTATTACTTCTGAATAATTTTCGCCTAACCCAACCATAATACCAGACTTTGTAAATATTGATGGATCAAATTCTTTAACTTCTCTTAAAAGCTTTAAACTCTCAATATAATTAGAACCAGGTCTGATTTGTTTATAGACTCTTGGAACTGTCTCTAAGTTATGATTAAAAACATCGGGCTTCACCTTTGCGATATCGATGTAGTTTCTATTTTTTCTTAAAAAATCGGGTGTTAAAATTTCTATTGTTGTATTATTAGATAGTTCTCTTATGTACTTAATAGTATCAATAAAATGCTGAGCACCACCGTCAGGTAAGTCATCTCTGTCAACACTTGTTACCACAACATGTTTAAGTCCTAATTTTAAAACAGATTTGGCAACGTTAAGAGGTTCCATTGGATCTGGTGGCTCAGAGGGTTTACCAGTTTTTACATTACAGAATGCACATGCTCTAGTACAGGTATCTCCTAATATCATAAAAGTTGCGTGTTTTTTTTCCCAACATTCTCCAATATTTGGACATGCAGCTTCTTGACAGACAGTAACTAAGTTATGAGATTTAACTATGTCTAGTGTCTCAAAATATTTTTTTGATGTTGGTGCTTTTACTTTTAGCCAATTAGGTTTTTTTAATGTCGTGGGATTAAATTTTTTAATTTTTTCTGGATGTCTGATCATTTTTAAAAATGTAAAGGTTTTTCAAAAGCTGATAAGACACTTTCATGAATAGACTCTGATAAAGTTGGATGAGCAAAAACAGTATTAATAAATTCATCTTCTGTTGACTCTGATGAAATAGCTAAGCCAAATGTAGCTATCATTTCTGTAACATCAGGTCCGATAAGATGTGCACCCAATACCTCTCCCGTTTCAGAATTAAAGAGCGTTTTAACAAAACCATATGAGTTAGACATAGTTTGTGATTTACCATTAGCTAAAAAGGGAAAATTACCTGTCTTGTAGGGAGTCTTATTGTCTTTAAGTTGTTGTTCAGTGAAACCAACAGTGGCTATTTGTGGTAAGCTATATATACAACCAGGGATATGATTTTCTTTTGGTTTATGAGTATCATTACCTGTTGAAATATGAGTCACACAATTTATAGCGTCGTGCATTGCTTTATGAGCTAACCATGGGGCACCAATAATATCACCAATGGCATATAAACCCTTAATATTTGTCTCATAATTATGATTTGTATTTATATAACCGGTATCAGATAGATTTAAGTTAAGGGAACTTATAAAATCTTTATCTATATTAGGTATAACACCTACAGATAGTATTAATGCATCACATGCAACGTTTTGGTCAATATTTTTAAAGGTTACGTTTTTTTTATCTTCTAAAATATTTTCAATTTTTGCATTTAACTCAAATTTAATACCCTTTTTTTCAAATATTTTTTTTGCTTCATTTGAAATGTCTTTATCAAGCTGAGGTAATATCTTATTTTGAGACTCAAACACTGTAACATCTGAACCTAAAGCATTATAAATACTTGCAAATTCTATTCCAATAGCTCCTGATCCGATAATACATAATTTTTTTGGAAGAAATTTAGGTATCATTGCTTCTTTAGAACTCCAAATTAAATTAGAAAATTTAATGTCACCAATTGTTCTAGGTTTGCATCCCGTAGCAATTATCATATTCTTAGAAGAAATTTCATCTGAAGTTGTATTAACAAAAAATTCATTATCAATTATTTTTGGATATGCTCGATGTTTATAAATATCTATTTTATTTTTTTTCATAAGTGAGTTGACGCCTTTTGATAAATTATTAGATGCTGTTCTTGACATTTCAACAACTTTATCTAGAGCAATTTTAGTAAGATCTTTCTTATCAAGCCCAAAATGATTAGCCTCTTCCATGAATTCTGCTGAATGTAGTAATGATTTAGTTGGAATACATCCCCAATTAAGACATACACCTCCTAGTTTATCCTCTTCAAATAAAGCAACCTTCATACCAAGTTGTGCGGCTTTTATAGCAGCAACATAACCACCAGGACCGCCACCAATTATTGTTAAATCATAATTAATTGTCATCTGAAATATTTTCTAAATTATGTACAATACTAGAAAAAAATTGTGAAGCTAAAACTCCATCAACGGCTCTATGATCACAAGATAATGTCAAATTTATAAAACTCCCTATTTCAATCTTACCTTTGTCCACATAAACATCCTCAAAAATCTGGCCTACTGCTAATATGTAGGTTTGTCCTGGTAAAATAATAGCATCAAAACTACGGATATTAAATGAACCCAAATTAGATATACTTATGACACCATCTGACAGATCAGAGGGAGAAAGTTTATTATCTCTTGTTAAATTTATCTTTTCATTAAGATTGGAGTTGATTTCATTTAAACTAAAGTTATTTATCTTTTTTAATACAGGCATTTTTAAGCCAAACTTAGAGTCAACGGCAATACCAATATTATGATCTTTATTAATAATAAATTCACCATTATCCTTATATGAACAATTTGAGTCTGGGAATGCTTTGAATGCATTTGATATAGATTGCATTAATATTGCGTTTAAAGAGTACTTATTACCTTTTAATTTTTGATCTTTTCTAAATTTTAATAGAGTAGCCATATTCACTCTAGTATTTAAATAAAAATGTGGAATGTTATTTTTGGAATGTGTTGTTGCTTTTGCAATAGCTTGTCGTAATCTATTAACATTAGGGCTTTCAGACAAATGATTTGGGTCTAATACATCTCTTAAAATAATTCTATTATCTGGACCGGTACCTTTTAATTTTGATAAATCTATAGATTTTTCATTTGAGATTTTTTTAGCAAGTGGGGATATAAATACTCTTATAGCCCCGTAATCAAAATTTTCATTTATATCAAGATCATCGGTATGTATTCTTCTTGAAATCGATTTTATTTTTGTAATATCTATATTTTTTTTTTGAGCTATTTTTTTAGCTAAGGGTGTAATTAATATTTTATCTGAAACAAAATCTTTGTCATTTTCAGAAGGATTTATTTCTAAAGTTTGTATTTTATTATCTGAATTATTATTTTTTAGAAAATTATTTATATCCTCTTGTGTAAAAGTCAAATCGTCTGAAATTATTGCAACTAATTGATTGACGTTTGCTGTTTCACCTTCCTTGGATATTATTTTAGCAATATACCCATCTTCTGGTGACTCGTACTCCATTGTAGCTTTATCTGTTTCAACTTCGAATAAAACCTCACCGCTTAATATTGGATCTTTTTCTTTTTTTATCCACTTAACAATTTTACCCTCCTCCATTGTGGGAGATAAAGAAGGTAAATTAACTTCATATAACATTAATTTATATATGACACTTTTTTAACAGCAGATACAATTTCATCAGTGTTGGGTAATGCTAATTTTTCTAAATTTTCTGCATATGGCATTGGGACATCTTTTCCACTAACTTTAATTATTTCTGAGTCAAGGAAATCAAAGCAATTTGATTGGATTAAATAAGATAAGTGTGATCCAAAACTTGTACTACCAAAGCCATCCTCAACAATTACAACTCTGTTGGTTTTCTTAACGGAATTATATATCAATTCTTCATCTAGAGGTTTAATTGATCTTAGATCTATAATATCAGGACTAATCCCCAGTTTTTCAATTGATGGGAGGGCGTTTAATATTCTTTGAACAGTCATTGAAAAACCAATAATAGTGACATCTTTACCTTCTTTAATAAGATTGCCTTTACCAATAGGAATTAAAAAATCGTTCTCTTCAGGAACGTTAGTTTTTTCTTTATAGAGCAATTCATGTTCTAAAAAAACAACAGGATTGGGATTTCGAATAGATGATTTTAATAAACCTTTTGCATCTCTTGCATTTGAAGGAGCAATTACTATCAAGCCTGGAATATGAGAGAACCAAGATATAAAACATTGGCTATGTTGTGCTCCAACTCTAGCCGCTGCACCATTTGGGCCTCGAAAAACTATTGGAACATTTATTTCTCCGCCTGACATATATAAAGATTTAGCAGCAGAATTAACTATTTGATCAATCGCTTGCATAGAAAAATTAAAAGTCATAAATTCACATATAGGCTTAAGTCCTGCCATGGCTGCTCCAATAGCTAAACCTGTAAAACCATGTTCAGAAATAGGAGTATCTAAAACCCTTTTTGATCCAAATTTATCAAGAAGCCCTTGGGTTACTTTATATGCACCATCGTATTCAGCTACCTCTTCTCCTAGGAGAAAAACATCTTTGTCTAATTTCATTTCTTCTTCAATAGCTTGATTCAATGCCTCTCTCATAGATATTTCTTTTTCAGACCAATTCTTTTCACCTGAATTTTCTTTTGTTTGATTTAAAAGAGAATTCATAGAAATATTTACTTCTGTTGTAAGAGGCTCAGATACATTGGAGGAGACTTGTGGAGTTTTTTCAATAGGTTTTTCTGGTATCTCCTCTATTTCCTCACCATCAACTTTAAGAAGAGCTATCTCAGTATTAACACTTATATTTTCAGTGCCCTCTTTAACCAGTATTTTCTCAACTTTACCATCATCGGGTGACTCCAGTTCCATAGTAGCTTTATCAGTCTCAATTTCTGCTAAAATATCTCCTGAAACTACACTATCTCCCTCTTTAACTAACCATTTTACTAAGTTACCTGTTTCCATTGTTGGAGATAAAGCTGGTAGAAGTATTTTCATAAATATACCTCGGTGTATAATTCTTTTAAATCTGGAAGTGGCGACTCAAGTGAAAATTTTTCAACATCTTTAATTTGTTTCTTAATATCACTTTCAAGATCTTTAATCGTATCCTCTTTAATTTTATAATCATTTAATAAAGTTTCTTTCATCATTAACACAGGGTCTATCTCTTTCATTTTATTCACTTCATCTTTAGTCCTGTATAGACCGGGATCAGACATTGAATGGCCTCTAAATCTATATGTATCCATTTCAATAATGTAGGGCTTAGAATTTTTTTCGATATATTCTCTTGCCCTTATAGCTGACTCACTTACATTAAAAAAATTCATTCCGTCTACTTTTTCACCTTTAATGCCAAATACAGTTGCTCGCTCGTACAACTCACCTCCTGCTGCAGACCTTCCAATAGATGTACCCATTCCATATTTATTGTTTTCGATAATAAATAATACTGGTAACTCCCAAAGTGATGCTAAATTAAATGCCTCAAAAACTTGGCCATTACTCATAGCTCCATCCCCTAAATAGACTCTTGAAATCTTTTTTTCGTTTCTGTATTTATGTGCGAAACCTATGCCAACGCCTAAAGGTACTTGTGCTCCAACGATACCGTGTCCACCATAAAATCTATTAGCTTTGGAGAACATGTGCATTGATCCACCCTTGCCTTTTGAAATTCCATCTTTCCTTCCAGTTAATTCAGCCATTACTAGTTTAGGATCTACTCCACGAGCTAATATATGTCCATGATCTCTATAAGCAGTGATAACGGTATCCTCTGAGTTAATAGAAGAAAGAATACCTATGACAACAGCCTCTTGGCCAATGTATAAATGACAGAAACCTCCAATTTTTCCAGCTCCATATAATTGAGCAGCTTTCTCTTCAAATTTTCTAATTAAAAACATTTTTTCGTAAAACTTCATTAACTGGTCGTTTGTAAAATTATTTTTGTTTTTTTTATTCATCTTAATCTAATTTTAATATGGTCTCTCCATCTTGAATATTAGGGTTATTCTGCTTTGTAATTTCATCAATATAATCCTCTTTGTTAGAATAGAAAGAGTGTAAATCAATATTAATATCTAACATTTTTTGATCGAGATTGGATTGCAATTTTTTATACATTTTTTCCTCAAATTGATAAATTAAGTAATTTCCAATATTGAACTTTCCATAAACTGTGTGATATATCAGGTAAATCAATACAAATATAAAAAAGAAATTTATTAAACTACTAGCTTTTAAAAACTTCACTTAATTCACCAGCATACCCTTTAATATTGTCATTTTCTGATATTCTAAGTAACTGATTGTATTTTGCAACTCTATCAGATCTAGCTAATGACCCAGTTTTAATCAAAGGACAGCGTGAAGCAACAGCTAAATCTGAGATAAAAGAATCTTCAGTTTCTCCTGACCTATGAGACATAATAGATGCAAAACTATTATCTGTCGCTAGGTTGATAGCTTCTAAAGTTTCTTTAACTGTGCCTATTTGATTCAATTTAATTAAAATACTATTAGCTTGTTTTTCATCTATACCAGTTTGCAACTTTTGTATATTTGTAACAAAAAGATCATCACCAACTAATCGTATCTTTGAACCAAGTTTATTTGTAATTTTTACCCAACCTTCATAATCTTCTTCATTAAGTGCATCTTCTATTGAAAAAATAGGATAGTTTTTACAAATATTTTCATAAACAATAATCATTTCTTCTGTTGAATATGAGTTACCTTCGAAATTATATTTTCCATCATAGTAAAACTCACTAGAAGCTGCATCTAATGAAATTTTAAAGTGATCATTTAATTTAAAGCCTGCTTTTGAAATTGAATTACATATTAAATCTAAAACATCTAAATGAGATTTTAAATTCGGAGCAAAACCCCCTTCATCGCCAAGATTAGTATTTAAAGATCTAGATTTTAATTCTTTTTTTATATTGGCTATTACAGAATGTGTTGAAGATAAAGCTTCAGTTAAAGATTTAAATCCTATTGGTAAAATCATAAACTCTTGAAAATCAACATCATTATCAGCATGTTGTCCGCCATTTATAACATTCAACATTGGAACAGGAATAATTAAATTATCTAAACCCTGAGAAAGAAATATTGCACCAAAGTTTGCATAAGACCAAGCCTTATAGTAAGCAAGACTAATTGATAAAATAGCGTTTGCACCATAATTTGATTTATTTTCTGTGCCATCTAAATCTATTAGGAGTTGATCAAATTCTCTGAAATCAGCAAAACTTTTATCTAAAATTTTTGGTTTTATGAGTTTGTTAACATTAGATACAGCTTTTAAGACACCTTTGCCACTCATTCTATTTGTGTCTAAATCTCTTAATTCTAATGC
This sequence comes from uncultured Alphaproteobacteria bacterium, assembly GCA_902546975.1. Classification (GTDB taxonomy): domain Bacteria; phylum Pseudomonadota; class Alphaproteobacteria; order HIMB59; family HIMB59; genus HIMB59. The sequence continues at coordinate 24,859 of CACCLU010000004.1, forward strand.
TTCAAATTTTCCTGTGGATGCACCTGATGGAACCATTCCACGAAATGGATATGGTATATTTTCAAATATCATTTCACATTCTACAGTTGGGTTACCCCTACTATCAAAAATTTCTCTTGCTGTTATATTTTTAATTTTCATTTATTTTGCCGCCTTATTTATTTTGTTTATAGCATTTAAGAGTTCTGGCATTTTATGTAAATATACCATATTAGGGCCGTCACTTAATGCCGTTTCTGGGTTGGGGTGAGTTTCAATGAAGAAACCTGCTATCCTTAAAGATGAAGCAGCTTTAGATAATGGTGTTACATACTCTCTAGCACCTCCGCTTTTTTTTCCCAATCCACCAGGTAGTTGTACACTGTGTGTTGAGTCAAAAATAATTGGATATCCAAATGTTTTCATCAAATGAATACCTTTAAAGTCATTTATTAAATAATTATATCCAAATGAATTTCCCCTTTCTGTTATTAATATTTTTTTATTATTTTCACTTTCAATTTTATTTATGATATTTGAAACTTCTTTATGTGATAAAAACTGTCCTTTTTTAACATTTACAATCTTTTTTGTTTGTGCAGCAGCTTTAATTAAATCTGTTTGTCTACATAAAAAAGCTGGAATTTGTATTACATCAAGAAATTCAGCCAACTTATCAACTTGAAAAGTCTCATGAACGTCGGAAGTGATAGAAATTTTTAAATCTTTCTTGAGATTTTTTAATATATCTATCGATTTATCAAGGGAGATTTTATGACGTATTGTTTTATGAGAGCTTCTATTAGCTTTATCAAAACTACATTTGAATACTAAATTAAACTTTTCTTTTTTTGCAAATTTAATAAGAGATTGAGCAACTTTTCTGACTAGTTTTTCATTTTCTAACAAGCATGGGCCAGATATTAAAGTCAGCCTGTCAGTATCATTCTTAATAAGATTTTTAGATAATTGAACAGATTTAGGCATTTTTATTCATTAAACTATTTTTTATAAATGAGAAAAATATAGGGTGAGGCTTAAACGGTTTAGATTTCAGCTCAGGATGAAATTGAACACCGAGGAACCATTTATGATTTTTATTTTCAATGATTTCTAATAATTTTTTATCTTTTGAAAAACCAGAAAAGACAAGACCTTTTTTTTCTATTGAAGATCTATATTTAGGATTTACTTCATACCTATGTCTATGTCTTTCGTGAATTAATTTTTTTTTATAAATTTTTGATGCTAAAGATTTATGTTTTATATAACAAGGATAAGAGCCCAATCTCATAGTAGCGCCTAAATCATTTTCTTTTGTTCTTGTTACCTTTTGATTTTTTTTACTCCATTCGGTCATTAAAGATATGACATTATTAGTATGCTTGCCAAATTCAGAACTACCTGTGTTTTTCATTTTCAAAACATTTTTAGTAAATTCAATAATAGATAATTGCATGCCCAAACATATTCCTAAGAATGGAATTTGATTTTCTCTAGCATACCTAATAGCTTCTATTTTCCCACTTATACCTCTATTACCAAACCCACCAGGTATAAGAATACCTGAAGCCTTAATTAATAATTCATCAACATTTTTTTTGTTTATTGTCTCAGAGTCAATCCATTTGATTTTAACATTTACTTTATTGTGCACACCTGCATGATAAATAGCTTCATAGAGAGATTTATAACTATCTTTTAAATGAACATATTTTCCAATTATAAATATATTTAGTTCCTCTTTTGCTCTTGACTCTAATACTTCAAAGTTTGTCCATTTTGAAAGATCTTTTTTCTTTGTAGATTTTATATTTAAATTTTTTATAACTAAGTCATCTAATTTGGATTTTGATAATAAAGAAGGAACTTGGTAAATGCTCCCTACATCATAGGACGGAATAACAGCATTAGTTGGTACGTTACAAAACAAACTAATTTTTTGAATTTCTTCATACTTTATTTTTTTATTACTTCTACAAACAATTATATCAGGCTGAATTCCAGCATTTAAAAGCTCTTTAACAGAGTGCTGAGTGGGCTTTGTTTTAATTTCACCAGATGTTTCTATATATGGAAGTAAAGTTAAATGTATGAGGAGTGTGTCTAGCTGTCTTTCATTTTTAAATTGTCTTATGGCTTCCAAGAAAGGAAGACTTTCAATATCACCAACAGTGCCCCCTATCTCACAAATAATAACATCATCCTTATTAGTTGATTTTTTTATCGAATTTTTAATTTCTTCAGTAACGTGAGGTATTACTTGTACTGTAGATCCTAAATATTCACCTTTTCTTTCCTTTGACAGTATAGTCGAGTAAATTTTACCCGATGAAATAGAGTCATTTTTAGAACATTTTATATCTGTAAACCTCTCATAATGGCCTAAGTCTAAATCAGTCTCATAGCCGTCATCAGTGACATAAACTTCACCGTGTTGGTATGGACTCATTGTTCCAGGATCAACGTTTAAATACGGATCTAATTTTCTAATTTTTAGTTTAATGCCTCTAGATCTGAGGAGAGAGGCTAATGATGCAGTGACTATTCCCTTACCTAGCGATGAAACAACACCTCCGGTAACGAAAATTAATTTCACTGATTAGGCACTTCTGGAATCATTTCCTCTATTGAATCGTCTAAAATAATTTCTTCTTGAATAGTCTCTAAATCAGTTGAAGATGAATATTGTTTTGTAATAATTGCGCCCATAAACAAACACCAAAATAAAAAACCAAATCCTAAAACATAAGTAATTTTAGTCATTCCTGAAAAAGAGGATTTATTTGCTGTCATTCCACCTGTAAGAGATGTTTGAGTGCCTAGACCAAGACTTCCACCTTCGGTTTTCTGAAAAAGTATTATTAAAATGAGAACCACTCCAATAATTGCACTAATAATTAAAAAAAGGTTTATCATAAAGTTATTTAAAGTATTTAATAAACGAAGGTTTTGTTGAAGCAGAGCCTACCAAAACCCCATCTAATTTTTGTAAACTTAAAATTTCTTTTATATTTGATAAATTTACGGAACCACCATATAAAATTTTTATTTTTTTAAAAGAATAATTTTTTAATATTTTAGTTAAAAAATGCGAAATATCATTAATTTCTGACATTTTTGGTGTTAATCCTGTGCCAATTGACCATAAAGGCTCATAAGCTAATATAACTTCATTATAAATATTCGATTTTTTGAAAATTTTATTTATTTGTTTTTTTAAAAAATTTTTAGTTTTTTTTGATTTATAAATATCTACAGGCTCTCCAATACAAACAATTGGTGTAATTTTGTTATGCAGACAGAGATCAGTTTTTTTTTGAATAATCAAATCTGTCTCACCAAAATTAGACCTAACTTCTGAGTGACCAAGAATACAAAATTTAATCTTATTACTAACTAAATCTTGAATATCGATAGACCCTGTAGATGCACCTTTCCCATGTAAATCCATATTTTGTGCTGCATAGATATTTTTTGGATATCTAGATTTGAGAGTTAGGTTATAAAAGTTATTAGGACTGGAAATAAGTTTGTATTTCTTTGTGCTTGGCAGTTTAGACACTACCTTTGATAAGTTCATACTTTCAGATATATTTAAATATGATTTCCAATTAAATATTATATATTTCATTAGATTAACTGATATCAAAATACTTACAAAAATGAAAACTAAAAAACTAATTGTTATAATATTTAGTGCTGCACTAGGCATAAGTTTCCTATTTATTGGATTTGGATCCTATGTGGGTAAAAATTATGTTTTAAAAGTAGGAAACCAAAAAATATCAACATCTGAGTTTTCTAGAGCATATGAAAACTATAAATCAGAAAATGACCTTTCTAATTTATCAGAACAAGAGGAGTTATTTTCAAAAATTCAATTTACAAATGAATATGTAAATGAACTAGTTTTTCTTAATTATTTAGATGAAAAAATTAGTATAAGTGAAAACTCCAAAAAAGTAGTTTTAAAAAAATCTCTTAATAATGATGAAATGTTTAGAAATCTCGATGAAGCATCACTTCAAAATTACTTAAAAGAAATTGAGGGAAATATTTATATTGATTTATTCAATGATAGCCTTGATGCGCAGGCATTAGTTAGTCACGAAATTAATCCAGATCTTCTGATTGAGAAGGAATTAAATATATATGAGATTAAGAATGACGATAATCTTCCCAATTATCAATTAGAGGAAGATTTTTACTCCAATTACGAATTATATGAAATATCAATAAATGAAATAAGTCTCAAAAATTATATTCAAGAAGAACTACTAACTGATGACGTTATAAATGAATATTATGAGGCAAATATAAATAAATTTATTGAACCCAAAAATTATAGCTATGAACAAATTATTTTAGATAATATTTCAAATAAAAATTTTAATGAGCTGAAACAGAGTGATGACTCTCAATTCAAATTATTCGAAAACGTTGATGAAAAATTAATTTTACCTCAAATACTTGAAGCATTAGAAAAACTTAGCATAGGAGATGTGGGTAATAATATTAAAATTGGTGAAAAATACTTTTTTGTAAAACTTTTATCTCTTGAAGAAGAATATCAAAAGAAGTTAAAGGATGTTTATGATGATGTAGTGACGACTTTAACTAAATTAGAAATAGAAAATTTTATAATATCAAATGATATTAAAAATTTAGATAGCTATATTACAAATCAAATTTTCTTTAGTAATTCATTTAATTTTTTAGAAAATATTCCTGATCAATACAGTTTCATTAACTTTAATCAATCATCTGGAGAAATAAAAAAAGATAATTTCCTATTTCAATTTAGTGTTAAAAAAATATTTAAGGAAGATCTACCATTTGATTTCAAAGAAAAATTTCTAATTTCTTTTAGTAATTATAAAAAAAATACAGATATTTCGCATAATGATGAATTGTTAAAAAAAGCAGGAACAGTAAAAGTCAACTATTTCACTGACTCTCTAACTATAAAAAATAATTTAATTGAGCCAGAGATTTTAGAAAAAATAATTATTATTAAAAAAGATCAAAAATTAAAAGTAGTGTTGCCAAATGAAGTTATTTATTTAGATCTAAACTCACTTGGATCTATTGACTCTTTAAATATAAAACAAAATATAGTGAATTTAATATACTCAAAAATTATTAAAGAAATAAAAGATACTCTAGATATAGAAGTTGATAACGAACAACTTTTACAACTTTAATATGTATGTTCACGGTAAAAAAGTTTTTCTAGATACTGAAAATACTATTACAATTTATAATAAACTTGCAAATAAATTCAAAGATGTCTCCATTTTAGAGTCAGTCATTGGGGGTGATAATAAAGGAAGATACTCTATTATTCTTTTTAATATATTACAAAATGTTGAAATTTTTCATAATTATGTGCTTATAAATAATCAAAAGAAAAAAATTAAATCACCGGACTCATTTATAAGGGACATTTATAAAAATTTAAAAATTAAAACTATATATGATGAGAATATACCTCTACCAATATTTATCGGTAATGTATCATTTGATTTATGTAAATTTACCCTTCCAAAATTAATTTATAAGCCTGATAAGAATGAAATTGGAATACCACTGGCACACTTTGTAAAACCTAGAAATCTAATAATAATTGATAATGTGCTTAATGAGACACATTTAATTGAAGTTTCAAATATCAAGAAAAATCCAGTAAAATCAATTAAAAAATTAGAAAAAATACTTAAAGAACCTTTTTCCAAAAATAAAAAATTAAATTTCAGTAAACTTAAAAAATTTAAAAACCATATTAAGAAAAAGGAATTTATTAAAAGAATTAAGGAAATTAAAAAAGATATTAAAGTTGGTGAAATATTTCAAGCTGTTCTTTCTCAAAGATTTTCAAATGACTATTTAATTGATCCATTTAATTTTTATAGAGCATTAAGATCAATTAATCCCTCACCTTATCTTGTATTTTTAAACCTAAAAAACTATCAAATTATCTGCTCTAGTCCTGAGACTATGATTAAAGTAAAAAATAAAGAAATCACACTTAGACCTATTGCCGGAACTAGAAGAAGGGGTAAAAATGAGATTGAAGATAATAATTTAAAAAATGAATTACTTAAGGATAAAAAAGAACTAGCTGAACATTTAATGCTAGTTGATTTAGGTAGAAATGATGTTGGTCAAATTTCAAAAAACAATACTGTAAAAGTAACTGAACAAAATATAATAGAGTATTATTCCCATGTAATGCATATAGTCAGTAATGTTACGGGAGAATTAAAAAATAATTTAACACCTATAGATGTTCTCTTTGCTGGCTTGCCAGCAGGGACTGTTTCTGGAGCACCTAAAATTAGAGCATTAGAAATATTAGAAAAACATGAAGAAATTAATAGGGAATTTTATTCAGGTTCAGTTTTTTATTTAGATGCAAATGGAGATATGGATAGTTGTATTAATCTTAGAACTGCAATGATTAAAAATAAAAAAATATATGCACAAAGTGGAGCGGGTATTGTTTTTGACAGCATACCTGAAAATGAACATAGTGAGTGTATCAATAAGGCTAGTGCTTTATTTGAAGCTTACAATTTAGCTCATAAAATATAATGATAACCCTCATAGATAATTACGATAGCTTCACATATAATTTGTATCATTGTTTGAGTAAAAGAGATCAAGTTTTGGTTATTAAAAATGACTTGATTTTAAAAAATATTGATAAAATTATTAATAGCAAAGGTGTTGTAATATCACCTGGACCAAGTAATCCATTTAATGCAGGAGAATGTCTTGAATTAGTCCATCAAATATACTCATTTATTCCAATATTAGGTGTTTGTTTAGGTCATCAAATTTTAGGAGTCTATTTTGGAGCTAAAATAGACACATTAAGTACACCAATGCATGGGAAAGTATCGAATTTAAAAAAAATAAATGAATGTAAAATATATAAAAATATTGATAAAAAATTCTGTGCAACTAGGTATCACTCTCTATACCTAAATAAAAATAATTTTCCTAAAAATTTAAAAATAACAAGCATTTCAGAAGATGATAAAATTATAATGAGTTTTAAACATGAATTATTTTCTATTTATGGAGTGCAATATCATCCTGAAAGTATCGAAACACTTGTGGGTTCAAAGATTTTAGAAAATTTTATGGATTGTATATGAAATTTAAAATAGATGATTTAATAACTAAAAGGAATATTGAATATGCAATTAAGTATTTATTTGACTCAGATAATATTTCTCATCAAGCAATTATTATTCATCAACTAAATAAATTAATAAATAATAGCGATATACTTTTATCTCTAAGAAAATTTATTTTTAAAAATTCTAATAAAATAAAACAATATCCTAATTCTTTGGACACATGCGGGACTGGAGGTGATGGGTTTAAGACATTAAATATATCAACAACAGTTGCTATATTGTTATCATCTGTTGAAATTCCAATTGCAAAACATGGTAATCGTGCTGCTAGCTCATTAAGTGGCTCTTCAGATATTATTTCTGAATTGAACATATCTAGTGAAAAAGATTCAAAGAAAATAATTAATAAAATAACAAATGATAAATTTGTCTATTTAAATGCACCTTTTTTTTATCCAAATCTAAGTAAAGTTGGAGAAGTAAGAAAAAAATTAGGTATAAAAACGATATTTAATTATATGGGCCCCACATTAAATCCATTGGGCGCAAAATATCAAATATTAGGTACAGTGAATAAAAACTCAGCAGAAATTATGTTAAAAATACTATCTAAAATTAATAATAAAAATTCTACAATTTTTTTCTCAGATGATGGATTAGACGAAATAAGTATATTTGCTCCAACAAATTTTTATTTTAAAAGAGGAATAAATATCACAAAAAAGAGGATATCTCATACTAAATATAAAAAGTACCTTTCATCTAGATTAAATTTTAAGGATATTAAAGGAAATACTCCCTCTTATAACGCAAACAGGCTGATTGAGTTATTTCAAGGAAAAAAAGATAGTTACAGAGATATAACTATTATTAATTCTATTTATGCTATGCAAACAATAAAACCCACTTATAAATTTGATGAATGCTATGATATATTAACTAATTCTCTTGATACGTCTAAGGCTCTAAATCATTTGAACAATATTAAAAAGTAATGAATATTTTAGATAAAATAGTTCTAGAAAAAATTAACCATACAGAATATTTAAGTCAAAAAATAAATAAAAAAAAGAATTTTAAATATAAAAAGTCAAAATACTTTCTTAGTGCAATAGAAAGCAATATACATATTAATAAAAATGCTCTTATAGCTGAATTTAAAAGATATAGCCCTTCAGTAAAAAATTTTAATAAAATAAAGTATATTCAGGATATTCTCGAACAATATCATAAATCAAAATGTTGTTGTATATCCATCTTAACCGACAAAAATTTTGGTGGAAGTTTAAATGATATAACGATAGCAAGAAAAATTACTGATAAACCTATTATAAGAAAAGATTTTATAATTAATGAAACACAAGTATTTGAAACTAAAGAATTTGGTGCAGATGCTGTATTATTAATTGCAAAAATTTTATCTAAATCAAATATAAAAAAATTATATGATTTGGCAATTGATATTGGTTTAGATGTATTAATAGAGATTGAAAATATTTCTGAAGCAACGAAAATTGAGGGTATAGATGCAAAATTGATCGGAATCAATAATAGAAATCTTAAAGAACAAAAGATTGATATAAATAAATCTATAAAGCTATCTAAAATATTAAAAAATAAAATTATAATTAGCGAAAGTGGAGTTACAGTTTCAAATATAAAAAAAATTAAAAAAGAAAGTGTAATATCTTCTTTTTTAATAGGCGGTAGTATTTTAAAAAATGATAATAAAATTAAATATATTAATAGATTATACGAGGCTTAATGAGTTTATCACACTTCAATAAAAAAAATAAAAATATTGAAATGGTTGATATATCAAAAAAAAATAAAACAAAAAGATATGCAGAGGCAAGATCTTTAATAGAAATTGACAAAAAACTTTATTCAATAATTAAAGGTGATAAAGAATTAAAAAATAATTTATTTAACACTGCCAAAATTGCAGGTATCTATGCTGCAAAGAATACTTCACACCAGATACCTTTAACACACAATATACCAATAGATTATGTTTCTTTGTCCCTTAATTTAAGAGATGAGGAATATATAGAAATTAAAAGTGTTGTGAAATCAAACTACTCAACAGGATTAGAAATAGAAGCCTTAAATTCTGTTTCGTGTGCCTCTATTACAACTTTTGATATGCTTAAATCTTATAAAAAAAAGATAACTATTAAGAAAATCGAAATAATAAAAAAAAGAGGAGGTAAAAATAATATTGGATGATATTTTTAAGACAATTAAATTAATCTCAAGTCATCTTCCAAAAAATAGATTTTCATCAATTTTAAGTCAAAACTTAAATAATAATCATTTAATCAAATCTAATATAGTGATTAAGAAGAATATACCTCCTCAAAATCAATCATCAATGGATGGTATAGCAATTACAAATGTAGGAAAAAAATTTAAAATAGTTGGAAAATCAAAATTAAATATTTTTAATAAAATAAAGGTAAATTTAAATGAGTGTTTAATTGTAAAAACTGGGTCACTAATTCCTGATAATATAAAATATATAGTTCCCCAAGAGCAAATTTATATAAATAAAGGGAATGCTTATGTATTTAATTTTAATAAAAATAATAAATTTATCAGAAAAAAGGGACATATCTTCAAAAAAGGTAATAAAATAAACTTTCAAAATAAATATCTATCTTTTTATGAATTAAGCAGTATAAGAAGCCTTAAAAATCTAAAAGTCAAAATACTAAAACCATTAAAATTTAAAATTATTTCAACAGGTAGCGAATTTACCAAAGATCATTTTATTCTCCCTACTAATGGTTATTATTTAAATAATTTTATAAAAAAGAATAATCATATTATTGATAAGAATATACATATAAAAGACGATCAAAAATTTTTACTAAAAGAAATAAACAATTCTAAATCAGATATTACAGTTATTATTGGGGGCACAGGTAAAAGTAAAGATGATATTAATTTTGAAAATTTTAATTTAATTATTGATGGTCTTGATTTAAAACCAGGTAGACCTTTTAAATTATTTATAAAGAAAAATAAAATTTATATGTTTTTTCCTGGAAACCCTTGTTCTTCCTTTGTATTGACCAATATAATAATTAAATCATTAATCGAGATTTATAATAATAGAAAATCGCAGATTAAATATGATTTAATAGATATCAATAAAGTCAAATTTAATTTTAAAAGTTTGAAAAGGAAATCTTTTTTATTTGGCTTAAGAGATCAAAAAAGTATTAAAATATTTAATAATCAAGAAAGTTCTAATTTAAAAAATATATTGTATGCAAACTGTCTGATTTATTATGATAGAACTAATAAACTAAGGTTATATCAAATAAATGACTAAAAATGCCAAAAAGCTTTTAGATTTTTTGAGAAAATATATTGAGAAAAACAAAATATCTCCTAATTATGAGGAAATGAAAGAGCACATGGGTTTAAAGTCTAAATCTTCCATATTCCAGTATTTAGAATATTTAGAAGAACAAGGTCACATAAAAAAAGACAAATTAAAATCCAGGACTATTGAATTAAATAATTTAATTCCTTTTTATAATGCGATATCTGCGGGCAAACCTATAGATAGTTTGAGTCAACAAATAGAATATATTGATGTAAATAGTTTTATAAAAACAAATAAAAGGAACTGTGTCGCTTGTAAAGTAAGTGGTAATTCAATGGAGTCATATGGTATTTTTGAGGATGATATAATTATATTAGAGAAAGTTACAAATTATAGTTCAAATGATATTCATGCTATTCAGATAGATGATAGTGAAATAACTCTAAAAAAAATTAAATTAATCAAAGATGAAATTGAAATATTTGGCGACCATAAAAATTTTTCATCAATTAAATATAGAAAAGATAGGATTAAAATATTGGGTAAGATGATTAATTTAGTCAGAAAATATTAATGATAATCACTAGATTCGCACCCTCACCTACTGGAAATTTTCATATGGGAAGTTTAAGGACTGCAATTTACAATTTTTTATTTGCAAAAAAAAATAAAGGAAAATTTCTTTTAAGAATAGAAGACACAGATAAGGAAAGATCAAAAAAAATATATGAAGAAGAAATATTAAAAATATTTAATACATTTAAACTTCAATATGACAATCTTAGTTATCAATCTAAAAATTTAGGTATTCATCAAGAATATTTAGAAAAACTGATGTCAAATGATATGGCGTATCGTTCAAAGGATGGTCCTTATAAGTTCAGAGTGAACAGAGATAATGAATTTTTTGAGTATGATGATTTAATATTAGGAAAAATTAAAGTACCATCTAATACTATAGAAGATTTTTCAATTGCAAGATCTGACAAAAGCCCAACTTTTATATTATCAAACTTAGTTGACGATAATTTAGAGAATGTGACTAATGTCATTCGTGGAAACGATCATACTACTAATTCAATTAAACAAATTATGATGTCCGATGCTTTAAATTTTAAAGATATAAAATATGCACATATACCCCTAATACATGACATCAATGGCAAAAAATTATCAAAAAGAAATAATATAACCAACGTAAACGATTATTTGAATGAAGGTTACCTCTCAGATTCAATATTTAATTTTATAATTAAATTAGGTAATAATTTCAATGATATTGAATATTTAGATATTGAAGATGCAATTGAAAATTTTAATTTATCTAAAACAGTTTTATCACCGGCTAAATTTGATATTGAAAAGTTAGATTTCATTAATCGTCATTATTTAAATAAATTATCTTTTATAGAATTTAAAAATTTTTTAGAGAAGGACATAGAAAAAAAAGTATCTAATTTTAAGTTGGAACATGTTTACATAGATATATTAGAAAGATGTAATAAATTTACTGATATCAATATAGAAGTATCAAAACTATTGAATTTTTTTGAAAAAAAAATTGTCCTTGAAATTGATGAAAATGAAAAAGATTTAATTAAAAGAATTTATTCAATTATTAATAGTTTGCATGATAATGATAATGCTTTATTAATGCTTGAAAAAAATGACTTACCTCTTAAGAAAATAGGAAAGATTATTAGAAAAATTACTGTAAATTTTGAGTCCAAAATACCAATTGAAAAAATTTTTTTATTCTTTGGTATTGAAAAAGTGAAAGAAAAGTTATTATTATACTTATATGATTGATGAAAAACGATTTAAATTAGTCGATACTAAAACCGGTAAAGAGTATGAGTTCGATGGGATTAAAGGGTCTATTGGGCCAGATGTAATTAACATATCATCACTTTATAGGAAGACAGGTCTATTTACTTATGACCCTGGTTTTACATCAACTGCAGCTTGTAATTCTAAAATAACATACATTGATGGCGAAAAAGGTATTCTTCAATATAGAGGTTATCCTATTGAGGAACTTGCAAATAATAGTTCTCATCTAGAAGTTTGTTACTTACTTATGCATGGTGAGTTGCCATCAGAGAGTGATAAAAATGAATTTGAAGAAATAATTAAAAACCACACATTACTAAATGAACAAATAATTCAATTTTATAGGGGTTTCAGAAGAGATGCACACCCTATGGCCATGATGATTGGAATTGTTGGAGCTTTGTCGTCATTTTATCATGACTCTTTAAATATTGAAGATCCTGAGCATAGAATGATTGCTTCACATAGAATTTTAGCAAAGATGCCAACAATTGCTGCAATGGCTTATAAATACTCTGTGGGTCAACCTTTTGTTTATCCTGTTAACAAACTTAATTACGCAGATAATTTTTTACATATGTGCTTCGCAACACCAACAAAGGAATATGAAATAAATCCACTCTTTTCAAAAATAATGGATCAAATCTTCATTCTTCATGCTGATCACGAACAAAATGCTTCAACGTCAACTGTAAGAACTGCTGGCTCATCTCTGGCAAACCCATATGCTTGCTTATCAGCTGGTATTTCATCACTTTGGGGGAAATCTCACGGTGGTGCAAACGAAGCTGTAATAGATATGATTGATGAAATAGTTTTAAATGATTTAAAACCTAAAGTCTTTATAGAAGAAGTTAAAAATAAAAAAAATAAAATAAGATTGATGGGTTTTGGACATAGAGTGTATAAAAGTTATGACCCAAGAGCTAAAGTTTTAAAGAAAAGCACAGAAGATTTATTTAAGGATTTAAAAATTAAATCAAAAGAACTTGAAATAGCTAAAGAAATTGAAGAATTAGCTTTAAATGACTCTTATTTTAAAGAAAAAAATTTATATCCAAATGTTGATTTTTACTCAGGAATTCTTTTAAAAGCACTAAATATTCCTACTTCAATGTTTACACCAATTTTTGCAGTTGGAAGAACAGTAGGCTGGCTGTCACAATGGAAAGAAATGATAGAAGACAAAGAATTTAAAATAACTAGACCCAGACAATTATTTACCGGAGATAAAGATAAGTCCTATAAAAAAGTCCCTGATAGAGAGAAAAAATCAATATTTAATTTATTATGGCTTAAGAAAACTTTTCTAAATAATCAGTAATTATACTTGAACGAAAGTTTTCAAAATTGCTACTTTTAATCCCATCAAACATATTTTTTCTATAATTATAAAGTTTATCTTTATTTAATTTTAAATTTGTAAAAAAATTCGACAAGTTAGTGACTGTAAAATCATTTTGTATAAACTCTTTTACAATTTCTTTTTTATTGAAAATATTCACTAATGATAAATATTTAGATCTTACAAACAATTTAAAGATAAAATAATTTATAATATTTGCTTTATAAAATATTATGTGTGGTATATTTGAAAAACATAGTTCCAAATGAACAGTCCCAGAACAAGCAAAAGCAAAGTCTAGTTTAGATATTTTTTTATAATAAAAATTATCATTCAAATGTATTTGTATATTAGAATTGTCTTTAAAGTAGTTTTTTATAAATTCATGATATTCATTTGTAACAAAAAAATTAAAAACAAGATCTTTATAATTATTAAGATTTAAAAGTAATTTCTTAATTATAGGAATATTTTTAAGTATTTCTTGTTTTCTACTACCTAAAAATATACCAATATTATAGATATCAATGTAATCACTAGAATAGTAGGTTTTGTTCTTTAAAGGATGTCCGATATACTCATAGATATCTGAGTTGTAATATTTTTTTTCAATACTAAATATTGAAAAAATCTTATCAAAATTTCTATTAATAAAGTTTGCTTTACTTGACTTCCAGATAAAAACTGATGGGCCTACAATTTGACAATATTTTATTTTATTTGATTTGAATTTTTGAATATAAAATTTTGAAAAATCAAATGAATCTACAAAGAAAATATGAGTAAATAAATATATATCAACAATTTCTTTAATTTTAATTCTGAGATTAAAAAGATATTTTAAATTACGAACAATATCTACAAATCCCATAATAGGGTTAATTTTTATATTTGTTAAATCATTAAATTCTAGAAAGTCATCATCCATACCAAAAGTAAATATTTGATTTTTATTAATTTTAAAAAAATTATCATCAAGTATTGATTTAACAATTTGTCTTCCAGATTGTTCAAGTGTTATAAATAAAATCTTCATCTTATAAAATAATTAGAGAAATATTGTTAGATCGCATTTTTTTCAAAAAAGTATCTTTTTCCGAAATTAAAATATTATTATTGAATAAACAAATTACACGAAATTTATATTTAATAAGTAACTTAAGTGTTTCCATGCCTATTATAGGAAAATCAATTTCATCTATTTGATTTGATTTTTTAGATTTCACAAAAATTAAGTTATTAAATTTAGGATTAATTTTACCTATTTTATTAATCATATCGTTTGTACCGAATATATCCTCCATAGCTATAACTCTATCACCATTTAAAATAAAGGATTGCGCTATATTCATTGAGAATATTTTTTTTATAAAGCCTTTTTTAATTTTTAATTTACTAATAATTTTTTTATTTTCATTGTGAAAGAACTCATCTTGATAAGAAACTAGCATTTTTTTTAATATTTTTTTTTGAGAGAGGAGTGTTAGTTTATTAATGGATAAATATCTTTTTAAAATTTTAGATTGATCGTTAATATTTTTTAGGAATATATCCTTTGATATTAAAAGCTTAGATTTTATTGATAAATTAATCTTATCGATGGATGGAAGTTCAACATAGCCAATAATCATAATTTTTTTTAGATTTTTAGACCTGATAAATGTTGTAATTTTTTCTAAATCTTTAATTTTGAAAGACTTACACTTATCTCTAAATTTTTTTTTTATAAGATTATTTTCATTAATTAAAACAATTTGATTTAATAAGTTTTTATTATTTAAATAATTTGCAACCTCATAGACAAATAAACCTGATCCAGCTATAAGGCAGATATCATTTTTGGATGTGGCCAAGTTTTTCATTCAAAATTGATTTATATTCATGAAAAATACACTCTACTTTATCATTAGTTGAAAGGTTTATTTTTTTATTAATAAAACTCTCATGAATTGAAGTGATTTTATTTATTTCATCTTTATTGAAATTATTTCTTCTTATTCCAACTAAATTTAAACCTCTTAATTTTGCTCTATTTCCAATAGCCAAACTAAATGGTAATACGTTTTTATCTATCCCGCTCATACCACCAATCATTGAATAAGAGCCTATTGTTACAAATTGTATAACCGCGGATAATCCACCTATGACAACATTATCTAATATATTTACATGTCCACCAAGTGTGACTTGGTTTACGAATATGTTATTGTTATTTATTTTACAATCGTGAGCGATATGAACACCTGTCATAAAAAGATTATTATCTTTTATACTAGTAATCATTCCTCCATCTTTAGTTCCTTTGCTAATTGTGACATTTTCTCTAAATGTATTTGAATTTCCAATTTCTAAAAAACTATCTTCACCAGAGAATTTCAAATCTTGTGGGTCACATCCTATATTTGAGAAAGGATAGAAAATATTATTTTTGCCAATAGTGGTATTACCAGTTATAGATACATGAGATTTTAATTCTGTACCATCACCAATAGAAATATTTCCTTCTATATTACAGTATGGACCAATTTTAACTTTTTCGCCTATTAGAACTGAATCACTTATTGTGCTACTTGGATGTATCAGGGACGTCATGTATCATCGCTGAAAATATACATTGTGCATGTATAACATCATTTACAAGGCATTTGCCTTCAAATTTGTAAACATTTTTAACTTTATTCAAGCGACTTACCTTTAAATTTAAAACATCGCCAGGCACTATAGGTTTTCTAAATTTACATTTATCAATAGTCATAAAAGAAACACCAGGGTTTTTCATTGAGTCTTTGAGCTTCATTGCAACTGTAAAACATGCAGCCTGAACTATTGCTTCAATAACTAAAACACCTGGCATAAGTGGTCTTCCTGGAAAATGACCTTGAAAAAAAGGCTCATTAATTGTTACACATTTAATTGCGTGTGCAGAAATATCTGGCTCAAATTCAATAATTTTATCAATAAGTAGGAAAGGGTACCTATGAGGTAATATTTTTTGAATTTCATTAATGTCCATATTTTCTCTGCCTAATTACACTCTTTTTCCATTCTTTCATATCAATTGCAGGAAAACCAGCAACTACTGAATTATCTTTTATATTTTTTGTAACACCACTTTTAGCTGCAATAATCACATTTTGACCAATTGATATATGTCCTGCAAATCCTACTTGCCCTCCAATGGTAACATTATCTCCTATTTTGACACTTCCAGATATACCTGTTTGTGCTGCTATACATGCATTTTTACCTATAAGAACGTTATGGGCTATATGCACCATATTATCAATCATTGAATTTTTACCTATATATGTAAAGTCTATTTTTCCTCTATCAATGGTACATGAAGCTCCAATATGAACATTATCATCAATAATTGTTATTCCTAATTGTGGGTTTAAATTTGATGATCCTCTTTTTTTGAAATCAAAACCAAAGCCTGAGGTACCAATAGATGTGTTATCACAGACAATAACATTATTTCCAAGTAGTGAATTTTTTATAACAACATTATTTTTAATAATTGTATTTTTTCCAATTTCTACACCTCTAGAAATTATACAATTTTTGCCAATTTCAGCAGATTTGTTAATTTTTGAAAATTTTGAGATAAAAGAGCCATTGGAGTATTCATATTCATCTATAAAATCTAATTGGTCTTCATGAAAAAATATTTGATTGCAGATTATATTATAAGAATGATTTAAATTTTTTATAATTGTAATATTTTTGTAATATTTTTTATTCTCTTCAATATTTGTAATAATATGAATATTCTTTTTATTAATATCTGATATTTTTAAGTTAGTTTCCAAAAATAAAAGAGAATTATCTCTAAGACAAGATAAGGAAGAAATTTCTTTAATTTCAAAATTTTTCGTATAATTGTTATATAAGATCTCATTTTTTAATAATTCAGCCAATTTTTTTAAATCATATTTATTTTTATATGGAAAAAAATTTGATCTAATAAAGTTCATTATTTAAATTTTCAAAATGAAGTGCCAATAGAAAAATTAAAAGATCTAGTTTTATCAGAATTGTTTTTCTCAATTGGTTCAGCATAAGAGAAGGATAAAGGTCCTATTGGTGTAATAAAATCTAATGAGGTTCCCAGTGAAGCTCTTAAATCTATATCTGACGAGCTAGTATAGTCGCTATTCCAAATAGAACCAGTCGTGAGAAAAAACTTTATATTGATGTTGTCTTTTTCATCAAAAATAAATGAGCTGCCATATCCAATAGTTGATGTAAAATATTCGTTACCACCTAAATAAACATTACCGTCGTATGGACCAATTCCTTTATAATCAAAACCTTTAAAATTTAATCCTCCCAGGCCAAAAGCATCTATAGTTTTTAATTTTGAATTAAAAGACTCTGCATAACCATAATTATTATTCAAAAATATATAATTCTCAGATTTCGGTAATTTAAGATAATTATTATTTGTTATAGATATTTTATAAAATGCATTATCTGAAATATTCTCTGGAGATATAGTAAAATTGATTCTATTCAATTGGCCATTAGTGGGATAAAAATAATTATTTGTAGTATTATGGTTTATAGAAAAATTTAATTTATAATTATCAAAATTTCCAATGTTGTCATTGATAGAGGCTGATGTATTGTTTATTGCAGAGTGTCCTTTAAAAGCTTGGTAACTAAGACCAGCACCGTAACTTAATTTTTCATTTTGCTTGAAGTTTATATTATAACCTATTCCTCTAGTTGATGCTTTATAACCAAATGAACTCGTATAGTCATTATCTAGATTGAAAATAGTATATGTATTAGTTAGATCCGGATTTAAAATTGGATACTGTTTAAAATTTAAAGAAAACTTCAAGTCCTCAGAATTAACAGAAAAATTTGAATTAATACTATTTCCAGACCCAAAAATATTTTTATCTTCTATTCCAAAATTTACACCTGCTCCAGTATCAGCATTAAAAGTTCCAGCTAAAAGAATATTACCAGTTTTGGTTTCTTCATCTACATCTAGAGTTATATCTACAAGTTGATTATTTATGTTTGTAGATGTATTTATATCTTTTATATAAGGATACCTTTTAAGATTTTTAATAGATTTCTCCAAAAGAAAATTGTTAAAATATTCACCTGGTTCAATAGATAATTTTGATCTGATTGTTTGATTTTTTGTAATTGAGTTACCACTAATATTGATTTTATTTACAACTATTGGGTCTTTTTTAATTGTCTCGAAGGTAAGGTTAAAATCTTTATCGTTATCATTGATAAAGCTATCAATATATATGTTGTGAATATTGTTTGAGACCAAATTTGTATTATACAAATCAAGATATTCGTCAATTAATGACTTACTGTAATAATTATTATTATTTTTTAGTTTTTTAGTAAATTCTGATGAGAGCTTATTTAATATTTCAGCCGTATCATCTTCGTATTTAAAATCAACATTTTGAATTTTAATCCTTTTACCTTCTTTTATAAAAAAATAGAGTATATTGTTATTCAAGGATGACTTTTCAAGTACATATGAAACTTTTACATCTGTAAAGCCGTCATCTCTATAGAGAGAAATTATTTTATTTTTATCAAATTCAAAAGTAGAAAAATTTAAATTACTCCCTGATTTGAATAAGTTATAAAATTTAATACTTTGAGAGTTAATTATTGAACTTAAATAATTATTTGAGTAAAAGTTATTACCGATAAATTTAATAATATTAATTTTTTGTTGTTCATTTTCTTCAACCTTATATAAGAGATTTACTCTATCTAGCGAATATTTTTCAACTTTAGCGATTACAGAAACGTCTTTAAAGCCTTTTGATTTATAAATATTTTTTATTATTTTAATATCATTCTGAATATTATTTTTAGTTAAAAAACTATTATTTTTTGAACGTAAATTTTGGATGATTAAGTCATCTCTTACCCAAACATTATTATTTATGTATATATTTTCTATAATATCGCCTTCAATAATTGTTAAAGTAAAATGATTATCAATCTCCTTATAAGAAATCTCATAAATTAAATCAGATGAAGATAATTCTTTTAATATTTTATTGATATCATTAGCTTCTAAATTTTCGCTATAAATGTCTACAGAAGTGATGGATTGTATATCATCCATAGAAAATTTTGATAAACCCTCAAAAATAACAGACTTTGAAAATAAATTTTGTGATATAAAATAAAAAAAAATTATTAGAAAAAAATTTTTAAACATTTGTTTTGTATTTTTTATTTACAGAAGATATAAAACGTAAAATTGAATTGAATGAATTTAATTTTACAGTCATTGAATTTCTATTTATCTCACTCATTATATATTTAACAATATTACTATATTGGAGTTTATTAGATAAATAAAGTTTATGTGCGAAATTATTTATTATCATTAATCTTATTTGATCAGAATGATTTAATTTAAATAGTTGTTTTCGGTAATTTAATATTGAAAATCTTTTATCAAGTGGTTTTTCAATTTTTAAATTATCATTATATAAATAATTCTGATTCATTGTCATGGGTTTAATTTCATAAAAAAAACTTAAAGGTTTTAATAATGTTATGATCATATCATTTAAAAAACAATTAAATGATAAAGTGTTATCATTATAATGAATAACACTATGAATATAGGCCTCTTTAGAGACAAGAAAATCAATTTTATTCAAGGGGATATTATAAATATAAGAAAGTTCATAAATTTCTAAAATTTTATTAACAAAATTTGATGAGTCAATTAAGTTATTTTTTCCCATCTTCCACTTAGGGTGGGATAATACTAATTTAGAATTAACATTATTGAGATTTATTTTCTTATTAAAATAAAATGGACCACCAGAAGCTGTAATAAATATTTTTTTTACATTATTATTATTTATATTTGAATTTAATAAAGAAAAATGTTCAGAGTCTAGTGGTATAAAAATATTTTTAGTTTTTTTAATTTTAGATTGAAGTAAATGACCGCCAGCAATGATCATCTCTTTATTAGCGATAGCAATGATTGATCTTTTATTGAATTTCAGAAAATGATTTATATATGCGAGCGACTGACTACCAAAATCTAAGAAATATATAATATTTATTTTTTTTTCAAGTAAAATAAAAAAATTTTTTCTATCATCAATATTACTTAAAACATAAGATTTGATAATTTTGTATCTTTTTTTTTGATTTTTTAATTTTTTAACATTTGTGTAACATGTAATACCATAAATTTTTATAGAATTTTTAGAAGTATAATTTAAAAGCTTAGTACCAAGTTTACCAGTAGAACCAATTATAATTATCTTAATACTCACGTTAAATAAAATAAATAAATATGAAAAAAAATTGATATTAAAAAAATACTATCCAATCGATCAAGTACACCTCCATGACTACCTAGTAGCGGGGAAAAGTCTTTAATATTAAGAGATCTTTTTATATAAGAAAAAAAAATATCCCCAATAAATAATAAGATTGAAACGAGCATAGATATGAAAACATTAAAATTCATAAAAATTAAAAGTAAAGCAGTAAAAAAAAAAGATATAGAAGTACCAGACCATGTTTTGTTAGGACTAATTTTTGGAATAATAAGAGGTCCACGCAATGATTTACCAGAAATATAAGCTATGGTATCATTGAGAAATGAAATCAGAAATAATAGATAGAAGAAATTTCTATCAGCACTAATTAAATAAAATAGAATTATTGAAAAAAGATAAATTGAAATGACAAATAACTCTTTTTTGTATCTTCCAAAAAGAAAAATACAAAATAAACAAATTAGCTGTAAAATGAATATACTGTCAAATAACTTATAAGGAACAAATAAAATAGATATTGTAGTTAAAAAAATAAAAAAAAATAAAATAAATTTATTTATAATTTTTAAATATAAAAATTCATAACTTATTAGAGCTAATAATAAAAATATAAATAAAAGATCAAAGTTAGTTAGAAAAAAAAATAAAACTACTGCTATTATGATTGAACCTATAGCTAATCTACTTATATAACTAGATACCAAATTTTCTCTCTATTGAATTATATTTTGAAAAAATTTTTGATAAATCATTTTTATTTAGATCTGGCCATAATTTTTTTGAAAAAAATAATTCTGTAAATGATGATTGGTATATTAAAAAATCACTTAATCTATTAAAACCACCAGTTCTTACAAGAATATCTGGATCTGGTATACCGGAAGTCAAAAGAAAATTATTAAATTTATTAATTTTTTTAAAATTTTGGTGGTATTTAAGAACTGCTTGTTCAATATCATCCTTACCACTATAATTGATATAAATTAATAGAGTTTTATTGTTGTTTTTTTTTAGCCTTTCTAATTGGTCAATTTTTTTTTTAATTTCTTGACTCAAAAAGTTTCTATTTCCAATAAATCTTATGTTAAATTGAAATGTTGTTTCATCCTCAATGACTTTATTTAGAAATTCTAATAGAATTTTCTTAAGAGTTAATATTAAGTTACGAGATCTGTTTAAATTATTTTTGGATAAAGCAAAGGCGGATACATATTTTGCTTCAGTATTATGAAAAATATAATTGGATAATTTAATTATCGTATTAGCACCTTTTTTATAACCATTATACTTATTAGTTTTATTTTTTTTGGACCATCTATTATTTCCATCCATAATAAATGCAACGTGATTTAATTTATTTTTCAAAATTAAACTTTTAAGATTTCAGATTGTTTAGAATTAGTCAAATTTTCAATTTCACTTATTGAAGAGTCAGTTATCTTTTGTATTTCATCATGATATTTTTTACTTTCATCTATAGAAATTGATTTATTTTTCTCTAAATTTTTAATTTCATCAAGAAATTTTCTTCTAATACCTCTAATAGAAATTTTAAACTTTTCAGATATTTCTGAAATAATTTTTACTAACTCTTTTCTTCTTTCCGCGCTTAACTCAGGAAATTTAAGTAGTAAATTAGATCCATCTGTTTGTGGAGTAACTCCTAGATTTGAGTCTAAAATGGATTTTTCTATAGCTTTTACAAGTGATGAGTCCCAAATATTAACATTTAAAGTCATGTTATCTAAATTATTTATATTTGATAGTTGAGTTAAAGGAGTCTTTGACCCGTAACTATCAACTACTATTGTTTTAAGAATATCTGGGGAAACTCTACCAGTTCTAATATTTTTTAATTCGACAGAAAAAGCGTTTATACTTGATTGCATTTCTGAAAAGCAATTTTCCTTATTAAACATTATTCAGTCTCTTTTATAATTGAATAAGAACCTTTTCCTTCAATTATATCAAGTATATTTGAACTTTTTAGAATTGAAAAAATAATTATTGGTAAAGAACTATCTTTAGCTAGACTAATTGCTGTAGCATCCATGACCTTAATTTCCTTGTTTAAATATTCAGAGTATGAGATTTCTGAAATTTTTTTTGCATCTTTATTATCCAAGGGATCTTTATCGTAAATACCATCTACTTTTGTACCTTTCAATATAACATCGGACTTCATTTCTGAAGCTCTAAGAACTGCAGCTGTATCTGTTGAAAAAAAAGGATTGCCTGTGCCAGATGCAAAAATAACAACTCGATTTTTGTCAAGATGGTTAGAAGCTTTATTTTTAATGTACGGCTCAGCAACTCTATTTATACTTATTGCTGTCATAACTCTCGACTCAACTCCAATTTTTTTAAGGTTTGATTGTAAAGCCAAAGAGTTTATTACGGTACCTAACATACCCATATAATCTGAGGTGACTCTATCTACTACACCATTTGAAAAAGAAGAGCCCCTAATAAAATTTCCTCCTCCAAGTACGATAGAAATTTTAAGATTTTTAGATAATAGTTTTTTAATACTATTAGAAAGATCATTCAAAATATCAAAATCAAAGCCTTGTTCATTCGATCCTGCTAAAGACTCTCCTGAAATCTTTAGCATGATATTTTTATACATATTAAATAGTATATAAATCCATAGATGTGATGTTAAGACTAATATTATTATTTTTTGATATTTCACTCAAAAAGGAACTTACGCTCTTCTTTGGGTCTGTAATTAATGCTTGGCCTAAAAGTGTATTTTCTTTCAAAAATTTATTTAATTTTCCTTGAATAATTTGATCTTTTTTATCATCAGGTACGTTATCCAATTGCTTTAAAATTATATCTTTTTCATCTTTAATAATTTTTGAATTGATAGAATTTTCATCGATACCCATTGGTTTCATTGCAGAAATTTGCATAGCAATTACTTTTAATTCATCAATTAATTTTAATGCCGAGTCTACATTATTGGTTGAAATTTCAACTACTGAGCCAATTTTAGAACAATTGGAATTATATTTATTATGAAGATAAGTAACAAAAATTGATGTTTCAGAGGAATATTTTTTGTAATTAATTATTTGAATATTTTCACCGATTTTTGAAATTAGATCTGTAAGGCAATCATTCAGTGGTTTGTCATTAATAGTCAAACTATCTAATTCTTGATCTGTTCCATGATCATTTATATCTTCTTTTTCATGTATAGCTTTGGAGAGTTTTTGAGCAAAATCTAAAAAATCATTATTTTTAGCGACAAAGTCGGTTTCGCATTTTATTTTGCAAACAGTAAACTTAGTATTTGATGAGTTATTATAAAAAGAAACTACACCTTCATTTGTTTCTCTATTTTGTTTTTTTTGGGCTTTAAGAATTCCTTTTTCTCTTAACCATTTTACTGCAGCATCAACATCATTATTATTTTCAGATAATGCTTTTTTACAATCTACAATACCACTACCAGTAGACTCTCTGAGTTTTTTGATTAATTCCATACTACTCATTTTTTATTGCTCTCATCAGATGGAGTATCATCATTTGCAACTAAAACCTTTTTAAAATTATCAAGTATAAATTGAACGGATTTAACACCGTCGTCATTTGCAGGTATGGGAAAATCAATTATATCAGGGTCACAATTAGTATCAACAATACCGATTATTGGTATTCCTAATTTTTTAGCCTCTAAGACTGCAATGTGTTCTCTATTGGTATCTATGATGAAAATTACGTCAGGAGTTGATTTCATTTCAACAATACCACCAAGAGTTTTATCTAATCTGATCTTCTTTTTTTCTATATCTGATAATTCTTTTTTAGTAAAAACTGTATCATCAGAACTCAATATATTTTCGTAAATATTTAGTGTATTAATAGAATTTTTGACAGTATTCCAATTTGTAATCATTCCACCTAGCCATCTAAAATTAACAAAATAATTACTTGTTTCTTTTGCTATAGTTTCAACAATTTCACTATGTTGTTTTTTAGTTGAAACAAATAAAAATTTTTTATTATTTTTTGAAGACTCATGTGCAAATTTCAATGCATTTTCGATTAAAGGGAGTGACTTTCTCAAGTCTAGAATATGTGTGCCATTTTTTTCACCATAAATGTACTTTTCCATTTTTGGGTTCCATCTTTTTTTGTTATGGCCAAAGTGAGAGCCGTTCTTTAAAAGATCTTCAAGTGATATTTCAATGTCCATTTTGCCTCCGGTTAAGCTTTAGTTAATAGAAGGGAAACCTTTAGGCACCGGATGTCTATTAACCTGTTTTTTTTTTGATGTTTTAAAGGATAAATCCTAATAATCAAGAATTAATTCAGTGAAATATTCAATATTTTGTTGTCATTATAGACTTTTATATTATTGAATTTATTAATTTTATCTAAATCTAGTAATTCCTCATAAGAAATATGGTTTATCTGATTTACCAAATCATCATCCTTGATAATGAGTAAATGATCAACATTAACATTATAAAAGTCATTTTTAATAGCTGATTTAATTTTGGCTTTTATATATTGTGCGTGAAGTGATCTAACGTCAAATTTATCATCAAAAAGTCTCAAGTCAAAAAAACCACTTTCATTTATTACATTTAAGAGAATATATCTTTTACCATTTCTAGTAGTTTTATATTGTGCTTTCACAACATAAAAATAAAAATCTTCTAAGAATTCAAGCTTACTATTAATTTTTTCTTTAAAAGATGATTGATTAAGGTTTGTTAGTATTTTTGTTTGTTTTTTTTGAGAGTAAAGAAATCCATAACTTTCAAATTCAGCTTTTATTAGATCAACAGTGTCATAATTTTTATTTAGAAAAAACTGATCATCAGATAAGTCATTAAATAATGCTGTACCGGATTTTTTATGTATAATATTTTCTACATTAGCAAAAAGTTTTGAGATATTCTTATTTAGTGAATTTAAAGAATTTGATAATATAAGTTTTTCTATTTGTCTTTTATTTAATACAGATCTGGATAATCTATCATTAAAATCTGATAGAGATTTAAATTTACCATTTTTGTTTCTTTCGGTGACTAATTCTTTCATAGACTCCTCACCTACACCTTTTAATGCTGCTAAACCATAAATAATCTTATCTTCATGAACTATGAATTTATAATCTGAATAATTTATATCAGGTGGTAATATTTTTAAATCTTGATCATACATTTCATTTAGTATGACAAAAATTTTATCTGTATTATTCAATGAATTATTTAACAGTTCGCAATAGAATTCTAATGGGAAATGTGCTTTTAGATATGCTGTATAGTAAGTAATAAAAGCGTATGCAGCTGCATGACTTTTATTAAATCCATATTCTGCAAATTTTTCAATTAAGGAAAATAGTTTCTCAGCATCTTTAGATCTAACCTTTTTATTTACAGCGCCTTTAATAAAATTATCCTTCTGATTCATTAATTCAGCTTTAATTTTTTTACCAATAGCTCTTCTCAATAAATCTGCTTGACCTAAAGTATATCCTGATATTACTTGGGCTATTTTCATAATTTGTTCCTGATAAACAATTATTCCATAAGTTTCTCTCAAAATTGGTTCAAGTAAGGGATGGTCATATATGATTTTTTCCTCACCTTTTTTTCTTTTAATAAAGCTATCAATAAATTGCATTGGACCAGGCCTATTCAAAGCTAAAACTGCTATAACTTCCTCTAGGCTTGTTGGTTTGAGTTTGATCAAAGTGTCTACCATTGCAGCACTTTCAACTTGAAACACACCGCAAGTGTATCCATCACTTAACAATTGAAAAGTTTTTTCATCATTAAAAGGAATTTCATTTAAATCAATAGAAATTTTATTTTTTGCTTTTATTAATTTAAGCGTCTCATCAATTATAGTGAGATTAGCTAGGCCAAGAAAATCAAATTTTAATAATCCTGCTTTCTCACAATCTTTCATATTGTATTGAGTAGCCATTATTTCTGAGTCATCATCTTTAAATAAAGGGATATTTCCATAGAGCTTATCCGAAGAAATAATTATTCCTGCAGCATGTGTAGATACATTTCTTAGTGCACCTTCCATTGACTCTGCTTTATCCATCATTGGAGAGTCAGCTAAATCTCCTAATTGATCAGAATGATTAGCTTTTAACTCACTAATGCTTAATGGATGAACAGGATTATAAGGTATTTTATTTACCATTCTTTCTACTTCAGAATATGGAACACCTTCTACTCTACCAATATCCTTTAATATTCCCCTCGAAATCATCGATCCGAAGGTAATTATTTGTGCAACATTTTGATAACCGTACTTTTTTTGCACGTACTCAATAACTTCATCTCTTCTTGATTTACAAAAATCAATATCGAAGTCAGGCATTGAAACTCTATCAGGGTTTAAAAATCTTTCAAAAAGTAGACCATATTGAATTGGATCTACGTCTGTAATTAATAAAGACCACGCAACAATAGAACCAGCACCTGATCCTCTTCCAGGACCAACAGGAATTGAATTTGATTTAGCCCATCTGATAAAATCACTGACTATAAGAAAATATCCAGAGAATTTCATTTTCATAATAACATTTAATTCATATTCTAATCGATCCCTATAAATTTTTGATTGACTGTTAAATTCCTCAATAGATTTGTTTGTAAGTATTTTTTTTAATCTTAAATCTAAGCCACTTCTAGACTGTTGAACAATTTCTTTATCTTCATTGGAGTCCAAATCTGATTTAAAATTTGGCAATGTAATTGGTTTTTCTTCAATAAGAAAATTAATTTTATTTGCAATTAAATTTGAATTTTGTATTAGTGAGTTCGGATTATTATTTTCTTTCAAATTTTTAGCTAATGAATAATTATTTTTTAGGTTAAATGAAGTATTTTGTAAATATTCGCCATTCTTTAAACAGTGAAGTATTTTTATAGCGTCGTAATCTTTATCTTGTTTGTAAAAACTAAATGAAGATAGAAATAAATTAATTTTAGATTTATTAGATATTTCATTTAATAATTTATTATCTAAATTTTTATCAAATTCAAAAAAAACATTATCATTAAAGAAATTTTTTAGAGAGGTGATTTCATCTAAGATAATTTTTAAGTTATTAAAATTTATATTCAAATCCTGGAAATAACTAAATAACCCCCCTAAAATTAAGATATTACCTTCAGAAAAGTTTTTAATATTATCTAATGATAAATGAAACTCATTTTCAGTATTTATTTTTGTAGATAATATATTAAGATTTTTAAAGCCAATATTATTTTTACAAAGAATGGTAAGTCGTGATTTGTGATTTAATTTTGAAATAAAATCAACATCCAATCCTATAATTGGTTGAATACCTTTTTTTTTACATTTTGTTGAAAATTCAAGAGCACCTGATAATAATTTGTAATCTGTTAATGCCATTGCAGGTAATTTTTCCTTCTCAGCAAAATTTACGAGGTCCTCAATTTTAATATTTGACTCACATATAGAGTAATTTGAATAATTTCTTAGAGGTACTAGCATTCTTTTATTGATTTATCTTCTATTGTATAAGACTTATCAAAAAGTGAACGAAATGATATATCATGACTAGCTATTATTGTTGATAAATTGAATTTTTTGGAACTATTTAATATAAGGTCTATTACCAATTTTGCGTTTTCTTTATCTAAATAACTCGTTGGTTCATCAGCTATCAAAAGTTTAGGGCTATTCACAAGAGATCTTGCAACACAAACTCTTTGTTTTTGTCCATTTGATAACTGACTAGGATACTTAAATTTAAAACGGCCTATATTCAAATAGGATAAGATTTTTTCAATTTTTCTCGTATCATTGGTTTTTAATTTAATGTTATCGAAAATGTTTAATTCAGATATTAGATAGTGATCCTGAAATATAATGCCTATATCATCTTTCAAAAGGTCAAAATGATTTTTTACTAATTTGCCATTAAAGTAAATTTTTCCAGAGTCTACATTATCTAAACCTGATATTAAGTTTAATAAAGTCGACTTACCACAGCCTGATGGACCAAATAAAAAGATATTTTGATTATGATTTACTAATAAATTTAATTTATTGATTACTTGAAAATTTCCAACCTTAGATATGTATGATTTAGAAATATTTTTTAATTCTAGTAAACTCATCTTAAAATTAAATTTGGTTTAATTCTAAATATTCTCAATATCGGAATGTAAGAAGCGATTAAACTTGAAAAAAGAGAAATACTTACAATAAACAATATATCGTTTAATTTAATACTATAGGGCATTGATGCTAAATATCTTATTTCATTATTCCAGAGTTCAAAATTTAACAAATATGATAAAAAGTTTTCAACTGAGTCAATATTAATTGATAGTAACAAACCTAAACAAGTCCCAATAACAATAGAGAAAAATGATATTAAGAAAGAATTTAAAAAAAATAGAAAACAAATTTTCGATTGCTTGATACCCAATGCTTTTAACAAAACAATATCTTTATATTTTTCTTTAATAAAAAATATTTGATTTGAAATTATTGTGAAGGATGAAATTACAATAATAAAAAAAAGAATAATAAACATAACATTTTTTTCAGTGGATAATGCTTGAGCTAAAGTTTGATTTTGATCCTCCCATGTTGAATAATTTAGGCCATCTAAATCACTATAATCAAAGTCTTTATTATTCAAATAAACATCTATAACTTTATTGTTTATGTTATTTTTAAATTGATCGATATTGCTAAAAATAAAATATTTATCAAAGTCATATACTCCTGTATTAAATATTCCTTTAATGGTTAATTGTCTTGAATTTAAAACAGGGCCCAAAATTGTCATAGAATTTCCAGGGATATTTATTTGGAAAGGCATCCCTACTTTTAAATTTAAAGATCTTGCTAGTTCAACTCCAATGAAAACCCAATTGTCGATATTTTTTTCAATTTCAAATATATTTTGATTAATTTTAGGTATTTTATAAATATCATCTTTATTAAGAGATTTCATTAACAAACCCTCTATACCATTTTCATTACTTGTAATTACTCGTCTTTGAATATTTTCAACAAAAGATATTGAGGGATTTTTTTTTTGAATTTTTTTTATTTTATCCTTGTTGGCATCATAAATAGTAATATCTCCATTAACACCACTTAAAGAATCAACTAGTTGTTCTCTAAATCCATTCATTACAGACATTACAGTAATTAAAATTGAAATGCCTAAAATTAATGCCAGTGATGATAAAATTGTTGATACTGAGAATGCTTTATCCTTTTTAAAATTAAATATGTAGGAGAAAGATAATTTATGGAGTGTATTGTTCAAATTCAAAATTCTCAATTTCTTGTTTACTTAAGAATATCTTATCACTGTTAGATCTACTAATCAGTTCAATTTGACCTTTTTCTTTAAAATTATTCCCAATAATTATTGTCCAAGGTATTCCAATCAATTCGGAGTCTTTGATTTTTCTTCCAATACTTAAATCTCTATCGTCTAAACTAACATTATCATATTTAGTGATAAGCAGATTATAAATACTCTCCACATCTGCAATATAGTCAGAGTTTGGTTGCATTATGATATTTATCTTAAAAGGTGAAATATTAATAGGCCATTTTATACCTTTGTCATCGTGGAATGCCTCTATTATTGCTGCTGTTAATCTGGAGACACCTATTCCATACGATCCCATATATGGTGTTATTCTTTTTCCATCTTGATTTAACACGAAACATTCTAATGGCTTTGTATATTTTGTGCCAAAATTAAATATGTGGCCTACTTCAATCCCTCTTCCAATTATCACATCAGATTTTGATTTATCGATCATTTCGTCTGATGCAGAATACATTGATGTAATTTCTTCATAACTTTTTTCGTACAAATTGGAGTCAACTAATTTCGAGTTGTAAGCAAGTTCACTTTCACCAGTATTAGCTAGTATTTGAAACTCATGAGACAAATCTCCACCAATAGCACCCGTGGCAGCTTTTACAGGAATCGGTTGTAAACCTAGATCTAGAAAAGTTTTTAAATAACTTCTAAAGAATTTTTTATATGTTTCAAAAGCTGCTTCTTCGGTTAAATCAAAACTATAGGCATCTTTCATTAAAAATTCTCTGCCTCGCATTACGCCAAAACGAGGTCTAATTTCATCTCTAAATTTCCATTGAATATGGTACAGATATTTAGGAAGACCTTTATAAGAGTTAACATAGTCTGAAAATAAATCTGTAATGACCTCTTCATTCGTTGGTCCATATAATAAATCATTATCATGTCTGTCGGTAATTCTTAACATCTCTTTTCCATAGTCTGCATATCGGCCACTTTTTTTCCATAATTCAGAAGATTGAATAGTAGACATTAACATTTCATTACAGCCTATTTCGTCTTGATTAGTTCGAATTATATTTTCAATATTTTTTAATACTTTAAATCCTAATGGTAACCATGTGTATATTCCCGAGGTGTGTTGCCTAATCATTGATGAACGCAACATTAATTGATGGGAAATAATTTTAGCTTCTTTTGGTGATTCTTTTAATGAGTTAAATAAAAGGTTAGAAAGTTTCATTTAAAGTATTCGAATATATTATTCTCATATTTTATTATAAAAAAAGATACGATCATTGATAGGGCAAATGATACTAAAAATTTAATTCCTAAATATGACTTTTTTGGCATACCCTCCTCAAAATCTGATCTTTTAATAGGTAATATTGTCATAAAAATAACCCACCAAATAATAAATAGTAAGAATAAAAACTTCATATCAAAGATATGTGTATTAACAATTCAGGCTTTAATGAAAAATTTCTATTAAAGGTTTTTCTTGAAACTTCCTCAACTAGCACGTTTAGTGAATTTTCATCTATCTCCTCCTTAATAAACAATATTTTATTTAGTAAGATATCTTTAATTTCATCTTGAATTATTTCTTTATTGTAAGAAAAAGGGAAACCCTTATCAGATATTTGAAATTTAATAATATCAAATTGTTTGTTTAGAATTAAATTAATACTAATAACACCATTATAAAGGATTTTTCCCCTTTCATTTATAAAACTATCCTCTTCAATAATTAAGTTTTGAACAACAGGTAGTTTTTTTATAACAAATTGATCGATTAACTTATGATTTTTATTTACTAAATCTAATTGGCATAAATCTCCGCTTAAAAAAAGATTAGTTTTTTCAATTTTTAAGCTTTTAGCTATTTCTAAATGTTTTTTTAAATGAAGATATTCTCCGTGCATAGGAATTAAAGACTTAGGCTGAATGAAAGAGTAAAATTCCTTTATTTCATTTTTTCCTGGATGTCCTGAAACATGAACAAATTCCTCTTTATCAGATATGATATTTAAGCCTAAGTAACTAAAAGAATTTTTTAAATAAGAAATTGATTTTTCGTTGCCAGGAATTTCTTTTGATGAAAAAATTATATTATCTTTTGCACTCAATTTAATTTGATTATGTGTATTACTCGCAATCTTCCAAAGAGCAGAGTTTTTTTCACCTTGGCTACCTGTGCAAATTAAAAGAACTTTATCTTTATTATAATCCTGAAATTTTTTTTCATTAAGTATTTCAAAATTTTCAATTAACTTTTCTTCTATAGCAGTATTAATAGCTCTTTTTATACTTCTTCCTACAACAAATATTTTTTTATCATGTTTAATCGCATTTGAAATAATGGTTTTAAGTCTTGCAATATTTGAGGAAAAACAAGTAACTATAATTCTACCTTTAAGTTTATTAAATAAATTATCAAACGATGGATCTAACTCTGACTCTGAGCGTGATATCTCGTTTACACCGGCGTTGGTTGAGTCACCTATAAGTAAGTCAATATTTTCATCTTTTAATAACTGATAATTTTTGTAATCGAAGGGTGAGCCAGTAACTGGATTTTTATCTATTTTCCAATCACCTGTATGATAAATATTTCCTTCCAATGTTTTAAAAAATATACCAGTGGGATCGGGTATAGAGTGAGTTGTTGGAATTAATTGAAATGAAAAATTCTCAAACTCTACTTCTTGAAAGTCCTCAACTATTACAAATTTTTTCTCAAAACCATTTATTTTATTAAACTTATGTTTTATATAGGAAAAAGTAAATTGATTGCAATAGATTGGAAAATCAATCTTATCAAAGTAATACTCTAGTCCTCCAACATGATCTTCATGAGCGTGAGTTAATATCATTGCTTTAGGTTTAATGGATGTATTCAAAAAAATATACGGATCAGGAATAGTTGTATCAACACCAGGCAGGCTATCATCTGCAAATGAAATACCACCATCAACTATTATTTGTTCTCCTTTAAAAGAGTATAAATAGTTGTTACCCCCTATTTCGCCTATTCCCCCAATGGGCAAAAAATAATTGTTTTTTTTATTATTTAATAATTCTAAGTTTTTCATTTAAAAAAATATGATAAAAAAAAATTCCTAAAAGAGTTAAATCTTCTCTATAAATAAAATTAGTTTTTTTATAGTCGATAGAGGTAGCATATCCACCAGTAAAAATCACTTTAAAATTTCTTTTGTAGGTAGTTTTAATTAATTTTATGTAAGACTCTATCATTATTTTGTAACCCACATTAAATCCAGACATTAGAGCTTGATTAGTATTTTTACCTATGATGCTAGATTTATTTGAAAATTTCATATTCTTTATACCAGAAGCTAAAGAAATTAGATTTTCATAAGAGGTGGTAAGGCCGGGTAATATCACACCTCCGTAATATTTCTTATTTATAATAATATCTAATGTAGTGGCAGTGCCTAAATCAACTATGATAAAGAATTTAGATTTTGGATAAATATTTATAGCAGATAAAACATTAATAATTCTATCATTGCCTAGCTGGCGTACATTAACTGTTTTATGAACTAAAAAAGATAATTTTTTTTTATTAATGAAAAATAAACGATTTCGATAGGGTTTTAAATTTTTAATTATAACTTTGTCTACTTCTGAGACAACAGAGCAAATATAAATTTTAGTATGAGTTTTGAGTTTATTCTTAAAAAAAAGAGTGACTGATGTCAAATCTTTCTTTGAGTATCTAATTTGAGAGATTTTTTTTAAATTCTTATCAACAATTGATGAAAATTTTATAGATGTATTTCCAATATCAACTAATAAATTCAAACAAGTTCTCCAAAGAAAATATTTTTAGTTGCATCATCTATTTTTATCTTTAAAGATAAATCTTCATTTACTGTTAATATTTCAATAATATTTTTTCCAAAAATTGGATGATTTAATTTAAAGTCCCTGAGCATATATTGATTAAGATATCTCACTAATTTCTTATTAGATATTTTTTTTATTAAATTATGTTCAATAAAGTCAATAATTATATTTGATAAATCGAGAATATTTGATTTTTCATTGATAATGCTAAATAGAGAAACTGAGTCGACTATTGGAGAATTGTTTATATTTATTCCTATACCCGTTTTTAGATATGATTTTTTACCTAAGATAGTTGATTTGACAACAACACCAACTATTTTTTTATTTTTATAAAACAAATCATTTGGCCATTTGTAGTCTAGGTTAATATTAAAATTAATTTTAAAAAATTTGTGGATTATGTAACAAATATAAAAGTTATTTCTTAAAGCATGTGGAGCTTTTAATTTTTGATTATTTGTTAAATAAATATTACCTATAGGGCTTAACCATTTTTTTTTACCCCTTCCAGTACCTTTAATTTGCCTAAAAGATTGAATATATAAATTATTATTTTTTAAAATTTTTTTATAATTATTAAAGCCAATAATTTCATCTTGTGTAGAATTTATTGAGTCAAAGATAACTTTATACAATTTTTATTTGAAAAGATTATCTACTAAATTTATTAAGGGGTCTGGATAGATGAAAAATAAAGTTATAATTAATCCAGATAATATAAATATAAC
Organism: uncultured Alphaproteobacteria bacterium; assembly: GCA_902546975.1. Taxonomy (GTDB): domain Bacteria; phylum Pseudomonadota; class Alphaproteobacteria; order HIMB59; family HIMB59; genus HIMB59. Next base: position 59,734 of record CACCLU010000004.1, read on the forward strand.
TTTGCCTGTTTTGTTATTATCATCTAGTAAATCTATTTCTGATTTATTGAAAAACATATTCTTAATAATTGTTAAGTAATAGAATGCAGCAATTACTGAACTTAAAACAGCAATAATTGATAATAAAATAAACCCATCGTTTATAGAAGCTGAAAGAATGAAGAACTTTGCGAAGAACCCTGCAAAAGGTGGTATTCCCGCGAGAGAAAAGAAAAACACCAACATGCTTATGGATTTTGAATTTGAGGTAAATCTTAAACCATTGAGTTGGGATATTTTTGTAAATTCACCATCTACAGTTCTTAAGTTCAATAAAACAGCAAAAATACCAAACGTAGTAATCAGATAAATAATCAAGTAAAATAATAATGTACCCTCAGACATAAATTGATAACTCATTATTCCGAGAAGCATAAAACCAATATGGTTGATAGAGCTGAAGGCTAGAAGTCTTTTTATAACTTTTTGTGTAATGGCTCCATATACTCCTACCAATAATGAAATAGCACATACCATTTGAAAAATGTAATTAAGAGATTTGATATCAGAAATGTTAAGTTCTTGATAAACCCTGAATAAAAATATTAATGATGCAAATTTAGGTAAAGTTGCAAAAAAGAGTGTAGATATAGTTGGGGATCCTTCGTACACATCAGGTGTCCAAATATGAAATGGAGCAGCGGAAACTTTAAAAAATAAAGAAATAAGAACTAATGATAATCCTATTTCGCTTATTGCAGTGAAATTATATAAGTTTTGTATGTTAAAAGACCCAGTATCGTAATAAATCATTGAAATACCAAATAAAAGAAATCCTGATGATAAAGCACCAAGAGAAAAATATTTTATACCTGCTTCATTTGAAGATAAATTTTTAGTATTGAAAGCAGCCATCAAGTACAAGGATAAAGATTGTAGCTCTAAACCAATAAAAGCTGTTAAAAAATTATTACTAGAAATAAGAACAAATGAGCCAAGAATAGCAAACAGTAAAAATAACACATATTCGTATCTATATAAATTTTCATTCTTCAAGGGTCTTTTTAGCAGTAAAATGAATACGATTGATCCAATAGATAAAATAATCTTAGCTAAAACAAATAAATTAATCGTGTTAAGTGATATTTGTGTAGAGCTATAAAAATCTTTTCCATAATTTAAAAGCAAAACACTCAACAAAATGAAACCTAAAGTATTTAAAGATATAGCCCTGTCCTTATTAAATAATCCAAAACATAAAGTTATTAAAATCAAAGATAAGATAAAAATTTCTGGTATGAATTGAAATAAATTAATCATTATATAATGCTTAAGGAAATACTCTTATTTATCATTTCAAATAAAAGTTTTGGATAAATTCCTAAAAGCATTGTGAGAAATGCTAAACAGGAGAAGTAGAAAATTTCAATATTTGTTAAATCAGCTAATTGCTTAATATCTGATTTTAAATCTCCGAAATTTATATTTTTGTACAATAAGAGCATGTATGAAGCTCCTAAGATTACTCCAATAGCGGTAAAAAAAGTAAGATAAACACTAACACTTATAGTTGACATTATAACTAAGAACTCCCCAACAAAACCACTAGTTCCAGGAAGACCCACAGATGAGAGCATAAAAACCATAAAAAAGAATGAATATTTAGGCATTACATTTGTTACACCACTATAATCAGATATCATTCTGGTGTGATGTCTTTCGTATACCACACCAACTATTAAAAATAATGCTGCAGAAACAATTCCATGACTTATCATCTGAAAATACGCACCATTAATTCCATCTTGAGTTAAAGTGAAAATGCCAATGGTGACAAATCCCATATGAGCAACAGAGGAATAGGCAATCATTTTTTTCATATCTAGTTGTCTTAGAGCTACAATTGAGGTGTAAACAATAGCTACACAACTTAGTGCAAAAATCATTGGTTGAAAGTAAATTGAGGCATACTCAAAAAAAGGTAAGGATAGCCTTATAAAACCGTATGCGCCTAATTTAAGAAGCACACCAGCTAAAATTACTGAACCACTCGTGGGCGCTTGAACGTGTGCATCAGGTAACCATGTATGAAAAGGAAACATTGGTACTTTTACTGCAAAAGATGCAAAAAAACATAAAAAGAGAACCAACTCTATTTGCTGATCAAATGTAAAGTCGGAAATTAACTCAATATTGCCTGATTTCACTTTAGAAATAATATAAATAATCGCAAGTAACATTAAAACAGATCCTGCTAGTGTGTAGAGAAAGAATTTGAAAGTAGCATAAAGTCTATTTTCTCCTCCCCAAATTCCAATAATCAAAAACATTGGGATTAAAACAGCTTCAAAGAAAACGTAAAAAATTACAAGATCGATACTTACAAATACTCCTATAATAAAACTCTCAAGTAATAAAAAATAAATAACAAATTCTTTGGCTCTATTTTGAATAGAGTTAATAGAGCACAATAAACAAATAGGGACTAAGAAGGTAGTCAGTAATATTAGTGGTATTGAAACACCATCAACTCCGACATAGTAATTTATATCAAACTTATCAAACCAAGTATGAAACTCAATAAATTGATAACCATTTTTGGATTTATCATAAAAAATTGGCAATAACAAACTAAGAAGAAATTCACCTGTTGTTATCCATAAACCTGATAGAAAAATAGTTTTGTTTTTGAGTTGCGTGCTACTTGAAAGTGAGAGTGTTAATGCTCCTATGATAGGCGTTAAGATTAACAGTGATAATATTGGGAAACTCATCTTAGGTTACGGATATATAAAAAATGATAGTTATAAAGAGTGTGAAACCAGAAATTATTATAAAAGTGTAATCGAAAATATACCCTGTTTGTATCCTTTTAAATGCTTTTGAAATTGTAGAAACTATCGAGGCACTACCATTTGGTAAATACTTATCAATTATACCTTGGTCTATTTTAGTCCATAAAAACTTGCCTAAATTGTAAAGTGGTAAAACAAAAATCTTATTATAAAGTTCATCAAAATACCATTTGTTCAAAATAAAATTATAGATTGAGTAAAACCGTTTTTTTAAGTCAGCAAGTTTATTTAAATTATAACCATAATAATAAACTGCCAACCCTACACCAAAAGCTACCAATGATTTTGATAAAATTGGATAAAAAGAGGAGTAATATTGCTTATCTTGACTCAAAAATATTATTCCGTTCCAGAAATTTTTTGAATTATATCCAGCTAATAAATCGTTTAGGAGGAAGCCCGCTAGAATTGCTCCCATGGAAAGTAATAATAATGGAACTAACATAAAAGGACCGGATTCATGAATTTTTTCATAATCATAAGATCCATTATAATTCCCATGAAACACCTTAAATATGAGCCTGAACGAGTAAAATGCAGTCATGGCAGAGACTATAGCTAAAATTACATAAACCAATGGGCCTAAAGTAATTAAGTTAAATGATGAACTTAAAATTAGATCTTTTGAAAAGTAACCTGATGAATATGGAAAACCTATAATAGCTAGTGTACCTATCCACATCATTACTGCAGTGATTTTCATCTTTGAAAAAAGATTTCCCATTTTATCCATATCTTGCTCATCGTGAACACCATGAATAACAGATCCTGAAGATAAAAAGAGTAATGCCTTAAAATAACCATGTGTTATTAAATGAAAAATTGCGATATTAAATGCGCCTAAACCACAAGCCACAAACATGAAACCCAACTGACTACAAGTTGAATAAGCTATCACTTTTTTTATATCTTTTTGAAAAAAGCCCACTGATGCAGCGAAGAATGCCGTTAATAGACCTATTATTAAAACAAAAGTCATTATGAAGTCAGACATGACCATTAATTCTGAAAATCTTACAGTCAAGAAAACACCAGCTGTTACCATTGTTGCTGCATGAATTAATGCTGAGACAGGTGTAGGTCCCTCCATAGCATCAGGTAACCATGTATGAAAGCCAAACTGTGCAGATTTTCCCATAGCACCTATGAAAAGGAAAAAACAAGAAAAAATTAAAGCATTAATTTCAAACCCTAAAAAATTAATTTGATAGCTAAATAATTTCTCTTTGCCTGCAATTATTTCATCAATAGATAATGTGTCTAAAAATATATAGAGAGTTGCAATACCGATGAGAAATCCAAAATCTGCAACTCTGTTTACTAAAAAAGCTTTCATTGCAGCTAAATTTGCAGACTTCTTATGATGCCAGAAACCTATCAGTAAATAAGAGGCTAGACCAACACCCTCCCATCCAAAAAATAATTGAATTAAATTATCACTTACAACTAATGCAATCATACAAAAGGTAAATAGACTCAAATAAGTCATGAACCTTACTTTTGAATTATCATGAGACATGTACTCGATTGAATAAATATGAACCAATGCAGAAACTGTGAGAACAAGCGTTAACATCAAAAGAGTAAGAGAATTTACAGAAATTCCCCAATTAAAGAACTGACCAGAAACAAAAAACCACTCTAGAACAGGAATTATAATTTCAGACGATGAAGAACTAGAAAAACTTATAAATAAGAACCAACTTAAAATAGCTGCTATAGATATTAAAGTAGAAGAGAAATATTGGGCAGTTTTTTCACCTAATAACACTCCAAAAGGATATGTAAAAATGGTTGAAATTAGAGGAAGAAAAAAAAGTAATTTATAACTTAACATTAATCTTTTAGTTGATTGATTTGAGTAATATCAATCTCTCCTTTATTTCTGAAATAAATAACCAATATAGCTAAGCCAATGGCTGCTTCTGCAGCGGCAATAGTTAAAATAAAAATGGAGAATACCTGACCATTAATATCATTTAGGAAGACCGAAGCTGATACAAAATTAATATTTGCAGCCAATAATATAATTTCAATACACATTAAAATTAGAATCATATTTCTTCTATTTAAAAATAATCCGAAGCACCCAATAATAAAAACAATTAAAGAAAGTATGAAGAAATGATTATACGTAAGGCTAGTCATCTTTAATACCTTCACCAGACTTAATTTTTACTAGTTTTACTCTATCTTCGGCTGTAGTTGAGTTTTGATTTTCTATGTTTTGTCTTTTGATAGTAGGTCTATACACATGTGTTAAAACAATTGCACCAATCATAGCAAGTAACAAAACGATACCGCTTAACTGGAAATCAATAAAATACTCTGTGTAAAGCACATCTCCAATTTGCTCAGTATTATTTTTAGATCTAATGAAAGTGTCTAAATTATCTTTTGAAGTTTTAAATACAGTTAAATAGATTATTTCAGCTAGAATTATACCAGCAAAAAGTAACGCAAGGGGTATATATCTTTTAATGTTGAACATTAAAGTTGTGATTTGAATATCGAGCATCATCACAACAAAAAGAAATAATATAGCTACTGCTCCTATATAAACGATCGCAAGAATAATTCCAACGAACTCTGCACCAATAAGGATAAAAAGAAATGTAGAATTTAGAAAAGCTAATACAAGAAAGAGTACAGAGTTAACTGGGTTTTTTGAAAATATAACAAATATACATGTGGTGATCAAAAATGCTGCAAACAAAAAAAAAGAGCCTACAAGAAACATTATCTATATTTTCTGTCCCTTTTTAAATTTTCGCTAATTTGTTTTTCCCAAATATCTCCGTTTCGTAAAAGCTTTTCCTTGTCATAAAGCAATTCTTCTCTTGTTTCAGTAGCGTATTCAAAATTGGGTCCTTCAACAATTGCATCTACTGGACATGCCTCTTCGCATAAACCACAATAAATACACTTAGTCATATCAATGTCATAACGGGTAGTTCTTCTACTCCCGTCAGGTTTTGGTTCTGCTTCAATAGTTATAGCTTGCGCAGGGCAAACTGCTTCACATAACTTACACGCAATACATCTTTCCTCACCATTCGGATACCTTCTCAAAGCATGCTCTCCCCTAAAGCGAGGACTAATAGGACCCTTTTGATTAGGGTAATTAAGAGTGACTTTTGGCTTAAAAAAATAAGTTATCGTTAATTTCAAACCTTTCATTAATTCGAAAAGAGTAAAAGATTTAATGTATTTAATTAGTGTTGTCATTGTTAGTTAGGTAATAGTCCAAAGTAAAATAAAAATGCTGATGTAATAACTACCCAAATCAAGGTAAAAGGTAGAAAGACTTTCCAGCCAAGTCGCATAAGTTGGTCATACCTATATCTCGGAAAAGTTGCTCTGACCCATAAAAAAACAAAAAGAATTAAAAATACTTTAATTACAAACCAAAATATTCCAGGTATTGCGTTTAAAGGGAATATATCTATTGGAGGGTACCAACCTCCTAAAAATAGAATTACAGTTAGGGAACTCATTAAAATCATATTGGCGTATTCTGCCAAAAAAAATAAGCCAAATGATATTGATGAGTATTCGGTAAAAAAACCTGCAACTAATGTGGCTTCATCTTCAGGTAAATCAAATGGGAGTCTATTTGTTTCAGCTAATGCTGAAATAATAAATATAACAAACATAGGTAACAGTGGTATGGCAAACCACATATTCTTTTGACTCTCTACAATATCAATTAAATTTAATGAGCCGACACAAATCAAAACTGTTATGATTACAAAACCTATTGATACTTCATAAGAAATCATCTGGGCTGCTGATCTCAATGCACCTAAAAATGGATACTTAGAATTACTAGCCCAACCAGCGATAATGACTCCATAAACACCAAACGATGACACAGCGAACAAATATAGAATACCTATATTTATATTTGCTATAACATAAGTTGAGCTAATTGGAATAACAGCCCAAGCTATTAAACTTAATATTAAAGTAAGCATAGGCGCAAAGATAAAAAGGAACTTGTTTGAGCTAGAGGGAAGTAAATTCTCCTTAGTGAGTAATTTTAAGACATCAGCAAAACTCTGTAGTATTCCGAATGGTCCAACAACGTTAGGGCCTTTTCTTAATTGAACAGCACCAAGCACTTTTCTTTCTAAGTACACTAATAATGCAACAGAAACTAGTACAGGTACAACAAAACTAAATATTTTTAAAATACCAATTGTTAACTCAAAGGATAAACTTGTCATTATGCTGATTTCTCCAAAAGAGATGGAGTTGAAATTATTTCCTCAACACATTTCGCCATAGTGACAGAATTTTTTGAAATCACATCTGACATATAAAAATTACTTACAGGATATTCTGCCTTACAATCTTCAAATTCAATATCTGGTGTAATTGAAGTTGAATTTTCAACAGCAATAATTTCATGATAATCAGAAAGAATTGGGTGTTTATCAAATAACTCAGATCTTAATTGATCAAATGTATTTGGGATAAAATCAAAAGATAATTCATCAGATAGTTTTTTTAATATCGACCACTCTTCTTTGGCGGATCCAATAGGATTATGGCATTTTTTTGCTTCTTGAGGTCTGCCTTCAATATTTACAAAAGTACCATTTTTCTCTGTATAAAGAGGTGTTGGTAAAACAATATCAGACACCATTGCTCCATCATCACCATGATGGCCAAAATAAACTTTAAAACAGTTATTGAACTGTTCGTTGGCAATATGTTCTGAGCCAAAAGAAAGAACCAATTCAAAATTATCTTTTTTTAAATTAGAAAACGGCTCACAAAGGTTACTAGTAGTATTACCTATAATCAGTTGGCCCACACGTGAGGCATATGGATTTAAAAAATTTAGATTATTTTTTTCTTTTGTAATAACTTTGTATTTATCAGCGTATGAAAAAATAGATTTTATAGTTTTAATATTTTTAATTTTATTTAAAAACGCAGAGCCAATAATTATAAGAGGGTTAATAGATTTTTTTAATGCTTTGATTAAATTTTCATTGTTTAAATTTGATAAACTTTCTCCTAGATACTCTGTTTTATAGTTCAAAGATATATTTTCACCAATGTTAAATATTTTTGCGTCATTATTGTAAGCTTTAAATATCTTATGATTTATAATTGGTGTTTCTATTTTTGGGTTTGTTCCTACAAGTATAATTAAATCTGAATTTTCTATATCGTTCAAAGGTGTGTTAAAACGATAACTATCTAAGCTTTCTAGGATAGCGTGATTATCAGTTCGGCACTCCACATTGTCTTTACCATAATTTGACATAAATTTTTTGATTGCATATCCGGTTTCTAAATCGACGTGCTCACCAATCAAAGCTAATGGTTTTAAAGTTTTTAATTTATCTTTTAAAACTTTTAAAGACTCTTCCCAATTTGATATTGTTAATTTTTGGTTTTCTTTAATATAGGGTGTGTCTATTCTTTGTTGGTAGTAACCATCATAGTTAAATCGAACTTTATCTGATATCCACTCTTCATTTATGTATTCATTTGTTCTTGGTGTAACTCTTAAAATCTCCTCCGCTCTACTATCAACTCTAATATTAGAACCAACACTATCGAATATATCAATTGAGTCTGTACGTTTTAGCTCCCAAGGACGTGCTTTAAATTGATATGGCTTACTCGTAAGTGCTCCTACAGGGCATAAATCAATTACGTTACCTGAAAGCTCTGAAGTGATTGATTGTTCAAGGTAAGTGGTAATTTCTGCATTCTCTCCCCTACCTAACATACCTAATTCTGGAACTCCGGCTACTTCAGTGGCAAATCTTACACACCTAGTGCAATGGATGCATCTAGTCATTATAGTGTTTACCAAAGGTCCCATATTTTTATTATCTACAGCCCTTTTATTCTCTTTATATCTAGATTTGTCGAAACCGTAGTACATGGCCTGATCCTGTAAATCGCATTCTCCACCTTGATCACATATTGGGCAGTCTAAGGGGTGATTAATTAATAAAAACTCCATTACACCTTTTCTACCTGCGTTTACCTTTTCAGAATTGGTGATTATCGACATGCCCTCCATTAGAGGCATAGTGCAGGAAGATACTAATTTTGGAGCTTTTTCAATTTCTACTAAACACATTCTACAGTTACCAGCTATAGAGAGTTTGTCGTGATAGCAAAATCTTGGAATTTCTTCACCAGCGATTTCACAGGCTTGCATCACAGTCAGATTTTTATCTACCTGAATTTCTTTTTGATTAACTTTAATATTTATTAAATCGTCACTCATGAAGCTTTTAACTTTTTATTATATTTACTTATTAACTCTGATTTAAAATTTTTAATGAGTCCTTGTATAGGCCAAGCTGCTGCATCTCCTAAAGCGCAGATAGTATGACCCTCTACTTGCTTTGTAACATTTTCTAAAAGCTCAATTTGTTCAGGAGATATCTCTCCTCTAACTAATCTCTGCATCATTCTATGCATCCAGCCTGTTCCTTCTCTGCAAGGTGTGCATTGACCACAACTTTCATGTTTGTAAAAGTGAGCAAACCTCTCAATTACCTCAGAAATATCATTATACTTGTTAACAACAATGACTCCAGCTGTACCTAAACCTGAGCCATTAGCTTTTAGATCATCAAAATTCATTAGAACTGACTCACAAATATTTTTTGGAAGCATTGGGGTACTAGAACCTCCTGGTACTATCGCCTTTAAGTTATCCCATCCTCCCTCAACTCCATCACAATGCTTTTCAACTAATTCTTTAAGTGGTATTCCCATTTCCTCTTCTATTGTGCATGGCTTATTAACATTACCAGATATGCAAAAAATTTTTGTGCCTGTATTATTTTCAGCACCAATTGACTTAAACCAATCTGGGCCTCTTCTTAAAATAGTTGGAACTACTGCAATTGACTCCACATTGTTAATAGTTGTCGGCATACCATACAAACCTACACCAGCAGGAAAAGGTGGTTTTAATCTTGGTTGTCCTTTTTTTCCTTCTAAACTCTCTAAAAGAGCTGTCTCTTCCCCACATATGTAAGCTCCAGCACCTCTATGAACATAAAGATCAAAATCAAATCCGCTACCACAAGCATTTTTTCCGATAAAGCCTCGTTCATATGCCTCTTCAATTGCCTTTTCTAATTGGACATATTCGTGATGGTATTCGCCCCTTATGTATATGTAACATTTAGTGGCTTGAATTGCGTATGAAGCTATCAAGCACCCTTCTACAAGAGTATGTGGGTCATTTCTAATAATTTCTCTATCTTTACAAGTACCAGGCTCTGACTCATCAGCATTGACAACCAAATAATGTTGTTTACCAGTATTCTTTGGCATGAATGACCATTTAAGACCTGTAGAAAATCCAGCTCCACCTCTTCCTCTTAACTGACTGGATTTAACTAATTCGATGATATCATTTTGATCTTTAGACAAAATTTCCTTTGTGTTTGACCAGGAGCCTCTTTTTAAAGCTCCTTCTATAAAGGGTTCTTGAAAACCATGAAGGTTTTGAAAAACTTTATCTTTTTCATTAAGCATTTTCTGAACTTCTCCTGCCTTTTTGAGAACCAATAACATTTGGTTTTCCCTCTTTGATATTGTCTATAATTTTTTTTGTAGACTCTTCATCTAAATCCTCAAAGAAATCATTATTGATTTGTATCATAGGTCCATTTGAGCAAGCACCTAGACACTCTACTTCAACAACTGTAAATTTATTATCGTCACTGGTATCATTAATTTCACATTTTGTCTCTTTACAAATAGTTTTCGTAATCTTATTTGAACCTCTAAGCCAACAAGGAGAGGTTCTACAAATCTGAACAAGATTTTCTCCAACAGGTCTTGTATTATACATTGAATAAAATGAGGCCACTTCTGTGACTCTTATTTTTGGCATATTCAAAGTTTCAGCGATTGTTTCTATACATTCGATACTTATCCAATTATTGTTTTGCTCTTGAGCCAAATAAAGAAGAGGCATAACTGCACTTTGTTCTCTACCTTTAGGGTATTTAGAAATTATAGTTTTAATTGATCTTAAGTTATCTTTTGACCAAGAGAATTTTTCGCCTGATCTAGAAAAATTGTTAGATAAACCTGGATGATTACTACTCATCTGTCTACCTCTCCAAATACTATATCTAGGCTTCCTAAAATTGATGGTACGTCAGCTAGTTGGTGCCCCTTTGATAAAAAATGTAATGCCTGTAAATGAACAAAGCCCGGTGCTCTCAGCTTGCATCGATATGGTTTGGAACTTCCATCTGAAACTAATACAACACCAAATTCTCCTTTTGGTGCCTCTACACTTTTGTATGTAATACCTTCAGGAACCCTATAACCCTCGGTAAATAATTTAAAATGATGAATAATAGCTTCCATTGAATTTTTCATTTCTGATCTTTTAGGTGGAGTAATTTTATTATTCTCAACCATTACGGGTCCTTCTGGAATATTTTCAATACATTGTAAGATTATCTTTACTGACTCTCTCATCTCTTCCATTCTCACCAAATATCTATCATAGGTGTCACCAGTTTTTCCAACTGGTATGTCGAAATCTAAATCATCATAAACATCATAAGGTTGAGATTTTCTTAAATCCCAAGCTACGCCACTAGCACGAAGAACAGGGCCGCTGCAACTTAGTCTTATTGCATCATCCTTTTTTAAAATACCTATATCAACAGATCGTTGTTTGAATATTCTATTCTCAGTAAGTAGTTCTTCAAGCGTATCTATAAATTTTGGAAAATTAGTAAAATACTTTTTCATTTTTTCTAGCAAATTCTCAGGCAAGTCTTGGTGAACTCCACCAGGACGAAAATAAGCTGCATGAAATCTGGCACCAGATACAGCTTCATGGAACTCCAACATTTTTTCTCTTTCTTCGAAAGCCCACAGCATTGGAGTAGCAGCACCTATATCCATTGCAAAAGCTGGAATATTTAATAAATGATTTAGTATCCTCGTAACTTCTGCAAACATAACTCTGATATATTGAGCTCGTTTAGGAGCCTCAATATTTAATAAATTCTCAACAGCTAAAGCGAAGGCATGTTCTTGACACATTGGAGAGACATAATCAAGACGATCAAAATATGGTATAGCTTGAGTATAAGTTTTTTGTTCAATTAATTTTTCAGTTCCTCTATGTAAAAGTCCAATGTGAGGTTCGGCTTTATTAACCACCTCCCCTTCTAATTGTACAAGTAATCTAAGAACTCCATGAGCAGCAGGATGTTGAGGTCCAAAGTTAAGAGTTACAGGTTTAAAATTTTCTGACATTATTTTTTTTCAAGCTCCTCTTTGATTGTTTCTTTCATTCCCTCCCAAGGACTTTCATTGTCAAAATCTCGAAACTCCTGTTTTAAAGTCACTGGTTCATAAACAACTTTTTTTAAGTTTTCATCGTAACGTACCTCTTCATAACCCGTCAGAGGAAAGTCTTTTCTAAGCGGATGACCTTGAAAGTTATAGTCATTCATTATTCTTTGAAGATTAGGATGGTTAACAAAGTTTATGCCAAAAAGATCGTAACATTCTCTTTCAAACCAATCAGCAGACTCAAAAATTTGTGTTATTGAACTAATATCTAAATTATCCTCAGAAATGTTCGTAAAAATAAATAATCTTTTATTAAATTTTAAACTAAGAAAGGAGTAAATTAGAGTAAATCGTTCGTTTGAATAACTTGATTTAGATAGCATATTATCAGTTACTGTAATATCGATTAACTGGTCATAGAGTAGATCTTCGTCTTCTTTTATTTTTTGTGTTACTTCTAGTATGGAGTCTTTATTTACTAAAATATTGTCTATTCCAGATTTTATGGGAAAATGGAAGTTACCAATTGAATATTTCTGGAAAATATTTGGGGACAAGAAATTTACCTATAAATCTTCTTTTTCTTTTTAATTTTATCTTGAAGTTGCATAATGCCGTATAAAAGAGCCTCCGCAGTAGGTGGACACCCAGGAACATAAATATCTACAGGAACTATCCTATCGCACCCTCGAACAACTGAGTAAGAATAGTGATAATATCCTCCTCCATTGGCACAAGAACCCATAGAGATTACCCATCTTGGTTCAGGCATTTGATCGTAAACTTTTCTCAAGGCAGATGCCATTTTGTTTGTAAGAGTTCCTGCAACAATCATCACATCAGATTGCCTTGGAGAGCCTCTTGGAATTACACCTAGACGATCTAGATCATATCTACTCATATAGGAGTGCATCATCTCGACTCCACAACACGCTAAACCAAAAGTCATAGGCCATAATGATCCTGACCTCGCCCAATTAATTAAATTTTCAAATGAGGCTGTTACAAAACCTTTTTTTTCAAACAGCTCATCAACATTTAATGATTTGTCTTTTTCTAAAATTACTCCCAATCTAGTGCTCCATTTTTCCATTCATATATAAATCCTACTGTGAGAATAAATAAAAAAAACATCATTGAATAAAAACCGAGAGCTCCAATATTACTAAGACTAACTGCCCAAGGAAATAAAAAAGCAATCTCTAAATCAAATATAATAAATAGTATTGATACTAAATAAAACTTAACATCAAATTTTGAACGAGCATCATCAAATGCCTCAAAACCACATTCATATGCAGATAGTTTTTCAGAATCAGGGGAACTAGGTGATAATATTTTCGAGAGTAAATACATAGCAATTGCCATTCCTGCTCCAATAACGATGAATATCATTATGAAAATATAATCTAGGTTATACATTAAAAATTTTTGATTTTCCGTAACGCGATACATTATAAGAAACAATACGTTTTTAGTGATGATAAAAATGACGCATTAGTTGTACACATAATTTTCAAATATTTATGTGTAAAAATTAATCTATTTTGATTGAGGGAATCGGATCATGTGATCCAATTTTGTCTTGAAGATTTTTGCAAACACTTCTAGTAGGCTCACCATCTTTTCTCATTTCAGCTTGACACAAAACTAACTTTTCAACTCCATTTAATTGTGAAAAACCATTTAGTTGCGAAATAAAGTGTTCACAACCACCAGACCATACATCGTCACAAGAATCTCCTCTTCCAACTGTCGCATAACGAACAGATATATCCGTAATTTCTTCACCTTTGTTAGTTGCATCGTCCATATAGTTTCTATATGGGCCGAATTTAAATCTCACTCTGTCATAATGAAAAATTGTATTACCATAATAGCTTTTTCTAAGACTCCCATTTATCCATAAGTGAAAGTGACCATCTTCTGCCCATTTGACATTCATTAAAAAGGCCAACCAAGTTCCTTTTAATTTTGTAAAATCCCAATTATAAGTAATGCTTAACTCTCCGTGAGCATTTTGAATATCGTTATTGTGATGCGGATACTCAAAATAATCTGGGGATAATAAGCCTGAAACAAACTCCCTACTTCTTAAATTAAAGAAAGGGCCAGGGGTTTTTTCACCAATACATTCAATGTATTTAAAATCAAAAAAAGACAATTGATGAAGAAAAGCATCTGTCTCTTCTGGGATATAAAGGAATATTCTATACCATTTCTCTTCACCTCTATTAGCGGCAAAATCTATGCGTTCCATTATTTGCCATCTCTGAGCATGGCCTTCTAAACCAAACCTATTCCAATCACCCTCTGCCCCTTTGTCTTTATAACTTAGATTAATTTTAATACCTTTTTCACTGATAAAATTATCTTTAAATTCATCAAAAAATTCATATCTATTTTTATTAGATACATTGTTTGTATTAAAAACCATTGCTCCTTCTTTATCATACTCAGCTTTAAAGACGTATTTATTGAAATTATCTTTTTGTTTTTTTGATAAATCAGTCCAATGTTTTTTTTCTCCAGATATTTTCTTTATGTCTTTCTTTATGTCTTTAACCCAACATTCATTATCATTTAAGTTTGAATTATTCTCTGATACTTTCTCAGAAATTTCACTTGAAATTTTTCCATCGCTTCCAATTGTTAAACTAAAAGCAATTTTAGGTATGAATATAAGCACAAAGAGTGTTTTTAGAAATAAATTATACATAAAATAAATTTTGGCGGGAGCGACGGGACTCGAACCCGCGACCTCCTGCGTGACAGGCAGGCGTTCTAACCAATCTGAACTACACCCCCGACAATTGTCGAATGGTGGGCGATGACGGACTCGAACCGCCGACCCTCTCGGTGTAAACGAGATGCTCTACCAACTGAGCTAATCGCCCTATCTAATTTGCAAAAATTAGACTGTGGACTTTATTAGTTCTTTTAGTTGTTTTCCAGCAAGAAATTTTGGCTTTTTTGATGCAGGAATTTGGATTGACTCTCCCGTTCTTGGGTTTCTTCCAGTCTTAGCTTTTGTGTTAGCTACCTTGAAAGTACCAAAACCGGCAATCTTAACATCCCCTCCTGCTTTCAAAGTAGATGTAATAATATCAAATAAACTTTCTACAGCCTTAGTTGCATCTGATTTTCCAACACCATTTTTCGTACTATATTCAGCAATGAGTTCATTTTTGTTCATACCGAACCTCCTTAGTGATTCTATTAGTTAATTGTAGTAAGAAAAAGGTAAGAAAATCAACAACAATATACTAGTTGACGAATGTTTTTTCTTGATTTTGCTGATTTTTTGGC
Organism: uncultured Alphaproteobacteria bacterium; assembly: GCA_902546975.1. Lineage (GTDB taxonomy): Bacteria > Pseudomonadota > Alphaproteobacteria > HIMB59 > HIMB59 > HIMB59. The sequence goes on from CACCLU010000004.1 coordinate 75,198, forward strand.
TTCATAGACTCTGTAACTAAGTGTCTCCAATCCAATTTTTTGTTGATTTTACTAATTTTTCCATCGAGAGCTAAGTCCAATACCTCTTTTGCAAACTCGACTTTCTTAATTATCAGCTTGTTTTGAATGTCTTTTTGTATTTCAACTAAGTCCTTTTCATTTTCTTTTGGGATTATAACAGTTTTAATACCGTACCTTATCGCAGCCAATAGTTTCTCTTTTAATCCCCCAATTGGAAGAACTCTTCCTTTTAACGTAATTTCCCCAGTCATTGCAATGTCTCTTTTAATTTTAATATCAGTAAGAGATGAAATTAATGAAGTAAATATTGTAATACCAGCACTTGGGCCATCTTTAGGTATAGCTCCTTCAGGTACGTGTAAATGAATATCTATTTTATCGAAAACCTTTGGATTTACTCCAAAGTCAACGGAATTAGATTTAATGTAACCTAAAGCAGCAGTAATAGACTCTTTCATCACGTCACCAAGTTTACCTGTTGCATTAATCATTCCCTTACCTGAAGATAAATTAACTTCAATATTTAAGATATCTCCACCAACCTGAGTCCATGCAAGCCCGTTGGTGATACCCACTAAATTTTTCTTTTCTAAAACACTATCCTTGAATTTTTCCGGACCTAAAAAATTTTTTATAGCTTTATCATCAAAAACAAATGGTTTTTTTGACCTTGATTTATTTTTTTCTAATTGAAAAACAAGTTTTCTAAAAAGCTTATCAAAAACTTTTTCGAGACCTCTGACGCCTGACTCTCTAGTGTAGTGTCTTACTATTTTAGTAATTGAGGTTTTATCAAGCTTAAATTCATTATTTTTTAAAATATTTTTATTCATTTTTCTTGGAATTAAATATTTTTTTGCAATTTCAACTTTTTCTTTTTCTGTATAACCAGATACTTCAATCACCTCTAATCTGTCAAGAAGCGGACCAGGTATGTTGTAAGTATTACCTGTACATATAAACATTACATTTGATAAGTCATAATCAACCTCAAGATAATGATCATTAAATTGATTATTTTGCTCAGGATCTAAAACCTCTAATAATGCAGAGGATGGATCTCCTCTCCAGTCACTACCCACTTTGTCAATTTCATCTAATAAAATTATGGGATTAGATGTTTTGGTTTTCTTCATAGCCTGAATAAATCGACCAGGCATTGAGCCAATATAAGTTCTTCTATGGCCTCTAATTTCAGCCTCATCCCTAATTCCACCAAGAGAAATCTTTGCAAATTCTCTGCCAGTAGCTCTCGCTATAGATTTACCTAATGAAGTTTTACCCACACCAGGAGGTCCTACAAAACATAGTATTGTACCAGATGCTTTCTTTGATCTTTTTTTGACAGCTAAAAATTCAAGTATTCTCTCTTTTACTTTCTCGAGACCATAGTGGTCGTCATTTAATATTTTTTCAGAACCTTTTATGTCTATTACTTCTTTTGAGAATTTTTCCCAAGGTATATCTAATATCCATTCTAGGTAATTGCGAATAACTGATGCTTCTGCAGACATTGGGCTCATAGATTTTAATTTTTTAAATTCATTTAAAGCTTTTTCTTTTGCCTCTTTTGATAATTTTACCTCATTAATTTTTTTCTCTATTTCAGAATATTCGTTGGAACCATCTTCACCATCACCAAGTTCTTTCTGTATGGCTTTCATTTGTTCATTTAAGTAGTACTCTCTTTGAGTTTTTTCCATTTGTCTTTTTACTCTATTTTTTATTTTTTTCTCAAGTGCAGAAAAGTTAAGTTCTTTTGAAAAGAAATTCAGTAAGTTTTGAATTTTTTTATTAATATCAATAATTTCTAAATTTTTTTGTTTATCTTCAATTCCGATGTTTAAGTTGTAATAAATATTATCAATGAACTGATATGGATCTTCGATATTTAAAAGTCCTTCAAGGATATCATTATTATTTCCTATATTTTGTATATAGTTTTGAAATTCATTTTTTAAAACTCTTAAAGAAGCTTTTAATTCAACTGAATTTTTTTTGTTAATTACTACTGTTTCAATTTTAGCTGTGAGAAAGTTATTATTTGCCTTAACAGCTGACTTTATCTTTGCTATTTCTAAGCCTTCAGTGAGAACTTTATATGTATTGTCAGGCAACTTAAGAAACTGAATAATTTTTGATTTTACTCCGTAGGAATAAACATCGTTAACTTGGGGATCATCAGTCGTTGGTTCTTTTTGTGTAAATAAATAAATAATCTTGTTGTTGTTATTCATGGCAAAATTAATTGCATCAATAGATTTAGCTCGGCCAACAAACAAAGGTGAGGTTATAGAGGGATAAACAACTAAGTCCCTTAAAGGTAAAATAGGTCCAATGATTTGATTTTCCATACTATTAAGATAGTGAGGAATTTTTAATTTTCACCCACTTTTTTTTTAATTTTAGTTTTTTCTTTATATACGATTATTGGTCTATTTGAGATTACTGACTCTTTACTTAAAACTACCTTATCCACAGAATCCTTATCAGGAATATCATACATACAATCTAGAAGTAGCTTTTCCATAATTGACCTTAGGCCTCTTGCACCAATTTTTTTTTCAACAGCTAATTGAGCAATTTGTTCTCTACCATCTTCAGTTATCTCGAATTCAACCCCTTCAAAGGAAAAAAGAGCCTTGTATTGTTTTGATATTGCATTTTTTGGTCTTGTAATAATCTCTTTTAAATCATCTAAAGATAATTCATTCAGACTGGCGCTTACAGGAAGTCTTCCTACTAATTCAGGTATTAATCCAAATTTAATCAAATCGTCATTTTCAAGTTGTGAAGTCATTGGTTGGTCCTGATTAATTGATTTATTAAAACCAATAGACTTTTTATTTACTCGATTTTTTATAATTTTATCAATGCCTTCAAACGCGCCCCCACAAACAAACAATATATTTTTTGTATCAACTTGAAGGAACTCTTGTTGAGGATGTTTTCTTCCACCTTGAGGTGGCACGCTAGCTGTTGTTCCCTCAATTATTTTTAGTAAAGCTTGTTGAACTCCCTCACCAGATACATCTCTTGTTATAGATGGATTTTCACTTTTTCTGCCCACTTTATCTATTTCATCAATATATACGATACCCTTTTGGGCCAAAGTAACATCATAATCACATTGCTGCAGTAATCTTAAAATAATATTTTCAACATCTTCACCTACATATCCAGCCTCCGTCAACGTGGTAGCATCAGCAATTGTAAAAGGAACATTTAAAAATTTTGCTAGGGTTTGAGCTAAAAGTGTTTTACCACAACCTGTTGGTCCAATAAGTAATATGTTTGATTTAGAAATTTCTATATCTTTTGAGGGGTTTTGAACTCTCTTATAATGATTGTAAACAGATACAGATAATATTTTTTTTGCATGATCTTGACCAATTATATGATCATCAAGATAATTATAGATCTCACTTGGTTTTGGTATCTCAAATTTTTTCTTTGTGTCAATTTTATCATCTTCAACAAGTATATCCTTACATAAAACCACACACTCATTACAAATATAGACATTTGGTCCAGCAATTAATTTTTTAACCTCTTCTTGGCTTTTACCACAAAAGGAACAAGATATTTTTTTATCAGAGCTATTAGCAGAGATTATTTTTTCATCAGACATTTTTATTTTTCAATTCTAGTAGTAATTACTTTATCTATCAAACCAAATTTTTGCGCCTCTTCAGGGTCAAAGAATCTATCTCTTTCCATTGCCTTTTCTATTTCACCAATGCTTATTTTGGTATGCTTTTGATATATTTCATTGAGTCTTTTTTTTGTCTTTAATATCTCTTCAGCATGAATTTTAATATCACTCGCTTGTCCTGAAAAACCACCAGATGGTTGATGAATCATTATTTTAGAGTGTGGTAAAGCATACCTGTTGCCCTCTTTTCCTGCAGCGAGTATTAATGAACCTGCAGAGGCAGCTTGACCTATGCATACAGTATGAACGGGACATTTAATATATTGCATAGTATCATACATTGCTAAACCAGCAGTAACTAAACCTCCTGGTGAGTTAATATATAGATTAATTGGTTCTTCGGGATTTTCAGATTCCAAAAATAAAAGTTGAGCGCATATTAAAGAGGCAGTCTCATCATTGATGGCGCCTGTTAAAAAAATAATTCTTTCTCTGAGCAGTCTGGAGAAAATATCAAAAGATCTCTCCCCCTTACCAGATTGTTCAATGACTATGGGTACTAGATTCATTATTTTGAGATCCTTTTTTCATTAGATTTTCTAAGCTTAACTTAGTTTCTTTGATTTTAAAAGTTTTCATAGACTCATCTGCTATTTTATTTCTGAGAAGAGTACCATAAGCAGTTTCTGCCGTTCTTTGATCAATTTTTTCACCATAATATTTTTGAATATACTCTTGAAGTTCTTTCTGCTCAACTTTTACATTTAAAAATTTTACTAATTCAGAAAAAAGAACATCTTTTTGAATATTCTCACTTGTGAGTTTTTTTAAACTATCAATTCTTTCTTTGTGCTCATCTTTCATTTTAGATAAATCAATTTGATATTTTCTTTTAAGTTCGAGATTTACAACCTCTTCATTGATATCAATTTTTTTCTTTTGTGATAGGACTTTAAGAAGATCTTCAATAAAAAACTCTTTTTGAAGATAATTCATATCCTCATTTAGTTTATTATCAATTTTGTCATTTAATTCTTTAATAGATTTTAATTTTAAAATTTTAATCAACTCGTCATCACTTTTAGGATAAATCTTTTTATTTATATCTTTGATTTGAGCGTTTATCTTTATTCCTTTTGTGGAAAAATTAATATCAGATTTATTTTTAATTTTTAAAAGAGCTTTTTTTAAGTCTAAAAATACTTCTTCTTTCGATTGGGTATTTAAGTCTACTCTTACCTCTTTTTGAGAAAATAATTTTTTTTGTTCATCTTCATAGTTTAATATTTCAAAATCTATAACAGAGTTTTCATCTGATATATTAATACTCTCTAATGAATAGTATTCTTTTTTTACTTTTTCTCTAAAATCATCAACATCTTTTTTTGTTACCTCTGAAGTAACTTTCTCTATTTCACTTGTTTTTAATTCATCCATTTTAATTTCGGGTTTTAAATAAAAAGCCAAGGTAAAATTATAATTATCTTTAAAATTAACATCAGGTTGTATCAGAGATTGTATTTTTTCATCCTCACTGATTTTATTTATATTTTTTGATACCTCTTCATTTAATACCTCGTTTTCAATTTGAAGACCAATTTTAGATTTTATAATGCTTACCGGTACTTTACCCTTTCTAAAACCTGCAATTTCAAAAGTGGGTTGCTTTTCTGATATTTTTTCGTCAATAATTTTGGCTATTGCGCTCTGATCTAAAGATACCTCGAAAGAGGATTTATAACTTTTTTTTTCTATATTTTTATATTCCATTTTACTTGTATTCTGGTGCGCCAGGAGGGACTCGAACCCCCACGGTTGCCCACTGGTTCCTAAGACCAGCGCGTCTACCATTCCGCCACTGGCGCACAAATTGGGGCGAGTAAGGGGACTTGAACCCCCGACCTCCGGTACCACAAACCGGCGCTCTAACCAACTGAGCTACACCCGCCAAAAATTGAATTAATTTATAGTATAGATATTATGCAAATTAAACATTATATTTGGATCGCTAAATATGAAAAAAATTGAGGCAATAATTAAACCTTTTAAATTAGAGGATGTTAAAGATGCCCTTGGCGAAATAGGCCTAAGTGGACTAACCGTATCTGAAGTAAAAGGGTTTGGTAGACAAAAAGGTCATACTGAGCTTTATAGAGGAGCTGAGTATGTAGTAGACTTTCTGCCAAAGGTTAAAATTGAATTAGTAGTTGATGACAAGAAATACAAAGAAGCAATCGATGTTATTATCAAGCATTCTAATACAGGTAAAATCGGCGACGGTAAAATTTTTGTATACGAAGTTTCAGAGGCTATTAGAATTCGCACAGGCGAAAAAGGTAAAGACGCAATTTAGTTTTTACACAAACCAAGTTAACAACTCAGGAGGTTATTAGATGGACAAAAAATCATTACAAAAAATGATCGATGAAAATGGTATTAAGTATATTGATTTTAGATTTACTGATCCTTTAGGGACATGGCAGCACTTTTCAAACCATATTAATACATTTGAAATGGACGTATTTGAGGAAGGTATTGGTTTCGACGGCTCTTCAATTAGATGTTTTCAGTCAATTGAAGCTAGTGACATGATATTAATTCCAGATATTGAGACTGCATTTGTAGATCCCTTTTTTACAGATCCTACTCTAGTTCTAATATGTGATATTCAAGATCCAATTACTGGACAAAAGTACGATAAAGATCCAAGATACGTTGCAAAAAAAGCAGAAGAATACGTTAAAACCTCAGGAGTTGGTGATAGTATTTTCTTTGGACCAGAAGCTGAATTTTTTCTTTTCAACAACGTTCAAATTAACACGCACCCTCATCACTCTTCTTTTTCTGTTGACTCCGGTGAAGCCGTTTGGAATACAGGCACAGCTGAAGGTCCAAATCTAGGTTATAAAGTTAGAAATAAAGGTGGATACTTCCCATGCCCACCTCATGACACTATGCAGGATGTTAGATCAGAAATGGTAAATCACATGGTTGCAATTGGTATGAGTGTTGAAGCGCAACATCACGAAGTTGCTACTGCTGGTCAATGTGAAATTGATTTAAAATTCGACACATTGGTTAAGATGGCCGATGATCTTCAAAAATATAAATACGTCGTAAGAAACACAGCAAAAAGTAATGGTTTAAGTGCTACTTTTATGCCGAAACCTCTTTCAAACGATAATGGTTCTGGAATGCATTGTCATCAAAGCATTTGGTCAAACGGTAAGCCAGTATTTTATGGTGAAGGTGGATATGCCAATCTTAGTGATGAAGCAAAATTTTATATTGGTGGTTTGCTTAAGCATGCACCATCTTTATTAGCTTTTACAAATCCAACTATTAACTCTTACAAGAGATTAGTTCCAGGTTATGAGGCTCCGGTAAAACTTGCATACTCTAATAGAAATAGAAGTGCTATATGTAGAATACCCGCATACTCACCGTCTCCGAAAGCAAAAAGAGTTGAGTTTAGATGTCCAGATGCAACTGCCAACGGTTATTTAGCATTTTCAGCTATGCTTATGGCAGGTTTAGATGGAATTAAGAATAGAATTGATCCTGGTGAACCAATGGATAAAAATCTTTATGATTTACCTCCTGAAGAGCAATCTAAAGTAAAGGAAGTACCTGGTACTCTTGAGGAAGCGATTAATAATCTTGAGTCAAATCATGATTATCTTTTAGAGGGTAATGTGTTTACCAAAGATTTAATCGAATCATATATCGAATACAAAAGAGAAGAAGAAATCGAACCAAATAAACTGCTAGTTACACCTGCAGAGTTCGACATGTATTACGATTACTAAACTAAATTAAAAGCAACCTGTCTAAATATTTTTTATTATCCACTTTGGACGGGTTGCTAGTTAGATTTTCAAACATAAGCAACTCTCTTAAATAATCAATATCGTCACGATATGAAAACTCTTTATTATTTATGTGGTTGATGTCTTCTTTAATTTTAAAGAGTTGAAAAAGATCTTTATTATTTTTTAAAGGATTTTTTATATCTACTATTTTTAAAAAGTATTCTTTATCAATTTTAGAAAAGTTTGAAATAATTTGATTTTTCATTTTTGTAAAATACTTAACTAATTTTAGATTATTTGTTAAAAGACATACCTTCATAAAAGACAATTTATGAAATGGTTCACTAGTCTTTGAATAAAATGAAAAGAAATTTTCAATATTAATAACTTGATCAGAGTCTCTATCAAAAGGTTTATTTCTATCGTCAATTATAAGGATATTTGGATCAATATATTGTTTCATTATCGAGTAAAATCTTCGTACAATTTTAATATTATCTATGTGATTATTTTTATTTGATTGATATATAAAAAAAATGTCTAAATCGGAAAAATTCGTAGCCATTTTAACGCCGTAACTTCCAAATAAAATCGGTGTTAAGTCAGAGAAAATATTGCTTCTATTGATAATGTATTCATTTTTAACTAGTTCAAAAATATAAAAAATAAACTTTCTTACAGCGGTATTTCGTTTTTTGAGGAAGTCAGTATTTGTTATTTTTTTTGAAAGTAACAAATAATCTAAAAGGAATAAAATTTCATAAATATCCTGGATTGATTTTTTTAAATCTAAATCAAAATTATCAGAGAATTCCCTCAGCTTAAAAGTAGGTATGCCATAATTAAAAAAATAGACTAGTGACTCTATTAAAAAATGATTTTTATAAATAAGATTTGTTAATTTTGAAGAATTATCAAATATAAAAGCTAACTCTAAAAAAATTTTATTATTGTATTTGTATAAAGCAGTTAAATGGACACCAGACTTATAATAATTAATTAAATAGTCAAATTTTATAATCAGATCATCTCGTTTATTATGTGTTGATAAAATATTTATGAGACTTGAAATAGACTCTAAATAATCATTTTTTACTGTTTCTGAACTATTGATGTTCTCAGCTCGTTTTAGAAGACTATCAATAATTTTTTGGCTAGACTCATTAAATTTTTTTCGTTGTAAACTTTCTCTATTTATTTTGGGGAAAAATAAACGCTGATATATTGTTTGAATTTCAGATTTATGCTTCTCTAATTTGTTTGAAAAGTTATCTAATACTGAATCCAAATAGGTTTCATTAGAGTCAATTATATTCTGAAAAGTATTTTTTTTTATATGTAAATAATTCTCAATTTTGCGGAAGTAATAATATGCCTCTGTTATATTTTTTAAGTCATTTTTTGGAATTATATTTTCATGTTTTTTTAAATTTATAAGTAATTTATGAATATTACTCTCTTTAAGAGAATTTATCTTTCCAGACCAAAGAAGTTGGTTAAAATGTATTATATTTTCACAAGATCGAATAAAGCCATAAGAATTTTTTATATCTAGCTTTTGTTCAGTATTACTGGAGGCAAAAAGCTTTTTAATCTCATCTATAGCGTAATAGTCAAATGTTCTTCTAAATAAAAAACTTTTTATTGCTTTCTTAAATGAGAAATATTTTTGAATATCGCCACACAAAAAACTAGATCTATGAAATGCTAATCTCTCCCAATTTCTGCCAACTGATGTATAATAATTAATTGCTTGATCAATGTCAGATATAATTAATGAATCACCAAAATCTGGTCGTAACCTTAAATCTATTTTATGAAAAAAAGACTCAGAAATATTCGATATTTCATTAATGGTTTTCTTTATAGATTTATTAAAATCTTGAAGAGAAATAGGACTATTTTTGGAGTCATAGAATATGATTATATCGATATCAGAGGCAAAATTTAAATCTCTTACGCCAATTTTACCCATACCTAAAATAAAATAATATTTTTTTAAACTATTATTAAATGATCCGTATAGATTAGTATTAATGATTTTACTTAAAATATTTTTGCATAAAACAGACCACAATCTTGATCCATTAGACTGAGAAATTAAATTTTGATGAATTGATATAAAAATTAAATAAATAAGCTCATTTTTAAGTGTATTTATATTGAGAAAGTTAGTTGTAGAGGAATTAGAATATTTTTTTATATTACTTTTGTAGTGGTTAAGTATTAATTGTGCATCAACCTTAGAAACATCATAAAAGTTATTAAGATATTCATATTTTGATAAAAAAGTGGAAGATTTATATAATCTCTTTAATTCCAAATGGCATTCCTCTCAAAGTAATTTAGTAAGCCACTATAATTATCAATAACTGAAATTTCTTTTTTTACTTTTTTGGAATTTGATATGTTACTAAGTGCAGTGAATATACTTTTTTTTAATAAATTAATATTTAAATATTTGTAATGCTCTAATTCATTTATTGTATTAATTATTGAAGCTGTCTTCTTTTTGACATTCTCAAGATCTAATTTTTCTAAAAAAAAAGCGTCTTTCGCAAATTGCCTACCAATCATAAATTGAGTAATATTTTTTGACTGAAAAAATTTAAAGGTTGCTAAATCATTAACCTCACCATTAGGAATAAGTTCCATTTCAGGAAATTGATCACAACACTCTAAAAATAAATTGTAATTGATTTTTGGAATTTTTCTATTTTTTTTGGTATCTAAGTTCAAAACACCATTTCTACAATGTATAAATACTTTTTTAATTCCTATTTCATTAAACAATTTAAGATAATCAAAAATATAAATCTTATCCTCATTCATACCTAAACCAAGTCTACATTTTACCGATACATCTTTATTATATTTGATCAATTCATATAAACATTTTTTTACTAAGTCATACTTTTGGGTTAAAGCTAAACCAAGCATATTTTCTTGGACTCTAGAACTTGGGCAACCTAAATTAAAATTTACATGTTTAATAATATCTACTTTATTTAAAATATTTATTGCTCTTTTAATTTCTTCAGGATCTGAGCCTGCAATTTGAATGGCGCTTTTATTATTTTTTAAAAAATGCTTGGTTATTGTTTTAGTCTCATTGTGGATGATTGCTTTATCCACTATCATTTCAGAAAAGGTAGTTACACTATTTCCATAGATGTTTTCCACTAAACTTCTAAAATAGCAGTCTGTGTAACCCATCATTGGTGCTAAATAATAATTCATCGAAAAAATTCTTTTAATAATTGAAAAATACTTTAATAAAAGTAAAAATCATTAAAAATCAAGACATTGGAAAATTTCAACATAAATCAACTAGTTTTTAATTCTGATGGGCTAATACCTACAATTGCTCAAGAGAAGTCAACTAATGAAATTCTTATGATGGCCTATTCAAATAAAAATTCTATTGAAATGACAGTAAAAACAAAAAAAGCTCACTTTTGGAGTAGAAGTAAAAAAAAATTATGGTTAAAAGGCGAAACTTCTGGCAATAAGCTTAATATTATTAATATTTATACTGATTGTGACAGTGACGCTTTAATTTATGAAGTTGAGCTTGAAGGAATTGGCGCTTGTCATACGGGTAAAAAAAGTTGTTTTTATAAAAAATTAGAATTATGAGCGATATAATAGCATTTAAAGACTCGAATAATAATTATTGGGATACTGAAGTTGAAAATAGCACTCCCATTAAACCTAAATCTGATGATGCATTAAATATAATGCGCCACGATATGGCTCATATCTTGGCTGAAGCTGTAATTACTCTTTTTCCAAATGCTAAACCAACTATTGGCCCTTTTATAAAGAACGGTTTTTATTATGACTTTGATATGGAAAGCACTCTCTCAGATGATGACTTAGCTAATATAGAAAAAAAAATGAAAGAAATTCTCTCAGAGGGAAGAAACTTTTTAAAGAGAGCTGTAACTAAAAAAGAGGCATCAGAAATATTTAAAGATAATAAATATAAATTGGAGCTTATTAATAATTTAGATAATTCTGATGAAATAACACTCTATGAGCAAAAAAATTTTACTGATCTTTGTAAAGGTCCTCATCATAAAAGCACAAAAGATTATAATGCCAGCTTTAAAATAACAAATGTATCAGGGGCTTATTGGAGAGGTATTAGCACTAACAAAATGCTTCAAAGAATTTATGCAACCGCTTGGTATTCTGAAAAAGAACTTCGTATTTATTTAAAAAATTTAGAAGAGGCTAAAGAAAGAAATCATAGAAGATTAGGCACTGATATGGGTTTGTTCCTTTTAACTGATTTATCAGCAGGGAATGTATTTTGGAAAGACAAAGGCTTAACCTTGTATCAAAATATTGAAAAATATATTCGCTCTGAGCAACAAAAACTTAATTATTTTGAAGTAAAAACACCTGAGCTAGTATCAAATGAGCTTTGGATAAAGTCTGGTCATTGGGACAATTTTAAAGAAAATATGTTTACTTCAGAAACTGACAACAAGACATTTGCACTAAAACCTATGAACTGTCCATGTCATATTGTTTTATTTAACTCTCAACTAATAACTTACAAAGATTTACCACTTAGATACTCTGAGTTTGGTAAGTGTCATAGATACGAACCCTCTGGAGCTCTAAATGGATTATTTAGGGTCAGAGGTTTTACTCAAGATGATGCCCACATATTTTGTTCTGCAGAACAAATATATGATGTTTGTAATGAGACAACCCTATTAATTGAGAGAGTGTATAAAAAGTTCGGATTTGAAAAAATAAAATATAATATTTCTACTCGCCCAGAAAAAAGTATTGGCACGCAAGAAAACTGGGACAATGCAGAAAATCAGTTAAAAAAAGTTTTAAAAGACAACAATAAAGAATTTAATATTTTAGAGGGTGAAGGAGCATTCTATGGTCCAAAAATAGAATTTACATTAGAGGACTCACTGGGTCGAGAGTGGCAATGTGGAACGATACAAATTGACTTCAATCTCCCTGATAGATTGGGTGCAAAATACAAAGACAAAGATGACAAAAATCAAGTTCCAATAATGATACACCGAGCAGTCGTCGGATCTCTAGAAAGGTTTATAGCAATTATTCTTGAAAACACTAATGGCTGGCTTCCCTTATTTGTTACGCCTATACAACTTGCAATTCTCCCTGTGTCCGAAAAATTTGTTGATCATAGTAACCGAATTAAAGGGGAGCTTCAAAAACTGGGTGTAAGAGTAATTGTTGATGGATCTGATAACAAATTGGGTTATAAAATAAGAAATTCTGTTTCTAAAAAGATACCCTATTCTCTTGTAATGGGTGAGAAAGAGATTGAGTCAGACTCATTTACTCTAAGAAGTAATGAGGGTAAGAATACTTCTTTTGATGATATTAAAACTCTCTCAGATTTCTTTATCAGTAATTAACTATTAAAAAGTTAATTTATAAAATAAGTTAATTTCTTAAAATGAGCGACCACATCAAGGCAGTAATTATAGTAGTTTTAAGTGGATTAATATGGAGTTTTGGACCACTTGTGGTCAAAAATATGATAGACCCTCAAATCTATCAACTCCCCTACCTTGTTATTAGAGGGCTTACAGTTGCAATTATCATCGCCACATATCTTATGCTAAATGAGCAAAAAGACTTTTTTATGAATGTAATCAAAATAGATAAAGTTTCTGTAATTGGTGGTCTTAGTTTAACAACAGCAATGGTTGGTTTTATTTATTCAATAAGCAATACAACTGCCGCAGTTACTCTATTTATGTTGGCGTTAATGCCTTTTTTAGCATCATTAATTGCCCTAGTGTTTATTAATGAGAAAATCTCAAAACAAAATTTAATAACTATGATTATTGCATTTATTGGTGCTTTAATAATGATATATGCAAGTGCCTTTAGTGGATCCTTGTATGGATTAATTATGGGCTTTATATCAAGTCTTGGCTTTGCAGCATTCACAGTTGCTTTGAGAAGCAAAAGTAACTTTAAAAAATTTTATATTTTAATTTATGCAGGAATTTTTTGCGCAGCTATTTCCGCCTTTTTAATGATTTTTAATGATCAAGAAATCTATTTACCCTTCAGAAATATTCTTTTGAGTATGACTCATGGTTTGATCGTAGCAACTGGGCTTATCCTTTTTAGCATTGGTTCAAAACAATTACTTTCGGGAGAACTAACAATGCTATCTTTATTAGAAGTAGTTGGAGGAATTTTTTGGGCGTGGCTACCTATTCTGGGTATCAATGAAACACCAGATGTAAATACAATTATAGGAGGAATTATTATTTGCTTAGCTATCGCGATGAATTCATATCGTTTTGATAAAAACAGGCTTCAAAATTTAATTAGATAGTAAGACCAACAACACCAATGAAAGTTAAAGAGATGCCTAAAGTTTGAATTTTAGATATTTTTTCTTTTAAAACTAGTCTAGCCAATAAAACCGTTACTAAACCAAAACCTGAAGAAATTACTACTGCAATACTCACTTTGTCAAAAGCATATGCAGAGACCAAACAAAAATAACCTGTAGTTTCTAATATTCCTTGAAAAAATAAAATAGGAACTGCTTTTTTTGTCAGTGTTATTTTAGACTTCATAAAAAATAATAAGGAAGCAATACCCAATAAGCTAAAAAATCTTACATATATAACAGCCTCAATTGGATTTAAAGAATTAGAGGCCTCTTGAGAAAAAATAAGACCCAAAGCCAGCATACCACTTGCCATAAATGACACAATTAGAGACTCTTTTATCTGTTTTTTTGATAAACCTAGGCTTTCTTTAAAACTATCAGCGCTTATGGATACAAATATTGCGCCGGATATTACAACAAGAGTGGCAATCCACTGAGTCAGTGTGGGTTCACTTCCTAAAAAAAATCTTATGACAAAAACAAAAAAGGGGTTGGTCGCTGTTATCGAGGCTACAATTGATACTGGTCCCATTTGAAGACCTCTGTATAAACAAAGAAGTCCAAACATTATTAAAATTCCTGATAGGAAACTATTACTCAAACCAATCGCGTTTGGAGAAAGACCACTTCCAAAAAAATAGAATAAAATTAAATAAAATATTGAGCCAACAACCAGCATCCAAAAAAGTGAATTTTTAAATCCAACTTCCTTTGATGAAAATCTAGCTAAAAAATCTCCAACACCAAAACTAAAAGCTGAGAGAATACCCAATAAGATTGCCATCAATATAACTAAAATCTAAACGTGAAAACTCTCACCACAACCGCATTCACTAGTCTGATTAGGATTTTTAAAAATAAACCTTTCTCCAAATTCTTCTTTAATAAAGTCCATTTCTGTGCCTATTACATACATAACTGCTTTGTCCTCAATATATAGAGGAAACTTGTAATCATTGACTAGCTCACAACCTTGTATGTTATCATTACTCACATACTCCATTGTATAACTCAATCCCGCACAACCTTTAGTGCTTAAGCCAATCTTTAAACCAATAGCATTACTATTATTAACTAATAATTTAGAAATTTGTTCTTCAGCAGTTTTGGATAATGAAAATAAAGGACTGGTCATACTAAAAACCTAAAACTAACTTAGCATTTTCACTCATCATATCTTTATTCCATGGTGGTTGAAAGGTTAGTTTTATACTGACTTGTCCTACATCATTTAGTTCATGGACTTTTTTAGCAACCTCTAATGGAAAACTATCAGCAACTGGACAGTTAACTGTTGTCAGTGTCATGATAATTTTAATATTGTTAAAATTATCTATTGATATGTCGTAAATTAAACCAAGATCATAAATATTCATATCCATTTCAGGATCTTTTATATCTGTGAGAACTTTGATTATATGATCATTTGTTAATGTCACTGACTGTGATGACGATTTTTCTCCGTAAGTAATCTCACCTTCAGAACTTACTTTTGGCATAAAGTCAGAGAGTGTTTTATTATCCATAGCCTATTGAAGAAGTTTTAGAGTTTTTTTCAAAGAGTCTATAAAATGATCAATATCATTAAGATCGTTATAAATACCAAAAGAGACTCTGCAAGAACCAGGGATACCTAACTTTTTCATAAATGGTTGGCAACAATGGTGACCTCCTCTAATCATAATTCCATACTGGTCAAGAAAAGTGGCAATATCATTAAAATTTTGGTTTTTAACATTAAAAGAAACAATGGATGTAGCATTTCCATCTTCATTAGAGCCATATATATCTACTTCTTTGAATTCACGTAAAGCTTTAATTAATGTAGATCTGAGTTTTTTTTCATTCAGAAAATAGTCTTGGTAATTATTATTATTCAAATATTCCATAGCGGTTTTAAAGCCAATTGCTGCCTCAATTGAAGGCGTACCCGGTTCAAATTTATTAGGTAACATAGCATAGGAAAAATCATTAGATGAAACTTCATTGATCATCCCTCCTCCAAGTGTTGGAGGATTTAATTTATTTAAAATATCTTCTTTACCATACATAATTCCAATACCAGATGGACCATAAAGTTTATGAGATGAAAAAGAGTAAAAATCACAATCTAAATCTTTTACGTCTATTTTTAAGTGTGCTATTGATTGACAACCATCAACGGCAACATAAGTATCTTTATTAATTGATTTTTTAATCTTTTTAATATCAAGTATTTGGCCAGTTACATTTGACATGTGTGTTAAAGAGAGAACCTTTGTGGAGTCATCACAATTATTAATGATATCGTCTTCAGATAGAATGCCATCTTTCAAAATAGGAATTATTTTTAATTCTAAACCTAATTTTTTACATAAGTTCATCCAAGGCAAATAGTTTGAGTGATGTTCTAATTCTGTCACAACAATATTATCGCCCTCTTTAAGATGTTCAGCTAATGAATTAGCAATAATATTTATAGAGTCAGTAGCCCCTCTTGTAAAAATTATTTCATCTGTAGAGTTAGAATTAATAAAATTTTTTGCTACATCTCTAGATTTTTCATATAAATCTGTAGCATCTATACTAAGTGAATTCATTCCTCTATGAACATTTTCATAAGAATTTTCTAAAAATTCAGAAATAGAGTTAATTACTTGTTTGGGTTTCTGAGTACTTGCTGCAGAGTCAAGATAAGTAATAGCTTTGTCTCTAATCTTTTTATCTAAAATTGGAAAATCTAATTTAATATTATTCATGATAATAAACTTTCAATTAACTCATTTGAATAATTCTTTAGCATATCATCTTTTATTGACTCAATAATCTCAACAATAAATGCTTTTTTTAATATTTTTTTAGCTATTTCGCTATCAATTCCTCTGGACTTAAAATAATAAATTTGCTCGTCATCTAATTTGGAAACAGTAGACCCGTGACTACATTTTACATCATCTGCATAAATTTCAAGTTCTGGTTTATTGTTGGCTTTCGATATGTCATCTAAAAGCAACGATCTGCTCATTTGATATCCATCAGTTTTCTGAGCAATAGAGTCAACATATATCTTTCCTTGAAAGTTTGTAATAGCGCCCTTCTCAACAATAGATTTAAAAATTTCTCTACTTGACGAAGAAGGCTTTAAATGTTGTATAAATGAATAATTGTCATTTACACCATAATTGTTGATATTAAGACCATATAAATCAAAATTACATTCGTGATTTAATGATGCATAAAACTCGTTTCTTGTATGGATATTATCTGATTGAAAAGAAACAAAGTTTAAATAAGAGTTGTCTTGTAAATTAGTCTCAAAGTATAAAAAAGATTTATTATTTGAAACATTATAGTGAACTACATTTAACTTAGAACTATTAGATAAATCTAAGAAAATTGATTTAGGGTACTCATCATTTGATTTGCTATTAAAAATAATAAGATTGACTTCGTTTGTAGAGGATTTAGATATATGTATGTTCTCATTTATTTGAGAAATATCTAAAAATAAATTTCTATCATCAAATGTATCTAAATTTACAGATTTAGTTTCCCTTTTTACTAAAGAGGAGACTCTAAAAAAGCTATCTTCATTATTGTAATTCCAGAGATTTAAATTAGTTGTCAAATCAAATGGATTTGAAATATAAGAGGTAATATTTTTGGTATTATCTAATAGTTTAGAAAAATTTATATCTCTAAGTAAGATTTCGGATTTGACTTCTTTATGGAGTTGAGCGTATTTATAATTTTCAATTTTAAAATTTTTATATGGGTTTTGATTATCTAAGATGTCTTTAGCATATTGAGATACACTTTCAGATTGTATCTTGTCTAAATTTAATACAAGTTCCATTAGGCGGTTTGAGATATCTCTTCGTAACCTTTTTCTTCTAGCTCTAAAGCTAAAGAGTAATCACCAGATTTTACGATTTTACCATCTGCAATAATATGAACAAAATCAGGCTTTATATAATTTAAAAGTCTTTGATAATGAGTAATGACTAAGAAAGAATTATCATTATTTCTTAATTTATTTACTCCCTCAGAGACAATTCTTAAGGCATCAATATCTAAACCGGAGTCTGTTTCATCTAAAATAGCCATTTTGGGACTTAACATAGACATCTGTAAAATTTCTTGTTTCTTTTTTTCACCACCAGAGTAGTTAACATTTAGATCTCTTTTAAGCATTTCAGTACTTATATTCAATTCTTCTGCTTTTGATTTCATTAATTTAGCAAATTCTAATGCGTCCATTTCACTTTGACCTAAATATTTTCTTTTAGAATTGATTGCTGTTTTCAAAAAAAATGAAGTTTGCACACCAGGTATCTCCATTGGATATTGAAATGCAAGAAATAATCCCTCGTTTGCTCTTTCATCAACATCTAATTCCAATAAATTTTTTCCATTGTAATCTATTGTTCCATCATTTATTTCATATTTATCTTTACCAGATAGCACGTAAGAGAGTGTGCTTTTACCAGAACCGTTAGGGCCCATAAGTGCGTGAACCTCACCTTTATTAATAGATAAATCCAAACCTTTAATTATTTTTTTTTCTTCAATAGAGACATGAAGGTTTTTAATTTCTAACATTATCCAACGCTTCCCTCTAAGCTAATTGCGACTAATTTTTGAGCTTCAACAGCAAATTCCATTGGTAAATGTTGAAGTACCTCTTTACAAAAACCATTCACAATTAACCCTACTGCATCTTCACTGTTTAATCCTCTTTGCTGACAGTAAAATAATTGATCTTCGTTAATTTTTGAGGTTGTGGCCTCGTGCTCAACCATTGAGTCGGAATTACTTGACTCTATATATGGAACTGTATGAGCTCCACATTGATTGCCTATTAATAGAGAGTCACATTGAGTAAAATTTCTCGCATTTTTGGCTTTCGACAAAATATTTACAAGGCCTCTATATGTATTATTAGCTTTTCCAGCTGAAATGCCTTTTGATATGATTTTAGAAGACGTGTTTTTACCAATGTGTATCATTTTTGTGCCAGTGTCAGCTTGTTGCATATTGTTAGTTATGGCTACTGAATAAAATTCTCCTTTAGAGTTATCTCCTTGTAAAATGCAGCTTGGATATTTCCATGTAATTGCAGATCCTGTCTCGACTTGAGTCCAAGATATTTTAGAATTTTTCCCTCTGCAGGCACCTCTTTTGGTTACAAAGTTGTAGATGCCTCCCTTACCCTCTTTATCTCCTGGGTACCAGTTTTGAACTGTTGAATACTTAATTTCAGCATTATCTAGGGCAACTAACTCTACATTAGCAGCATGAAGTTGGTTTTCATCTCTCATTGGTGCAGTACAGCCTTCTAGGTAACTCACATAACTGTCTTTATCAGCGATTATAAGCGTTCTTTCGAATTGACCTGTGTTCATTGCATTAATTCTAAAATATGTTGATAATTCAACTGGGCACCTTACTCCCTCAGGAATGTAAATAAATGATCCATCAGTGAAAACGGCTGAGTTTAATGCTGCGAAAGAATGATCTGATACTGGAATTACACTTCCTAGATATTTTTTTACTAATTCTGGGTGAGTTTTTACTGCCTCAGAAATTGAACAAAATACTATACCTAAGTCACTCAGTTGTTTTTTATATGTCGTGGCAACTGATACGGAGTCGAAAACAGCATCAACAGCTATACCAGATAACATTTTTTGTTCTTTTAATGGAATTCCAAGTTTTTCATAAGTTTTTAGTATTTCTGGGTCTATTTCATCTAGTGACTTTGGTTTATCTTTTAAACTTTTGGGTATTGAGTAATAATAACAATCTTGATAATCAATTTCTGGAATATTCAATTTAGCCCATTGAGGCTTCGGTAATTTGTTGAAGACTTTAAATGCATTTAGTCTCCATTCAAGCATCCACTCTGGTTCATCTTTTTGGGCAGATATGAATTTTATTATTTCTTCATTTAAACCTTTTGGAGGTCGGATCTCGTCTACTTCAGTAGAAAAACCATATTTGTAATCACTACTACCTAGTGTGTTTACTTGTTTAATTGTTTGTTCTGTAGCTGCCATAGGTCTCGATATATATGATAAATAAGGATTTTTACAAGAAAATACGAGTAAATACCCTAATTAGTTCAGTTTCTGTTTAATAATCCCACCACCTAAAACCCTATCATTATCATACAAAACACAAGCTTGACCTTTTGTAATTGCCTCTGCGGGTTCATCAAACTCAAAAGAGTAGGAAGTAGATTGTTTAATTAGTTTTCCCTTTTTTGGTTCAGATAAAGATCTAATTTTTGCACTACAAGGAATTTCAACAATTTTTTTGGAAAGGTCGTACTCTGGCATAATAAAATTCAAATCACCTAATAAGAGGGATTTACCTAACAAATCTTTCTTATCACCAACAATTATTTGGTTTTTATCTTTAATGATATCAACAACATAAAGTGGGTCTTCATTTGCTATACCTAAGCCTCTTCTTTGACCAACTGTAAAATTTTGAATACCGTCATGAAAAGATAAAACATTACCTAAAAGGTCGAGTATTTCACCTTTCTTCTTATTTGACTTAATAAATTTTTTATAATCTCCATCTGGAATGAAACATATATCTTGACTATCCTTCTTGTCATAAACGATAAGACCAAGATCCTCTGCTATTTTTCTAGTTTCTGCTTTAGATATCTCACCAAGAGGAAATCTTAGGTAATCTAATTGATCCTGTGTTGTTGCAAATAGAAAATAACTTTGATCCTTCGATTTATCCTCAGCCCTATACATATGGGCATCTTTAGTTTTACCTTTTCTTCTAATGTAATGACCTGTTGCCATACAATCTGCCTCTAATTTTTTTGCAAAGTTCATTAAATCTCTAAACTTGACAGTCTCATTACACTTAACACAAGGTATGGGTGTCTCACCATTTTCGTAAGCGTTGATAAAGTAATCGATTACATCTGATTTAAATGTTTTTTCATAATTAAATACATAATGGGGTATATCTAATTTTTGGGCAACTCTTCTAGCGTCATAAATATCAAGACCAGAACAACAAGAACCTTTTTTTGCAGAGTTATTAGAAGTATAGAGCTGAAGAGTTATACCTATAACATTGTATCCCTCTTTTTTTAATAGACCAGCTGTGACAGAACTATCTACTCCACCAGACATAGCAACCACCACTGTTGTGCTTGATGGATCTTTATTAAAACCTAATGAATTCATTTATAACTTGCTTTTTTTATCAAAAGTAATCTATGATCTCTTCTTTAATTATGCCAGAAGTATTTATACAAGGTGGTGAAGGTAAACTTCAAGCCAAATACTCACCTAGTGAACAAGAAAAACCAAATATAGCTATAATTCTCCATCCCAATCCTAAACACGGTGGAACTATGGACACTAAAGTTAATTATGCTGCATTTAAAGTGATGAAAGATGCGGGTTTTTCAACGCTAAGAATAAATTTTCGCGGTGTTGGTAAGAGTGATGGTGCCTTTACTGAGGGAGAGGGAGAGCTAAATGATGCAAGTGTCTCTTTAGATTGGCTCCAAAAAAAAAATGAGGATTTTAGGTCTTGTTGGATTGTAGGATTCTCCTTTGGTGCATGGATTGGATTTCAAACTCTAATGAGAAGACCAGAAGTAGATGGATTAATTTTAATAGCCCCACCTGTAAATTTGTACGATTTTAATTTTTTATCACCCTGTCCTATCAAAACATTGATAGTTAGAGCTGAACAAGATGAAATAGTAAAAAGAGATAACTTAAAAGAATTTTTTGAAACATTTAAAAAACAAAAAAATGCGGAAGTGTCAATGGAAACTATCTCAAAATCAAATCACTTATTTGAGGGAAAGCTAGATCCTCTTATGAACACTTTAAATAAGTATATTCAAAAACACAAAAGCTAACACTTTTCACCTAAGTAAATATTTTTTAAAACTTTTGTAGTTTCATAATATGTAGATTGTTTTTTTAGCATATATCTTATACCAAGTAATGCCATTCCTTGGGATTCAATGAAATCTCCGTCTATTTGGTAATTATCAATTAAAGAAATGTTATCAAAATACTCAGTGAAAATTTTTTGTAAAGTTAGATTTTTTCTTCCACCGCCCATTAAAATAATTTTGAATTCTGATTGCAAGGAAATCAAAGAATTAATAGCAAATGGAATAACTTCAAGTAATGTATAAATTAAATCATTTAAATTTTTATCTTTAATAGAATTATCTATATATTTATGAAAATAATTTCTGTCTAAAGATTTAGGAAGTTTTTCTAAAAAATACTTGTCACTTATTATTCTGTTAAATAGAACATCAATTTTTTGACCATTATTAGATAATGAACCATCAACATCAAATCTTTCTTTAGTTTTTTCAAAAATTAAATCATTAACGACGGCATTACCAAAAGAACTATCACCAGCAGTAATTTTTTGGTTATCAATAACAGTTATATTAGTAACACCTCCTATATTGACAAAAATAACCTTTTTTAAATCTAGTTGATTAGCTAAGACTCGGTGGAATTCTGGCATTATTGGTGCCCCATTACCACCATTTAACAAATCATTTTTTCTAAAGTTACATATAACAGGAGAGTTAGTGTTAAATCTAATACTCTTATCAAATAGTTGTATTGAAATTTTTGTTTTTTGATCGTGGTATATTGTTTGTCCATGCATTGCAATTAAGTCTATTTCGAAATTATTTTTTTTAATAAAATTGTTTATAGAATCCTTATATTCTTGATTTAGCTGGTTTATAACTTTGGTATCGTCTAGGTATCCTTTCAAAATTACATTACGTAATTTTAATTGCAGGTCATCACTATATGGAATGAATTCATTTGATATATCAGTGACATATGAAACTCCATCAGATTTGACCAAGCTACAATCAATACCATCTAAAGAAGTACCAGACATGCAACCGAGGGCGATATATTCCATTTGATATCTATAAAATTATGTTAATTATTATATATGATAGATTATATACAGTTATTTAAAGATAGAAATCTATTCAATCAATGCACTAATGAAATAGAACTTAATAATTTACTCAATAAGAAAAAAATTATTTTTTATATTGGATTTGATGCAACTGCTGATGCATTACATGCCGGAAGTCTTGTTCAATTAAGAGCTATTAAGACTCTAATCAAACATGGTCATCAGGCTATAGTACTATTAGGTGGAGGCACAACAAAAATTGGTGACCCCTCTGGCAAAGATGCCTCAAGACAAATTTTAACTTACGAAACAATCCAAAAAAATATTGAGAATTTTAAAAGAATATTTGAACATTATTTTAGAGATTTGAAAGAAAATATAAAATTTATAAATAATGATCAATGGCTTGATAAATTAAATTACATAGAGTTATTGAGAGATTTGGGAAGTCAAGTTTCAATCAATCGTATGCTTACATTTGAGAGTGTTAAAGAGAGACTTAAAAGAGAGCAATCATTATCATTTTTAGAATTTAATTACATGATACTCCAAAGTTATGATTTTCTTCACTTAAATAAACATGAAAATTGTGAGTTGCAAATTGGCGGCTCGGATCAATGGGGTAATATCGTTTTGGGTATGGAAATTATATCAAAAATAAACAAAAAAGATGCTTTTGGTCTGACTACACCTCTTTTAACTACCTCTACAGGTAAGAAGATGGGCAAGACCGAGCAAGGCGCTGTCTGGATAGATCAAAATAAATACAGCTCTTACGATTTCTATCAGTATTGGAGAAATGTGGATGATAATGATGTGGAAAAACTATTACTTATTTTTAGTGATTTAGACAAAGAAGAAATAAAAATATTAATTAAAGAAGATATCAATAATGCGAAAAAAAAATTAGCATATTTAGTGACAACAGATTGTCATTCAGAAAGCTCAGCACATGAGGCTGAAGAAAAAGCAAGATCAATTTTTGAAAATAATTCTTTCGATAATATTGATGAAATTAACTTTAAAATAGACTCAAAACTCATAGATACACTAACATCCAATAGTACGGTCTCATCAAAATCTGAAGCAAAAAGGCTAATCGAGGGTGGTGGTATAAAGATTGACGACGAGCAAATCAACGATATTAATCTTACTATTGATAAGTCTTATAACGGAAAAATACTCAAGATTGGTAAAAAAAAATATTTTAAAATTATCGTTAAGTAACCAATATATCTTTTATAGCATCATTAACAAAATTTAAATCATCTTTGGACTTACCTTCTCCAGCATAGTGACCGTAGCTTGAAGGAATGATTCGTAATTCACCATTTTTAATATTTTTTAATTCAATTTCATTATCCTCTGGGGGGAAGTATAAATCATTTTTACCTGGCATTAAAATACATCGCGCAGTAATAGAGTTAAGAGCTTTATCAAATTGATTATTAAATTTATTATTGTTGCTAATGTCGTGCTCTTGCCAAGTTCTTATCATCGCTAATAAATCATTTGCATCCTTACGATAATAAATTCTATTCCAAAGTTTATCCAAAACTTCTTTTGCATCTTTGTAACCATCATCGATATATTTTTTTTCCCTAAACCAGTCTTGCCCATGCGCCCATCCAGCCCATACTCTTGCCATTGTTGTTTTTCCATTTTGAGGTTGTTTTTCATAAATTCCAGAATTCCAGTTTGGATCTGAAGTCAAAGCAGCATATACACCCTCTAAAAATACATATGTATGCTCTGTGGTTTTCGCATGACCACACATTGAAATCATATTTTCTACCATGTCTGGAAAATATGACGCCCACTGAAAAGCTTGTTGTCCTCCCATTGACCAGCCTATTACTAATTTAATTTTTTCTATGTTAAATATTTCTTTTAGAAGTGTGTATTGTGCTTGCACGTTATCATATATTGTAATTAAGGGAAAATTAGGTCCATTAAAGGGTTTTTCTGTATTACTGGGTGAGGATGAAACACCATTACAAAACATATTTGGAATAATGATGAAATATTTATCTGGATCTATGGGAAAATTATTACCAATCAGATATCCTTGCTCAAGATGTGTACCAGCATACCTAGTAGGAAATAAAATTACATTTGATTTGTCAGAATTTAGTTTCCCAAATGCTAAATAATTTAATTGTAAATCTATTATGTCACCTGATTTTAATTTGAAATTATTTAGTTGGTATTTATGTAGTTCCTCTTTACTAATCAATTAAAATAACTTTAAATATTCTTTGATTTCCCAATCAGTTGTAGTTGTATGATATCTAGACCACTCATCATATTTATATCCAATAAAATTGTTTATCATAGCCTCAGAAAAAACTTTTTTAGTTAATTTATCAGCAGCAAAAGCGTCTACTGCCTCTAATAAATTTCTTGGCAGTGTAGTAACCTCTTTTTTTTCTTTCTCGGTCAAATCATAAAGACTTTTATTAGTTGGTTTTGGGGGCTTCATTTTTTTGTCGATACCCTCTGTAACAGCTGCGGCTAATAAAGAAAAAGTTAAATAAGGATTTTGAGTTAAATCAGACGCCCTATTTTCTATACAATATCTATTTTGCGGTAGTCTTATCATAGCTGATCTATTATTACTGCCGTATGTCATGTGTGTAGGAGCCCATGTATGACGGCCACCATCAAGGCCCTCAACAGTAGGAACAAATCCATTATATGAGTTAACAGTTGGGCACGCTAGAGCTGTAATCGCTGCTCCATGTTTTAAAATTCCAGCGACAGCATTGTAGGCTTTATCAGAGAAATTATTCCCATTCTTATATATGTTATTATTTTTCTTTTTAATTGATGCCACACTATGATTGATGTGAGCGCCAGCTCTCCAATCACTAATAGTTGTCTTTGGCATAAATGATACAAAATATCCATATTTTTTTGCAACTTCCTTTAGTAATACTCTTAAAAATACAAATCTATCAGCCATCCCTAGAATATCTGTGTAACCGAAATCTAATTCATACTGGCCATATGCACCCTCAGCAACGACGTCATGGAGATCCCATTTCAAATCATTATTTAAAATATCTATTATTTCTTTTAAAAAATGCATTCCATCTATTGAGTACTCTGAGTCATACCCAAAAGCTTGTCTTCTCAAATTTATAGGATCTCTATCAATTGCTTTAACTGGTTTGTCGCCCTCCCACTTCATTAAGAAAAATTCAGGTTCAATACCAACAAAAAATTTCAAGTCAGATTTAGCGCTTTCCTTTATTTGTTTTTTTAACGTCATTCTCGGGCAAACATCGTAAGGTTTGTCATTCCAATATAAATCTGCAAAAACCCATGCACATGTTTTATCCCATGGACATATAACAAGACTATCCAAATCTGGCACAGGGATTTGATCATTATCTGCTGGGGTTAATTCTGGAACAAAGGAAACAGAATGAACAGCAAATTGAGGGCCTTTACCCATACAAAGATCCTCAAAATCAGATATAGGCATAGGCTTAGTTTTTGGACTACCCAGAAAATCAATCCAATTAGAATAAATGTATTTTACTCCTTTTTTTTCTAAATCCTTTTTTATTTTTCTAACTTTTTTTACATCAGGTAAGGCGTCTTTAAAATTTTCAAAATATTGACCCAAGTTAGTCTCCTCCTAAAATTTAAATCTTATCGAATTGAAATTATATGACCATAATATAAAATTACTACTTCAAATTATGAATATTGATTACTTTAAAAAATCATGGATTAAATTTTACAAAAGAGGCTTTATGATGGGATTCTTTGTTTTAACTTTTATACTCACTGTTGATCAGTTTTTACAGACACCACTTTTTTTTAGTAAGATTACAGATATAAAAGTATTTATGTTCATTATATCCACTATTTTTTTTGCAGCAGTGTTTTGTGGTCTTTTAGCAGTGATTTTTTTATCACTAATTATGATCGCTACTAAAAAATAATTATAATTTAATATTTTCTAACCAATTCAGTAATTCAAGTTCTCTGTTAAATTGATCTTCATTTTCAAAACTTTGTAATTTATTTAATAATGCTTCAAATTCATTTTCACTCATAATCTTTAAATAATTTCTTTTCCAATAACTCATTAATTTACCGATATAGTTGTATGGTAGTTCTGGATGATATTGAGTACAAAATATGTTTTGTTTTTTATGACATATAGATTGAATAGAATGATTATTCTCAGAAATTATGTCAAAGTCCTTGGGAAGAGTTTCTAAACTATCGTAATGATGACCAGGGGCAGTAAATAAATTTTTTTTATTTTTATAAACAAAATGATTTTTTATAATTTTTATTTTTTCAGAATATCCAAACTCTGGACTCATAGAACTTGATATTTTTCCTCCAAATGCTGTTACAACCACTTGAAGACCCCAACAACTTCCCCAAATTGGTCTTTCTAGAGTTGCTATTCTATCAAATATCTTCAACTGATTTTTATTGTGATCATTGTCATCATAAATATTACCGAGACCTCCGGTCCATAAAAAGGCATCGTAATCTTCAAAACTAAATTTATTTACATCCTCAATGTAAGGTTTATAAACCGAGATATTTGAGAGGGGATTTTGCTTTTTAATAATTTCTTCAAAAAAACTATATTGATAAGAAGAATTTGATTTAACATGTTCATTATCATGGTTTTGATCCATGCCACTGATAATTAGTAAATTCAAGTTTTCTGTTTATTTATGTCTAGAGAATTTCTTTTTTAAAATCAATTCGTTATCTTTTTTTGCAATTTTTCTTAAAATAAAAATCATAAATGCAATCCAAATAACTGCTGCTATTAGTTTATTTTCAGCTATTGATTGAATGAGATTTTGAAAAAAGAGATTTGAAGTGTTGTAATCCATTTATTATAAGGCGGGGATAATTCCCCGCCTTAAATTATACATTATTTTGTTTTTTTTGCAGTATCAGACTCGTGTCTTGCTGTTGCCATAGTGACTAGCACGCATAGAGCAATAACAAAAAGGGTCCAAAATATCAGTGCACCTTCACTGTTGGCATAAGTGAAATAAGCGTCCACACCTTCCCAACTATTTTCAGGTCCTGGAAATGTATTCATATTTTCTCCTTCCTTATATGTTACTGATATGCCTTGAGATTTAACTCAGCGCTATCAATACCTGCTTTTTGAACTGCATCTGGTACACGTAACCAATTCATCATTTTCATAATGAATGATAAACCATAACCAGGCACAAATCCTACTAAGAACATGACTATACATCCAACTAACTGTCCACCAAAACTTGTTGGAGGAATATCACCAGATGCTGGATAGCCTGAAGCAAATAATCCCATTGCAATCACACCCCATATACCGGCAACTCCATGAACAGATATAGCTCCTACTGGATCATCAATCTTGAAAACACTGTGTAACCAATTATTCGCAGGAATAATTATAACACCGCCAACAAAACCGAGAACAAAGGCTAATCCTGGATACCAAACATCAAGCCCAGACGCACAGGAGAAAATACCTGCAAGACCACCTGACATCATCCAGAATGGGTTACCTTTACTCATCCAGAATGCACCAATCATTCCTCCACCTAGACCCATGAGGGTATTGAAAGCGAAAGATGATAATGTTGCTGGAGCACCGTAAATGTTTATCCATCCACCAAACTCTGCACCTGCCCAGATTAAACAACCACCGAGGAATCCGAAGAAACCAACAATAATCATTAAAAGACCAATAAATGAGAAACGAAGATCATGACCCTCAATCTCATTCGCAGAACCGTCAGCATTGTATTTACCAACTCTAGGTCCTAAGTTTAAGACAACTCCGAAAGCAAACCAACCTGCTACCATGTGAACAACACCAGCTGCTCCAACATCATGATATCCGAATTGTGTTACTAACCAACCATCAGGATGCCAGCCCCATGAAGCGGCTAAGATCCATGCTACAGACCCTAAAACAACAGCCAAGAAAGTAAATGAGCTAATTCTTATTCTCTCAAGAACAGATCCTGAAAAAATAGATGCTGTAGTACAAGCAAATAATGTAAATGCTGCCCAGAAAACACCTGTGGCTTGGTCACTTAACATTGGCCCCATAGATACATTCCATGGAGTACCATAACCGTCAAGTGCTATTGGAGTAAATCCCTCTGGAAATGCAAGATAAATATACCAACCAAATAACCAGAAGGTTGGTATCATAAACGCGAACGCTAAAAGGTTTTTTGTAGCTGAAGAGACCGCGTTTTTAAAACGAGACGATCCTACTTCATACATCAAGAAACCTACGTGAATTGCAATCATTAACGCAGTACACCACCAATAGTAAGCTTCCATACTGACGTTCGCTTGCATCATCACGTACGATTCAAGTTCTTCAAGTGTCATTATATGACCTCCTTATTAATTATTACTTTTTATTTTTATAAAAATAAAAAAGAACAGAGAAAAAATCTTTTTACAACTTTTTAGAATCTTCTTTCCTGTACTTTTATGTATTTTACTTTTAATTGACTTAATTATAAAATCAAAAGAGATTAATTAATGTTAAAAAAAGATTGAGTTCAATTGTTTTTTTAATGGTATGCACGATTTGCATATTTAGATAGAGGAGATATATAATGGCAACTAACCTTCACCAATTTGCAAAAAAAAATGGTGTTAAATATTTTTTTGTAAGCTTTGTAGATTTATTTGGAGTGCTCAGATCAAAGCTTGTACCTGCAACAGCTATAGATGAAATTCAATCTGAAGGTGCTGGATTTGCTGGTTTTGCAACATGGCTTGATATGTCTCCAGCTGACTCTGATATGTTTGGTATGCCTGATGGTGATAGTGTTATCCAGCTTCCTTGGAATAAAGAAATAGCTTGGGTTGCCTCAGATTTGTTTATGGATGGTAAACCAGTAGAAACCTCACCCAGAATAGCCTTAAAAAGACAAATAGAAAAAGCAGCTAAAAAAAATCTTTATATGAAGTCAGGTGTTGAGTGTGAATTTTTTCTAGTTAATGAAGATGGGACTTCTTTATCAGATCAAAGGGATACGCAAGCAAAACCATGCTATGACTCCTCTGCATTAATGAGAAGATATGATGTTATTACTGAAATATGTGACTCAATGATCTCACTTGGATGGAAACCTTACCAAAACGACCATGAGGATGCGAATGGTCAATTTGAAATGAACTGGGATTTTTCAGATTGTTTAGTAACTGCAGATAGACATGCTTTTTTTAAATTCATGGTGAAATCTATTGCAGAAAAACATTCATTAAGGGCGACTTTCATGCCCAAACCTTTCACAAATTTAACAGGCAATGGATGTCATTGTCATATTTCTATTTGGGATAAATCTGGCAAAAAAAATATGTTTTTAGATAAAAAAGATGAATTAGGTTTATCCAAAACTGGTTACAATTTCTTAGGTGGAATAATGGAAAGTGCGGACAAAATGGCTGCTGTTTTTAATCCAACTGTAAACTCCTATAAAAGAATTAACGGTAGTGTTACAACATCAGGTGCAACTTGGTCACCAAGTTCGATTACTTGGGCAGGTAACAACAGAACACACATGGTAAGAGTTCCTGGAGCAGGAAGATTTGAATTGAGATTAATGGATGGAGCTACAAATCCTTATTTACTTCAAGCAGGTATTTTACTTTTAGGATTGGACGGTTTAAATAATAAAAGAGACCCTGGTAAAAGATTAGATATTAATATGTACACAGAGGGTCACAAGGCTGGAAAAGTAAAGAAATTGCCATTAAATCTTCTTGATGCAATACGTGATTTTGATAAATCAAAAATCATTAGAGCAGGTTTTGGTGATGATTTAGTTAATAGCTATGTCAAACTAAAAAATCAAGATTGGGGTACTTTTAATAAATACCTTTCTAATTGGGAAAGAGAAACAACTCTAGATTGTTAAATTATTTATGACACCTGAAGTTTTACAAGAAAAGTTTCTTGATTGGCAATGTCAATCTAGAATTCAGGCATTTAGAACACAAAATGGCAGACCAAATTCATCTATGGCACCTATATTGCTTGATAAGAAAGGAAATGAACTTCTAAGAATTATTGTTGTAATTTCGGAAAATGATCCTGTAAACACTACAAAACTGTTTGAACACACTTTTAAACGAACTTACGATCCTGCTGATCGATTTGATAAAATGAATAAATTTTTATCTTCTGAATATTTTATGGATAAAGATAAATTTTCAGACTCTTTATTTGCTACTTTTCCAAAAAACTCAAGTATCTCAAAAAAAGTAGTTAAAGACGGCTCATGTATCTTAGATTTTATTCACCTTTCTACAAATTATAGATTGTCATGCTCTCCTTTTATTCTCGATAAAAATGAGGAACATTGGGAAAATATTTTTTGGCATAATAAAAATTTTAATTCTGGTTTGGGAAATGACATTGATGTTATAAAATTTATTCCAAACTGGAAAAAATCTAAATTAATAAGAATTAAAGATTAAAATATTTGAAAGTATAAGGGAGCAAAGGCTCCCTTATTTATAAAATTTTACTCAACTAACTTAAAGTTCTCACCCTTAGCGTATGTTCTTTTTAACTGTACCAAGGGATGATTAGGTGACATTTGAAACTTAATTAAAAGTTCTCTTGCTAACATATCTCTGTCTTGTTGGTTTTTTGGAAGTTTAATCTTCTTTGGTAAAGTTATCCAAGCGTTTGCATTTCTGTCAAACACAGCAGGGGTATCGCCTTCAAAACCCATATGGATGTCCTCTAACCAATTTAAATCATCCCAACCCATAATTTCGATATATTGTTTAAGAAATGGTGTTAAGTGCTTGTAATCAGGAATTAGGTTAACATCATAACGATAGCCAATATGCTGGCCAATCATTTTTTCTCTTGATGTTTTAATTTCCTTATCTTTTAATTTAGCTCCGCCGACAACTTGATAACCTTTTGACTTAGTAGGTTTTTTTGATTTTGCAGAAGTTGATTTCTTTTTTGTAACTTTCTTTTTAACCATAATACTCTCCTAAATTGAGTGGTAGTTATCTACACCTACTGTTAAATCTGTACCAGCCAATGGAACTTTAGCCATTGCTGATGACTCCATTGTCAATGCAGCTAGATCTTCTGGCTCAAGTGAGTGAATGTTTGTCTTACCACATGCTCTTGCTAACATTTGGCACTCAAGAGTCATAGTGCTAAGCAAATTATAAACTCTCTCTGCTGCCTCTGTTGGGTCTAATCTACTTCTAAGAACAGGATCCTGTGTGGCCACACCAACTGGACATCTACCAGTATGGCAGTGATAGCAGTAACCTGCCTCCACTCCCATTTCTTTTTCATAATCAGCTTCTGGAATATCTTTGTTACAGTTCAGTGCTACTAATCCAGCTGTACCGATAGCAATAGCATCTGCACCAAGAGCTAAGGCTTTAGCCATATCAGCTCCATCTCTAATACCTCCAGCAAATACCAATGATATTTCACCAGTTTTACCAACATCGTCCAAAGCTCTTCTTGCTTCTCTAATTGCCCCAATACCAGGAATACCAGTATTAGCTGCTGCGATGTGTGGGCCAGCTGCTGTTGAGCCTTCCATAGAGTCTAAAAATATAGAGTCAGGGTCACATTTTGCTGCCATTCTGACATCGTCATAAACTCTTGATGCACCTAATTTCAATTGAATTGGCACTTGATTGTCAGTTAATTCTCTTAATTCTTGAACCTTAAGAGCTAAATCGTCCGGTCCCATCCAGTCTGGGTGTCTAGCAGGGGATCTTTGATCAATACCAGCAGGTAATGATCTCATCTCAGCTACTTGGTCAGTAACTTTCTGGCCCATTAAGTGACCACCCATCCCAACTTTTTGACCTTGGCCAATGAAAACCTCAATAGCGTCAGCTAATTGAGCATGGTGTGGGTTGAAGCCATACCTGGATTGAATACATTGATAATACCATTTGTGAGAGTACCTTCTCTCATCAGGTATCATACCCCCTTCTCCAGAGCAAGTTGCACTTCCAGCCATTGATGAACCTCTAGCTAAAGCAGTTTTTGCTTCATAAGAAAGAGCACCAAAACTCATACTTGTTATGTAAACAGGAATATCAAGTTTGATAGGATTTTTTGCTCTAGGGCCTATTATTGTTTCTGTTAGACACTTCTCTCTGTAACCTTCAATAACAAATCTTGTTAATGTGCCTGGTAAAAAAACTAAATCATCCCAGTGAGGAATTTTTTTCATTAACGCCATACCACGCATACGATAACGACCAAGTTGTGATTTGATATGAATGTCGTCCATTACCTCGGGGGTAAAAATTGAGTTTTGTCCTAATAATTGTGTATTACGTTTTGCCATTAGCCTAATATTCCTTTCTTTTCTGCTGGCTCTAGATTGTCATAATTCCAGAGCATTCTTCCTGCAACGTATTTCTTAAATTTTGAAGCTGGGACCTTGCAATCAATCTCAGCATTTTTAATTTTTTGTTCTAGCCATCTAACCTCGTGTTCATTCATTTCACCAGGTACGCAGTCTGTTCCAAGCGAATGAGGCTCCCCTCCTACAAAAATGATTCCATCATACATTGAGTCACCCATGTTTGCGTTTACATCACCACAAACGATAATTCTTCCTCTTTGCATCATAAATCCAGTGTAAGCTCCAGCATTTCCGCCAATAAGAATAGTGCCACCTTTCATATCAATTCCAGTTCTTGCACCTGCATCGCCTTTAACTATAAGGTCACCGCCTCTAAGAGCAGCTCCAAAACAAGATCCTGCATTGTTTTCAACAACAACTTTTCCTGACATCATATTTTCAGCACATGACCAACCAACTCTTCCGTTAACTCTCACTGTTGGTCCATCGATACAACCGATACCAAAATAACCTAAGCTACCCTCAAAGATTAAGTTTAACTTATTTAGAATTCCCACACCAAGTGAATGTTTTGCACCAGGGTTTTTAATAACTATAGACCCATATCCCTTTCGAATTGCATCTCTGATTTTTTGATTCAATTCATGAGCATCAATGCCTTCACAATCAATGGAGGTTCTTTTATTAAAATCAACTTCGTGATTACCGTAGTAGGTATAATTTTCTTCTTCTGTTACTTCAAAATATAATTTTTGCGATCTACCTGATAAATTTTCATCATCAAAAGCAGTAGTTCTTTTTGTTATGCCTGCCATACTTTTACCTCCGCTTCATAAGGGTCATATGTTTTAATTTCGTGAGGAAATATATTCCTAATTGCAACTTCCTCTGATGCACATGCTACGATGTCTTTACTTTCGTAGATTACCATTGGCTTAGCGGCCATATGGTCTTTTGCCATTCCCAACTGATCCTTTGTTGCTACAACATATGTAAAAACTCCATCGAGCTCATCCAAGCTATCATGCATAGCTTTTTCTAGTTCAATGCCGTTAGCCATCTTATCAGCTATATAGACAGCAATTATTTCTGAGTCACAATTTGAATTAAACCTGTAACCTTTTCTTTCAAGTACTCTTCGATTGCCCCAATAGTTAGTCAATTGACCATTATGAACAACTGACACATCCTCAAAAGGAAAAGCCCAATAAGGGTGTGCGGATTTAATATCTACATCAGACTCGGTAGCCATCCTTGTATGGCCAATACCGTGGGTACCCATAAATTTATCAAGGCCATATTGATTGGATACAGTATTTGCATCGCCTAAGTCTTTAATGAGCTCAAGACCCTTACCAATAGATAAAATTTCAGTTTTTTCGACTGTTTCTATCTCAGTAGCCAAATCTGTGAGGTCACCTTTAAAATCAAATATATATCTGAAAGCGTATGGGGTGCTGGAGCTTTCTTTTGTTACTTTAGCACCATGTTTTTTTAAAATAGAGTCGACAGCATTTTTTCTATTTTTTAAATCAGCAGGTGAGTCGACAGTTGCATTTACCTTTTCAGCCTCGTTTTCAGATATTTTAAATCTCATTACAAAGCCTTTTTTTAAAGGTGTTCCGTACATAGCATATCCTGTTGAGTCAGGTCCCCTATGTTTAAGACCTTGTAACATAAGGCCCATTTGTTCACCGACGTTGACTGTCTTCTTTTTATTTATAACTCCAGCTATTCCACACATACTTTTCTCCTATCTTATCTTATGGTAAGCAATCTAGGTATTTATCGAGATCCCATTGAGTCGGAGTTGCTAAAAATTCTTCCCACTCATCTCTTTTATACTCCATAAACACTTTCATCATGTCACCTGGTAGAGCATCTTGTATTACCTTATCGGTTTCTAATCGATCTAATGCCTCACCAAGAGTCATTGGTAATTTTTCAACTTGCTTACCAGCTTTCATTTGTTCATACATATTTTGTTGTTCAGGTTTGCCTGGATCCATTTTCTTTGAAATACCATGGTCGAATGCTTTCAACAGGCCGCTTCCCATTAAGTATGGGTTGTGGGCTGAGTCAACTGATCGATATTCAAATCTACCAGGGGCAGATACCCTTAAACCACAGGTTCTGTTTTGATATCCCCAGTCCGCATAAACTGGAGCCCAAAAACCTGTATCCCAAAGTCTTCTATATGAATTCACAGTTGAGGAACCCAAGGCTGTTAAAGCAGGAAGGTGTTCCATGACACCACCAATTGCTTGAAGGCCTATTTTTCCAGGAATTCTTCTATCTTTTCCGTCCGGCATAAAGACATTTGTACCTCCCCTACGGTGATGAAATACATTTTCCATACCTGGGATAGTCTTGTTACCACATGGTATTAACTCATCTTTTCCGCCCTTCCAGAGTGAAATATTTGTGTGACACCCAGAAGCAGACACGCCAACAAATGGCTTACTCAGAAAACAAGCAATCAAATTAAATTCTCTTGCTACTTGAGCACAGATTTGTCTGTAAGTTGATAACCTGTCAGCGTTTCTAACAACATCATCGTAGTTGAAATTTAGTTCTAATTGTCCAGGCGCGTCCTCATGGTCACCTTGGATAATGTCCAAACCCATTGCACGTGAATACTCAATTACTTTCATGTAAACAGGTCTTAATGATTCAAATTGATCAATGTGATAGCAGTAA
Source organism: uncultured Alphaproteobacteria bacterium (assembly GCA_902546975.1). Lineage (GTDB taxonomy): Bacteria > Pseudomonadota > Alphaproteobacteria > HIMB59 > HIMB59 > HIMB59. Next base: position 111,126 of record CACCLU010000004.1, read on the forward strand.
GGCTTAGAGAAACCTGAGCCAGTCGGTGAACCATCTTCGTTTTTTGTTAACCACATCATTTCAGGTTCTGTCCCTGCTCGTAATTCTAGTTTGTGTTTCTTTTTAAATTCTTCATGGGCTCTTTTTAAGTTACCTCTGCAATCAGATGTAAGATATCCACCAGGATCTTTTTCTTCTTCCCTGTTTCTAAAACAAGTACAAAAAACTCTGGCAATTCTTTTATCCCATGGAATTTGAACAAATGTTTCAGGGTCAGGTATACCCACTAATTCGTGAGCCTCTGGTCCATAACCTATGTAATCACCATGTCTATTTGTAAATAGATTAGCAGTAGCTCCATAAACTAATTGGAAACCTTTATTGGCTACACTCTCCCAATGATCTGCAGGAACACCTTTACCTACAATTCGACCTGTAACAGAAATAAATTGATAATAAATGTACTCAATTCCTAATTTATCAATTTTTTTTCTAACTTGTTTTATATAGTCTTGTCTCTTTTTATCCTTAACGTACGTTTCTAGCGCTGTCATTTTATTCCTCCTCCTTTTACATCAACTCCAAGGGAACGGGCTCTTTGAAACCGGATGTAACTTCCCTTCTTCATAACGAGAAAATCTAAAAGGTTCTAGAATTTCAGATTTCTCACCAAGTAACTCATTAGATACAAGATCACCTAACCCAGCCATTTTGTATCCATGGTTTGCATCAGCTATAATATATACGTTTTCTCTGTATCGGTCGAATACGGGAAAACGATCTGGAGTAACACAGCCAATACCGCCAGCTTTTTGCTTTTTGTATTTAGCGTGACATCCATCAAATTGCTTTTGGCAAAAAGCCAAAGCTGAGGTCCATTTATCCTCAAAAGAAGCCCTAGGTTGAAACTCATCTGAGTCATGACCATAAGGGTCAAGACTTATGTCGTTTACAGGTTTATTTATGTCATAAGGAGAGGAGCCGCCTTGTATACCATCTCTGTAGACATCGGGCTTATAGTAAAAACCCCACATAACATTTTCATGTATAACATCTCCTGTTTTATTTGAGACAAGTGTAGCTTCTGTATCAACATGAATAACTGGGTACTCTGTTCCGTTTGCTGTTTTATAACTTCTTGGATCAACTTCCAACTCACCCTCTTCAAGCGCCATGTATGACCACATAGGTATATCATCAGTAAATGAACCATCAGGTTTTTTTATTTTTACGGTGTTAGGTAATTCTAAAATTTCCCAAAATTTTCTTACCCAAGGGCCAGCCGCAACAACTAATTGAGTGCATTCAATTTTACCCTCTGAAGTTTCTACAGCCGAAACTGCTCCACTACCATTAGAAGAAATTAAATTGTTAACAGTCACACCTTCTAAAACTTTTGCTCCAGCTGATACTGCTAACTTATGGAAGCCCTCTATAGCTCCTCTATTAGCTCCATATCCTGTTTTCTTTTCGTGTAAAACTGAAGTGATGCCTTGAGCTTGCCAATCTGGCAACATGTCTTTCATATACTTATCACAATCTGATGCTCCCTCGATAAACTCAGAGTCAAATCCTATTTCTTTTTGCTGCTCATAAACTTCAGACATGCCCTCTTGCATAAGCTCGGAGTTGATCTGCATGTAGCCAACTGGCTTGTAAGTTAAAGCCTCAGCATTCTCATTCCAAACATTTACAGAATGAGCCATTAGTCTTCTCATTGCAGGCTGGTAGTAGTTGTTCCTTACAATTCCACATGCAACACCACTTGCTCCATTTGCAACTTTGGATTTTTCCAAAACGACTACAGAATTTTCTTTGAGTTGGCCTTTGCTGGATAATTTTTTACAAAGATGCCATGCGGTGCTCAGACCGTGAATTCCAGCCCCGATTATTAAATAGTCACATTTAGTAGGTAAGCTCATTATTTTAGTAACCTCCAAGCAGTTACATTTTGTCTGTGAGGTATGAAAAAAACACATTTTGTTTCATATTATGAAACAAAATTTTTATAAAAATCTATTATTTATCAACAATAATCGTCAATTGGCAACAATTAGTCGAGAAATTTTAATCGAGGCAGATTGAAGGAGATCGACATAATACATCATAGTTTTTGGGTTTAAAATATTTTTACTTCCTGATAAAGCGATTCCGGCAAATGATCTTTTATCTTTGTCTAAAATAGCAACTCCTATTCCATAAGAGTTTTCAAAAGCTTCTCCATGATTAAGTGCATAACCGTTAGTTCTAATTTTGCCTAGTTGTCTTTTTAAATCATTTAAATTTGTAATTGTATTGTTTGTGTGTGGATAAAAATTATAACTACGATAAATTGTTGCAATTTCATTTTCAGGTCTGTAAGCAAGCATGACTTTTCCCAAAGCACAGCAATGAGCGTCAAGTCTCATTCTAAAAGTTCTAATAGTTGCATCATCATTGTTGTCAGAAATTTTATCAGAATGAACTATTTGAGATCCTTCAAGCATTGCCAAATAGGTAATTAAATTCGTTTTACTAGAGACCTCTTTTAGAATTTCTTTAGAAGTCTCAGAAATTGACTGAAGATAATCTGAGGTTTCTCCAAATTGAAAAGCTTTATGCCCCATAGTGTATGTATTCGATCCAGTATTTTTATGGATATAACCAAGTTGAGATAAAACAGACAATAGTCTAAATGTAGTTGTTCTAGATAAAATTGCTTTTCTGGAAATATTCGATGCCTTCAACGGGAAAATTGATTTTGATAAAATTTCAAGAATTTTAAAAGATTTTTCCAGAGATTTATTTATATATTTTAAATTTTGTTGCAAAACTGTCCTCCAACCAATGTTCCACAGTATGAAACATTATAGTATAGTTTAAGTTATTAGCAACTAGTGGTTAAATCTTACCAGGCACCCAACCGGTTCCCGCTAAAGGAACCCTTGCCATTGCAGCAGCTTCAACTGTTAATGCACATAGGTCCTCAGGTTCAAGATTATGTAAATCGTTTTTACCACATGCCCTCGCTATAGTTTGGGCTTCAAGAGTCATAACCTTGAGATAATTAGATAATCTTTTTCCACCTTTTACTGGATCTAATCTTTTCATTAATTTTGGATCTTGTGTATTTATACCTGATGGGTCTTTACCTTCATGCCAATCATCGAAAGCACCAGCTGTTGTTCCAAGTTTTTTGTAATCGCTCTCCCACTTTGGATCATTATCACCCAGTGCAATTAATGCTGATGAACCAATGGAAACAGCATCAGCACCCAATGCCATAGCTTTTGCAACATCCGCACCATTTCTAATTCCACCTGAAATAATTAACTGAACCTTCCTGTGCATATCTAAGTCTAATAAAGCATCTACTGCTGGCCTGATACATGCCAATGTTGGCTGACCTACGTTTTCGATAAATACCTCTTGTGTAGCTGCAGTACCTCCTTGCATGCCATCAAGCACCACCACATCAGCACCGGCTTTTACTGCAAGTGCAGTATCGTAGTAAGGCCTAGATCCTGCAATTTTTACAAATATGGGAACTTTCCAACCTGTTATTTCCCTGAGTTCTAAAATTTTAATTTCCAAATCATCTGGTCCAGTCCAATCTGGATGTCTACATGCTGATCTCTGATCAATTCCTTTTGGTAATGTTCTCATCTCGGCAACACGATCACTTATCTTTTGACCGAGTAACATACCTCCACCGCCAGGTTTAGCACCTTGACCTATCACAACTTCAATAGCATCTGCTTTTCTTAAATCCTCTGGATTCATTCCATACCTTGAGGGAAGTAATTGGTAAACCAAATGCTTTGATTGTCCTCTCTCCTCAGGGGTCATGCCTCCATCGCCTGTTGTCGTTGAAGTCCCGGCAATACTAGCTCCTCTTCCAAGCGCTTCTTTCGCTGGTCCTGAGAGAGCTCCAAAGCTCATTCCAGCAATTGTTATTGGAATATCTAATTCAAGCGGTTTTTTTGCAAATCTTGTTCCAAGAGTGACGTTAGTACTACACTTTTCTCTATAGCCCTCTAAAGGGTATCTTGACATTGATGCGCCTAAAAAAAGAAGATCGTCAAAATGAGGTAGTCTTTTTTTTGAACCACCGCCTCTAATGTCATAAATACCTGTTTCTGCAGCTCTTCGAATTTCAGAGTTTGTATAGTCATCAAATGTCCAAGATTTTCTTGGTGTAGTTTTAAATTTTTCTGCCATTAGTACTCCGATACATTATCTATATTAAAATTATAAAGTTTTCTTGCTGAACCATACATTTTGAAGTTTTTAATCTCACTTTCATTTATACTTGCTTTTTTTAAAAGAGATCTCAAAATATTTTGATCTTTTTTATTCATTTTTTTCTCTTCGCAGTCAGCACCGAGTGATTTCACCTTACCCTTAATAAAAATATTTGCTTCATAGATACTGTCTCCCAGAGCGTCTCCAGCATCTCCACATATAACTAAATTTCCAGATTGAGCCATAAATGCAGACATATGGCCTACCGATCCTTTAACTATAATATCTATTCCTTTCATTGAAATCCCACAACGTGAACTAGTATCACCATCAATGATCAAAGTTCCACCATGTGCTGTAGCACCGGCTGATTGGGATGCATTGCCCTTAACATGAACAGTTCCAGACATCATATTTTCTGCAACACCTGTGCCCACATTTCCATTTACAATGATATTTGCATTCATGTTCATACCAGCACAATAGTATCCTGTGTGACCATCAATAGTGACTTCAATCTCGTCTTTTAGTCCAGCACAAATAGCGTGATTTCCATCTGGATTTGAAATTTTAAAAATCTTTTTGTTTGATTTTCTATCTATACTCTGAAGAGTTTCATTAACTTTTCTCAATGACTCTTTTTTTAAATTTAAATTCATTATTTGCCCCAGCTGTATACTTTTCCGGGCTCTGGTTCAAAAATTTTTGCTGAATTTACATTTGGTAAGTGTGCCATTGCTTGAAACTCTGAGGCAATAGCAACATAATCCTTTGTTTCTGCAACAACTGCGGGTTTACAAGCTATCTCATCTCTAACAATTGCCATGCCATTTTTGGTTCCAGAAATAAATGTGTAAAAACCATCGAGGTCCTTCAGTCCATCCAAAAGTGTTTCTTTGAGTGATTTTTTATCAGATAATCCGTTTGAAATATAACCTGCAGCGACTTCCGTATCATTCAAGGACTTTATTTCAATCCCTTTTTTCTGAAGCGATCTTCTTAAATTGTTGTGATTTGACAAAGATCCGTTATGTACAAGACATTCATCCTCGCCTGTGGAATATGGATGAGAGCCATCTGTCGTGATTGCACTTTCTGTTGCCATCCTTGTATGCCCAATAGCATGTGAGCCAGAAAACTTCTCTAGTGAAAAATTTTTAACAACATCCTTCGGATTTCCTACTTGTTTAAATATTTCTATGCAACTACCATACCCAACTAAACTTAATTCATCATGATTTTTTAAAATTTCTATAAATTTCTTTGGCTTCATTGCTGTTTCAATTATTAAATGATCTGAAATAGATTTTACTTTGATATCTTTTACTTGCTTAGATAGTTTTTTTGAAATTTCTTTTACTTGATCAGTATTAGAGCAGACCGAATATTTATATTTCTTTTTTTTCTCAGATGAGTATATCGCAAAACCTGCACTATCAGGACCACGCGTAGCCATACTATTCATCATTCCAGTAAGAAATTTACCTAATTGTGAATTATATTTTTTATTTTTTAAATATATTCCAACTATACCGCACATTAATATTAAATACCCTCATACCCATACTCTAATGACGAGTCAGTAATGCTATGGTAAAAAGAACCACCAAAGCTTCTTAATGCATAAAGGTTAAAACAAAACGGTTGGTCGTCTAAATAGTCGATCAGTATGTTAATTCCGTTATATGTCGTGTTCACGCAATTATTTGGTTTAAACATATTTTCATTAAAATTTATTGGAGAACCTTTTTTTAAAACATTTTTTGCATTTACGCCTGATATTTGTAATACAGCTCTTGATTGTGAAATATCTGTAATGGCAAAATCCTCATCTCTAATCGATTTATAAATTTCGTCTTTCAAGTCAATTTTTTTTGAGATAATTAACCAGGTATCAGGACCGGTCCACAATACTCTTGTTTCTTGGTTGTGAGAAACTTTTAGACTTTCTGTCGGTAAATTAAGTTGATTTATGGTAACTTTTTCAATCTCAATTGAGCTTTTTTTAAATTTAGCAATTTGGATAATACTTAGGTCTTTTATTTCTGAAATTTTTAATAGGTTTTCTTTATTCTCATAGTCGCCAAACAAGCCGAGCTTATGATCAAAATGAAGTGGTGATAGGTTTTGTGCTTGTTCCATTATGATCTTACCCTTGAGCCTTCGGGATCAACATAGTGTGAGGATACTACCTCAACAGGAATTGAAATATCTTTCAAAGGAGAGACAGCATATAGATTTTTACCAATTTTATTTTTACCATCTTTTATAATAGCTATGGAAAAAGGATTATTATATTCAACACTCCAACAAGAAGATGAAACATGTCCAAGTTTAGGTATTGGGGCAACAGCACTATTATCTTCTATAATATGTGAACCCTCTGGGATCTTTGTTTTTTTGTCTAGTGGAACAAGTCCAACAATAGTTTGTCTATCCGACTCAGTGAATGCATCTTTAGATAAAGATCTTTTACCTATGAAATCTTTTTTCTGACTCACCATACTATTCAGTCCAACATCAAAAGGAATAGTACGTCCGTCTAATTCTGCTCCTGCGACATGACCCATTTCTATTCTTAAGGTTGATAGAGCTTCTGTTCCGTATGGTTGAATATCAAATGACTGTCCTACTTCCATGATCTTCTTCCACATATAAAGACCATAGTTTGACTCGACATTTACCTCATAAGCTAGTTCGCCAGAAAAAGAAATTCTATAAATTCTAGCTTTGATACCGTCTATTGAAGAGTCCACTAGCCCCATGAATGGTAAGCCCTCATTAGACATATCTACATCAGGAAATAACTTAGATAAAAGATCTCTAGACTTTGGACCTGCCACTGCTATACCAGACCACTGTTCAGTAGTTGATAAGACATTTACATCTAAATCTGGCCATACAACTTGTAAATAATACTCTAAGTGCGATAAAACATTTGCAGCTTGGGCAGTAGTGGTAGTCATATGAAAATGATTTTCAGATAATCGAGATGTTGTTCCATCATCAAAAACCATGCCATCTTCCCTTAGCATTACTCCATATCTAGCTTTTCCAACGGGCAGTTTCAGCCATGCATTTGTATAAACTCTGTTTAAGAATTCTGGTGCATCCGGACCTTTAATATCAATCTTACCAAGTGTCGTAACATCACAAATTCCAACGTTTTTTCTTACATTTGCAGCTTCCCTATTAACAGCAGTGTTCATATCCTCAGAACCCCTTGGGTAGTATCTGGGTCTTTGCCATAAACCTGCTGCTACAAAAACAGCATTATTTTCCTCATGCCATGTATGAATGGGAGATTTTCTTGTCGGTAAATAGTGATTACCAACTTCTCTACCTACGATAGCTCCAATTGTTACAGGAGTGTATGGTGGTCTAAATGTTGTATGACCAACTTCTGGAACAATCTTTTTTTCTATTTTAGATACATATTGCAAACCATTTAAATTACTTGTCTTACCTTGATCGCCGGCCATCCCAAGAGTTGTATATCTTTTGACGTGCTCAATTGATCTGAAGCCTTCTCTAATTGCAAGCTCTACATCAGAAACTGCAACGTCATTTTGAAAGTCGATAAAGCGTTTTGGTTTTTTTCCAGATGGTAAAGGCATACACCAGAGCTTTTCATGTTTTTCATAGCTAGGTTCATTTGAGTTGGGACTATTTGTAGGATTATTTTGATCTGTGAATTTGTTTGATAAATCAAAGCCCACTTGAAAACCTTCAGCTAGAGATTGATTTAAGGTAAAAGAACCATTAGCAGCTCCAATTGCAGTTTCTTTCTGTCTTTTTTTATCTGGTACGAATGCATCAATATCATCGTTAAACTTTAATTTATTTCCAGCTTGGGAAGATAAATGAACCGTTGGTGTCCAGCCTCCGGACATACAAATGCAATCACACTCTACTGTTTCTTCTAAAATAAAAGACTCTTTTGAAGAGTCAAGCTTACCAATGATAGCAGAGTTTATCTTCAAATGTCCTTTAGTGTCTGCGATCCCTGAATTAAATTTTATAGAAATACCCTTTTGCTGAACTTCCTTGACTAATTCACCGTTTGAGCTGTCTCGAGTGTCTACAATGATTGGTTCAATATCATTTTTAATAAACTCAAGGGCAGTTGAATATGCTGTATCATTATTGGTAAATATAATTGGTTTCTTACCAACTAATGTTTCATAAACCTTCATATATTCTTTTGCTGCTGAGGCTAATACAATTCCTGGCCTATCATTGTTTCCAAAAGATATTGGTCTTTCAATAGAACCAGTTGAAACAATTACTTCTCCAGCTCTAATATAATGTAGTCTTTGTCTTGGAGTGTATTTTGAGGGATTTTCAATATGATCGCTAACTCTTTCAATCATTACGGTCATATTGTGATCATAGTATCCAAAGACTTGTGACCTTTTTTTTAATATTACATTTGGCATACTTTTTAGCTGGGAAATGGTATCACTAGCCCACTCTTTTCCTGACATGTTACCAATCGTAACTTCGTCAGTTAGAAGAGAGCCACCAAAATTAGGCTTGTCTTCTGCTAATATTACTCTTGCCCCGTTTTTTGCAGCAGCCAGAGCACTTGCGAGGCCTGATGGACCAGAGCCAACAACGAGTACATCGCAGTGTTCATAATTATGCTCGTACCTATCTGGGTCAGGTAACAGTGGTGCTTTACCCATACCAGCAGCTTTTCTTATAAATGGTTCATAGATTTTCATCCAAAAACTTTTTGGCCACATAAATGTTTTGTAATAGAAACCTGCAGGAAAAAAACGATTTAAGACATTATTGATTTCTCCAATATCAAATTGAACTGAGGGCCAACAATTTTGACTTTTAGCTTTTAATCCCTCAACTAACTCAACTTCGGTCGCAATGATATTAGGTTCAGATTTATTACCATCATGCAATTGTACCATTGCATTTGGTTCTTCAACACCAACTCCCAAAAAACCGCGAGGGCGATGATACTTAAAACTTCTTCCAACTAAATGAACACCATTTGCAATTAAAGCAGATGCAAGGGTGTCTCCTTCATAGCCATGATAAATAGTTCCGTTAAAAGTAAAGTTAATTTTTTTATCCTTATTAATAAGTCCGGTTGAGTTGGTTGTTCTAAAACTGTTAGACATTAAAGTCCTCGTTCATTTTACACGTATCAAAAATTTCATGTGTAGCGGTGTCTCTTGAGACTTTAAACCATTGTCTACATCCAGAAACATGATGCCATAGTTCTGAATGTTTTCCTCTTGGGTTGTCTCTGTAGTAAACAAAATTATCCCAATCCTCGGTTGAAATTTCTTCTCCTAGTTGAGGTCTTTTTATAGTGGCGTCTCCGCCATAAGAAAATTCATTTTGTGAGCGCTTGCCACAGTATGGGCATTTTATTTCTAACATCTATTAACCGATCCAAGGTTTAGGGCCTACCCCCTTTTCATCAATAATTTTTCCAGTATGGAATCTTTCAAGGTTAAAGTCTGAGTTGAGTTCATGTACTTGATCTTGTGCTATTGTATGTGCAAAAACAAAACCTGAGCTAGGAGTAGCTTTAAAGCCTCCGTAGCACCAACCGCAATTAAGATATACACCCTCAATATGAGTTTTATCGATTATTGGAGAACCATCCATGGACATATCCATAATACCTCCCCAAGTTCGAAGCATTTTGAGTCTACTAAAGTTTGGGAAGACAGCCAATCCACCTGTTAAAACATGCTGTATCATTGGCATATTTCCTCTTTGAGCATAGCTGTTGTAACCATCTAAATCACCACCCATAACCATTTCACCTTTGTCAGATTGGCTGCAATAAAAGTGACCTGCTCCGAAAGTAACTACGTTATGAAGTAAAGGTTTAACTGGTTCTGAGACACAAGCTTGCAGAACATGTGCTTCAATTGGAAGTCTCATATTTAACATGTCTGCTAAAAGTGTAGTGCTTCCAGCAACACACAATCCAACTTTTTTAGTTTTAATGTTTCCTCTTGATGTTTGAACGCCTTCTATTTTTCCGTTATTAACATCAAAACCTGTCACTTCACAATTTTGAATTATATCGACACCCATGGAGTCTGCCTGTCTAGCATATCCCCAAGCAACTGCATCATGTCTTGCAGTTCCTCCACGTGGTTGCATTAAACCACCATGAATGGGAAAACGACATGTTTCTGAAAAATCTGCAAATGGGATCATCTTTTTTAAATCATCCCTTCCAAGAAGAATTGCATCAATACCATTTAATCTCATAGAGTTACCTCTTCTAGCGTAAGCATTCATTTGTGCATCAGAGTGAGCTAGGTTTATAATTCCTCTCGGTGAGTACATAACGTTGTAATTTAATTCTTGGCTAAGTGTTTCCCAAAGCTTCATACCAAACTCATAAAAATGAGCGTTTGAATCAAACATATAGTTAGATCTCAAGATGGTAGTGTTTCTTCCAACATTACCTCCTCCAATCCAACCCTTTTCAAGTATGGCAACGTTTGTGATGCCATGTTCTTTTGCAAGATAATAAGCTGTTGCAAGACCATGACCACCGCCGCCTACAATTATGACATCGTATTCTTTTTTAGGCTCGGGGTCTTTCCAAGCTACCTCCCAATTTTCATGGTTGGTGAAAGCATTTTTTACTAAACTAAAAACTGAGTACTTTTGCATGATTCAATTAAACCTCTTCGAAAATATATATTCCTAATATAATGCTACAATAAACCTGTTCCATAATATGAAACAACATTTTTATTATCCCTGTATTTATTACAGATTATGACAAAAAATGGATTGGAAATTAAAATTTAATTATTAATATTAATTCAAATCGGAGGAGAATAATGACAAAAGTTGCACTAATTGGTACAGGTCCCTGTGGACTATCTTTTTTAAGATCTCTGCATCAAGCGCAAAGCAAAGGCGAAAATATTCCTGAGGTTGTTGCCTTTGAAAAACAAGAAAGTTGGGGTGGTCTTTGGAATTATACTTGGAGAACCGGGTCTGATCAATATGGAGATCCAATTCACAATAGTATGTATAGATACCTTTGGTCGAATGGACCAAAAGAGTGTCTTGAATTTGCAGATTATTCTTTTGATGAGCATTTCAAAAAACCAATTCCCTCCTTCCCTCCAAGAGCCGTCCTTCAAGATTACATTTTAGGTCGTGCAGAAAATTCAGATGTAAAAAAATACGTAAAGTTTAACACAACTGTTACCTCTGTTGCTGATAATGGTAATGGATTTGATATTACATACCGAAATAAAAAAGACGATCAAACTAAAACTGAAAGTTTTGATAAATTAGTTGTTGCGACTGGACACTTCTCTGTTCCCTACATTCCTGAATATGAGGGAATGAATAGCTTTCCAGGGAGAATAATGCACTCTCATGATTTCAGAGACGCTGAAGAGTTTAGAGATAAAAACGTTGTCGTTCTCGGAAGTAGTTACTCTGCTGAAGATGTAGCGTTACAGTGCCATAAGTATGGAGCTAAAACTGTTACTATTGGTTATAGAAACAATCCAATGGGTTTCAATTGGCCTGAAGGCATGAAAGAAGTACATTACATGGATAAGATCGATGGAAACAAAGCAGTTTTTAAAGATGGCACAGTTCAAGAAATGGATGCCTTAATACTATGTACAGGTTACTTGCATCATTTTCCTTTTTTACCAGAAGATCTAAAATTAAAAACTCATAACAGGCTGTATCCTCCAAACTTATACAAAGGAGTAGTATGGCAAAATAATCAAAATTTGTTTTATCTTGGTATGCAAGATCAGTTTCATACTTTTAACATGTTTGATGCTCAAGCTTGGTATGTTAGAGACATAATAATGAACAAAATAACTCTGCCTTCAGCTGATGAGTTAGCAAAGGATATTGATAACTGGGTTAAAAAGGAAGAAGCCCTAGAGGATGCCTATCAAATGATTGATTTTCAAACAGATTATTGTGTGGATTTATGTTCTGCTGTTGACTACCCAAAAATTGACTTTGAGTTAATTCGCAAACATTTTTATGATTGGGAACACCATAAGGAAGAAAATATCCTGACCTATAGAGATAAATCCTTTTCCTCGCCAGTCACTGGCACCACTGGTCCCTCACATCATACTACATGGTTGGATGCTATGGATGACTCTATGTCTACATATTTAGATACAAAATAAATAATATATGTCCAATCATACTCTTAATTTTATTGGATGGGTTTTATTTATTATATCTGCTGTAGGCTTTATAATATCAAGTATTGGTAGTTTCTGGGCTATGTTTGGAAGTCTTTTTTTCTTTGTAGCTTGTTTTGTTTTTCTAATACCATTCTTTAGAAAAGAAAAAAATAAAGATTAAGGAATATTTTTGTCAATCCCCTTTGGGATGAGTTTTTCTTTATCGTAAAATGGTAAATCAATTATTTCGCAGTCAGCTAAATTATCATTAACAGAATCAACTTTAATTTGAAATTCTTTCCACTCACCAGGGTAGTCAAATCGTACATAACCCACATACTTTTCTAAAGTAGGAGACCAAGTTGATGCTGAAAGATATCCAATTTTTTGTTCATTTGATGATAAATAAACTTTTGCTCTTGGAATAATTTCTTTATCGGTAGTTATACCAAATAATCTCTTTCCAAATTTTGTTGATAAAAATTCTAAAGCTTTTTTTCCAATAAAATTTTCTTTTTCCAAATCAACTAGAGAGCCTAATCCAATTTCATAAGGATTCATAGAAGAGTCAAAATCTGTGTTGTTATCTAGGATGCCTGCTTCAATTCTTCTTATATCCATTGATTCTAGACCATCAAATGTCATACCCATCGGATATCCGATTTCACAAATAGTATCCCAAATTTTTTTATAATTAGTCTTATTTCCTAGAGTATAAATTTCGAAGCCTAATTCAGAAGTCCATCCTGTTCTAGAGACATATACATTTTGATCAGCTATTTTTGAATAGCCTGAATGATAATATTTAAAATCATTGTTTATTTCTCCATTTGTCAGCTTTGAAATTATATCTTTAGAAATTGGACCTTGTATTTGTATCACTCGAGAATTAGGGTCAGTTATAGTAACTTCATAGTTTTTTTGATGAGCTTTTAACCAAGTTTCAAGGGGTCCATCAGGTTGGACGTACCAAAATTTATTTTGCTCTAATCTAAAAAGGACACCATCTATAAATATTCCGCCATTTTCATAACAGGCAATTGCATATTTACCCCTGCCTACTTTCATATCTTTAATTTTGCGACAAAATATTTTATCAAGAAATTCCTCTGACTGTGGTCCCTCTATTTGAATAGGTTTTTCAGGTACATCATACATGACAGCTTTTCTTCTCAAATTCCAGTAACTATCTTTAATTTTATTTCCAACAGATATTGGAAAATAGCGATCGGCATATACACCATAAGAATTATCTTCTTTATGATAAAATTCAAAAAAAGGTCCTTTATCAAACCTGTTATCACTAATTGGTAAAGTTGAAGATTTATCTAAAAAAATTGAACTCATTTAAAAGATAAATAAATTAGGATTTAACTCTTGATTTAGTTGGATCATAAAATGGGAAAGGTACAACCTTAGCCTTTATTCTTTTTTGTTGACCATCTAACTTACCTATTTCAACTTCAGTATTAAGCTCGCTGTATTTGACATTGATTTTACAAAGAGCAATATTTTTATTTAGAACAGGGGATTTCATACCACTTGTTATAATGCCAACTTGTTCCCTTCCATTATTTGAAGGATGAACACAGTCACCATGCCCGGTAGTTTCATTTCCCTCAATCTCAAGTCCAACTAGTTTTCTTTGAGGGTTTGTCTTTCTTTCAAGTAAAGCTTCTTTACCAATAAAGTTATCTTCTTTTGATTTGAGAGGAACAGTAAAACCAATTCCCGCCTCAAACGGATCAGTTTGATCGTCGAATTCATAATTTGCAAAAACTAAACCAGCTTCAATTCTGACTAAATCCAAAGCGTCCAATCCCATAGGCACAATTCCAAACTCCTCTCCGGCTTTCATTACAGCATCCCAAACTTCAGCAGCTTTACTCGGATGACAGAATATTTCATAACCTAGTTCACCTGTATATCCAGTTCTAGAAACCATTAAAGGAATTCCATCTAAAGTATTTAACCTAGCTATAGAAAACCTAAACCACTCTAAATCAGTCAATGATGTTTGATGAGGAGGGGTCCAGATTATCTTTTTTAATATTTCTCTACTCTTTGGCCCTTGGACGGAAACATTATGTAAATTATCAGTAGAAGATTTAATCCATACCTTTAAGTTATGTTCCTTTGCTTTTTCTCTTAACCATTCACCGCAATACTCATCTCCACAAATCCACCTAAAATTATCATCCGTCATTTTGAATAGTGTACCGTCATCAAGCATACCTCCATGCTCGTAGCACATCGCAGTGTAAACAACTTGGCCAACAGATAGTTTTCTGATGTTTCTGGTGCAAGTCATTTGTAAAAGTTCTTCAGCGTCTGGGCCTCGTACTTCAAACTTTCTTAATGCTGATAGATCCATAATGATAGCCCGCTCTCTGCAAGCTTCATATTCTTGGTGCGCCCCGTAATTATTATAATTAGAAGCTAACCAGAAGCCTTTGTACTCAACAATATTTTCAGTAAGTTTTGATACTCTTGGGTGAAAACCAGTTTCTTTAGTTAATTTTGGATCAGAGTCTGCTTTCATTCTAAATGCCATTCCTTTACTAAAAGGTCTATTCGGTCTATAGACTCTAACAAAAATGTCAGTAGGATTCCATCCATTAGCTGCATCTACATCGTCTGGACAGGCAGAGGAGACACAAACTAAATTTTTCAGGGCTTTAAACATCACATAGTCTCCTGGTCTAGACCATGGTTCATCAAAAATTAAAGCATTATTTGCATCAATGGCTGTGTTGTAAAATAAATTTATAGCATTCCAACCTAGTCTTTTTCTCACAGTAAACTTATCTAATACATAATTGAAATTATCTGAGCAATTTGGATGACCAAAATAGCCAATATCATCATAAAATTTCGAAGTACATGCAGTACCAAACGTATCATGTCTTCCGACAGTGTCTCTGTAGACTTCAACCATGGGCATTTGATTTTCATCGTAATATTTAGAATGGAGACCTGGCATTGGAAAAGCACTACCCATTAAATATCTACTATTAGTTGTATCTATTGAGAGCTCTTGGCCTTTTTGAAGGCTCTCTGAGTCGAATGCCATAAAGTCAGAACATTGTCTTCCATAAACATCAATTATCTGAATAAAATCTCCCTCTTTGACCTCATAGGCCATTGCGGTATATCTTTTAACAAAAATTTCTTCAACAGGATCCATTAAAGGGTCTGGTAATAAAAATTCTCCCTCTTCACGTTTTTTATTTCTTTGAACAATTACTCGTAGTTGGGATGCAGGAATATTTTCATGTGTAATTTCACTTTCGCCTGGTGCAGAAATTATACAAACAATGGAGTCGTTTGTTTTAAACTCCTCAATTGAACCTGAAAGTGAATTTTGAGAAAATACTAAAATCGATTGATTAATAGACTCTACCTCATATCCAAGTTTTTTTAATTTAGTACGTGCTATTTGAGCTGACTCCTCCTCGCTCGTAAGGATTTTTTTTGTTAATTGTCCGTTGTGCTCGTTATTAAGACCTAAAGGTGATAGATTACACTCTCGCTTTGAATTAAAGCATACAATCTCGGCCTGTTGATGGCCTTCTAAATTAATTATTTTAATTTTGTCATCTGGTTCTAATTTTAATGTGAGAGAACCTCCACCAATTACCAAATAATTTTCTAAGTCGTCACCAAGAGCTGGTAATCCAGGTTCATAAGGTTGAGTAACTCTTGGGATGATCATTCTCTATGCTAATCCAAGAGCTTTTTTTCTTTCCTCGGCCCATTTTCTCACAATTACATCTACTGAAATAGCCATTAAAGAAACGAATAAACCTAGTGTTATAGCAACACCAGGACCGTCTTGAGCTCTTGATAATGCTCCAAAAATAAGTTGGCCTAAATCTTCAGTTCCAATTAACGCTCCTAAAATTACCATTTGAAGAGTGAAAACAACTGTTTGATTAACGCCAAGCATAATTGTAGGGAAAGCTAATGGAATTTCAATATTTGTCCATCTTTGTATTCTCGAGACACCGGACATGGTGCCTGCTTCATGTAAGGAGAGTGGGACACTATTTAGACCCCAGACAGTATATCGAGTAGCAGGAACAGTAGCATAAACAATAGCAGCTATTAACACTGAGGTATCAGTAATATTGAACAAGAAGATAACAGGTATTAAATAAACAAAGGATGGAAATGTTTCAAAAAAATCACACACGGAGAGAATAATTTTTGACCCCCTCTCAGTTTGTGCAAATATTGATCCAACTATTATTCCATTGAGAGATGCCATAATTACAGCAAATGTTGCCATGTACATTGTAATTAAAGCTCTGTCCCAATATTTTGACATAGCAATAAATAACATCATGCCCCCAACTAATAAGCTTGTTCTAATTCCACCAATGATATAAGCGACACCCATAGTAAGAGTCAACGTGGCAACTACTGGCATACCTAGATAAGCTTTTTTCATAGGACCTAGAACTTCAGTTAGAAGAAACTTATTGAAAGAATTGAGAGAATAGAAAAAAGTTTCCCAAACCCAATCAACAGCAGCATCAATATAGTGAGCAAAAGTAAAACCTTTTTCAATAGGTATGACATATAAGTAATTAATTTTATCGAAGTAACCATTTGCTATAAAAGCAATGATTGAAAAAATTAAAATTGAGGTTCCAAAGATGATTAAGAGTTTATATCTTTGAAAAAAAGATAAATTTTCAAAATAATCAACTTGTTTATTCGCCCATGCTTTTGTAAATCGATCAAGGATAACAGCAATTAAGACGATACAAAAACCTGCTTCAGCAGCTTTGCCAATTTTTAAACTATTTAAGGCAATTTTTAAATTTAGACCAAGTCCTTTTGCACCAACGAAAGACGCAATTACAACCATTGCTAGGCATTGCATAATAACTGTATTGACACCGTTTAAAATATCTCGTCTAGCTGTTGGTATTAATACTTTAAATAAAAGCTGAGTTTTTGTACAACCGCTCATAAGTCCCGCTTCTACTACCTCAGGTGAAATTCGTTTTAATCCTAAAATGGTATTTCTTATCATTGGTGGGGTAGCAATTACTATAGTAGCTATCGAACCTGCATGATCGCCTAAACCAAATAAAGCTATAATAGGGACTAGATATGCAAATTGAGGCATAGTTTGCATTACATTTAGTACTGGTTGCAAAGCTGTCTCAACTTTTCTATCTAGGTATCCCCATATTCCAAAGGATAGACCTAATACAAAACAAATTGGTGTTGTAATTAGAACAAAAGAGAGTGTTTGTATAGATGGTACCCAATTTCCAAAGATTGATACATATAAAGATCCTATCCCTCCAAGTAAAGCCAATCTAATACCACCAAGTTGGAACCCAAGCAAAAAAGCACCGACTGTAGCTGCTGTCCATGGAAGTGCTGGCCATGTCATCCAATCATTATCTTTCAGCCAAGCATCACTAACAAAAACATCAATTATTTTGTCACCACCCAATAAAAGTTCTCTTACAAAAGTAATTAAAAATAATAAACCTTTAGATATAGATTTTGTGAATTCACGAAATGCTGCTTTTTCTTCATACATTTCAAATATGGGGTCCCATACTTTGAGAGGAAACCATTCATATAAAGCTGCATATATAATCTCATTTAACTTAATTGGTATGAAAGCTAATATAGAGGGAAGTCTCCAAAAATAGTTACCCTCATTATGTGGCACTAAATTGTATAAAAGCAAAAATACAATTAATAAAATACCAAACTGAGCTAGTTTTGAAGATCTAATGATATTTAAATAATTCTTATCCACCGAATAAAACTTTTATAACTTTAGAAGGGTTTATAGAGCCAACTACTGAATTTTTATCATCAACAACTTTAATAATTTCTTTACTATTTAAAATTTTTTCTGCTACGGTTTCTATAATATCATCTTTTTTAACAGCTATTTCTCCGGAGGCATGTGGATCAGAGGCATCCATGATTGACTCTATCTTCAATACTTTTTCACGAGGGACATCCTCAGTAAATTTCCTAACATAGTCAGTAGCAGGATTTAAAACTATATTATCTGGTTTGTCTAATTGTTCTATTATTCCATCTTTCATAATAGCTATTCTATCAGCAAGCCTCAATGCTTCGTCAAAGTCATGAGTGACAAACATAATTGTTTTATTCAAAACAGACTGGAGTCTCAAAAACTCGTCTTGCATTTCTTTTCTAATTAGAGGATCAAGTGCAGAGAAAGGCTCATCTAAAAACCAAATATCAGGTTCAACTGCTAATGACCGCGCAATTCCAACTCTTTGTTGCTGTCCACCAGAGAGTTCTCTTGGAAAGTAATTTTCTCTACCCTTTAGGCCTACAAGCTCAACCATTTCAAGTGCTTTATGAATGCTATTTTCAGTAGTGACTCCTTTTACTTGAAGCGGAAAAGCAATATTTTCTAAAACTGTTTTATGTGGAAGAAGAGCGAAATTTTGAAATACCATTCCCATCTTTTCTCTTCTTAGTTCGATTAATTGCTTATTATTCATTAAGCAAATATCCTCACCATCAATTAAAATTTTACCAGAAGTTGCGTCTGTTAATCTAGATATACACCTTAGTAATGTTGATTTTCCTGATCCAGAGAGACCCATAACTACAAGCATTTCTCCCTGATTTACATCAAAAGAAGCATTGTTAACGCCAACTATGCACCCTGCTTCTTGAAATTTTTTGGCGTCTACATTCCCTCCACTTTCAGATAAAAGTGTCTGAGCGTTATTACCAAAAATTTTATAGACAGATGAACAGCTAATAGTTGGTGACATAAATTAATCTTTCCTAAAATAAAATTAATTCCCCCCTCAAAAAGAGGGAGGAATTCAAATTAGAAATATTACTTCATAAATAGATCTATTTGATCTCTATTATTTGCAATATATGCAGTTGCAGCTTCAGCATGAGTCATGCCTTCGTTGTCAACGTAGTTTGCCATTTCACCAATGTTAGGTGCTGTAAATTCCATTTTTGTATAGAACTTATATGCAGATGTATGAGTGATTGGGAACTTAATGTGAGCAGCTTTTTTAAGCCAACCTTTTGGAGAACCACAACCAGTAGTCTCTAAAGAACCACCTTGTTCTAGTCTACATCCCTCGAAGTATGGAGGAAATTCAATGAAAGTAAAACCAGCTGCATCTGTAAAGTTTGGAGACCAGTTAAAGATAATTGTGCCTCTTCCCTCTTTTTTAGCTGCTTCTAATTCAGCCCATAATGCATCTGCAGTACCTGCAAATTTTACCATCCATAAATCATCTATACCAAGACCTTTAAGTCTGTTAGGCATAACTTCTGTGTGCCACTCATAAGGACCTTCTAACCATCTACCTTTACCTTCAGAGTCTGGTGTTGCAAAGTTTGCTGCACACTCTGGAGATTTAAGTGCTTCCCAGCTTGGAAGACCAGGACATAATCCATCTTCGATTACCCAGTTAGGAACACCCATTTCTTCAAAAGTAATAAGGTCGTGACTTCCAGCATCAATTAATCCACCTTTATCCATAGCTTCATAAAAAGGCAGAGCCATTGTTGACTCCCAAGTTTCGTGAGCAACGTGAAGTTCACCTACTCTGACAGCTTCATATCTTGTTGCTGACTCAGCAGGGACTAATTCAACATCATAACCAAGCTCTTCAAAAGCTTGTGCCATAACGTTAGCCATAACGATTTGGCTTGACCAGTTTAAAACTGGAATTCTAATCGGGTCTGCTGCTTTTGCTACAGTTGTAAAACCAGCAAACAGGACTAGAGCGTAAAATAATGAAATAAATTTTTTCATTTACTCCTCCTATATCTATTATAATAGTAGAAGTAATATAGGGCATAAGACAACAAGGTTGAAGCCTAAAAATCCATAATATGAAACAACTAGTCTTTAAAAAAAACCAAAAAATCAATAAAAAAATGATTTTTGTGAGTAAAGAAAATCTGTCGCATAATTACAGGCAAATCGATAAGTTCTCAGGTAATTCAAAGATTATAAGCGTAATTAAAGGTGATGGCTATGGGCACGGCCTTTTGGAATGTTGTAAAATATTAAAAACAAATAAATGTAAAGATTTTTATGTAGCTAGGTTAGATGATGCTATCAAGCTGAGAGAAAATTTTAAAAATATAAATATTTACCTTTTATCAGGTGTGATTTCAAACAATGATTTAAAAGAAATAAAAAAACATAAAATAATTCCAATTATTAATAATGTCGATCAATTATCTTTATTAAAAACTTCACAAAAACTTAAGTACGTTTTACATGTTGATACTGGAATGAATCGTCTTGGATTGCAGGCAAGCGAACTTGAGAAATATTCAAATTTAATCGATAAACAAAATATTATTTTTTTAATGTCTCACCTATCTTCTGCGGATGATTTAAAAAAAAATGAGTCTAGTAAACAATTAAATAAACTTATTGACCTAAATAAAAATTTTAACTTACCTTTAAGTATTGCTAATTCATCTGGGATTTTTTTAGGAAAGCAGTATCATTTAAATTATGTAAGACCTGGAAAAAGTCTATACGGAATTAATCCTTTCTATAAAAAAAGATTTAACTTAAGACAGGTTATGAGTATTTACTCACCTATATTACAAGTTCAAAATGTCAGAAAAGGAAATTCAATTGGCTACAGCCAAACTTATAAACTTAAAAAAGACTTAAAAGTTGCAACAATAGATTTTGGTTACTCTGATGGATTTCTTAGAAGCGGAAGTAATAAAGCATCTGTTTATATAGATAAATTTCAATGTAGAATTTTAGGAAGAGTTTCAATGGACTTGATTACGATTGATGTGTCTAAAGTTCCCAATAACAAATTGTATTTAGGCAAACCTGTCGAAATAATTGGAAGTAATCAACGATATGAAAGAATTGCATACGAAACTGGGACTAATGAACACGAGATTTTAATTTCTTTAGGCAGGAACTTAAGAAAAGTATATATATAAGTCATGTACGAAGCTCCAATTAAAGATTTAAATTTTGTAATTAAAAATCTAATAGATTTAGGCAAACTAAATAAAGTTAGTGATTACTCTGAATTTTCTGATGATTTAGTTGAAGCTGTTCTTGAAGAGGCAGGAAAAATAGCTTCTGAAGTGTTAGACCCTTGTAACCTTTCAGGAGACCATGAGGGCTCAAAAAGACTAGATACTGGTGAAGTCGTAACTCCTAAAGGCTACAAAGAGGCTTATGAGAGTTTAAGAGATGGTGGGTGGTTTGGCTTAGAGGCCAAAGAAAAATTTGGTGGTCAACAGATACCAGTAACTTTATCTGCCGCTGTTAATGAGATTTGGCATAGTTCTAATATGTCATTAGCGCTTTGCCACCTATTAACACAAGGTTTGATATATGCTTTACAAAAATCAGCATCAGAAGATCAAAAAAGCTTTTATATACCAAAATTAGCATCAGGTCATTGGACAGGAACAATGAATTTAACTGAACCACAATCCGGAACAGACCTGTCTACGATTAAAACTAAAGCCATAAAAGAAAATGGTCATTATAAAATTTATGGACAAAAAATTTATATTACCTATGGGGAGCATGATTTATCTGAGAATATTATTCATTTGGTTTTAGCCAGAACACCTGAAGCGCCAGAGGGTAATAAAGGTATTTCTGTTTTTCTTGTTCCTAAATTTATTCCAAATGATGACGGCAGTATTGGCAAGAAAAATGATGTAGCCTGTTTGTCTATTGAAAAAAAACTTGGTGTTAAAGGTTCTCCTACTGCAGTTTTACAGTTTGGTGAAAAGGATGGAGCAATTGGTTATTTAGTTGGAGAAGAAAATCAGGGTTTAAATATAATGTTCGAAATGATGAACCATGCAAGGTTCTCAGTTGGAGTACAAGGACTTGCTGTTTCTGAAAGAGCTTACCAGCAATCTAAAATGTATGCTTTTGATAGAGTTCAAGGAGTTCCGATTGATGGTCAGAAAGGTGATCCTATTATTCATCACCCAGATGTGCTTCGATTATCCTCGACTATGAAATCAGAAATCGAAGCTATGAGAGCTCTTGCAATTTATGGAGCTTTTGCTTTGGATATGACTAAGTCAGAAGAGAGTGAATATTGGGAAACAAAATCATCTTTAATGATACCTATTATTAAAGGGTGGTTGACTGAAAGATCACTAGAGATTACATCAAACGCTATTCAAATTCATGGTGGAATGGGCTTTATTGAAGAAACAGGAATCGCACAACATTATAGAGATGCTAGAATTCTCCCAATATATGAGGGCACCACTGCAATTCAAGCAAATGATTTAGTTTTTAGGAAGACGCTTCGAGACAATGGTAAAAGCATATTAGAATTAATTGATGAAATTAAAACCGATACAGAAGGATCTGCGAGTTCAGATCGATTACAAGAGTTATGTAAAAAAATGGATAGCTCAATTGACTCTGCAAAAAAAGTTGTTGAGCACATTGTTTCTACTTCTAACAATAAAAAAAGACCTGCTGTATCGAGTGTTAATTATTTAATGATGTTAGGTTATATTTTTGGGGGTTGGATGATGATTAAAACTGCCAAAAAATCACTCGAACTAAAAGATAAAGGCGAAATTGATAATGAATTTCTGGATGCAAAAATAGCTACATCAAGTATTTATGTATCAAGTATTTTGCCTAAAATTGATAGTTTAGCTTCCATAATTTTACATGGAGATGAAGATGTTTTAGCTATGAAACATCAATGGTTGTAATTTGGAAAAATTCAAAAATAAATTAAGTAATTTTTTTAGTTGGCTTTCAAAGGCAGAATTAGTTGAGCTAGACTCAGTGGATACTAGCGAAGATCCAATCAGACCAGACATTGACAATGAATTTCGCACCTCGTATGGCCGCAAGATTTATGGATTAAAATCTAATGAAGATGTTGAAGGGTTTATTTGTCTAGCATTCTGTAACGATGTACCACAAACAATGAAAGAATTAGACTTAATGAGCAAAAATGCTTTTCATGAAAAAAACGCAAACATTGCTGTAGCCTATACTGTTTGGTCAAGAAAAAGAGGAGCAGGTAAACAAACTATTTTTACAACAAAAAAGCTTGTTAAAGATGAGATGAAAAATATAGATCGCTTTATCACACTTTCTCCTTTGACGCCTATTGCAACACATTTTCATATAAAGCATGGTGCTAAATTAGTAAATATCAATGCAACTTCCCAAAACTTTGAATACGACTTTAATTAGGTCCCAGAGTAAATAGGCCCACCCCCACCCTCAGGAGTTACCCACTCAATATTTTGAGAAGGTTCTTTAATATCGCATGTCTTACAATGAATACAATTTTGAGAATTAATTTTTAAAATTTTTTTTTGGAGGTCATTATCAAATTCAACTTCATACACACCTGCAGGGCAATACCTTTGGGCAGGTTCGTCGTATTCTTCAATAGTAAAATTAGTTGACAGATCTTTATCATTAAGTAACAAATGGTTAGGTTGATCATCTGCGTGGTTAGTTCCTGATAAATAAACTGAGCTGGGTTTATCAAAAGTAATAACACCATCATATTTAGGATAAGTAATTTTTTTTGCTTTTTTAGCTGGGATCAAAGATTCATGATCAGCATGCTTATGTTGAAGGGTAAACGGAAGTTTACCTCCAAATATTTTTTGATCTAATCCAGTAAAAATCATTGCAGGTATTAGGCCCCATTGAAAACTGGGCTTTACATTTCTTGCTTTGTATAATTCCTCATATACCCATGAGTTTTTGAATTTTGACTCATACTCTGACAGTTCTTTATTACTATTTATGTGATCATTGATGACTTCTGCAGCAATTATTCCACTTTTCATTGCGGTATGTGATCCTTTAATTTTTGGCATATTTAGAGTGCCTGCATCACATCCTATCAATAACGCCCCAGGCATATACATTTGTGGAAGACTCTGCAATCCTCCCTCTATTAGAGCTCTTGCTCCATAAGAAATTCTTTTACCACCATCTAATAATTTTTTGATATCAGGGTGAGTTTTAAACTGTTGAAATTCATCATAAGGAGAAAGGTATGGATTCTTATAATCCAAACCTATTACGTAACCTAAGTATATTTGATTATTTTCAGCGTGATAACAAAAACTACCTCCATATGTATCACTTTCAAGAGGCCAACCAACACTGTGAGAAACTTTACCGATTAGATGATTTTCAGAATTGATCTCCCAAATTTCTTTAAAGCCTATACCGTATTGTTGAGGAGATTTGTTGTTCGAGTCTAAATTAAATTTTTTAAGGACCTCTTTTCCCAGGTGACCTCTACAACCCTCTGATAAAACTGTAACTTTACCTTTGATATTAATCCCAGGTTCATAATTATCTTTAGGTTTAAAATTTTTGTCTAAACCCATATCACCTGTTTGAACACCAATAACCTTTTGATCGTTATCATAAAGTAATTTACTAGCTGCAAATCCTGGAAAGATCTCTACTCCTAAGTTTTCGGCAAATTCACCTAACCATTTGCAAAGATTAGATAAGCTAATAATGTAGTTTCCATGATTTTTTAAAACATTTGGTAAAAAAAAGTTTGGCACCTTCATACTTTTAGTTTTTGTATAAAATAAAAAATCTTCTGATGTTACTGATGTATTGATTGGACTATTAAGATCTTTCCAATTTGGAATGAGTTCATCTAAAGCCTTAGTTTCAAAAACATTACCACTTAAAATATGAGCACCGACTTCAGATGCTTTTTCTAGTACACAAATAGACAAATTCGTATCGAGTTGTTTTAGTTTAATTGCTGTTGATAAACCAGCTGGACCAGCTCCAACTATTACTACATCGTAATTTAATTCTTCTCTCTGCACTTCGCTCATAATGTTGATTATATATTAAATATTACGATTCTATCTGATTAAGTAGATCTAACTCTTTAATAATTTCAGGTATTGCTTGAAATAAATCCGAAGAAAGTCCGTAGTCAGCTATATTAAATATTGGTGCCTCTAAATCCTTATTAATAGCGACTATGACTTTACTTTCTTTCATACCCGCTAAATGCTGTATTGCACCGGATATACCTACGGCAATATAAAGCTCAGGAGCAACCATTTTACCAGTTTGTCCGACTTGGTATTCATTGCCAATATATCCTGAATCAACAGCAGCTCTCGACGCTCCAACAGCTGCATTAAGTTTATCAGCTAAATCATATAAAAGTTTAAAATTATCAGAGTTTTCTAGTCCTCTACCTCCAGACACAACCACTCGAGCATTGCCCAATTCAGGTCTGTCACTCTTTGATACTTCTCTACTTACGAATGTTGTTTTAACCTCTGAATCGATGAAAGGAATATTTTCTACAGCAGCATCGCCCCCTGCTTCTTCACATTTTTCAAAAGAAGTGGGCCTGATAGTCATTAAATTAATTTTTTGATCAGTTTGAACATAAGAAATAGCGTTTCCCGCGTAAATAGGTCTAATAAAAGTATCTTGGGACTCTATGCCTATAATATCACTTATTTGCGTAACATCTAACTGAGCAGATACTCTAGGTAGCAGGTTTTTTCCAAATGTACTAGAAGGTGCTAAAATGTGTGAATAGTTTTCAGCTAAATTAGAAATTATTGGAGATGATAATTCTGGTATTTGATTTTCTAATTTCTCATGATCACAAATAATTACTTTTTTAACTAACTGTATTGATTTTGCACTTTTAGCAAGTTCTTCAATTTTATTCCCTAAAATTAAAAGATGAATATCTTCGCTTAATTTTTCGGCAGCACTAATAGTATTAAGAGTTGATGATTTTAAATTTTTGTTATCATGTTCCGCTACTACAAGTACAGACATTTATATTACTTTTGCCTCGTATTTTAGTTTTTGAACCAATTCTTTTACATCATTAACCATAATCCCTGCTTTTCTTTTTGGAGGCTCAATTACTTTTAAGGTTTTAATTTTTGATGATGTATCAATTCCAAGAGTGTCAATATCAATTGTCTCAAGAGGTTTTTTTTTAGCCTTCATTATATTTGGAAGAGAGGCAAACCTTGGTGTGTTTAATCTTAAATCACATGTTAAAACAGCTGGAAGTGAAGTCTCTAGGTTTTCAATACCTTCATCTATCTCCCTTGATATAAAAACTTTATTATTTTCAATTTTTAAATTTGAAATAAAACATCCTTGTGGCCAATTTAATAATGCAGATAAAATCTGACCTGTTTGATTTGAGTCATCATCGATAGCTTGTTTACCCATTAAAACGAGATCTGGTTTTTCTTTATCAATTATTATTTTTAGTGTTTTAGCTACTGCTAATGGCTCTAATGTGTTTTGACTTTTAACCAATATAGACCTATCAATTCCCATAGCCATAGATGTTCTTAAAACATCTTGGGATTTATCATCTCCAATAGATACAGATATTATCTCATTTGCAAGACCCTGTTCCTTAAGCTTTACTGCCTCTTCAATGGCATTTTCATCTGGTGGATTAACAGACATTTTAACATTTTGAGTTTCTACTCCACTATTGTCGCTTTTTACTCTTATCTGCACTTTGTAATCAACGACCCTTTTGACAGCAACTAAAACTTTCATTTGAATTTCAATAAAATAAACTAAGTTAAACAACTTACAAGATCCAAAAACTATGACAAATATTAAGAAGAGGAAGATCTACAAAAATATTTATGAATTATTAATTAAATATACTAATAAACTTGATTTTAAAGAGATAAGAGAAAATTACATTTATAATGGAAATAGTGTCTCAGCTATTTGTTTTAATAAACAAGATCAAGTTTTTTATTTCACAAGACAGATGAGACCAAATTATTTTTTTAATAAATTTTCACCTTACCCTCTGGAAATAGTAGCAGGTGGGATTAACAAGAAAGAAACAAGTAGACAGGCTATTATCAGAGAAATAAAAGAGGAACTTGGAGTCAAACCTATTTCGGTAAAAAAGTTGGAGTCACTCATTATTGCCCCAGATATTTTAGAAGAAATTACTGATATCTATCTTGCATACGTACCTAGAATTACAAACTTTAAAATTATAAATCCTAATGAGGGAGAATATATAAAGATAATCCCGATGAAAAAAAAACAAATTTTAGAAATTTTAAAAACAAATAGAACACAAAATATTGTTACAAAATACTCTTTTTTAAAAATAAAAGAGCTTAAGATTTAATCTTAATCATCTCTTTATCATAGATAGGATAAAGATGCACATTGCAGGGAACTTTTTTAGTAGCTATCTCTAATTCATAATTACCATTTTCTACAAAATTTTGATCAATAACATCTTTGCTTCTTATGTACCCATAACCAATAGATTTGCCTATGGTGTATCCATAACCTCCACTTGATAACCAACCTACTTGTTTACCATCTCTAAATATAGTTTCTCTTCCTAAAAGGATTTGATTTGGATCATCGCACGTAAAACCTGCAAAAATCTTTTTCAAACCTTTTGATTTTTGATTTAATAGTGCTTTTTTTCCAATGAAATCTTTGTCAGAGTTAATTTTAGTTGCCCATCCTAATCCAGCCTCAAGAGGAGTATGGTCTGGCCCGATATCTGAACCCCAAGCTCTGTAGCCCTTTTCTAAACGACAACTCTCTATACATCGATATCCAGCATTAACTAATCCAAATTGATTTCCATATTCCATTATTTTTGAATAAATTTCTGAGGAAAAATCTATTGGGAAATGGAGCTCCCAACCTAACTCACCCATATAGGTTATTCTAATTGCATAAACATCTTTTGATGCAATTTTGATTTTTTTACATGTAGCAAATGGAAAATTATCATTTGATAAATCTGTATTTGTAAGTCCTTGAAGGATCTTTCTAGAATTTGGTCCCATTAATGAAAAAACTGAATTATCAAATGTTATATTTTTAACTTCTACTTCTAAATTATTTGGAATATTTGAAATTATCCAATCATAGTCATGGGTCATAAAACCTGTTCCAGTTATTATATAAAAGGTATTTTTATCTATAACTGTTATTGTTAAATCACATTCAATTCCACCATCGTCATTCAACATTTGGGTATAGATTGTCGAACCAATTGGTCTTTCAATTTTATTTGCACATAAATACTCTAAAGCTTGTAGTGAGTCTTTACCTGATACAATAAACTTAGCGAAAGATGTTTGGTCAATTAGAACAGCACTCTCTCTTGCGGCCTTTACTTCATTTCCAACAAATTCAAACCAATTTTGTCTGTCAAAGGAATAAATATCCCTAGGCTCACTTCCTTTTGGTGCAAACCAATTAGGTCTCTCCCAACCCATTTTTTCACCAAAGCATGCATTTGAGCTTTTAAGTTTTTCATAAATTGGAGATTTTTTAAATTCTCTCACTGAGGAGTTTTCCTCAAAAGGCCATGCCATAGTGTAATGTTTAGCATAAGCCTCATAAGTTCTTTTTCTTACCCACTCCAAATCTTGATGGGGTTTTCCAAATCTTCTTATATCAACTGGCCATAAATCGTAAGGTGGTCTTCCATTAGCTACCCATTCTGCAAGTGCCATACCCGCTCCACCTCCAGCAGCTATCCCATATGCGTTGAAACCTGCGCCAACATAAAAGTTTTTTAATTCAGGACTCTCTCCTAAAATAAAGTTTCCATCTGGAGTAAAACTCTCTGGTCCATTTATTAATTCTTTGACCCCAGCAGTTTCAAGACTAGGGACTCTTCCAAGAGCATTATTCATTATTTGTTCAAAATGATCGTAATTTGAGTCTAAAAGTGAAAAATGAAAATCTTCTGGGACTGATTTTTCAGCCCATGATAAAGGGTTAGGTTCATACCCTCCCATTGCAAGGCCTCCAACTTCCTCTTTAAAATAAATTAACCTGTCAGGATCTCTTAAAGTAGGAAGGTCTGATTTAACACCCTCTATTTTTTCAGTAACCAAATATTGATGTTGAAAAGATACTAAAGGGACATTAACTCCAACATCTTGTGCAAACTGTCTGGTCCACTGACCACAACAACAAACAATTTTTTCACACTTTACTTTACCTTTAGATGTTTCAATACCTTCAATTACGCCATTATTTATAATTACCTTTGATACTCTAGTTTCCTCAAATATTTTTGCTCCTTTGTTTCTAGCTCCTTTAGCCAATGCTTGTGAAATATCTGTCGGATTTGCTTGTCCATCTGTAGGAAGGAAGGCTGCTCCATAAACATCATCTATATTCATGATTGGCCATAAATCTTGAGCCTCTTTTGGAGTAAGTAGTTCCATCTTCAAACCAAATGAATGAGCTGTAGTAGTTTGTCTTAAAACCTCCTGCCATCTCTCTTTATTACAAGCTAGTCTCAATCCACCATTCATCTTCCATCCTGTTCCTAATCCTGTTTCTTTTTCAAGCTTGTCATAAAGATCAACAGAATATCCTAATAATTGTGTAATATTTGCATTTGTTCTTAATTGGCCAACTAGTCCAGCAGCATGCCATGTACTACCAGATGTTAATTTACCACTTTCAATAAGTACAACTTCATGTCCTAAATCAGCTAAGTGATATACAGTAGAGCAACCCACTATACCACCCCCAATTACTACAATTTTTGAACTATCTATCATTATAGTTTATCAAACGACTCCTCAAATTTTTTGAGATTATCTGAAGTATACTCAGCATAATTAAATTCTATCTTAGAAGTGATCTCAGAGACCATACTCCACATTGTCTCTCTTAATAAACTAGCAGTTTTCATTGCGTTATATTTAATTATTAAATCTTTTAATGGTTTTTCTTTAAAATACATTTCTAAAACTTCATTTTCTAGATTTTCATCTAAATCATTATTAGAAGATAAACCCCCTATATCAAACAAAGGATCATTAAAACCACCATATTCCCAATCTACTACCCATATTTTAGAACCATCATCAAGAAAATTTGCAGCCAATAAATCATTATGACCAAATACAATTTCTCTTGGAGAGGAGAGTTTTTCTAACTTTTCTGCTTTTTTTAACAAACTTGGAATTAATGAAATGTGAGAGCTATTATTATTTAATAAGTAATTTGAGTAGTACTTTATGACATAAAAAACCCAGAAAATTTGAGGCTGACCTGATAACTTGTTAGGTATTTCATCATGAATTTTTCTTATGATCGGAACAATTTTATTTAAATTTTCTCTTACAGTTTTTGGTTCAAGAGTTTTACTTTCAATGAATTCTAAGACCAATACTCCAGGTTCATTATAAATTAATTTTGGAGACACCCCTATTTGATAGGCTGCTTCACTAACAATAATTTCGTTTGATCGATAAACTAGATGTTCTGGTATATCTAAACCTAATCTAACAACTGATTTAGAACCAGAGTCTGATACTAAGAAATTAAGATTTGTAATTCCTCCCTCTAAAGGTTCAATATTTTCAAGATTTTTCCATATTGGAAGACTCTTGATTTTATTTTCAAATTCCATTTGATTAAAACATACTGATCTTTGAATTATTTTCTACGGATAAAATCCAAAAACATTTGAAATTTTTTATAGAATTTTTTTTAAAAGCTATAATAATCTCCATATATATATTTAGGAGGTAGTATGGATCTAATACAGAGACTCAATGAAGGAACTATTTTGTGTGCAGAAGGCTATCTTTTTGCAATGGAGAGAAGAGGATATTTACAGGCAGGAACTTACGTTCCTGAGGTTGTTCTTGATAATCCTGAAGTAGTAACTCAACTTCATAGAGAGTTTATTAGAGCTGGTAGTGATGTTGTTCAAGCATTTACTTATTACGGTCACAGAGAAAAGTTGCGTTTGATTGGAAAGGAAGAATTATTAGAACCTCTTCAAAAAAATGCATTAGAAATTGCAAAAAATGCTGCAGCTGAGTTTCCCCAGTTAGATTTAATGATAGCTGGTAATGTAGCTAATACTAATATTTATGACCCTGATGACAAACAATCTCACATTGA
Source organism: uncultured Alphaproteobacteria bacterium (assembly GCA_902546975.1). Classification (GTDB taxonomy): domain Bacteria; phylum Pseudomonadota; class Alphaproteobacteria; order HIMB59; family HIMB59; genus HIMB59. Next base: position 142,476 of record CACCLU010000004.1, read on the forward strand.
TTGTCAAAAAATGTTTGAAGAACAAATAGCTTGGGCAAAAGAAGCTAATGTTGATTTTGTTATTGCTGAAACAATTAATTGGACTGAAGAAGCTAAATTAGCATTAAAGGAAATTAAAAATGCAGGTTTAATAGCTGTCGTAAATCTTGCTATACCTAAAGGTGACAAAACAAGAGAAGGCCATAGTGCTGCAGAGGCCTGTAAAATTTTGGAAGACCATGGTGCTGATGTAGTTGGCCTTAATTGTTATCGTGGTCCTGAAATGACAATGAAACTGCTGCCAAGCATTAGAGAAAAAGTCTCATGCCATGTGGCTGCATTACCTGTTCCATATAGAACAACTGAAGAATTCCCAACACACATGTATATAGAGGATCCAAATTGTAATTGTTTAGATGGTAATGTTTCTCATATTGCTCTTGATGGATTAACATGTAACAGGTTTGAAATGGCTGAATTCACCAAACAATGTATGGACATCAATGTAAATTTTATTGGTATTTGTTGCGGTGCCGACCCTCATCATGTAAGAGAAATGGCAGTTGCTATGGGTAGAAAACCAATTTCTTATAAATATTACCCTGATATGAGCAAACATTTTTCTCATGGCACAGAAAGCAGTCTTAAGGACATTAACAAAACTAACGAATGGCTTAAATAATTAATAAGACTTATAAAAAATAAATTTTAGATGAGTATATGGGGAAAACTTTTAGCTGGGACTTTTGGTTTTGCTCTTGGGGGGCCAATCGGAGCTATGTTAGGTGTAATAGCGGGTCACAGTGTTGATCGTATTCGAAACCAAAAATCTGACTCTAATATAGCCTCTAATTCACCACAAGAAATTATAACGATAGGTATAATTATTTTAGCAGCTAAACTGGCTAAAGCAGATGGTCAAGTTACAACTGATGAAATAAGCGCCTTTAAAGAAAAATTTAAAATACCTCCTGATTTTCAAAGTGATGTTAGCAAAATATTTAATGAAGCTAAAAAAAGCTCTGATGACTATCATCAATATGCTCAACAAATAGGAATGCTATTTCGTGGACAGCCTCAAGTTTTGGAGCAAATTTTAAACTTACTTTTTTATATCGCAGAGGCTGATGGTGAAATCAGCGACTCAGAAATAGTATTTATTCAAAATTGTTCTGATTATTTTGGACTAAATAAAGCTCAATATGAAAGCATAAAAACTATGTGGCTGGATAAACAAATTGATCCATACAAAATTTTAGGAGTTGAGAAAAGTTTTTCTGATGGTGAAATTAGAAAGAGATGGATACAGCTAAGCAAAGAGTTACACCCTGACCAATTAAGGGCACAGGGTGTTCCTCAAGAATTAATCATTAAATCTGAAGACAGACTATCCGAGATAAATCAAGCCTACGATAAAATAAAAAGTATTCGCAAAATCAATTAAACTTTTTTTAACTGATCTGCTTTGGATTTGCCTTTGTCTTCAACAACTTCAAATTCGACTTTGTCGCCTTCATCGAGGCGGTCTAAACCTGCTTGTTGAACAGCTGTGATGTGGACAAAGATATCTTTATCTTCTCCATCAGGGGCAATAAACCCATATCCTTTTTTTGGGTTAAACCATTTCACTGTTCCTGTAGCCATTTATAGTCCTTTCTTAATCTTAAGTAGTAAATATTTAGCGTATCCAAACATAGTTAAAAATTTTATGAGATTTTTTTAATTAGTATTCAAATAATAAGCCTAAATATTGGTAAACTTTTTATAGCAATTTTTCTAAATTTAAAGTTAAAAATGGTAAACCGGGCCGCTACCTTTACCAATTTTATACAAACTTCCTTTAATTATGGCTCTTTTTATATAATTTCTTGATTTTTTGACAGAATTTAAAATATCTTCACCTAAAGCTAAATTCGAAGCAATTGCTGACGATAAAGTACACCCAGTTCCATGTGTGTTTTTACTTTTAATGATACTAGACTCAAAAAAGTGAATTTTTTTATTTTTTTTTATAAATAGACAGTCGAATATTTTTCCATTTTTAATTAAACCTTTGATCAGTATATCCTTAGCGCCAATTTTTTCTAAAATTTGAATTGCATTAATCATATCATCTTTACTATTAATCTTGGTATTTGTAAGAATTTCTGCCTCCTTCAAATTAGGAGTAATTATCATAGATTTTGTTATAAGGTTTTTAGTTAAACTTGATATAGCGCTTTTCTTTAAGAGTAAATAACCAGATGTTGAAACCATAACAGGGTCTAAAACAACTTTAGATATTTTATAGTTGTCAATAAATTTTGAAATTTCTTGAATAATTTTTTTATCACTTAACATACCAATCTTTATTGAGTCTGGTTTAATATCACTACACGTCGTATTAAGTTGTTCTCTTATAAACTTTGGGGTTGTATTAAAAATACTTTTTACCTCTTGAGTATTTTGTGCAGTTAAAGCAGTAATTACAGACATCGCATAACATTTAAAGTATGTTATAGTTTTAATATCAGCTTGGATACCTGCTCCTCCTGATGAGTCAGAACCTGCAATTGTTAATACAGTTTTATATCTTTTCATAACTTGAAATAATTTTACTTACATCCATGCAATTCATTTTAATATTACCTTTTAATAAAGAGGATATCATAGCAACTCCATGGATTTTTAGTTTAAGTATACTATTTACATCACTAATATTGATACCTCCTATTGCTATTAAAGGGATTTTTGTAGTTTTAGCACAAATTTTAAGCCCGCTTAAACCAAAATAATTTTTCATTTCTTTTTTTGTATTTGACGAGAAGGCTGAAACACCTATGTAGTCAACTCCCTTTAACTTTTTTACCTTTATGAATTCATTTTTATTACTTGCTGAAACTCCTATTATAGCTTTTCTTCCCAATAATTTCCTAGCTTGATTATAGGGTAAATCATCCATACCAACATGTGCACCATGAGCATTTATAGATTTCGCAATATCCACACGATCATTGACAATGAGGGTTTTTTTAAATTTAACACAATCTTTTTTTAAATCTTTCCCTAAGTTGTATAAATCAATTGTTTTTAAATTTTTAAACCTTAATTGAATACAATCGACCTTACTCTCAAATATTATTTTCAAATAATTATCCAACTTACTTAATGGTGTAAGTTTATCGTCAGTAACAAAACAAAATTTAAACACTAGTAATTTTTAAATTATCTAAAATTTCTTTTTCTGTAATATTATTTAATTTGTTCAAGAAATTTACTTGAAAATCTCCTGGCCCCTCTGATTTTGATGCTGCGAGTTCTCCTGCGATTGAAAAAATAGCCGCTGAGCTTATCGCAGATTTGTATAAACTTTCACCTACAGAAGCAAATGCTCCTACTATGCACGATAAAGAGCAACCGATAGCTGTAACCTTCGTCATAACACTTGATCCATTTGAAATTTTAGTGACATTATCTTCATAAATAATGAAGTCGTCTCTACCGCTTATAAATACAACACAATTATTCTCGTTAGATAAAATTTTTCCAGACTCAATAGCTGCGTGACTTTCAATTGATGAGTCAACTCCCTTTGAAGATATTTTATTTTGATCTACTAGTGATTGAATTTCAGATGCGTTTCCTCTGATAATTAATTTTTTAGAGCTTTTAATAATGTCAAGAGAAGTTTGAGTTCTTAACTTACTCGCACCTGAACCCACAGGGTCTAATATGATTGGTTTTTCTTGTTCAACATAATATTTAGAAGCCTCTAAAAAGCTAGGCCTCCAATTATCGTCTAACGTTCCAATATTATTAACAAGACAAGACGATATAGCAGCTATTTCTTTAAGTTCATTTGTTGCATGAGACATCAAAGGAGATGCTCCGATAGAGAGAAGAATATTAGCGTTTATGTTCATTGCCACGTAATTTGTAATACAATGTACAAGCGCTCCTTTATGTCTTAAGTTTTTTAAATCATTATAAATATGTTCCATTATATACCTTTCCTTTTCATCAAAAGTGTCAATATTGTTGAAAATAGAATTGGCACTAAAAATGATGAGAATAATTTATAGTTATTAATAAATGTGAAATTAATATTTAGAAAATCGCTCATTATATTTTTGCTGAATGAGGGATCAGGAAATATTAATACTCCCAGTAGTAAGCTCAAAAAAGAGATTATATATATTTGTTTTGTAGAGATATTAAAACCAAATAATCCCAACAGAAAAGGTAAAACTAAGCAACAACAAATTAAATCAGCAATTAAGAAGACGTATAAGACATTGTAGCCTTGCGAGGATAGTATGAAAACTGCCACCAAGAAAACAATAATAAAGTATAAGTTTGAAGAGGATTTTAAGGAGTAACTTGTGCTTAGGGAGACAATCTGAGAATTTATAGCATTTATTAATGTATCAATACTACTCAATACAAGAGAAGCAGCTAATATTACAAAAATGTATTTTATAAATGAAGTCTCGAGTAAACCGAAAAGTTTCACAAATGTTAAATCAGGATCATCCATTGAGTAAAGTGAGATTGAAACTAGTCCAGAGTATCCAATGAAATAAACAATTATAAATATAATTAAAGCAGATATAACTAAGCCAATACTAAGCGTTTTATTATCTTTAGCAGCATAAATTCTTTGCCAATTACCATGGTGAAAAAGATTGGTAAATGTAACTGCTACTAAAAAAGTCAAACCTGTTATCCATAGGAATTGATTATTAAAATCAAATAAATTAGCATTTTCGATCATAAATGAAGAGTTATCTGAAAAGTCTTGGAAAGGAATTTTAAAAACTAAAAACAAACAAATTCCTATAATGAATATGAATTGAATTAAATCGGTAAATATTGTTGCCGACAATCCTCCAATTAGAACGTACGATAAAGCAATTAATATAATTATCATTGAAGAAATCCAATATGGTGTATCATTTAAAAAATTAAAGAACTTTGAGATAGATGTAATTTCAGCTATTAAGAAAACTGTCATATAAACTAAAGAAACTATTATAACAAAGTGGGATAAGTTCTTACCAAACCGTTTTTCGATACAATCGTGAAAGCCTGTTGAGTTTGGAAAAACCTTTCTTACATATTTTCCTATAAAGATGAATAAAACTAAAGGCATCGCAGCTCCAAGAGCATAACCAATCACATTACCCATTCCACCCCAAGTAGCTGCTGCGGCAGGCGAAAATATTATCCAAAAACCCAATGCGGAAGATACAAAAGAAGATATTGAAAAAAATAAGTTATATTTATTTTTAATAACAAATTTATCATCTGATAATTCATTTTTTTTCAAAAAAAAGAATGACGCAGTAAAAATTAATCCAAATAAAATTAAAAAAAGAATTTCCATCTAATTTGCTCCTGTTTTAAAAGTATTTAAGGGAAACTTCCTACGCCAGAATTACCTGGATCAGGTTCGAGGGTTAAGTATTACCTTTCTCAGCCTTTCAGCACCCCTTAAAATTCCATATTATCAAACTAACTAAAATAAATCAATTATCTTTACTAAAAACTAATTTAATATTAAAAACATCACATGAAAATAATTGAAAACTTCTCTGACTCTAAATTAATATCTAGTAATTCAGAAGACTTCATAAAATTATATAAACCTAGTACGGGTGAGGAATATGCGCATGTTCCAAAAACAACAAGAGATGAATTTGAAAAAATTATCAATAAAATGAAATTAGCACAACCTTTATGGGCTAATACACCCATTACAAAAAGAAGTGAAATTTTATTTAAATTTAAAAATTTAATTGAAAAAAATTATGATTTAATAGCAAAAATAATATCTGAAGAACATGGCAAAGTTTTTTCTGATGCTAAAGGATCTTTGCAGAGAGGTCTTGAAGTAGTTGACTTTGCATGCGGTATTCCTCATTTATTGAAAGGAAATCACTCAATTAACGTTGGAACAAACGTAGATTTGTTTGATATTAAGCAGCCTTTGGGAATTTGTGCTGGTATTACACCATTTAATTTCCCAGCTATGGTTCCAATGTGGATGTTTCCATTATCTATAGCATGTGGAAATGCCTTTATGCTAAAACCTTCTGAGAAAGTTCCTCAATGCTCTTTAAAACTTGCAGAGTTAATGAGTGAAGCTGGTCTACCTGATAACGTCCTCACAGTCGTAAATGGCGATAAAAATATTGTAGATCTTATACTTCAGTGTGAAGATATTTCTTCAGTAAGTTTTGTTGGCTCAACACCTGTTGCAAAGTACATTTACACCGAATGTTCAAAAACAAATAAGAGAGTTCAAGCTCTTGGTGGTGCTAAAAACCATATGCTTATAATGGAAGACGCGAATTTAGAGGATGCAGTTAATGGACTAATTGGAGCAGCTTTTGGATCTGCTGGTGAACGTTGTATGGCAACATCAGTTGCTATGCCTGTTGGAAATATTCAAAAACCATTTATGGATTTGCTAAAGGAGAAGGCAACTAAAATCAAAGTTGGGGAGTCTTTAGACCCACAAAGCGAAATGGGACCTCTCATTACAAAGGAACACAAACAAAAAGTTCTATCTTATATTGAAAAAGGTGTTCAAGAGGGTGCGAAATTAGAGTTAGATGGAAGAGAAATTAGTCTTCAAGGTTATGAAAATGGTAATTTTGTAGGTCCTACAATATTTAATAATGTTACTGATGGTATGACTATATACAAAGAAGAGATTTTTGGCCCTGTTTTATCTGTCCTTAATATGAATAATTTTGAAGAGGCTATAAAACTGATTAATAAACATCAGTTTGGCAATGGCACTTCTATTTATACATCAAGTGGTTCATTAGCGAGAAATTTTATGAAAAATGTCCAAATAGGAATGGTTGGGATAAACATTCCTATTCCAGTTCCAATGTCTTTTTATACTTTTGGTGGCTGGAAAGGTTCAATATTTGGTGGTCATGGAATGCACGGAGAAGAAGGGATTAATTTTTATACCAAACGTAAGACAATAACATCGAGATGGCCAGATGATGTCGCAGGGGCTTCACTCAACATGCCAACTATGAAATAATGGATTATGGACAAATTTAAAGACAGACAAAAAGCCTTTGAAGCAGAGCAAAGCCAAAAAGAGCAAACAGAATTTGAAAAAAGAAATTCAAGAAACAAAATCTTTGCTCAATACATTTTAGATGATATTGGACAATCCGATAATTCAGAATTACTGAGAGAAATAATATTATCTGATCTTGAGGAACCAGGAGATGAAGACATAGTACGTAAAGCCTTAGATGTATTAGCTAAAAATAATAGTAGTCTGACTAGAGAAGATCTAGTAAAAAAACTCTCAGAAATATAATCTACCAAGACCCATTATTTTGCATACTGGCCCAAGGCTCTTTTATTTCAAGGCTCTCACCTTTTTGAAGTAACTCTATTGATATGCCGTCTGGTGATTTTATGAATGCCATATATCCATCTCTAGGAGGCCTGTTTATCACAACATCCTTTTTAATCAGATTTTCACAAACTTGATAAATATTATCTACTCTAAAAGCTAGATGACCAAAATTTCTGCCACCTTTGTATTCTTCTTTGTCCCAATTGTAAGTTAATTCTAAAAGAGGTTTCTTTTTACTATCAGCAGTGTCTTTATCATCAGGAGCACAAAGAAAAATTAGAGTAAATCGACCCTTTTCACTCTCTTTTCTCGAGTATTCAATTAGTCCTAATTTATTACAATAAAAGTCAAGTGATTGCTCAATATCACTTACTCGAACCATTGTGTGCAAATATTCCATTAAGATTAAATATCAAAAAATTTTAAATCTGTCCAAAAAATTTCTAAAATTGCTTATTGCTTCCAAGGACTATTTTTTTTCGAAGGACAGTTTCACGATAAAAAATATATCCGACTGAAAATAAAATTAATGGACCTCCTAGTAGCACCTCTTTCGAGAGAAACTCACCAAAAAAAATATAACCGATGACAAATGCCCAAACAACAGAAGTGAAGTCTAAAGGAGCAAGAACAGAGGCTTCTGCTAATTGAAAAGATTTTGTAAGACAAAATTGAGCAGTAAACCCTAAAAAACCTGAAGCAATTAGAAAAACTAAGTCTAAATTATTTGGCCATATCCAATCATCACTATAGAAAAATAAACTTGAAACTGTTCCAAATAAAGTAAAGGCCCATACCGTTAAAATATTATTATTAGTTATTAATATTTTTTTTAGAATTATCACTGCCATTGACAAAAATATACTAGCTAAAAGTGGTAAAACAGAATAATTGTTTAATAAATTCACGTCCGGTTTCAAAATAATTACTACTCCAATAAAGCCAATAATAATTGCAATTATCCTCCTATATCCAATTTTTTCACCCAGAAAAAAAATTGATAATATAGATATAAAAAAAACAGATGAAAAACTGATTGTTTGCATTTCGATCAGTGGAACATATCTAAGAGATATGAAGAAAAGACTCATTGCTGAAATTCCTACTAAACCTCTAAAAAAATGAAGTTTATAATTGTTAATAGAAGATATTTTTAGATTTAAATAATAAATGACAACTATCAATGGAATAAGAGCAAATAGATTTCTGAAAAAAACTACCTCAAATAATGGTAAGTTGTCGCCTGTTGCTTTTATACATACACTCATTAAAACAAAAAAAAGGACGGACAAAGACTTGTAGATAAATGCTGACATGTGGTTAATCTAAATATATTAAATATGAATGAATTTACTAATAGTTAATGGATATGACAAAAACGGATGGGGTAAACTAGCTAGATATGGATTACAACCAATATGTGAGTTTTACAGAGACCAACTAAAAATAATTAATTCAAAAATAAAAACTACATTCATTTATCCATCTATGAACTTAGATGAAAATTATGATGAAAGTTTCATCAAATCATTTACCGGCATTGTGTGGACAGGTTCAAGTCTCAATATTTATGATAATACAAGAGAAATTAAAAACCAAATTTCTCTCATGAAAAAGTTATCAAAGTTAAAGGTAAATATGTTTGGTAGTTGTTGGGGTATGCAACTTTTTACTGTTGCAAATGGTGGCGCAGTTAAAAAAAATCCTAAAGGTAGAGAAATTGGAATAGCCTATAATATAAGTATTAATAAATATGGTGCGCATCATCCAATGTACAAAGATAAGCCCCTGATATTTGATGCTTTTGCTTCTCATATTGACCATATATCCCAAAAGCCTAATAGATCTCATGTTCTGTCAGACAATCATTACTCAATTCAGTCTCTTATAAGCAATAAATTTTGGGGTACTCAATATCATCCTGAATTTAATTTTAAATACACAGGACAAATTTTAAATGCAAGAAAAAATATTTTACTTAAAGAAAAACTGTTTAGTAAAAATCAAATACAAGAGTTAATCAAAGACTTTAAAAGACCTAATAACAAGAGTTATAGTCAATCTTTGTTAAAAGATACGTTAAGACACAAAGAATTAAAAAATTGGCTAAGTTATTTAAGAAAGAATTAATATAATTCTTTAAATTCTTTCAGATTATTACAAACTGAAAATAAATCTTTAAAGTTTTTATAAGCAAATTTGGAGTTCATTACTTTCTTGTATTGATTAATTATATCAGACCAATAATTATTATAATTAAACAAAATACATTTTTTACCCTTTATAACACCCAATTGAAGAGCGCTGATTACTAAACTAATTTCTTCTATTGTACCCCCACCCCCGGGTAAAGCGACAAAACTATCTGACAATTGTAAAAACTTTTTTTTTCTTTGCTCCATTGTTTTCGTAACATATATTTTGTTAATTTTTGTGTGAATTTTCTCACGCTTATCTAGAAAAGATGGGATGATACCAGTTACATGGGCGTTATATTTTAATGCTGTCTTAGCAACAACACCCATTAATCCATTTTCTCCACCTCCATAAACAATGTCATAATCATTTTGTGCTAGATATTTTGTAACTGTTATAGCTAAATCTTTAAAATTTTTGTTTGATCCAAACATAGATCCGCAAAATACGGCAACTTTATGTTTAGAATTTTTTAATTTCATATAGATTTACTGTACAACAATATTTAAAAAAATGACTAAAAAAAATAACATTGAAGAGCTTAAAAAAGTAAGAAAGAAAATTGATAATATTGATAACAAGATTATAGAGCTGATTGGTGATAGATTTAAAGAAATACACAAAGTCACTAAATTAAAGGAAAATAGAGAAGAAATAATTGATCACGAAAGAATTACTCATATTTTAAAGTCTGTTCAATCAAAAGCAAAAAAAAATAAAATTGACTCTGAAATAATTGTTAGAATTTGGCAAATTTTTATACAAGAAGCTATTAAACTAGAGTCTGCAAAAATAAAAAAATAATCACACCAAAACGATTACTAACATTATAAATAAAATTGATATTAGAATTGTGCCTGCAAAACTTGGTGTTGTAACTTTAATGTAGGATAAATTACTAAATTTATAAGACTTACTTAATACTTGTTTAAAAGATAAACCTAAATTTTTATATAAACTATCTGTTAATAAACCTATTTTTTTAAATAAGGGTTTACCAATACCAGGTAACATTTTTCTGTAAAACCAATCAGAATTTAAAACGGTTGATCTAATCTCGGAGGGATAAAGTTTAAATTTAACTAAAAATAAAAATGCAATAATTGCAAAAACTAAAAGTTGTAGCTGACTTATTACATGGTCTAAAGTATAGGGCTGATATTCAACTGCGTATGGAAGTATTTGATACAAATATTTTGGGAACACACCTATAGCAATACATAAAAAAGCAGCGATGCCCATTGCAATGAGCATATTAATTGGAGCCTCTTTAACTTTATTCTTCCTTTCGTGTGCAAAAAAAGCAAAGTAAGGTATCTTTATCCCTGAGTGCTCCAAAACACCTGCGGAAGCAAAGAATAAAATAAAGTAAATTAAAACCATTCCCATACCTCCAAGCGAGGACATTATTAAAGATTTGGCGACAAATCCGCTGAACAACGGAAATGCAGAAATAGACATGGCCCCTATAATGCAAAATATTGTTGTGAATGGCATGTATTTGTAAAGGCCACCTAATTCAGAAGCTTTTGTTGTTCCAGCTCTGTATAAAACAGCACCCATACTCATAAACAAAAGAGCTTTATAAATTATATGAACGAACGCATGCGCTACCGTTCCATTAAGAGAAAGTTCTGTCCCAATGCCAATACCAACAACCATAAAGCCTAATTGGTTATTAAGGCTAAATGACAAAACTCTTCTTAAATCATTTTCTATGACTGCAAAAAATACAGGAAAGGCTGTCATTATTGCACCTATCCAAATCAGTGAGTCAGTGCCTGGAAAAGTTCTAGCTAAAGCATAAATTGCCAATTTTGTTGTAAAAGCAGAAAGTGCAACTGTGCCAGTAACCGAAGACTCAGGGTAAGAGTCTTGTAGCCAACCATTTAAAAGAGGAAATGCAGCCTTAATTCCAAAAGCAATAAATATAAAAATTCCAAAATTTGTTTTTAAATCTAGAACAGCTAAATTATGGTTTCCTGTTTGATATAGCATTAAACATGCGCCAATTAAAAGTAATACACCTGAAGAAACTTGAATGATCAAATATCTCATAGCTGCATCTTTTGCTGCATTTGTATTTCCAGCAAAAACTATAAAGACTGAAGTAAGAGCTGTTGCTTCCCACCAAATAAATAAACTAAAAAAATCTCCTGCGTGGAGAGCACCAATAGCAGAGCCTGCATAAGCTAGTGTCGCCATATGCTCCATTAAATTTTTACTGTGCCAGCTAAAAATTATTACAAGTATAGCTGCAATATGAAAAATAATAGCAAATGGAAGAGTTAAACTATCAGATTGATATAATATTAAATTTAAACCAAGTATGTCCCACTCTAAAAAAGTTCCATAACCATTAAATAAAGATAAAGCTGATAAACCCACCGATAATAACATCGCAGGATGTCTAAAGTATTGAGGAATGATTGGTAATAAGAATGAAGTAATTATCATAATTAAACCGGGAATAAAATTACTGATCATAATAATCCTCCTTCCTCATTAAGAATTTCCTCAGCCACTTTCCTAACAAGACTATAAAAACAAAACTTACAAAACCGAAAAATGCTGGGAAGCCATATATCTCGGCAAAGGAAAAGTATTCATGTCTGTGAAAAGTAAAGTCTAAAAGAATTAAAAGTGCTCCAATTATAAGTATGTACTTTGTAAAGCTTTTACCCATACTCTTTAAATCATTTTTTTTCATTTAATTCACTATTACTCCACTAATATTATTCAAAAAATAGTTTGCATAAAAAAAGAAAACTAAACAGCCTAAACCTGTAATTAATGGTGGCCAAACAGTTAAAGGGGCTTTAATTAATTTTATTTCTTTCTTAGAGTTTTGGGTGAAGCCTATTACTACAGGCTGTAATAGATAATAAATATTTAGCAATGAGGAAATACCTAAGATTATTGCAACGATTATAAATTCTCTCTCAATAGAGCCCATGATTAAATAAAATTTACTCCAAGAACCAATAAAGGGAGGAACCCCAATGATAGATAGAGCCCCTAAAGTGTAAGCAAAAAATATTAACGGTAATTTGTAGCCCATACCTTTTAGGTCACTCACCTTTTTAATATGGGCAGTTACATAAATAGCACCTGCACAGAAGAATAGAGTTATCTTACCTAAAGCATGAGTTATAATATGAAAAGATGCCCCTTTTAGAGCTAAAGATGAAGCCAAAGCTGCTCCCAAAATAATATAGGAAAGTTGACTTATAGTAGAATAAGCTAATCTCGCTTTTAAGTCATCTTTTGTTATCGCTATGATACTAGAAGCCATTATAGTGAAACATGCTAACCAGACTAACCAGTCAGAGCTTTTTGTTTGAAGTAAAAAGTCTGGACCAACAATATAAACAACGACCACGAGAAAGCTAAATACACCAGCTTTTACTACAGCAACGGCGTGGAGTAATGCAGAAACTGGAGTTGGCGCCACCATTGCAGCAGGCAACCAACGATGAATAGGCATAATTGCTGCTTTACCTATACCAAACACAAGCATAGCTATTAGAAAAGATAGGTGCTCTGCTGGGAATTTATTCATAAGTATTCCCCCATCTTGAAAATCTAAAGTCCCTGTTTTAAGCCAAATCCAAAATATAGCTGGTAAGAAAAATATTAATGAGGTACCCACTAAAATCGACAAATAGAGCCTTCCTGCAGATTGCGATTCAGCGTTTTGCTTATGTCCAACTAAAGGGAAAGTTGAAAATGTTAATATTTCATAAAAAATAAATAAGACTAGTAGATTTCCAGACCAAGCTATTGCCAATGCAGCATGGATTGCGATTGAATAAAAAATTACAAATCTTGTTTGATTTTTTTCACCAGCACCCCTCATATAACCAATAGTGTAGATAGATGCCAGTATCCATAATGAAGATGCCACTAAACTAAAAATAGATCCAAGAGCTGATACTTTAAAAGCAAAATCTACCCCATCAAAAATTGTAAAAAAAGTTATTTGATATACCTCATTATTTTGTATTCCATGAAAAATTTTTAAACTGATTACAAAGGTTATGAGACCTCCAATTATACCAAAAGAGTCTCTTAAGTTATTATTATATCTACAGACATAAGAAAATAATGCTGCAAAAAGTGGGGTGATAATACCCAGTATAATTAAAAACGAATTACTCAATTTTGATAACCTGATATTAAATAGTCTGCGGACAAGTTAGAAAATTCAATTATTGGTGTTGAATATATCCCAAAAACAATGATTGAAATTGTAACTATCCATATTGGTAAATAAATATAAGCATCTTCTTTTTCAGATTTAAATTTAATTTCTGAAAACCACATCTGTTCCACTATTTTCCAGAAATATACAACAGCTAATGCGGAGCTTACCGCAACTAAAGCGATTGAAAAATACATCTGGTTTGTATAAAGAGCTTGAAATAAATATAATTTTGAAATGAAGCCATTTGTTAGAGGTAATCCAATTAAAGATAATCCACAAATTAATAAAGCAAATGAAGTTATGGGGTATTTATAGCCAAAACCTTTTAAACTGTTTAGGGTTACTCGATCCTTATAAAGAATAGCGAAGTAACCAACAGCCATAAATAATCCTCCTTTGATCAAAGCATGATTAAATACATGCACAAAGCCCGAAGCTACTCCACTGTGGTCTTTAAGGCTAAAAGCCAGTGTGATGTAACCAATTTGCGCAATTGAGGAAAATGCCAAAAGTTTTTTGATATCATCTTGATAGATGGCTATTACAGTCCCAATGAATATAGCGAGTAAAGATAGAGGATATAAAACAAAATCTAAAAACAAACTTAAATAGCTCGGATAAATTATGAATACTTCGTACAAAAGTCTCACAAAAAAATAAAGAATTGTTTTTGTTGCTAAAGCAGCCAAAAGTGTTGAGACAGCTGATGGAGCATAACTATATGCAGGTGGTAACCAAATATGGACAGGAAAAATTGCAGCCTTTACCATAAGACCTATAAGCATGAATGACATACCTGCGAAGATAGCTAACTGACCATCGGAATATTGAGCCAGTTGAATTACAAGATCATTCATGTTCAACGTACCTGTCATAGCGTAGGCAAAGCCAACCCCAATTACATAAAATGTAGCCCCGATCGCCCCGATAATTAGATAATTAAAAGCTGCGAGTAATGCTTTTCTATTTTGTCCTGCACCTAAGGCAATTAAAGAAATAGAAGCTAATGCAGATATTTCTAAAAAGACAAATAAATTGAAAATATCATTAGTTAAAATAATCCCGTTCAGGCTTCCAACTGCCAATAACCACAAAGAATAGGCCTTTCCAGAGTCCCTATAGTCAATTTCATTCAAGAAGATTTTTCTTGAGTAAAATGTTGATACCAAAACAAAAATTGAAAATAACAATTGAAGTCCAATATTCACCCCATCTATTTTAAAAGAAATACCCCATGGTGGTTCCCAATTTCCAAACTCATATATAATTAAACCAGAAACAGAAATTTCTTTAAGAAGATGTAAAGATAAAAATAAATGTAACAACAAAGTGATGATTGAAATTATCCAAGGCCATATTTTTGACGGCATAAATGCAATAATTGCAGAAATAAGTAGAGGTAAAACTACTACCAATGCAGGAGCATCGTCTAAAAATATATCAAACATTTATTTATCTGACTTTAGCTCCAAAGACTCTATTTCTTTTTCTTCAATTGTTTCGTAGTTCTTGTAAATTTGTAATACTAAAGCTAATCCAAGCGCTGAAGTAGCCACTCCAACGACGATAGCGGTCAGTATTAAGACGTGTGGCAATGGATTTGAATAGGCATTTGCCATTTTTGTTAATATAGGGGCGGTTCCATCTAAAACTTTTGCGAGTGATACAAAAAATACAAAAACTGCAGTTTGAAAAATTGCTAAGCCAACTACTTTTTTTAAATAGTTTTGACTTGTAATGATTATAAATAACCCGCCAACCATAAGTAAAATAAAGGCAAAATGGTTCCAAAAATAAATAAAATTACTCATTAATTTCCCCAAAGGAAGCAAAAGAGTGATACAAAGCAATCATTACAGTTGCAACTGTAATGCCTACTCCTAGCTCAACTAATATAATACCAATATGTTGACCAGTTGATGGGTCTGATGACAAAACATTGTAATCTAAATACATCCCATCAAGAAATATTGATACTATTCCGACACCTGCATATAACAAAACACCTATGCACATTAAATATCGATTGATCATTATTGGAACTAAAGTTTCTCCTTTTGAAAGCCCAAATATCATTGAATACAATATAAATGCTGCCGCTACTATTACCCCAGCCTGAAATCCACCGCCTGGTCCATAGTCACCATGAAATTGAACGTAAAGCCCAAATATAATAATCGGTGCAAAAAGAATTTTGCTAACAACACTTAATACTGGACTAGATGAAATTTTATCTCTCATTTTTTTTATTTTTTTTAAAATTAGTTTTACGATTAAGAGTGTTGCTAGTTAATAAAGCAATAACGCCTAATCCTGCGGTAAAAATTACTATTGTTTCTCCCAAAGTATCAAAACCTCTATAACTTGCTAAAATATTAGTAACAACATTAGGTATATGAAAAAAATCTTTACTTTCCTTTAAGTACTCTGGAACTACATGAAGATGTATTGGTGCATTAGGATCTCCTAATAAAGGGAGGTTTGCAATTATAATAATCAATATAAGTGATATCGCTACTGCAAGAATAATGCTCGGAAATAAGTTTATTAATTTATTTTTTTTTCCTTCCGGTAATTTCGCAGCAGCCATTACCATTAAAATTGTTGATATCCCAGATCCAACGGCAGCTTCAGTAAATGCTACATCAACCGCATCTAAATTCACATATATAGCTGAGCATAACAAAGTAAAAGCGCCTGTGAGTGCAACAACACTTATTAATGACGTGGTTTTAAAAATAAAAAAGGTTGTTACCAATAGAAGCGAAATTAAGAAAAAATTAATTAATAAAAAGTTCATTTTTTATTTTTTCCCTTTGGCTTATACCCCGACTCATGCGCAAATAGAGCTATTGCATGGCCTGTTACAGGGCTAGTAAATATTAAAAATAACGGTATTAATAAAAGTTTAAGACTTAATAAACTAAAACCTGAATAAATTATTAAAGCTAGAACTATAAAACCTGATCCCAGAGTATCAATTAAACCAGCAGCATGAATTCGACTAAATACATCGGGTAACTTTATAAGGCCTAGACTTCCAGATAAAATGAAGAAGCATCCAATAGCTAATAAGACTAAAGAAATTAACTCGATATAATTATACGACATTACTTTTTTTTCTTTTTATTTTGTAATACCTAAGTATTGCAATGGTGCCTAAAAAATTCAAAAGGATGTACATCAAAGAAATATCGACAAAATCAGGTCTATCAAATGCAAAACCATGAACACTGATACCTATGGCTATAATAGTTCCAATGCTTGATATAGATAATATTCTATCAAAAGGAGTTGGTCCTTTGATTGCTCGAACTAAACATAATGCTACAGAGACGCCCAGAACAATTAAAGTTGCAAAAAAAATCATTTATCTAAATCCGTAATTACTTTGTTCATATCATCTGTTTGCAAGTCTTCGGATAGCTTCTTACTTAATGCGTGAACTAGAAATGTTTTTTTATCTACTTCTATTGTTACTGTACCCGGAGTAAGAGTTATAGCGTTTGCATAGTTTGCAATACCTGTTCTATTCTTCTGAGATGCTTTAACACTTATTAGTTGTGGAGAGTATTTACCATTCCATATTAAAGCTGTTGTCGTAATTCCAGATTTAAAAATTTCTTTAAATAACCAAATCCAATAAAATGGTAATCTAAGAATAATTTTTAAAGGAAGAGAGTCTTCCTCGAGAGCTTTAGCTCTATAAGACATCCAAAAAACAAAAAGAACACTGACTAGTCCAAAAAAAAGTAAAAGCGATTTAAGGTAACCAGATAAAATAAACCAGAATACAAAAAGTATTATGAAATAAGTTATAAATGATAAGGTCTTAAGTGAATCTTTATTAAGTTTAGCCACTAAAAGCTATTATGAGAATAAATCACCCTCTGTAAATACTGCAGTATTCATGTCTTTAACAAATAATTTACCTTGGTCTGATTTAAATCTTGATACCTCAATAAATCCACCTTTAACTGCGATTCTGACGTTTTCAGCATTAATTGATATGATCTGACCTGGAAAATGCTCAGCACTTTGCTCGTCAATAAACTTAGTGTCATAAAAGACATACTCATCACCCATGAATTCAGCCCATGCACCAGGCTGAGGGTTGCAACCCCTTATTAAATTATAAATTTCGTTTCCGGGTTTTTTCCAATCAATTCTTGCATCACTTTTTTTACACCAAGACTCATATGTTGCTTTAGAGTCATCTTGAGGTGTCTTTGGTGCATTACCAGACTCAATTAAATTTGCAGCTTCAACACAAGCTTCAAGACCTAATGGAAATATCTTTTTAAAGTAAACATCTCCTAAAGTATCATCAGGACCAATATCAACTTCTTTTTGAAGTAATATTTCACCCTCATCTAGCCCATCATTTGGATAAAAAATTGAAAGACCTGTTTTTGTGGAGCCACCAATAATAGGCCAGTTTATTGAACTTGGTCCTCTATGGAGTGGAAGTAGTGAGGGGTGAAAACAAATAGATCCATGAGTGGGAATATCTCTCGCTCCTTCAGGCACAAAAATTATTACATAAGCCATGACACATAAATCCGCACCATGAGACTTAATTTGGTCTAGTACCTCTTGGTCTTTAAAATTTGAGGGTTGGTAAACAGGCAAACTAACACTTTGAGCGTATTCTTTAACAGGATCGACTGGTTTACCCTCTTTGTCAGGTGCACAATATACCGCTACTACTTCATGGTCTGTTTCTGTATGAAATTTTTCTAAAGCACTTTTTCCAAATGCCTGTTGCCCCATTAAAATTATTTTCATTATTGCTCCTTAAATTAAAATATATCTTATACTGCTCCGGCCTCTCTTACAGCTTTAATTTCATCGTCACTCATCTGACAAAATTCTTTTAATATCTCATCAGTATGCTCTCCGAGAAGTGGAGATCTTTCAACTTTTGCTGGGGAGTCAGATAACTTAATTGGATTACCAACAGTCAAATATTTCCCTCGTTCAGGGTGATCGACTTCGACTATAGTATTAGTGTCTCTCAGGCCTTGATCTTCAGCTAATTCTTTTAGAGATAATATTGGACCAACTGGTATATCTAAAGGGTTACATATATCCATAACCTCAAATTTAGTCTTGGTCATTGTCCATGACTCAATTGAATCAAATATTTCATTTAACCTTGGTAGTCTTTTAGCAGGAGTTGAGTAATTTTCATCCTCTTTCCATTCGGGTTTACCAATAACATCACATACTTTTTCCCAAACAGCCGCCTGGGTAATAAAATATGTATATGCGTTAGGATCCTTTTCCCAACCTTTACATTTTAGAATTCTTCCTGGCTGACCACCACCTGAGTCGTTACCTGCGCGAGGCGTAGAGTCACCAAAAGGAATGTCTTCTCCAAATTGAGAGTATTCTTTTAAAGGCCCTCTTGAAAGTCTCTGTTGGTCACGAAGTTTAACTCTGCAAAGATTTAAAACTCCATCTTGCATTGCGGCAGATACTCTTTGTCCCTTTCCTGACTTTTCTCTATGGAATAAAGCAGTAACTATACCCAATGCTAAGTGTAGTCCTGTTCCACTATCTCCTATTTGTGCACCGGTGACTAAAGGAACTTCTCCAAGCATACCTGTAGTTGAAGCAGATCCACCTGCGCACTGAGCAACATTCTCATAAACTTTACAATCTTCATATTTGCCAGGACCAAAACCTTTAACAGACGCATAAATCATTCTTGGATTTATTTCTTGAATTTTTTCCCATGAAAAGCCCATTCTATCTAAAGCACCAGGAGCAAAATTTTCTACCATGACATCACACTCTTGGATTAACTTAGTAAATATTTTTGAACCCTCTGGTTTCTTTGGGTTTAATGTTATGCTTCTTTTATTTGAATTTAGCATTGTAAAGTACAAACTGTCTGCATCAGGAACGTCTCTTAGCTGACCTCTTGTAGCATCACCCACTCCTGGTCTTTCAACTTTTACGACATCTGCACCAAACCAAGCTAGTAATTGTGTGCAAGTTGGTCCGGACTGGACATGTGTCATGTCTAATATTTTGACACCTTTTAAAGCTTCCATAATTTCCTCCTAAAGTTTATTTGTACATAGTCTGGTTTTTTGTACCAGGAGCAAATTCTTCTTTATCCACCCAAATATTTACGATTGCAGGTATACCTGACTTTACGGCTTCTCTAGCTCTTTGAAGGGCAGGTTGGATTTCTTTTGCTTCTCTAACAGCTTCGCCATGACCACCAAAGATTTTTGCAAACTCATCAAAGTTAACATCACCCAAGATGTTTCCAACATTTCCTTTATCTTCACCATACTTCATAATTTGACCAAATCTGATCTGGTTTTGAGCAGAGTTATTACCAATAACTGTTAAAACAGGTGCTTTGTGTCTGACAAAAGCCTCGAAGTCCATTCCGGTCATCGAAAAAGCACCATCACCACAATATAAAAGAATTTCTTTTTCAGGTGCAGCTAATTTGGCTGCAAGCGCGTATGGTACTCCGACACCTAAAGTTCCAAGGGGCCCTGGGTCCATCCAAGCACCAGGCATTCTAGGTTGAACTGCTTGAGCACTTATGGTTACGACGTCTCCTCCATCACCTATGTATATAGTATCATCATTTAAAAACTGGTTGAGTTCCCAAGCTACTCTATAAGGACTAATAGGAGATTTATCTGTTGTAAATGTAGGCATCAATTTTTCTAAAGCTGCCTCTTCTCCAGATCGAAGTTCATTAAACCAATCTAATCGATCTTTTTTTGTTCCAGCTTCAGAGATAGCCTTTAGAGTTGTTCCTATATGTCCAACTAAACCAAGTGATATATCTCTATTTTTTCCAACAGTTCTATAGTCCATATCAATTTGAATAACAGTTGCGTTAGGATTTAATCTTTTACCGTAACCCATTCTAAAATCAAAAGGTGTTCCAACAATTATAATACAATCTGACTTGGTAAAGGCATTTCTTCTTGTTCTGTGAAAGTGATGTGGGTCTCCAGGAGGCATTGAACCTCTTGCAGCACCATTTAAATAAGCTGGGATATTCATATTTTTAACAAAGTCGATTGCATCTTTCGTAGATTGGCAAGTCCAAACCTGTTGACCTAAAAGTATGCATGGTCTCTCTGCATTAGAAATAATATCAGCAGCTTTTTGTACATCTACTGGGTCTGCTAATGTTTTTGATGAAGCACTATATTTTCCAGCTTCTGGTAAGACGGCTTTGCTCATTGGAATTGAAGAGTCAAGTATGTCTCTTGGAATTTCTAAAAATGATGGACCAAAAGATCCATTTCTGGTTTCCCTAAAAGCCATTGATACCATGTCTGCACATCTCTCGGTTGACATTACAGTTGCTGCAAATTTTGTAATTGGTTGCATCATGTCTACGTGAGGTAAATCTTGTAAAGATCCCATTTTATGTTGTGTGAGTGAACTTTGTCCTCCTATTAAAAGCATTGGGATTTCAGCTCTAAAAGCATTTGCTACTCCTGTTAATGCATGTGTCGTGCCTGGTCCAGCGGTTACAACTGCACACCCAGGTTTACCTGTCATTCTTGCATAACCATCAGCTGCATGAGAGGCAACTTCTTCATGACGTACGTCAATAATTTTAATTCCTTCGTTTAGACATCCATTGTAAATATCAATAATGTGTCCCCCACATAAAGTGTAAATAACCTCAACTCCCTCTGCTTTAAGGGCTTTAGCAACCAGCTCCCCGCCAGTTATCATTTGTTCGTTCGATCCTGTAGACATTTTTAACCTCTTCTTGGTGGTATAATGTATACCAGATTTAGAGGTCTTGCAAAGAATTTTGCCTTATGAATTAATGCTTTCTTGTATCTTATCAACTAAAGTAAGTGCGTGATTTTTAAGAAGTTTTTCTGCTTTTGATCCCTGGCCTGCGACAAGAGATCTAACAATTTCATTGTGTTCATCAATAGATTTGACAGCTCTATGTGACTCTATTACAAATTTTTTCCTCAAGTATTGTAAATGAATTAACTGTGACTCTAAAATTTCTCCCATTAATTTTACTTTAGTTAATTTCATAATTTGATTATGAAATTTAATATTATCATTTGAGTAGTTATCAAGTTCAGACAAAACGTTCTCTTTTGAGTAATGACAATACTTATTTAAACTTTCAATCTCATCTTTAGTTGAATTAGCAATAATTAAATGAGCTGCATAACCCTCTAGACCTGCCCATACAGTTACAATATCAATCAATTCTTTTTTTGATTTTCTGTGCACAAATACGCCTCTTCTTGGAACTGTTTTAACAATTCCCTCTTGCTCTAATTTAGCAACAGCTTCTCGAATAGGTGTCCTACTAACTCCTAGCTTTTCAGATAATTGCCTTTCATCTAGATGAAAATCACTTTGTTTTAAATATATATTAAGTGACAAAATATATCTTTTTAGTGAGTCGTATACCTTACCTTTTAGGTTTACCGGTCCTATTTTTTGGATCATTTACGTAGTCTGTGCTTTTTTAAAAAATTTTCTGTAAAGAGGGCCAAATGCTGGCATAATTAAAAGCACAATTGCAATATACATTATGATTGCAGCAATAGGTTTTTCTGCCATATCAAAAAATATACCCATACTACCATCAGATAAAATTAGAGACTGTCTTAAAGCTTTTTCAGCTAATGGACCAAGAACAATAGATAAAACAGCTGGTGCCACAGGGTAATCTAATTTTCTCAAAATGTATCCGGCAAAACCGAATAGCAACATTAACCATACGTCGTGAAGGCTTTGTGTAGGTGCATAACCGCCTGTTACACAAAGAACAAAAATAACTGGAGCCAAGATGGCAAATGGTATCCGTAATACCATTAAAAAAGCTGGAATTAACGCAATATTTAAAACCAGTGTAAAGAAGTTAGCAATGTAAAGACTACCAATTAAGCCCCAAACAAACTCGGGTTCTTGAGTGAATAAAAGAGGACCTGGTGTAAGTCCCCATAAAATCATGCCACCAAGTAAAATAGCAGTCGTAGGTGATCCTGGAATACCTAATGTTAACATAGGGAGCATACTTCCAGTACTAGCAGAATTATTTGCACATTCCGGAGCAACAACTCCAGCAGGAACACCTGAACCAAATTCTTTTGAATTTTTTGATAATTGTTTTGTAATTCCATATGACATAAGTGATGCCGGTGTGGCACCTGCCGCAGGGAGTATTCCTACAAAGAAACCTAGAAAAGAACCAATGTTCATTGCCATTATAGTTTTTTTAAGAGCGCCAAATGCTCTTCCAACTTCCTTCATGTTGACTGATAATTTTGACATTTGAACTTTACCTTTTGTTTCTTCAAGGGTCCAAAGCATCTCTCCAATTCCATAAATTCCGATAGCAAGTACAAGGAAATTAATTCCATGAAGAAATCCAGGGATATTAAAGAAAATTAATCTTGGCTTTCCTGTAATTAGATCTAAGCCTATAGTTGATAAAGCTAATCCAATTAATATAGAAAAAATAGTTTTTGGAACGTCATCTCCACCTAAGCCTACAAATGTTGCAAAGGCCATTACCATTAATGCAAAGGTTTCAGGCGCATTAAATCTTAGTGCTACCTCAGCCAGAGGTGGTGCAAATAAAGTAAATAAAATAACAGATACAGTTCCACCAACAAAGGAACCTACTGCTGCTGCAGTTAAAGCTGTCATAGCTTCTCCCTTAACAGCTAAGGGTCTTCCATCAAAAACTGTAGCTACTGCAGTAGAAGCTCCAGGTATACCTAGCATAACGGAACTTATGGCACCTCCATACATAGCGCCGTAATAGACAGCTGCTAAAAATATTATTGCTGCAGTGGGTGGTATAATAAATGTAATTGGAATAAGTATTGCAACACCATTAACTGAACCAAGACCAGGCATTGCACCCACAAATAAACCAATTAGACAGCCAAATACTAAAAGACCAAGGTTTAATGGTTCAAAGGATACAAAAATTCCCTCTAGAAGAAGTATAAATACATCCATCTTTTATGTCTTCACTTTACCAATCTCATTAAGAATACATAAAATCGTATACTGGATAAAATAAGGGCTCTGAAATACCTTGGGGTAAAGGTATTTTTAAAAGCCATTCAAAAAATAAAAAGGTTAAAACTGGTGTGATTAAAGAGAATACAGATATAAATAGGACACTTTTAGAACTAAAATATCTAAGATAAAAAGCTAAAAAAAAGATAAGTGAAAAGTAAATTCCCAAATAGCCTATTGCTAAAACTAAAATAACTAATGAAATAATTGTTACTGCAATATATTTGAATGCTTCAGCCTCAATAAAAGGAGAGTCATCTTTAGATTGTGGTGACCTTTTTAGAACGAATTTAATTATGGTAAGGACAGTGCAAATAAGCATGCCAAGAGAAAGGTAAAAAGGAAGAAATCCCGCACCCATGTTTTCTTCTGCGTTCCATGTAATTCTATTCTCAACACTTTTAATCATCAGAGCGATTGAGCATAACGCTAAAATAACGGCCACCGCAATTTCTGCTCTTTTGACAGTTATTTTGTTTGTTACGCTCATATCACTCTTAATTTAAATATTAGTCAAAGTTTTTAATGATCTCACCGTGCTTAGCATATTCGATTGCTAAGAAATCTTTCAGACCAAAACCCTCTAACCAGCTCATTAACTTTCCATCGTCGATGTTGAAAGTTTGGAATTCGTCATCATGATAAACAGTGTGAAGAAGTCCTGTGTAGTACTTCTCTACCTCTGCATCAACACCAGCTGGAGCCATAAATGCTCTCATCATATAGTATTCAAGATCAGGATAACCTAATTCATATGAAGATGGTACTTCTGGGAATGCAGGATTTCTCTCAGGAGTCATCATAACTAATGCTTTTGAATCACCTGATTGATAGAATCCCATCTGCTCAGAAGGGTTGTTTAATGTAAAATCTGACTCGCCGCCAACTAGACCTTTTGCAACAGCACCACCACCGTCATATGGTACGTACTTTGCATCAAATCCAAACTGACCTCTCATCATACCAAGAAGTAATTCGTCCTCAGACATACTTCCTGTACCACCCATTACTAGACCATTGCCTTTAGCAAGTGCGATGAAGTCATCAAATGTTTCTACACCTTGAGTATTTTTACCTTCAGTTGCAATCCATACTAAGAATGTATCTGTAATAAGTCTTGCTAATGGTGTGAAGTCATTAAAGAAGTCAATTCCTAACTCAGGCTGGTTAACAGGTGTAGTTAGAACGTTGTTAAGAGTAATGATAAGTGTGTGCTCATCACCAGCTTTTTTCTTAACATAAGTCATAGCTTCACCACCAGAACCACCTTTTTTATTAATCGGAATCACTGGCTTAGATGCGTAGTCGTTTTTCTCGATAACACCTTGAACTAATCTAGCAATTTCGTCAGCTCCACCACCTTGACCAGCTGGGATAATAAGTTCAATAGGCTTCTTTGGACTAAAAGGCTTCGCAGAAGACACTGAACTAACAGCGACAAGTGAAAGTGAAACAATAACTAATGCTAATTTTTTGATTATTGACATATTGTTTCCTCCTATAGGTTAAGCAGTACAATAAACTATTTAAGAGAATATTAAAAATATATTCTTAATTTAGGATTTAGTTTAAAATTAGAAAAAAACATTGTTTTAGCATTGATTTTCCTAACTTTTACAACAGTGATTGTGTTATTTAATTGTATAATGTATACAAAATACCACAGGCAGTTAAATTGAAGTTTATAAATTATAAAAATGGAAGTTTGTTTCTAGACGAAAAAGAGATCGCTGACCCTCTTGATGAACAAATCCAAATTGAAATTCATTTCGCTGGAATAAATAGAGCAGATATTCTCCAAAAAAATGGACATTATCCACCACCCTCAGGTGAGAGTGAAATTATTGGATTAGAGTGTTCCGGAATAGTTACCAAATTAGGAAAGTCAGTAAAAAACTTTAGTTTAGGAGACCAAGTTTGTGCAATTCTTGGAGGCGGTGGATATGCGGAGTACGTAAATGTTAATGAAAAACAAGTAATGCCATTACCAAAAAATTTAAATTTACATGAAGCTGGCTGCTTACCGGAAACCACACTCACTGTTTTTGAGAATATTTTCAATGTATCTAAATTTCATAGAGATGAGGCGATTTTGATACATGGTGGAAGTAGTGGTATCGGCACAACAGCTATTTCAATTCTTAAAAATTATACAAAAAATATTTTTGTAACCGCTGGTACGAGTGGGAAATGTAAGAGTTGTATCGAATTAGGAGCCACTGATGCTATTAACTACAAAGATACAGATTTTGAAGAATATTTTAATGAGAAAAAATTAAAGGTTGATGTAATATTAGATATGGTTGGAGGAGATTATTTAAAAAAAAATTTAAAAATATTAAACTTTAAAGGAAGACTTACATATATTGCTGCTCTCGGTGGGATTAAAGCAGAAACTAATCTTTTACATATAATGAATAAACAATTAAAAATATCTGGATCAACATTAAGATCAAGATCTCCATCTGAAAAGGGAAATATTGTTGATCAGGTTGTCAAAGAAATATGGCCTTTGATAGAGAATGATAAATATAAACCAACGATTTTTGAAACTTTTAATATGAGTGATGCAAATAAAGCACATGAGGTTATGGAAAAATCTGACCATACAGGAAAAATAGTTTTAAGCATAAAAGGAGAAAAATAATGAATCTGCACGAATACCAAGCGAAAATATTATTAAAAAATAATAACGTTAGAGTTTTAAATGGCTACCCAGTATTAGATGATAGCGATATAGAAACTGCTGTAGACTCTATCCAAACACCCGTTATGGTTGTGAAGTCTCAAATTCATGCAGGTGGAAGAGGCGCGGGAAAATTTACAGATAGTGGTGATGACAAAGGCGGTGTGAGAGTTTGCTTCTCAAAAGATGAAGCCAAAGACAATGCAAAAAAAATGTTTGGTAAAACTTTAGTTACAAAACAAACTGGTCCAAGTGGAAAACAGGTAAATAGACTTTATATTGAAGAAGGGTGCGATATCAAAAAAGAGTACTATCTAAGTATGCTCGTGGACAGAGCCTCATCTTCAATTTCAATTATAGCCTCTACTGAGGGTGGCATGGAAATTGAGGAGGTAGCAGAAAAGCAACCTGAAAAAATTATTACTGTCAATGTCCCTGGGGACAGTATTATTGGCCAAAATAGTTTAAATAAATTAACTGAAGGTCTTAATATAGATCAAAACCTATCAAATGATTTTTGTGATCAAATTCAAAAAATTTACAATAGCTTTTTGTCTTCAGATGCCTCTTTAGTAGAGGTTAATCCTTTTGTATTGACTGGTGAGGGTAATTTTTTGGCTTTAGATGCGAAGGTATCGATAGACGATAATGCGCTTTATAAACATAAAGATGTAGCTTCAATGAGAGACGAAACTGAAGAGGACCCTGCAGAGATTGAGGCTTCAAAACATGAGCTTAACTACGTCAAATTAGATGGTCAAATTGGATGCATGGTAAATGGAGCTGGTCTTGCAATGGGGACAATGGATATAATTAAGTTACATGGTGGCAGTCCTGCGAATTTTCTAGATGTAGGAGGAGGAGCTACAAAAGAGAGAGTGGCAAAAGCTTTTTCTATAATTCTGCAAGATCCAAATGTAAAAGCTATTTTGGTAAATATTTTTGGTGGCATTATGAAATGTGACATTATTGCTGAGGGTGTGGTAGCTGCAGCTAAAGAGCTATCTATTCAAGTTCCATTGGTAGTAAGATTAGAAGGGACCAATGTTGACCTAGGAAAAGAAATTTTAAATAAATCTGGGCTGTCAATTATTTCGGCAGATAATTTAGAAGATGCAGCTCAAAAGGCAGTTAGGGCTTTAAACTAAAGGAGAAATTATGTCAGTATTAATTAATAAAAACACAAAAGTTATTTGCCAGGGTTTTACTGGTTCTCAAGGTACATTTCACTCAGAACAAGCTATAAAATATGGAACTCAAATGGTTGGTGGGGTGACACCAAAGAAAGGTGGTCAAGAGCATTTAGGACTTCCTGTGTTTAATAGTGTTAAAGAGGCAAAAGACAACACAGATGCAAATGCAACTGTAATATACGTTCCACCTCCTTTTGCAGCTGGTGCTATAACTGAAGCGATTGATGCAGACATGGAAATAATTGTTTGTATAACTGAAGGAGTTCCAGTTCTTGATATGATGCAAGTAAAAAGAAAATTGGAAAAATCAAAATCGCGTTTAATTGGACCCAACTGCCCTGGAATAATTACTCCTGATGAATGCAAAATAGGCATTATGCCAGGTCATATTCACCAAAAAGGAAAAATAGGAGTTGTTAGTAGATCTGGCACATTGACATATGAAGCAGTAGCACAAACTTCTGCTGTAGGTCTAGGTCAATCGACTTGTATTGGTATTGGGGGAGATCCTATTAACGGAACAAACTTTATAGATTGCCTTGATCTCTTTTTAAAAGATCCGGAAACCGAAGGAATCATAATGATCGGAGAGATTGGTGGAACTGCTGAAGAGGAAGCTGCAGAATTTATTAAAAAATCTGAAATAAAAAAACCAGTTGCTTCTTTTATAGCTGGTGCTAGTGCTCCTGCTGGAAAAAGAATGGGTCATGCAGGTGCAATTATTTCGGGTGGAAAAGGCACCGCAGAGTCAAAGTTTAGTGCTTTAGAGGAAGCAGGAGTTCATATATCCAAATCACCAGCAAAACTAGGTGAGACAATCAAAGAGGCTTTAAACTAATATAATTTAGCTTCTTTAGCTCTAAGTTTAGTTAAAGCAAGAACTGTATCAATTGTAGGAGTTGGAACATTTGTAATTTTTCCAAGCTCTTGAACAGATGTGATTAAAGCATCAATCTCCATAGGTCTATCACGTTCTAAATCTTGAAGCATAGATGTTTTATGTTCGCCAACTGCTTTAGCTGCATCAATTCTTCTCTCAACATCGAAAGGCTTGTCTATTCCTAAATTTTGAGAAATTGCATGAGCCTCATTCATCATATTTTTTATGACGGCTCTGACTTCGTCATTGCTGCAAATTTTGACAAGTGTAGATGTTGTAAGTGCACTGATAGGATTAAGAGAAAGATTACCAAAAAGTTTTAACCAGATATCGCCTTTTATATTAGGTCTAACAGGTGCTTGAAAGCCTGCTTTCTCTAAAGTCTCAGAAAGATTTTTAATTCTATCTGTTTCCTCTCCATTAATTTCTCCTAGTTGAAACTTATCTCCCTCTAAGTGCTGAATAACGCCTGGTTTGATAACTTCTGATGCGGGATTAACTATACAGCCGATGATTTTTTCAGGGCCAATTCGATCCCATTGACTTCCATCTGGATCAACTGAAGTAACTTTTTTATCTTTGAAATCAGGGTTAGTGTGATTGTAGAAATACCACCATGGGATACCATTCACACCCCAAACAAATGAAGTATCATCTTTCATAAGAACTTCAAATGCATCAAGACAACCCGGAACTGAATGAGCTTTTAAAGTAACAAAAATATAGTCTTGCTTTCCAGCTTTTTCCGCAGTGTCTACACATTTTGGATATACAACTAGTTCTTTGCCATCTTTTCTTAATCTCAATCCATCTTGCTTAATAGCCTGATAATGAGGCCCTCTAGCAATTAAAGTTACATCTGCACCTATATTAGTGAGTTTTGCTCCCAGATAACCACCAATAGCTCCTGCACCGTATATACAAATTTTCATTTAAGCCTTTAAATGTTTGATGGCAGCAGCAACACCACTTCCAAGTTCAAATTTTATTCCCACATCGTACATGGCTAATTCTGCGGTAGAGATTGCACCTAAAATCATGGTGCTATTTAAATCTCCAAGGTGGCCTATTCTAAACAACTTTCCAGCTACTTTATTAAGCCCTCCACCAAACGAGGTGTTATACTTGTTGTATGCTGTTTTAACAACATCAGTAGAGTCAATTCCCTCAGGTACCATTATTGCTGTAACAGTATTTGAATAAAGTGATGGATCTTTTGCACAAAGTTTAAGACCCCATGCATTAGATGCTTTTTGAACAGCTTGTGCTAAAAATTTATGACGTGCATAAATATTATCAATTCCCTCTTCCATCATCATATTAAGCGCCTCTCTAAGTCCTCTTAGAAGTGGCATTGGATTAGTGTAAGGCCAATAGCCTGTTTCATTTATTTTAAGCATATCATGATAATCATAGTAAGCTCTGGGTAAGTTAGATGTTTTTGCAATTTCTAATGCCTTTTGGCTTACACAAGATATAGCTAAACCAGCAGGTAACATAAATCCTTTTTGAGAGCCTGAAACTGCAACATCAACCCCCCATGCATCCATTTCAAATTTGATTGAGCCAATTGAGCTTACGCCATCAACAAGTAATAAGGCTGGATGATTTAGATTATTTAAAAGATCTCTTGTTGCTTTGACATCATTTGTAACGCCTGTTGAAGTTTCATTATGAGTTACAAGAACTGCTTTAATTTTATGATCTTTGTCTTCTGATAATATTTTTTCAAATTCGTCATGAGGCGTCCCGGAACCCCACTCTAAATCAACTTCCTCAACATCAATATGTAGTTTTTTACACATTTCTATCCAAAGGTGTGAAAAATGTCCAAATCTAGCTGATAAAACTTTATCTCCCTTACTTAATAAATTTGTAAGTGCTGCTTCCCATCCACTTGAACCTGTACCAGGGAATATAATTGGTTGTGCAGATGTTGTCTCAAAAACTTTTTTTAAATCCTTTATTAGTGGGTGCCAAAATTTATCCATACCGGGTGCACGGTGGTCCTCGTTTGAAATATCCATCGCCTGTCTTACCCTATCTGGCATGTTTGTAGGTCCTGGTACGAAAAGTGAAATTTTACCTGGCATAATTTATTCTATATCCTTTCTATACAAATAATGACCTTATGGATTGCTTTAATACAATATTTATTAAAATTTCACAAAGTGAAATAAAAAAGTCAATATTTTGGCATCTCCTACGGGAATCGAACCCGTGTCTTCACCGTGAAAGGGTGATGTCCTAACCGCTAGACGAAGGAGACATCGGTGTTTAAAACAAACAAAATAGCTAGATTTACTAAAAAATCAATCAATGAATATCTTCAAGATGAATTATAGTTTTTTCACTATAAGTATCTTTTTTTACCTTAAAATAGCAATTAAACTCAGGTTTGTTTGATAAATAATTTTTTAATTCTTTCGATGAAATATCGAAGAACATTCCCTCACATGAAAAGCCAAGATTATCAGATACTTTTAATTTGGCATGCTTATCTTTAAAAATTTGTAATATTTCAATTTTAGCATTTTCAATTTTAAATATTGGTTCAGCATTTTGTTGGCCAAAAGGACTTAAAGACTCAAGGTCACTTAAAAGATTATTATTGATCACATTAACATCAATTAAAGAGTCATAAGACTTTTCATTTAAAATTTCCAGGTTATTTGTCTGTTCAATTAAAAAGTTTTTAAATTCATCAACATTTTCTTTTTTTAAAGTAAAACCACAGGCTTTATGGTGACCGCCACCTTTAATCAAAATACCTTTTTCTGTAGCTTGCATCATCAATAATCCAATATTTTTTTCACCCTGCGATCTACCTGATCCAACAACCAAATCGTTTGACTGAGTCATTACAAATGATGGACGATTATTAATACGCATTAATCTTCCAGCTATAATTCCTACAACGCCAATATGCCATTTTTCATCATAGAAAAAATTTATATTTAAATTGTTATTGATGTTGATATCTATTTCTTTAACAATTTTCGATTGAATTTTTTGTCTGTTTTGATTGTGTAGCTCAATAATTTGTGCAAACTGAACAGCTTGGTGTATATTTTCTGAAGATAAAAGATTATAAGCGAGTAAAGACTCTCCCATTCTTCCTCCAGCATTAATTCTAGGGCCTATAATATATCCGAGATGATATTCTGATATTTTTTGTTTTATCTTCGAAAGATTAATAAGAGTTTGTATACCTTTATTGCTGTTATCAGAATTAATTAGTTTCAGTCCTTGTTTTACAAGTGTTCGATTTATATTGTTTAAAGGAACTAAATCACAAATAGTAGCAAGAGAAACAAGATCTAAATATTTTAATACGTCTTTTTTTTCAAATATTTCCTCATTGTTTAAAAAAACAATAACTAAAAATGATAGAGCTGTTGCACATAAATCATCAAGATTAGATTTATCCTCCGGTGTTTTAGGATTTATAACAATCGATTCATTAAAATAATGATCACATTCATGATGATCAATTACAAGAAGTTCTGCACCTTGGCTGTTAATATACTTCTGTTCATCAAAATTATTGCTACCACAATCTAAAACCAAAATGTTCGAGCTAAATTCTAGTAATTTGTTACAGGCGGGTGTGCTTAATCCATACCCTTCATTTAATCTATTTGGAATATAAACAAAAACCTCAATGTCAAATTGAGTTAGATATTTTTTGAAAATTGATGCAGCACAGGCACCATCTACATCATAATCTGAGAATATAGAAATTTTTTTGTCATTTTTTGTTTTTTTAAAAAATGAAGTTATTTTTTTTAAATTATTTAATTTTAAAATTTCATTAAAAGATATGTTATCTTTTAATTTTGAATTTAAAAAATTTGGTATTTTACTAATTTTACGATTTATTAATAATTTTGAAAGATTAATAGATATATTATTCTTTTGAGCGACTTCAAAAACTAATTCATCATTTAAATCTGAATTTAATGGTCTCCAAATAGTACCGTTAAAACTCTTATCAGTAGTCAAGTTGTTTGATGTCAAAGTTGTGTTTTCCATCAATCTCTCTAATAGTTCCTGTTTTTGAACGCATCACAATAGAGTGTGTTGTAGCAAAATTCTTGTTTATGTTAATTCCACGAAGCATTGTACCATCAGTTACACCTGTAGCCGAAAACATAACGTCTCCTGTTGCTAGATCGTTTAGCTTATAAATTTTATCTAAATTTGTTATGCCCGTTTTTTTTGCTCTATCAATTTCTTGGTCATTATAAAATATAAGCTGCCCCTCTAAATATCCTCCAACACATTGTAAAGCGGCAGCGGCTAGAACACCCTCTGGAGCGCCACCTATGCCGTAATACATATCAATGTTACTGCTATCGATGACAGAGGAAATGACAGCACTGACATCTCCATCACCAATAATTTTTATTCTAGCACCTGCAGATCTTATTATTTCAATATCTTCTTGGTGTCTTTCTCGATCTAAAACACATATTACTAAATCCTCAGTATTAATTTTTTTATATTCTGCAAGTGCTTTAATATTTGATCTAAGATCTTGGTTGAGAGATACAACATTTTCATTTTCAACCTTAGCTGAAATTTTTCTCATATAGACATCTGGTGCATTTAAAAAACCACCCTCTTGAGCTAACGCAATAACAGCCATAGCGTTCTCTCCACCTTTTGCTGTTATTGTAGTACCCTCTAAAGGATCAAGGGCTATATCCACATTAGGGCCACCCTGACCAACTTTCTCACCTATGTAGAGCATGGGTGCTTCATCCCTCTCACCCTCACCTATAACCACTGTTCCAGATATTGTAAGAGAATTTAGACACTTTCTCATTGCGTCTACAGCAGCCTGGTCAGCTGCCTTTTCATTCCCTCTACCAATATGTTTAGAGGCAGCTAGTGCTGCAAATTCAGAAACTCGAACTAACTCAATAGCAAGATTTCTATCCAATATTTTCCTCTATCCTAATAACTGATATCTCGTTTTTAATAAAATTTCTTTTCTTTAAATTATTTACAACTTGAGTGATATTTTTTAAACCAACAGCGTCAGATATAATAATTATAGGAACAACTTTTTCGTTAGTAGTATTCAATTGAATTATAGATTTTATGGAAATTGATTTTTGAGAGAATAATTGAGCAATCGATTTAAGAACACCGACTTTGTTAAAAACAGACATTCTTAAATAATATGGTCTTATTCTCTGTGATTGATTAACATACTTTGCAATCGACATTTGTGAGTATTTTTTTATAAAAATACCTTTATTAAAAGAGTGACTGATAAATCTCTTTATATCTGAAATAATAGAAGTAGCTGTTGGGTATCCCCCTGCGCCTTTTCCAACTAAACTAGTTTTTATAAAATTCTCACCTTCAAAAGTGATAACATTTTCTTCAAAATTAGTTTTAGCAATCAAACTTGACTCTGGCACAAAGCAAGGTGCTACAGATGAAAAAAATTTATCTTTGTTCCTCTCTGTTATTGATACAAGTTTTAATTTATAACCAAGTTTAAGACCTTGTTCTAAATCTATTAGCTTAATATTTTCAATTCCATCGAAATACATATCAGAGAATTTAAACTTTTTTCCAAAAGATATATTTGAAAGTAAGACAAGTTTGTGCATGGCGTCTCTACCAGATAAATCTGCACTTGAGTCTTGTTCAGCAAATCCATTTTTAATAGCTTGTTCTAATGTTTCTTTGAAGCTAATCTTATTTTCATACATTTGTGAGATAATATAATTAGTTGTGCCATTAAAAATTCCATAAATTGAATTTATTTTTGAGGGGTGAATACTCTTTTCTATTGTTCTTATTACAGGTACAGCGCCTAATACTGCAGCCTCAAAGCCTAAAAATAAATTTGACTTATCAAAACCCTCAAAAAACAAATTGGACTTTTCTGCTAATTGAGCCTTATTAGCAGTGACGAGAGATATTTTATTTTTTAAACAAAACTTGTAGAGATCATTTATGTACTTTCCTGTACCCCCAATAGTTTCAATGATTAAATCTGGTTTAAATTGATTTAAACTCTTAAAATCACTTACCCATTTGTATTTACTAACATTGATAATTCTTTTCTTTTTCTTATTTTTTGCTCCAATGGCAACTATTTCACATTTAGTGTCATCTAAAATATATGAATTTTTTTCTAAAAGCTTTACCACATGGGAGCCCACGACACCTAAACCTAAAATTGCTATTTTAATCTTGTTCATTTTGAGATTTTAAAATTTCTTCTTTTCTAATATTACTCTTTTCATTGAATTCCTCTAATTCTTTTTTCTTTTCTAGTAAGTTTTTATCAAAATCTTTAAATGATCTTTCACATGATACTGTAATAATTAATAAAAAAATAAAAGAAAAAATAAATAAAAAATTATCTTTTAGAGAACTGAAAACTACGTCTAGCTTTTTGCCTACCATACTTTTTTCGTTCTACTGTTCTAGAGTCTCTTGTTAAAAAACCATTTTTCTTTAATACATCTTTAGTGTTTGGGTCTATTTTTGTTAATGCTCTGCTAAGCCCATGTTTTATTGCACCTGCTTGACCAGATAAACCTCCACCTAATACTGTAATTCTAAGATCCACAGAGTCTGATTTTTTTGCAACTTCTAATGGTTGGTTTATTATCATTCTTAGAGCTTTATCAGGGAAATAATCATCGATATTTTTTTTATTAATTGTAATGTTTCCTGTTCCGTTAGTAATCCAAACTCTTGCAATAGACTCTTTACGTCTTCCAGTGCTATAGACCTGATCAGGCATTTACTTTGTTCTTCCTATTCATTGACTTAAACTCTAAGTTTTTTGGATTTTGAGATTCATGTGGATGTTTAGCATCTTTATAAAGTTTTAAATTATTTTTCATAAGATCTCTAAACAAAGGAGAATTTGGAAGCATTCCTTTTATTGCTTTTTTAATTATATCGTTAGATTTATTATTTTGTTTAAGTTTGTCGGGTGTGGTTTCTTTAATTCCACCAGGGTGACCGGTGTGTTTGTAATATTTTTTTTCAGTGTTTTTGTTGCCTGAAAATTTTACCTTATCTGTGTTAATAATAATTACACCATCTCCAACTGGCAAGTTAGGCGAATATTGTGGCTTGTTTTTGCCTTTAAGAATTAAACTTACCCTTGAAGCAAGCCTTCCAACAGAAATATCGGTGGCATCAAGCAGATGCCATGCTTTTTGAAATTCAGATTTTTTTAAAGTAGTTGTCTTCACGATAGAGGGAATATAAGTAAAATCATTAAAAAATCAAGAATTATAGATAAAAATTTTACATAAATTGATAATAAATAGATTTTTAAACATTATTCTCTTTTTTTTGGTCGGGGGTACTGGACTTGAACCAGCGACCTCACGCCCCCCAGACGCGCACTCTACCAGACTGAGCTAACCCCCGATTATCTAGACTTCTTTAATAGTCCCAATAAATCCTTCAAATCTGACAAGATATTATCATCTAGCGATTTCATTTTAAGCTTTGATTTTGATAAATAATCGTTGACCCCATCAAGTGTCAATTTTTGAACATCAAGTAAGTATTTTATTTTTTTTAAAAGAAGTAAGTTCTCATAATCATACAGTCTATGTCCAGACTGGGTTCTGTTAACTTTAAGTTTTTTTATTCTACTCTCCCAAAACCTGATTGTGTGTTTCTGCTCTCCCACTAATTGAGATACATCATCAATGTTATAAAAATTTTTGTTCATAATTTTAATTTATTTGATTTTTTAAAACTTATAACTTTTCTTGATTTTATTAAATGCTCCTCTTTAGTTTTTGGATTTCTACCTATCCTCTCATTTTTTTTTTTTATTTTGAATGAACCGATATTACTTATTGATAAATCAGAAATAATCATTTCATTGCTCCAAATTTCAAGAATTTTATCTATTTTTTTGTAAACTGTAGAATATGCTATACCAAATTCAATTGATATTTGCTTAGCAATACTCTCTCTGGTTGCTTTATCTTGAGACATTTTTCTTAATCTCATTTAATAGATCATGGTCAATGCATTTAACACCAAACTCTATTGCATTCGCGAATGCATGTGAGTCAGCATTTCCATGGCTTTTAATTACAATACCATTCACTCCTATAAACATTCCACCATTATAGTTTCTAGGATCAATTAAATTTTTAAAGTCTTTGAAATTTTTTTTAAGGAGTAAAGATAGTATTTTTGAGTAAGAAGATGTAGTCAGACTTTTTTTTAGAGAGTCAGTAATAAATTTAGATACCCCTTCAGCTGTTTTCAGAGCAATATTTCCAGAAAAACCATCAGTGACAATAACATGATTATTTGTTGAGGTAATCTCATCAGCTTCGACAAATCCTTGGTAATTTATTCTTTCATCATTCTTCATCAATTCATGTGTCTGTTGAATTAAATTATTGCCTTTGAGCTCTTCTGATCCAATATTTAAAAGTGCCACTTTGGTATCAATTTGTGGATAGAGAACTTTGTAGTAAGTGCTTCCCATAACAGCAAAATCTAAAAGATTTTCTGAGTTGCACTCAGCATTTGCACCTAAATCTAAAAAACATACCGGATGTTTCTCTGATGGAAAAAATGAAGCAATTGCAGGTCTTGTGATATTTTCAATGGTCCTGAGATATACAGTTGAATAAGCCATCATTGCGCCAGTGTTTCCTGCAGAAATAGTTATTTGATTTTTATTTTCTTTTAAATTTAAAATGGCATTTGACATGGAGCTATTTCGATTGTCCTTTTTTAAAGCATCGCTTGGTTTCATTTCAGGAGTAATAAAATTCTCAGATTGTATCCATTCAGAGTTATCAAATAGCTTTGAAAATGATGGTTTAAATTTCTCGTAAATATATCTATCAGAATGTAAATTAAAGTTAATAGAAGGATTTTTTGTTTGGGCTATTAATGCACCTTGTAGAACTGATTGTGGAGCAAAGTCTCCGCCGTGTAAGTCAAGGTTTATTATATATTTACTCATTAATGTTTATTATTGCTTTAAGGAAACTTATACCTTATTTGTTTTTATTGTGAATATTTTAAAAATACCTCTTATTTTTATGGCCTTATTAAGCTCAATAATTTTATTTTCTTGTTCTAAAGACACATATTTTTCTGGAATTTCAGAAACCAGTTTTAATGAAATTAAAGAAAATTATCAAAATATTAATTACTCAAAAGATGATGTACTAAAAATTATTGGCCCACCTTTGATAAGAGAGAACTCAGACAATTTGTGGATTTATAGAACGGATAAAAAAACAGGAATTGCTGCTTTTAAACAAACTGTCTACAACAAGACCTTAAAATTTAAATTTGAAAATAATATTTTAAGGTCCGTTGAAGAAATCAACTTAAATTAAATAATATTTAAGTGCACAACTATTGATAGTAAGAGGATAGATACTATATTTGTAATTTTAATCATTGGGTTGACAGCTGGTCCAGCTGTATCTTTGTAAGGATCGCCAACAGTATCCCCAGTAACAGAGGCTTTATGAGTTTCACTGCCTTTTCCTCCTAAGTTACCATCTTCTATATATTTTTTTGCATTATCCCATGCACCACCACCTGCTGTCATCGAGATAGCTACAAAAAAACCGGTGATTATAACTCCTATTAGAAGAGCTCCAAGAGCTTGAAAGGCAGTATTGACACTACCTGTAAGAGAATAAACGCCAAAGAAAATAATAACTGGCGAAAGTACAGGCAATAAAGATGGAATGATCATCTCTTTAATGGCTGCTTTTGTAAGTATATCAACACACTTTCCATAATCAGGCTTTTCTTTTCCAGACATTATGCCTTTTTTTTCTTTAAACTGTTGTCTGACCTCTAAAACAACCGAACCAGCTGCTCTTCCTACTGCGGTCATGCTTAAGGCACTAAATAAGAAAGGTAGTAATCCACCTAGTAATAATCCAATTATCACGTAAGGCTCTGATAAATCAAAAGATACATTGAAAGCATTGTTCCCAGTTTCTTGATTAAAGAATTTTAGGTCTTCAGTGTAAGCAGCAAATAAAACTAATGCACCCAAACCAGCCGATCCAATAGCGTAGCCTTTAGTAACAGCTTTAGTAGTATTTCCGACAGCATCCAAGGCATCTGTTCTCTCTCTAACTCTCTTATTCAAACCTGACATTTCAGCAATACCGCCTGCATTATCTGTGACTGGTCCATATGCATCTAAAGCGACCACCATTCCAGCAAGAGCTAACATTGATGTGACTGCGATAGCTATACCAAATAGTCCTGCAGTTGAAAAAGTGATACCTATTCCTGCACATATAATCAAAACAGGTATAGCTGTTGACTCCATGCCCATAGCTAGGCCCTGAATAATGTTAGTCGCATGACCAGTTTGAGAGGCTTCTGCAACACTTTTTACGGGTCTATACTCAGTGCTTGTGTAATATTCTGTGATAAAAACAAGTGCCAAAGTAATTACTAATCCGTAAACCGCGCAAAGAAATAAATCCATTCCGTTGTACCATTTATTTCCCAATTGGAAAAATTGATCAAAGCCAATTGAATATTGAGTTATAAGTGCAAATAAAATAACAGAAATAAATAATGTCATGAAAAAACCTTTGTACAATGCTCCCATAATTGAAGATTTAGGAGTGGAGATTGATACAAACTTTGAACCTATTATTGATGCTAATATACTAGACCCTGCGATTAATAACGGATAAATGGTTAGATCGCTAACAGCTCCTTGAAAGATAATAGCTAGAACCATTGTTGCTACAATTGAAACAACATAAGTTTCGAATAAGTCAGCTGCCATACCTGCACAGTCTCCAACGTTATCTCCAACATTATCTGCTATCACAGCTGGATTTCTTGGGTCATCCTCAGGAATATTTTTTTCTACTTTTCCTACCAGATCAGCTCCAACGTCTGCACCTTTTGTAAAAATTCCCCCACCCAGTCTTGCAAATATGGAAATTAATGAAGATCCAAAACCAAGAGCTACTAGCGGTTCTATAAGCTCTCTTCCTGTTCTTTCAAATCCATAATAAAGTATCATAAAATACCCTGCTATACCTGCTAAAGCCAAACCAACAACCAACAATCCTGTTACTGCTCCGGCGTTGAAAGCAACATAAAGACCTTTTTTTAAAGAGGAACTTGCAGCTTGAGCTGTTATAACATTTGCTCTTACTGAGACGTTCATGCCGATATAACCAGCAAGGCCTGATAAAACTGCACCAATCAGAAAACCTACGGGAACATCATAGATGTGTTTAAATGGTATTAAAAAGAATGCAAAAAATATTACAATACCAACAATTGCTATGGTTGTATATTGACGGTTAAGATAAGCTTTAGCTCCTTCTTGAATAGCACTAGAAATTGTTACCATTCTTTTAGTGCCTTTAGGTAAACTTAATATTTTATTAGTTGTGAATATTCCGAAAGCAATAGCCGCTATTGCAGCAAATATTACTATTTGCAAGAACTGTATTTGAGACATGGTAAGTTGTTAATCTATTTTAATTTTATTTTCAAGGTGCTTTTTTAGAGGCATCATCTAACAAATAATTGAAGTATTTTACCTCTTCTTGGGTGAGAAAATCCTTGGAAAGCTTGATATATTCGCTCATTAATATCTTTTTTTTCTTTTTATTTAAAAGATAC
The DNA here is from genome assembly GCA_902546975.1 of uncultured Alphaproteobacteria bacterium. Lineage (GTDB taxonomy): Bacteria > Pseudomonadota > Alphaproteobacteria > HIMB59 > HIMB59 > HIMB59. The sequence continues at coordinate 182,712 of CACCLU010000004.1, forward strand.
TCAGAGCAAAAGGCGTAAAGAAGGAAAACAGTTATTTTATTAGTTTTTTCAATAATTTTAGAATCTATTAATCCTCTAATTTTTTCTAAATTAGAATTAAAACTTTCATTCAAAGAAAAAAGTTTTTTTTTGTTGAAAGGTCTTTTCTTAATGTTTTGTTTTATAAATTCATCTAACTCAAAGTCAGTTGAATAGTTTCTTTGAAATATAAACTGAAAGAAAAATAATCTCGTGTTTTTATTTAAATTAAGCATTTAATCATTTTGACCATAGCATTAGCAGCCTCATTTCCTTTATTTTTTGATTTAGATCTTTTTATTGCTTGAGACTTGCTATAGGCATTTATTATGCCATTTGATATAAGAGTATTTTTGTTTTGATTTACGATATCTAAAAGTGCTTTTCCAACAGAGTCAGATATAACTTCGAAATGGTATGTTTCACCCTTTATAACACAACCTAGGGCAATAAATAAATTGTAATTATTTGGTTTAATTTTCCATTTTATCATTTGAGGAATCTCATAAACACCAGGAACAGTTAAAATTTCATATTTAAGTTTACTCTGTTCTAAAATCTCAGTACAGGATTGTGTTAAAGGATCAGTTATTTCATTGTAATAATTAGCAACTACTATTTTAATTTTTAATTTTTTCATAGACTCTCTATTTTATTTACTCTTAATCCATAAATGCCAAGGTCTAAATCCTCACCCAATGAATTAGATAATACAGAAATATTATTGATAGAAAAATTTTTAAGAATTTGGGCTCCAAGTCCATAATATTTTACCTTTTCATCATTTGATAACTTTCCTAGATCGCCTAATATAGGATTATTAATTAAAACTATAATTCCAGATCCATGAGATTTTATTTTTTCAATTGAAGCATGTAAGTCTTTTGTTTTAGGATTATTAAAATTCATAATTATGTCATCGAAACCTTGAACAGGATGAACTCTTGTCATTACGCTATCTTGTTTGGATAAATCTCCTAAGTGTAATGTTGCATGATGTAATCCATCAATAGTGTTCTCAAAAACATTAAATTCAAAAATATCTGAATAAATATTTTTAATCTGGTGTTGCTTTTCAGGAATTTTTTTTATGAGTAGATCGTTTTTAATTCTATATGCGATAAGATCTTGAATTGTCCCTATGTTAATAGAATGTTTTCTTGCGTAGGGTATCAGGTCTGGAACCCTAGCCATGGTACCGTCATCATTCATAATTTCACAAATTACTGCAGAGTCATTTAATCCAGCTAATCTTGAAATATCTACTGCCGCCTCCGTATGCCCTGCTCTTGTTAAAACTCCACCATCCCAGGCAATTAATGGAAATACATGACCGGGGCTAACAATATCACCCGATTTAAAATTTGGATTTATAGCAGCTTTTACTGTTTCTGCTCTATCAAATGCAGAAATACCTGTGGTTATATTAGTGCTTGACTCTATTGATACAGTAAATGCAGTGGTCTTTTTTTTCCAGTTATCAGGATTCATCAATGGAAGCTTAAGCTCTTTTGCTCTCGTCTCAGAGATAGATAAACAAATTAAACCTCTTCCATAAGTCGCCATAAAATTTATGTGTTCTGGCTTACAGAGAGATGCAGGTATAATTAAATCACCCTCATTCTCTCTATCCTCGCTATCTACTAGAATATACATTTTACCATTACGAGCATCACTAATTATATTTTCAATATTTGTAAAATCTGACATCAATTTAATAACTTATGATTTTGAGGAGTGAGCGTATCTTGCTAGCATATCGACTTCAAGATTTAAAATTTCATTTTTCTTATATGTATGAATATCAGTATATTTGTACGTATGAGGTATGATCATACAATGACATTTATTTGACTTAACTTCATTTATTGTAAGTGAAATACCATTTAGAGAAATAGAACCTTTTTGGACAATAAATTTTTTAAGATTTTTTGGGAACTTGAAAGATAAAAACCAACTACTTCCAACTTTATATAACTCTTCAACAGAACAAGTGGTATCAATATGACCAAAAACAAAATGACCAGAGATCTCATCACCAACTTTTAAAGATTTTTCTAAGTTTATTTTTTTTCCAACTTTCCAATATTTAGCATTTGTTTTATTCATAGTTTCATATGAAATGTCAGCTTTAAAGGTATTTTTATTTTTTGATGTTACTGTTAAACAAATACCAGAACAACATATTGAAGAGCCTAACTTATATCCATTTAGAGAGGAATGAATTTCAACTACCAAAGATTTTTCTTCTCTAGATAGTTTTTTAATTTTACCTTGAGATTGAATTATTCCACTAAACATTAATCTACAAATTTATAAATTGTATCCTGTCCATATTGATAAGAGGATTTTAATTTAAAATTATTTTTTAGTGATTTCATTGATAAAAAGTATTTTTTACTAGAATTTTTTATGATCATATTTGATTGGCAGACTATAATCTCATCAAACAAATTACAATTAAGAAAATATTTAAAAGTGCTAATTCCGCCCTCAATTAGAATAGATTGAACTTGTAAGTTTCTAAATAAAGAAAAATCTTCATTTAATGATTTTTTGTAATCAACATTCAGTGACAAGTAATTTTTAATTTTATTTTTTTTATTTGAGATAATGATTTTTTTTATGTTTTTTTCGACCCCCTGTAATCTACAAGTTAATTTTGGTTTATCATCCAATAATGTATTCATGCCTACAGCAACAGCGTCATGTGATAATCTGATGCGATGCATAAAATATTGAGTTTGTTTAGAGGTAATATTCTTAATTGTTGGGCTTTTACTAAAACCGTTTTTGGAGATAGCAATTTTGAGAGTAATAAAAGGCCTATTTAATGTTTGGTGAGTGTAAAAATATTTATTAATTTTTTGAAATTTGTCTAAAGAATTTGATGAATGAATTACTTTAATATTTTGCTGCTTTAAATATTTGATCCCCTTACCTTTTATATTTGGGTTTGGGTCTAATGAACTTATAAAAACTTTTTTTATTCCAGCATTGGCAATTGCTTTTGCACAACAGCTATTATTTTTAAAACAAGGTTCTAAACTAATATACATAACGGTTTTGTTATTTATTTTATTTTTAGATAATTTATTTAATGCATTAATTTCTGCATGAGGTCTGCCATTTTTTGATGTTAAACCATAACTTAGAACTGTTCCTTTTAGAGATTTAGAATAGTCAACAATCAGACATGCTACTGAAGGGTTTTTTCCAGTTAATCCAATATTTTTTATTGATAAATTATTTACACTTTGTAAATAATTTTGATGAATTGCACTTAACAAATCTTATTTTTTATCTATTTTTTCTAAGAATTGCTCAAAATCTTTAGTTTCTCTGAAGTCTCTATAAACGGAAGCAAATCTGACATAGCCAACTTTATCTAATGAATATAAACCTTGCATAACCATTTCGCCAATTGTGTTAGTGCTGACTTCATTTTCACCCATACCCTCAAGGTCCCTGACTATTTTTGAAATTAATTTTTCTTTTGTATCAATATCTACAGGTCTTTTTCTTAGAGCCAATTCAACAGATTTGGCAATTTTATCTCTATCAAACATGGATTTTTCCCCATTTTTTTTGACTACTAAAAATTCTCTAAATTGTACTCTTTCAAATGTAGTGAACCTCTCTTTTCTCTCACAACCACAAAGACGCCTTCTTCTAATCACACCGCCGTCTTCTGTGGGTCTAGAGTCTAAAACAGATGTTTCCTTCTCCTTACAAAAGGGGCACTTCATGCTTATTTATATATTGGAAAATTAGAGCAGAGCTCAGTAACGTCTTTGAGAATTGAGCTTTCGGTCATCGAGATATCTGCATTAGATGAAGATAGTGCATTTATGATTGTTGAGATTTTTTCTCCGATAAATTTGAACTCTTCTTCTTTGAAGCCTCTTGTAGTAGCAGCCGGTGATCCTAATCTGATACCTGAAGTGATAGTTGGAGGGTTCGGATCATTTGCAACACCATTTTTATTACAAGTCATTCCAGCTCTCTCTAAACTCTCTTCCGCATCTTTACCTGTTACATTTTTTGATCTTAAATCTACTAAAACCATATGAGAGTCTGTTCCACCGGTGACAATATCTATTCCGTTTGACATGAGAACTTCTCCAAGAATTGATGCGTTCTTTTTTACTTGTTGAATGTATTTTTTAAACTCTGGTTGAAGGGCTTCTCCAAAAGCAACAGCTTTAGCTGCAATTACATGCATAAGTGGCCCACCTTGCAAACCAGGAAAAACAGAACTATTAAATTTCTTTCCAAGGTCTAAATCATTTGAAAGTATCATACCCCCTCTTGGACCTCTAATAGTCTTGTGAGTAGTAGATGTAACCACATGTGCGTGTGGCAATGGATCTGGGTATTCTTTGGCAGCAACCAAACCTGAATAGTGTGCCATATCAACTAGTAAATAAGCTTCAATCTTATCTGCTATCTCTCTAAATTTTTTAAAATCGATATTTCTTGGATAAGCTGAACCACCAGCAATAATCAAGGACGGTTTATGTTCAATAGCTAATCTTTCAACTTCGTCATAATCTATTAAAGAAGTTTCTGGATTTATACCATACTGAACAGCGTTAAAATATTTTCCAGATTGATTTGGTCTAGAACCATGTGTTAAGTGACCACCAGCATCTAAAGACATTCCTAAAATAGTGTCACCTGGTTTAATCAGTGCTAAAAATACAGCTTGGTTAGCTTGTGCGCCCGAGTGAGGTTGAACATTAGCATAACTGCATCCATATAATTGTTTCAAACGATCAATTGCTAAATTTTCAGCTATATCTACGAATTCACAACCACCATAGTATCTTTTAGCACTATAACCCTCAGCATATTTATTAGTCATGATGGAGCCTTGTGCTTCAAGCACAGCTTTAGAGACAATATTTTCAGAAGCAATTAATTCGATTTGGTTCTGTTGCCTTGAAAGTTCTTGTGAAATACTCTGATATAGATCTTTATCTGCATGTTCTAGATTACTAGAAAAAAAATTCTCACTAAGTGTCATAGTTGCGATATTCTCCTTAAATGTCTCCCTTTGTCAAATTCTGTTTTAAAATAGGCGTTGAGCATAGCAAAAATATTTTTTTTTACAAAAGGTCTTCCTTTTAAACATATAACATTGCTATTGTTGTGTTTTCTGGTCATTTTTGCTGTTTGTGCATTGTGACAAAGCGATGCTCTTATGTGCTTATGTCTATTAGCACTTATACTTACTCCTATTCCTGATCCACAGATCAAGATACCCATGCTTGATTTACTGATATTTTTACATAATTTTTTTGCAAATTTTGGATAATCTACAGATTTATCTGAATTAGTGCCTAAATCGAAGAAATTAAATTTTTTTTTGGCCAAGTATTCTTCAATAATAAAGGATTTTAATCTAAAACCCGCATGATCAGAAGCTATGTAAATAGTTTTATATTTTCCCGGTAATTTCATCTCTAGAAAAAGGTAAATTAATATTCAAATTAATCAACACTCTGTTAACTATTCTGCTCATAAAATCAAAAAAAACCAACTGATGATCTTTATTATCTTTCAAATGTTCATAAATAAGCTCATAAGTTTTCAAATTACTTTTGTCGTGGAAATTGAAAATTTTTTTTAAAACACTCTCATTCAAATCAGGTTGATAACCTGAAGCTTTTAAAATTTCAAGCTCTAGTAATAATAGCTCTGGAAGGTAATTAGATCTTTCATTCAATTTAGAAATCAATAACAAATAATAACTTACAACATTAGAATTTTGGTCAGCTAAAAATAATAATTTATTAATTAAAAAACAAAAATAATCAATTGTCTTTAACTCATATTTTGAAAATAAAAACCATTTAAATGTATTTGAAGATGTTGAGGAAAGGCAAACATTATTATTATCAAATTCTATATTATTAAGTGATCCCTTAACATATGTTGAATTTTTTTTTTTTGATTTTCCTCCAAAAACAACTAGAGATTTTTGTCCATACACAGAAGAGTAAACGTTAATGCTTAAATGATTTTCTTTAAAATTTTCTACTTTCGTTATTATGGCCTCAGTTTTGTACAATAGATTATTTACTAAATTTATTGATGATCTTAATCATTTTTTTTGCTGCTAAAATTTCGGCTTTTTGTTTCGAAACTCCCTCTGCTTCTACTTCATTATCCTTAATTTTTAATGATACTAAAAATTTAGGTTTATGTTTCGTACCAGCTTCCTCAATTAATTTATAATGAGGAATTGCCTTATATTTCTTTTGACAATATTCTTGTATAAATGTTTTAGGGTCTTTTTGTGGCAGTATGTCTAATTCATTTTGCCATAATTCCATAATTAATTTTTTTGAAAATACTAAACCTTTTCTTGTGTAAACAAATCCGATTATAGACTCTAATGCATCAGCGTATATAGAATTTTTACTTGAGTTGGGATCAAGTTGATGTTTGAATATTTCACCTAAACTATTTTTTCTGAATATTTTGGCTAAGGTTTTTGTATTAACAAGATGAATAAATCTTCTTGAAATCTCATCTAAAGTATTGTGAGAGAAAGTAGTTATTAAATATTCTGAAATTACTAAGCCTAAAACTCTATCTCCCAGAAACTCATATTTTTGAAAGGGTTTATCAGAATTTTTTTTGGATTTTGCAAAACTATCGTGTTCTATGCTTTTATTGAAGCCCTCAAGCTTTTTAATTGTTTTGAAAATTTGTGTCTTATTCAAAATATTTATTTGATAACGTTAAAGAGCCTATCATATCTAATGTGAAAGGGTAAATTCCAAAATTTTGATAGAGAGAAATCTGTGTCAACAGAGAACCAAATAAACCAAACTTTGCCAACTATATTAACTTTTGGAACAAATCCAACTCCACTTAAAATTCTACTATCTGATGAGTTATCTCTGTTGTCACCCATAAAAAAGAATTTATCTTTTGGGATTTCGTACTCAGGAGTATAATCAAGTGGTCCATCATTAGTGATATTTAATATCCTATATTCATTTTCAATTAACTGTTGAATATCCTTACTGTATTGATCATCATAAAAAAATCCATCATTTACCTGATCTAGCACTTCAAAATCAGTTGAATCTTTTGTCTTAAGATAGATTTTTCCATTTACAACTTTTATAGTTTCCCCTGGTAGCCCAACCAATCTTTTCACATAATTAATATTTTCTTGTCCAGGGAGTTTAAAAACAATTATATCCCCTCTTTCAGGGTTACTTTCAAATATTTTTCCTTTGAACGGAGGAAGTCCAAAAGGAAATGAGTACCTTGAGTATCCATAATCCCACTTAGATACAAATAGAAAGTCCCCAACCAATAAGTTTGGCTTCATTGATCCAGAAGGAATTTTAAATGGCTCAATAGCAAAAGTTCTTATTACCCCTGCAATGATTAAAGCCCAAAAAAGTGCTTTAAAATTATTAATTAAAGATGACTTAACTTTGCTCAATAATTACCGACGCAATCGAATATAATTTTGTATCTGTTAAGCTAACATGAATAACATATTTTCCAAAAGTGTCATTTAAATAACTTTCAAGTTTGTTTTTAAAAGAAATGACTGGTTTTCCTAATTTATTTCGACTAACCACAATATTATTTGGATAACAGGGAGATCTAAAACCCATACCAATACTTTTTGAAAAAGCCTCTTTTATTGCAAAATTATTTGCCAATAAGTATTTATTAATTGTTTTGAATTGATCATTCAAAAAATATTTGGATATGAAATTTTTTTTATATTTAGCATAGATATTATTTACTCTATCTATCTCAACTAAATCTATGCCATGACCAATTATCATTTTTTTATTAAATTTCTAAAAGTATTTATAGTCCTGATTAGTGAAATAAATATTGCTTCAGATATTATAAAATGACCTACGTGAACGGTATCAACATATTTTCTTTTTTTTATAAATTTAATATTTTTAAAATTTAAACCATGCCCTACATTTACAATTAATTTTTTAAAGTGAGCATATTCAATCATTTCATTTATTTGATTGATAGTGGATTTTCTAATAATTTTTTTATCTAAATTACCTGTATGTAGTTCTACTGTGTCAAAACCTAAATTTTTAGCTAAATTAATCATTTTTTTTGTTGGGTTTATAAAGGCACTTAATTGTATATTTTTTTTTCCAGATATTTTTAATAATTTTTTTAATTTTGCTTTTGATATTTTGTTTAAATTAAGACCACCCTCTGTTGTAATTTCATTTCTTTTTTCGGGAACAATACAAATAAATTTTGGATTGATCTTGCTTGCTATTTTTATCATCTCTTCAGTAAGCGCCATTTCAAGATTAATAGGAATTTTAGAACATTTTTTTAATTCAAAAAGATCTTTATCTTTTATGTGTCTTCTATCTTCTCTCAAATGAACAGTTAGTGTATCAATTTTTGCTTTATGACAAACTTTCAATGCTCTAATTAAATTTGGATTATCCTGACCCCTAGCATTACGAAGAGTCGCTACATGATCTATATTAACTCCTAGTTTCATTAATAATTAATTGATTGTCTTTTAACTTTATCAACTTGGCTTAAAGTTTTCATTTCGGCAAGAACAAATTTTAGTTTATCTGAACTTTCAATACTTATATCTATTATAAATGTGTAAACTTTTTTAGTTCTATTAGCGATACGAATATTTTCGATATTAATTTCATGCTTATCAAATATTGATGTAATACTAAATAGAGCTCCAGGTTGGTTTTTAATAACTATCTCTATTCTTGAGTTAAATTCAGATTGACTTTCTCCTTCACCCCATTCAGATTTATAAAAATTATCTTTATGATAATAACCTAAACTGTCACAAATTGTATTGTGTACTACTAGACCTCGACCATATGACATTATTGAGATAATGCTATCGCCCTTAATAGGAGAACAACAAGTTGCATAATTAACAGCAATACCATTTTCATATTTTAATACATCTACTCTTTCTTCGTCATCATTAGATTGAAAAATTTTTTTTACAATATTATCTTCCATTTCCTTAAATAATTTATCTAGTTCAGCTCTAGATAAAAAACCTCTTCCAACATTTTCAAAAAGTTTATTTTTAAATTTAAAATCAGTTTTGGTTAAAATTTTGTTAAAAGTATTTTCATCCACAACAATGTTTTTAGACTTTGCAATATAGTTTAAAATATCTTTACCTAGTATTTCAAACTCTCTTCTTCTTTTTGACCTAAAAAAATACCTTATTTTTTCTTTTACTTTTTCTTTTTTTACAAATCTAATCCATAAGGGTGAAATTGTTGTGCTCTCATCAAGAATGATTTCAACTTGATCTCCATTATTTAGTTTTGTACTTAAAGGTGACTCTTGTCCATTAACTATTGCTCCAGCGCATCTATCACCAATATCTGTATGAATAGTATACGCATAGTCAACTGGAGTGGAGTCAAGTGGAAGTGTAAATAATTCTCCTTTAGGTGAAAAAACATAAATTTGTTCATCGAAAAATTGTTGTGAGGTTTTGTTAAGAATGAGATGTTGTTCATTTTTTTCCTCAACATAATTTACAGCATCTCTTAACCAAGCATAGACACCCTCGCTTTGACTATCTTTATTTAAATATTTATATCTCCAATGTGCAGCAATACCATTTTCCGCTATCATATGCATAGCTCTTGATCTTATTTGTACTTCAAATATTTTTTTTTGAAAAATAAGATCAGAATGTATCGATCTATATCCATTGGGTTTTGGACTAGATATATAATCTTTTGTTCTTCCAACTTTAGCAGAAAAATTTCGGTGAATAATACCTAGAACCCTGTAACAATCTCTTGTTGATTTAGTAATGATCCTGACAGCAGCAATATCAGATATAGAATTTAAATCTGTATTTTTCTTATTTATTTTTTTCCAAATAGAGTAAGGATTTTTTTTTCGGTAGTGAATTTCAGCATCGATATCAGACTTAGAAAGTTGCTCCCTCATTAAATTTTCAAGATCTATAAATGAACCTTCTAAGTTTTTGAAGGTATTATCTATTTTGTCATTGATTCTGTTAAAAATATCTGGGTGTAAATTTTTAAAAGATATATTTTCTAAAATTGATTTCCAATTCTCAAATCCTAATCTTTGAGCAAGCGGGGCATAAATTAATAAAGTTTCATTGCTCACTCTTTTTCTTTTTTCAACATCTTTAAAATAATGAATAGTTTTAATATTATGAAGCCTGTCGGCTAATTTTATAATTAAAACTCTTATATCTTTAGCAGTAGAAATTAATAATTTTCTGAAATTTTCGGCCTCTTTTTCTGATCTTGTTGTTTTTTTTTCTTCCAAAAAATCTATTTTAGTCAAACCATCAACGAGGCCAGATATTGCATCGCCAAAATTTTTTTTTAATTCATCTTTTGAAAATTCAGTATCTTCAATGACATCGTGTAGTAAACCAGTAATTACAGTTTCAGTATCTAATTTTAATTCAATTAGTGATTTACATACTTCATATGGATGAATTATGTATGGATCTCCAGAGGCACGAAATTGATCCTTATGAGAGTTTTCTGCTACCTCAATAGCTTTTACAAATAGATCCTCTCTAAAATTTTTGTCATATGATTCTAATGCAGATTTAAACTCGCTATAACTCTTGTTGAAGTAGCTGGTTTGAAACATCAGCTAAAATAATAAACTAAATATAACTTTTAATCTTCAAGAAGATGGTCTTCGTTTTCTTCTTCTTTCTCTTGAACTAATTGATAACTCTTAATAATGTCTTCTTTTACATCTCCGACACTAATTTTTTCATCAGCAATTTCTCTAAGAGCTATGACCGTGCTTTTATCATTATCTAGTGGAACCTGGGGTTCATTACCTGCGTTAAGAACCTTTGCTCTATGAGATGCCAGTAAAACTAAATCAAAAAGACTATCAACGTTTTTAGTACAATCTTCTACTGTAACTCTTGCCATGTGAGGTTTATATGAAAAAGTGAGTAAAATTACAAGAAAATTATTATTTTTTTAAAATTCTTTGTCTTTTACGATTCCACTCTCTTTGCTTAATTGTCTCCCTTTTATCAAATTTCTTCTTACCCACACCAACTCCAAATTTTACTTTTGCTAAACCTTTTTCATTAAAGAAAATCTCCATAGGAACTGCTGTAAAACCTTTTGTGGTCAACATTCCTAAAATCTTCTTTATCTCTCTTTTATTAAGCAAAAGTTTTTTAACAGATCTCGTCTTCTTTTTAAGGTCAAAATTCCTACCTCTTGAAATAATTTCAAAATTATTGATGTAAATTTCACCTTTTTGTTCATTTATAAAACTTGACTGAATAGAGGCTTTTCCACTTCTAAGTGGTTTAACTTCATTACTTTCAAGCACTATTCCAGCAACATAAGTTTCTTTGATTTCATAATCAAATTTTGCTCTACGATTTTGAATAGACAATTAAATAAAATTTAAATCTTTTATTATTTTTCTTACTTGTTTTTTTGTATCAGAGCTTAATTCATACAAAGGTTCTCTTACATTAGATTTACATTTGCCCATTAAAGAGAGGGCATACTTAGCTGGTGTAGGGTTAGGTTCAGCAAACAATATTTTTGACAATGGAGCTAATTTTAAATTTACTTTATCAAATTCTTTATAATTCTTTTTTTTCCAATTATAGTGGAGCATTGATGTAAGTTTAGGAGCAACATTAGCTGTAACTGATATACAGCCATGCCCACCTTGAGCTAAAAAACCAGCAATAGTTCCATCTTCACCTGACAAATAAATAAAATCTTTTTTCATAAAAGTTCTCATAATCAAAGGTCTTGACATATCATTGGAGGCGTCTTTAATACCGACAATGTTTGATACTTTATTTAGTTCCTTAAAGCTATCAAAAGACAAGTCTACAATTGATCTTCCTGGTATATTGTAAATAAGTTGTTTTAAAGGTGAAACTTTTGCAATTTTTTTGAAATGGTTAATCAAACCTAATTGATTAGGTTTATTATAATATGGCGTAACAACTAATCCGTAGTTTGCTCCTGCTTTATAGGCGTGTTTGGTAAATTCAATTGCCTCTTTAGTGGAATTAGATCCTGTGCCGGCAATAACAGGTATTTTTTTTGAAGCAACTTTAATTGCGAACTCAACTAATTTCATATGCTCATCATGTGATAAAGTTGGGGACTCCCCTGTGGTTCCGCAAACTGTTACCCCAGATATTCCACATTTAATTTGCCAATTTAATAGTTTTTCAAAACTATCATAGTCAACATCACCGTTTGAAAAGGGAGTTATTATTGCTGGTATAGATCCTGTTAGCATTATTATTTTTTACTATTTTTATTTCAAATATATATGTTTTTTTTATGGCGGAGAGAGAGGGATTCGAACCCTCGGTACAACTTGCGTCGTACGGCGGTTTAGCAAACCGCTGGTTTCAGCCACTCACCCACCTCTCCATTGGCTTATTTATAGCCGAAATATAGTCGAATAAAAAGAATTGTCATTCTTATTATTATTAAAAAAGTATATGTGGTTACTTTTTAAGTCTTTCGAGAAGGATTTTATTTATTAATTTAGGATTACCTTTGCCTTTTGTAGCTTTTAGACATTTACCAACAAAATATCCTAAAACTCTATCAGAGCCTTCTTGAAATTTTAAAATGTTCTCCTCTTCTCCAACTAAAGCTTCATCAATTATTTTTTCTAATTCTCCAGAGTCAGACACTTGTTCAAGTCCTAATTTCTTAACAAGTTCAGATGGCTTACCTTCACCATTTAAAACTTTTGGTAAAATTTCCTTACCAGCTTTATTTGAAATTACATCATCAGAAATTAATCTCAAAAGATCAGTAATATCTTTTGTTTTATCATTTAGACTATTTACTTCTAAATTATTTTCTTTGATAAATGCAAATATATCTCCAACTAGCCAAACTGCTATAAATTTTGGTTTTACAGTTGACTCAGAAATCATTTTTTCAAATAAATTTGCGTTTTGTTTTTCAGCAATTATGATTTTGGCTATCTCTTTATCTAAACTAAAATTATCTAAATATTTTTTTAACTTATCTTGGGGAAGCTCTCCTACTAAAGGTTTTACTTTATCAATTTGCTCTTGGCTTAAATTTACAGGTAATAAATCGGGATCAGGAAAATAACGATAATCATGTGAGAATTCCTTACTTCTCATTGCTCTTGTTTCCCCAGTGCTTGTATCAAACAGCATGGTATTCTGTTCAATTTCTCCACCACCATCAATTATATTAATTTGTCTTTGAAATTCATATTCAATAGCTTGTTTTATGAATTTAAATGAATTTAAATTTTTAATTTCACATCTAGTACCAAGTTCTTGGCCCTTTTTGCGAACAGATAAATTTACATCAGCTCTTAAAGAACCTTCCTGCATATTCCCATCACACACATTTATGTACATAAGTAATTGTCTTAAAGAAGAAATGTAGTTTATTACCTCATCTGCAGATGATAAATCAGGATACGAAACTATTTCTAGTAACGGTGTGCCTACTCTATTAAGGTCAATAAAGCTATATTTTGGATCAATATCATGAATGCTCTTGCCAGCATCTTGTTCTAAGTGGGCTCTCTCAATTCTAATTTTTTTTTGATTATCACCACTTTCAATATTTATATAACCCTCGCTAAGAATGGGGAATTCAAATTGACTAATTTGGTAACCTTGAGGTAAATCAGGATAGAAGTAATTTTTTCTTTCGAACACAGAATGCTTGTTAATCTTAAAATTTAATGCGTATCCTGTTTTAATTGCCATCTCAATACAACCAAAGTTCATAACTGGGAGCATTCCAGGCATTCCTGAGTCAATAAAATTTACATTCTCATTTGGCTCAGATCCAAATTGATTTGGTGAGGAGGAAAATAATTTAGATGAAGTTTTAAGTTGTGCGTGCACTTCAAGACCTATCACCATTTCCCAATTATTACTCATTGAAACTTAATTCCTTTTCTGCAAGCGCTGCTAACTGTAAAAGTGTTTTTTCTTCGAAATAATTTCCAATAAATTGAACTCCCAAAGGTAGACCATTTTTACTTAAACCAGATGGAATAGATATGCCAGGAAGGCCAGCAAGACTTGTGGGAACAGTATAAATATCATTTTTATACATAGATATAGGATCAAGTTTATCACCAATTTTAAAAGCCTCATTTGGTGTTGTGGGTGTTAGTATAAAGTCAACTTCATTTAAAATTCTTTGAAAATCATTTTTAATCAATCTTCTAACTTTTTGAGCTTGTCTGTAGTAAGCATCGTAATAACCAGCTGACAATACATAAGCGCCTATAAGTATTCTTCTGGTCACTTCATCACCAAATCCCTTTGTTCTGGAATTTAGATAAATATCATCAAGACTTTCACCTTCTTCTCTAACACCGTAGCGTATTCCATCATATCTTGCTAAATTTGACGAAGCTTCAGCTGGTGCTAAAATATAATAAGTTGAAAGTGCGTATTCAGTAGTCTTAAATTTTACATCAACAAATTCTATACCATGTTTGGAGAGTGCTTTTTTTGTATTATCAATTTGATTTAAAATGTCTTCACTGACATCTTCAAGATAATCAGAGGGAATTCCAATTTTAATTTTTTTCTCAATGCTGTTGTTGATATCTATTAAATAGTCCTCTCTTTGGTGATTTGAGCTGGTAGAGTCATTAAAATCATGTTTGTTTATTGAATTTAAAATATAAGCCGCGTCCTCTACACAGTTTGTCAAAGGTCCTGCTTGATCTAAACTAGATGCAAAAGCTACAATTCCCCATCTTGAACATGAGCCAAATGTAGGCTTTAAACCAACTATTCCGCATAAGCTAGCTGGTTGTCTAATTGAGCCGCCAGTATCTGTACCCATTGACGCTACACATGAGCCTTCTGCTACAGCTGCTGCTGATCCACCTGAAGAGCCGCCTGGAACAAGATTATCTTTTTGAGAATTTTTATTCTTCCAAGGATTAATTACAGGACCAAAATAACTAGTTTCATTTGATGAACCCATCGCAAATTCATCACAATTATTTTTGCCAATAAAAATTGAACCATCATTTAAAAGTTGCTGTGTCACAAAAGACTCATAATTAGGAGTGAAATTACTCAGAATTTTAGATGATGCTGTTGTTCTTATTCCTTTAGTACAGAATAAATCTTTAATACCTAAAGGAATACCATCTAAAGGTAAAGGATTACCATTGTCATATCTGCTTTGAGAGTCGTTAATTGATGAAATATTGTTTTCCTTGTCAATCACTAAGTTAAAGCTGTTGTTATTATTAGATTTAGCTTTTGCTAAATATTCGTCATAAAGTTCACCTACACTTATTTTTTTTTCAATAAGAGCTTTTTTAATTTGGCTAATTGAATTCTTCACTTACTCAACCACTTTAGGCACTTTGAAAAAATTTTGTGCTCTCTCTGGAGCATTACTTAGTACATCATCAACAGAATTACTTTTACTCACCTCATCATTTCTAATTGATACGGTTTTTTTAGTTACATTATGCAAAGGTTCTGTTCTACTTGTGTCAACCTTTTTAAGATTATCTACCCATTTAATTATATCTTTTAAGGAATTAGAGTAAAATTCCTCTTTTTCTAAGGGTAATTTTAGCTTTGCTAAATAAGAAATTCTTTTAATATCAATGTCACTCATAATGGTCGTCGATACTATATCAGATTTTCTTGTAAGCAATAATTATACCAAGAAATTTATTGCTATAGATTATGGTCTAAAACACATTGGAATGGCTATCAGTGATCCATCAAATATCATTTCTGTTCCTTATGGAACTTTTACAGAAACATTATTATTTGAAAAAATTATAGAAATTATAACAAATGAAAATGTTCATGGAGTCGTGATTGGTAAACCTTACCATCTTGATGGTTCTTTATCTGAAATGGTAAATAAAGTTGAAAAATTTGCAGAAAAATTAGAAAAAATTATCTCTTGTCCAATTTTGTTTATTGATGAGAGATTGTCTAGTAATCCCTATAAATCAAGGAAAAAAACAGAAAACACTCATATTCATGAAAAAAGTGCATGTTTAATACTTGATGATTTCCTAAGTTTGTATAGAACCACCTCTAGTGAAAAATAGAAAGATCACTTCTATAGACGATCTATCAGCTAAGGATATTCACTCTATTGCTGAGTTAGCTATAAAATTTAAAAAATCAAAAAAAAGAATTGCAGGAAATAAAACAAAAAATATTTTTAATCTATTTTTAGAGCCCTCTACAAGAACTACAATAAGTTTTGAGCTTGCAGCAAAAAATTTGGGATACAATTCAGTTAACATAAATTTTGAAAAAAGTTCTTTGTCTAAAGGTGAAACGTTTAATGACACCATGGATACTTTGATGAGTATGAAACCAGATGCTTTAGTCATCAGAGATAAAAATAATTTTTCACCAATGAACATATCAAAAAAAAGTAATATTCCTGTAATCAATGCTGGAGATGGAACTAATGAACATCCGACACAGGCGCTACTTGATTATTGTGTAATAAAAGAAATTTTTAAAAAGAAAAAAATAAAAATTGGTATTTGTGGAGATATTAAACATAGCAGAGTAGCTCACTCAAATATCAAACTTCTTTCAAAAATGGGCTATCAAATTCATATAATTGCACCTACATATTTTTTAAACAGAAATGAATTGATTAAAATAAATGATAAAATTAAATTTCATAAAAATCTGAATTATCTTGAAAAACTAGATGTCTTGATGATGTTGAGAGTTCAAAAAGAGAGAATTCCAAAAGGTGCAAAGAATATGATGAAATCTTTTAAAAAAGAATTTTGTTTACAAAATAACCATCTATTAAATAGGCCCTATCTGATGCACCCTGGCCCAGTAAATAGAAACATTGAAATTAGTGATGAAGTTTTAGATAATTATCCTAAATTACTGATCTTAAAACAAGTTGAGATGGGTGTTTACCTCAGGATGGCTTGTTTACATTATATACTGAAGTGATGTTTCTAATATTAACGTTTGCCTATTTGATGGGATCTATACCTTTTGGGAAACTAATAACCAAATTTTTAACAAACAAAGACATAACCAAGACAGGATCAGGCAATATAGGTGCAACTAATGTATACAGAAGTGTGTCAAAAAAAGCTGGTATTGCTGTGCTGTTATTAGATGGAATAAAACCAATTTGTGCATTTTTAATAATTTATTATTTATTTCCAGAACACTACCTAAAATATAAATATTTAATTTTTCTTTTTTCTATAATTGGACATATTTTTCCAATTTGGCTTTATTTTAAGGGTGGAAAAGGTGTTGCATGTTTTTTTGGTGCAAATTTATTTTTGACTCCTATACCAACGATTTTAGCAATGATCCTGTGGTTTTTTACAGTCAAAATTACTAAACTCTCTTCTTTAGGAGCCCTTTTATCAATATTTCTTTTGACAATTTATCAATTAATTTTTATTTATGGCAACTTAGAAAAAGGAATAGTTTTTATTATTTTTCTTTTAATATTTTTTAAACACAGTTCAAATATTAAAAGATTGATTAAAGGCGAAGAAAATAAAATAAATTTATAGTTATGAACTTACTTGTTGTAGAGTCACCCGCAAAAGCTAAGACGATTAATAAATATCTTGGAAATGATTTTGAAGTCATAGCTACGGTTGGTCATTTTAGAGATTTAGCAAAAAAAGATGGTGTAAAAGTTACTGAAGACTACAGTGATGTTGAATTGAATTGGGAAACAACAACTGCAGGAATGAAAATGTTGGACAGTATAGAGAAAAAAGCAGAAGGTTATGAAAAAATTTACCTTGCAACTGATCCAGACAGAGAAGGTGAAGCGATTACATGGCATTTAGTGAAATCTTTAGAAAAGAAAATAGATAAAAATAAATTTGAGAGAATTACATTTAATGAAATAACTAAAAATGCAGTAATAAATAGTTTTAAAGAGTCTAGGAAAGTTGATGATAGTCTAGTTTCTGCATATTTAGCCCGAAGAAGTTTAGATTATTTAGCGGGATATAGTTTATCTCCTGTTCTCTGGAGGAAAATGCCTGGCAGTAGATCTGCGGGAAGAGTTCAATCTGTAGCAGTAAGACTCATTTATGAAAAAGAAATTGAGATTGAACAATTTGAGCCAGAAAAATTCTATAAAATAAATGTACATGGTGAGATTAACGGTGCAAAACTCGATACATCCATTACAAGTCTAGATGGGCAAAAAGTAGACAAGCTCTTCTTTAAAAATAAGTCTTTATCTGAAAAGGCTAAAAATTATTTAAATAACAACAAATTTTTCATTAGAAAAATTGATGAAAAGACAATATCTCGAAAACCAAAAGCACCTTTTAATACTTCAACCTTGCAACAAACAGCAAATAGTCAACTAAATTTTAGTGCCAGTCAAACTATGACTATCGCTCAAGGTTTATATATGGGCATAGATATAAATAAGGAAACTATTGCTTTAATCACTTATATGAGAACAGATAGCATAACACTTTCTAAAGACTCAATTGATACAATAAGAAAAAATATAAGTGAGCAATATGGTGATAAATATTTACCAGATAAGCCTATTGAGTATAAGTCTAGAAAAAAAAATGCACAGGAAGCGCACGAGGCAATTAGACCAACAGATATTTCAATAAAGCCTGAAAGTATAAAAGATTATCTAAGTGAAGAACAATTTAAACTTTATGATTTAATATGGAAAAGAACATTAGCGTCTCAAATGACAAGTGCTGAAACAAACCAAAATACACTACAAATAGATTGTGAAGAAAAAAACATAACTTTAAAAGCAACGCTTGGTAAATTAATTTTTGATGGATATAAGAAAGTTTATAACCTACAAGAAGATGATGAAGAACAGATTATTTCACTATTAGAGAATATAAAAGAAAATGATAAATACATTGTAAGTGAAGTTGAAACACTAGAGTCATATACTTCTCCTCCATCTAGATATACTGATGCTAGTTTAGTTAAGAAATTAGAAGAGTTAGAAATTGGAAGACCTTCAACCTATGCCTCTATAATTCAAACAATTGTTAATAGGGGTTATGTTTTAAAAGGTGGAAAATCATTTATACTTAATGATCGCGGTAGAGTAGTAAATGTATTTTTATGTAATTATTTTAAAAAATTTCTTGAATATAAATTTACAGCTGATTTGGAAAATCAGCTTGATGATGTAGCTGCTGATAAAGCAGAATGGAAAAATATTGTTTTAAATTTTTGGAAAGATTTTGAATTTTTCATAAATGAGGTTATGGGTAAGCCTAATAGAGAAGTAATTGATGTGATAAATGAAGAATTATCACCAGTTATTTTTAAAAAAATTGGAGGAGACATTGATGTCAAATGTTCCTCTTGGGCAAACACAGAAAATTGTGAAGGCAATTTGGGTGTGAAAGTCGGAAAAATGGGGGGATTTATTGGCTGTTCTAATTACCCTGAATGTAAGTTTACAATTTCTATAGGTGCATTCGTTAAAGAGGTAAATCCAAAAAATCGTGAAGGAGATGAAATCATCACTTTTCCAAGAACCCTAGGTATAGATGCTGACTCTAAAAAAGAAATAGCAGTTCACTTAGGTCCTTATGGCTATTATCTACAATTAGGAAAAGAAACTGATGAAGATAAGCCTAAAAGAGTAACTCTTCCTAAAAGCTATGATCAAAATACAATTGGTATGAATATTGCTAGTCAGTTAATTAAGCTACCAATAACACTTGGAAATTTTCCAAATAGTGAAGATCCGGTAATAGCAAATATAGGAGCGTATGGACCATATGTTAAATACCAAGATATTTTTGCCTCTTTGGGAAGAAAATATGATGTGTTGGAAATTGATTTAGATCAAGCAGTGGAATTGATAACTATTAAAAAAAATAAACCTACCAATAAAGTTAGAGAAATAGGAGTTCTAAAGAGAAGGAAACAAAGAGCAAATCTCTATAAAGGGAAGTCAGGAAAATTTTATTTTAAGATAGGAATAATGAATTACAAAATTCCTCCAGAATATGATGGTGAAAATTTAACAATTGAGGATGTAGAAAAAATACTTAAAGCTAATCGCTAACTTTTTTTAAATTTAACTCTTTTAAATGTTTATCCTCTATTTTTACTGGTGCGTTCATCATTAAGTCTTGAGCTCTTTGGTTAAAAGGGAAAGCTATTACTTCTCTAATATTTTCATTTTCACTGAGTAACATAATTATTCTGTCAAGACCCGGTGCACATCCACCGTGAGGGGGAACTCCATAATGAAAAGCGTCAAACAAAGCACTAAATTTTGATTTAATCTCACTTTCGCCATATCCTGCAATTTCAAAAGCTTTTTTCATGATATCTGGTCTATGGTTTCTTATGGCTCCAGATGACAATTCTATTCCATTACATACAATGTCATATTGATATGCTAAAACATTCAAGGGGTCATCTTTAGTCAATGCATCCATTCCTCCTTGAGGCATAGAAAAAGGATTGTGACTAAAGTCAATCTTTCCAGTTAAAACATCTTTTTCATACATAGGGTAGTCAACAATCCAGCAAAATTCATATTTATTTTTATCAATTAAATTTAAATCCTCTCCTACTTTTGAAATAACCTTTGATGAGAACTCATATGACTCTTCTGGTAAATCACACACAAAAAGTAATCCATCATTTAAATTAAAATTATTATCTTTAATCATTTGGTTTAACTTTTCTTGATTAAAATTTTTAGCTAATGGGCCTTTAGGTAGTGAATTTTCAAAGTTAATATATCCAAGACCCTTTTTTCCTTGTTCTTGAGCCCATTTATTAAGGTTATCAAAAAAACTTCGTGGCTTACCCTCAGAATTGAGAGCTTGAATACAATTAACAATAGCGCCCTTTTTAATTAAATTTTCAAAAATTTGAAGACCTGAGCCGTCAAAATAATTTGTTACATTAGCTAATCTGAGAGGATTTCTTAAATCTGGTTTATCGCATCCAAAATTCTCTAAACTATCTTTGTAAGTAAAAGTTGGGAATGGAAGTTTATTTATAAATTTATCTTTAGGTTTAAATCTATCAAAAGTATTAAATAGTAAACGACTGATGACGTCTAAAACATCCTCTTGTGTGGCAAAACTCATTTCCATATCAATTTGATAAAATTCACCAGGGGATCTATCTGCCCTGCTATCTTCATCTCTGAAACATGGAGCTATTTGAAAATATTTGTCAACACCAGAAGCCATATAAAGTTGCTTAAATTGCTGAGGTGCTTGAGGCAAAGCATAAAAGGATCCTTTATGTAATCTGGAAGGTACTAGGTAATCTCTAGCGCCTTCTGGAGAAGGAGCTGTTAGAATTGGAGTTGCTAATTCCATGAAACCCTCATTATTCATAAAATCTCTTACATAGTTTATAATTTGATTTCTTAGCTTAATGTTACGTTGCATTTTGGATCTTCTAAGGTCTAAATATCTATATTTTAATCTTACCTCTTCACCATAATCACTATCAGAATTTACCTCAAGTGGGAGGGTTTTAGAGCATCGGCTTAATATTTCATAACTTTCTATTTTCAATTCAACTTCGCCTGACTCTAAATTTGTATTGATAGTTTCCTCACTTCTTTTAGTTATTAGACCAGAAATTTTAATAACATCCTCATTTTTTATTTTCGATAATTCAGAAAAATTAACAGATGTATTATCTACAACACATTGTAAAAGTGAGGTTGAGTCTCTTAAATCAATAAATAATAAATTTCCGTGATCTCTTGATCTATTAACCCATCCGGAAACCGTAATTTTTTTATCAACTAGTTTATTATCAATTTCTTTTAAATAATAATCTCTATAACTGTTCATAATACTTTCTAATTAGTGACAAATTAATATTATGGTTATTCTCATAAAGCAAATGATTAATAGTTTTTGCTGCCTCAAATGCTGCTAGATATGTTCTTTCAATATGTTTCATTACTTCAATAATAATCTGTTCTGGAACAGTGATAGATTTTAAAAACAAATATTTTTTTATTAATTTTAAAAGAAGGTCTTTATCAGGGTTTTGTATGTTGCATAAATTAAATTGTCTTAACCTTGACTCAATATCTGGTAAATAAATTTTGTCAGATAGATTCTCAATAGAACTGTCAGAGGTAAATATAGTCAATGGAATATTATTTGAAATAAAGTGCTGCAAGAAGTGAAAAAAATCTTCATCTTTTACAGGTAAACTATTTAAGTCTAAATAAGTTTCTTTCTTTATATGTAAATCTTTAGGGAGTTTATTAATTAAATTAGTTTCAAAAACCTTAGAAAAATTATTTGCAATTGAGGATTTACCAGATTTCCTAGGTCCATAAATAATTAGGTATTTTACTCTTTTCCTGAGCGATTGAATTACTGAGTCATTTTCTGAAGAAAGTATAATTTCCTCATCAGAGCTGTCTAAATTTAAAAATGTTTGCACTAAAAGAAGTTTACCAAGAAATTAATCTGTTTATAATTATAGATATTTTCAAAATCTAATAGTAATTTATTTTGTTCATAAGATAATATCTTGGGCTCTAAACCAGTAAAGTGTTTTAATTTTTTATAATTTGATGGATTGATAGATAATTGATAAGAACTTTTATTTTTATTCAAGAGATTAAACCATAATGATTTTAAATTTATATTTTTTGAAAATTTTTGTAATCGAAAATAATTTTCATTAAAATTTAAGTATATATAAGAGTCTTTTTCAAAGTTTTGAATAATAAAATTTGGACAATTTTCAAATTTATTATTAAATTTAAAAAAATTTTCATGTAATGAACAATTTAAAAAAAATAAATTATGATTGATATTTTTTGTGTATAAATCTTTGGATAAATTATCTATATCAACATTAAGAGATATTTGAGTATTACTAAAATTAATATTATAAATATTTTTTTCTATTGAAGATATAATGTCTTCCTCAGTAATTGAATTATTTATTCTTAAAAGTAATTCTTGATAATTTTGAAGATTGCTATCTTTTTGAATAGTAATTTCTTGATAAGCTGATAAGTTTTTTAAATTAAATGCAAGGAATATACTAATTAGATATAAATATTTCATTGAGCAAACTATACAAAAAATCCGGTGTTGATGTAATAAAAACTGACAAACTTATTAGTCAGGCACTTAAATTCATCAAAAGCTCTCACAATGATAAAGTTTTAGGAAATAAATTAGGTTTTAGTGCAGAATATAGAGTTAGTAAGGATGTTACGCTTTGTGCCGCTACGGATGGGGTTGGAACTAAGGCTATATTGGCTGCTGAGCTCAATGATTATACAGGAATAGGACAAGACTTGGTTGCAATGTGCTCAAATGATTTGCTTTGTAACAAGGCAAAACCACTATTTTTTTTAGACTACTTTGCCTGTAGTTCGGTAAAGTCAAAACAATATACTGAAATATTGAGAAGTATCACAGGTGCTTGCAAAAAAATTAATTGCTCACTTATTGGAGGTGAAACTGCTGAAATGCCATCTTTATATAAGGGTAATCATTTTGATATTGCAGGATTTTTAATAGGAATAAAAAAGAGATATAAAACTTTAAATGTAACAAGAGGAGATCTTATATTTGGAATAAAATCAAATGGATTTCACTCAAATGGATTTTCTCTTATTAGAAAAATTATTAGTAAAAATAAAATTAATATTAAAAGGGCAAAATTTAATAAACAAAAACTTTCTAATCTTATAATGAGACCTACACGTCTTTACCATAGGTATATTAATGATTATGATTTGAAGCATATAAAAACACTCTCGCATATTACTGGAGGTGGTGTTTATTCAAATTTTAAACGTAGTATACCTAAGGGTACAAAATTTGATTTAAATATAATTAAGCTACCTAAAGAGTACGATTTTATTAAAGATAATATAAATATTTCTAACCTTGAATTAATGGAAATATTTAATTGTGGAATAGGTATGATATTCGTAATTAACAAAAAGCATTATAAGAGATTTATTAAAAGAAACTTGTTTGATCTAATTGGTGAAATTAAATAATCATAAAAAAGTATCCTTTTTAATATCAGGGAGTGGCTCTAATCTTTTAAAAATATTAAAAAAAAATCATAAAAATAAAGATTTTAAAATCATAGCTATTATTAGTAATAATAATATCTCAACAAAAATTAAATCTTATGTAGATAAGTTTTATAAAGATATTTTAGTTAAAGAATACCAAAGAACATTACAAAAAGAAAATTTCAATAATACAGAAATTATTTTTTCAGTTGGTTATATGAAAATTATTGAAAAGAGAATTATAAATAACTTCGATGTTATAAATTTACATCCCTCCATCCTTCCTAATTACAAAGGTGTTATGACACAAAAAAGAATGTTAATAAATAATGAAAAATTCTATGGTTTTACCATTCATAGAGTATCCCCTGAATTAGACGGCGGCGAAACAATTTCAAATAAAACCAAAAAAATTAGCACTAAAAGTGAGTCAGAGCTTTTAAAAAAACATAAAAGTTTAGAGCATCAATTTGTATACAAACAACTAGTTAATTATTTACTAAACTAGCTCGGATCCTGAAAAAAAGAAATTGATTTCTATTTTTGCATTTTCCTCAGAGTCACTACCATGAACTGAATTTGCTTCAATAGACTCTGCGTATTGTTTTCTTATAGTCCCTTCTTCAGCTTCATCAGGGTTAGTAGCACCCATAATTTTACGATATTTTATTACAGCATCCTCTCCCTCTAGAACTTGTACTTGAACGGGGCCGGAAGTCATATACTTGACCAAGCTATCAAAAAAAGGTCTTTCTTTATGGACCTCATAAAAGATTTGTGCTTGATTTTTAGTTAGATATATTTTCTTTGAAGCTAAAATTTTTAAATCTGCGCTTTCAATCATTTGATTGATATGACCAATTAAATTTCTTTTTACTGCATCTGGTTTAATTATCGAAAATGTTTTTTGCATTTTAACTCCTAATTTTTGAAATATTTACTTATAAAATCTGCAATTAATGTCAAGCCGAAACCTGTAGAGCCTTTATTGTTCATAATATCTCCAGCATTTTTCCATGTGGTTCCTGCAATATCAAGGTGTGCCCATTTAGTGTCTTCAGGAACAAATCTTTGTAAAAATTGAGCTGCTGTTACTGATCCACCATATCTGCCCGCTCCAATATTTTTCAAATCTACAAATGGTGAGTTTAGTTCTTTATCGAAATCATCATGTAAAGGCATTCTCCAAACTTTCTCATTAGTATCTTGTCCAGATTGATAAAGAGTATCTGCTAATTTATCATCATTACTAAATAATCCTGCATAATGTTGCCCTAAAGCGACCATGATTGCTCCAGTTAATGTAGCAAAATCAATTACTATCTTTGGTTTATATTTTTCACATCCGTATGTGATTATATCTGCAAGAACAAGTCTGCCCTCAGCATCAGTATTCAAGACTTCTACATTTATTCCTTTATAGGATTCTATGATATCTCCAGGTTTATAAGCACTTCCACTTGGCATATTTTCAACAAGTCCAACAATTCCTGCGAAAGAGAAATTTGTTTTTATTTCACTTAAATATTTAATAATAGAAACTGTAACTGCAGCACCAGCCATATCCCATTTCATATCTTCCATCCCGCCACTTGGCTTAATTGATATTCCACCACTATCAAAGCAGACGCCTTTTCCTACAAACAAAATATCGACATTTTTTTTTGAATTTTTCTTTTTAAACTCCATAACAACTGGTTCTCTTTTACTACCTTGACTAACTGCTAGTAAGCAGTTCATTCCAATTTTCGTTAATTTTTTTTTATTAAGAGTAGATATGTTCACTGTCTTTTTATTCACTTGAGACTGTGTTCTTTTTGAAAAGGAATTAGGGTAAATGATATTACTTGGTTCAGTGACTAACTCTTTCAAAAAATTAATAGACTTTAACAAACTATGGTAATTCTGTGAAAGTTTAAAATTAGTTTTATATTTTGTTAATATTGAATTTTTTTTATAAATTGAATAAATAAAATCTTTTTGTAAAAAGCCATAAACTATTGGATCTAAATTTTTTTTTAATTTTGTATTAATAACAACATTAGAAATTGAATATTTTATAGAATTATCATAGATAAAAGAACCTATAATAGTTTTTTTAAAATGGTTTTTGGATGTATTTTGAGAGTATATTTCTAAAAAATATTGGGAATTTTTGATATTAAATGAATATTTAAAAATGACTATTTTATTATATTTGTAATCTACTAAATCTTTTTTTGAAGATGTTTGATCAATTATATTAACTGATAATTTTATACTTTGATTAGGTTTATTTATTAAGTTAAATTGGGCTTTCATGTTTGGAGGAATAAGATCATACATAATTTTTACTTATTTAAAATATATTTCAGTAAACATTATAATTTTTATTGGATTGATATGGTTTTCTCAAATTTTAAGAATATTAGAATTACAACATTCAATTACCACACAACTATTTGAAGTAATTAAAACTACATTTTTGGTTTTGCCAAGTTTTATAAGTCCACTAATGCCTTTTTTATTAGTTATTGCTAGTTTTTTTTTAAATTATAAATTCAATAGCAGTAATGAAATAATTATATTGAAACAATATTTTTCATTGAAAAATAACATAGTTTTATTTTCTATTTTATCTACCGGTATTATTATTTTCTATTTCATTAACAATGAATTCCTTTCTGTAAGTTTGTATCACAAATATAAAGTTCAAGAGTTAGAGATTAGAAATAATCTTAAGCTAGGTGTTCCATCGAATAATGAATTCCATATTGAAGGAGAAGTTAGTATTTTTTTTAATGAACAACAAAATAATAAGTTCTTTGATATAGAGGCATTTATTTATGAGGATGGACAATTTATTACGGCAAAAGATGCATACATAGAGATTGAAAATAGAAATTATAATATAATTTTCAATAATGGAGAAAGAGTTATTTTAAATACCATTGAAAAAAGTAAAACAATTTTTGATAAATTTATTTATGGCATAGAAAACAAAGAAGTAGAACTTCTAATGATGGATAGAGAGCATTTTAATACTTTAGAATTGCTTAAAAATGATGATAAAGAATTTTACTATCATGGACATAATAGGATTTATCAGTATATTCTCACACTAGGACTTATTATTACTTCTTTTAAAATTTTTTTTAATTATGCTTCAAAAAAAAATAATTTTAAATTTCATTTCATAATATTTTTTATTGTTTTAGCAATACAAGTTATAAATTCATTTTTGTTATTTTTATT
>CACCLU010000005.1 GCA_902546975.1 uncultured Alphaproteobacteria bacterium
ATGTTCAGAACTTATATGAGGATCGCCAAGTTCATCCGATTTTAAACAATACTCAATTAACGTATCAGATAATTGTGTTCCTTCTTTTACACCAAACTTTTTAGATAAAGAGCCAGCAAAGAAATTTCTAACTAAAACTTCAATTGGAATAATATCTACTTTTTTTAAAAGCTGAGATTTTTTATCAATTTTCTTTATAAAGTGTGTTGGAATATCACAATGATTCAATATTTGAAATAAATAACTCGATATAGCATTATTAATTGCACCCTTATTCTTTATAGAGCCCTTTTTTAAATTATTAAAAGCTGTAGCATCATTTTTATAGGTAGCTATGACCTCCTTACTAGTTTTGGCAAAAATAATTTTTGCTTTTCCCTCATATAATTTTTTCAATTTTACTGCCATTAATTAATCCTTTTAAATATTTTATCAACATTTTTAAAAAGATTTTTATTATTGAAGATATTATTAACATTACTTGATATTTTTAATTTGGCTAAACGAGGATGACTCAAAAGATTATCTTTAAAAGACATATTACCTTTCCAAGTTTTCAAAGCACAATCTTGAACAATCTTATAGGCATCTTCTCTTAAAACTTTCTTTTCAATAAGAAAAATCAGGACATTTTGTGAATAGGGTAGGCCTTTTAAAAGATTTAAATTTTTCATCATATTTTTTTTATTTATATTTAAATTATTTAAAACGTTGATCATTCTTTGAACTGCAAAGTCGAGCGTTATGGTAGCATTGGGAGCGTTTATTCTCTCAACACTGGAGTGACTTATATCTCTTTCATGCCATGAAGTTATATTCTCCAAAGCAGGAATGGTTAACGATCTAATCACTCTTGCTAGTCCTGTTAAATTTTCTGATAAAATTGGATTTTTTTTATGAGGCATTGCCGAACTACCCTTTTGGCCTTTTCCAAAACCTTCCTCAACTTCTAAAACTTCTGTTCTTTGTAAGTGTCTAATTTCAGTTGATAGACGTTCTATGGAGCTTGCAATAATAGCAAAAGAGCAAAAAAGGTCCGCATGCCTGTCTCTTGGAATTATCTGCGTGGAGACAGGTTCGATTGAAAATTTTAATTTTTTAGCAATCATTTGCTCTACCCTTGTGTCAATATTCGAATATGTCCCTACAGGACCAGACATTTGAATTGTTTGAATTTGTTTTATCGAATTATTAAGACGATCTATGTTTCTTTTGTTTTCGGCTAGATATCCTAATATTTTTAATCCAAAAGTAGTCGTTTCGGCGTGAATACCATGACTTCTACCGATACACAATGTGTACTTATGTTTTTTTGCAATATTTAAAAGAGATTTACTCAAAGTTTTTAAACCTTCAAGAATTATATTACTTGATTGGTTAAGTTGTATGGAGAAAGAAGTATCTAAAATATCACTAGAAGTTAGTCCCTTATGAATATACCTAGACTCGGGTCCTACATACTTTGCTACATTAGTCAAAAAAGCAATTACATCGTGCTTTGTTTTTTCTTCAATTTTTTCTATTTCTTTTACCTTAAACTTTGCTTTTTTTTTGATCTTGTTTGAAGTCCCTTTAGGTATCTGACCCAATTTTTCCATAGCCTCGCAAGCGAGAATTTCAAGGTCAAGCCATATTTGAAATTTATTATTATCTTCCCAGATCTCTTTAAGAATTTTTCTAGAGTATCTTGGTATCAATTATAAAAAGCCTTACTTGGGGACTCTGTTAGAATCTCAATAATATCACCATTAATGTATATCGTATGTTCGTACTGAGCGCTAAGTGTTTTATCTTTAGTCACTGCAGTCCAACCATCGTTAAGTATTTTAGATTGATATTTACCAACATTGATCATGGGTTCAATTGTAAAAATCATTCCGTCTACAAATTTTACCTTATCATACTCACTATCGTAATAGTGTAAAATACTAGGATTCTCGTGAAACTTTAATCCAACTCCATGTCCACAAAAATCTCTAACAACACTAAAGTTGTTTGAAGTTGCTATATTCTCAATTTTTTTTCCTATTCTACTGATAGGCTCACCAACTTTTATCTCGCCAATACTCTCTATCAAACAATCGTGGGTAACCTTGCATAGATTACTTGCTTTAATTGAAATGTCTCCTACTTTAAACATCCTTGATGAGTCCCCATGCCAACCATCAATTATTGTCGTTACATCTACATTTAAAATATCTCCATTTTGAAGGTTTCGATTATGGTTTGGAATTCCATGACAAATAACATGATTTAATGATGTACATGTAGACTTTGGAAAACCTCTGTAAAACAACGGTGCAGGTGTGCCTCCTAGCTCTTGAATTCTTGTTAAACAATAATCATCAATCTCAGATGTAGAGACATCTTCTTTTATAATATTATTTAGTTCGTCTAAAATAGTTGCAGTAATTTTACTTGCCTCTCTACAAGGTTCTACTTCATCACTTTTGTATGATTTAATTTTCATCAATATTTATTTCACCAGTAATATTTATACCTTTATATGATACGTTACATTTAAAAGCTCTAAATTGTACGCCACTTTTTTTTGCTATTATAGAGTTTTCATAATACTCATTATCCAAATCTTTAGCTATAGAAAATCTATCTACATCATTTCGTTGAATTAGATATATTAAAAAACATTTACTTCCTTTTTTGGACATATTACTTAACTCAATTAGGTGTTTAGATCCTCTTGAAGTAACTGCATCTGGAAATTCTGCTAAATTCTTTTTCCTTGATAAAGTAACTGATTTGACTTCAATGTAAGTATCTCCATTAGGGTGGCTAGCAAAGATATCAATTCTAGAATTTTTTCCATATTTTACCTCTTTTTTGAAATTACCTTTAATTTCCTGCAAAATTTTTTTTCCTCTCATAGCGTTGAAAATTATGTCATTTGGTAGAGATGTGTTTACACCTACAAAAGTTTTGAGGTCTTTAATTGCCTCCAATCTATATTTTAATTTTGCATTTGGGTTTTCAACTTTTGCAACTAATACTTTAGAACCCTCTTTCAATAAACCTAAAAGTGACCCTGTATTTGGGCAGTAAGCTGTGACAACTACATTATCAAGCTTTAAATCGACAAAAAATCGCTTATAGCGTTTTATAAAAAAACCCTCTAAGATTTCCTCTTTATACTTCATTTATGGTAACTACTAAAAAAATTAATTCAGCTTGTCTTGTGATCATTGGCAATGAGATATTATCAGGTAGGACACAAGATAAAAATATAAATCATATAGCTAAAGAGTTGTTCATTTGTGGTATATCTCTGCAGTTAGTGGTTGTAATTCCTGACCAAAAAAAAATAATTATTTCTCAAATAAGGAAATTAAAAAATCAATATGATTTTATTATCACTACTGGTGGTATAGGTCCAACTCACGATGACATTACATCTGAGTCAATTAGTTTGGCAGTTAAAAAAAAATACAAATTACATAATGGCGCATATAAAGAATTAAAAAAATATTACAGGAAAATTAAATCTGAATTAACTGATGCCAGAATGAAAATGGCGCATATGCCGGAAGGCTCTAAGTTAATTTTAAATAAAGTTAGTGGAGCACCAGGTTTTAAAATTGAAAATATTTATGTTTTTGCTGGCATACCCTCAATAGTACAAGCGATGATGAAAGAATTTAAAAAAATGATAAAAATTAAAAATAAATTTTATTCAACCACAATATCTACAAAACTTTTTGAGAGTAAAATAGCCCATCTACTTGTTCGAGCTGAGAGAAAATATAAAAATATTTCTATAGGTAGCTATCCAATTTTTGATGGAAAACCGAAGGGTGTAGAGATTGTTATAAACTCTCAAGTGAATAAGTTCGGTGTTAGCAATGCGAAAAAATTCATATTAAGAGAAATAAACAAAATCATTTAAGATTAGGCTAATATAATATAAAACAATATTTCTTTATGGCGGAGTAGCTCAGTTGGTTAGAGCGGTGGAATCATAATCCATGTGTCGGGGGTTCAAATCCCTCCTCCGCTACCAAGAATAATCATTGTAATTGTTGATATTTTGACATATCTTTCGTTTTCTGATCGCGGGGTAGAGCAGCTTGGTAGCTCGTCAGGCTCATAACCTGAAGGTCGTAGGTTCAAATCCTACCCCCGCAACCAACCTTCTAAAAAACGCTTTCTTTTCAATAGTTTTTTTTTATTTTTTTTAATGAAATGCATTTGACAATGTCCCCATAAAGTGTAGATATATTCTACTTTTTATTCGATTCACTAGGCCATTTATTGTGCATTAGTGATTCTTGCTCTTTATTTTTTGTAAATATGAAATGAATAGACGGTGGGTTTATAAC
This sequence comes from uncultured Alphaproteobacteria bacterium, assembly GCA_902546975.1. Taxonomy (GTDB): domain Bacteria; phylum Pseudomonadota; class Alphaproteobacteria; order HIMB59; family HIMB59; genus HIMB59. The sequence continues at coordinate 4,335 of CACCLU010000005.1, forward strand.
GTCAAATTTCGATCAAGTTTTCATTTGATAAAAATGACAGCTCGTTATTTTGGCGTCTAACCTACGTCAATTTAAAACTTTGTTTTTTATGAGTAGGTAATTCAACTTAAGAGTTTGATTATGGCTCAGAACGAACGCTTGCTGCATGCTTTATACATGCAAGTCGAACGGAGGCCCTAGCTTGCTAGGTGTCCTTAGTGGCGCACGGGTGAGTAACACGTGGGAACATACCTTATAGTACGGAATAACTGCGGGAAACTGTAGCTAATACCGTATATTCCAGTAATGGGAAAGATTTATCGCTATAAGATTGGCCCGCGCAAGATTAGCTTGTTGGTGAGGTAAAAGCTCACCAAGGCTTCGATCTTTAGCTGGTTTGAGAGGACGATCAGCCACACTGGGACTGAGACACGGCCCAGACTCCTACGGGAGGCAGCAGTAGGGAATATTGGACAATGGGGGCAACCCTGATCCAGCAATGCAGCGTGAGTGACGAAGGCCTTAGGGTTGTAAAACTCTTTCATCGGTGAGGATAATGACAGTAGCCGAAGAAGAAGGACCGGCTAATTCCGTGCCAGCAGCCGCGGTAATACGGAAGGTCCTAGCGTTGTTCGGAATTACTGGGCGTAAAGCGCATGTAGGCGGAACAGAAAGTTAGAAGTGAAATCCCTGGGCTCAACCTAGGAATTGCTTTTAAAACTTCTGTTCTGGAATTCAGGAGAGGAAAATGGAATTTCCAGTGTAGAGGTGAAATTCGTAGATATTGGAAGGAACACCAGTGGCGAAGGCGATTTTCTGGACTGATATTGACGCTGAGATGCGAAGGCATGGGTAGCAAACGGGATTAGATACCCCGGTAGTCCATGCAGTAAACGATGGGTGCTAGTCGTCGGACTTTTGTTCGGTGTCGTAGCTAACGCGTTAAGCACCCCGCCTGGGGAGTACGGTCGCAAGATTAAAACTCAAATAAATTGACGGGGACCCGCACAAGCAGTGGAGCATGTGGTTTAATTCGACGCAACGCGAAGAACCTTACCAGCGTTTGACATGGAAAGTTCCGGTTACAGAATGGTAACCTTCAGTTCGGCTGGCTTTCGCACAGGTGCTGCATGGCTGTCGTCAGCTCGTGTCGTGAGATGTTGGGTTAAGTCCCGCAACGAGCGCAACCCTTATCGTTAGTTACTAACAGTTCGGCTGAGGACTCTAGCGAAACTGCCGGTGATAAGCCGGAGGAAGGTGGGGATGACGTCAAGTCCTCATGGCCCTTACACGCTGGGCTACACACGTGCTACAATGGTAACTACAACGGGACGCAATACCGCGAGGTGGAGCTAATCCCCAAAAGTTATCTCAGTTCGGATTGCACTCTGCAACTCGAGTGCATGAAGTTGGAATTGCTAGTAATCGCGGATCAGCATGCCGCGGTGAATACGTTCCCGGGTCTTGTACACACCGCCCGTCACACCATGAGAGTTGGTTTTATCTTAAGTCAGTGCGCTAACCTTCGGGAGGCAGCTGCCCACGGTACGGCCAGCGATTGGGGTGAAGTCGTAACAAGGTAGCCGTAGGGGAACCTGCGGCTGGATCACCTCCTTTCTAAAGGAAAAAAAACTTTGAACTAAGTGTACGTTCGAAGTAACCACCGTCTATTTGTTTTGCTTTTTTCAACATGTGTTGATAAAGGGCATTGATTGGGCGTGTAGCTCAGTTGGTTAGAGCGCGCGCTTGATAAGCGTGAGGTCGGAGGTTCAAGTCCTCCCTCGCCCACCAACAATGTTGGGGGATTAGCTCAGCTGGGAGAGCGCCTGATTTGCATTCAGGAGGTCAGCGGTTCGATCCCGCTATCCTCCACCAACTTTTTAAAATCGTAAATATGTAAGCTGATAACACAGACGAATGACTTGCACGAGTTATTCGTCAATTAAACAACTAATATAACAACAAATAACTACAAAAAGTTATTAACTACAAACTTTTCACTGTGTGTTAATAATTCAAGCGCGTAAGAGCATTTGGTGGATGCCTTGGCATAAAGAGGCGATGAAGGACGTGACAGACTGCGATAAGCTCGGACTTGCTGTCAATAAGCTTAATCCGAGATCTCCGAATGGGGAAACCCAATAACTTATAAGTGAATTCATAGCTTATAAGGGCGAACCTGGGGAACTGAAACATCTAAGTACCTAGAGGAAAAGATATTCCGTTAGTAGTGGCGAGCGAAAGCGGATCAGGCCAGTGCTACTTTTTACTAAACCAGAACTGTATGGAAAGGCAGGCCATAGTGAGTGATAGCCTCGTATGGGTAGATAGTAAAAAATAGACATGAGTAGGGCGGGACACGTGAAATCCTGTCTGAATATAGGAAGACCACTTCCTAAGCCTAAATACTACTTTATGACCGATAGTGAACCAGTACCGTGAGGGAAAGGCGAAAAGAACCCCTAGCAGGGGAGTGAAATAGACCCTGAAACCGGATGCTTACAAGCAGTTGGAGCCTCTTTATGAGGTGACAGCGTACCTTTTGTATAATGGGTCAGCGACTTAATCTCATTAGCAAGCTTAAGCCACATAGGTGTAGGCGAAGCGAAAGCGAGTCTGAATAGGGCGATTTAGTTAATGGGATTAGACTCGAAACCGAGTGATCTAGTCATGAGCAGGTTGAAAGTGAAGTAAAATTCACCGGAGGACCGAACCCACTAGCGTTGAAAAGCTACGGGATGACTTGTGATTAGGGGTGAAAGGCCAACCAAACTCGGAAATAGCTAGTTCTCCGCGAAAACTATTTAGGTAGTGCGTCGTGTGAATCTTGTCGGGGGTAGAGCACTGAATGGGCTAGGGGGAAGCAATTCCTACCAAACCTAATCAAACTCCGAATACCGATAAGTCTGCACGGCAGACAGTCCATGGGTGCTAAGGTCCTTGGACGAGAGGGAAACAGCCCAGATCAACAGCTAAGGTCCCCAAATAATGATTAAGTGTGAAAGGGAGTGGGAACTCCAAGACAGCCAGGAGGTTGGCTTAGAAGCAGCCATCCTTTAAAGAAAGCGTAACAGCTCACTGGTCTAATTAAGAGATCCTGCACCGAAAATGTAACGGGGCTCAAATCATTTACCGAAGCTTTGACAATTACTTTGTAATTGGGTAGCGGAGCGTTCTGTAAGCCTGTAAAGGTGATGCGTAAGCATTGCTGGAGGTATCAGAAGTGCGAATGCTGACATGAGTAACGATAAGAAATGTGAAAGACATTTCCGCCGAAATCCTAAGGTTTCCTGCGTAAAGCTAATCTGCGCAGGGTTAGTCGGCCCCTAAGGCGAGGGCGAAAGCCGTAGTCGATGGGAAGCAGGTTAATATTCCTGCACCAGCTGGTAGTGACGGATGAAGTAAATTGTAAGCTCTTACTGGATTGAGCTTGCAGTGAATTTGTCCCTGGAAATAGCTCCAGCATTAGACCGTACCAAAACCGACACAGGTAGGAGGGTAGAGAATACCAAGGCGCTTGAGAGAACTATGTTGAAGGAACTCGGCAAATTACACTTGTAACTTCGGGATAAAAGTGACCTGCTATTGGGCAACCAGTAGGAGGTGGCACAGAAGAGGGGGTAGCGACTGTTTACTAAAAACATAGCACTATGCAAAGTCGAAAGACGACGTATATGGTGTGACGCCTGCCCGGTGCCGGAAGGTTAATAGGAGGGGTGCAAGCCCTGAATTGAAGCCCCGGTGAACGGCGGCCGTAACTATAACGGTCCTAAGGTAGCGAAATTCCTTGTCGGGTAAGTTCCGACCTGCACGAATGGCGTAACGATTTCCCCACTGTCTCCAACATAGACTCAGTGAAATTGAATTCTCGGTTAAGATGCCGAGTAACCGTGGTTAGACGGAAAGACCCCGTGCACCTTTACTGCAGCTTTGTATTGGTATTAGGGAACAGATGTGTAGCATAGGTGGGAGACTTTGAAGGAGTGGCGCTAGCCATTCTGGAGTCACTAGTGAAATACCACTCTTCTGTTCCTTGATGCCTAACCATACACCGTTATCCGGTGTTGGGACCATGCATGGTGGGCAGTTTGACTGGGGCGGTCGCCTCCCAAAGAGTAACGGAGGCGCGCGATGGTAGGCTCAGAACGCTTGGAAACCGTTCGTCGAGTGCAATGGCATAAGCCTGCCTGACTGCGAGACCCACAAGTCGAGCAGAGACGAAAGTCGGTCATAGTGATCCGGTGGCACTTCGTGGAAGGGCCATCGCTCAACGGATAAAAGGTACGCCGGGGATAACAGGCTGATCTCTCCCAAGAGTCCATATCGACGGGGAGGTTTGGCACCTCGATGTCGGCTCATCGCATCCTGGGGCTGAAGCAGGTCCCAAGGGTTTGGCTGTTCGCCAATTAAAGCGGTACGCGAGCTGGGTTTAGAACGTCGTGAGACAGTTCGGTCCCTATCTGCCATGGTTGTGGAAGCTTGAGAGGATCTGCCCTTAGTACGAGAGGACCGGGGTGGACGTACCTCTGGTGTACCTATTGTAGCGCCAGCTGCATCGTAGGGTAGCTATGTACGGAATGGATAACCGCTGAAAGCATCTAAGCGGGAAGCCAACCTCAAAACTAGGCTTCGTTATAGGATCGTGGAAGACTACCACGTTGATAGGCTGGGTGTGGAAGTGTGGTAACACATGAAGCTAACCAGTACTAATAATCCAATGCTTGAATTATAATACACAGCGAAAAGTTTTAACTACAATGTTATAAAAAGTTTGTGGCGGTCATAGCGGAGTGAAAAAACCCGATCCCATTTCGAACTCGGTCGTGAAGGCCTCCAGCGCCGATGGTACTTAGTCTTAAGGCTTGGGAGAGTAGGACGCCGCCTATTTATATAAATTAAAATTAATATATGCTATAAAGTGTGAAAAATTTCCTTTTTTTTTCATTATCCTATTTATTGCTTTTAATTATATCACAATACATATTTTTTGATTATTTTAATACTTACCACTCTGACCATTTTTTTTATTTAGATAAAGTTAATGAATTTAAAAATGAATATAATTTTTTTGAGGTATTAGTAAAACTCGTATCTTTTTCTTCTGATATAAATTTACCATTAATTTTTTTTTATACACTAATATTCAAATTAGTTGACACAGAAGTTTCTATAATAATTGTAAACACATTTTTTACTTTTTTAATATTTATTAAAATTAATAAAATCCTTTTAGAATTTGGTATAAAAAAAATTCTAGCTGTAGAGTTTTTTATACTCACACTATTCATGACATATTTAAATATTGGAATAAATAAAGAAGTAATAACTATTTTAGTATTACTATATATATTGCACGAAATTTTAAAAATTGCACAAAATCAAATCAATAGTATGTCCTTGTCAAAATTATTTTTCTTAACCTTTTTCTTTGCGTTAATAAAACCCTTACATGCTATTTTTTTAATTTCACTTTTATTTTTTTATTTAATTTACATATACATATTAAAAAAAAAATTAATTTTATGGTACATAATATTTTTTTTTATCATCTTAGTTTTAATACTAGCTAATTTAATCAATCTCCGCTATTCAGATGAAATACCTTATTTTAACTTTTTAAATTATTATCAATATATTAATGAGAATAGATCCAATTTTTTTAATATTGGATTAACTCATCCCACATTAGAATATTTAAATAGAACAAATAAAGTATCTCTATTTCAAGGCTTTGTTTTTAGTTATAATAATTTTTCAATTCTTTTTAATGGTGTTTTTAGTAGTTTAATTTTTCCAAGTCTAACTGATGTCTTTTTTGCTATACATCATAATTCTCGCTTCATTCTTTTTATTTTATTCGACTCTTTATTAATGAAATTAGGTATTTGTTACTCAATATATTGTTTAATTAAGAAGAAATATTTTTTTAACAATTTAACAATTTTAATTATAATGCTCTTATTTACATTAATTTTAACATCGAATGTTCCAAATGATGGAATTACTTATAGATATCTTTACCCGTATAAAATTTTTTTCATATTTTTAGGATACGCACATATTAAATTATTAATAAGGAAAATTTTGGTAGCCTCGGGCGGACTCGAACCGCCACGGGAATAAATCCCACTGGATTTTAAGTCCAGACTGTCTACCAATTCCAGCACGAGGCCATAATAAAATCGTTAATAGAATTTAGATGATTGCTTAAGTTTTTCAATACATTATTCAATTTAAATAGTCTTGATTATCAAATATACCTTCAAATTTATTTCTACCAAAAATTAATCCTAAAAATAAATCATAGTTTTGTCTCTCAGATGAATAATTTGGTTTTAAAATATTTTTGTTTTTATTTTCTAATATCTTAATGTAACTATCAGGTAACTCTTCTTTAATATTTTTTAATTCATTAATTGATAAAGGACTCAATTGGATATTAAAATCTTTAAAGGTCTTTAATCTAACCTCCTCATCAATTAAATAGCATAAAAAACCTGAACTTTGTGAGTCATTCAAATATGCACTAAAACCGTAGAACGATAAGGGTTTTATTTCTAAATTTTCAATAAATATCCCCACTTCATCATCCCAAGTATATTTACTTTTTGGAAAAAGTTGAAAACTTCTAAAGTCAATATTTTTATAGAGAAGTATTCCATCACTAAATAACGTATAGACATTCTCAGAATTTTCATAAGATGTATAAACTTCTGAAAAGCTATTATTTATAATATTTTTATTAATATTTTCATATGATTTTGTAAATAAATCTGCAGTTAAATCAAATGTTAAACTATTTAAATCTATCGAGGGTTTTTCCAAATGATATGTCATTAAATTAATTATATCCTCTTCACTTTTAAAGCTCATCCCCAGTGTATATTTAATTGGATTGTATAATTTTGAAAATTCCTCAAAAGTTAATTTTTTATGATTATCCTTGCTTAATAAAATAAATGTATCCAAATCTAATGGAAATAGATTTTCAGTAATTTCAACCTCATTATTATTGTAAAAACTTAAAACCTTGTCAGGTATTTGAGTTGGTCTCAAACTTAATTTCGTTAAATCTCCATATTCACCAAATAAAATATCAAACTCATTTGCATTTTGATTTACCTCGCTAATTGTAAATTCTATATTATTTAGCAATGAATACTCACCAAGTGTGTAATATAAATAGTATTTATAATCAATGTAACTATTTTCAAAAAGTCCAATATTCAGCTTTTCCTTTTTTAAACATTCATTTGAGGTAGAGCTTTTTGGAAACATAAACACCAAAAAAAAGATTAAAAAGATTTTAGAATTATTAAGAGACTTCACTTAATTAGTTGGATTTAAACATTTCTTTATAGACACGCTCTTCTATCTTATGATCATTATCAAATAATAAAGGTATTTCCATACCCTCGGACATCTCAATTTCAACAGAAATAACATCTTTAGCTTCAATATGATCAGCATGAACTACTATAGGTCTTTTAGATGGATTATTATTAATAATTTTAATTTTTGCATTATCTTTTAATAGACCTCCACGCCAATGTCTAGGACTATAGGCACTTACAGCAGTTAGTGCTACAACATTACTTCCAAGTGGAATAATTGGTCCTGAAGCAGAGTAATTATACCCTGTGCTACCTGCTGCTGTTGATAATATTACACCATCACAAACAAGCTCTTCTATTCTTACCTCATTATCAATCATAATTTGAATTTTTGCAGCTTGATATTTTTCTCTACGAATACTGATCTCATTAATCGCAATAGCTTTAATTTCTTGACCTGTGGGATTTAAAGTTTTCATTACTAAAGGTCTTAATTTTGTTAATTGAGCGTTATTTAGTCTTTCCTCTAATCCATCAAGTTTGTAATCATTCATCAAGAATCCGACAGATCCAAAATTCATACCGTAAATTGGCTTGTTAAGTTTCATATAATTATGAAGTGACTTTAATATAAAACCATCACCTCCAAGTGCTACAATGAAATCTGCCTCTTCAGGCTCGTAATTACCGTATTTTTTTATAAGTTTCTCTTGAGCTTCAATATTTTTTTCAAGAGGAAAAGAAACAAAACATATTTTCATTTATTAACCCCCAGTCTCATTCATATAACGATTAACATATCCCTCAAAATTATCTTTTTGAATTTCAAAGTTATGTGCTTTTGGTTTAATTGACATGGCATATTCTATCAAAGCAATAATATCATTTTTTGTTTGATTTCTTAGGGCAAATTTTAAATCTACAAAATCATTTTGTCCTAAACACATATATAACTTACCAGTACATGTAAGTCTTACCCTATTACAAGTATCACAAAAGTTATGAGAAATAGCAGATATAATACCAATTTTTGATTTATGATTTGAATACTCATAGTATCTAGATGGGCCATTAGTTCTGTGTTTAGAGGGAATTAAATTTAATTTATTTACTAAATCCTCTTCAAATTTCTTCATTGATAAATATTGATTAAATCTCTTTTCTCCAATATCACCTATGGGCATTATTTCAATTAACGAAATATCAAAATGATTTTTTTTACACCAATCTAAAATATCAAATATTTCTTTATCATTGAAATTTTGAGTCAAAACAGTATTTATTTTTACCTTTATACCTTCTTGTTTAGCTAACTCTATCCCATTTAAAACTTTACTAAGATCTCCCCATTTAGTTATTTTCCTAAAACTCTCAGTATTTAAGCTATCAAGAGAAACATTTATTCTTTCAACACCATTCTTTTTAAGAATAGATGCATATCTTGATAAATTCGTACCATTTGTAGTTAAAGTATGCTCTGAAATTTTACCCTGATTTTTTAGATTATTTAAATGTTCTATAATTGAAATAATGTTTTTTCTTACAAGAGGTTCACCCCCTGTTAATCGAAATTTATTTACACCTAACTCATTAAATATATTTGTAAGTTTAATAATTTCTTCAATTGATAAAACTTCTTGTTTAGGCAAGAAGGTTACATCCTCAGCCATACAATAAGTGCACCTTAAATCACATCTGTCAGTGACAGATATTCTTAAGTAATCAATTTTTCTTTTAAAATTATCAGTCAGCATTTTCGTGTATCTTTAAATCAACTACATTTAAATCTATAACTTTTTTCCCTACGTTCTCAAAGTTAATAGTGATTTTACTATTTATACAAGATTGAACTTGCCCCAGGCCCCAATCTGGTTGAGATGGACACTCCACGATTGTGCCTGGTATAAAATCGCTAAAATTATAGTTATTTTCCATTATTACTCTTGTTAAGTAGAAACAAATATTTACTATTTACTATAGAATCAAATGGATAAAAAAGAAAATTTAAACAGGCTTAAATCTGTTATCAGTAATATTGAAAAATCATATGGGAAGGGTTCCATAATGATGCTTGGAAAGAAAGATATTGATGCAAATATTGATGTATACTCAACAGGCTCTCTTGGTCTAGATATAGCCCTAGGAATAGGTGGTTTACCGAAAGGAAGAGTCATAGAAGTTTATGGCCCAGAAAGCTCAGGTAAAACAACTCTAACATTACATATAATTGCGGAAGCTCAAAAAGTTGGAGGAACTTGCGCTTTTATTGATGCTGAACATGCTTTAGACCCAGGTTATGCAAAAAAACTTGGAGTAAATATTGATGAGTTATTGATATCTCAACCTGATACTGGTGAACAGGCTTTAGAGATCTCAGATACTCTTGTAAAATCTGAAGGTATAGATTTATTAGTTATAGACTCAGTGGCAGCTTTAGTTCCCAGAGCAGAGTTAGAGGGCGAAATGGGTGACTCTTTACCTGGACTTCAGGCAAGGCTAATGAGCCAAGCGCTTAGAAAACTAACTAGCTCGATCTCAAAGACAAATACTATGGTTGTTTTTATTAATCAACTCAGAATGAAAATAGGAGTAATGTTTGGAAGCCCTGAAGTCACAACTGGTGGTAATGCTCTTAAGTTTTACTCTTCCGTAAGACTAGATATTAGAAGGATTGGCGCAATAAAAGATAAAGATAATATTATTGGAAACCAAACGAGAGTGAAGGTCGTCAAAAATAAAATGGCCCCTCCTTTTAAAATGGTTGAATTTGACATTATGTACGGTGAAGGAATTTCTAAAATTGGCGAAATTATAGATTTAGGTGTTCAAGCTGATATTATAGATAAGTCTGGAGCGTGGTATTCTTACAAAGACGAAAAAATTGGTCAAGGTAGAGAAAATACAAAACAGTTTTTAAAGGATAATCCAGACTTATTGAATGAAATAGAGAGTAGAATAAGATCAAATTCCGACACTGTTGAAGAGTTGATGATTGATCCACCTCCTTCTACAACAGAAGAAACTGCCGAAAAAAACTCTAAAGAATAATATTAAATTTCAGTTAAATTAATCTATATTGCATGAATATGAACTCTAATGAAGTCCGCAATGCGTTTATTGATTATTTTAAAAATAATGATCATAGGCATGTCAAATCTGGATCATTAGTGCCGGAAAATGACCCCTCTCTAATGTTTGCTAATTCAGGAATGGTTCAATTTAAAAATGTTTTTACAGGCATGGAGCAGCTAGATTTCAAAAGAGCCACAACTTCTCAAAAATGTGTTCGGGCAGGGGGAAAACATAATGATTTAGAGAATGTTGGATTTACAACTCGACATCATACTTTCTTCGAGATGTTAGGAAATTTTTCTTTTGGCGATTACTTTAAAGAGCAAGCAATTCTATACGCTTGGAACTTAATTACTAAAGAATTTAAAATTAATGAAAATAAATTATTAGTTACGATATATCATGACGATGAGGTCGCAGAAAAATTTTGGAAAAAAATAGCTAATTTACCTGACAATAAGATTATTAAAATTTCAAGCTCTGATAATTTTTGGTCAATGGGTGACACAGGACCTTGCGGACCATGCTCGGAGATATTTTATGATCATGGTGATAAATACTTTGGTGGCCCCCCTGGTTCAGTTGACGAAGATGGTGATCGTTTCATTGAAATATGGAATTTAGTTTTTATGCAATATGAACAGATAGACAAAAATACCAGATTAGATTTACCTAAACCATGTGTAGACACTGGGATGGGTCTTGAGAGAATAACAGCATTATTAAATGGTAGTAATGACAATTATAGTTCTGATTTGTTTTCAAATATTATTGATATTACTCAAGAGTTCATGCAAAAAAAAATATCTGAAGAAAATAAATCTAGTTTTAGAGTCATAGCAGATCACTTACGAGCTTCATCTTTTTTAATAGCTGACGGGGTTTTGCCTTCAAATGAGGGACGAGGTTATGTACTAAGACGAATATTAAGAAGAGGAATCAGACATGCATATACATTAGGTTCCTCAGAACCATTATTTCACAAAATTTTTGATGAATTGAAAAATTTAATGGGCGATTTCTTCCAAGAACTTAACTCGGGAGCTGAAACTATTAAGGAAACACTCTACAATGAGGAAATAAAATTTAGAGAAACTTTAAGTAAAGGCCTAGAGATACTTGGACAAGAAATACCTAATATTAAAAATAATAAATTAGATGGCAAAATCGCATTTAAATTATACGACACCTTTGGATTTCCCCTTGATCTAACACAAGATTATCTAAGATCAAAGGATATCGATGTGGATTTAGAGTCTTTTAATGCATCAATGAAGCTACAAAAAGAGGAAGCTAGATCTTCATGGAAGGGTAGCGGTGATGGAAATACTGAAAAGCTATGGTTTGATATTGCAAGAAAAACGAAATCAACAGTATTTAAAGGATACGATGAAACTACTTTAAAGGCAAATGTAACTGCTTTAGTCTTAGACTCAGAAGCAGTTAATGAATTAAGTAATAAAATAAAAAAATCAGCAATTATCACAGATGAGTCATGTTTTTATGCAGAGTCTGGTGGGCAAGTTGGAGATAAAGGCATAATTTTCTCAGAAAATGCCGAATTTAGAGTTACAGATACTAGAAAAACTCCTCAAGGCATTTTTATTCATTTTGGTAATGTAATTTCAGGCAATTTTAAAATAGGACATGAGGTTAAACTTAAAGTTGATAAGAGTTTAAGGGATCTTATTAAAAAAAATCATTCTGCTACACACTTACTTCATGCCGCTTTGAGAAATAATTTAGGACCTCATGTAGCTCAGCGCGGATCTTTAGTTAATGAGAATAAATTACGTTTTGACTTCAGTCATAATAAACAAATTTCATCAAATCAAATAGATACTATTCAAAAAGAAGTAACAAATATAATTTCTAATGATTGTAAAACACAAATTGATATTAAATCTCAAGAAGAAGCAATTAAACAAGGGGCTATGGCCTTGTTTGGAGAGAAATATGGTGAGGAGGTCAGAGTAGTCACCCTAGGAGAAAATAATAATAATCCTTATTCAATTGAGCTATGTGGCGGAACGCACGTTACAAATGTTAAAGATATTGAAAAGTTTCATATTATAAGTGAAGAGTCTGTTTCATCAGGAGTAAGGAGAATAGAGGCTTGCACTGGTAATAAGGTAGATGAATTTATTAGTAATAAACTCAAAGAGGATCAACTACTTGAAAAAAAACTTGATGATAAAATCACTAATTTAATCTCACAAATAAACAAATTAAATGGAAAAATAAGTTTTAGTGAGGAAAATAAAAACCTTTATATAAAGAAGTTAGAAAATTATTTAGATAATTTAAAAAATAAATCAATACTCTCAAATGAGGAGAATAATAAAATAGAAGAAACAAATATAAATGGAATTAATTTTGTGTCTCAATTAATAGAAAATTTGCCCCCCAAAGAACTCAGATCAATTTTTGATAAATTTAAATTAGAAAAATCTAAATCTATTTTGGCTTGCATTACCACAAATGAAGATAAGGTATCTATCGTCGTTGGGTTAACAAATGATTTAATAGACACTTATGATGCAAGGGTATTAATAAAAAGTACTTTTGATTTACTCGGTTCAAAAGGTGGTGGAGGTAGAATTGATTTTGCTCAAGCTGGTGGCAACAAAAAAGATCAATTAAATCAAGCTTTTTTAAGTATTAAAAATCAGATTTAACTTAATTTAGTTTGAAGATTTTTATCAAGACAATTTAAAAAATCTTCAGTGTTCATCCAAGGCGAATTTTTGTCTACAAGTATTGCTAAGTCCTTAGTCATTTGACCAGACTCCACAGTTTCAATACAGGTTTCTTCAAGTGCCTTTGAAAACTTAATAAGTTCATCATTTCCATCAAACTCACCTCTAAAATTTAAACCTTTTGTCCAAGCAAATATTGATGCTATAGGATTTGTTGAAGTTTTTTCTCCCTTTTGATGTAGTCTATAATGTCTAGTTACAGTTCCATGAGCAGCCTCAGCTTCAATTGTTTTCCCATCGGGTGTCATTAAAACACTAGACATCATACCCAAAGAACCAAACCCCTGTGCAACTGCATCTGACTGAACGTCTCCGTCATAATTCTTGCAAGCCCAAATAAAGTTCCCTGACCATTTCATTGAAGATGCAACTAAATCATCAATAAGACGGTGTTCGTAAACTATTTGGTTATTTTCAAAATCAGTTTTAAATTCTTTCTCAAAAATTTCATTAAATATCTCTTTAAATCTTCCATCGTATTTTTTTAAAATAGTATCTTTTGTTGACAGGTATACAGGCCATTTTAATTTTAATCCATAATTAAAACAAGCCCTTGCAAAACCTCTAATTGACTCGTCTACATTATACATAGATAAGGCAACACCCTGATTTTGAAATTGAAAAACCTCTTTTTCCTCTACTTTTCCCTCTTCATCAACATATTTCATAAAGAGTTTCCCTGGTTTGTCGATCTTCATTTCTGTAGCCTTATATTGATCACCAAATGCATGCCTACCAACAACAATAGGGGCGTCCCATGTCCTTACAATTCTTGGAATATTTTTACATATAATTGGTTGTCTAAAAACAGTTCCATCTAAAATATTTCTTATAGTTCCATTTGGAGAACGCCACATTTTTTTTAGCTTAAATTCCGATACTCTATTATCGTCAGGAGTGATCGTTGCACATTTTATACCAACACCAAATTTTTTAATTGCTTTTGCAGCCTCAACTGTAATTTCATCATTTGTTTGATCTCTATTTTGTACAGATAAGTCGTAATATTTTAGATCTATATCAAGATATGGAAGAATGAGCTTTTGTTTAATAAAATCCCATATAATCCTAGTCATTTCATCGCCATCTAATTCGACCACAGGATTTTTTACTGAAACTTTTGCCATTTATATAGAGATATTGATTGTATAACAGATTAAATTAATAAAAAAAATCTATTTTATTGATCAAATTATACAATTCAGATATTAATTCCATCTTATGTACTTCAGGTTTCATAAAGAAATTTCAGCTGCGCTGATTATACTATTTTTATTAGTAATTTTTTTTTATTTTATATATAAACCTTTATTTCTAATTTTTTTAATATTACTAATTTTTACATTCTATTTTTTTAGAGATCCTGAAAGAGTCGTTCCATTAGGTGATGATATTTTAGTTAGCCCAGCAGATGGATTAATTACAAATATTAGTGAGTACAAAGAGGGAAAAAAAAGTTATACAAAAGTTTCAATTTTTTTGAGTGTGTTTAATGTTCATATCCAAAGATTGCCTCTTTCAGGTCAAATTACAAAAATTGATTATATTGAGGGTAAATTTATCAATGCAACTTTAGATAAAGCAAGTGAAGAAAATGAAAGATTAAGATTAACTCTTAAATCTGGATCTAACGTTATATACATAACACAAATTGCTGGTTTAATTGCCAGAAGAATAATTTGTTATCTTAAAACTAATGAGAGAGTAAACCAAGGTGAAAGATATGGAATTATCAAGTTTGGAAGCAGAGTAGATATTGAGTTTCCCAATTCATATAATTTAATGGTAAGCATTGGTCAGCAATGTATCGGTGGTGAAACTATCATTGCAAGAGATTTTAAAAACAACAAAAATATACAATCTAGAGAATATAAAAAGATTTAGACATTTAGATGACCGAACATCCGCTCACTAAATTTATACCTAATTTAATTACACTAATGTCACTTATTGCAGGTATTTCCTCAATAAAATTCTCTATTCAAAGTAATTATAAAATTGCTGTGCTTATGATAATGCTAGCAGCCTTCTTCGATTTCTTTGATGGATGGATGGCTAGAAAATTAAAAAAATCATCCCAATTTGGAGCTGAATTAGACTCTTTATCAGATTTTATTAGTTTTGGATTAGCTCCATCTTTACTTATAAATTTAAGTTTTACAAATGAGCTAGGAAGAATTGGATGGGTTATAAGTCTTTTTTACATTATTTGTGCAGCTCTTAGACTTGCTCGTTTCAATATTGAAAATATGAGAGAGCAAAGCAAAGTATTTTATGGCATACCCTCACCAGCTGCCGCAGGTATTATAATGATTCCGCTTTATTTAAATTTTATTGAACAAATACAGTTTACTATCAACTATCCTATTGTAAGTGCCTTATTAATTATATTTGCAGGTGCTATGATGATTAGTAGAGTTCCGACTCCCTCTGTGAAAAATCTAAAGGTAAAAACTCTATATTTTAGACTTATGATTATATTTACAGTTATTATATTAATATTTTTAATAAGTTATTTTTGGCAAACAACTCTTTTAGTTGCTCTTATTTATTTATTATTTTCTTTATTGAGTTTGTTTACCTATTTTACCAAATTTTTTAGAGGAGTTAGTTAAGTATTTTGATTTAAGCATCAAAGCTGATGGAGTTACAAGTAAAGTCAATAAAGTAGAAAAAAGAAGCCCAAAAACAATTGCCCTCGATAAATCTACCCACCACTGTGTGTCAGGGGAGTTATAGCTATATTCAAAGTTTACAAAATCAATATTTAATTTTAAAGCCATGGGAAGCAAACCAAGGACCGTAGTAGTTGTAGTCAATAAAACAGGTCTTAGTCTTTGTGCACCTGTCATTAAAATGGCATCTCGAGCATCATTTGTCTTTTTTATTAATCTATCGAAGGTATCAATTAAAACTATATTGTTGTTTACAACTATGCCTGCTAACGAGATAACACCTATCCCGCTCATGACTATTCCAAATGGTTGTTTTGTAATTAAGAGCCCTAATACAACACCCACCGTTGACATAATTACAGCAAATAAAATTAATAAGGTGCTACTAAAACTATTAAATTGGGTCAAAAGAATTAAACCCATTAAAAATACAGCTATCAAAAAAGCTTTTTGTAGAAAAGCTTTAGACTTCTGCTGACTTTCATCCTCTCCCTTAAATTCTATTTTTACTCTAGGGTCAATATTTGCTGAATTAAATTCAGGTATATCTAAACCAAAGTTATTTGGAATATTGAATTTTTCAATTCCAAGCCAATGTTTTATAAGTCTGACATAAGCATCAGTTTGATAAAATCTAGTTACATCTGATTTAATTGTTTCAATTCTATTCTGTTCTACTCTAGTCAAATTTCCTGTCTCTTGATTGGTTTCAATTTTAGTAAAATTTGAAATTGGTACATAGCCTGCAGATGTTGGTATCTTAATACTGTCTAATTGATCGATCGTTCTCTGTTCTTTTGGTAATCGAAGGTAAATGGGTATAGATTCATCACTATCATCAGGTCTAAATTCACTCAATTTTAGCCCACTTGTAAGAAGTTTTATGGTGTTACCTATTATTGAAATACTAGCACCATATTTTGCAGCCTCCTCTCTATCAACATAAAGCTCATATTCAATACTAGGAGAGGGTAGAGAAGTTTCTAAATCCTTTAAACCAGATATGCTAGATAAATATTTTTCAATTCTCTTAAGTTCTTGAACTGTGATTTTAGGATCAGAAGAAGTTAAATTGATTTCAATGGGCTTCCCTCTAGGAGGGCCTGCTCTTAAAGTTCTTGTTTCAACTTTAATCCCAGGAATAGATGAAGTTTCTTGTCTTATTTCAGAAATTATTGATTCTGCTTTTCTTCTTTTATCCCAATCTTTGAATTCTATATCTATAAATCCTATAATATCAGGCGAGCTCTCTTGTCTATTTTCTACATTCCCAGATGTTGTATAGACAGACTCAAATTCATTATTCTTTTTTTGTAAGTTTAATACCTGTGACTCTACTTTTGCAACTAGTCTATCTTTTTCTAAAACTGAGAGATTGCCTGTAGCATAAATAATTACTTTGGTATTCTCTGCTTCAACTGAAGGAAAAAAAGTAACTCCCTTACCAAACTTTCCATATGCACCATAGATACCAACTAGCAGTATGAAGGATAGAACAACTATTTTTATAGGATTATTTATACAGAGCCTCAAAATAAAAAGGTAAATCTTAGTAAAAAAACCTACTTTTTCTAAATCAGTTAAGTCTTCATCATCATCAGCATTTATTCTAGGGATAATCATTTTCTGAAAAAAACCTTTATTTTTAATATACCTAAAAACAAAAAACAAAATGACGCCAATTGAAATTGTTGTTATGGCTTTTGCACCCATATTTATGTAGCTATCAAATTCTAGTTGAGATAAAAAATTAAATGCAACAAAATTTACAATACCAAATAAAATTAAAGGTATAATAAAGAAGAAAAAAAGATTTTTAATTTTATAGGCCTGAGTTCCAATTATAGGAATAACTATTAATGCCATAGCTAAACTAGAACCTAAAACTGATATTACTGTTATAGGTATGTACTTCATAAAACCACCAGTTGTGCCTGGCCAAAATAAAAGAGGAATAAACGCTGCTATAGTAGTAAAAGTTGAAGCCATGATAGGAAGGGACATTCTTGATGCAGCCTTTATGTATGACTCTGCTAGTCCCATACCTTCTTGTATTTTTCTTTGGGCATATTCAACTACAACCACAGCCCCATCAACAAGTAGTCCAACTGAAAGAATTAATCCAAACAAAACAACCATATTGATTGTAAAGCCAAGTGAATAGAGGATTAAAATAGATGATAAAAAGGAACCCGGTACTGCTAAACCTACCAGTAAACTAGACCTTATACCAAGAA
This sequence comes from uncultured Alphaproteobacteria bacterium, assembly GCA_902546975.1. Classification (GTDB taxonomy): domain Bacteria; phylum Pseudomonadota; class Alphaproteobacteria; order HIMB59; family HIMB59; genus HIMB59. The sequence goes on from CACCLU010000005.1 coordinate 22,391, forward strand.
AGATAACAACGACACTCATAACAAGAATTATTGAAAAAATTACATTGTTTTGAAGATCTCCTAACATGCTTTTTATATTTACAGACTCATCACCAGAAAAAGTTATGTTTACCTTTGATGGAAGAATTTTTTGCTCTTCCTTTACTAACTGTTTTACTTGATCAACAGTCTCTACAATGTTTGCCCCAATTCTTTTAGAAATTTCTAATGTGAATGCAGATTTATTATTTAATCGAGCAAATTTTTCTGGATCTTTAAAAGTTCTTTTAAGTTGAGCAATATCTTTAAATTTAATTGTTTTTTTATCATTTACCTTTATTGGTGTATTAAAAACATCATTTAGGCTTTCATATAAACCAGGAATTTTAATTACAAACCTTCCATCTCCTGTATCAAGATTTCCAGCAGAAACTATTTGGTTATTAGATCGTACAAAGTTTAATATTTCATTTAAATTTAATCCATAAGCTTCAATTTTATTCTGGTCAATGACAATGTCTAATTGCTCTTCTCTTTCACCACCAATATTTACTTCTAAAACATTTGGTAAAGATTGTATTTTATCTTTAAGGTCATTTGAAATCTTCTTCAGTAAAAATTCAGATATATCACCACTTATAGATACGACTAAAATAGGAAATAAACTTATATTTACCTCACTTACCTTGGGTTCATCTGCATCATCAGGTAAATCTGATTTTGCTCTGTCAACTTGTTCTCTAGTGTCTAAAAGTGCTTGATCAGGATCAAACCCAGCATCAAACTCTAATAAGACATTTCCGCCACCTTGATAAGAAGTGCTAGTCATTTCTTTTTTTCCTTCGATGTTTGAAACCTCATCTTCAACAGGTTTTATTAAAAGTTTTTCAGAGTCCTCTGGGGATATTCCTGTTAAACCAAGAGATACATATATATATGGCAAACTTACATCTGGCGATGACTCTTTAGGAATATTATTAAACACAAGTGATCCACTAACAATGACAAATAAGAAAATTGAAATTGTAGTTCTGTAGTATCGACTTGCTAAGTTAACCAAGCTCATGATTAATTATAATTAACTTTTTCTCCCGCAGAGACGTATTGCTGTCCAACAATTATAATTTTTTCTTTTTGGCTCAAGCCAGATACCAACATGTAATCAGAGGTATCCTCTATAACATTAATTTTTTTAAATTGTACGGTATTATCAGATCCTATAACTTTTACACCTAACTCTCCTGAGTCTCCCAAAGCTAGAATTGAGGGAGAAATTTTATGTGCAAGAACATTTCCTTTAACTATAGAAATTATTGATGATAGTCCATCTTTATACCTAAGATCTTTATTTTCAACTTTAACAACAATTTCAAAAGTTTTAGTCTCCGGATCCGAAATAGGAGAAATGTAATCAATTGTGCCATTAACTTTTTCATCGAGTATTGTCACCTCAACATTATTTTCTAAGGATATATCTAAAATTTCATTTTCATTAATGTAACCAAATATTTTTAATGAGCTTAAATCGATAATTTCATAGACTTTTTCACCAGGCATAACAAGCTCTCCAGCAATCTTATGACCATCTAAAAGCATTCCACCAAAAGGTGCAAAAAGAGCATATTTATCAAATTCACTTTGAGACAATAAATTTAATTTATATAAATCAGCGTTCGTTTTGTAATCGTCTAATTCAACTACATGCTGACCTTTTTTTATTTTAGTGCCTGCTTTGACTAGCACTTTTTTTATTGTAGTCATCACTTCACTCTTAACTTCAATTCTCCTAAAAGCTTCAGTAGTTGAGCTAAAAACAATACTATCTTTTATAGTTTGTGCAGATGAGTCCATAACCTCGACAGAAAATAATTTTTCATCTGTTTCTTCTTTGCTTCCCCATTCTGATGAGTAACATAAAGAGCTTATAAGTGATATGATTGATACAATGATTATTTTTTTTGTGGGTAACATGGATGTGTTTAAGCCTACTAGAATATATGTAAACGAATACATATCAGATTATGAGTAAAATTAAATGAAACAGTGGTATAAAACTAGAAAAAAAGACCCTTTTTACATAAAAGCAAAGAAAAATGACATTATTTCTAGAGCTTATTACAAATTAGAAGAAATAGATAAAAAACATAATTTATTCAAAAACGATAAAAATATATTAGATGTTGGATGTTCACCAGGTGGTTGGACACAATATATTTTAAAGAAAAACCCAAAAAACAAAATAGTAGGTATTGATATATTACCAACTGCTGAGCAGATTGAGGGAAAAATAAAATTTTATATGATGGACTTAAATCAGTATCAATTAATTGATGAATTATTTACATCAAATAAATATACTTTTGACTCGATAATTTCAGATATTGCCCCAAATACAAGTGGAAACCAATTTATAGATCAAACCAATAGCTATGATTTGAGTATGCTTTCAGCAAAATTTATTGAAAAATATTTAAACAAAGGAGGTAATTTTTTAGTAAAAAACTTTCAAGGTGAGGATACAGAAAAGTTGTTTAAGTTTATAAAAAATTTTTTTGACAAAACACAATATATTAAACCAGCTGCATCAGATAAAAAATCTAAAGAAATTTATATCTTAGGTTTGTTAAAAAAATAATTTTTTAACCATACATTCAATGAATTCAGTGTAGAAAAATTTTTCTTTTTATCTTTATAAGTAACTTCAAAAATTTCTTTATCGAATTTTTTAGAGTAAATAATTTTAATAATTGGAAAAGAAAAATTTGATTTGTAAAAAGTAATTTTAGTCTTTTTGTAATTTGAGTCCTGAGTTTGAATTGAATAATTTCTCCATATATTTTTTGATAAACCATAAGAGTAAGTATTAAGAATATATTGGAATGTTTTCTTTGGGATTGTATCGATATGATTTTTATTTATGTTTAAGATTTTCAATATATATTATGTTAAATGGTACTTTTAAATTCTTCAAGCTGTAATTTTGATTGGCAACCTACTAATTTTCAATTTATTAACTTAAAAGGTGAAAAAGGGTCCCTTTATGATTCTTTTGACACCAATGGTCTTTTAGTAATGTTTATTTGTAATCATTGCCCTTATGTTAGATCTATAGAAACTAAGATTGCTACTGAAACCCAAAGACTCAAAGTTTTAAATGTTAATTCTATTGCTTTTATGTCAAACGATCAAAGTTCATATGAAGAGGACCACAACAAATTTCTTTTAGAACAAATATCAAGAGCTAAATTTGAATTCGAATATATTGTTGATGCCACGCAATCAATAGCTAAATCATTTGATGCTCAATGCACTCCAGAGTTCTATTATTTCAGTAAAGATAAAAAACTTAAATATAGAGGCAGGTTAGACTCCAATGGTAAAGACTCTTCGATGGGCAAACCAGAGCTTTATTCTGCTGTTGAAGAAGTTATTGCTAAAGGATATTGTTCAAGCCAACAATATCCAAGTATGGGTTGCTCAATAAAATGGAAAAATTAATCACTAAAAGAAATTTATCTTTATTTGGAATTGTATCTTTTTTATTTGTTATTTCTCTTTATTTCATTTTACAAAATAATTCTAAAGATGATGAAAAATTATTCGATATTTTTTTGGCAGAGCTTTATAATGAGCAAAATTCAAATTTAGATGAAAAATTTTACTATTTATCAAGTTTAGATAATCCTAAAGTTTCTTTTTTTAGTGATTTGAAATTAACCTCAATTGAAAATTTAGATCGATATAATAAAGTTGATAAGGATATAATATTATTGAAAAAAGCTTTAATTGACTTAGATAAAGAATTGATAAAATCTTTATCTTTAGATAATAATTTTACTTTTAATGAAATTGCTAAAATATACTTCTATAATTTAGACATTAATAATTTTGAATTTAGTGAGTCAGATAGAGATAATTTAAATAATTTTTTTATCAAAGCTGTTGATAGATTATCTAATGAAAAAAATTAAATTTTTAATTTTTCTTTTAGCATTATCCTCTTGTAATCAATATTTAGGTACTGTAGATCCTGACTATACTCCAACAAATGAAGTAACTGAGATTTTCACTGATCTTGATAAAAATAATTTAAGATTAGACGTTGAGTTTGGTGATGTAATTTTTCCCAAAGCAGTTAATCCTTCTTTGAATATAAATACTTTGGAAATAGAAAAAATTACCAATATAAATAAAAACTCCATAGTTAATTTTTTAAATGAAAAGACTGTTGTAAGCCAAGATAAAAGCGTTTTTTTATTTAATAAAAATAATCAAGATAAATTAGAATATAAATTTAATCTTAGTAAAGATGAAAAAACCATCAGCATTTTTGAATTTAATGAAGATATTCATCTTTTAACAAATAGATCTCGACTATTTGTTATTAGTTCTCAAAATATACTTGAATTGGCAGACTATGATATTTTTATAAATACAGCTCCTATAGTATTAGATAAAAATTTATTATTATTCAATGTTTTTGGGGAAATTTATAATATAAATTTAGATGACTACTCAATATCTAAAAAAGATAATTTTACTTTAAAACCTGGTATATCAATTAAGTCAAACATATACCAAGACAGTAAATATTTATATCATCTCTTTAATTCGGGAACTCTTTTAACTTTTGATAAAAATAATTTTGACTACTATGACAATTATATATTAGAAGATCTAAATATTCTCACATCATTAGATGAATTTAATGAGCTAGTAGATAGCCCATTTAGTCATAATGAAAATTTATATTTTTTAGATCGATCTGGAAAAATTGCTGTATATAATCCAATTTCATCTAATATTTTTTGGGAACTTGATACAAATGATACTATATTAAGTTACCTTTTCTCAAACGATGGATATTTAATTCTGATGACATTAAATAAAATACTCTTTATATCAGATAAAGGAAATATAATATATTCATACTTCCACAATAAAGAGCTACCAATATCGATCTTCAATATACAAGAAAATGTTTATTTAATTTCAGATCAAGGAATTAGCAAATTAAATTTGAAAGATAAAAAAGACGATATTATTTATAAAAATAAATTTACTAATAATTTAGAAATTTTTTTTCAGGATCAAATTATATATCTAAAAGACAATAAAAGTCTTTTTAAATTAAGTGAATAATTACTTTATTATTGGCAAAGTAAACGAGGGTAAGTCTCACCTATTTAATCTGTTTTCTAAAACTCATAAGACTATATCTAATCCAAAAGCTAATACTACAATTGATGTAATTAGGAAAAATATATTATCAGAAAATTTTGAATATAATATTTACGATACGCCAGGTTTTTATAAATTTAGCGACTTTACAGACCTTCTTAATAAAATTTCAACGCTAAAATTGGAAAATATAGAATTTATTTATTTAATCTCATCTTTCACTAATGAGGATTTAAAAATATGTAAAAAATTACACTCTAAAAATTATAACATTTTGCTTTTCTCTTTTAATAGGATTGATGAAAAAGATTACATATCAAATCTATTTAATGAAAATTTTACAAATTATGCTGATAACTTTTCATTATTAAAAAAGTATCTCTCTAATAAAAATAAAAAACAAAACCTAAATGTTAAAAATGTAAATAAAAAAACAATTGCTATTTTTGGTAAAGAAAATACTGGAAAATCAACACTTTTTAATAAAATAATGAATTTATCCTTTTCTAAGACCTCACCACATCTTCATACAACCCGTGACTCAGTAAATTGGGATATTCAATATAAAAATCAAACATTAGAATTTATTGATACCGCTGGTTTTATTAGAAGTAGGTCCAAGAGAAAAAATCATGATTTTGAAAAACTCTCTTTAGAGCAATCAGAATATTTTATAAAAAAATCATCGTTAATTATACTGCTACTAGACGCTAATTCTGAGTCAAGATTAGATCTATCATTAATAGGATCTTTATCTAGAAGAAATAAACCTTTTTTAGTACTAGTTAATAAAATTGATTTAATTGATAATAAAACTTTATATCAGCATAAATTTCTTAATTATCTATCATCAAATCATAATTACTATTCCTCTTTGAACATATATTTTATTTCTGCATTAAAATCCTCTAAATCAAAAATACTTCAAATAGTAAATAATCAATTACACAACAAGTTTTTTTTTAAAACTTCTTATTTAAATAAAATAATAAAATCAATAAATGGAGAGTTAGGGAAAATACAGAAAAATTCCAAGGAGTTTAAAATTTACTTCATTACTGCATTTACAGTTAATCAAAAAAATTATTTCAAAATTTCATGTAATTTTAAAAAAAATAATATCAAACCTCATATTAAGAGTTATTTATCAAAAATATTAATAAGAGAATTAAATCTCAAAGGAGTAAATTTTAATTTAATATTTTGATGTCAATGTTAATTGATTTTAGTAGATCTACTTTTAATGATTCTAGATATTTTATTAAAGACATCTTAAAATTATTAAAATGAACCTTGTAATGATTATTTTTTTCAAAAGATAAAATAAACCTAAATTCGTCTTTAAGTAATGGCACAAGTAAATTTATAAAATAGATAATATTCATTAACTCTTGGTAATTTTTTTTAATATGATTGTAGTCGTATTGATAAGAGATCATATTTAAATTAATGTTCCTATAAACAATGACCAATTCATCAATTTTTGAGAATTGATTTTTTATTATTGTATTTGCTTTGATTAAATCCTCTAAAGAGTCAAAATTCGTCTGAAGAAGGGTGTGGTCATGAGCAATATTCTCTTGCTTTTTTTTCGCTAAGACAATTTTATTTGATTTTTCCAATAAGACGGTTTGATCTTCACCATTTAAAATTATTAAGACTTGATTAATAGACAATTAAATATTTGATCCAGAGCTTAGTAGAGATAGTTGAGTAATCTTATTATCTCCTAATTGATCAATTAATTTGATCGGATAATCGCCTGTAAAGTAGTGATCTGTCAATTGAGGTCTATTATTATCTCTTTTTAGATATCCAAGAGCTATGTATAACCCATCTAATGATAAAAATTTTAAACTTTTCGCTTTTACATAATCACATATTTCTTCAACACTTTTATTTGCTGCCAATAATTCCTTTTTTGTAGGCATATCAACTCCATAAAAATCAGGGAATTTGATTTCAGGACAAGCTATTCTTAAATGGACCTCTTTAGCTCCAGCATCATACAACATCTTTACAATTTTATGAGAAGTTGTACCGCGAACTAAAGAGTCATCAACTAATATAATTTTTTTATTTTCAATAGAACTTCTATTAGCATTTAATTTTAGTTTGACACCCAAACTTCTTATTTTTTGGCCAGGTTCTATGAAAGTTCTCCCAACATAATGATTTCTAATTAAACCCAAATCAAAATTAATTTTCTTTTGTTGACTATAACCTATAGCAGCTGCATTTCCCGAGTCTGGAACTGGCACAACTAACTCTGCGTCTACATTATCCTCTTTTGCTAACTCTCTTCCTAAATTTTTTCTATACTCATAAGCTGTTTTCCCTCTTAAAATACTATCTGGTCTTGCAAAATATATATATTCAAATACACAAGGACGAGGTTTGTGATCACCAAATGGTTTGAGACTATGTAATTCATTATTTTCAATATAAACTATTTCACCGTTTTCAACTTCCCTAATAAATTCTGCGCCAATAATATCAAGTGCACATGTTTCAGATGCCAAAACATATGAATTATTTATTTTACCTATTACCAATGGCCTGATCCCATATATATCTCTAGCTCCAATGAGAACATCTTTAGTAAGCATCACCAAGGCATAGCCTCCTTGAATTTGAGAAATTGCCTCGATAATTTTATCAATATTTTTCTCTTTTTTTGATCTAGCTATAAGCTGTACTATTGTTTCAGAGTCTGATGTTGTATAAAAAATTGCTCCGTCTTTAACTAGTTCTTTTCTTAATGTAATTGCATTTGTAAAATTACCATTATGAGAGACCCCTATACCACCAGCATTAGTGTCTGCGAAAAAAGGTTGTACATTTCTTAATATTTTGCCCCCAGTTGTACTATATCTGTTATGCCCAATAGCATAATTACCAGGTAATTTCTTTATTGTATCTTCATTATTGAAATTATCTCCCACAAGGCCAAATCTTTTTTCAGAATAATAATTTTTGCCATCATAAGAAACTATCCCGCAACCTTCTTGACCTCTGTGTTGTAGTGCATGCAAACCCAAAGCTGCCAAAGCTGAAGCATCATTAATATTAGAAATACCAAAAACACCACATTCTTCTCTAACTTTAGTAGAGTTCTTTTTTATCATTATTTTTTTCTTTACTAGATTGATCTTTTTTATTTTTTTCTTCAACCTTTTGGTCTTTATACATAAGGTTTTCATATATTGAAATATTTAATTTCATGATTTTATTCTTATCGTCTATATAATTTTTAAAAAAGGCAATATAAGAAAAATAAAAAAGAACAGAAAATAAAATTACCCCATAAATCGAACCTATAATAGTATCTAAAATTTTAAATTCTAATTGAGAAGGTGATTTTAAATTTAAAGCCTTTTCTAGAATTGAATAAATAATGTAAGTTATTAAAAAAAGAATAATAAAAGATATAATCTCTAAAAAAATGGCATTTTTATTTTGTAATAAAAATAAATATTCAATATTTAGTTTTTCTAAAGAAAAATTTAGCACTCTTTTAAAAAATAGAAACGGCAAAGATATAGATAAAATGATTTTAAGACTGTAGCTGATAGATTTAGTGGCTCCTTTAATACCAAAAAAAACAGCAAATATAATAAGTAGTATTAGATACGAATAATCAAAGTAACTTAAACCTGAAAAATTCATTATTGTTTAATATCTGCTCCTGTGATGAATGATTTAAATATTTTATTTTTTGTCTTTAAAATTTTATTACAATCACCCTTATCTTGAATTATTCCTTTATCAATAAAATAATAGTGATCTCCTGTTTTAATTGCACTTTTGATATCATGAGTTATGGTTACAGCAGTTATTTTTCTCATTGATATTACTTTTAATATCAATTCATTAATTTTATCACTATTAATGGGGTCTAATCCTGTCGTTGGTTCATCAAGAAAAATCACTTTAGGATTTTTATAGAGAGCTCTGGCAAACGCTACTCTTTTTTTCATCCCCCCAGATATTTCCGAAGGGTATTTATCAAATATTGATTTATCTAGTCCTACATCATTCATTAGAGAGATAACTTTTTTATTAAAGTTTCTTTTATTATTAATAAAATCTGTAAAAGCTATGTTTTCAGATATTTTCAAACTATCAAAAAGAGCCCCATATTGAAATAGCATACTAAATTTATCAATATCGACTTCAGACTTACCATCATACAAAATTAAACCATCATCAAAACTAAACAATTGATAGATGGTTTTTATTAATACAGATTTTCCACAACCAGATTGACCTAGAATTATGGTAGATTTATTTTTCTCTATGGTCAGACTAATATCTCTCAAAACAAAATTGTCACTAAATCTCTTTTTTAAATTTTTTATTTCTATTTTCATTAAAAGAATAATTCAGTAAGAAAATAATTTGATGACAAAATTAAAATTGAAGAAATAACAACTGCATTTGTTGCAGCTGATCCAACACCAAAAGCACCTTTATCAGAAAATAAGCCACAAAAACAACTAACTATCGATATAATAAAACCAAAAGCAAATGCTTTGAAAATTCCTGACAAATAATCGCTTAGTTTTAAAAAATCGATTGTGTTTAACAGGTATAAATTATCATTGAAGCCAAGTCTATGAACTGACACTATGTACCCACCCATTACCCCAATAAAATCTACCAAAGTTACAAATATTGGCAAAGCTAATGTTAATGATAAGACTCGGGGTGTAACAAGATAATTGTAGTAGTTTGTATTAAGTGTTTTAAGAGCATCGATTTGTTCTGTAACTCTCATTGTAGCTATTTCCGCAGCTATAGAGGAACCAACTCTGGCCGAAATCATCAAACCTGTTAAAACAGGTCCTAATTCCCTTGTTAAGGTCAAAACGACAATATTAGGAATAGCTGATTCTGCAGAAAATCTTGAAAAACCAGTGTATGATTGCAAAGCAAGAACCATTCCAGAAAAAATTCCTGTTAAAGCTATTATTGGTATTGATGAAACAAATATACTTATAAAGTAACTAATATTATTTTTAAAATAGAACTTGGGGCCAAATAAATATTTGAAAAAAAATTGAATGAATAAAATAAATTTCCCTATATTAGAGAATAAAGAGATTAGGACTTCTCCAATATTTTCAATAAATTTCATTTGAGATACTAATTTGATGCATTTTTTTCAATTCCCAAGAATTTGGTGTATTTATCATCAAAGTATAGTTCAATCTTACCAGTAGGGCCATTTCTTTGTTTTGCAACAATTAATTCAGCCTTATTAAAAACCTCTTCATTTCTATCTTTCCAAGAGTCGTGTTTTTTTTGATACGACTCTTGAGTTTCGTCAGCACCCCTTATCGGCTCATTTCTCTGCAAGTAGTAACTTTCTCTATATATAAACATGACAACATCTGCATCTTGTTCAATACTTCCTGACTCTCTTAAATCTGAAAGTAGGGGTCTTTTATCATCTCTATTTTCAACTTGGCGAGATAGTTGAGAAAGAGAGATAACTGGTAAATCAAATTCTTTAGCAAGTTGTTTTAAATTTCTAGTAATCTCTGATAGTTCATTAACTCTATTATCCCTGTTACTCTCAGGTTTTATTAATTGTAAATAATCTATTAAAACCAGTTTGATGTTGTAATTATTTTTATATCTTCGAAGTTTAGATCTTAATTCTGAGACAGTTAGATTAGGGCTATCATCAAAAAAAAATTTTAGATTATTAATTTCCTGATATGTATTTTGTAGCGCAAGGGAGTCCTTTTCATTAAGTTCACCTTTTCGAAGTTTATCACTAGGTATTTTGGATTGCTCAGCTAAAATTCTCAATCCAATTTGTTCAGCAGACATTTCTAAAGAGAACATTACAACAGAGCCTTCATCATGTTCCTTTGAAAAAAATTTAGCTGCATTAAATGCTATATTTGTTGCTAGTGCAGTCTTTCCCATTGATGGTCTCCCAGCTAAAATAATAAGGTCAGAGTTTTGTAAACCTCCTAACATATTATCTAAATCTGCAAAACCTGATACAATGCCAGAATATTTACCTTTTTTTTTGAATGCCTTCTCAATTAATTGGAGAGATGATTTAGTAACAGATGCAAAATTTCTTAATTCATAATTATCTTTTTTAAAGTTCGAAAGATCAAATAATTTTTTTTCAAGATCTAAAAAAATATCTTTAATGCTGTTTGATGTTTCAAAAGTTGTTGTCTCAGTATTTTTATTCTGTGTAATTTTAAAAAGCTCTCTTCTTAAATATAATTCTTGAAGAGTCTCTAAATAATTAGAAAAAATATCTTTTGAAAAAACAATTTGATCAATCTGAGAAGATAGATTTTTATGTGTTTTTGATTGAATATCAGGAATATAATTCTTAATTGTATCAATAGATACATTTTTTTGTGACTTATGAAAATCCTCAAGTACATTAAATATTTTTAAATTTTCAACATTGGCAAATAACGAATTATCTAAATATTCGAAATGAGTATCAATTAATTCAGGATGCTTAAGTAAATATGCAATAACAATTATTTCAATATCGTTGTCCTTTAGACTATCAAAAGTTTTTTGCATTTAAATGTAAGTTATTTATAAATATTAAAAAAGATAGCCCTATAAGGAACTTTTCGGGGATAAGATCTCAATATCAAGTGAACAATTCACTTCAGGATGCAGGTCTATATCTACAGAGTATTCACCTGTGGTTTTGATTTTATTTCCAAGTTTAACAAACTTCTTTTGAATTTTTACGTTGTTTTCACTTAAAAAAGCAACAATATCTGACACACTTATAGAACCGTATAACTCACCGTTTTCTTTAGCAGCTATTTCTTTGGAAAATTTTAATTCATTTATTTTTAATGCTGTTTCGCTTGCTTGAGACTTATTTTCATCGTCTTTTTTAAAAAGACTTTCCTTCAAAGATTTGATTTCTTCAATATTTTGCTTAGTTGCAAATTTAGCTTTTCCGTTTGGTATTAAATAGTTTCTAGCATAACCATCTTTTACAGTGACAACAGAGCCAATCTCCCAATTTTTTTTAAATTTTTCTAAAACAACAACTTTAGCCATAGTCTTATATCAAAGATAAAAATCTCGCTTGCTTAATAGCCTTTGTGATTTTTGTATGTATAGATCTGGACATATTTGTAACTCTTTGTGGAATAATTTTACCATTGTCGTTGGTAAATTTTTTTAAAATATGAGTATGCTTATAGTCAAGACTCATTAACTCTTTATTTGATATATTTAAATTTTTTTTCATTAACTGTCCTTACTAACTTGAGGAGTTGCTTCGTCTAATGCACTAGATGTTTTTGTTATGAGGAAACGGAGACAGTCAGTATTAAATTTTAAAAAAACATCTAGTTTTTTTGGAAAATCAGATGATGAATTAAATCTCATAAACTTGAATGAACCCTTTGAATACTTACTAATTGCAGACTTTAAATTTTTAATTCCCCAATCCTCTTTGTAACCAATAGAGACATTATTTTCTGAAAAAAATTGATCTATTGAAGAGTTAAGATTTTTTAATTGATCATTAGCAAGGTCAGGTTTTACTATAATTGTTGTCTCATATATGTTAGTCATGTAGAAAGAGTGTCTACAGATATAATTTAAATATGTCAAATAAAAACCTTTCTTTACTTTTTACAGGTCAAGGCTCACAATTTTCTGAAATGGGCATTGATTTTATTAATAAATACGACTGGGTAAAAGAAAGATACTCTATAAGTTCAAAAATACTTGGATATGATTTAATACAAGCTCAAAGAGATCCTAGATTGTTAAATTTAACTCAGTATAGCCAACCAATGATTTTTGTATTCAGTTCAATTGTAATTGATCTTTGTAGAGATTTATTACACAAAAATTATTCAAAAATAACATTGGCTGGTCATTCCTTAGGTGAATATTGTGCTTTATATTTTGCTGAGTCTTTAAAATTTGAAGAAATGCTTGAAGTGGTTAAATATAGAGGTGATTCAATGTCGATCGTATCAGACCCAAATAAATATTCTATGTGTGCAATTTTAAAAAAAGAAGATTTGAAAATAGATGTAAACAATTTTGGAGATGGTGTTTATTTGGCTAATCTCAATTCTGACAGACAGGTTGTAATTTGTGGATTCAAAGATAAAGTAAACGAATTCAAAGTGCAAAACCCCATAGGTAAATTCATACAATTAAATGTCTCAGCGCCATTCCATTCTGACTTAATGAAAGACAGTTCGGAAATATTCATGGATAAAATAAAAAATCAAATATTCAATAAAATTAACATTGACTTAATTTCTAATCATCAACTTGTTAACTATAAAAATATATCTGCAAATGATTATAGTAAGCAGTTAAAGCTTCAAATACACTCCCCCGTAATGTGGTCAGATACTATTAAGACTATTTTAAAAAAAGAAACTAATAAGTTTATTGAAATTGGACCAAAAAAAACATTATTAAACTTCTTGCCAAGGGATTATAAAGGCGAAAAATACTCTTTATGTAATTTAGAGGATTTAAATAATGTTTAAAGATAGAAAATTATTAGTAACTGGTGGCGCTGGTTCTATAGGAAGCTCTATATGTAATTATTTTAAAGATAATGGTTGTGAAGAAATTTTTTCAACAACTACAAACTTAAATAAAGTAAAACCAGATCAAAATTATATTAACTTCAAGGAATTGAATTTAAATAATATTGAAATCTCAAATTTAGAGGACCTATTTGATTTTGATATTGACTTTCTAATTTTAAATGCAGGACTTAATAAAGATAATATTTTTTTAAGAATGTCATCAGATGATTGGAATAGTGTTATAAATGTCAATTTAAATTCGTCATTTCATTTACTTAAACATTTCGTAAAAAAAATGGTCAAAAGAAGATTTGGAAGAGTTGTATTTATTTCATCTGTAGTTGCATATACTGGAAATCCCGGACAAGTGAATTATACAGCATCTAAATCAGCCATATCAGGGCTTGTAAAATCATTGGCTTTAGAATTATCAACAAGAAATATTACAGTAAATAGCGTTGCACCTGGTTTTATTAGGTCAAATATGACTGACAGATTAAATGATGAGCAAAAAAATGCTATTTTGGACAGAATCCCAATGAAAAAACTAGGGGATCCTAATGATATAGCAAAAGCAGTGGGTTTTTTATGCTCTGAGAACGCAAATTATATTACAGGACAGACTTTGCATGTAAATGGTGGTTTGGCATTAATTTAATTATTTGAATATTAACTATAATGTGGTACGAACTTTTTAAATTATTACTAAGAGGTTTTTAAAATGAGCGATATCGAAGAAAGAGTAAAAAAAATTGTAGTTGAGCATTTAGGCGTTGAAGAGGCTAAAATTCAAAGTGACTCAAAATTCATTGATGACTTAGGGGCTGATAGCTTAGACACAGTAGAACTTGTCATGGCTTTTGAAGAAGAATTTGGTTGTGAAATTCCCGATGATGCTGCAGAAAAAATTGTAACTCTTAAAGACGCAGTTACATATTTAACTGCCAATTCTAATTAGCTTAAGAAAATATAACAATTGAGGCGAGTAGTAGTAACTGGACTTGGAACAATTAATCCATTAGGTAATACTGTTGAAACTTCATGGAATTCTCTTATCAATTCTAATAGTGGCATTTCAAAAATAAATAAATTTGAAGTTGAAGATTATCCTTGTAAAATAGCAGGTTCTATAGATGACTCAAAAATAAATGATGATATTGTTAACCTAAGAGAACAAAAAAAAATTGATAGATTTATAACTTTAGGTTTAATAGCTGCTGATGAAGCAATTAAAGACTCTGGTTTTGTATACGATAATGAAAGCTCTTTTAAATACGGGGTTATGGTGGGATCTGGTATAGGAGGTCTCGACACAATTTACAGAAACTCCTCAATCTTAGACAATAAAGGTATTAGAAAAATTTCACCTTTTTTTATTCCATCATCTTTAATCAATTTATTGTCAGGACATATTTCAATTAAATATAATCTGAAAGGTCCAAACAGTTCTCCTGTAACTGCTTGCGCTACAGGAACCCATGCTATAGGTGACTCTTTTACAATCATAAAAAATAACAAAGCTGATCTTATGGTTTGTGGAGGTGCTGAAGCTGCAATATGCCCATTAGGGATATCTGGTTTTTCTGCTGCTAGGGCTTTATGTGACACTTTTAATGAAAATCCTGAAAGTGGTTCTAGGCCATGGGATAGAGATAGGTCAGGATTTGTAATGGGCGAAGGTGCTGGTGTGTTGGTGCTTGAAGAGTTTGAGCATGCAAAAAAAAGAAATGCTAAAATTTATGGGGAAGTAAAGGGGTATGGAATGTCTGGAGATGCTTTTCATATCACAAAACCCTCTGAAGATGGTAATGGAGGTTTTAGGGCGATGGAAATGGCTTTGCGGGAGTCAAATCTAAACACTGATGAAATAGGATATGTAAATGCCCATGGAACGTCGACTCAAGTAGGAGATATGATTGAACTTTCAGCTGTTGAAAGATTATTTGGATCAAACAATAATTTATTAATGAGCTCAAACAAATCTGCTATTGGTCATTTACTTGGTGCTGCTGGAGCTGTCGAGGCAGTATTTTCATTTAAATCTCTTGAAACTAAAACTCTTCCTCCAACTTTAAATTTAGATAATCCAAGCACTAATACTTCAATAAATCTTATACCTCATGAAGCAATATCTAAGGGTGTCAGTAATATAATATCTAATTCATTTGGTTTTGGAGGCACGAACGCAAGTATAATTATTGGTGATTAAAAGTAATAATTTTTGCATTGTATTATCCTCACCCTCTGGTGCTGGAAAAACCTCAATTTCAAAAAGATTATTAAAAATTGATCGGTCAATTTGTTTATCAATCTCTTGTACAACAAGGCCAATTAGAAAAGGAGAAACACATAAAAAGGATTACTTATTTTTAAGCGATAAACAATTTTCAGATTTAATTAAGAAAAATCAATTTCTTGAGTATGCTGAAGTTTTTGGTTTCAGGTATGGTACTTTAAGAAAAACAATTGTTAATTTTTTTAAAAAAAAAAAAGATGTTTTGTTCGATATAGACTGGCAGGGTTTTCAGCAATTAAAACAGAGTAATTTAGAGGTTGTGGGTATATTTATATTACCCCCGAGTAAAAAAGAGTTAGTTAATAGACTTAAAACCAGGGGTAGAGACACAAAAAATGAGATGAAAAAAAGAATGAATTTAGTTCAAAACGAAATATCTCATTTTCCTGAATATGATTATGTTGTTGTTAATAAAGATATAAATATTTGTGTGAAACAGATTAAAAATATAATTGAGTCTGAAAGACTAAAAAGATCTAGACTTAAAAACTTAACGAATTTCGTTGATAAATTTAGGAACTAGTCGCTCTAAAAATCTTTACTAACTCATCTAAATTGAGATCTTCAACTCTTAAATTTAAGTCAAATTCATTTTTAAGATTATATTTTTTTAATAAATTTTTAAGCGACTTCCTTTTATGAGAGAATAAATTTCTTTTAAAAATTATAAATTTATTTATTTCATTAATATTAATAATTTTTTTTTTTAATTTATTAAAAGTAAGAACCGATGAGTCAACTTTAGGTATCGGACGATAGCAGTTCTTACTAACATTAAAATTTAATTTAATATTGTAAAAACACCTAATTAATGAATTTATAGAATTTAATTTTTTATCTAAAAGTCTTTGTGCAAACTCTTTTTGAAACATTAAAATTAAAGTATCGGGCTGCTTTCTCATAGTAGATAATTTAACTAATATTTGTGAAGAAATATTGTAGGGTAAATTA
Source organism: uncultured Alphaproteobacteria bacterium (assembly GCA_902546975.1). GTDB lineage: Bacteria > Pseudomonadota > Alphaproteobacteria > HIMB59 > HIMB59 > HIMB59. The sequence continues at coordinate 39,374 of CACCLU010000005.1, forward strand.
GAGATAATTAATTGATAATAGTCTTTAATTTCATAATCTAGAATATCTGCATTTATCAAATTAATTTTTTTATAAAATGAATATTTTTGACTTAAATATTTAATGAGATCAATATCAATTTCTATCAATGTTAACAATGACGGCTTTTTCAAGATAATTCCATCAGTTAATTTGCCGTTTCCTGGCCCTATTTCTAATATATTAAGATTTTCTGAGTTTATAAGGTTTGAAATTTTATTAAGAATATTTTGATCAATTAAAAAATTTTGACCGTATCTTTTTTTTAGAATAAAAGACATTTTAGATATGAAGAGTTGTCAGCTAAGAGTTTGTTTTTAATGTCTCTGGCAGTTCCATGCGCAGGACTAAGTCTTCGATAATTTAAACCAAGGGTTATATTCACACTTTTTTTATTTAATATTTTAAAAGGAATTAAAGCCTGGTCATGATATGTAGAGATAAATAAGGTATTCTTTTTAATTTTTTTAAAAATACTATCTCCAGGGTAGGGGCCTTTTATCTTATTATATTTCTTTATAACATTTCCTATTTTTATATCTTCATTACCCATAGTTCCCTCTTCACTACAATGCGGGTTATAACATATAAATTTAATATTTCGAAAATTGAGCTTGTATATAGTTTTATCTATATTTAAAAAAACTTTTTTTAAAAAACTATCAATAATTTTTGTATTAATATATCTAGATATATTTTTTAAATTAATATGTGTTGTCATTGGGATGATTGAGAATTGATCACCATGCATTAACATAAAAGTATCTTTTTTGTTTAATTTACCCAAATATTCTGTCATTCCTATGAATTTTATTTCTTTTTTAAAAATAGATTTATTTATTGGCATAGTAATTAGATCGAACTTAGTAATATTTGCTAGACTATTAGAAATTTTAATTTGATTTAATAAATTTACATACTTTTTTCGACTTATATTTTCAATATTAAAAATATTAATCTGATTTATTTTATAATTATAAAAATTTATTGGATCTAAAATTTCATTTATTAATAAATTTGATTTTTTATAATGAGTAGTCTTAAGAAAATCATATTTATTGCAAATTAAAATATACCTGACTTTATATTTTAAGTAATCGAATGATTTTATAACTAATTCAATATTAATTGATTCTAAATCACCTAAAAAAATTAATTTATTCTTATTCTTTTGATTTTTCATAGACAAATTTTTCAAATTGTTCAGCTGTTTGAATTTGAATATATTCAACGATTAAATTTTCGATATTTCTATATTTTAACTCATTAATACATACTTTATATTCAATATTATTAATCATTACTTTAAAATTTTGAGTATTATTTTTTAAATTATTAAAGAAATTCTCGACAAATTTCTCATTATCTTTTAGATCAACTATTTCATTTATAATTAAGCAATCATTATTACTTATAGGTAATTCTAAACTGCCTAAGTCTTTAAATAAATTTATTAACTCAATTAATTCTAATTTATTTTGAAAATAATTAATTATAAATTCATCTCTTATTCTAGAAAATCTTAAAAAATTTTTTATACCATCATTTTCAAATGAGTTCTGCCCAAGTCGCATTAAAATTTCAGAGTCCACTTTATTTAAAAATTCTGGATTATTTGATTCTAAATTATTTATAAGATTATAAATAAGTACTAAATCTTTTAGAGAATTTGACTTATTAATATCTAGATTGTAATTTTGTTTATAAAGTTGTTGATAAATTTTTATATCATGTTCTGTGATTATTATATTATTTTTATCATAAATAATATTTGCATATGAGTACTTAAATACAAAAATCAAAACTAATAATTTAAAAAAAACTTTAATAACCATAATTAAAATCACCCGTTTCTTCAAAAAATACATTACTTTTTTGCTCGTATCTAAAAAATCCTAAGTAGTCCATTGTAAAGCTTAAGTTTATTATCTCACTAGGTTGAGTATTGTAGTTATCATTAAATCTTTTATCAGTGTATGAAATATCTAATTTAGAGCACTCATCAAATATACTTAATTTAATTGTCTGTGATAAAGGACTATAGTTATTTTTTAAATCAAGATCTGAACTCACAGATAAAAAAACATTATCGTTCATCTTTTTTCCTAAAGAAGCCTCTAAAAATTGTGTATCCGTTGATAAATTTTGAAAGGCTTTTGCATCTGTCTCGTTATAATTTAGTGTTAGATCAACCACATCATTATACTGAAAAAAATAGTTCATCTCTTTTTTTTCAAGCTCTCTATTACTCAATCTACTGTCTATTTTAAAAAATATATTATCAAAGTTTGTTTTTGCTTCTAAAGCTATATCTGAAAAATTTGATGTTTGATTAATTTCTTTTGTGTAATTATTTTTTTTATTAAAATCATATGATTGATTTAAATTAAATTGCAAATTTTTTTCATAAAATTTTATTTTATTTTCTAAACCATAAACTATTCTTGTGGAATTATCTTCTAAATCAATTCCATAAAGCCTATTGTCAGAGTACTGATTATAATAATTAAATGTTATAGCTTTACTATCTTCATTTATTACATTATCAGATACTAAGTTTAAATTTTGAATTAATTTTATTCTTGGTGTAACACTCTGCCTCAAGTTGAAAAAAACGTCAGATGATAAAATAATATTACTATGAAAAACCTCATCATCTAGATTTGGACTGTGCTCATATTCATAACTTGCTATATTATTATTTAAATTTATTTTATTATAAAATATTGTGTTCTTAGATTTGTGATTTGATTTTAAAGAATTATTTGTTTTAAAAGAAAGAATTTCTGATGGTTTACCCAGACTTGACTCATTTCTTTTTAAATTAACTAAATTTAAGTCATTTGTGAAAGTTAATTCATTTTTTAATAATTTTTGACTACTATATTTAATTGATGGTGCCAAAGGAATAAATCCAGAATTAGTATTATCTAAAGCTTCAACCGTTGACAGTTCACTTCTTAAGTAATCAGAGTCGTCAAAGAGTTCATAGCTATCTAATCTGATAAAAATATCTTCAAAAGTATTAGGATTCTCATTAATTGATCTTGTTGTTGAAATACTATTTGTAATCAGTGCTTCATAGCTAAAAATATTATTCTTATTTAAAACTTGTTTTGAATTAAACTTTATGGAACTGTATGTTTTTGCATTATCATCAAGTTTTTCATTATAAACATCAACAAATAGATCACCGCCTGAACTTTTATGATTGATAATTGTATTTAAAGTATATTTATCAAAATAATTGAAATCATTATCAATTATAATTTTTGGTTTAAATATAATTTCTGTCTCTTTCTTTAAAGGAAGATAGTAGGGAGCAATAATTCCAGCATCATCTCCAATATTGAATTCAAATATAGGTGTTAAGAAACCTTTTTGCCTAGGTGCTTTTGAACCATAGTGGGAGAAGTAGGGAAGGTAAAAAACTTTATAATCTGCTATTTGTAAAAAACTATCAAAATGGTCAAATTTATCTTTTTCAATATTATATTTTGTTTCATTAATTCTTAAAGACCACGTAGGACAATTAAAATATCCATCTAATTCGCAAGGAGTTAAAAAATTATTATAAAATGTAACTATTCCATCAGATCTTACGGCTTTATCTGAATCAATTTTTAAGTCATTGTTATATATGTAGCTTACCTCGCTGGTGGTAAAATTGTTTAACTTTGAATCTCCAACTAAATTTTTCCCACTCAAAATATTTAATTCTTGATATAGATAAAAATTTCCAAAAATTTTTATTGTATCGTTGTCGTAATCAATTATTCCTCTATCTACTAAAATATTAGTATCATTAAAATTAATTTTTGAATTTTCAGCTAATTCGATAATATTATTTTTTTCATCATAAATTATATTTGAAGTATTTATATATGTATCATCATTGGCATTCAAAATAATTATTTGTCTTAAAAAAAAAATTATAATCAAAGATATAATTATAAATTTATTCATTCATATAAACTTTAAAAAAAAATAATGTAGCTATAATACTTCCAAGAAATTCAAATTCCTGTTTATAAAAACTTAAAGAATTATTAAATATAAAAAATGCATATATTAAGATAGTTAGACTTACAAATATTGGTTTTTTTAAACTATATTTTGTGCTAACTGAATTTTTATTTAAAAAAACTAGAAAAACATAAGAAAAAAATAAAATAAAAAACAAAAGAGTATTTATTAATTTTTTATCAATTATATTTTTATTTCTTTTGGAAATATCTTTTACAACAAAGTTTTGGTCAATAAAGTTACCAAAGTTGAAATTAAATGATCTTGAAATCTGATAATCGTTAATTATATCATCTTTATATTGAGTATAGCTTTTTGCAATCAGAGTATTATTTGAATAAATTAAATTGTTACTAAATTGAGCTAATTTAATTTTTTTATCTTTTAAATCAAAATACCTATATTCAGCATTGCCAGTAGCAAATGAATTAATATTTTTTAAAATAATATAAGATTTTGATTCAGAATTATTGTTAATAATTATTTTTGTATTAAGCTCAATTCCATCTTTTATAAGATTTTTTTTTAAATCTTCTACAATTAAACCAACATCTTTTTTATTTAATTCTAAAATTGAAAAAAATATAACTATTGGTAAAAAAAATATAGCGAGCATTTTAATATTCATATAACTTTTTACTATTATCATTTCATTTTTTGATCTCAAGAAAATGGTAAATAAAATCACTGATAATAAAAAAATAAAAGAGGGAACATACGTTAATATCTGTAAAGAATTATAAAAACTAATTTTCATTATTACATTAAATAAATATTCTTCATCTAAATTTCCTAATAAAGAAAAAATAAAAAATATTACAGAACTTGAAATCAAACATATAG
>CACCLU010000006.1 GCA_902546975.1 uncultured Alphaproteobacteria bacterium
GCTGATTTACAAAAACTAGAAAATATACATTTGGAGCATTCGGGACTATTTTTTTTGCAAATAATAGAACTATAATCCATCATCGACTCAGCTAAACTCCTATAAGAAATCTTTTTTTTACAAGCTAAACTAAGTATTTCTTCGATCTCATCATCTTTGAGTTTTAAACCAGATACTCTCTGTATTAATCTTTTAACATTGATATCAACTGGGAATGATTTTTTATTATGGCCGATAGCTAATATCGCGCTTGAAGTATATTTCCCAACACCAGGCAAAGAGATAAGACTATCTCTATCATCTGGCAATTTACCATTATAGCTATTGTTAATAATTGTTACTGCTTTGAATAAATTCTCTGCCCTCTTGTAATAACCTAATCCTGACCAAACTTTTAATAAATGTTCTAATCTTTTATTCTTAAAGGAATTAAAACTTGGAAAAATATTTATAATTTCTAATATTTTATTTTCTACTGTTTTAACAGTTGTTTGTTGTAACATAATTTCTGATAAATAAGTTAGGTATAAATTTCTATTCCTTCTCCAATATAAGTTTCTTTGATTTTTTTTAAACCAATGTAGGATTAAAGAGATAAATTTGTTTTTATGAAAAAGTTCTCCAAGCTCAATGATATTGCTTTTCATCTGGTAAATAAGGTAAATAAAAAAAAGCTAAAAATAAATACTCTTATTCTAAAAAACTGGGAGTATATTTTTGGCAATAATAATAAATTTGTTCAATTAAAAAAAACTATAATAAATAATAAAACAGAATCTGTAATTCTTGAATTAAGAGTGAGCCCAGAAAAATCTTTCGAAATGCATTCAAGTACAAATGAAATAGTCATAAAAATTGAGGAAGTAACTGGAGTGAAAGTAAATAAAATCCTATTTTTTCAAGATCTTTCTGATAAGAATTTAGGCAATAGTGATATTTCAAATTCATCAATGAAAGCAGAAGGAAAAACTCTTAATAATCAAAAATTTAATGATATAAAAGACGAAGAAGTAAGATCTATTTTTGAAAATATTAATAAAAAGTTATATGAAAATAATTAGTCTGATAATTTTTTTAGTTGCATTATCAACAAATCCTGCAATATCAAAAATTTATGAATATAAAAAATATTTAGAGGACAACAACATTCAACCTCTTGTTAAATCGTCTGAAGAAAATTCGGTTGATATTATTGAGTTTTCATCATTCAGTTGCTCACACTGTGCTGCATTTCACAATGAAACGCTTAAAGAATTAAAAGAAAGTAGCGTTTATAAAAATATTAATTTTTACTTAATTGATTTTCCTTTAAATCAAGCTGCTTTTTATGGAGCTATTATTGCAAATTGTAGTGAAAACGTTCGTACAAGCTATGTTGACTCTGTCTATGAAAACTATGATGTTTGGACAAAAGCAAGTTCTGGAGAAGAAATTATTGAATTACTTAATAGCTATGGATTACAACATGGTCTTGGGGATGAAGAGTTACAATCTTGCTTAAAAGATGAGAATTCTCATAATGAACTTTTATCCCTTCAAGTTGATGCTCAAAATATTTTTGGTGTTGAGAGCACCCCAACATTTTTAATTAATGGTGAGAAAGTTCAGGGTAATCGACCTGCATCAGAATTTATAAAAATAATAAATAAAAAATTGAATAATTAATTTGTTATCTTTAGATAAACTCTCAATTAAAGGTTTTAAATCTTTTGTAGAGCCAACAGATTTTGAAATCAAAAATGGTCTTACTGGTATAGTGGGCCCCAATGGTTGCGGAAAATCAAACATTGTTGAAGCAATAAGGTTTGGTTTAGGGGAAGTCTCTGCCAAACAACTTCGTGGCAAAGAGATTGATGATTTAATTTTCAATGGAACTGATAATCGGCCCTCATGGAATATCGCTGAAGTTGGTTTGTTTGTAAATATTGATGGAAGTGATTTAGAAAATAAATTTCAATCAAAACAATTAGAAATTGCTAGAAAGATATGGAGAGGAGAAGGAACAAATTCATTCATAAATGGTAAAGAGGTAAGGTTGAAAGATATTCAATTGCTATTTGCAGACGCTTCTACATCAGCTAGATCAACTTCAATAGTTAGTCAAGGTCGTATTGGAGCAATCACCCAAGCGAAACCAGAAGATAGAAAAATGGTTTTAGAGGAAGCAGCGGGAATACTTGGGCTGCAATCCAGAAGACATGATGCAGAGTTGAGGTTGAAAGGTGCCAATAATAATCTATTGAGAGTAGAGGATGTTATTCAAACATACGAAGAACAGTTAGCTATTCTTAAAAAACAAGCTAAAGAAGCTGAAAGATTTAGAAATATATCAACTTTAATCAAGAATGCGGAAGCGTCTGTATTTTTCGTAAAAAGAAATGAACTTCAACTTATTCTTGAGAGACTTACTGAAGAAAAAGACAAAATAAAATTAAAACTCGCTGATTTCCAGGGTGATGTATCAATTCAAGATCAAGCTTATGAAGATTTAAAAGTTAAAATTCCACCAATGAGAGAGAAATCATACTCATTGAATAGTGAACTTGATAGGTTGAATATGACTGTAGAAAATCTTAAACAGGAAGAATTACGTTTTGAAGAGCACAAAATAAATCTCGAGCATCGTGTAAAACAACTTAATCAAGACTTACAAATTGAGCAAAAACAATTTGAAGAAACGACCAGTAAAATCAAAACTATAAGGAAAGATATTGAAGATTTATCCTCTAAGGAATTTGAAGCTGAAAATCGAGACAGCAACGTCAATCAATCAGATAGAAGTTTATTAAACAATATTTCCTTTGATAAAAAATACGAAAATGCAGTAGCTGCAATTTTTGGTAAAGAACTTTTAGCATCATTGGAACCTGATGATATTTATTATTGGAGAGAACACTCAGGTGAGCAGGCTAATAAAGAGTTCAGTTTTCATTGTGAACCAGCTTCTAAAGTTATCAAAGCTCCAAACCAAGTAATGAATAAGCTTAATAATGTTGCCATTGTATATTCAAAAAAAGAAGGTTTAGAAAATCATACAAAAATAAATATTGGACAAGCTATAGTCGATCTAGAGGGTAATTTGTGGCGTTGGGATGGACTTTTTATTTCCAGTAGTTATGAGGCTAATATCTCAACAATACTGTCAGAATTAAAAGAAAAGAGGCTAAACGATCTTAAAAAGCAAGTTCTTGAGTGGGAAAGAATTTTAGAGGTCACTGTTCAAAAAACCGAGGACTTAAATCAAAGAATAAAAACTGCTAAAGAAGAATTAGAAATTTCTGAAAACAATCCAGGAGATATTGATAGCAAAAGACAATTTTTACTTAATAAAATTAAGCAACTAGATGACGAAAAAAAACTTTTTGACAATAAATTACAAGAGCAAGAAAATCTTTTAGAAAGCCTCTCAAAAGAGTTGAGAAATAAAGAACAAAATTACTCTGTTGTAAAGGAGGAGTTAATACGAAAGGAGTCAGAAATTTCAAATTATTCAAATAATTTAACCCAGCTCGCTCAATCATGTAGAGAAAAAATTAATGTTGATTTATTAAATTTAGAAAATGAGGTAGATAAATTCAAAAGAGATGAAGATTTAGAGACCGCAGAGAAAAGAGTATTAAGATTAAACGCTGAAAGGGAGAGAATTGGTGCTGTAAACTTACTTGCTGAAGATGAATATGTAAAATTAAGAGAGAAAGTTGATGAAACAATTAAAGATAAAAATGAAATTCAAGAATCTATAGAAAGGTTACATGAGGCAATTAATAAAATTAATAAAGAAGGTGTATTGAGACTAAAAGAAGCTTTTAAAATTGTTAATGAAAATTTTGAGAGGCTATTTACTAAGTTATTTGGTGGAGGTAAAGCATATCTAAAACTTATCCAAAATGATGAAGATCCTTTAAACTCTGGTTTGGAGATATTTGCCAGTCCTCCAGGTAAGAAAATGCAAAATATAACTTTATTATCTGGAGGTGAGCAGGCTTTAACTGCAATTTCATTATTATTTGCCGTATTTATAGCGAACCCATCACCTTTTTGTATATTGGATGAGGTTGATGCTCCTCTAGATGACAATAATGTGGATAGATTTTGTAGTATGGTTGAAGAAATTTCAGAAAAAGTTCAAACCAAATTTATTATTGTTACTCATAATCGAATGACAATGTCTAGAGTAGACAGACTCTATGGTGTTACAATGCCCGAGGAGGGAATTTCTCAAATAGTCTCTGTTGAATTAGAAGAAGCCGTAAAGTACGCTGAATAATGGCAAATGATGAAGAAAATGATAATAAAAAGCGAAATATGCAAGGTCTTAGCTTTGCTTATAGAATCTCAACTGAATTATTAGGCGCTTTAATTGTTTCTGTTGTTATTGGATTGTTGATTGATAAGGTGTTTGACAGCAAACCTATTGGTTTAATAACGTTGATAATACTTGGTTTTTTTGCAGGTTTGTTGAATATTTACAGGCTTATACGTCGCATAGAAAACTCTAAATAAATCTGTTTTATTACTTCATGGCTAAGGGTGAGAGTCCTCTCAAACAGTTTGAAATACAACCCATTGTTGACATTAACTTTCTAGGTTTTGATATCTCTTTTACTAATTCTGCCCTATGGATGACTATTACAACAGCGTTTATTTTAATTTTTTTTACAGTGCCTTTTTTAAAAGCAAAAAAAACAAACTCTGTAAGTGACCTTTACCCGACCAGAATGCAAGTTGCTGCTGAGCTTGGTTTTAATTTTATAAATAGTTTATTAGCAGACACTGTAGGTAAAGAGGGCAAAAAATACTTTCCTTTAGTTTTTACTTTGTTCATGTTTATTTTATTTGGAAATCTTTTTGGTATGATTCCTTACAGCTTTACTTTTACTAGCCATATCATAGTGACTTTAGCTCTTGCAATGGGCGTGTTTATTTTTGTTACTGTTTTAGGATTTGTAAAACATGGCGTAAAATTTTTTAGCTTTTTTGTTATCCCTGGCTTACCCGTATATATGCTTCCTTTATTGATACCAATTGAAATTATATCTTATCTTTCTAGACCAATAAGCTTATCTGTTAGACTTTTTGCTAACATGCTTGCTGGTCATACTTTACTTAAAGTTTTTGCAGGGTTTGTCTCTGCACTAGGTTTTTTTGGAATTTTGCCATTAGTATTCATAATAGCTTTAACAGGTTTAGAAATATTAATTGCATTTTTGCAAGCATATGTTTTTGCAATATTAACATGTTTGTATATTAACGACGCTTTACACTTACACTAGATGAACATAAGGAGGTAAATATGGAACTAGTTGAAGGACTAAAATACTTGGGTGCAGGTTTAGCAGTGATCGGCGTGATCGGTGCTGGAATTGGTATTGGCAATGTTTTTGCTGCTTTTATTACTGCTGTTGGAAGAAATCCAGCTGCAAGAAACGAAGTTTTTACCATGACAATGTTAGGCTTTGCCCTAGTTGAAGCTATTGCTTTATTTGCATTGGTCATAGCATTAGTAATTCTTTTTTCTTAACAGGTACTGACTAACGGATGCCTCAATTAGAGCAAGTAGAGTTTTTTATATCTCAGCTTTTTTGGCTGGGTGTTTTTTTTGTAATACTGTTTACAGTATTGACATACATAACACTTCCTAAAATTAGAGCTTTTTTGAACCAAAGAGATGATTTTGTAAAATCACATATCTCAAAACAAGATGAATTAATCAAAAAAGCTGAGTCAATAATTGAAAACTACGAAGCAAAAGTTACTGAGGCGAAAAACCAAGCATCACAAATTATTAATGATGCCAAAGATAAAGCTTTAAAAGAAAGTGAAGACTTAATCAAAGCTTCGGAAGAAAAGATCCAACATGAAATCAAACAAACTGAGGAAAGAGTCGCGAAAGAAAAGGATACTGCGATATCTGAACTAAACGATCAACTTAAAGACTCAGCAGCTAATTTTTTATCAAAAGTAACTAACATAGAAAAGGGTAATATCAATCTTTAATGAGCTATTTATTTCAAGATCCTAAGTTCTGGTTATTAATTTCATTTATTACATTTATTATTCTAATGATTAAACCTTTCAAAAGTATGATGATTGGTGGTCTAGACTCAAAAATAAATGAAATAAAAGAAAATATTGATAAATCTCTTAAATCCTTTTCTGAAGCTGAAATAAAGTTAAAAGAGGCAGAAAAACAAACTGAAGATCTATCTAACAAAATTGATGAGATCATAAACAATGCTAAGTCTCAGTCTGAAGCTATCTCAAAAAATATAATTGATAAAACCGCCTTAACGATCCAATCAAAAGAAAAGAACTCTCTGGACAGAATTAAACAAATAGAGCTCTCTGCTGTCCAATCAATTAAAAATCAAGCTTCAATTGAGCTGAACAAATTAATTATCAATTATTTTTCAGAAATATCTGAGGATAGTAAGGCTAAAATATTAAACAAAAGTATTATTGATCTTAAAACTATTAATTAACAACTTTAACCACCACTGTTTTAAATAAGTATCTTTATCTATCACAATTTAAACTCTAAAATTAACCATAAATGGCAGTTTATACAGAAGTATCTCTTTCAGCGGCTCAAGAATTATTTCAACCTCTAGGAAAAATAATTGAATTTGAGGGTATTAAAGAGGGAGTTGAAAATACTAATTATGTAGTGAAATTAAGCGATAATAAAAAATTTATTTTAACTCTATTTGAGAAAAGAACTGAAGAACAAGATTTACCTTATTTTAATAATTTAATGAAATTATTTTATGATAATGGCATTTCTTGTCCATTAAGTTTGACTTTGAATAATAAAAACTTATTTAAAATAAAAGGTAAACCCTGTTGTATTTATAGTTTTATTGAAGGTAGGCCAGTTGTGAAACCTAATTTAGAGCAATTAAAATCACTAGGAAATTCAATTGCTCAATTACATCAATTTGGAGATCATTCCGAACTTTTTAGAGAAAATATGATGCTATTACCCACATGGAAGTTTATTACAAATCAGTTTTCTAAATACGAAACAAAATTAAATTCTAGTGAATACAAATATATATTGAATAACATTCATACATTAAGTGATAGTTTTCCACAAAATTTAAGAAAGATAAACATTCACGCAGATTTATTTAAAGACAACATATTTTTTGTTGGTAATAAGGTTTCAGGATTCATAGATTTCTTTTTTTCCTGTACAGATACCATTATTTATGATTTGGCTACTTTTGTGAATGCTTGGTTTTTTTCAGAAAATAAATTTATTGAAGAAAATTATGTGAGTTTCTTAAGATCTTATAAAGAGAGTATCGAATTAACACCAGAAGAGAAAAGCAATTTTAATTTTTACTTAAAAGTAAGTGCAATTCGTTTTTTTTTAACAAGAATTTATGATTTAAATTTTAATCTTGAAGGAGACGTTAAACATAAAAATCCCTTGGAGTTTTTTGAAATATTTAAATTTCATGAAAAAAATAATTTGCAGGACTTTCTTTGATAAAGGTATACACAGATGGCTCATGTCTCGGAAACCCTGGAAATGGGGGTTGGGCGTTTTTAATAATTAACAAAAATGATATTTCTTATAGAGCTGGATTTGAGAGAAATACAACAAATAATCGAATGGAACTAATGGCAGCAATCAAAGCGTTAGAATTTCTTAATCAGCATAATGATATAAATCTTAATACCGATAGTAATTATGTTAAGCAAGGCATCACAAATTGGATATTTAATTGGAAAAAAAATAATTGGAAAACTTCATCTAAAAAGCCTGTAAAAAATAAAGAGCTTTGGGAACGATTAGACGAATTAAATCTTAGTAAAAATATTAATTGGAGTTGGGTAAAGGCACATAATGTTGATGAATTTAATAACCAAGTTGATATTCTTGCTAGAAAAGCAGCAGAAAATTTAACTGATTCTTCGTTTAACTAGTTCAGCTGCTTCAAGGTTTTCAATAGGACCTATTGATGACAAAGTCAAATTTGATTCTAATATTTTTTTTCTTGCTTTTTCAAGGTCCTCTAATTGCACAGAGTCAATCTTCGAAATAAACTCATCAGGAGATCTGACCTTATTGTGCATTAAATAACTAGAAGCGTTAGATCTACATCTTGTTGAGATACTTTCCTCTCCTTTTAGAATTCCGACTTTAAATTTAGCTTTAGTCTTCGTTAATTCCTCCTCAGTAAAGGTATTAGCATTAATATTTAATTGATCACATAGTACGGGTATTAATTCTTTAACTTCCTTATGCCCTGTGCCGGCATAAACATAAAAAATACCTGAGTCAGAAAAGAAATCACCACTGCTGTATATGCTATAAACCAATCCTCTTTTTTCTCGAATTTCTTGAAATAATCTTGAAGACATACCAGAGCCAAGAAGTGTTGAATAAACTCTTGTTGCATAGTAAAGGTCTGAATGAATATCTACACCCTCAAAACCTAGTAACAACTTTACCTGTTCTAAATTTTTCTCTTGGCGGTATTCTCCACCAACATAAGAAGATTTTGGAATATAATCGTCGTCTCCATGAGGGAGATTTTGGAATTTCTCCTCAACAAGTTTAATTATTTTATCCTCTTCAAAATTTCCTGATACAGAAAACACCATTTTTTTTGGGTTATAGAATCCTTTCATAAAACTCTCAACTTCATCCCTTGAAATAGACTTTATAATTTCAGCCGTACCTAAAATTGACCTACCCATGGGTTGGTCCGGGTAAGCTAACTCGTCGAATTTATCAGCAACAATACTATCTGGTTCATCGGCATACATTCCAATCTCTTGCAATATGACGCCTCTCTCTTTATCGAGTTCCTTAGAGTCAAAAGTTGAGAACTGCAATATATCGCTAATTACGTCTATGGATAGTTCGACATTTTCCTTTAAACCACTCATGTAATAAGCAGTTATTTCTCTTGAAGTATAGGCATTGTGAGAATTACCTACTAGCTCAACCTCTTTTGCTATTTGAGCAGCTGATCTATTTTTTGTTCCTTTGAATGCCATGTGCTCTAATAAGTGAGCAACACCATTAATTTCTTTTCGCTCATTTCTTGCCCCGACCTTGTTCCACATTCCTACACTTACTGTTTCTACAGTGTTTACATAATCTGTTATCAAGGTCATTCCATTTTTAAGCTTATGAATATTAGGCATGTGCTTCTATATAATCTCCTAGTTCCTTGTAATTGTTGTCTAAAATTGCAAATTTTTCATCATTAAGAAATTCTATGTTTTTATCATATTTTACATTGTTACCTAATGCCTTTTGGACAGTTTCCTGAAATTTTACTGGATGGGCACAAGCAAGACACATTGCTTTTTTTAAATTTAATTTTTCCGCACATACTATGCCAACAGCAGTATGAGGGTCTAATAAAATTTTGTAATTTTCATAAGTGATTTTAATTTGATTTTCAACCTCTTTAGAAGTTGCACTCTCAGATAAAAATTTCTCAGATAATGACTTATGAACAGAACTTTCTAATTTTTTATTATGTTCATTGTTTTGTATATTTTGAAAAAGCTCAATTGTTGCTTCTGGTCCAAGAAGCTCTGCTAAAAGTCTTTCAAAATTACTTGATATTGTTATATCCATGCTAGGGCTATTAGTTTTTACAACATTGTAAAGATGTAGATCATTATTGCTTATAATTCGATGTAAAATATTATTCTCATTTGTAGCAACAATTAACTTATTTATTGGAAATCCCATTGACTTTAGCAAATGAGCAGAATATATATTTCCAAAATTACCACTTGGTACAACAAAATTATCAATATTATGATTAAGATATGACCATGCATAATAAATTGATTGTGGTAGCACCCTAAACCAATTAATTGAATTCACTGCAGTAAAGCTATATTTATTATTTATATCTTTATCTCTAAAAAGTTTTTTTACTAAATTTTGACAATCATCAAAACTTCCATTTAGGGCAATATTAAAGACATTTTTACCTCCACTAGTTGTCATTTGTTTTCTTTGGAAGAGAGATGTTGAGTTATGAGGGTGCAAAATAAAAATACTAATATTTTCAATATCTTTAAAGGCTTGAATTGCAGCAGAACCGGTATCGCCAGAAGTTGCTCCAATAACTACTAATTTTCTATCTAGTTTCTTTAAATAATATTCATATATCTTAGCTAACAAACACATTGCGTAATCTTTAAAAGCTAGTGTCGGACCATGAAATAAATTCAATAGATCGTTGTCACCTATGTTTGATATTGTAACAATTTCTTTATCAAATTTACTATAAGCCTCCTCGATAATCTTTTTAATTGTTTGAGCATCAAATAAATCTGATAAAAAAGGGGTTAAAATGAAATTTGCTATTTCAAAATAATTTTTTCCTTTAAGTGCGTTGATTTGATTGTTACTAAATTTTGGAATTTCATTTGGAATAAATAGACCTCCATCTGGTGCTAGACCGAAATTCAGTACCTGCTCAGCAGAGTACTCTTTTTTATCATCTCTTGTGCTTATATATTTCATTGAATAAATCTATCTACCAAATGATCTAAATAATATTTTGGGTTTAAATTCTCACCTGAAATGCTTTGTAACATTTCATCAGATGAATACAAAGAAGCTTTTTGATGGATATTAGTATTCAACCAAATGATTAAGTTATTTATATTTTCTTCATTAGGGTTGCCTAAAAAAATATCAAATAAAGGGCAATTAAATTTAATTTGTGAGGCTATCATAGCACCAAGTGCATAAGTAGGGAAATAACCAAATATACCCTCATACCAATGAATATCTTGGAGAACCCCCTCTGTTTCTGAAATTAGATTGATTGACAAATTATTTAAATAGTTTTCGTTCCATAAATTTTTTATATCTTTAAATTTAATTTTATTTTTAAATATCTCTTTTTCAATTTTATACCTGATGTAAACATGGATTGGGTAAGAAAATTCATCAGCACTAACCCTTATAGGATTAACTCTCACAGTATGATAGTGCTCTAAAAAAGATTTTTCCAAATCTTTAGAGTTATCAAAAATATTGTTTATGATGTTAAAATAAACTTTTGATTTAAAGATATGATTTTCAAAAAAAAGAGATTGGCTTTCATGGACACTTAAACTACGGGATTGACCCAATGGCTCATAAAGATATTGATTAGGTAAATTCTGTTCATAAACCCCATGGCCTGTCTCGTGAAATAATGCTGATAAGGACTCTAATATATTGTCTTCAAACCTTGTTGTTATTCTTACATCATTTGTAGCTCCTCCACAAAAAGGGTGATGAGATTGATCAATTCTACCTCTATCAAAATCGAAGTTTAGCTGTTTTAATTTTACTTTTATCATTTTTAATATTTCTGAGTCTGAAATATTTGATTTATAAACATGGGGTGATTTAATTTTTTTAATATCCAAATATTTAGGTATTATTTCTCTCTCAATTACTAAAAAAACTTGGTCGATCTTTGATGAATCATAATCCATATCATATTTTGAAATTAATGAGTCATAAGGTGATAGATTAGTAGCCTTAGCTAATTGACTCGCTTCCTCATGCACTAAATCTAATAGATCATTGAAATCTTTTTCAATTATCGAAGAGTCATTTTTTGATCTAGCCTCTCTCCATAAGTGCTCACAAGTTAGTTTTTTTTTTATCAGTAGAGATTTCAAATCTGGGTCAATAGCATTTTCTTTGACGATAATACTCTTCATTAGTTTTAAAGACATACTATCTGCTTCGCTTAATTTTGTGTTTTCAGCTTTGTGAATTTCTTCTTGAATATCTTCACTTCTAAATATTCTATCTGTAAAGTTAGATAAAATAGACATTTGCTCTGATCTAGACTCAATACTTTTTTTTGGTAAATTAGTTGCGTTATCCCAAAATAAAAGACCACTGACGTCACTCAACACATAGTAGCTTTTAAAATACTCTTTAAGTTTATTCATATTTCCTTCTTATAATTAACAGCATAACGATACTTGACAAGCTAAGCAAAAACCAAGTTATTGAATAATTCAAATGATTATTTCTCAAAAATACAAGAGGATTAAAGGTATATTTAGATACCCTATCATCTAGAAGAACAAAATAATATTTGGATAGGAATGCATATTGATAAAATTGACTAAAATCAGTTTTATTAACAGAGTACCAAATATTATTGGATAAATCATTCTTTGGGGTAAAAAAAGATTTATCTGAATTAAAATCTCTTATGTATACCTTAGGGTTGTCTATAGATTGATATCTTTGAATGATATTTTGAACTCGATCTACGTCTTTGTCTAAAAACCATCCAAAATTGATGACACTATATATACTATTTTTATACTTTACCGGAAGTATTAGGTGATAACCTGGTTTTCCTTTAAATGTTTTTGACTCCAAATAAACTGGTTTGTTTAGAATGGTATAATTATCATCTAATTTTACTGAAACTAAATTGTTGTAATTTAGATCATCTGAAAACAAAGTGGGATTGAGAATTGAATTACGAATATTATCCATTAAATCATTTTTCCAATTTAACCGGTAAAGTTGCCACGAACCCAGGATAAAGGTTAAAATAGAAATTCCTATAAATACAAATGTTAATGATGACCTATTCTTCATAAATAAAAATTTAGTTTAAATGTAAAAGATAAAAATCTTTGGTTTATCTTCCCCACCAATAGATACTTATGTATAAAAACAACCAAACAACATCAACAAAATGCCAATACCATGCAGCTGCCTCAAAACCAAAATGTCTTTTTGGGGTTAAATGACCTTTTCTTATTCTCAATAAACAGACTAATAAAAACAAAGTACCTATTAATACATGAAAACCGTGAAAACCGGTTGCCATGAAAAAAGTTGAAGGATATATACCCTCGGTAAAACCAAAAGTTGCATGTTGGTATTCATATATTTGTAAAAGTGAAAATATGAAACCTAAAAAAACTGTGTAATATAAACCTTTAAGAGCCTCTTTATTATTTCCCTCTCTTAGTTCGTGGTGTGCCCATGTACAGGTAGTGCCTGATAAAAGTAAAATTAAGGTATTTAAATATGGTATGTCTAGCGGGTCAAAAGTTTCAATACCTTTTGGAGGCCAAACTCCTATCCCAAGAGTACCTGTAAAAACTTCTTTGTACTCAGCTAAAAATGTTTTAGGTAATAGACTTGCATCAAAAAAAGCCCAAAAGAAAGCGACAAAAAACATAACTTCTGATGTGATGAACAGAGCCATACCCCATCTAAGACCAATCTCAGTGATTGAATTATGTACTTTCAAAAAAGTACTTTCTTTTATTATATCTCGCCACCACATAAACATAGTAAAAAGTATTAGAACAAGACCTGCTATCATGGGCCATAGCATCTCATAATGCATATACAAAATAGCACCTGAAACTAGAAAAAGAGCTGAAAAAGCACCAACTAATGGCCAGGGACTTGGGTTGACAAGATGAAATTTGTGTTTCTTTTCAGAGTCTTTAAATACTAAATCAACCATATAATCAATATTTCATTCTTTTTTCTCAAAAAAGGTATATGACAAAGTGACATTCTTCGTCCTACTTGCCTCAGGATCATCAAGTATCAATGGATCTAAGTAGAAAGAGACAGGAAACTCAACAACTTGATTTGGTTCTATCGTTTGATCAATAAAGCAAAAACATTCTATCTTATATAGGTATGGGCCAATTTTAGGTGGTAAAATGTTAAATATAGAAGTACCTGTTGAGCTAACATCAGTATTGTTTTTAGCTTTAAAAACAACATCATACTTTAATCCTTCTGTAATATTCATTTTTTGAGGAGCCTCGAACATCCAGTCCAAACCCTCATTTACCTGAGCTGAAAATATAACTTTTATATCAAGTTCCCCCAAGTTAATATTTTGTTGTTGTTCTTGAATTTTTACTTCTTTATTAAAACCTTGAAATCCGGTCAGGTCACAAAAAAGCTTATACAATGGAACAGAAAAAATTACCAGACTTAGCATAAATCCAAGTATCAACATTAAAAAAATTAATGTTTTGTTTTTATTTGATACGTTCAAATACCAGATTTAATTCTAAATATTGTAATGAAATAAAATGCTGTTACGAGCATGAAAAGCAGAGCCAAGACTAATAAATTTTTATTTTTTCTTTTCATTAGATCAAATATTTATCAACAAGTGTTAAAGTAAAAATAAGAAACAGATACACAATTGAATATCCAAAAAGTTTAATTGAGTCTTTCTTAATATTTTGTGACTTATTAAGTTTAAAAAGTTTGTATACAAAATATGCATTGAGAAGATTGGAGCCTAGAAAAAAACTCATTCCTGCGTATTTAAAAAAATATAAAGAGTTTACTGATGCTACCATTAAAAAAGTATAAATGTTCATCATAAAAAGTGTTTTTTTTATGCCGTGTTTAACGGGGTACATGGGTATATCAGCGTCAGAGTAATCTTGGTTTCTAAATATAGCTAATGCCCAAGAGTGTGGAGGTGTCCATAAAAATATTATTAAACATAATATTAATGGGAAGAAAATTTGTTCATTTGAGATACTTATCCATGCAATCACTGGAGGGAGAGCGCCTGCTAAACCGCCAATTACTATATTCTGTGCAGTTTTGTGTTTCAGATACATTGTGTAAAAAACAGAGTAATAAAGAATTGTAAACGCTAATAAGATAGAGGCCTTGATATTTCCAAAGAAAAATAAACCCACTACAGAAAAAAAAGAAAAAATTAGTCCAATCCCAAGAGCTGTATTTGCTGAGATATTTCCTGAAGGAATAGGTCTAAACTTTGTTCTATCCATTTTAGAGTCAATTATTCGATCAAACCACATGTTTAAAATAGCTGAACCAGATGCTCCCATTGCTATAAGGGTAAGAGCCATTCCTTTTATAAATAAACTTTTATCAGATGGGGCTAATAACATCGCACATAGAGCCGTAAATATTACAAGGGAGATTACACCTGGTTTAATTAGTACATAAAGTTGTTTTAAAAAATTAACAGCTTGCAAAAAGAACAGGTTTTGTTCTGTCTGTACAAAAGTTTGATGATGTTTTTTTTCTAACACAAATTAATTTTTTACTTCGGGTAATGTATCAAACTGGTGATAAGGTGGAGGAGACGGTAATGTCCACTCAAGTGTTTTTGCACCCTCACCCCATGGATTTGCTTCTGCTTTTTTGCCTTTAAATAATGCGTAAATTATTATGAAAATAAAAAGAATGAATGAAGCAAAGGATATATAGGACCCAATTGAGGATATGATATTCCACCCAGCATAAGCATCTGGATAATCTGGAATACGTCTAGGCATACCTGCTAATCCTAAAAAGTGTTGAGGAAAGAAGGTTAAGTTAACTCCTAAAAAGAACAACCAAAAATGTAACTTACCAAAAAACTCAGAGTAATTTTTTCCGCTCATTTTACCAAACCAATAATAAATTCCCGCAAAAATACCAAACACCGCTCCCATACTTAATACGTAGTGGAAATGGGCAACAACGTAGTATGTATCATGTAAAACGACATCAATACCTGCGTTTGCTAAAATTACACCTGTTACTCCACCTAAAGTGAAAAGAAAAATGAATCCTAGAGCAAATAACATAGGTGTAGTAAATGTTATAGATCCACCCCACATTGTAGCGATCCAACTAAAAATTTTAACACCTGTGGGTACAGCTATCACGATTGTAGCAAGCATAAAATAAGCTCTAACATTTGCGCTAAACCCTACTGTGTACATATGATGAGCCCAAACAACAAAACCGATAAATCCAATAGCAACCATTGCATAGGCCATACCTAAGTATCCAAATACAGGTTTTTTTGAAAAAGTAGATACAATATGTGAGACGATACCGAAAGCTGGCAAAATCATAATGTAAACCTCTGGGTGACCAAAAAACCAGAACAAATGCTGGAATAGAACAGGGTCCCCTCCACCAGCAGGATCAAAAAAAGTTGTTCCAAAGTTTCTATCTGTTAAAAGCATTGTAATAGCTCCACCTAGAACTGGAACAGCAAGTAAAAGAAGAAATGCTGTAACTAACATTGCCCAAACAAAAAGAGGCATTTTATGAATCGTCATCCCTGGTGCTCTCATATTCAAAATGGTTGTAATAAAGTTGACGGCACCAAGTATTGATGAAGCACCTGCTAAATGGAGTGAAAAAATGGCCATATCTACAGCAGGACTACTGTGTCCTGTAATCGAACTTAAAGGTGGGTAAATAGTCCAACCAGTTCCAGCACCGCTACCAACAAACATCGAACCTGCAATTAAAAATAATGCAGGAACCAATAACCAAAAACTAATATTATTCAATCTTGGAAAAGCCATATCAGGTGCGCCAATCATTAGTGGAATAAACCAATTTCCAAAACCTCCTATTAATGCAGGCATTACGACAAAAAAGATCATTAGTAATCCATGAGCTGAGATAATTACATTCCACATTTGTCCATCTGCCACAAACTGCATTCCGGGTTCAGATAATTCCATTCTCATAATGACTGAAAGGGCACCCCCCACTACACCAGCTACAATTGCATAAATTAAGTATAATGTTCCAATATCTTTATGGTTTGTGGAAAAAAACCATCTTGTGAAAAAACCTGGCTTATGATCGTGATGATCATCCATAGCTAATGAATCTGAACTCATAAATTATTCTCCTCTAATTGTATTAAATTATTTTGTGAAATAATGATTTCCTCATTTGTTTCGTTAGTTTTAATATCTTCATTGATTGCGTAATTGTTTTTGGCTTCATTAGCCCATGCAATAAATTCGCTTTCAGGTAATACTTTTACAACAACTGGCATAAATCCATGACCAGTACCACATATTTCAGAGCATTGCCCTCTGTATATTCCTGGTTCTTTAACATTGACCCAAGTTTCATTGAGTCTTCCAGGGACGGCATCAGTTTTTAATCCCATTGAGGGTACAGCCCAGCTGTGCAAAACATCTCCAGCAGTTATAAGTATTTGAATATTTTTATTGGCAGGAATTACAAGAGGATTGTCAACTGTCAAGAGTCTTAAGTCTCCCTCTTGAAGGTCTACATCTTGAACCATGTAACTTTCAAAATAAAAGTCACCGTGATCGGGGTATTCGTATTCCCAATACCACTGATGACCAATGACTTTAACAGTCATATCATAGCTTTCACTTTTTTCTTGTTGGTATAAGAGCTTAAAAGATGGTATCGCAAGTACTACAAGGATTACAATTGGTATTGCAGTCCACAAAACTTCAACAACTGTATTGTGAGTTGTTGTAGATGGAATTGGGTTTCTTTTTGCGCTGAAACGAAAAGAGACATATAAAAGAAGAAATAAGACAAATAAAGTAACTAAAGTCATTACAATCAAAATTATGTTATGGAGTCCAACTACACTGCCCATCAAATCTGTGGCAGGATTTTGAAAACTTAACTGCCAGTCAGTGGCTTGTTTTCCAAACGCCTTTAAAGATACAAGAAAAAAAAATACCGAAAATATTGACTTCATCTAAAACATATTAGTAATCTTTTTTGTACAGTATATTGACAGGATGTCGCTTAAACCCGCTATAATTATAAAAAATAGTGAAATGTTAAACTAAGTGCGGCAATAACTGCTGTGTCAGCTTTCAAAATGTTTGGGCCTAGACTCACATTAAAGAAATTATTTGAGCTGTCTGAAATAAATGCTCTTTCCTCCTCCTCAAAACCTCCTTCAGGTCCTATAACAACTAAAATTTCAGTATTTGGTTTAATTTTAGCTTGTGATAGATGAATTCCTTTGAGATTTTCATCAAACATCAGCACTGTTTTACCAGACATAATATCAGATCTATCTTTAAGATCTATTAACTTGTCTATGTTTGGTATTGATAATCTTCCACTTTGTTGAGCGGCACCTATTGCATATATATTAAACTTATCAAGATTAATCTTTGTGTTTATAGTTCTGTTAAATGATGTTGGAAATAGACATCTCACACCCATCTCAGTTGATTGTCTTATAATTAATTCACTGTTTTGGTATTTTATGGGAGAAAACATTAAGTCTATCAAAGTTTCTGCTCGAGGTGCTGAGATTTGACTTATCGATTTCGCTTTTAAAAAATTTTTTTTTATATCAATTATTTCGCACATCCATTCACCAGAAATATTGTTAAACAAAGAGATCTCATCTCCTATTTTAAGCCTTATAACTTTTACAAGATGGATATAATACTTTTTTTCTAGCTCATAAGTGCTACCCTGCTTTATAATTGAATTAAAATAAACTCTCTTCATGAATAACAACTATAAGAATAATTTAATTTTTAAATTATTTCCACCTTTCACACACCCATACATTCTTTTAGTCAGATTAGATAAACCTATTGGTTTTCTTCTACTTTTTTACCCAATTAGTTTCATTTTAGCATCCTCATCAAATGGTTCGTCTAATAAAATTTTAATTTTGTTTATAATATTTTTTATTG
This sequence comes from uncultured Alphaproteobacteria bacterium, assembly GCA_902546975.1. Lineage (GTDB taxonomy): Bacteria > Pseudomonadota > Alphaproteobacteria > HIMB59 > HIMB59 > HIMB59. Next base: position 18,487 of record CACCLU010000006.1, read on the forward strand.
GTTCAATAGTCATGAGATCTGCTGGGTGCATAGTAAATGATTTTATTGATAAAGACATTGATAGGAAAGTTAGTAGAACACAAAATAGAGCTTTAGCCTCATCACAAATAAGTTTAAAGAATTCACTCATTCTATTATTTTTTCTTTTAATAATAGGTTTAATAATTTTATTACAATTAAATTATGAAGCTATTGTATTAGGGCTTGTTATCACTCCTTTGATAATTTTATACCCTTTAGCAAAAAGATTTTTTTTCTTACCCCAATTAATTTTAGCTTTGACTTATAATTGGGGCTGTTTTATTGGCTGGGTAGCAATGGGCTCAAACATACCCTTTTCATCTGTACTCATTTTATATGTCTCATTAATTTTTTGGACACTCACTTATGATACTATTTATGCTACTCAGGATGAAAAAGAAGACAAAGAATTAAAATTATATTCTAGCACATTATTTTTTGGATCTGGAAGAATGATCATTTTAAGTTTAATGATTTTTTTTAAATATTTTTTATTGGCATTTTTTGGAAGTGGCTTGAATTTCAGTTTTTTATACTATGTCTTACTAACAACAATTTTCTTAATAAACATTATAGATCTCAATTTTATGTGGAAAAATATACCTGAAAAGGCTGGCTCATATTTTAGTCGCAATAACTATTACGGTATCAGCATACTTTTGAGTATAATATTTGGAAATCAACTTAATGTCTGAGTCTAAAGAGCATTTTATAAGAATTTCTAAGTTATTTCTTAATTTTAAATTAAGAATGTTTATTGCTATTTTATGTATGATTATTGCTGCTCTATGCACAGGTTTTCATGCATGGTTGGTTAAACCAGCTCTTGACAATGTTTTGATTAATGCTGATAGATTTTATTTATATTTTATACCCATTGCTATTTTAATTACTGGGATAATAAAAGGGTTAGTAACTTATATCCAAATTACTTCTTTACAATTTATGAGTCATAGGATTATTGAAAAACTCAGACGTGATGTTTTTAGAAATATTATAAATGTGCATTATGGGTTTTTTGTTAAAAATAAAATTGGATCATTAATTACGAGAATTACTACAGATACTTATTATCTAAGTGGGGCAATGGCCAACACATATACTGCATTAATAAAAGATTCTTTAACCTTGATTGTTTTAATTGGAAATATGTTTTATCAAAATTGGAAATTAGCATGCATTACTATAGTGATTTTTCCATTAGCTATTGTTCCAATAAGAGTTTTAGGTAAAAAAATTAGAAGAGTCACAAAAAACTTACAAGAACAAGTTGGAACTTTAGCTTCAAATTTAGAAGAGGTCTTTAGAGGAATCAAAAATGTAAAATCTTTCAATGCAGAAAATTTTGAAATCAAAAGAGTTAATAAAGAAATTGAGCAAGCTAGAGAATTGAATTTTAAACAGGAAAAAATTACTGCGAGATCAAGACCTTTTACTGAAACATTGGGTTCAATGGCAGCTGGCTTAGCAATATTTGGTGGGGGGATTTTCGTAATTAACGAAAATATGACAGCTGGGCAATTGATGAGTTTTTTAGTAAGTCTAATGTTAGCTTATGCGCCACTTAAAAACCTAATAAATGTTAATGTTTTACTTCAAAGCGGTCTTGGTGCTGCCTCTAGAATATTTGAATTTATAGATTTTAAAAACGAAACAATTGGGGGATCTAAGGTAATAAAAAATTTCAAGACTTTGAGTTTTAAAGAGGTTTTTTTTAAATACGAAAATACAAATAAAAATATAATTAACCGAGTTAATTTTAAGCTTAAAGTAGGAAAAAAAGTTGCATTTGTGGGACCCTCTGGAGGAGGTAAATCAACACTTATGGCTTTATTTTTGAGATTATTTGATATCACTAAAGGTGCCATAACAATAAATGAAATTGATATAAAAAAATTAAAATTAAATAGTCTTAGAAATGTATTTAGCCTAGTTAGCCAAGATACGGTTTTATTTGATGGTACTATATCAGAAAATATAAAATATAACTCTGGTCACAATCAATCAAATATAAATCATTTTGCTAATATTGCATGTGTAAATGATTTTGCAAACAAACTACCTTTAAAATTGGATACTAAAATTGGAGAAAATGGAATTAAATTGTCTGGGGGGCAAAGGCAAAGAATTTCAATAGCGAGAGCTCTTGCTCAAAAAAGCCCAGTTGTTTTATTAGATGAACCAACTTCAAATTTAGATCTTAAAACAGAGTCTAAGTTATTCAATAATTTGTATCATTTGCCTAAAATTACAATGATCGTAGTTGCACATAGATTAAGCACAATCAAAAATTTTGATGAGATTTACTATTTAGAAAATGGTGAGGTTGTTGAGAAGGGAAATCATAAAACCTTAATGGCAAAGAAAAAACATTATTATAATCTTTATCAACGACAGATTAAAAAAAATGCTTAAAAAATTATCTAAGAATAAATTCTTTAAGATTATTTTTGTAAATTTAATTTATCTGTCATTATCACTTATTAAAAAAACAAGTAATTGGTCAGGTATAAATGAAGAAGTCATAGAAAAACAATTACAAGATAATAAATCAATCATTGTACTTATATGGCATAACCAACTTATGGGTTCTACATTTAGTTGGAAATTTAAACCAAAATTAAGACCCGTTGCAACATCTCACAGAGATGGTCAAATAAGCACATTAGTTCAAAGAAAATTTGGCCTAGATCCTCTTTTACGTGAAAAGGATAAACCGACCGCTCTTATAAAAGAAATCACTTTAGCTGTAGAAAAAGGAGAGTGCATTTATATCACACCAGATGCACCTCATGGACCACCTTATGAAATTAACACCAATATTTACAAATTAGCTAAAAAGTTTGACTTAAAGATCGCTCTACTAACTTTTAAAACCAATCGTTTTTTTCGTCTTAATAATTGGGATAAATTAAAAATACCATTACCTTTTAGTAAAGGTATTTTTTTTTGGGGTGAAGAGATAATAAACCCAAGTCAGTTTGACGAAAATTCATTTAATACATACATAATAGATAATTTGAATAAAAACTTAAAAATAATTGATGCTCATTTATAGCTATAGATTATTACAACTTATATTTTTTCCAGTGATTTTAATCATTGGTTTAATTAGAATATTTAATAAAAAAGAAAATTTTTTTTCATATAAACAAAAAATATTCGCAAACCAAAATTACACACAAATAAGAGAAAGTGATTTTTTAATTCATTTTGCTAGCATAGGCGAATTGAATTCAATTAAATTCTTAGTGGATAGGCTCAATAATAAAAAGATTGTTTTATCATGTTCTACATTGTCATCTTTTGAATTGTCAAAAAAATTATACCCCAACCTTATTAGTATATTTCTTCCTTTAGATTTTTTTTGGAATGTAAATATTTTCTTATCAAAAACAAATTTTAAAAAAATTTTATGGATTGACTCAGAAATTTGGCCTAATTGGCTAACGATTTCAAAAAATAAAAATTTAAAAAATATCTTAGTTAATGGCAGAGTATCAGATAAAAGTTATGTCAGATGGTCAAAATATCAAAATTTAAGTAAAATAATTGGAGAACAATACGATTTAATTTTTGCGCAAAGTAAAAAGGATCAGGTGAACATAAATAATTTATTTTGCAAAAAAGTTTATTTTTTTGGGAACTTAAAATTTAATATTAATCCAGATATACCACACTCAAAAAGAAAGATCGTTTGTTTCGCAAGTGTTCACTTAAATGAATATGATAAAGTTATAAATATAATAAAAAGATTAAATTTAAGTGAAATATTTGAAATCATTATTATACCGCGTCACATTCAATTCTCTAATAATTTAAGTGAAAAAATTATTTCTGAAAATTTAGAAAAAATCACAGTGCATAATAAATTTGGGGATATTATGTCAATTTTTGAGCGCTCAAAAATAGTATTCATGGGTGGTTCTTTAATTAAACATGGCGGACAAAATCCTATAGAACCTATTTCAAGAGGTTGCTTTGTGCTTTCAGGAAATTTTAATAAAAATTTTGAGGAAATTTATCTTGATCTCGAAAAACTTAACCTTTGCAAAACAATGAATAGTGATAATTTAGAAGATATAAGCAATGAAATTAACAGAAAAATAGAGGAAGACTTTTATCATGTTAAGGAAATTGAAAATTTTATTAATAATAATAAAAATAGTTTAAAAAATATTACTGAGATGATTGATAAATGTTAAAAGCTCCGAAATTTTGGTATCAAAAAACAATTTCTTTAAATGCACTTCTTCTCTCTCCTTTATCAATAATTTGGTCAGTAGGAAATTTAATCAAAAGAAAACTATCAAAAGTTCAAAAAATTGACTTACCAGTGATAGCAGTTGGAAGTGCTATAATTGGTGGTTCAGGCAAGACACCCTCAGTGTTGTATATCTGTAGAGAATTAAAGAAGATGGGATACATACCTCATATTATCTCAAGAGGTTATGGTGGGTCTACTACAGTAGATGAAGTTATAAAAGTAAAACCTCATATGGACTTTAATTTTGTAGGAGATGAGGCTTTAATGATGTCAAATTATTTTACAACGTGGGTTAGTAAAAATAAATTTCACGCAATGATTTCAGCAAAGGAAGATGGTGCAAATATACTTGTACTAGACGATGCACTTCAATCTTACAATGTATATAAAAATATATCGATTTATGTTTATGACTCTATCCAATCATTTGGTAATAGACTTTTAGTTCCCTCTGGACCACTAAGAGAGTCAGTGAAAAATGCAATTAGAAAATCACAAATATTTTTTTTAATTAATACAGAAGTATGTAATGATTTAAATGATAGTCACTTCAAGCATATTTTGAAATATAAAATAGAAATCAACCCAGAATTTAAAGAAAAAAAGTTAATTGCTTTTGCAGGGCTGGGTTTTAATAAAAAATTTTTTGACCAATTAAAAACTGAAAATTTAAATTTAGTATTAACAAAAGAGTTTCCTGATCATCATCAATATACAGTCGATGATATATTTTTATTACTTGATCAAGCAAATAAAAATGATGCTTTTTTAATAACAACAGAGAAAGATCATGTAAGGATACCTGATGAATTTAAAAGCTCTGTTGGAATAATACATGGAGAAATAGTATCTGATAACAATCTAGGATTTACTACGGAAATTGAAAAATATATTTAAAGTTTTTAGAAATTATATTGAGTTTGTAATTTTTATTATACTAAAAAATATATTAGGATTATTTAGTTTTAATTTTGCCTCAAATGTTGGAGGAATTTTAGTTAGTTTTTTTGGAAAATTTACAAAATACGAACAAATTATAAAAAATAATTTGAAAGTATTAAACCTTAATGATGAAAAGAGTTCAAGATTAACAAAAGAAAATTTAAAAGAGACAGGTAAAGTTTTTTTTGAATTTTTTAACTTAAATAAATTTGATTGGAAAGATATAGATTTTGATAATATCCATATTATGGACGAGATAAAGTCTCACAAAGGTCCTAAAATCTTTATATCAGCTCATATAGGGAACTGGGAGCTAACAAGAAATTTTATTTTACGTCATGGTTTCACATTACATTCAGTTTATAGACACGCAAATAATGAGAAGATCGATAACTACATTCAGAAAAATAGAAAAGAAAATAATGCTTTTTTTTATAAAAAAGGCTCTGAGAGTGCTAAATCCATGATTAAAGCCCTTAAACAAAATGAAGACTTAGCTCTTCTAATTGACCAAAGAGATAGTAGTGGTTTAGAAATAGATTTTTTTGGAAAGAAAGCACTTGCAACAGATGGTTTTGCTAATTTGGCAATCAGATACAAAACAATGATATGTCCCGTATACTCTATCAGAAATCAAAATAATACATTTAAAATAATTTTTGAAAAACCTTTACGTTATGAAGAATATAAAAATTATGACGTAAAAGGCCTAGTTGAAATGATTCATAAAAAATATTTTGAAAAATGGATTACACACTCTCCATCACAATGGCTATGGGTACATAAAAGATGGAAATTATAATTTTTTTTTGACACTCATTAATCCGTCTTTCAAAGTAACATCAAAATTATTTAATTTTTTTAAAGTTTGTATACTTTTAATAATTTGATTTTCTGATTTCAAAATTGCATACCCTTTTTTTAAGTTTTTTTCTATCGAAGAGGTATTAAGTATCTTATTTAGTAAATATAATTTTTGAGAAAAAATCTTGAATTTATTTAAAATTAAAGTTTTGTTATTATTATTTATGTAACCAATCTTGCTTTGTATTTCTAATATTTTTTGTTTTGGGCTATTTTCTTGTAATCTAATCAATATATCATTAAAGAAATTTGATTTATTGTAAAAGGAATTATTAACTATCTTTAAATTTTCACTGTTTATTTTACTTAATTTGTTCTCAACATCTTTGATTGAATTTGAAAAATAATTTACAGAATTTTTGAATTTCAATAATAGTTGTTCTATTGAAAAATATTTTTGTTCGATAGATTGATTTAGTTTTACTTGTAAATCTTGAATTTGATTTAATAAATAATTTTTATCGGGAACTGCAATTTCAGCTGCTGCAGTAGGTGTTGGTGCACGCAAATCTGAGACATAATCTAATAAGGTATAGTCAGTATCATGACCAATAGCTGAAATATTAGGAATTTTTAATTTAAAAACTCTTTTTATTAAATCGGGTTCGTTAAAAGGCATTAACTCTTCCAAAGAACCTCCACCTCTAGCAAATATGATTAAATCTGGCTTTAAGAAGTCTTTTGAGTCATGATTTTCAATAAGATCTAAAAAATCTATAATTTCAATATGAGAATTTTTACCTTGAACAGAAATAGGGAAAACCTTTATTTGAGTAACTGGAAATCTCTCTGAAATTCTATGAATTATATCATGAATTACTGAACCAGAGGATGATGTTAACACACCTATAGATTTTGGATACTTGGGTAATTTTTTTTTCTTATCATCATCAAACAAACCCAGCAAAGATAATTCTTTTTTCCTGTCTTCAATTAGCTTTAATATTGATCCTGTGCCACTATACTCAACCTGATCAATAATGAGTTGGTAAACAGATCTCCCAAATTTAGAATAAGATGTTATCCTACCATAAAAACTGTATTCAGTTCCCTCTTCAATTTGAACTTGCAAATTTTCATAGCTTCCTTTCCAGCATATGCAAGATATAACCTCATCGTTTTCTTTAATTGAAAAATATACGTGTCCAGAACTAGCTATAGTTATTGATCCTGTCTCTCCAACTAACTTTAAATAAGAGTAGTTTTCCTCCAATAAATCTTTTATTGACTTATTCAGTTGTGATACAGTGTACTCAGGAATATTATTCACAAAATAAATATACTTTATTATGTTATATAAATGAATGTCATAGTTGTAGGATCAGGTGCCCGAGAACATGCTTTGTGTAGAATTCTTCACAAATCCTATCTTTGTGAAAAAGTATTTTGTTTTCCTGGAAATTATGGAATTAGTCAAATTGCGGAGTGTAAAGATATATCATCAAAAGAAGATATTGTTGAGGAATGTATTAAAATTAATCCAGACCTAGTTGTTGTAGGTCCGGAAAACTATTTATCAGAAAATCTTGCAGGAGAACTTAGAAATAAGGGTTTAAATGTTTTTGGGCCTGACTCTGAGGGCGCAAAACTTGAATCTTCCAAGGAGTTCATGAAAGAATTTTGTCAATCTCACAATATCCCAACTGCAAAGTCTGAAACTTTTATTGATTTTGATGAAGCAAAAAACTATCTCGAAAGTTTTAATGGGCCCATAGTTGTAAAATATGATGGATTAGCTGCTGGTAAGGGAGTATTTGTATGCACAAATACAAATGAAGCAATAGAGGCTTGTGAAAGGATTTTTATAAAAAAAGAATTTAATCAAGAAAATAATAAAGTTGTTATTGAAGAATTCATTGAGGGAAAAGAATTGAGTTTTTTTACAATTACTGATGGTAATGAATATTTAAATATTGGTTCCGCACAAGACTATAAAAGAGTTGGAAATAATGATACTGGACCAAATACTGGAGGAATGGGTACTATCAGCCCTGCCCCTATTTTAGATAATAATCTTGATATGATAATTCAGGATCAAATAGTAAAAAAAACTATAGAGGGTTTAAAGCATGACAACATAGCATTTCAAGGTGTTATATTTTTTGGGATAATCGTAAATGAACACAATCAACCATATTTACTAGAATACAATACTAGATTTGGAGATCCTGAAATTCAAAGTATTTCTCTTAGGATAAAGTCGGATTTTTTATCTTTACTTCATTCAACTGCAACAAAAAATTTAAAATATGCAAATATTGAATTGTTTGAAAATAAAAAATCAATTTGTTTAATTTTAGCAACGAAAGGATATCCAGGGGATTACCCTAAAAATACTGAAATCAGAAATTTGAGCGAATTAAAAAATAATGATGAATTTTATATTTTTCATGCGGCAACTAAATTAATTAACAACAAAGTCTTTTCTAGTGGAGGTAGAGTTCTATCAATCGTTGTACGTGGAGATAATTATATTGAATGTAGAAATAAAGTATATGAAATAGCAGATATTATCGACTGGCCTGAAAAATATTACAGATCTGATATTGGTGCTAATATTTAATTCTCTTATTCTTAAAAAATTTTTTTATTAAATTTTCTTCATTATTTTTAATTAATTTATACTTCACCTTCGATATAGTTTTTCTACTGGGATTTTCATTTTTAAATAAATAATAAACCTCAGATAACCTTGAGGATTTTATAACCTCTTTACACATATTACATGGCTCTAAATAAGATATCATTATGAGACCATCTAATCTCTTCTGATTTAATTTTTTACATGCCTTTCTTATACATAAAATCTCTGCATGTGCTGTTGGATCATTTGATGCAATTTCTTGATTGAAAGATCTAGCAATAATTCTCTCATCGATTGGGTCAACTATTAAGGATGCGATAGGAATCTCACCTTTTTCCATAGCTAATTTACTTTGACTAAGTACAATACGTATAAAATTTGTTAGGTTGTTCATTGTGAATAGATCCCCAGTCATTGGTATTACAACTGATTATAAGGAAAAAGAAAACACATATTCTAAATATCCTTGGTTTGCTTTAAGACGCCATTATTCAGACTGTTTATATCAGTTTGGATGTACACCAATAATACTACCTATAACAGAAAGTATTGAAAATATAGATTTTTTAGATGGATTACTCATCTCGGGAGGGGACTTTGATATTGATCCAAAATATTACGGTGAAAATATTCAGTCAGATAAAATTCAAACCATTAATGATCGGACAAAATTTGAATTTGAAATATTAGAAAAATATTTTCCCTGTAATAAACCTATTTTGGGAATATGTGGAGGTTGCCAACTTCTTAATGTATTTTTTGGTGGTAGTTTAATCCAAGATATTGAGTCATTTATTGAACACGAACAACCTAATCCAAGAGATGAGACTAGTCATGAGATAGTTTTAAGTGATGAATCTAATCTTAAGATATTTAAAAATAGTCAAAAAATTTTTGTAAATAGTGCTCATCATCAGGGTATTAATAAAATTGGTCAAAATTTAATAGTAGATGCTTATGCACCTGATAATCTAATTGAAGCTTTTCATCATAATCAACACCCATTATGTATGGGTGTTCAATGGCATCCTGAATTTTTAATAACAGAGTTTGATAAAAGTATAATAAAGCTATTTACAGATCATGCAAAAAATAACGTTTAGTAAAAAATTATCAATTCAATTTAATATTTCGAGAAACCAAGCAGAAAGTTTAATAAAAAATAAAAAAGTAACTTTAAATGGTAATATTGAGACAAGACCATTTATATCAGTAACTGATAAAGATATTTTTGAGATTGAAAAACTTAAATCAAATAAACTTAATATAATACTATTTCATAAACCGCGAGGCTGTATCACTTCCAAAAAAGATGAAAAAGATAGAAAAATTGTTTATGACTTTCTTCCTAAGAAATATCACCAGTATCACTATATTGGTAGATTAGATTATAATTCTGAGGGTTTATTACTATTTACAAAAGAGACCTCATTTAAAAGATATATGGAACTTCCTAAATCAAATATTAAAAGATCTTATCTTGTTAATGTAATGGGTGCTTTTGATCAAAATAAGCTTAAATCAATGAATAAAAAAATTTATGGAAAAGAAATTTATAAAAAACCTAATGTAAAATTAGTTCACTCTAATTCTAACAAACATGTACTGAGATTTAATCTTACCGAGGGAAAAAATAGAGAAATCAGAAATATTTGTACATTATTCAATTTAAAAGTAGAAAGGCTTAAAAGGATCTCTTACGGTCGTTTCTTATTAAAGTTTATAACTTATGGTGAATACAAAGAAGTGGAGGTCAATGAAAGTTATCAGCGGTAAATATAAGGGGAGAAAAATTCTAATTGAGTCTAAAAGCGATTACAGACCAACCTTAACAAGAATTAGAGAGGATATATTTAATTTATTATTACATAATAATGATCTGAATATAGACCTTAATGAGGTTATTTTATGTGATTTGTTTGCAGGAACAGGTTCAATTGGTATAGAAGCGTTATCTAGAGGTGTTAAAAAAGTAATATTTAACGATATCGAAAAAAATTATACTAATAAAATTGAAAAGTTTCTAAAAGAAATTAATGAAATAAATTATGAAATAACTAATTTTGATCCTTATGAACAAAAAATAGATATTTTAAATAAGTGCCACGTAATTTATATTGATCCTCCGTATGATCATAGTTTTGCATTAATTCAAAAGAAAATATTAATGAGTATTCAATCAAATATCT
>CACCLU010000007.1 GCA_902546975.1 uncultured Alphaproteobacteria bacterium
TCACATAGCGGTCAAGTTCCTCTTTAATAACTTTTGGTGTAAGAGACTGGCTATCCATTAAATTTTAATCTCTGAGATGTTTAGAGTATCATTTGTATAAATACAAAGCTCTGCTGCAACTTTAAGTGACTCTGTTGCAATTTCTTTTGCAGACAAATTAGATTTTCTTTTTAGAGCTCTTGCTGCACTCAGGGCAAAGTTGCCACCTGATCCAATTGCAACTATACCTTCTTGAGGTTCTAGAACGTCTCCTGTTCCACTAATAAGATATGTTTCACTTTTATCAGCTGCAATAATCATTGATTCCAATCTTCTAAGATACCTATCGGTTCTCCAATCTTTAGCTAGTTCGACACAAGCTCTCTTTAGATTATATGAAAATTCTTCGCACTTTTTCTCTAGTCTATCAAAAAGAGTCAGTGCATCAGCGGTTGATCCAGCAAACCCAACAATAATTTGATCATTATGAAATGTTCTAATCTTATTGGCGTTTGACTTAATTACAGATGTTCCCAAAGTTACTTGTCCGTCAGATGCTATAACAACACTCTCATTATCACGAACGCAAACAACAGTTGTCGAGCGTATTATTGTTTTATTTTTATCCATTATTCCTATAAATATAGGTACTAAATAGCTAATTACAAATGCGTGAATTTACATTTAATAGAGACACAAAAGAAACAAAAATATCATTAAAACTTAACCTCGATGGTTCTGGAGTAAATAAAATTGACACTGGGATTCCTTTTTTTGATCATATGCTTCAACAAATAAGTACCCACAGTTTGATTGATATAGAGTTAAAATGTGATGGCGACCTAAAAGTTGATATGCATCATACTGTTGAAGATGTTGGCATTACTTTAGGTGAGGGTATAAAAAACGCACTTGGTGATAAAAAAGGCATAACACGATTTGCATACTCTTATGTTTCTTTTGATGAAACATTAACAAGATCAGTTTTAGATTTGTGTAACCGCCCGTATTTTATTTGGAATGTAAAAACATCTTTAGAAAAAGTCGGTGAAATGGACCAAGAGTTATTTTCAGAATTTTTTAAATCTATAGTTACTGAGTCAAGAATGAATTGTCATATCGAAACATTATATGGAAAAAATAATCACCATATTATTGAAAGCTGCTTTAAATCATTTGCACTATCCTTGAAAAAAGCAATAACTATTGATCCAAGAAAAACAAATATTCCGAGTTCTAAAGGGAAACTTTGAAAAAAAAAGTCATAGGACTTATTGACGGGCAATCTGGAAATATTGGATCGATTAATAAAGCAATCAAAGATATTATTAAAGGAAGACCATATCAATTAAAGATTATTAAAAGTAATTTCAATTATACTTCGTTTGATAAAATCATTTTACCTGGACAAGGCGCTTATGCTACTCTTATGTCAAATTTGAAAAAATTAAAAATAATTCAACCATTAAAGAAATACTTAGAAAATAACTCTTCATACTTAGGTATATGCGTCGGTATGCAAATTTTATCTGATTGGGGCTATGAAGATAAGACCACAAGAGGATTAGGAATTATCAGTGGAGATATTAAAAAATTTAAAAATAAAAAACTTATAATTCCTCATATGGGCTGGAATACTATTAACTTAAACAAAGATGACACTATTATTACAAATAATTTTGATAAGAAAGATTTTTATTTTGTTCATAGCTATATTTTCCAAAATATTAAAAAATCAGATGTTTTAGCTTTCACTCTTTATGGTCAAAAATTCCCTTCTATTGTAAAAAAAGGCAACATTTACGGAGTGCAATTTCATCCTGAAAAAAGCCACAAACACGGACTAAATTTGATAAAAAATTATATTCTGAAATCATGAATATATTCCCAGCAATCGACATAATAGATGGAAAATGTGTGAGATTAACAAAAGGTATCGCCGATGATAAAACAATCTATCAGTATTCTCCTCTGGATATGGCTAAAACATATCAAGATGCAGGTTTCAATACTATCCACGTTGTCGATTTAGATGCTACTTTGGGCAAAGGCAACAACAATCAGATTCTGAGTCAGATTAGAAGAAAAATTGATATTAATATTGAAGTTGCTGGAGGTATAAGAAGTAAAGATGCTATTATTGATAAAATTAATGAAGGGTTTAACACAATTGTAATTGGAACCTTTGCAATAAAGAATATTGATGACGTTTTAAATTTTGATGACTCTTTAATTGAAAAACTATCCATAGCTTTGGATATAAAAGATAATCAAATTGCTTCTCATGGTTGGCAAGAAACAACTAATCAATCTTTAAAGCATATTATTGATAAATATAACAACCGGCCCATTCATTCCTACTTTGTTACAGATGTTGCAAATGATGGAATGCTGTCTGGCTTAAATATGGAAACGTTTAATTCTATAAAAAAATTAACTGACAAGCATATTACTATCGGAGGAGGGGTTAAGGACCTTAACGATATTGAATTGAGTAGATCAAACGGTTTCAATAATGTTGTTGTAGGTAAAGCTATATACGAAAATAAAATATCTATAAATAGTTTGGTCCAGTTTAATGCTTAAGACAAGAATAATCCCATGCCTTGATGTTATTAAAAATAAAGTTGTTAAGGGTGTTAATTTTAAAAACATAAGAGTCATGGGTAACGCAGTTGAAATGGCAAAATATTACTCTTTATCAGGGGCTGATGAGCTTTGTATGCTTGATATAAATGCATCATATCAAAATAGAAAAACATTTATTAAAACTGTTGAATCAATTGCTAAGGTTATAAATATCCCTCTAACTGTAGGCGGAGGAGTTTCAGATTTGAGCGATATAGCAGATTTGCTTAATGCAGGGGCAGATAAAGTATCAATTAATTCCGCAGCAGTAAAAAATCCAAAATTAATAAGGCAAGCCTCATTGAGGCATGGCTCTCAATGCATAGTCGTAGCAATTGATGGAAAAAGGCATAAAAATAAAATGAAAGTTGTTATCAAAGGTGGAAGAGAAATTACCAAAAATGAACTTATTACTTGGGCAAAACAAGTACAATCTCTTGGTGCCGGAGAAATATTAATGACTTCAATGGATACAGACGGTGTTCAAAATGGTTTCGATAGTAATATGCTAAAAAAAGTAACCAGTAGTGTTAGTATTCCTGTAATTGCCAGTGGGGGCGTTGGCAGTTTAGAACATTTTTATCTAGGGCACTTAACAAAATCTACAGGTCTTTTAGCTGCGAGCGTATTTCACGCTAGAAAATTTAAAATAAAGACTGTAAAAAAATATCTTAGTAGTAAAGGCGTCCCTGTCAGATTATGAGTTATGATAAAGAAAATATTTTTGCAAAAATTTTAAAAGGTGAAATTCCTTGTGATAAGGTTTTTGAAAATGAGCATGTGCTTTCATTCAAAGATATTAGCCCAAAAGCAAAAACACATATCTTGATTATACCTAAGAAACCCCTACTTGATATTTCTGATTTCTTACAAAATGCAGATAGCTTATATCAAACTAATTTTTGGAAATCCGTCGATGAAATTATAGATATTTTAGGTTTAAGTGATAAAGGTTTTCAAATTAAAACACATAAAGGCAAAGACGGTGGTCAAGAGGTTTTTCATTTCCATTTACATTTGTTATCGAATGCTTAACTACCGAGCTTGAATATAATTTATGATATCTAAAACACCTTTAATATCTTTTGCATGATCGATAACTCTTTGGATCTCTTGCTCATCACTTGACACTCCAAATAGATAAACAATTTGTTTTTGTACTTCAAAATCATACTTAAACTTCTTTATATTCGAGTCAGTAAATATCTTTGTATAAAGTTGTGTGCTAATAAACTTATCTTTAGCTATATCATCAAGTCCATATCCCGTATCGATTGAAATCTCGTTAAGAACTTCAATAACGCCATCTTGTTTCCAAGCCAGTCTCACAGCTTCTAACCTCATATCCCCATAAGGAACAACTCCTGTTAGCAACACCTTTCCTAGCTCGACTTCAACATCAATCCTAGTAAATAGAGTTGCATCATATGAAAAGTATTTTTCTTTAATACCAAGTTTAATTGTGGCATCATCCCAACTCTCACTAAATGTTTTTTCATCTTCGTTTTCCTTAATGACAGTTTTTGCACCTGTAGATACAAGTGACGGACCACAGCCAATAAAAAATACTGATAGTAGAATTATAAAATGCTTAGTCATCTTTTAAATTGATTGATAATTTATAAAAATCATTTCTTGATATTTTATACTTACTTTTAAGCTGTTGATAAGCCTTTTTTACACCTACCTCTCTAATTATCTCCTTAATCTCTTTAAAATCGAAATCTTTAATCTTGTCAGTCTCTTTTTCAATGCTAACAGCTAAAACTAACTCACCTTTAATTCCAGAGTAATTAAAATTTTCATAATTTTTGATATCTATGTGTATTCTTTCCTCATATAGTTTTGTCAGTTCTTTAAGTATCACAATTTCAAATGTTTCAGAAATAGAGGCAATAGCATAAACGTCCTTACGTAATTGTTGTTTAGTGGAGAAAATAATTAAATTATTAATTTTATTTTCTAAGAGAGTTTTTTCTTTATGTTCTTTTTTTTTGGGAAGAAAACCAACAAAGGTAAATTTCTTCATATTTAAAAAACCACTCAGTTGAATGCCTGAGATTAAGGCGCTAGCACCAGGTATTGAATATACATTTACCCGATTTTTAAACAAAAAATTTATTAATTGGTTTCCAGGATCGGATATAAGTGGAGAACCAGAGTCTGATATCAATGATATCACCTGATTAGATTTTAATAATTTATATATGTAATCTTTCTTTTTGTTAAAGTCGTGATCAGTGTACTTAGATAATGATGATTTGATATCATATCTTTTCAAAAGCTTTTTACTATTTGTAGTGTTCTCACATAAAATTAAATTAGAATTTTTTAAAACATTTATAGCTCTTAATGTGATATCATCTAAATTTCCTATGGGAGTTGAAACTAAATAAAGGCCTGGGTTCATTATGAGTTTATTTAAAAATATAATTATATTACTCACATTAATATCATTTTTTAGTTGTGCCCCAACAACAATCGAGAAAAAAAAGCCGATTGAAAAAGCACCAGAAAAAGTTGAAGAGATAGAAATTGTTGAAGAGAAAGAGGAGGAGATAGATAAAGTTGAGACAATAAAGAAGCCATCAAAACCCGAAGATAAAATAATTGATTTTAATAATATCGATAAAATAATTGTTTTTTTATCAGACGATGAAGTTCTAACATCCTTGTTTTATGATGTTTTTATAAAAGAAATAGATAACTTTCCTGATATCAAAAAAATAGAATTTATCTATTCAATTGATGAATTACAAAGCTCAATTAATAATTCTCTAATTATAGGCCCCACCAATTCAAAAGATTTGTTCGACTTGCCAAATAAACTTGGTGAGAATACATTCACGATTTCTTTATCAAATGACTTATCTGTAATGAATAAATATGCAGATAATGAAATCATTTTCGTTTTTAGCAGCCCTTACCAACACGTTGAAATACTTGGGGATTATATCAATACGTCAAACTCACTTGGTGTATTATACAAACAAAACGAATATGGATTAAAATTGTTTGAATATTTTAAAGATATCTACCCATTAAAATATATTAAATCATCTCCATTTGGAGACAGCGCTGTAGATTTGGAATTATCAGTGAAGTTGATGGGAGACTTAAATACATATGACAACATAATTATTTTTGATGATACTTTTAGCTATAAAGATTTAGTGGGATATTTAGCAACAGAGGACGGTACTTATCCTCTTGAGAGAACATTCCTAATTGACAATTTTTTAGAGCAAAGAAAGAATTTAGAAAATTATTATAAACCTATTAATCGGACTTTCTTACAAAATATCGATTTGATTACCATGGATGAACCGCATCGGGAGTTCTTATTCAGGGTCTCAGTAAAGATATCACTTACTATTGCTAATCAAATTCTAAAAAACAATTTTTTACCAAGCGCTATTGATTATGAGGATTTTGGAAGATTGCCGTTAGAAAATATGACGATTAATTATCCTGTAATATTTGAGTAGATAATTTTTTAAAAGCTTCATACCTGTGAGAGTTTAATAATTTTTGCTTCTCATTCATTTCAGCGAATGTCTTATTGTTATTTGTAGGAATGAAATATGGATCATAGCCAAAACCACCATTGCCTCTTTTATATTTTATTATAGAACCTGGTATGGAACCAGATACCATATGTCTTTGGTTTTTTCCTAAAACGCAGATAGAACAAAAAAAAGTCGCATCAATATAATTTAAGTTCTCAAATTTACTAAAAATTAAATCTATAACCTTTTGCTCCCCACCTAATTTTTTTGCCTCTCTTGCTGTTTTTATTCCTGGGTAGTTATTTAATTTATTTACAACAAATCCACTATCATCACATAGTACGAGTGTATTTGTTTTATTTAAAAAATATTTCGATTTAATTTCACAATTTTCTTCAAAAGTTTCACCATCTTCAGTAGGTTCACCAATATTGTTAAATTCATTTAGATTTAAAACTTTATATTCACTAAATAGATTGAAGTGGTTTATATAAAAAATAAATTCTTTTAATTTTCCAGTATTATTAGTGCCAAGTAATAAATTACTTTTCAATTGCTAAGTTTTGAATATTGAAAATTTCTGGCATCGATCCCTCAACTAGTTCTATAAAACTCATAATAGTTTTCTTGCTAAATTTAGCCTCTTCACCAGTAGATTGAAACTCAATAAATTGACCATCATTTGCCATTACCACATTGCAATCTACTTCAGCACTCGAGTCTTCAATATAATTTAAATCTATGCATGATGTTCCTTTAACAACACCAACCGATATTGCTGCAACTTGATTTACTATAATTGCCTTTGATAAATTAAATTTATTTTTGAACTCATTAATTGATCGAACAAGACTAACGTATCCGCCAATGATAGATGCTGTCCTTGTTCCCCCATCAGCACTAATCACATCACAATCAATCTTGATAGTTTTTTCGCCAAGTATATCTAAATTAACAGCACACCTTAAACTTCTTCCAATAAGTCTCTGAATTTCTTGTGTTCTTCCAGACTGCTTACCTTTGGCTGCCTCTCTGTCCATTCTTTCAGATGTAGAAGAGGGCAACATACCATATTCTGCAGTTAACCAACCTTTCCCAGAACTTCTTAAAAATCCAGGAACTCTATCTTCAATAATAGCTGAGCAACAGACATGAGTATTTCCTAACTTAACTAAACATGATGATTGATTATTTGGTTGAAAGCCTGGAATTATTTCTAAATTTCTAATTTTAGAAAGCTCTCTATCATTTCTTGTATATCCAGACATTTATGTTTTATTATTTTAAATTATAAGATTAATTAAGATTAATGAATAAAAAAATTACAGATATTGGTGCACGATCAAAGCTTATATTCAAGTCACTTGTCGAAAGTTACTTGAAAACAGGTGAGCCTATGGGCTCCAAAGCACTTAGTTCAAAAATTTCTTATAAACTTTCACCAGCAACAATAAGAAATGTTTTAAACGAAATAAATTTTCACGGACTTATACAAAAAGGACATTTCTCTGCAGGCAGTATACCAACTGATTTAGGTTTACAATTTTATACTCATGCACTTTTAGAGCCAGGATCAATTAGTAAAAGTGAAAAAGATATTATTGAGAAGTCATCTAAAATGAATAATCTTTTAAATGAACAAGAAATAATTACTAACACTTTAAATGGCCTATCGAAACAAGCTAGTCTTGTTATTAATAATGAAAAAATAGCAAAAATTAGAAAAATTGACTTTCACAAAATCGATAATCATAAAGTAATATTCATTATCGAGCACGAAGATGGTTATACATCAAATAGAATAGTAGAAATTGATGAAAATATTCAAACAGAAGATTTAAATAGTATTGGCAACTTTATAAATAAGTTTTCAAAATCTATGTCACCTACAGAAATTCAAAATAATATAAAAATTTTTATAAAATCAGCAAAAAATCAAATAACCAACACCTCAAAAAAACTATTGCTGAAAGGTATTAAAATTGAAAAGTCTCAAAATACAGAAACTTTTTTTGTAAGAGGCTTGCCAAATTTAATTAAGAATAATTTAGAAACAGACCTAGACAGCATAAATGAGCTTTTGAGTGATATTGAAACAGGTAAAATGGCAAACAAAATGATTAAGGCCTTGAAAAAATCAAAAGGAGTGCAAATATTTATTGGAAGTAATACAAATTTTTTTAAAAATACAAACCTATCTATGATTTTATCAAATTATAAAACTAAAAATGGACTCACTGGTGCTATTGGTGTCATAGGTCCAAAAAGAATTGATTATCAGCGAATTGTTCCTATTGTGAGCTATATGTCTGAAACAATATCAAAAAAATAAAGGAATTATTATGGAAGAAGATAAGAAATACGAAGATCAAGCCCAACACCAAGAAGAAGATTTTACAGAAAATCAAGAAACCAATGAGACTGATGTAGATGAAAATTCAGATACAAATGATGATGAAATCCAAAAACTCAAAGACGAAATTGAGAGTTTAAAAGATCAAAGGTTAAGAGCTGTTGCTGAACTAGAAAACTTTAGAAAAAGGGCAGAAAAAGATCAATCAGATGCACTGAAATACGGTATAGCTAATTTTGCAAAAGAAATAATTAATATCGGTGACAATATAGAGAGAGCAAAATCAAGTATTTCAGAAGAAGTGAGATCTAATGAAAGCATAAAGTCTGTTGTTGATGGTTTAGATCTAATTGCACAATCCACTATGGCCACTTTCGAAAAAATTGGCATCAAAAAAATTGAAAGTATAAACCAAAAATTTGACCATAATTTACACCAAGCCATGATGGAAATTGAAAAAAATGACTGCGAGCCCGGAACTATTGTTCAAGAACTAATACCAGGCTACACATTGCATGATAGATTACTAAGACCAGCAATGGTAGGGGTATCAAAAAAATCTCAAGAAAATCAAGACGATAAAGCCATCAAAGAAGAAGAGAAATCCGAAAAGTAAGAAAATTCAATAGTTTTAATGCTCTTGAATTAAGTAAGTATCAACCCATATAAATATAAGATTATTTAATTTTTAAAGTAGGAAAAACAAAATGGCTAAAGTAATTGGAATTGATTTAGGTACCACAAACTCTTGTGTGGCAATAATGGATGGAAAGAATCCAAAGGTAATAGAGAATTCTGAAGGTGCTAGAACAACACCTTCTGTTGTAGCTTTTACTGAAAGCGAAAAATTAATTGGTCAATCTGCAAAAAGACAAGCCGTCACCAATCCTGAAAATACACTTTATGCTGTAAAAAGATTTATTGGTAGAAGCTTTGAAGACGACACTGTCCAAAAGGATGTTGGCTTATCTCCATTTAAAATTATTAAAGGTAATAACGGTGATGCATGGGTTGAAGCTCAGGGTGAAAAATATAGCCCTAGTCAAATCTCTGCTTTTATTCTTCAAAAAATGAAAGAGACAGCCGAGTCTTATACAGGAGAAACTATTACACAAGCAGTGATAACTGTTCCTGCTTATTTCAATGATGCACAAAGGCAAGCAACTAAAGATGCTGGCAAAATTGCTGGCTTAGAAGTTTTAAGAATTATTAATGAACCAACCGCTGCTTCACTAGCATATGGACTAGATAAAAAACAATCAGGCACTGTAGTCGTCTACGATTTAGGAGGTGGTACATTTGATGTATCAATTTTAGAAGTTGGCGATGGTGTGTTCGAAGTTAAGTCAACAAATGGTGACACACACTTGGGTGGAGAAGACTTTGATTTAAGAATTATTGATTTTTTAGCTAGCGAATTTAAAAAAGAGCAAGGTATAGATTTAAAAAATGACAAATTAGCATTACAACGTTTAAAAGAGGCTGCTGAAAAAGCAAAAATAGAACTGTCAAGTTCAACTCAAACTGATGTAAATTTACCTTTTATTACAGCTGATCAATCTGGGCCTAAACACTTAAATGTAAAACTTACTAGAGCTAAGCTTGAAGAGTTGGTTGACGATTTGCTTCAAAATACAATTGAACCTTGTAAAAAAGCTCTTAGTGACGCTGGTCTTTCAGCAAGCGACATAAACGACGTCATTTTAGTTGGTGGAATGACAAGAATGCCAAAAGTAACAGAAATTGTTAAAAACTTTTTTGGAAAAGACCCCAGTAAAGGCGTTAACCCTGATGAAGTTGTGGCTATGGGAGCAGCTATTCAGGCAGGTGTTTTACAAGGTGATGTAAAAGATGTCTTACTTTTAGACGTAACCCCACTTTCTTTGGGTATTGAAACACTGGGCGGTGTATTTACAAAGTTAATTGAAAGAAATACGACTGTTCCTACAAAAAAAAGCCAAGTATTCTCAACAGCAGAGGACAATCAAAATGCCGTTACTATCAGGGTCTTTCAGGGAGAAAGAGAAATGGCTGCTGATAACAAGCTTTTAGGTCAATTCGATTTAGTTGGCATACCTCCTGCTCCAAGAGGAACACCACAAATCGAGGTAACTTTCGATATTGACGCTAATGGTATTGTCAATGTATCTGCAAAAGATAAATCTACAGGAAAAGAGCAACAAATTAAAATCCAAGCATCTGGTGGTCTATCAGATGAAGAGATTGACAAAATGGTTAAAGATGCTGAAGCCAATGCTGAAACAGATAAGAAGAAAAGAGAAGAGGTTGATGTTAAAAATCAAGCCGATAGTCTTGTCTTCCAAGTGGAAAAAAATATAAAAGAGCATGGCGATAAAATTAGTCCCGAAGATAAGTCTAAAATAGAAGCAGACTTAAAAGATTTAAAAGAAGCGCTCGAAAAAAATGAGATTGAGACCATAAAACAAAAAACACAAGAACTAACTCAATCATCTATGAAAATGGGCGAAGCTATGTACAAAGATCAACAATCATCTGAGGCTCCTGGCGCAGAACAACCTAAGCAAGAAGATAACACTAGTGAAACTAAAAGCGATGATGATGTTATAGACGCAGACTACGAAGAAGTAGACGACGATAAAAAAGCAAGCGGACAGTAACTCTTAGCTTGGTTTAAAATATTATGGCTGAGGATTTTTATGACACTCTTGGTATATCCCGTGAAGCTAGTGACTCTGAAATAAAAAGTGCTTACCGAAAATTAGCAATGAAATATCATCCTGATCGAAACCAGGGTGACTCTGCTGCTGAACAAAAATTTAAGGATGTGAGTCAAGCATATGAAATTTTAAAAGATCCAAAAAAAAGACAAACTTATGATCAATTTGGCCATGCTGCTTTTGAACAAGGCGGTGGTGGAGCCGGTGGATTTGGCCAACAAGGCTTTGGCGGTTTTTCAGATATTTTTGAAGATATTTTTGGTGCATTTGGTGAGGGCGGTCAGCGCGAAAGTAGAGGGGATGATTTGCGCTACGATGTTACTATTGACCTAGAAGAGGCTTTTACTGGAAAATCACTAGAAGTAACAATACCCAAAATGATTAATTGCCCTGAACAGCATAGTTATAAAAGTTGTTCTACTTGCCAAGGTTACGGAAAGGTTAGGACTCAGAGCGGGTTTTTTTCTATGGAAAGGACCTGTGGTAGATGTGGTGGAACTGGGCAAGAAATGAAGGGTCGATGCTCAAAATGCAGTAACACTGGACGAATTAAACAAAATAAAAAAATTCAGATCAAAATACCTGCTGGAGTTGAAACAGGTAACAGGATTAGAATGAGCGGAGAAGGAGAGGCTGGAGAAAGAGGCGGCTCCTATGGAGACCTTTACGTTTTTATAAATATAAATAACCACAAACTTTTCCAGAGAGAACGAGATAACATTATTTGTGACGTTGCTATACCTTTTACTACAGCAACTTTGGGCGGAAATATAGAAGTTCCTACTATAGAAAAAAAAATGGTTAATGTCTCCATACCAAAAGGAATGCAGTCAGGTCATAAACTCAGAATCAAAGGCAAGGGAATGAGTATTCTGAGAACAAACACAAGAGGTGATATGATTGTTAAAGTACATGCTGAAACACCAGTAAACTTATCTTCAGATCAAGAGAAACTTTTAAATCAATTTAATGAAACTCTTACTAAGAAAAACTCTAAAATGACGGAAGGGTTTTTTGATAAAGTAAAAAAAATGTTTAATTAATGAATTATTGTTTTGATTTTATCGAAACACCAATAATTAAACTTTTTGTCCTAGATAGTTCAGATGGAGTTCACTTTCTTATAAAAGATAATGATAAAAGAA
>CACCLU010000008.1 GCA_902546975.1 uncultured Alphaproteobacteria bacterium
TAATATCATGAGCATCTTCATCATCTGGAATAACATTAAAATCTCCCATTAATAAAACTTCATATTCTTTTTTAAGTATTTCTATTTCTTTATAAAGTAATTTCATCCATTCAAGCTTATTTGTAAATTTGTCTGTATCTATAGGATTTCCATTAGGGAAATAACAGTTGAGGATTGCTAAATTTTTATCTTTTATAATAACTGTATTGTTCCTTGCTTGTGTCATATTTAACTTACTTAAGTGATTTTCATTTAATACAATCTCTCTTTTACAAGAAAGACTTACCCCATTATAGCTTTTTTGAGTTTCAGCCACTGTTTTCAATGAAAATTGATTAAAAAAATTTTCTACGTATTCTTTATCTAATATCTTCAGTTCTTGTAAGCAAATTATATCTGGAGCTTCTGTTTTTATTATTTTTTCTATAAGTGGTTCTCGAGCTCTTAAAGAATTTACATTCCAACTAATTATTTTCACAATTAAACGCTAAATGATGTGCCACAGCCGCAAGAATTTTTAGCATTAGGATTTGAAATAGTGAAACTAGAGCCTATCAATTCATCTTTATAATCTAATTCAGACTCATTTATGAAAGTCATAGAATTTTTATCGATCAAAATTTGTAAATCTTTAAAATTAAATACATGATCTTTGGTTTCATTAATTACATTTTCACTTTTAAATACGTACTGGAATCCAGAACATCCACCACCTTTGACTCTGATTCTAAAATATTTCATATTTTGATCTTTTAGAACTTCTTGAATTTTATTTATAGCTTTATCTGTTATATTAATACTTCCCATATGTTCAGTAATTTATCAGCTTTACCAAAAAATTCAAAAGGAAGACTTTACGATGAAATAAATGATCATCGTTCACTTTATGAAAGAGATAGAGACAGAATTTATCATTCAACAGCTTTTAGAAAACTAAAAGATAAAACACAAGTATTTATGTTTGAAAAAGGTGACTATTATAGAAATAGACTAACACATACTCTTGAGGTATCTCAAATAGCAAGATCTATAAGTAGAAAATTATCTTTAAATGAAGATCTCACAGAATGTATAGCGCTATCTCATGATTTAGGTCACAGTCCCTTTGGTCATGTGGGCGAAGAAATAATTACTCAAGAATTAGATGCAAATTTTAACCATAATTATCAATCTTTTAGACAAATTACATTATTAGAAAAGAGATATATAAATTTTGATGGTTTAAATTTAACTTGGGAAACAATAGATGGATTAATAAAGCATAATGGAAAAATACTAGAAACAAATAAAAACTACGACTTATCAAAAAATTTTAAATTTGATCTAAATAAGAATCCCTCATTAGAGGCTCAAATCGCCTCCTTGTCTGATGATATAGCTTACATAGCTCATGATTTCGATGATGCTTTAAGATCAGGTATTCTGACAATATCAAGTTTAGCTGAAAATAAAGAACAATTTAATTTTATAGATTTTTCATACATTGCAAACTTAGATAAAAGTATTGCAAGAAATTACTTTTCAAGGTCCATTATGAACTACTTAATTTTGGATCTTCTAAACGAAACTGAAAATACTCTTTCTAATAACTCACAAATACGATCAATTGAAGATGTTATAATAAACACAAATTTTTTGGTTAAGTTTAGTCCTCCAGTATTAGATAAAGTAAAATTTCTTAAAAATTTTCTATTCGAATTTTTTTACACATCTGATTTTGTATATAAAAATAGAACACAAGCTGAAAAAATTTTAGTATCTATAATAAAATTATTAAATAATGATACCTCTATGCTTCCATCTAAATGGAAAGAAAAATTACAATATGATACAGATAAGCAACAAATTATAGTCGATTATGTATGTGGTATGACAGATCAGTATGCTATAAATTTTTATAAAAAATATGTTACATAATTTAAAAAAATCTCTTTTTGAAATATTAATTAAAATTGATAAGAACGTTAGTATTTATTTTGAAGATGTTGAAGTTGAAACACTTTTTGACCAAAAAGGCGATTTTACAACTAATGCTGCTCTAAAATTTTCAAAAATATTTGGAAAAAATCCAAATCAATTAGCAGACATTATTTTAAAGGGTATAAATTTAAATAATTTTGAAAAAGTAGAAATTGCTGGACCTGGTTTTATAAATTTTTTTCTTAAGGATGAAAGTTTTAATCCTCAATTATTCAATTATGAAAAAGAATTTACAGAAAATGAAAAGGTAAATATCGAATTTGTATCTGCAAATCCAACAGGCCCATTACACTTAGCACATGGAAGAGGTGCAGTTGTTGGGGATATTTTATCTAATTTATTTGAGTATTTTGGACATCCTGTAACTCGTGAATATTATATAAATAACACAGGTAATCAAATTAATGAATTTCTATCTTCAATACTTTATTCGATTTCACATACATATAATCTAAATCTAAATGAAAAACAATTTTACAAAGGTGATTACATTAATGATATAGCAAAGAACTGTTACGAAAAATTTAAACCAATATTTGATAATAAGCTAAGTTCTGATGAGAAAAATAATATAGTAAATTATGCTATAGAAAATCTTGTCAATCAGACGCTTCAAACACTGGGCACAGCTGGGATTAAATTCGATCAAATTACATATGAAACAACCATCATGGAAAAGGGTCATCTCCCGTTAATTCTTGAAAAATTTAAGCAAAAAGATCTAACATATGAAGGTCAATTAAATGCCCCTAAAGATTTTACGGGCACTTTAAAGGATAATCAGCTAACAATATTTAAATCAACTCTTTTTGATGATGATGAAGATAGAGCGTTAACTAAAAATGATGGCACTCCCACTTATTTTGCAAATGATATTGCTTATCATGAAGATAAATTTCAAAGAGGATTTAATAAATTAATAAATATATGGGGCGCAGATCATTTAGGATATCTCAAAAGATTGTCATCAGCGATAACTTCTTTACATCCAAAAATTGATTTTTCAGTTGTTTTTTGTCAAATTGTCAATTTAAAACGTGATAATAAAATACAAAAACTCTCAAAAAGAGAGGGTAACATTTTTGAACTAAAAAATTTAATAGATGAAATAGGAATTGATAATTTTAGATATTTTATGTCTTACAGAAAAAATGATACTCACATGGATTTAGACATAGATTTAATTAAGAGAGAGAATAAGGAAAATCCTATTTATTATATTCAGTATTCTTATGCTAGAACACAATCCATTTTAAATAAGGTAAATAAAGTTGTTGATACACCCGTTATAATTACTTCAGAATTAAAAAACTTATATAAAAAATTATTGGAGTGGGATAATGTAGTAAAATCTGCATATTTAAAAAAAGAAGTTCACTTAATAGCACACTACTTAGAGAGTTTGTCTTCATATTTCCATACATTATGGTCCTCTTCAAAAAATAAACCATCAGTAAAATTTTTAGATAATGAGAATAATATTTCCTCTAATCTAATTAAGTTATTACATAATTATCAAAATGTCTTAGACGAAGGGTTAAAAATTTTAGGCATAAAGCCTAAATTACAAATGTGAAAAATCTAAAAATAGTAATAATTATTTTTTTTTTAATTCTGATTTTATTTTTTTTCTATCTGTTTTTTGATAATTACTTGAAGTATATTTTTTTTGATAATTTTATAACTATTACTGCTGATGAATTTGATTTTATAAAATGAACTTTCCTATAATTATATCCATTAAAAGTATTTCTTTATCTAAACAAGAAAAAAATTTTATTTCGAAGATAAAACCTTTTGGGGTAATAATTTTTACAAGAAATATCAGTAATATTCCTCAAATATCAAAGTTAAATGAGTCAATTAAATTACTAAGTAAAAATACATTAATATTTATTGATCAAGAAGGTGGCATCGTAAATAGATTTAAAAAATTTAAAGAATTTAATTTTTTAGATAATTTTGAGCTTTATAAAATTTATTTAAGATACCCTTCTTTATCAAAGCAGTTAGTTTTTTTGAAATCTTTCATAACATCGTATTATCTAAAAAAACTAAATTTTGATATCAACACTGTTCCAGTCCTAGATTTACCAATTAAAAATACAATTTTAATGATTAAAAAAAGAACTTTTGGACCAAATATTAATGTCAATATAATTTTGCAGAAAATATTAATTGATAATTTAGGTTACTTTGGACTAATTCCAATAATGAAGCATATCCCGGGTCATGGTGTAACAAATAAAGACTCACATTTAACTTTGCCAATAACAAAATTAAGTAAATCTTCTCTTCAAGACCATATTAAAATATTTAAATATTTTAATAAAATACCTTTAGCAATGACCGCACATATTAAATATCTGTCGTGGGATAAAAATAACATCGCTACTTTTTCAAGTTATATTATTGATAATATCATTAGAAAAAAAATTGGGTTCAAAGGTTTAATTATATCTGATGATCTAGAAATGAAATCTAATATTTATAATATTAAGGATGCTATTAAGTTAGCTAACTTTTCTAAATTAGATGTTATTTTAGATTGTAGCTCTGATTTGGATAAATATAGTGAAATTATAAATTCGTTTAATGTTTCAAATAATTATGTAAATGTTTATAAATCCAATAAACTTCAGCAATATAAGAAAAAATTAGACTTTAAATCTATTAATATTAATCACTATCATGAATTGTATAATCAATTGTTAAAAATTAATGGATTCTAACCTAAATATAGATATTAAAGACTACAATGGACCTTTAGATGTTCTTTTAGAACTTGTTCATAAAAATAAATTTGATTTAAAAAATCTACCAATACTTAGTCTTTGTAACCAATATATTGCTTTTATTGTAGATTTAAAAAAGGTTAGCATAGAGATAGCTTCAGAATATTTACTAATGGCTGCTATTATGGTCTTTTTAAAATCTAAATACCTTGTAAATAAAGACAAAGAAGATGATGTTAAAAAAGTAACAAGATTTCTTACAAATCGATTAACGATATTAGAACTTGTAAATAAAAATAGTATTAAGTTATTCGACCTTCCTAAATTCAAACAGGAATTTTTTCCAAATACACAAAAACATAAATTAAAAATTGAAAAAAACTTTGTAATTAAAGACAAGCTCATTGATCTTTTAAAAGCTTATGCAAATATTCATAAAAGAAATCAACAATATACTTTAAAGTTTAGCTCTACTAAATTATTTACGATCAAGGATGGTCAAAACGTAATTTCTAAGGAAATTCTATCTAACCAAGATTGGTTTACATTGAAGAGTTTACTACCTGATAATTTAAAATCGGATATTTTGAATAAATCATTTTTTTCTAGCACATTTAATGCCAGCCTTCACATGGCAAAAGAAGATAAAAATGAAGAAAAAAAAATAGTAATTAAGCAATCTTTGCCATTTTCTGATATATATTTAAAAAAAGATGAGTGAAACTTCACAAAAAATTGAAGCTTTAATATTTGCATCAAGTAAACCAGTTTCAGAAAATGAAATTAAAAAAAGACTGGATATTCATGAGGATATTTCTGAAGTCATGTCTAATTTAGAGACTGCTTATCAACATAGAGGTATAAATTTAAAAAAAATATCAAATAAGTGGATTTTCTTAACAAATACAGAAGTCAGTGAGATCTTTCATGAAAAAAAAGAAATACAAAAGAGACTTTCAAAACAAGCAATAGAGACATTAGCTATAGTTGTTTACCATCAACCTATAACTAAATCAGAAATTGAAAGCATTAGAGGAGTTGTGATAGGGCAGGGAATATTTGATCAATTAATGGAGTTTGGCTGGATAGCACCAGGAGGTCGAAAAGAAGTTCCAGGTAGACCTATTCTTTGGGGCACTACTGAGGACTTTCTTTTACATTTTGGTTTAGGCACATTAGATAATCTTCCTGGAATAGAGGAAATGAAAAACTCTGGAATATTAGATGAAAATTTTGCTTCAATGAATATCCAAGAGGTTTCAGATGATCTAAATAAGGATGAAGCCTTCATAGATGATGACGATCAAGCAGAAACTCTCGATGAGTTTTCAAAAAGTCAATTAACGCAAAATAATGATACTTGATGTGAGAGATCTTCACCATTCTTTCGGTGAGATAAATGCTATAAATAAACTTAGTTTTTCAATAAAGCATAATTCGATTGTTTCCATTTTGGGTCCCTCTGGCTGTGGAAAAACTACTTTAATTCGATTAATAGCTGGTTTGGAAGAAATTCAAAAGGGGCAAATATCTTTTGAGGGTAAATTAGTTGCAAATGAAAAATTTAATACTCCCCCTGAGCAAAGATCAATCTCTTACGTTTTTCAAGACTTTGCATTATTTCCTCATATGAACGTAAAAGAAAATATTAGTTTTGCAGCAAGCACTAAAGTAAATAAAAAACAATTAATTGAACAAGTAATAAAATTAGCGAAAGTTGAAAATTTTCTGGATAAATATCCTCATGCTCTTAGTGGAGGAGAACAGCAAAGAGTAGCATTAGCAAGGTCAATAGCTGTTCAACCACGACTATTACTTTTAGATGAACCATTTTCTGATTTAGATACTAATTTAAAAAAGGAAATTATTGATGACACACTTCACTTAATCAATAGCTTAGACTCCTCCGCTATTGTAGTTACACACAATGCAGAAGAGGCTATGTTTCTTAGCAATGTTATTATTGTAATGGAAAAGGGAAGAATAGTTCAGATAGGAAAACCTCGTGAAATATACTTTAATCCTTCTAATGTTTATGTTGCCTCTTTGTTTGGAGAGGTTAATATTTTTAAGACAAAGATTTTAAATAATAAATGTGAAACTCCTTTAGGTATACTAGATACAAAAGACTTTAAAGATAACCAACAAGTAGATGTAGTAGTTAGACCTGAGGCTATTAAATTGAATGTTGAAAAGTCTCCTTTGACAAGTCCTAACTCAGGAGTTGTTGTTGACTCTAAATTTCTTGGAAATAGCGCCATGATACATATGACAGTGAATGATAGCAATAATAAAAAACACCACGTACATAGCAAGTTAATTGGAGAGTTTTTACCTGCTCCTGCTAGTTCAGTTTCTTTTTCACTAGATCTAAACCACGTATTTATTTTTCCTAGATAAGACATCAATAATGTAGTAGATTACAAAAATGGGTACATTTAGCATATGGCATTGGATAATTGTTTTAATTATCGTTCTTTTATTATTTGGAAAAGGTAAAATTCCTTCTTTAATGGCAGATATGGCAAAAGGAATTAAGTCTTTCAAGAGCAACATGGCTGAAGATGAAAAACCTGCTAACCCAGATCAAGACAATAAAGACAATCAAAATAAGGACCAGTAATGTTTTCTTTAGGTTGGATGGAGATATCCATCATCCTAATCATAACTGTAATAGTTGTAGGACCTAAGGAAATACCAACTGTTATTAAATTTATTAAAGGAATAACCTCAGGCCTAGGAAAAATTTCTAGAGAGTTTAAATCTACTGTAAATGAGATATCTCATTTAGAGGAGGTGAAAGATATTAAAAAGGATATTTTAGATACAAAAGAATCAATTATAAAAGAAGGAAAAGAATTAGACGAATTTATTGAAAAAAGTAATGATAAAATAATGAAAGGCGAAAAAAATGACCGAAGTTGAAAGTTCAATGAATTTCTTCGATCATATAAAGGAACTAAGACAAAAACTAATTTATGTCATAATTTTTTTCATTATTGCATTTATATTTTCTTTTTATTTTTCTCAATCAATATTTGAATTCCTTGCTAAACCATTAACTTCAATCTTAGGAGATGGTAATGGATTAATTTATACAGCTCTTCAAGAGGCTTTTTTAACAAACGTTAAAGTTGCTTTTTTTACAGCTGCTTTTATTTCATTTCCTTTTTTATCTATTCAGGTTTGGTCTTTTGTATCCCCAGGATTACTTAAAAAAGAGAAACAAATTTCATTACCAACTTTAATTGCTATCCCATTTTTGTTTGTTTTAGGTGCCGCTGTTGTCTATTACGTGATATCGCCCATAGCTTGGAAGTTTTTTTTAAGTTTTCAAACCTCACAAGCTGACGGTATCAATATTACTCTTCAAGCAAAAATGAATGAATATTTGTCACTTATGATGACATTTATTTTTGCTTTTGGACTTGCTTTTCAATTACCTGTTATTTTACTTTTACTTGTTAAATTTGGTGTGCTTACTATAAGTCAATTAATTTCATTTAGAAAATATGCAATTGTTTTGTCATTTGTATTCGCTGCAATAGTAACACCACCTGATCCATTTTCTCAAATTTCTCTAGCGTTGCCTATAATAATTTTGTATGAAATATCTATCCTTGTATCTAAATTTATGGCTAAGCGACAGATTAATAAGGATGAGAATAATTAATAGAAATTGTCATGCATGATATTACTTTTATAAGAGAAAATCCTGATTTATTTGATGAATTGTTAAAAAAGAGATTTATTGATCCAAAATCAAATGAAATTATCTCTCTTGATAAAAAAAAAAGAGACATTTTAACTAAATCTCAAGAATTAAGAGCAGAGAGAAAGAATTTATCATCTTCTTTTGCAAATCTTAACGACAGTGATAAAGCTGATTTACAAAAAAAGGTGCAATTAATTAAAAACAAGATTGATGAACTAGAAAACGATATCTCAATAATAGATGTGCAATTAAAAAATAATTTATCTAGTCTGCCAAACCTCCCACATAAAGATGTACCTGTGGGAAAAGATGAAACCTCAAACAAATTAATAAAACAAGTCGGAAAAGTTCCTTCATTTAGTTTTACACCGAAATCCCACTATGAACTTGGAGAGAATTTAGAAATGATTGATTTTGAGCAAGCTGGAAAAGTATCAGGTACAAGGTTTGTATATTTAAAGAAAAAGATAGCTCAATTAGAAAGAGCTATAGCTAATTTTATGTTGGATAAACACACAAATGAATTTAATTATATAGAAATTAATCCACCTAACTTAGTTAGAGATGCTGCAGCTTATGGAACTGGGCAATTGCCAAAATTTTCAGAAGATTTATTTAAAACTAACACAAATCATTGGTTGATACCAACTGCCGAGGTACCTTTGACTAATTTAGTATTAGATACAATCGTATCTGATAAAAATTTGCCCCTGAGGTACACAGCTTGGACACCATGTTATAGGTCTGAAGCTGGAGCAGCTGGAAGAGATACAAGGGGAATGATAAGACAACATCAATTTTCTAAAGTCGAATTAGTAAGCATAACTAAAGAGGATGAATCAGAAAAAGAGTTGGAAAGAATGTTAAATTGTGCAACTTCTATTTTAGATGATTTAAAAATTCCTTATCAAATTATTTTATTATCCTCTGGTGATATGGGCTTTTCAGCAGAAAAAACTTATGATATTGAAGTG
>CACCLU010000009.1 GCA_902546975.1 uncultured Alphaproteobacteria bacterium
TATGGAAAACCAAATTAAAGCAGGAGTTTTTCAAAAACTTGATAAAAGTATGATTCCAAACCTCAAAAATTTAGATCCAAGTGTTTTAGATAAAACTGATGCTCATGATCCAGGTGGGGAATACTCTGTTAATTACATGTATGGTACAACTGGAATTGGTTACAACGTTGCTGCCGTCGAGGAAAGAGGTGGAGATGTTGAGTCATGGGACATAATATTTGATGTAGATCAAATTTCTAAATATGAAGATTGTGGTGTGGCTTTCTTAGATGCACCAAGTGAAATTGTTGAGATTGCATTAAATTATCTTGGCCATGATCCAAATACAGAAAACACTAAAGCTAATCAAGAAGCACTAGAATTATTGAATAATATTAGACCTTATATAAAGTATTTTGACTCTTCTCAGTACATTGATGATTTAGCAAATGGTGAGATTTGCTTAGCAATAGGTTGGTCAGGTGATGTATTTATAGCAGCATACGAGGAAATTGAAGAGGTCTGGTATTCAATTCCAAATGAAGGAACAGTAATTTGGTTTGATATGATGGGAATTCCAGCAGACGCAAAAAACGTAGAAAATGCTCATAAATTTATAGATTATATTTTGAGACCAGAAGTTGTTGCAGAAATTACTAACTATGTGTGGTACTCAAACCCTAATCTAGTAGCTAACACAACTGAAGGTTTGATAGATCCTGATATTCTTTCAGACCCAGCAATTTATCCAACAGAAGAGACATTAACTAAACTTTTTGCAGATACAGCTGACTCACCTCAAAAGTCTAGGATATCTTCGAGAGTATTTAATAGTTTTAAAGCTTCTCAATAATTTAATTAAAGCGCAACTTTTACTTAAGTTGCGCTTTTCACAATCTTTTTTATGTCTGAACCTTTTTTACAAATCATAGATGTATCAAAAAGGTTTGATAATGTTGTTGCTTTAGACAAAGTTAATCTAAAAATAGCAAAATCTGAAATATTCAGTCTCCTAGGATCTTCAGGATGCGGTAAGTCAACACTTTTGAGAATTATAGCAGGTTTCGAGAAGCCTGATGAAGGAAGAATTCTACTCGAGGGAAAGGATATCACGAAACTTCCACCATATGTAAGACCTTTAAATATTATGTTCCAAAATTATGCACTATTTCCGCATTTAAATGTCACTAATAATATCCAGTTTGGATTAAAAGAAGAAAAAATTTCTAAAGAAGAAATCAATCATCGTGTTAATGAAATTTTAAATTTACTAGAGCTGAATGGTTTAGAGAAAAGAAAAATCAATGAGATATCTGGTGGTCAACAACAACGTGTAGCATTAGCAAGATGTCTAGTCAAAAAACCAAAATTACTTTTATTGGATGAACCACTTGCAGCATTAGATAAACAGCTAAGAGTACAAACACAATTCGAGTTAGTTAATCTACAATATAAGTTAGGCATCACTTTTATTATTGTTACCCATGATCAAGAGGAAGCAATGTCATTATCTGACAGAATGGCAATTATGAAAAATGGAGAAATCCTCCAAGTCGGTAATCCTGTTGAGATATATGAAAAACCGAAGGACAAATATATAGCGAATTTTATTGGCACAGCCAATATCTTTAATGTTCTTAATAAAAATAATCAAATCATCATTAAAGAATTAAATTATGAAGTTAAAAATATTAACAACAAAGAAAACTATGTTAAATGTTTAATTAGGCCTGAAAAAATTTCTGTTAAAAAACTAGAAAATCAATCTGATAATTTAAATATTGGTGTAGTTAAAGAAGTAGCTTATTTAGGGAGCTATACAAAGTATTTAATTGAGGTTAATGGAATTGAATTTTATTCTTTTATGCAAAATAGTTTAGTTTCAGATAACCTTCAAATAAGATGGGATGACAAAGTTCAGATAAGTTTTAACGAAACATCAATATATTTCTTTAATGATTAAAAATTTAAAAAAACAAAACGTGTGGTTTGTATTCACTCCATATTTATGGCTAGTTTTGTTCTTTTTTGTTCCATTAGCTTTAATTTTTAAAATATCAATATCTGTGTCTGAATGGGGTATGCCACCTTATCGTGATCTTTTCTCTTTTTCTGAAAATGGATTTAAGATTAATTCAACTCTTGGAAATTATTTATTCATTTTTTCAGACCCTTTCTATATAAGATCATATCTCAATTCACTATCATTAGCTTTTACATCCACGGTATTATGTTTATTAATCGGTTATCCCATAGCTTTTTACGTTGCAAAATCTAAACCAAGTATAAGAAACATACTTTTGATTATGCTTATCATACCTTTTTGGAGTTCTTTTCTTTTAAGGGTATATGCATGGAAAGTCTTACTGCAAGGCTCTGGTATTATAAATTCAATTCTTATACATATTGGACTAATTTCTGAACCAATATCTATGTTACACAATCATTATGCTGTGATTTTAGGCGTTGTTTATACTTACCTTCCATTTATGATTTTACCGCTTTATGGATATTTGGTTAAATTTGATTTAAATTTGATTGATGCATCTAATGATTTAGGTGCAAAGCCTTTAAACACGTTTGTAAAAGTTATCTTACCTCTCTCTTTACCAGGAATTGTAGCGGGGAGTATGTTGGTTTTTATACCAGTTGTTGGAGAATATATAATTCCAGAAATGTTAGGTGGCAGTGATAAACTTTATTTTGGGAAAATAATTTGGGATGAATTTTTTGTAAATAGAGATTGGCCTATTGCTAGCGCACTTGCTATGTCTGGTATTGTAATTCTTGTATTTCCAATAATTATTTTTCAATTAATGTACGCAAAATATAATTTTAAAAATGAATAAATTATTTTTTAAAATTTTTACCTTAACAATTGGATTTTCATTTTTATATTTTCCTATTTTAACTCTTATAGCTTATTCTTTTAATGATAATAAAAGAGTTATGGTTTGGAAGGGTTTCTCTTTTAGATGGTATAAGGAATTATTTCAAAATGAACAAATTTTAGAGGCTTTTTATACTAGTTTAAAAATTGCCTCTCTTTCAGCAACATTTGCAACAATCATGGGTGTAATGATTGGTTTTTCATTAACAAGAATATCAAAAATTCCAGCCAGGCCTTTCTTTATTTTCTTGAGTTCTTCTCCTTTGGTTATGCCTGAGATAATTTTAGGGCTTTCTTTGTTGTTATTCTTTATATCATCTAACCATATTATTGGCTTTCCTTCCTCAAAAGGACAACTAACAGTCTTAATATCGCATATAACTTTCTCTGTAGCTTTTGTTGCAGTTATTATCCAGTCAAGGTTGAGTAGTTACGATAAAAATATAGAAGAGGCTGCTCAGGATCTTGGGACAATTCCAAATATGATTTTTTGGAAAGTAACTGCTCCTGTAATATTACCTGCAATATTATCAGGTTGGTTACTTGCATTTACACTCTCTTTGGACGATCTTGTCGTTGCTAGTTTTACTACCGGTCCCGGAGCTAACACTTTGCCAATAGTGGTTTTTTCTAAAGTTAGATTGGGATTGAGTCCAGAAGTTAATGCTCTTTCCGCAATAATAATGCTAATTGTTATATTAGCAGCAATTAGTATTTACTTAATTAATAGATCAAACATTAAGAAGTAAATATTCTCTTTCCCATGCTGTAATAATTTTATTATAGGCATTTACCTCTAAGTCTTTGATTGAACAAAATAATTCTATAAATGTTTCACCAAATATCTCTTTTGCCTCCTTAGATCTAGAAAAAGTATCTATTGATTGATAGATGCTTTCTGTCAGAGAAACATTTACGTTATAAGCAGCTTTTTTGGTCTCCGAGGTTGCTTTTAATTTTTTCTTCAAACCTAGATATCCCGCAGATAAAGTTGCAGCTATAGCTAAGTATGGATTTACGTCTGATCCACAAAGTCTATTTTCAATTCTCGCTTGGTTAGCAGAGTTAAAATTTGGGACTCTAAAACCACAGGTACGGTTTTCAAAACCCCAGTTTAGGTTAAAAGGTGTACCTTCCTCCCAAAAACCTCTAAGCCTTTTAAAGGAATTAACATTTGGCGCAAAAAGAGGTAAAAAAGCTTTTGAATATTTTTGTAATCCACCCAAATAGTTATCAAAATGTTTTGTAGTTCTAAGATTTTTATCCACAAATATTGGTTTACCTTTTTTTAAAATTGATTGATGTATATGCATCGAGTTTCCTGGAGTATCTTCCATCGGTTTAGCCATAAAAGTTGCATACAAATTATGCTTCAATGCAGTATGTCTCAGAGTTCTTTTAAATAAAAAAACCTGATCAGCCAAGTCAAGAGGGTTACCATGCTTGAAGTTAATTTCCATTTGTGCTGGGCCATCCTCATGATTAATGTTCTCAACCTCTAATTCTTGAGTTTCACAGTAGTCATATAGATCCTCAAAAATATGATCAAATTCATTAACAGCGTCAATACCGTAAGACTGATTTCCTTTTTCAATTCTTCCAGATTGCCCACTCGGTGTCTCTAAAGGATTGTCCGGATCATTGTTTTTCTTAACTAAATAGAATTCAATTTCTGGAGCAACTACTGGTTCAAGGCCTATTTTTTCATAAAGACCAATTACCTTTTTTAAAATACCTCTTGAGTGGACCTCTATAACATTATCATTGTTATCAACAGCATCACAAATAACCTGTGCGGTTGGTTCTTCATACCATGGAACAGTTCTCAGAGTATTAAAATCAGGCTTTAATATAAAATCGCCATCTGTAGGATTTAAAATCTGATCATCTATTGAATAAGTCACATCTCTAGATACTGCTAATTTGAATAGGGCTAAAGGTAATCTTAATCCACCTGACTCAATAGAGCTTAAAAATTTTTTTGTTGGTAATATTTTTCCCCTTGGTATACCTGAATTATCAGGAATCATACATTCTACCTCTGTTATTTTATTTTTCTTTAACCAATCGACATAATCATTCATAGCTATAACTAACCTTTAAAATTTGATATTTATGTATCTGATGGATTACTCAGATAATTATTACGTAAGAACAAAAGCATTCAGTATTAATACTAACAAATTAAATGAGAGCTTACAATGTGATGTTTGTATAATTGGTGCAGGTTTATCAGGAATTTCATCAGCATTATATTTATCTAAATTAAATCCAGATTTAAACATAGTCATATTGGAGAAAAATAAAGTTGGTTGGGGCGCATCTGGAAGAAATGGTGGGCAATTATTACATGGTTTTTCCTCAGAGAATTACTCTAGCCAAAAACACACTCAAGAGGAAATTAAGATATTATGGCAATTCACATTAGACGCTGTTAGAGAGGTAAAAAAAAATATCAAAGACTTAAATATACAATGTGACTTAATCGAGGGTTATGTTTTAGCCGCAGTAAGTAAATCCCATTGATAAGTGGTCTGTCTTTATTAAGAAGGTAAATACATTTGTAAAGGATAATAAAATCTTTACTCCTTATTTTTTTGGGCATTTGGGAGATGGTAATTTGCATTGCAATTTTAAAGTACATCCTAATTCAAAAAAGAATTGTGCTTACCTCTCAAAATTTATTTATGATTTGACTATTCAAAGTGAAGGTAGTGTGGCAGCAGAACACGGTCTTGGTTTGAAAAAAAATTATCTATTAAAAAAATATAAACCTAGTGAAAATTACCTTTTTATTAAAAAATTAAAAAAACACTTAGATCCTAACTCTAGATTAGGCAAAAATAAGTTATTTCAGGCTTAATTGATCTTTTAATTTAAAATAACTCATTGCTAAAACTAATAATGGCTTATCAATTACGCCAAAACCAGGAAAGTTTTTATGTCTAAACTTTTCAAATAAGCTCAAATTATTGTTCTGATTTGTTATTGTTTCAGCAAGCATTTTTCCAACCATAGTTGTTATTGCTAAGCCATGTCCTGAATATCCTTGTGCAAAAAAAATATTATTATCAATATTACCGATATGAGGGAATCTGTTTACAGTTATGGCAACGTGCCCACTCCAAGTACACCAAGCTTTGAACTTTTCTAAACCAGGAAGTATCTTTTTTATACTTTTTTTTAAAGATAATTCCAAATTTATCGGATCTATATTAGAGTAACTTACACCTCCACCAAAAATTAAATTATTATTAGAATCCAGTCTAAAATAATTTAGCACAAATAACATATCTCCCACTGTGATAGGTTTTCGAAAATATTTACTCAATTCTGTATTTGGAATTTCAGTAAATGCTGATACATAAGTTTTAACAGGCATTATTTTTTTTCTTAAACTTTTATTCAAATTATCAATATATGCATTACAGCAGATAATTAATTTATCAGATTTAACAGTTAAATTTTTTTCAGTTTTTATTGTTACTTTTTTTTGAGATTCATATGATATCACTCGTGTATCTTCAAATATTTTACAATTTTGATTTTTTAATAATTCTCTTGCTAATCGAGGGTTATGTTTTAGCCGCAGTAAGTAAATCCCATGATGAGGAGTTAAAAAAATACGTAGACAGGCTTCAAACAA
>CACCLU010000010.1 GCA_902546975.1 uncultured Alphaproteobacteria bacterium
TTAATATTAAATAAATTCCCGTAGATACTAATAACAATGCAAAGAAATATTCAAAACTTCTTTTTAGTTTAGGGTTAGATACTAAATTTTTAATCAAACTTCCGAAAAGTGCCCATAAACTTATACATGGAAAGCTTACCAATGATGACATCAACCCAGTGAAAATAACTGCTATCCAAAGCTTTTCTTCTAGAGGCATAAAACCAGATGCGACTGTAATAGCAATCGTCCATGCCTTAGGGTTTATCCATTGAAAAAGAGCAGCTTCGAATATATTTAAAGGTCTACCCGTATCTTTCTTGTAATCCTTTAGAGACCCAATCATTTGATAAGCTAAATAAATGAGATAAAAAAAACAAAGCCATTTTAGTATCATTTGAAATTCTGGTTTATTGATCAAAATTAAACCTAAACCTGTACAAATTAATGAAACTTGAAGTGCATGACCCAAAGAAATACCGGTAATATGTGGTAAAGACCTTTTAAAACCAAATTTTAACCCTGAAATCGTTAACATAGCATTATTGGGCCCAGGTGTAATAAACATTACAGTGTAATATGATACGATTGCTAAAATTAAAGCTATATCTATCAATTAATTAATCTTTAATACTAAATTTATTATCTTTTAAGATAACGTGTATTGGAACACCAGTTGAGAGTTCAACAGAATTAATATTATTTGGTTCATAAATATTCATAACAATCAAAAGCGCTCTTAGAGAATTCCCATGTGCTGCTATTAAAATATTATCATTTTCATTACTTTGAATAGCAGGTTTAATTACTTCATCAAAATATTTTGTAACTCTTCTGACTACGTCCTCAAGACTTTCACCGTTAGGGGGTTGATCAGAATAACCTCTTCTCCACTTATGAACTTGTTCTTCTCCAAATTTTTCAGCAGTTTCCTTTTTGTTTAAACCCGTGAGATCACCATAATCTCTTTCATTTAAATTAATGTTTGAGATTATTTTTCCTTCATTATTTAAAAAATCCCACTGATCGAGGTTTTGAAGAATTATTTTAGCAGTTTCTTGAGCTCTTTTTAATTCGCTTGTAAATACAATATTGAATTTTATATCTAAATTTTTGAAGTTTTGCCCAGCTTTATTCGCCTCCTCAATGCCTTGTTCAGATAATTCAATATTTTTAAAACCGGTAAAAAGATTTAATTTATTCCACTCACTTTGACCATGGCGAATTAATAAAATATTTTTCATTGAATTTGATATATATTATTAATTAGTAATGGTCAAATTTCGCATTGAAAAAGATAGTTTAGGTGACATTAAAGTTGAAAGTACAAAACTTTGGGGAGCACAGACTCAAAGATCAATAAAAAACTTTCAAATAGGTATTGGGAAATTTCATTTTCAAAATATTTTTATAGAGGCTCTTGCCTTACAAAAAAAATCATGTGCTTTTGCAAATGCAGAATTAAAATTATTACCAAAAAATCATACAAAAATTATTGGTAAAGTTTGTGATTTAATTATATCTGGAAAATTAAATGATCACTTTCCTCTAGTTGTATGGCAAACAGGATCAGGGACTCAAATCAATATGAATATAAATGAAGTCATTGCAAATAAAAGTAACCAGATGTTAGGAAAAAAACTCCCAACAAATACCCCACTTCATCCTAATGATCATATTAATAGGTCTCAATCATCAAATGATAGTATTCCTACTGCTATGCATATAGCTACTGTACTATCGATAAAAGAAAAATTACTCCCGGAGATAGCTTTTTTCAAAAAATCTTTAAAAAAGAAAATTTCTGAGTTCAAAGGAATAATTAAAATTGGAAGAACTCACACTCAAGATGCAACACCAATTAAAATTTCAAATGAATTTTTAGCATTTTATGATCAAATCTCTTATGCAGAGAATGTTATTAAAAAAAGTTTAAATAAGCTTTATGAATTGGCTCAAGGGGGAACTGCAGTTGGATCTGGAGTAAATGCACCAAAAAGTTTTTCTAAAATATTTATTAAATACTTAAAAAAGGAAACAGGACTTCCGTTTAAATCTGCCCCAAATAAGTATGAGTCGCTTGCTTCCCATGATGTATTTATTGAAGTCATGTCAGGTGTTGAAATTTTAACTAGTACTTTATTTAAAATGGCAAATGATATTAGGGTATTAGCTTCTGGGCCAAGAA
This sequence comes from uncultured Alphaproteobacteria bacterium, assembly GCA_902546975.1. Lineage (GTDB taxonomy): Bacteria > Pseudomonadota > Alphaproteobacteria > HIMB59 > HIMB59 > HIMB59. Next base: position 2,168 of record CACCLU010000010.1, read on the forward strand.
GTGGAATTTCTGAGTTAATTCTTCCAGCAAATGAACCTGGCTCATCAATTATGCCAGGAAAAATAAATCCTACACAGTGTGAAGCACTATCAATGGTGTGCACACATGTGATTGGTCTGAGAAACTCTATAGCCTTCGCTTGTTCTCAAGGCCATTTCCAATTAAATGTTTATAATCCATTAATCATACATAATACTCTTGATGCAATTAGTTTAATAAGTGAGGCAATGGCTTCATTTAATAAAAACTGTTTGAAAGGATTAAAAGTTAACAAAAAAAGAGTAAATGAACTTTTAAATCGCTCTTTAATGCTTGTTACACCATTAACTAAAGTTATTGGTTACGATCTAGCCTCTAAAGTGGCACTAAATGCTTATAATAAAAACATTTCATTAAAAGAGTCCTGTATGGAACTAACTGATTTATCTGAGGAAGAATTTAATAAATACACTGACCCTAAAAAAATGGTTTAGTTTATCTTATGTATCTTATAGTTTTCTTTTGATTTGAATAATTCTTTAAGTAAATTATTTGTAATGAAGTGACCTGTTTTAAAACCCTTATAAGTTCCAATAATAGGGTAACCTGATAAATAAAGATCACCAACCACATCCAAAACTTTGTGGCGCATTAATTCGTTATCATATCTTAATCCATCTTTATTAAGAGGTTTTTTATCTTTGATAACAATGGCATTATCTAGTGAGCCTCCTTTGATTAAATTTTGTGACTTAAGATATTCAATTTCTTGAAAAAAACCAAAAGTTCTAGCTTTTGATATGGACTCGATATAGTTACCATTTAAGTTATTAATTTTAATATCTTGATCTTCATACTTTCCATCGAAACTAGACTCTAAATTAATATTCAACCCCTCATCTTTTGGTGAATTAGGTGCTAACTCAGCATATCCATAATCACATGAAAATTTTACAGGTTTAACAATTTCTAAAATCTTTTGTTCTGAGTCTTGCTCTTTTATTCCTTTTTTTAAGATACTTTCAACAAATACATTAGAGCTACCATCAAGAATAGGAACTTCAACGTTGTCAATTAAAATTTCACAATTATTGATATGTAGACCTGCAAGAGCACTCAATAAATGCTCAACTGTTTTAACTTCAACCCCATCTGAAGCAATGTTAGTTGAAAATTTTGTGGATATTACATAATCCCATTTAGCGGGAATAATTGTTGATTTATCGGTTCTATTAAAAATGATGCCAGAATTTAGAGGTGCAGGATTTAGAATTACATTGGTTTTAACACCAGTGTGTAACCCAATACCCTCTAAATTTACAGTCTCATTGAGAGTAAAGCTTTTCATTTAAAATAATCTTATGAAAATACCCAAAAAGTATTACTTTATATTTGTAAAACTTTGTATTTACAGAACTTATTTATTAGAGCCTTTACGAAGATATGAAGGAGTATCTATATCTTCAATGGTCTCATTTTCATCACTAAATTCTGAAATATCAGAAACTTCTGATATCTCATCACTATCTTTGATTTGTCTAGTTTTTTCAGTATCCTCTTCTAAAACGTCACTAAATAAAAAAAGATTTGGATCTGTCTTTGTTTTTTTCGTTTTTTGCTTTTTTTCAGGTAATTCAGCACTTTCTTCTGTAGATTTTTTATCAGAGGTCATCAGATTGGAAAGCATACTAAAAAAACCTTTTTTCTTTTTTTCTTCAAAATTTTCTATATTAGTTGAATTTTCAGTGTCTTTTTCAACTAATACATCTTTATCCGATGAAGTGCTATCCGGGGCATTAGTTAAGTTGAATTCCTCTGTTTCAGAGTCAACTTGTTTTTTTTCAACTACACTTGAAATATCTTCAAAATGTCTATTATCTGAACCCTCATAAGAAAAACTTCCGTCAATTTTATTTTGTATAGAACTAAATCCTGAATTATTTTCAGTTTCTGGGTAGTAGAGAATTTTTTTTCCTGATGCCTCTATGCCCGTTGCAAAAATACTTATTTTTAATTTTCCTTGAAGGGTCTCATCAATCAAAGATCCAAAAATTATATTTGCCTCTGGGTTAACACTCTGCCTTATGATATTTGCAGCGTGATCAACTTCTAATAAAGTCATATCGCTACCGCCAGAAATATTAACAATAACTCCTTTAGCAGTATTCATATCTATATTTTCAATTAGTGGGTTAGTTAAAGCTAAATTTGAAGCCTCTACTGCTTTATTATCACCTTCTGCGACTGCAGTACCCATCATTGCAAATCCCATTTCTTTTATTACAGTTCTAACATCTGCAAAATCTAAGTTAATTAGACCAGGTTGCGTAATTAAGTCTGTAAGACCTTTGACACCATCAAAAAGAACATTGTCTGCTTTTTTAAAAGCTTCTGCGAAAGAAGTCTGTTCATTAGACACTTTAAATAAATTTTGATTAGGTATAATAAGTAATGTATCTACATTGCTTTTAACTTCCTCAAGTCCTTGTAAAGCAAGGTTCATTCTCTTGGTGCCCTCAAAATTAAAAGGCGTTGAAACTATAGCTACTGTTACTATGCCTAATTTTTTTGCAATACTTGCTATTACGGGCAAAGCGCCTGTTCCGGTGCCCCCGCCCAAACCAGCTGTTAAAAATAACATATTTGTGTTTCTTAATTCTTCGGATATTAAATCAATACTCTCCTCAGCAGCGTCCTTTCCTATTATTGGATCTGCTCCCGCACCTAAACCTTTTGTTTTTTCTAATCCTAATTGTATACGATTATAACAAAGAGAATTTTCAAGAGCCTGTGCATCCGTATTTGCTACAATAAAATCAACATTGTTTAAATTTGATTGGATCATATTATTTACTGCATTACATCCTGCGCCGCCAATGCCCATAACTGTTAATGATGGTTTTAAGTTTTTTTGATCAACTACTGGTTCTATATCTAGTGTCATTTTTTTCCCCGCAAATCAACCTATAGTAGGTCTACGAATCTTTTGTACCATATTTTGTTTGAAAAAGAATCAATTTTTTGAACAAAATCCTCTTTTCTGAAGCTGTTATTAGTCAAAAGCCAATAACTTGAGTAAAGAGACATAATACTTGCATCATTTAAAACTTTAGGAATACCACAGGACTTTGGTGGCTCCAAAAACTGTATTTCATAGCCAAATTTCGTTCGAAAATAGTTATAAAAGTTTTTAATCTTTGCTCCTCCTCCTGTGAAAACGTATGAGTAATAAATTTTATCATTAGGTAGAGATTTTAAAACTTGTTCAAAAATTTCATCTAAACGGTCTATTGTAATCTCTTTTAAATTATCATGTCCAACATTTTTTTTTTTATTATCTCCAAACTCTTCCCAGATAGGAATTTCAACTATTGAATTTCTAGTATCAGATAAATCAATTGTAGAGATTTTAAGTTTTTCGGCAAAATCAAAACTGATGTTATGAATACTCACTAAATCATTAGA
>CACCLU010000011.1 GCA_902546975.1 uncultured Alphaproteobacteria bacterium
AATTTTAAATGAATATTAATCTTTTTAACACTTTAACCAAAAAAAAAGAAAAACTTATACCTATTAATTCATCTGCAGTTAAGATGTATGCTTGTGGACCCACCCTTTACAGTGATCCACATATAGGAAACTTCAGACCAATTATAGTTTTTGATATCTTATTTAGAGTCTTAAGACTAATTTTTGGAGAGGATAGTGTACTTTACGTCAGAAATATAACAGACATTGACGATAAAATTATAGATAAAGCAAATGAACTTAAAATATCAACAGATGAGTTGGTACATTCTACTCAAAAAATATATCAACAAAATCTAAGTTCTTTATCAATATTATCTCCAACACATGAACCAAAAGCCACAGATTATATTTCAAAAATGATTGAGATGATTACAAATCTTATTGAAAAAAAATATGCCTATGTATCTGAAGGACATGTTTTATTTGAAGCAAAGAAATTTAAGGGTTATGGTTCTCTCTCTAAGTTCTCATTAAAAGACATAATATCTGGTGCAAGAGTAGAAGTTGCCGATTACAAAAAAAATCCTGAAGATTTTGTCCTTTGGAAACCATCAAAAACAAATGAACCTTATTGGGATAGCCCATGGGGTAATGGTAGACCTGGATGGCACATAGAGTGTTCAGCTATGATTTCAGAATTACTTGGAGAAACCATTGATATCCATGCGGGGGGTATTGATCTTATTTTTCCACATCACGAGAATGAAATTGCTCAGTCAACATGTTGTCATGATAAAAAAATGTCAAACTTTTGGCTCCATAATGGATTTATAAATTTTAAGGGTGAAAAAATGTCAAAATCTTTAGGAAATACCTCAATTGTTAATGATTTATTATCTAAACACGATCCTGCTGTTCTCAAATATTCACTACTGACTACTCATTATCGTCAACCACTTGATTTTTCAAACGACCTTATAAGTTATAGTGAAAACATCATTAACAAGTGGAGAGAACATATTAAAGAGGTTAATAGCAAAGAATTAGACTCAGAATTTGTTAATGCACTTTTAGATGACCTAAATACCCCAAAAGCACTGATGAGATTACAGCAAATAATAGCTAACATTAAAAAAGACAAGAATAATGATGATTTATTAGCTCATTTTAATAATGGTTTAAGCTTACTAGGATTAAATCCTAGTTTTAATAAAACAGATTTAAACCTTGATAAAGAATTTATTGAAAATATGATATCTCGCCGACAAGAGGCTAAAAAAAATAAAGACTTTGAACTAGCAGATAAAATTAGAGATGAGTTATTTAAACAAGGGATTGTTTTAGAAGACACCATAAATGGCACAACATGGAAGAAAAACTAGAAAATAAAATTTATTTTTTTGACACTACATTAAGAGATGGTCAACAAACTACCGGTGTTGATTTTACTGTAGATGATAAAATCAAATTCTCTAATGCTCTCGATGAATTAGGTTTAGATTATATTGAGGGTGGTTGGCCAGGGTCAAATCCAACTGATGATAGTTTTTTTAATTCTACAACAAATTTTAATAATTCTAGTTTGGTTGCTTTTGGAATGACCAGAAGACCTAATACAAGTGTTTCAAACGATCCAGGTCTAAATACTTTAATTAATACAAATGTAAAACATATTTGCATTGTTGGGAAATCATCTTCATATCAGGTCGAAAAGGCTTTAGGCATTTCAAAATCTGATAATCTAAAAATGATTGGTGAAAGTATCGCTCATATCAATGAAAAAGGTTTAGAGGCAATGTATGATGCTGAGCATTTTTTTGATGGATATAAATTAGATCCTAAATTTGCATTAGATTGTTTAACTGAGGCTTTAAATAATGGAGCTAGGTGGATAGTATTGTGTGATACTAATGGTGGAACTCTTCCAAATGAAGTAGAGACAATTGTTCAAGAAGTAACAAAATATATTCCAGGTGAAAAACTGGGCATCCATGCGCATAATGATACAGAAAATGCAGTTGCCAACTCACTGGCTGCTGTGCGAGCAGGAGTGAGACAAATCCAAGGCACAATTAATGGTTTAGGAGAAAGGTGTGGAAATGCTAATTTAGTATCTCTTATTCCCTCAATAATCTTGAAAACAAAATTTGAAACTAGTATTCCTAAAGAAAAATTATCAGTCTTAAAGAAAACCTCATTGCTTTTAGATGAAATTTTAAATCGTATGCCAAATTCTCAGCAAGCCTATGTTGGTGAAAATGCCTTTTCACATAAAGGAGGTTTGCATGTTTCAGCAATTAACAAAGACCCTAAAACATATGAGCATATAGACCCAGAAATAGTAGGTAATACTAGAAAAGTTGTAATTTCTGATCAATCTGGCCGATCTAATATCATATCTCTTTTAAATACTGTTGGTATTAACCCAGATGATCATTCAGATAAATTAGATTTTTTACTCCAAAAAGTAAAAGAGAGAGAATTCAAGGGTTACGCTTACGATCAGGCAATTGCGAGTTTTGAGATACTAGCTAGACAAACTCTTTTCGGTATCCCAGAGTACTTTGAATTAAAAAGATTTAAAGTTATTGATGATAGAAGATGGAATGCTAAAGGAGAATTAGTAACTGAGTCTGAAGCAACTGTAAGGATAGAAGTTGAAAAAAAAGAATACATGAATGTAGAAGTAGGAAATGGTCCAGTAAATGCTTTGGACAAAGCTTTAAGAAAATCATTAATGGGCTTTTACCCTGCTTTAGAGGATTTAGAATTAACTGATTTTAAGGTAAGAATTTTATCCTCAGAAAAAGGAACAGATGCAATAGTTCGTGTTCTTATAGAGACAAAGGATCAAAAAGGCTCCATTTGGACAACAGTAGGTGTCTCTACTAATATAATTGATGCGTCATATAACGCCCTTAGAGAGAGCTTAATTTATAAATTAATTAAGTCCTCTTGAAAAAAACAATTCAATTTATATTAAATAAACCCCAGTTATCTGAAAATATTGGTATGTCTCTAAGATCAATAGGATGCTTTGGTTTTGAGAACTTATCCTTAGTAAGTCCAAGAAAAATTTGGCCTAACGATAAGGGAATAAAATCTGCAAAGCATTTTTCATCCTTAGTTAAAAAAGTTAAAGTATATCAATCAATACCAGAAGCTATGAAAGGTAGTGATATCTTAATTGCAACGACAGTGAGGAAAAGAGACTTTCACATACCTCCAATAAAAGTA
>CACCLU010000012.1 GCA_902546975.1 uncultured Alphaproteobacteria bacterium
ATCACCACAGTAGATATCGTTGATAATATCGGAATTATCAATCATGAAGATATTGATTCAAAGTATTCAGATAATAAACAATCCAGCATAGATAATTTTTATGCTACAGGTTATGAGCCATCATTACCTAAATTAAAGCTACCCAAAATTTGGCCTTTTAAATCTAAAACCCAATAATTACTTTTATTTAATACATTTAACAATATAATCCTTGCCTCATGAAATGGACTAAAGATAGTTGGAAAAACTTTGAAGCAAAGCAAATGCCTGCTTACGCTGATCAAGGTAATTTAGACTCTGTAATAGAGGAATTATCCTCTATGCCTCCTTTAATATTTGCTGGTGAGACTAGGTCTCTAAAATCACAAATTTATCAAGTTCAAAAAGGAGAGTCCTTTTATTTACAAGGCGGTGACTGTGCTGAGAGCTTTCAGGAATTGAACCCCAATACAATTCGAGATAATTTTAAATTACTATTGCAAATGTCTGTTGTTTTGACTTTTGCCACTAATAAACCGGTCGTTAAACTAGGGAGAATGGGTGGACAATTTGCTAAACCAAGAAGCTCAGACTTTGAAGAAAAAAACGGTCAAAAGCTACCTAGTTATAGAGGAGATATTATCAATTCATTTGAGTTTAACGAGTCCTCTAGAGAACCAGACCCTAAAAGAATGATCAAAGCTTATAACCATTCAGCTTCAACTTTAAATTTATTAAGAGCTTTTGCTCAAGGAGGTTTTGCTAGTTTAACACAATTAAATAAATGGAATTTAGATTTTGCAGATAACTTTGATACAACAAAAAAATTTAAAGAATTATCTGAAAAAATTGCAGAAAGTATAAAATTTATGAATGCCTGTGGTGTAAATGAAAAAAATACAAGAGAACTAAGAGAGACAGATTTTTACACAAGCCATGAAGCGCTTCTTTTACCTTATGAACAAGCTTTTACAAGAATAGATAGCACTACAGGTGAGTGGTATAATGTAAATTCTCATTTTTTGTGGGTTGGTGATAGAACTAGAGATCCTAATGGTGCTCACATACACTATTTAAGTGGTATAAAAAACCCTTTAGGTCTTAAAGTAGGTCCATCTACAACCATTGATGATTTAAAAAAAAATATTGAGATACTGAATCCCGAAAATGAAGGTGGGAGACTTACACTTATTGTTAGAATGGGAGCGGATAAAATTAATTCAAAATACCCTGATTTATTGAAAGAAATTAATAAACTCGGTCTTAATCTTACATGGATATGTGATCCTATGCATGGAAATACATCTACAAGTAAATCTGGCTATAAAACTAGAGCTACTGAGAATATTTTTAAAGAAATTCAGTCTTTTTTTGAAATTCATAAATCAGAGGGTTCAGTCGCAGGAGGTGTTCACCTTGAATTAACAGGTTTAGATGTAACTGAATGTGTCGGTGGGCCTGATGATATTAAAGATGAAAATTTAGGTGATAGGTATCATACGTTTTGCGACCCAAGACTAAATGTTAATCAATCATTAGAGCTATCTTTTCTACTGGCTGATTTATTGTCCAATGGCGAAATGAATTAGTTTTCTTATTCATAATGAATAAAAAAACAAATTCAAATTTAATTAATAATTTTACTGATAGTTATTTTTTAAAAACAAAAAAAATTATCCATAAGTATGGAGATATTAAAGTTACTTATGCTGTTTTTATTCGTAGACCAGGTGTAATAGCATTAAAACTAGCAATAAATTGGATTAAACAAATTTCAAAAGACAGAGGAATTAAAGTATCAACTTCTAGTCCATTCAAAGAGGGTGACCATTTCGGTGCAGGAGAACCAATTCTTTATATTAGGGGTTCTTTTAAACATATAGTCGATTTGGAAACTTTACTCTTACAAAAAATTGGTCCAGCTTGTATAGCAGCAGCTAATGCATATCAAATGTGTTTAGACTTGCCTAAAACGTCCTTTATAGCTATGGATGCAAGACATTGTGCAGGTACAGAGATGTCTGAATTAATGTCATATGCGGCTTCAGTAGGATCAAAATCAGCAAAAAGAAAGAAAGCTAAAGGCTTTATTGGAACATCGATAGATGCAACTTCACATTATTTTCAATCTAATAAAGCATTAGGAACGATGCCACATGCATTAATAGGATATGCAGGATCTACTCTTGAGGCAGTAAAAATGTTTCATGAAACATTTCCAAAAGATGATTTAGTTGTATTGCCTGATTATTTCGGTAAGGAAATTACTGACTCTATTCAAGTTTGTAGCCACTTCGATAAGTTGTCTAAAGCTGGAAAAGTAATGATAAGACTTGATACCCCAAATGGAAGATTTATTGAGAATCTTGATACCTCAAAATCATACGAGGTCTTAGAAAAACACGCACCCGGTTCAATCAAAGAATACAGATCTGACAAAGAGTTAAAACATTTAGTTGGGCCTGGAGTCTCTGCTGCATCTTTGTGGTATTTGAGAGCACAACTTGATAATTTTGGTTTTAAAAAAGTAAAAATTATTGCATCTAGCGGATT